>NZ_JAHDTF010000042.1 GCF_018531465.1 Sphaerisporangium fuscum
CTACAAGGTCATCCGCGAGTTACAACTGCTACTCGCGACCTGGACCGGCGCATGCCCCACCTGCCATCAAAGACTGAAACCGTCACGCCGCAACCGCCATCGACCGACCTAACAAAGCACTACTAGTTCGACGTGGGCGGCTGGCTGACGCCTATCGCGCTGCAGAGATGGCGTTGCGCCGCACGGTGCAGTACGCCGAGTACATCCGTACGCGCCTGGAGGGAATGCGCCGCGACGTCCGCTCGGTGAACTGGGTCCGTGACGTGCAGAGGACGCAGACGGAAGCGCTGGAGCACATCGAGGACCGCATCAACGCCGAGAGCACCATCAAGGACAACTTGGTCCGAATGATGGATAACAGCACCGAGGACGCCACCCCGGCTCAAGCCGCCGAACTGATCGCGATTCTCGATGAGTGTCTGCGTAGGCACGCGGCACTGCAAGCGAACCTGCAGGAAGTCGGCGAACGGTTCCGCGCCGAACAAGAACGGCAAACCTTCGTGCCGTCCCCAAGCCGGTCCTACGTCGACCTCGAGCACCAACTCCTGGAGCCGCTCTTGGAGCTGCCGATACGGCTGGCCCTGCCCCTGTTGGAGGGATTCACTACGGCGGCGGTGCCGCCGCGCCGACCTGCGATCGTCTACCTTCCCGATTTGATCACCGGCTTGATGACGCTGCCGGCGGAGCAAGATGGTGAGGACGGCTTGATCGTTGAGCCAGAGTTCGGCGATGCCGAAGACGTCTCGGCGTTCTCTGACGAGCAGTACGCAGCCGTCGAATCGCTGCTGGCGTCGGCCGATGCCGATGGCGTCCGCCTATCCGAGCTCCTGAAGGCGGCGCGCCGGCTTATTGCCGCGAAGGCCGGTCGAGAGGAGCTCGATCACTTGCTGGCGCTGCACGTGCTGGGGCTGTTCGGTGCGCCACGCTACGACCCCGAGCATCACACGATGCTGGCCGCACTGGCTGACGACAGTGAGCTGGACGACGAGGTGTTCGCCGGGAACGACCTGCTGGTGGTACATGGTCCGGCGTCCACTCCCCCACCGATCAAGAACCGTCCGAACGGGGCCGTATGAGCGACTTCGAGGATATAGCCGCAGTGAGCAGGCTGCTCGCATTCGGATTCCAGCCCGGGCTGACGCCCCGGCGCAACGCCGAATATGCCGCGCTGGTGAGTCGTTACCGCACCGATCCGGCGTTCGCACGGCTGCTACATGCCGCTGCGCGAGGCTTTGACCTGACCGTCATCGCGGTCGGCCCTCGGGCCGGGCTCGTGCTCGGGGCGACGGCCGAAACGCAGTTCGCAGTCAGCATCGCCGACCACATCCGGCAACCCGCCGACCGGCCGATCGCGGCTCTGGCCCACCTGGCCATAGCCGCGCTCGCCTACTACCGGCCCGAAGATCTAGACGATGAATCCCATGTCGGCCGGGTCACGGTCCGCCATGTCGACGAGATGGTCGAGCAGGCTGCCAAGGAGTTGGAGCGCCGCGCGGCAGAAGCCGACGAGGACGACGGGGTTCCGGTCGACCATCCGGATCTGGTCCAGCTGTGGCGCTATTACCAGCGACGCAACCCAGTGGCTCCCACCGGGGACGCCCGGGCCCACTCCAAGAGCAGGCACGCGATCATCAAGCGGGTCGCCGAGTACCTAGCGGACAACGGCATGCTGCGGCGCGCAGGCAACGAGAACGGCGGCACCTACACCACCACGGCCCGATATCAAATCCAGGTGCGAGAAATGGCCGGGCAACAGATGCTCGGCGAGTTGGCCGCGCTCGGGGTTACGGTGGGGCCGGACAGTAAGCCCGCGTTCAGCAGCCCGGATACCGAATCTGCCGATGCGGCCGACACCGTAGTGTCCCCCGCCCCTGCACCAGATGAGCCAGGAGCCTGATGCAGCGATGTATGAGCTAAACCGCGTCCGCCTATACAACATCGGTCCCACCGGAGCCCGCTATGACGACGTCCTGCTTGACTTGTCCGATGGAGGCCCGCGTATCCCGGCCAGCACCCTGATCCCGTCGGCCGGCCAGTTGTTCCGGCGTCCGGCTCTGGCGACGCTACTGGTGTTGGAGAATGGCGGCGGAAAGTCCGTGTTCATTCGGATGCTGCTGTCCACGGTGCTTCCTGACCGACAGTCCCGCAAAGGCCGTGAAGCGTTGCGCGCATATGTGGTCTCCGCGGCGGCCCCATCACATGTGGCCTTGGAATGGGTCAATGTCCGCACCGGTGAAACGCTGGTGACCGGCCACGTACTGTCCCCCGCGGCGGAAGGCAAGATCGACCGGCTGTTCTACTCCCTTAACCCCAACGGGGTCACGACCCTGGCCACGCTGCCGTTCGCCGAGGGCCGTCGGCGGCTGCCGATGAACGCCTTCCACGACGCGCTCAAGCGACTGGACGCTGCCGACAAGTCGCTGCACGTGGAGATCGAGAAACGGCAAGGCGAGTGGGAGAACCACCTACGCCGACTCGGCCTGGAGCCGGACCTGTTCGCGGTCCAGCAAGCGATGAACGTCGACGAGGGCGACGCGGCCGAGGCGTTCAAGACCACCACCGGTCGGCAGTTCGTCGAGTGGTTGCTCAGTAAGACCCTGGACGCCGAGAACTTCACCGAGCTGGGCAACGCCTTCGGCGCCTACGCCAAGAACATCGGGCGACGCGAACAACTACTGCTTGACCGCGACTTCTCCACCGCCACGGCGGCAGCCGCCCAGCGCCTCGCCTCCCGGCACACCGAACAGGTTGCGGCGGCCAAGGCCGCCCAAACAACCGTGGCAACCTTGGCGCAGCTTGCGGCTGAGGTGCAGGAATCTGTCCAGCGTTCGGAGGACGTGCTGCGCACGCACCGCGAGGACCTGGAGACCACGAAGACGAACGCTGCAGGACGGCAACAGATTCGCGATGAGGCAGACCTGGTCCACAAGGAAATACGGCGCAGAACTCTGGTCCTTCGCTACGACGAAGCGCGTGCCGACGCCAAGAAGATCGAGAAGCAGCTTGTCAGAGGACGCCTGGAGCTGGCCGCCTGGACGCTCGTCCCCAAGCTGCTGAAAGCCGCCGCCGCGCACGAGAAGTACCAGGTCGCCAGCGAATTGCTGGATGCCGCCGAACAAGCTGCGGGAGCTGCCCGGCTACGTCGCGATCAGGCAGGGGCTCGATTCGCCGGCGCCCTTCACAGTGCTGAGCAGCGTTGCACAACACAGGCAGACGATCTCGCCCGCAACAGCGCGAAGGACAAGTCGAATGCGGCCGAGGTCGAACGCCGTGCTGGGGAGGATGAACGGCAAGCCACCTCGAAAACCGTCCGTGCCGAGCTGCTGGCCAAGCAGGTCGAGGACGTGGACTACCGCGTGGAGGTGGCGCGGGAACAAGACCTCATTGAGGAAGGCGAATCCGTCTTCGAAGCCGACGCGCGATTGCGCAATAAGGCCGAGGAAAGCAAGATCAAGGCAACGCGAGAACGTGAGGCCGACAAACAACTCAAGCTGGAGGTCCGCCGACTCCATGAGGCCGCGAACCAGTTGATCGAACCCGAGGTGAAGGCCCGGCAGGCAGCCGAGGCTGCGATACGGGCGGTCGAGGACATGGAAGCCGCCGCACGAACGCTTGCCGCAGGGACACTGTTGCGCGAACTCGCCGAACTCGACCGCGACGAGGAAGTCCCTGGCAGCGACCCAGCCCTGTGGTTGGAGGCGAACGCACCCGCGCTGCGCGACCTGGCCACCGCAGCGCAGGGATCAGCTGAGGACCGACTGGACGCGCTGACCTCCGACAACCGGGCGGATCAGCGACTGATCGAAGCACTCGCCGTCGAGGATGAAGCGCTCATGCCGCCGCGCCAGGCGCTTGAGGACCTGTTGGAGCTGCTGGCAGACCACGAGGTCACAGCGACCGCAGGCTGGCGGGCACTGGAACAGCTGGTGAACCCCCGCCTCCACGCCGAGGCCATCCAGGCCCACCCCGCGCTGGTCGACGGGATCGTAGTGGCCGACCAGATCGCCTTGGAGAAGGCGCGGGCGGTACTGGCTGAGGCGCGTCTGCTGCCATCGGCAGCGGTGCTCGTCGCCACCGCCGAGTCGCTGGAGGGAGACCCCGAAGAATCGGGGATCGGGTTCGTCGTGGAGCCGACGCCCGCCCTGCACGATCCGAAGGCTGCTGCCGAGCTGCGGGAACAAGCCGAGGAACGCATCGAAGGCCGCAGCCATGCTCTTCGCGAACTCGCCGAACGCCGGACAGCGGCCTTCCAACTGGGCTATCAGCTCGACAACTGGCTTGTCGAGCACCCGGCAGGCAACGCCGAGCAGCTGCGCTCTGTGGCGGAAACGGCCTCGGCCGCCGCGGCCGAGGCCAAGTCCGTACTCGATACCACCCGCGACGCGCACACGCAGGCCGTTGATGCCCTCGACGAGCATGCCATTGTGGTCGCGGATGCCGAAGAGGCCGCCGCTGCCGATATGCGCATCGCGGAGTCCTTCGGTCGGCTCGCGGTAGACGTCGCCGAGGCCGACAAGAATCGTCTCGAGATCGGCAAGCTCGAAGCGGAAGCAGAAGGGCATCGCGCGGTAGCCCAAGAGCTCCGAGAAGAAGCCGAGCGGCTGCGCAACCAAGCCACCGAATACGCGGTGCAAGCCGAGTCGCTCCGCCGTGACGCCGCCTCGTACGCCGAGCGACTCAAGAAGGTCATCTATGGGAATCAGCCGCTCAGCCTCGACGCGGATGAAGCCGACGTGGCCGCGCTGGAGATTTCCTATGAGGAAGCCGCAGATGGCTTCCGCGCCGTAGAAGTCGGCGAGGACCTACGGCGGCGCGTCAATGACGCGCAGAAGGAAGCGTCGGATCTCGACGCGGAACTACTCGACGAACCGGCCGACATCGTGGCCCGGGCCAAGGCGCTAGTAACCTCCCCGGAGGCTGGAAGCTCCGAGTCCCTCGAGGCCACGAAGCGCCGACTTGACCGCGCCGTGAAGACACTGGAGGTCGAGCACGGCAGACTGACTGAGCGGATCGGCCGCCTGAAAGCGGAAGCATCCTCAGCCACCCAGCGAAACGGGATGCCGTGGACCAGCCTGGATGCCGACTGGACGCCATCGAACCCCTCCGAAGGCGTGATGCTCACCGAACGGGCAATCGCCGCGCTGACCGACGCTGAGGCCCTTCTCAAGGCAGCTTCTGAGTCGAAACAGACTGCCGAGCGCAAGCTCCACAACGCCGAAGCTGCGGCCCGGGACATGACGGTCGTCCACCGCGGCCTTGCCTCCGCAGTCCGCAAGCTGGAGCTTCCGTCCGATTCCGGACCATTCGCCGGAACCGCCGACGAAGCGCAGCAGGCTGCCGATAAGGCGACTGAGGCGCACGGCAAGGCGTCCGACCAACTGCACGAAGCGAACCAGGCCGTGGAGGAGGCCGTCATCACCTTCCGCGAAATGGCCAACCAGAACCGGTTCGGCAAGCTCAAGGCGCCGATTTACAAGCAGCTCACCGAGATCGACAAAGCGTCGCTGATCAAGCGTGCCGACCAGTGGGCGGTCCAGCTGACAGGGCGGGCCGCGAGCCTGACCACCGACCTGGAGAGCTCTGAGCGTCACCGGAAACTCCTGATCGACCAGCTTAAGCACCACGCCGGCGAGGCACTGGCCCTCCTGGAGAAGGCCGAGCGCCTTTCCCGGCTCCCCGAAGGGGCGGGGGTGTGGGCCGGTCGTAGGATCTTGAAAATTGGCTTCGCCAAGCCGGAGTCGCAGGTCTTGGCAGTGCGGATCGCCGAGGTGCTGGACGAGCATGCTCGCACTCAGCCGAACCTGCCCGGCCGGGACCTCGTGCTGCGCTGTGTGGGGGCTGCGGTACCGCGTGACTTCAAGGTGGAGATCCTCAAACCGGACTCCGCAGGCCGCGCCGAATACGCGTCCATCAGTGAAATGAGCAAAGTGTTCTCCGGCGGCCAGGAGCTCACTGGCGCGATCATGCTGTACTGCACACTGGCCGCACTGCGCAGCAGCACACGGACCGGAGCCCGCAGCAGCACCCGCTTGGGTGGGATGCTGATCCTGGACAACCCGATCGGCAAGGCCAGCGCCGACTACCTGCTGAGCCTGCAGATGAACATGGCCGCCGCGCTCGGCGTCCAGCTGATCTACACCACCGGGAACATGGAAGACCGGGTGCTGGCCACGTTCCCGCTGTGCATCCGGCTGCGAAACGATGCCGATCAGCGCACCGGGATACGGCATCTGCACATCACCGATCGCGTCCTCGGCGAGACAGTGCCGGACGAGGACGGTGTTACCGGCCGAGTCTTTGCCGCGCGGTTGCTGGTGAAGCCGCGCGAGCTTGATGCCATGCCCGATGCCAGCGCAAAGGTGCAGCAGGAAAGCTACGACGAGATGGATGACGACCGGTGAGCGACAGCCGCGGTGACGAGGAGGCCGACCGACTACCGCTGTCGGAATCGGCGGCATGCCTATCAGCGATCCTGAACTCGGCGGCGGAACGCCGCGTCGAGCAGGCCGCGATCCTCGCGGCTTTCGTCCAGGCATGCCCGGGGACAGCCGGGACGTCGCAAGGCCGCCCCGTTCTATCCGCGCTCCTCGATGAACTCGCCGACCATCACCTGGTAGAGCTGCCACGCGGTCGTGCCGGGTGGGACAACGCACAGCCACCGCTGCCCCGCTGGCTCCGTCTGCCCCTGCCGCCGAAGCCGGAGACCCGATCTATGCGCGCAACGGCGCCTGTCGTTTGGCGTCGCGAGCTGTCCTGGGCGGGGGCAGACCAACTGACTGCTACGCAGATCGAGATCCTCAAGACGATCAATCGATGGCTGCGCGACACCGACAGGGATGACATCCGGCGGACTGTCGTACCCATGCGCGAACGCTCCTTAGAGATCTTCGGTGATGAGAAGCGCCTTGACGCGCTCGCGACCACCACCTTGTTCGCGCCCGGCCGCCTCACCCTGGCCACACTGTTCGCAGAGCGGATCCCCGCGCCACTGGCCTACGAACGCGTCGGCGACGGCGGCATCGTCCTAGTGATCGAGAACAGCGACACCTTCGAAACCATCAGAGCACTACTGGCTGGCAACGGCGGGCAAATTGGGTACGTGGCATTCGGCGGCGGCCACGCCTTCGAGGCGTCCGTCGCCCGTATCAGGAGGCTGGTCGGCGTGACGGACATCGCCTACTACGGCGATCTTGACGATGCCGGGCTGACCATCCCGCAGCGGGCCAACGTGTCCGCTGCAGCGTTGGGACTCCCGCCGGTCCGTCCCGCCGCCAACCTTTACCGGCTTCTTGTCCGGCAAAACGTCCGAGGGCCAGCCCCGAAACGGGTCGATCCGCTCGTCGCCGAACGCCGTGTCTCTTGGCTGCCCACCACCGTCCGCCGTCAGGCGGCTGACATCCTTGTCACAGGGGATCGGCTGCCGCAGGAAGCCACTGGAACAGTGCTGCTACAACGTGATGATTCGTGGCGTAGAGATCTGCGATAGGCATATGTAGGTCGTTGGCCATGGTGCATCGTCTCTGGCCCGGGACACGATTCCCTTTAGCCGCGGAGTAGGCGCGCGAACGTGAGGATCGGGGATCTCCGGATCCCACGCCTGCTTGCTGCGACGCAAGGATGTTTCCTTTCCCACCCTCAGCACAGAGTTTCATGTCCGTTTGTCACCTCTGTCCAGTTCGGCAGGAGAGGACCGGGTGCTGCGGAGCATCATCACCACACACTATGCGCCTCGTGTTCACACTGAAGCACGGCGGACTTGCCGCGCCACTACCTGACGGGCAGGCGGCCGGGTGCGCCAGAGGGCCTGTTCTAATGGCCAAAGAGGTGCAAGCTCATGGCGCTGTTTGAGCACACGGCTCCATATGCAACATTCGCCTCACCGCCGCGACAGGACCAAGCGCCAGCAGCCCCGAGCCGTTGGCGGCAGAGCTCGTCGGGTGATCACGGCTCCGTCAGGAACTCTAGGGTGAGCCTTGGAGCGAGGGCGGGGTGGAAGCCGACAGTTGGAGGATGCGTCGCCAGGCCGGGGAGGACGCCATGGAGCGGGAGAACATCAAGCTCACCGTTTCGGCGGCGACGACGTCGCCCTGAGACCTGCCTGGGTCCCAGGCCGCCACATCGGCCGCGAGCGCGGGCAGGCGAGGATCGCCGGGATCCCAGTCGATGGCCTCGTCCAGGGCTCGGTAGATCCGGAGGAACTCGGGGTCGTCGAGAGCGGCGTTCTTCGCGGCGACGAATTCGGGGATCGACTCCGGGGACAGGGCCGCGACGATGATCCATACGTCACGTTCGACGCGTATCATCTGTTCGCTGAAGCCCAGGGCGCGTTGCCGGTCGAGGATCTGGGCCACCTCGTCCGATACGAACAGCCGGTCGCCCGCTGTCAGGTCGGCGATGCGCCGGCGGTGCCGGTTGAGCTCGCGCGCCTTCTTCGCCAGCGCCTTGTCGATGTCGGCGACGGCCTTGGCGAACTCCTCGGGCTCCGCGCTGAGCAACTCGTCGATGCGGGCCAGGGGCACCCCGGCGTCGGCCAGGGTCTTGATCCGGATCAGGTCCACCACGGCCTGGGCGGTGTAGCGCCGGTAGCCAGAGCCGTCGCGCTCAGGCTCGGCCAGTAGGCCGCGCTCATGGTAGTGGCGGACGGCGCGGACCGTCACGCCCGCATGCGCGGCGAGCTGGCCGATCGTGAGCATCGGCACCCCTTTCACGACACGCGCCGCCACAGGTCGTCGATGGCCCGCAAGACGGCGTCCGGAGCATCGATGTGAATCGTACTGTGGCGCGCATCAGGCAAAACGCGCGTTTGGCCGTCCTGCACCGAAGCGCCGAGAGCCTGGTAGAGACGGGTCTTGCCCTCGGTCATCTCGCGCAGCGCCTGCTTGGACATGAGGAACTTCAGGCTGGTGTCGATGCCGAGCGCGGCGAGTGCGATCAGCGGCTTGTCCGGAACCTGGCCCGCCGCCTTGAGCTCGTCGCGAAGCTCGGGCATGTTGCTGCGCTCCTCCGCGCCCGCTCGCTGCGACTCGACGCTGGTGTGCTTGGCCAGGAGCGCCTGCCTGATCTCTCCCGGCCACGTGGCGAACATCTTCTTGTACAGGCCACGTGAGAGGAAGGCGACGAGGCGGAGCATCAGGTCGCCCGGCACTGGTTGCGGCTTGAGATGCGTCTTCGCCCCGATCATGTGGATGTCCCATTCCTCGTAGAAGGCGTCGAGATACACCACTCCCGCCACCTCCTCGGGGAACAGCTGGATGAAGCGCCGGGCGTATGCACCGCCGAGCGAGTGCGGCACGAGCACGTACGGGGCGGGCACGCCCGCGGCCCGCAGCAGCTCGCGCAGCTCGGTGGCGACCTCGGCGGCGGTGCGCGGCAGCTCGGCCGGGTCGCTCCAGCCGGTGCCCGCGCGATCGTAGAGGACGGAGGTGGTGAACTCGGCGACGCGCTCGTGCAGATTCAGATAGTCGAGTCCGACGGCGCTGGCTCCGGGCAGGAACACCACGGCGGGACCGCCGCTGCCCGACCGGTGGAGGAAGAGACGGCGACCCTGGACTTCGTAGTGGCGGCCCACGGGGGGGTTGGGTGAAGTAGTCATGCCTCGATGGTGCGACCCTGACGCTGCGTCAATGTCAAGCCCTGCTGTTCGCCCAGGTCAGGCGGCAGATCATCGGCCGCCCTCGCATCACGTGGACACAACGGACGAACCCGCAGCGCTCGCCGGCGCGCACCGAAGGCCCTCGGGCGGACATCATGCTCCCAGGTCGAGGCGAGCGAGTTCGGTACGGCTGGTGACACCGAGTTTGGGGAAGGCGCGGTACAGGTGATGGCCGACGGCCTTGGGGCTCAGGAACAGCTGGGCGGCGATCTCCTTGTTCGTCGCTCCAGCCGCCGCCAGCCGGACCACCTGCGTCTCTTGGGCGGTGAGCTGGGCGGCCAGGGCCGAGGCAGCGGTGGCGGGGACGGCGCGTTCGCCCGCGGCGCGCAGTTCGGCGCGGGCTCGGCCGGCCCACAGAGACGCGCCGAGCTGCTCGAACAGGTCCACCGCCCGGCGCAGGGGGGCGCGGGCCTCGTGCTTCTTGCGCTGGACGCGGCGTAGCCACTCGCCGTGGAGGAGTTCGGCGCGGGCCTGCCCGAACGGGCGGTCGGTGGCCCGCGCCACGGCCTCGAAGAGCTCTGCCGCCTCGACGTCCGGGGCGAGCCCACCAGACGATCGACCTCACATGAATCCAGTGCGCCGATCGTGGTTGATCTTGGCGGCTGATGGGTGGTACAGGTGGGTCGGTGCGATTCCAAGGTGCGGCGGTGACAGCCCGCCGGTCCCGCTGATCGCGGCGGGACGACTCGGTGTGATTCCGGGCCACGCGGTGAGCCCCCGCCACCTCTCGGGCCCTGCTTGCGGCCCCTGATTCTTCATGCGGTGAGGACCGTCCTCCCGCTGTGAGAGGTGGTGTCGGATGTTCACCGGGCACATCCATGAAGTCGGCATGGTGGTGGCCGTCGACCAGACTGGTATCGCGGTCAGAACGCCCAAGGTCGCCGCGAGCGCGCCAGGTTCGGTCTGCCTGAACGGCGTCAGGCTGATGGTCGCCCAACTCGAGCACGAGACGGGCGTGCTGCAAGCCAGACTTACGGGCGAGACCCGCCGCAGATCGACGCTCGATCGGCTCCGGCCCGGTGCGTGGGTCAATGTGGAGACGCCGTTGGCGCTGGGCGACCCGCTGGGCCGTCAGCAGCCTCGTCCTGCATTACGTGGCCGACTACCCGGGGCTGGTGCGGCGCGTCGCGCACTGGCTGCGGCCGGGTGGACGCTCTGCGGGCTGGAAGTGTTCGGTGTTCAGGACGGGCGCAGGTCGCTCGTCGCGACAGGCCAGCAGACGCTGATATGCGTGAAGGAAAGATCCGAACAGCCGGAGGAACGCCGCTGAGGTCGGTGGCGCGAGACGCCTCGCGGCCCGCCCAGCAGGAACCGCTCGCGCACTATGTCATGCCATCGAGAGCATAACGCCATAGCAATATTTATCTTGGACAAGATAGCTCCTGAGCCATAGTTTCGGAGGTGCGAGAAGCCAGGATTGCACCGCGAACGGAAGGGGCGGGATGGCGATGTCCACGCAGCGCGAGGTAGATGAAGCCGAGATCCGGCAGCTGGTCGACAAGATCGTCGAGGGGGTCCAGGGCAAGGATCTCGAAGGTCTGAGGCGCCTTTACGCGACGGACATCGTGTCCTTCGACATCGAGCCGCCCCTCCAGCATGTGGGGGTCGAGGCGAAGCTCGCGAACTGGGCGCCGGTGTTCACGTTCTTCGACCGCGTGAGGTACGAGGTTCGCGACCTGACGCTCACCGTGGGAGATGACATGGCGTTCGGGCACGCCTTCGCGCGTCTCAGCGGCACGCTGAAGAACGGGACGGCGACGAGCGGTATGTGGGCCAGGGTCACGTACTGCCTCCAGAAGATCGACGGCACGTGGTCGATCGCGCACGACCAGGTCTCGGTGCCGCTCGACGTCGCCAGCGGCAAGGGAGTCGTCGACCTCGAGCCCTGATCCCCGAGCTTAGGAGGATCGCCATGAGCGCCGATCCCGGCATCGTCGTCATCGGAGCGAGTCTCGCCGGAGCGAAGGCCGCCGAGGCCCTGCGCCTGGACCATGGCTACGACGGGCCCATCACCCTCGTCGGTGACGAACCCCACCTGCCGTACCAGCGCCCCGCCCTGTCCAAGGGCTACCTCCTGGGCACCACCGAGGCCGGCGAACTCGACGTCCTGGAGCCGCGGTTCTACGCCGACCAGGACGTCACCCTCGCACTCGGATCGCCCGCCATCGCCCTCGACCTGGACGCCCGGCGGGTACGGCTGGCCGGCGGCGCCGAGTTCCCCTTCACCCAGGTGCTGATCGCCACCGGCGCCCGCCCGCGCCGCCTCCAGGTGCCGGGCGCCGACCTCGACGGCGCCCGCTACCTGCGCGACCGCGACGACGGCGAACACCTGGCCACGGCCCTGCGCACGGCCACCGACGTCGTCGTCATCGGCGCCGGCTGGCTCGGCTCCGAACTCGCGGCCGCCAGCCGTACCCTCGGCAACCACACCACCGTCATCGACCCGCTGCCCACGCCGCTCTACCACGTGCTGGGCGACCAGATCGGCGACCTCATCGCCCGCCGCCACCACGACCACGGTGTGAACCTGCTCCTCGGCGACGGCGTCGAGGCCATCCTCGGAACACACTCGGTCGAAGCCATCCAGACCATCACCGGACGGACGATCCCCGCCGACCTCGTCATCGTCGCCGTCGGCGCCACCCCCAACACCGAACTCGCCCGGACGGCCGGGCTGCGCGTCGACGGCGGCGTCCTCACCGATGAGCACCTGCGCACCTCGCACCCGGCCGCCGTCGCCGCCGGTGACGTCGCCCGCCACCAGCACCCGCGCTACCTGAACCCCGTACGGATCGAGCACTGGGACAACGCCGTCACCCACGGCACCGCCGCCGCGGCCTCCCTTGTCGGCAAGCCCACGACCATCGACCACGTCCCGTACTTCTTCTCCACCCAGTACGGCTCCACCCTCGAATACCTGGGGCTCCCCACCACCTGGGACCGCATCGTCACCCGTGGCGAACCCGGCACGCCCGGATTCACCGCCTTCTGGCTCCACCGCGGCATCCCCGTGGCCGCCCTGACCATCGACAACCCGGGTGCCGCCGAACACCTGCGCACCCTCATCGCCACCGCCTACCCCGCCGACCCGGGACGACTCGCCGACCCCGGCACACCCGTGCCGGACCTCAGCGCTTCTCCTGTGGTTCGCCGGTGATCCAGTTCCAGTTGGCGATCGTGGTGCGCATCAGGCGGGCGGCGGTGGACAGGTGGCTGCCGGTCCCCCAGTAGAGAGTGACCACTCGCCGGCAGTCAGGGCTGTCGACGGGCACCCAGGCGGCGGGGACCCGCGTGGCGCTGTTCCGGGCGAAGGCGGGGACGAGACCGACGCCGAGCCCCGAGCTGATCAGGGCCGCGATGGCGCTGAGCTCATCGACCTCGCAGACGATCTTCGGGGTGAGGCCGCGTGCGGCGAAGAGCCGGTCCAGGAGCCGCCGCTGCCAGTGCCCTCTGCCGGCGCTGACGAAGGGCTGATCGGCGAGCTCCTCGACGCTCACCGAGGTGCGGCCCGCCAGCGGATGGCCGAGCGGCGTGGCCAGCCCCACCGCCTCGTCGAGCAGCTCCACCGACTCCAGGCCCTCCGCGGGGATCGGCTGCGAGGCGACGCACAGATCGACGTCTTGAGAGCGCAGCCGGCGGGCCATGTCCTCGGCCGGCGCCCAGCGGAGCTCGACCTCGACGGCGGGGTGGGCGCGCTTGTAGGCCGCCAGCGGCCCGGTGAGCGTGAGGAAGGTCTCCGACGCCAGGCGCACGCTGCCCACCCCGTTGCCGGCGGCCTCTTCGACGGCTCGCCGCCCCGCGTCGAGTTCGCCCAGTGCGCGCTCGACGTGATCGCGGAAGATCCTGCCCGTGTCGTTCAGCCGGAGCCGGCCGCTCCGGTCGAACAGCGGCGTCCCCAGCTCGCTCTCCAGGCGGGCGATGGTACGGCTCAGCGACGGCTGGGCGACGCGAAGCTCCTCGGCCGCGCCACTGAGGTGTTCCAGCCGCGCCACCACCAGGAACTGCCTGAGCGAGTTCAGCTCCATCACGCCTCCAGGTTCATAGCATCGAAGCGATATCAACCTTAGACGAGATAACTCGCAAGCCATGGGACGGGCCGCAGTGCCGTTCAGGGGCGGGAGATGGCGACGGTCGTGTACGGCGTGTCCGGGGTCTGCTCGGTGGTGAAGCGGGCGTTGGGGAGGTACAGGCGGGACCTGAAGGCGGCCACGGTCGCCGGTACGTCGAACCGGGGGCTGCTCACCCGCCGTACGACACGGCCGTCGGTCCCCGCCGCGTTCAGCCGCAGGACGGCCACGGCGTCGAGCCGGTTCTGCACCGCGAACAACGTCCGGCCGCGCAGCAACAGGCCGTCGCCTTCCCGCAGCGACTCGCCGTGCAGGTTCACCCGGCGGGTCCTGCCGGACCAGGTGACGCGGAACAGGGTGCCGGTGTTCGACTGCACGACGATCAGGCCCCGGCCGTCCGGAGTCGGCGTGATGCCGTTGGCGTTGAAACCCGCGTGGTACACCAGGTCCCCCGTGAGCGGGATCCGCCGCGCGGCGGCGGGCAGCCGTCCGCCGCGCAGCGGCAGCTTGTAGAGCACCGGGTTGGTGGAGTCGGTGAACCAGGCGGCGCCGCGGGTGAGGATGACGTCGTTGACGAACGCCGGGCCGGTGGCCAGCCGGTAGGAGGCCAGCACCCGGCCGGTGCGGGTGTCGACGACGCGTGCGTCACCGCCCGTGCCGCCCGCCACGAACAGCCGGCCACGTGAGTCGATCTTCATGCCGAGGGACGGTGTGCCGGGCCCGCGGCTGAAGATCGCGCCGCGTCCGGTGCGGAGGTCCGCGCGGTAGATGGAACCGTCGGCCATGGAACTGATGAAGGCGGACCCGCCGGGCCCGATGGCGATGCCCTCGGGCCGGAAGCCGTCGGGCAACGAGATCGTCGTCGGGAATCTCCCGGCCCGCTGGTCCGATGTCGCCCCGGCGGTGCCGTCCATGCTGACGGCCAGTGTGAGTGCGGCGAGAGCCGTACCAAGGCCCCTGATCATTCGCATCGTCCGATGCCCTTTCCAGCTCTGTGCGGGTCTTGCCGAGTGCCGCCGGCGGCGGCGTGCGGAAGAAGACCGGCGGGGTCAGTCCCCGTCGGCCGGGGTGAACGCCGCCGCGTGGTCGCGGGCGAAGTCGGCGACGTCGCGGGGCGGACGGCCGAGGAGGTCGGCGACCGTGCCGGTGGTGAAGTCCCCCCAGCCGGAGGCGTACGCCCGCGCGTACTCCTCGAGCATGTCGACGATCCATCGCGGAACGCCGTGGCCGAGCAGTGCCTTGCGCTTGACGTCGTCTCCGACCGGCAGGTAGGTGATGGGCCTGCCGAGAGCGAGGCTCAGCCGGTCGGCGACGTCGTCGAACGTCAGCGAGCGCGGGCCGGTGAGGGTGTACGTCCGGCCGTGGTGGCGGTCGGGGTCGTCGAGGAGCACGCGGGCGGCGCACTCGGCGATGTCACGTGCGTCGATCATGCCGATCCGCGCCGTGGCCATGTTCAGCGAGAACGTGCCGCCGGTGGAGATGTCGCCCGCCTCGTTCAGCAGGTTCTGCATGAACCAGTGGGGACGCAGGATGGTCCAGCGCATGCCGCACCGTTCGGTCTCCCGGTCGGACAGCGCGTGCAGCCTGCCGCTGCGGGTGGGGGCGTCGTGTGCCGCGCCGACGACGGACAACCGCACGACGCGCTCCGCGCCGGCCTGGCGTGCGGCCCACAGGATGTTCATGTTGTGCTCCGGTGCGCGCGGGCCGTTCGGGGTGAGCAGCCACACGTCCTGCACGCCCTCGAAGGCGGGCGGCAGCGAGCGGGCGTCGTCGAGGTCGCCGACGACGACCTCGGCGCCCTGCACGCGCGGGCCGTCCGCTCCGGACTCTTCACGGACGAGAGCACGAAGGTCCACATCGGCCCCTGCCAGCGCTTCGATCAGTGCGGTGGACACGGTTCCGGTGGCTCCGGTGATCAGTACGGTGCGTCGCACGCTCGTTCTCCTTCAGAGGTGTCGGTTGGCCGAGGCGATCGGTGTCGTGTCAGGGGCGTGGTGGACCGAGGTCGCCGGGGGTTCGCCTGCCGCCCGGCCGGTGGTGACGCGCTCCAGGACCCAGAGCACGACGGTCCCGGCCGCGAAGGCGCCGCCGAGGACGCACACGCCGGTCCAGCCGGTGTGCGCCCAGACCACGGAAGCCAGCGCGGACCCCACCGCGCCGCCGACGAAAAGGGAGGTCATGAAGGCGGAGTTGATCCGGTTGCGGGCCTCGGGCCGCAGCGCGTAGAGGACGTTCTGGCTGCTGTTGAGCACCGCCTGATGCGCCAGGTCCAGCACGATCACACCGGCGAGCAGCCAGACCAGCGAGCGTGCCCCTGCGGCGATCGCCGGCCAGGACGCCACCAGCAGGACCGCCCCGGTGCCGGTCACACGCTGGACGTGGCCGCGGTCGGCCAGCCGTCCCGCCACCGTGGCGGTCAGCGCGCCCACGGCGCCGACCAGCCCGAACAGGCCGATGGCCGACTCCGACCAGCCGTACGGCGGCCGCACCAGCAGGAAGGTCAGCGCCGTCCACAGCGCGCTGAACGAGGCGAAGCTGGAGGCGGTGATACCGGCCCGCCACCGCAGCAACGGTTCGTACCGGAACATCGCGACCGTCGAGCGCAGCAGGTCAGGGTAGGACCGGCGTCCGCCGTCTCCGCCGAGCCGGGGCAGGAAGGTGCGCAGCAGCACCGCCATCAGCGCCATCAGGACCGCGTTCGCCCAGTAGACCGTCCGCCACCCGCCCAGCTCGGACAGGGCTCCGGAGGCGGTACGGGCCAGCAACAGGCCGAGCATCAGCCCGGTCATCACCGTGCCGACCACCCGGCCGCGCTCGGCCGGGTCCGCCAGCGTCGCCGCGAACGGCACCACGACCTGTGCTCCCACCGAGGTCAGCGCGGTCAGGGCCGTACCGGTCAAGAGCACCGTGCCGTTGGGGGCGGTGGCCGACACCAGCAGGAACACCGCGGTCGCCGCGTAGAGCGACACGGCGAGCCGCCGCCGTTCCATCAGGTCGCCGAGCGGCACCAGCAGGATCAGCCCCAGCGCGTACCCGGCCTGTGCGGCCGTCACCAGCAGCGCCGCCGTCGATGGCCCGATCCCCAGTTCCCGGCCGACCAAGTCGAGCAGCGGCTGCGCGAAGTAGTTGCCCGCGACGGCCGAGCCGGTCGCCACCGACATGAGCAGGAGCAGCCCGCGCGACAGGCGGCCGTCCGTGTGAGGTCTCATCCCCGTCATGCCCCCAGCCTCGGGGACACCGGATCAATGAGTCCAACGCATGTTTGTCATCGACATCGATCGTGTAACACGATTGATCCATGGAGCTTCAGCAAATGCGCTACGTCGTCGCCGTCGCGGAGACGAGCAACTTCACCCGGGCCGCCGAGCAGTGCCTGGTCGTCCAGTCCGCGCTGAGCCACCAGATCGCGCGTCTGGAACGTGAGCTGGGCGCCAAGCTGTTCGACCGCACCAGCCGCCGCGTCCGGCTGACCTCCGCCGGCGAGGCGTTCCTCCCCGCGGCCCGCCAGGCTCTCGACGCCGCCGAACGCGCCCAGGCCGAGGTGGCGGCCGCCGTCGGCGAGATCCGCGGCCGGCTCGCCATCGGCGCCATCCCGACCGTCGCGGCGGTCGACCTGCCGGCCGCGCTGAAACGGTTCCACCTGCGGCACCGGCAGGTACGGATCAGCCTCCGCTCGGGCGCGAGCGAGGAGCTGATCGAACGGGTGCGGCAGGGCACCCTGGACGCCGCCTTCCTGGGACTTCCCCTGGACGCACGCCCCAAGGGCGTCCGCGGCCGCGAACTGGCGCGCGGCGACCTCGTCGCCGTGGTGGCGCCCGATCACCCGCTGGCGGCCAAGGACCACGCGAACCTGCACGAGCTTTCGGACGAACCGTTCGTCGACTTCCCTCCGGGCAGCGCCGCGCGGGCCCAGTCGGACGAGGCGTTCGCGGCGGCCGGAGCCCGGCGCGACGTCGCCTTCGAGGTGACGACCGTGGACTTCATGGCCCGCCTGATCCGCCAGGGCCTCGGCATCGGGATGCTGCCCGCCGCCTTCGTGTCCGAACTCCCCGACCTGCGCGTCCTCCGGCTCGGCGACGCTCCCGCCCGCATGGAGTACCTCGTCTGGAGCCGCTTCCCGCTGTCCCCTGCCGCCGCGGCGTTCCTGTCCGCCCTCGGCGTCCCGGCGGCGGGGTCCTCCCCCCAGCTTGGGCAGGACCACGCCGAGTAGGCGGTCGGTCGTCAGGTATCCGGCGTGGCGGGGGTCGTGCGAGCGGCCCCCGGCTCGGCCGGCCTGTCAGGCGTGGGTGCGGGTCAGCTCCTTGTCGGCCTCCTCCTGCAGGCTGTCGAGGTCGTCGGCGATCTCGGCGCCCACCAGCGCGTCCGGCAGGTCGTCCTCCATCCGCCGCAGCGGCCGGAACCACAGCCCGAGGGCGCCCCACACCACCAGCAGCAGGCCGGTGACCGCGAGCAGCAGTCCTACGCCGCGACCGGGACCGACCCCCACGATGTCGCCGAGGACCGTGCCGTCCAGCGCCCCGCCCGGGTCCAGCAGCGGGCCGAACAGGGCGGCCAGCGGCGGCGCGGTGAGGAAGGCCAGCGGCGTCATGGACACCGCCATCATCTGGTTGGTCGCCAGCACCCTGCCCTGCAGCTCCAGGCCCACCTTGCGCTGGATCATCGACAGCCAGTGGGCGTTGAGCATGCTGAGGAACAGCCACGACAGCAGGCCGCCCACGGCGGCGAGGACGACCGACGGGCGCAGCCCGATCAGCGTGATGCCGAGTCCGAAGCCGCTGACGAAACCGACCATGCCGATCGCCCGCCGTTCGGTGCCTCCCCAGAGCATCATGACCAGCGCGCCGAGCACCGCTCCGAGGCCCTGCGCCGCGGTGACCGTACCGACGGCCGCCGCGTCGCCGAAGGACAGCACGGCCGGCACGGTCACGGCCAGGGCCAGCATGCCGAGGTAGTTCTCCACCATGAAGAACCCGATCATGATCATCAGTGGGCGCCGCCGCAGGAGGAAGCGCCAGCCGCCGGCCAGGGCCTTCCCGAAGCCCTCCTCCAGGCGGTGGAACATCCGGTCGGGGAAGCGCACCATCAGCAGCGTGGACAGGCCGAAGACGAACGTGACGACGTCCACCGCCACCACGCCGTGCAGCCCGATCATCGTGATCAGCGCCGCCCCGGCGATCGGCGCGATCAGCATGCCGAGGCCGGTGCCGAGATTGGCCACGGCGTTGGCCTGCATGAGGTACGGCTTGGGTACGAGCTGTGCCACCGCCGCGAGGTACGCGGGCCGGTGGAAGGCCGTCACCAGCGACAGCAGGCCGGACACGACGCCCACCTGCCAGATCTCCAGCCGCCCCACCGCCAGCAGCACCACCAGCGCGGCGGTCGCCACGGCCGACACGGCGTCGCAGGCCAACATGACCAGCCGGCGGTCCACCCGGTCGGCGACGGTGCCGCCGACGGGCGAGGCGAGCAGCGACGGCAGGGTGGCCAGCATCGAGACCAGCGCGTAGTCCGACACCCGCCCGCTCTTCTGGTAGGCCCACACACCGAGGGCGAACGCGGTCAGCGCGCTGCCCAGCAGCGACATCGTCTGCCCGGCCGCGACGGTGTAGAAGCGGCGCAGGTCGCGGCGGGCGGCCTCACCGACCACCTCCACGTCGGCGACCGGCTCCGGCACCCGGCCCGCCGCCCAGTCGCCCAGATGGGCGTCGATCAGCTCGGCCAGCCGCGTGGCCTGGTGCTTGAGGAAGTAGTGACCCGCACGGGGGATCGTGGCGAGCGCCACCCGTTCGGCGAACGCGCCCCACTCGCGGTAACGCTCCTGGTAGAGCTCGGTGGTGCGGTCCCGTTCACCGATCACGCACAGCACCGGCGCCGCCAGCCGGCGTTCGCCGCCGCTCGCCAGCGCGCCGCTGAACCACGCGTGAGACTGCTCCACGTCGTGCTTCAGCGCGCGCAACATGATCGTGGTGTCGCCCATGTCCTCCTCAAGCCCGCCCAGGGTGCGCAGGAAGTCACGCGTGGCGCGGTCGGAGGTCCACTTGCTCGCCGGGAACATCTTGTTCCACCAGGCGGAGACACGGCCGGGCAGCCGGGCGTCGGGGAAGCTGCCGCCGACGAACAGCCCGGCCACGGGCACACCCGACTCCTCCAGCCGGAGCGCCAGCTCGGTCGCCGCGGCCGTGCCGACGCAGTGTCCGTAGACCGCGACGGGTCCGGTGGTCAGCGCCGAGAGCTCCTCCACGACGCGATCGGCCAGCTCGGGCAGGGTGAGCATTCCCTCCTCGGGCCGGGCGGGGTCGTGACCGGGCAGCTCGACGGCCAGCACCGCCGTCCCGGGCCGGCGGGCCGCGAGCTCGGTGGCCAGCGGCCCGTACGCGGCCGCCGACCCGCCGCCGTACGGCACGCACAGGACGGTACGGGTCGCCACGGCGGGGCCCGCCAGCCGGTGCAGCAGGCCGGGCTCGGCCGTGTCGCCGGAGTCCAGGTGGGCGGCCAGCTCGCGGATCGTCGGCCGGGTGAACAGATCGATCACCCGCAGCGCCGGGTCGATCTTCTTGACGGCGCGCACCGCGGTGAACGAGTCGCCGCCGAGGGCGAAGAAGTCGTCGTCGACGCCGAGGTCGTCGGTGCCGAGCATCTCCGCCCAGACCTCGGCGACGCGCAGCTCGGTCGGCGTGCTCGGAGGAACGCGGCCGGCGGCCGCCGCCACCTCCGGCGCGGGCAGCGCGGCCCGGTCGACCTTGCCGATCGGGGTGAGCGGCAGCTTGTCGAGGACGACGATCGCCGACGGCACCATGTAGTCGGGCAGCCGCTCCCGCAGGCCCGCCCGCACGGCCGCGACGTCGACGGTGCCGGGCGCGACCCAGGCGGCCAGCCGCCGCGCGTGACCGTCGCCGGTGGGCAGCACCACCGCCTCCAGCACGCCCGGCTGGTCGTGCAACGCGGCCTTGACCTCGCCCAGCTCGACCCGGAACCCACGGATCTTGACCTGGTCGTCGATCCGGCCGAGGAACTCGAACCTGCCCTCCGCGTCGAGCCGCACCCGGTCGCCGGTGCGGTAACACCGGATGGTGCCGGTGACCGGGTCGGGCACGAAGCGCTCGGCCGTCAGGTCGGGGCGGCCGAGGTAGCCGCGCGACACGCTGGGGCCGCCCACCCAGAGCTCTCCCGGTACCCCCGGGGGCAGCGGCCGCCCGGCCGGGTCGACCACGTACAGGTCGATGTTCGCCACCGGTCGGCCCAGTGGGACGACGGCGGAACCCGTGGGCGTGCCGGGCACGGTGAAGGTCAGCACCGCCACGGTGGTCTCCGTCGGGCCGCAGTGGTTCTGCAGCTCGAGGTCCGGCCGGACGGCTCTGATGCGGGCGGCGAGATCCCAGGAGGTCGCCTCGCCCGCGAGGATGAGCAGCTTCGCCGGGAGCATGGCGGCCAGATCGCCGTGCGCCGACAGCAGCTCCAGATGGCTCGGCACCATCTTCAGCACGTCGAGCGGGTGGGCCGCGAGGTAGGCGGCGAACGCGCCCGGGTCGGTGGCGGTGTCCTGGTCCAGCAGGTGCACGGTGGCGCCGCTGAAGATCCCGCCGAGCAGGGAGGTCAGCACCAGGTCGGACGCCGTGGTCGAGACGACGCCGAACGAGGCGTGCCCGTCGCCGACGCGCTCGAACACCGCGTGCAGGTAGTGCACGATGTTCCGGTGCTCCACCGCGGTGCCCTTCGGCCGCCCGGTCGACCCCGAGGTGAACAGCACGTAGGCCAGGTGCTCCGGGGCGACGGCCACGCCGGGGGAGGTCTGCGGCAGGTCCTGGGCCAGCACGTCCTCCAGGACCAGCGCGCCGGGCAGCCGCGCCGCGTGCGCCCGTTCGGCCAGCGCCAGGCGGGCGCCGCACGACATCATGTACGCCAGCCGGTCGGCCGGATAGGCAGGGTCGATGGGCATGTACGCGGCGCCCGCCTTCAGCACGCCGAGGATCGCGGGGATGAGCGGCGGGTGCCGCTCGACGAGGACGCCCACGACGTCGTCGGCCCCGATCCCTTCGGCGATCAGCCGGTGGGCGATCCGGTTGGCCTGCCGCTCGACCTCGGCGTACGTCAGCGAGCCCAGGGGGCCGGCGACCGCGACCGCGTCGGGTGTGCGCGCCGCCCAGTCCTCGAACCACGCGTGCAGTGGTCTGGTCAGGTCGTATTCGCGACGCGGGCCCGAGGCCGCCGGGCCGGTGACCGGCTCCAGCGGCACCGCCGCCGCGGGGGCGTCCAGATCGGCGAGCATGCCCTCCAGCAGCGACACGTACCAGCCGGCCAGCCTCCGTGCCGTGCCTTCGTCGAACAGGTCGGCGCGGTAGGCCAGCGTCCCTTCGTAGCCGTCGCCGGCGTTGGTCAGCGCCAGGCTGAGGTCGTGCTTCACGCTCCTCGCCGGCGGCTCGAAGACCTCTGTCTCCACACCGGGGAAGTACGGCGGCTGCGGGCGGCTGTCCACGACGTTGAGCAGCGCCTGGAAGACCGGTGTGGTGGCGAGGCTCCGCTCCGGGTGCAGCAGTTCCACCACCCGCTCGAACTGGACCTCCCGGTGCGCGAACGCGTCGAGCGCGGCGTCGCGCACCCGGGAGATCAGCTCGCGGCCCGTCGGCCCGCCCGACCGGTCGCCTCGCATGACCAGGGTGTTGACGAAGCAGCCGAGCATCGTCTCGGTGTCGGGGTGCAGCCGGCCGGCCTCCGGGACGCCCACCGGCACGTCCTCGGTGCCGGACACCCGGCCGAGCACCTCCTGCAGGGCCGCCAGCAGCACCATGAACGGCGTACCGCCGGCCTCGGCGGCGGCCGCCCGTACCTTGGCGGTGAGCTCGGGGCCGAGCCGGACGGGGACCTCCCCGCCCACCCAGTCGGCGACGGAGGGCCGGGGGCGGTCGGTGGGCAGGTCGAGCACCGGTTCCAGGCCCGCCAGCCGGTCGGTCCACCAGCCGACGTCGCCTTCGGGCTGCTCGGCGAGCCACTGCGCGTAGTCCCCGTACTGCACGCGGGGCTCGGCGGGACGCTCGCCCAGGCCGAGCCCGGCGCTGTAGAGGGCCGCCAGCTCGGCCAGCGCGAGACCCCGGGACCAGGCGTCGAAGGCGATGTGGTGCACGGTCAGCAGCAGCACGTGCTCGTCGTCGTCCAGGCGGTACAGCACCGCCCGGGCCGGGGGCTCGGCGTCCAGCGCGAACGGCCGGTAGGCCTCCTGCTCCAGCCGCTCGGCGAGCAGTTCACGGTCGGTGATGTCCTCCACGGTCACCGGCACCTGTTCGGCCCCGACCACGGACGTGGCGTCCTGGTCGACCAGCGTGCGCAGCACCTCGTGCCGCTCCATCAGCTCGCGGACGGCGGCCAGCAGCGCTGCGGTGTCCAGCGGGCCGCGCAGCCGGACGGCCGTCGGGACGTTGTAGGCGCCCCGGTGCTCCGGCGTCGCGAACTGGGACAGGAACCACAGCCGTGCCTGTGGCGGCGTCAGCGGCGCGGGAGAGTCCGCGGCTCTGACGGGAATGCCGGGCACGGCGCGGGTCGCGGTACGGCGGGCGGCGGCCAGCCGCGACGCCAGCCGGTCCTGAAGGCTCTGCCGCACCTCGGTCATCGGGTCACTCGCTTTCTCGCGGGAGCCGTCACGATGTCGTGTCTCATTCGGCCGCCTCCAGCTCGGCGAGCAGCAGCGCTTCGACGGCCGCGGCGAACCCGGAGAGCACCGGTCGCTCGAACAGCAGCCGCACCGGCACCTCCAGGGCCAGCGCCTCCCTGAGCCGTCCGATGACGAGCATCGCCGCCAGTGAGTGGCCGCCGATCGCGAAGAAGTCGTCGTCCGCGCTCACCACCTCCAAGCCGAGCACGGCCTGCCAGATGTCGGCGACCAGCAACTCGGCGTCGCCGCTCGGCGGGACGAGGGCGCGGGTGACGGCGTGGTCGGGTTTGGGCAGCGCGCCCCTGTCCACCTTGCCGGAGGAGGTCGTGGGCAGCGTCTCCAGTGCCACCCACTGACGGGGGACCATGTAGTCGGGCAACCGCTCGCGCAGCACGGCCTCCAGCTCGGCGGTGTCGGGCGCCGCGCCGACGAGGTAGCCGACGAGGTGCTCCTCGTGCACGGCGACCACCGCGTCGGGCACGTGCTCGCGCAGCACCACCTCGATCTCGCCCAGCTCGATCCGGTGCCCACGCACCTTCACCTGGTGGTCGCGGCGTCCGAGGAAGTGGAGCGTCCCGTCGGGGCGCCAGCACGCCAGGTCACCGGTGCGGTAGCGGCGCTCGCCCGGGGCGAAGGGGTCGCCGGCGAACGCGCCGGTGCGCAGGCCGCGGTAGCCCCTGGCCACGCCCACACCGCCGATCCACAGCTCACCGGGCACGCCGGGCGGGACGAGACGGCCCGACTGGTCGAGCACGTACGCTCGTTCCCCGGGCAGCGGGCCGCCGATCGGCACGCTGTCCCCGACGGGCGCGACGATCCTGACCATGGTGGAGTAGATGGTCGTCTCGGTCGGGCCGTAGGAGTTCCACAACTCGCCCACTCTGGTCAGCAGGTCGACTGCCAGCGCCGGGTCGAGGACCTCGCCGATGCTGACCACGCGGACCCGGTCGCCGCCCGCCCAGCCGGCGGCAACCAGCATGCGCAGGGTGGTGGGGGTGGCGGTGAGCAGAGTGACTCCCGAGCCGTCGATGCGCCGGGCCACGGCGTGCCCGTCGACCGCCGAGTCGCGGTCGAGCAGTTCGAGGCGGAGCCCGTTGCACAGGCTCACCCACAGGTCGAAGCCGAAGACGTCGAACGAGAACGGCGTCAGGCCGAGCATGACGTCGTCGTCCCGGACGCCGGGCATGACCCGAATGGCCGCCACGAACGCCACCAGGTTGGCGTGGGTCACCTCCACGCCCTTGGGCCGTCCGGTGGAACCGGAGGTGTAGAGCACGTACGCCAGACCGTCGGGCGGGACGTCCTCGTCGGGCGGGGACGCCGGGTCGAGAGCGGTCACGTCGAGCACGGTGGCGCCGCTGGATTCGGCGAGGCCTCGCGCGACCGGCACGGTCTCCCCGGCCGCGAGCACGACCGTCGCGCCGGAGTCGGTGAGCTGGTGCCGCAGCCGTTCGGCCGGGTGGTTCGGCTCCAGCGGCACATAGGCCGCCCCCGCCCTGGCCACGCCGAGGAGCGCGGCGGGCAGGTACCTGTCCCGCGGCAGGCAGACGCCCACGACGTGGCCGCCCTCAGGAGCCGGGTACGGCGCGAGGGCCGTACGCAGCGCGGCGGCGACGCGGGCCGACGTCTCCGCCAGCTCGGCGTAGGTCAGCCGCCCCTCCCCGTCGGCCACCGCGACCCGGTCGGGGACGCGTCGGACCTGTTCGAGGATCTCGTGCACCACCGTGGCGCCGGCTCCGGGAAGCGGCTCGCCGTTTCCCCAGGTCAGCAGAGTGGCACGTTCCTTCGCGGTCACCAGTTCGAGCGCCGAGATCGGCCGGTCCGGATCGCCGGCCACGGCCTCCAGCAGCCGCAGGAACCGGTCGGCGAAGGACTCGGCGTCCTGCCTGGCGAAATGGTCGACGTCGTACTCGAGCTGGATCTCCATGCCGTCGACCGTGGTGTTCACGAACAGGGTGTACGGCGCCTGCGCCCCGCCGCCGCTCACCTCGCCGAGCAGTTCCACGGTGAGGTTGCCGCGTTCCAACCGCACGGGCAGCGCCGGCGGCTGGTACGACAGCACGACCGGGGTGAGCATCGTGCCGCGCGGGCGCTGGACGCCGGAGACGGCCAGGCGCTCCTCGGCGGTCAGGCCGATGTGGTCGAGCGAGCGGGCCGTGGCCGCCGCCGACCGGGTGACGGCGCTCCGTACCGGCAGGTCGCCGTCGAGGCGAAGCCGTACGGGGAGCACGTCGACGAGCGGGCCGACCAGGGCCTCCAGCTCGGGATGGGCCCTGTCGGCGACGGCCGCGCCGAGCAGCACGTCAGGCCGGTCGGTCTGCGCGGCCACGAGCAGGCCGAGGACGGTGAAGTACACCGCGAACGGCGTCGTGCCGGTCGTCGCGGCCAGCTCCGCGATCTTCTCCGCCGTCCGGGGCGGCACCTCGCGCACCAGCCGTTCGCCGAGGAAGCGGCTCGGGCCGCTCCGCGCGCGGCCCGACAGGTCGTACGGCGGCACCGCCCCCGCCAGTTCCTCCGCCCAGAACGCGCGCAGCCGTTCGGTCCTCGCCGCGTCGGCGGCGAGCTCCCGTTCCATCAGCGCCACGTCGCCGACCTGGACGGGCTGCTCGGCGACGGCGCCGGTCAGCGCCGTCATCAGCGTGGCGGTGGACCAGCCGTCGTAGGCGGTGTGGTCGGCGACGACGAGCAGGTCGGCGGTCCGTTCGTCGTGCCAGAGCAGGGCCGCGCGCAGCAGCGGGACGTCGGTGGTCACGTCGAAGCCGTGGACGGCGAGCCGTTCGGCCAGGCCGTCGGCGTAGCGGTGCTCCTCCAGCGGGACCGGCGCGGGCGGCCGTACCTCGGCCACCGGCTCGCCGTCCTCGCCGGTGACGATGACCGAGCGCAGCACCTCGTGCTCACGGACCAGCGCGTCCAGCGCGGCCCTGACGGGCTCGGCCGAGTCGAGGCCGGTGAGGCGCAGGCGGACGGCGATCGTCGTGGCGTTCCCGCTGCGGCCGACCTGACGCAGCAGCCACATCCCGTACTGGGCGGAGGTCAGGGGATAGCGGTCCCTGCCGGGGTGGCGGACCGGAGGGTGCGGTGCGGGGACGGTGTCAGCGGCCGCCACGAGCGGGGCGAGCTCCGCGATCGTGGGGCGGCCGAGGAACGTGGTGAGCGCGACCCGGACGCCGAACTCCCGCTCGATCAGCGCGCAGATCCGCGCCGCGGCCAGCGAGTGGCCGCCGAGGTCGGTGAAGTGGTGACCGACGCCGACCCGCTCGACGCCGAGCACCGAGCCGATGATCTCGGCGAGCCGCCGTTCGGTGTCGTCGCGCGGCGGGACGTAGGCGCCGGCCTCGTGGGTGAACTCCAGCGCGGGCAGCGCGGCCCGGTCGGCCTTGCCCGTGGGGCCGAGGGGGATGTGCTCCATCAGCGCGATCCTGGACGGCACCATGTAGTCGGGCAGCCGCTCGCGCATCCACTGGCGAAGGCCCGCCTCGCTCGGCGCCTGTCCCGGGGACGGTTCCACGTAGGCGACCAGCCGCCGTACACCGCGGGCGTCGTCCCGGCTCAGCACGACCGCGTGGTTGACATCCGGGTGCCGGGTGAGCATGCCCTGCACCTCGCCCAGCTCGACCCGGAATCCCGCCACCTTGACCTGGTCGTCGTCGCGGCCCGCGTAGTGGTGGACACCGTTCTCGCGGCGGACGAGGTCTCCGGTGCGGTAGTGCCGCACGCCCTCGTCGTCGGTCACGAACCGCTCGGCGGTCAGCTCCGGGCGGTTAAGGTACCCGCGGCCGACCAGCGCTCCCGCCACCCACAGCTCGCCGACCTCGCCGTCGGGGAGCGCCCGTCCCTCGGCGTCGCGCACGCTGAGCACGCAGCCGGCGTAGGCGGAGCCGATCGAGGGCTCGTCCGTCCCCTCGCGGGGCACGTCGGACGATGTGCAGGTCACCGTGCATTCCGTGGGGCCGTACACATTGACGACCCGGCGGACGCCGGGGTTGGCGTACATGCGGTCGGCCAGTGCCCTGGTCAGCGGCTCGCCACCGGTGAACACCGTGCGAACCCCGCCGGGGAGCGGCTCACCGAGCAGCGCGACCATCGCGGAAGGCGCGCCGTACACCGTCGTCACCTCGTCGCGCGCCGGGAGCGTGTGCAGCGCCAGCAGGTTGTCGGCCACGATGACGGTCCCGCCGCAGAGCAGCGGGAGGAACATCTGCGACACCGAGGGATCGAAGCACACCGAAGTGGCGAACAGCATGCCTCCGAGTTCGTCGGGGTACAGCGAGGCCTCGTGGCGCAGCAGCGCCATGACGTTACGGTGCTCGATCACCACGCCCTTGGGGCGTCCGGTCGAACCGGAGGTGTACATCACGTAGGCGGGATCCGCCGGCGTGCCGGGTGCCGCGGCCTCCTGTTGGCCTGGTGCGGCGGCCCCCGAAGTGCCGGCGCCGATCGACTCGATCAGCAGAGCCTGGGCGCCGCTCGCCCGCAGCACCGCCTCCTGCCTGCGGGCCACCGGCCGCGAAGTGATCAGGTGGGCCATGTCCGCGTCGGCGGCGATGAACTCCAGCCGGTCGGCGGGGTACGCCGGGTCGAGGGGCACGTACGCCGCGCCGGCCTTCCACACGCCGAGCAGGGCCGCGATCAGGAATTCGTCCCGGTCCAGGCACACGCCCACGAAGTCGCCCCGGCCCGCGCCGCGGGCACGTAGTTCACCGGCGATCCGTTCCGCGCACGCGTCGAGGTCCGCGTAGGTCACGCGGGTCGTGCCGGCCACCACGGCGGTGCGGTCAGGGGTACGCCGCACCTGCTCCGCGAATGCCTCATGGACTAAATCGGTTTCGAGGATGCCGCCCATAAAGGATCCCCCCAGTCAGGTCCTGTCAGTCGCGGCAAGGCTCGCATGATCGTGTGACGAGACGGGAATTATGTGGGGTTCCGTTATCATAACGATCAACATGACGGTAAGTAAGGATGAATGACCGTATCGTGGTCTTCCTTCCCTCGTCTCCGGCGCCGCCGGTGATGCTCTTCGTCAGCACCCGCCACTGAGACTCCCCACGTCTCACCCGGTCCCACATCGTCGCTGGTCGACAGCCGGGAGCCGTGCGACCGCAGATCACCGGGGGGCTTGACGAGCAGTGAAGAAACTGTAAATGTTCTTTGCAGAGAGCGCTCTCACGCCTCATCGACCCCCCATTGAGAATCGCCGTGAGACTCATCGCACTGACCGGCGCCGCGGTGTTCGCCGTCGCGCTCAACAACACCAACGCGCAACGCTGGACGTTCACCGGCGGCACGCTGCGCAGCCAGAACAACAAGTGCATGGACGTCGCCTGGGGATCGCGCGACAACGGCGCGGTGATCCAGATCGCGAACTGCAGCGGCAACCCCGCCCAGCAGTTCGTCCTGAGCGGCGCGGGCGACCTGGTCAATCCCCAGTCCAACAAGTGCGTCGACATCAAGGACTGGAACGGCAACGACGGCGCCGCGCTGATCCAGTACGAGTGCCACGGCGGCGCCAACCAGAAGTGGCACCGCGGCTGATCCGCACCCGCCCGTGCCTCTGCCGCCCGTCCGGCACGGCCGGGCGGCACCACCGCAGTCCCCTTACGCCGGGCGGAGAGCCGTCCGCCCGGCGTACAGGCCCAGAGGAGTCGAGGTATGCGCCTCTTGTCCCGACGATGGCGGCCGGCTCTGGTCGCCGCCCTGCTACTCGCCCAGGCGGTCGTCCTCACGACCGGTCAGCAGGCGGCCGGCGCCGCCGTCTCGCAACTGCCGTTCACCGTCACCAACAACTCCGGCCGCGGCGACGCGACCTACATCTACGTCACCGCCCGCACCCCCGCCGGCCAGCAGGGATACGTGGACGCCTCCGGCACCTGGCGCGCGTGGAGCTACCCGCCGTCGATCCCCAACGGCCCCGTCCCGGCCCCCGACGTCTCGATCCCCGGGCCGGGAAACGGTGCGCGCAAGACCATCACCTTGCCGCCGAACCTGGTCGGCGGCCGCGTCTACGTGTCGATGGGGTCCAAACTGCAGTTCTTCCTGACGACGAACGGCCTCGTCGAGCCGGCGCCCTGGGTCGCCAGCGACCCGAACGCCAACGTGCTCTACGACTGGACGGAGTTCGCCCGGCAGAGCAACGGCGGCACCGGCATCTTCATCAACTCCACGACGGTCGACATGTTCGGCATCCCGCTGACGGTCAGCGTCACCGACACCTCCAACAACACCCAGACGCAGGGCATCACCGGCAACCGCACCGGCATCCTGAACGCCTTCGGCGCACTGGGGTCGCCCTGGTCGGGCCTGACCACGACACGCTCCTCCGACGGCCTCCCGCTGCGGGTGCTCGCGCCCCCGCACGGCATCGAGAGGGGCTCGTTCTCCTCGACCTACCTCGACTCCTACATCGGCGACGTGTGGTCGTACTACGCCACTCACCCGTTGACCGTGCAGACGTCACTGGGCACCTTCACCGGCACGAACTGGACCTTCAGGGGAACCTCCGGCAACGTGATCGGCACGATCCCGAAGCCGACGACCCGTGAGGTCTTCGCCTGTTCCGGTGCGATGCAACCGCCGAACCAGCCCGACCAGGCCGCGATCCTCGCGGTCGGCGCGCGCGTGTGCGCCGGGCTGAACCGGGCCACACTGTCGACGGCGAGCCGGGTCATGTACGACACCCAGCCGACGACGGACCCGACGAAGTTCTACGGGCAGTCCGCCTCGAACCTCTACAGCAAGACCATCCACGCCAACTCGCTGAACGGCCTGGCGTACGGCTTCCCGTACGACGACGTCGGCAACTTCGGCCCGACGATCGACCAGCCCGACCCGTCGTCCGCCGGCATGACCATCGGCGGCTTCGGCACGGGCGGCGGCGGCACCGTAAGCGGCCAGCCGATCACCGGCCCAGGAGGCAAGTGCGTGGACGTCGCGGGCGACGACACCGGCGGCAACGGCGCGCCGGTGCAACTGTGGGACTGCCAGTCGTACGCCGTCGACCAGCACTACACGATGGTCGGGAACACGCTGCGCACCTTCAACGGCGGCAAGTGCCTCGACGTCGTGGACAGCGGCACGGCGAACGGGTCGAAGGTGCAGATCTGGGACTGCTCCGGCACCGGGAACCAGCAGTGGGTGCTGCAGTCCGACGGCTCCATCAAGAACACCGGATCCGGCCGGTGCCTCGACTCCCCCGGTGGCGCCACCGGCAACGGCACGCGGCTCCAGATCTACGACTGCAACGGCAGCGCCGCCCAGCGCTGGACGTTCCCCGGCGGGGCGAACATCGCCGGCCCCGGCGGCAAGTGCGTCGACGTCGACGGCGACGACACCGGCGGCAACACCACGGCCGTGCAACTGTGGGACTGCCAGTCGTACGCGAAGGACCAGTTCTGGACCTGGAACGGCCAGACGCTGCGCACCCTCGGCCGCTGCCTCGACGTGAAGGACGGCGCCACCGGCAACGGGGCCGTGCTGCAGCTGTACGACTGCAACACCACGGGCGCACAGAACTGGGTGCAGCTGTCCAGCGGTTCCATCCAGAACCCGCAGTCCGGCCGCTGCATCGACGCCCCCGGCGGCAACACCACCAACGGCACCCGCCTACAGCTCTACGACTGCAACAACACCGCGGCCCAGCACTTCACCGTCCAGTGACCTCCGGCCCCGGCTCCGGCGCACCACCGGAGCCGGGGTGCCAGGTGCAGGTCGGTTTGATCGTTTTCGTCTACAGTGAGACCGTGTGGTACGCGCTCATCCTCGCGGCGCTGCTCGTCGCCGTCGCGGCCGTCGCGGTGGTCGCCGCCCGGCGCAGGTTCGTCGTCGTCCAGGTGAGCGGATTGAGCATGTGGCCGACGTACCGTCCGGGTGACCGGGTGCTGGTCCGCCGCACCGCCGGGAGCGAGGTGCGGCGCGGTCACGTGGTGGTGTTCGAGTCGGCCGGCCGCTCGGAGTGGAGCTCCGGTCCACTGCCCCCACCCGCCGCGGGGGCCTGGACCATCAAGCGGGTGGCCGCCCTGGCGGGCGACCCTGTGCCGGACGACGTGGTGCGGGCGGTGGCGGCGCAGCCGGGTGCGATCGTTCCCGAGGGTGCGCTCGTGGTCCTGGGAGACGGCGCCGAGTCCAGCGCCGACTCCCGCATGTGGGGCTACCTACCGGCCGACCGCGTACTCGGCGTCGCCGTACGCAGACTGTCACCCGGTCCCTCGTCCCCCGACTCCGAGCCATCGGCGTTCCCGGTCCCGTAGCCGTCGGCGTCGCCGGTCCCGTAGCCGTCGGCGTCGCCGGTCTCGTAGCCGCTGGCCTGCAGGATGAACAGGCGGGCGTACTCGCCGCCCGTCGCCATGAGCTCGTCGTGGGTGCCGCGCTCGGTGATCCGGCCGTCGCTCAGCACCACGATGAGGTCGGCGTCCCGCACGGTGCCGAGCCGGTGCGAGATCAGCACGCTCGTCCGGTCACCGCGGTAGCGCCGCAGGCCGGTGTGCACCTCGTGCTCCGCCTCGGCGTCCAGGCCCGAGCTGGGCTCGTCCAGGATGAGCAGGTCCTGGCGCCGGCGCATGTACGCGCGGGCCAGGGCCAGGCGCTGCCACTGCCCGCCGGACAGACTGACCCCTGCCTGGCCGCCACGATCGCCGAAGATACGGCTGAGCATGGTGTCGTACCCGCGCGGCAGAGCGGCGATCGCGTCGTGGACGCCCGCCTGGCGGGCCGAGTCGTGGACGTGGTCACGGTCACCGGCGGCGGTCAGGTCGCCCAGCATGATGTTCTCGGCGGCGGTGAGGTCGTAGTCCATGTGGTCCTGGAACACCGCGCCGATCCGCCGGCGCAGGTCGTCCGGGCTCGCGTCGCGCAGATCCACTCCGTCCCAGGTGATCCGCCCCCGCACCGGGTCGTACAGCCTCAACAGCAGCTTGACCAGCGTGCTCTTGCCCGCGCCGTTCACCCCGACGAGGGCGACCGTGCCGCCGGACGGGATGAACAGGTTCACCCCGCGCAGGATCCAGGGGTGCTCCTCGCTGTAGCGGAACCACACGTCGCGCAGTTCGATCCCCTCGCGCAGCGCGGGCAGCGCGGTGGGCACGGCCGGAAGGGGCAGGTCGGGCTCGGACTCGACCACCGCCGTGTAGTGGCCGAACATCAGCAGCGCGTTGTGGGAGTCCGCCCACTGGCTGACGATCGTGGTCATGGCCGCCTGCACTCCGGCGACGGCCGCGACGAACACCGTCACGTCGCCCACGGTGATGCCTCCGGAGGCGGCGCTCAGGATGGCCCACAGCAGGCCTCCGGCCGCCACGGCGCTCCCGACCAGCGCCATCACACCCTGGCTGCGCAACGTGCGACGATCGACGTCCCTTTCGGTGAGGTTGATCCCGCGCACCTCGTCGAGCATCCGCGTCCGCAGGAAGTCGCCCAGACCGAACAGCCGCACCTCCTTGGCCGCCTCCGGCCGGGTGAGGAGCTCGCCGTAGAACACCTGGCGGCGCATGGCGGGGGTCATCTCCCACATCACCTCGGCCCGCCGGCGACTGAGCACGAGCTGGATGCGTACCGACGGCAGCGCGGCGACGACGATGACGGCCACCATGAGCGGGTTGACGGCGAACAGCGTGGCGACGAAACCCGACAGGGTGATGAGCGCCTGGCCGATCGCCAGCGCGCCGACGACCAGCCGATCGGGTGCGTTGTGGCTCGACTCGTACGCCAGCTGGAGGGTGTCGTGGAAGGCCGGGTTCTCGAAGCGGCTGAGCCCCGGGTGGCGGTTGACGGCCCGGAACAGCCGGTCGTAGATGAGCAGCCGCAGTGACCTGCGCAGTTGCCCCTCCACGTACACCGACACGTGCGGCAGCACGATGGCGGCCAGGCCGGCGAGCGCGAGGCCACCGCCCAGCGGCAGCAGGGCGACCAGCCCGCCGCCCCTGGCCAGCGCGTCGAGGACCAGCTTCGTCAGCCAGGCGGTCGCGACCGGCGCCACGCCGGTGAGGACGCCGAGGACGGCCGAGCCGACGGTCGCCGCCGGGTGCGCCTTCCAGGCGAGGGCCGCGACGACCTGGACACGCCTGAGCAACATCGGCGTCCCTTACGGTTCAGCGGTACGAGGTGCGAACGGCCGCGCGAGAGGCACGGGCGAGGGGGATCCCTCCGGAGAAGATGAACGGCACGGCACCGTCCCGCGGCGCCGTGCCGCTCCGTCGTCAGCGGTGCCAGGGCTCATACCTGGCCGCTCACCATCAGTAGTGGCAGTACGTCTTGCCGGCGTAGACGCAGCACGTCATGCGGCGGAGAGTGTCCCACCAGCAGGCCTCGGCCTTGGCGGTGGTGGTGGGCAGAAGCTTGTCGAGCAGACGGTCGCTCATCTTGTTGAGAGCACGGAGCATGGGGGGATCCTCCTTTGTCGCGGACCTCGGCGGCGAATATCGGCGGTACCGAAAGGGCGATATGTGTGATCACCGCCACCGACAGCAGGACAATAACCACTGAAGATCAAGTGACGTAAGCATGCGGGACTGGCATCAAACTGCACGACCGTGCAGCTTAGTGTCATTTCGGGCAATTCACCCGTTTCTGCCATATTTGCCATACTCGGAGCCCACATGAGCCTCAGCAGTCTCGGTCTGACCGCACTCGATGAAACCGTTTACCGCGCTCTGCTGAGCGGCGGCGAGGCGACCGCGGGCGACCCGGACAGCGTCAGGGCGGCACTGGAACGGCTCGTGGCACTGGAACTCGTGCAGTTCGATGCGGACGGCCGACCCGTCGCCGTCGAACCGGAGATCGGGATCAGCCGCCTGATCAGACGGCGCCTGCTGGAGACGAGCGCGGAGCAGCGCCGCATCGCCGCCGCCTGGGAGACGCTCCACATGCTGAACGCGCGGCGCCGCGAACCCGACCGCGTTGTCGTCATCGAAAGAATCGACGGCGCCGACCAGGTCGACGAACGGATCTGGTCCCTGGCACGCGACGCGCAGGAAGTGCTGACCGTGCACTCCGACCAGCGGCGACCGCGCACGGACATGCTGCCCACCTACCTCCAGCGGCTCGGCGAGGGCGTGCGATGGCGCACCATCGTCTCCCGGAAGAGCCTGCTGGACCTGGAACTCCTGGAGTACAGCATCACCCTGCACCGGGCCGGCGACCACCATCGCCTCGTCGACGACGCCGGGCAGCAGATGGTCATCGTGGACCGCTCGGTGGCCTTCGTCCCCACCGTGCCGGGCGAGGGCTACTGCAGCGTCCTGATGATCTCCCAGGCGGGCGCCGTCGCCACAATGGTGAACCTGTTCGAGCGGGTGTGGGCCCACGCGGTGGACCTCGAACCCCAGCCCGCCCCCGTCACCCTCGCCCCCAGGGAACGCCAGGTGCTACACCTACTGTCCAGCGCCGACAAGGACGAGATCGCAGCCCGAGAACTCGGCATAAGCCTACGAACCTACCGCCGCCACGTAGCCGACCTCCTCGACCGCCTAGGCGCGGCGAACCGCTTCCAGGCCGCCCTCCTCGCCAAGCAACAGGGCTGGATCTGAAGAAACCTTCTCCCCCTCGGCACCATGCTGCCGCCGTGTCGGCGAATCACCGCCATTTCGATGCGCGGCGGGGTGGTCCACGATGATCGCCGGCCGGTCAACCGACCTACGGTTCGTCGAGGACTATGTCGCACGTCGCCTGGGGCGCGACGAAAGCGCACAACTGTGCGGCCTCGGTCAGCAGGGCGTCGCGATCCGTACGCCCCAACTTGGTGAACGGCTGGATGCGCAGCGTTCGATCCCGGATCTGCCAGGTGCCCTGCCACATGCCATCGACCAGGAAGGTACCGGCGGTCGCGCCGTTGCCCGGCGGGAGCGGCACGGAGCGGTTGCCGGGGATCACTCGGGTGCGGTCCTTGTGTGACAGCAGCAGATTGTCGTATTCGGGCAGGAACCGGGGTGGGGCGGGCATGTCCTCAGAAGGCCGGGGCGCGTCGGGGAGGTCATAAAGCGTCTGCCGCTCCTCTCCGCGGAACGCCCGCAATGGCAGCCGCTCCACCACCTCGCGCAGGCGGGTCAGCCCGGACCACAACTGGATGTCCGCGACACTCGCCGGACCGAACGCGCCGAGATAGCGCAGTACCAGCTCATCGACCGGCACCGAACGCAGCGGCGCGCCCAGCCAGCTCTCCACAGGTGTCCATGCGGCGGGGCCGTTCTCGCCCCAGATGCCCCGCGGCGGCACCTGGCACAGCGCGATGTGATGCGTCGCCGCGTAGGCCAGCGCGCTCGGATCGGCGTCCGGCCGGCGTTCCACGAGCAGCTCGCCGAGCTCACCGCGGGTGCGCGGCTGCTCCTCCAGCAGCCGCTTCGCCTGCCTGAGCAGCGCATCCCGGTCCACTCCGTCGATACCGCGGCGAAAGTGCGCGCGGAACCCGGCGGCATGCAGCGGATAGAACAGCGCGCGCCAGCCCAGGCAGTCGCGTGCGCTGACGAGATGCACGGTGTTGCGCATCAGGTGCAGCCGTACCACCTGACGTTGCTCGGTCAGCGCCGACAGCTCGTCCGCCGTGAAGTCTTGAAGGCGGGCCCACAATCCCACGTACGGGGCGAGCGGCGCCTGGGACTGCATCCCGCCCAGGTGCTCGATCGCGTCGATCGCCCGTGCCGGCGCTCGTTCCAGAAGGTACTGGCGAGCCAGCGTGGCCCGGTTGAGACGACGCCGGCTCAGTACATCGGTCACCGCAGTGGCCCGAAGAAGGCCTGCAGGTCCGCCGCCAGCAGGGCCGGGGCCTCCATCGCGGGGAAGTGCTTGCCGCGCTGGAACTCGCTCCAGTGCGCGTCAGCCGGCGCGGGGACCAGCTTGCGCACCGTCTCGTCACTGCCGAAGACCGCGAAGCCCTGCGGTACGGCGGGCGGCGCGCCCCAGTCGGACGAGTGCGCCTGCTCGTACAGGGTGTGCGCGGCGGTGGCGCCGGAGCCGGTGAACCAGTACAGGCTGACCGTGGTGAGAAGCTGGTCGCGGTCGACCGGCAGGTCGGTCCACTCGTGGACCTTCTCGGCGATCCAGGCGAGCTGCAGCAGCGGTGAGTCGACCAGGCCGTAACCGATGGTCTGCGGACGGCTGTTCTGGATCGCCAGGTAGCCGGAACCTTCCTTGCTGAACGCGTCCATCCGGCTGAGGATCAGCTTGTCGACCGGGTCGTTCTCGTCGAGCCGGCCGGCCATCCCCGGGATGAAGGTGGCGACGTTCGCGGCGGTCAGCGGATCGGTCACGACGTGTACGCCGATGACATGCGTGCCGTCGAGGCCGGCGACCATGCCCGACACGCCGGCGCCGACGTCACCGCCGTGGACGCCGTACCGCTCGTAGCCGAGCCGGCCCATCAGCTCGACCCAGGCGCGTGCGGTGCGGCCCATCGCCCAACCGGTCGCGCTCAGCGGGGTGGAGAAGGCATAGCCGGGCAGCGACGGCGCGACGACATGGAAGGCCTGGCCCGCGGCAGGGTCGACCAGCGGCTCGATCAGGTGCAGGAACTCGGCGACGGAGCTCGGGAAGCCGTGGGTGATCAGCAGCGGCTTGGCATCGGGATGGTCGGACTCGATGTGCAGGAAGTGGATGCGCTGGCCGTCGATCTCGGTGGTGAACTGTGGGTACCGGTTGAGCCGTGCCTCTTGGGCACGCCAGTCGTACTGCGTGCGCCAGTACTCGGCGAGCTCCTTCAGGTAGCCCAGGGGTACGCCGCGGGTCCACTCCGCGCCGGGCATCTCGCCGGGCCAGCGGGCGTTGGCGAGCCGGTCGTGCAGGTAGTCGACGTCGGGCTGGGGGATGTCGATGCGGAAGGGCTGGATGCCGTCGCTCACCGCGCTTCTCCTTGTCAACGGGGCCGGTACGGCCGGACGTGCGATGGGAGCTCTTGTGCTCACGCGGAGAAGACTAGGAACATTAACGGAAAGGATCGTTCCTAGATTGTCGTCGGGATCGAAGAATGCTGGAAACTTCGGCGCGGCTGCTGCGCCTGCTGTCCCTGTTGCAGGCCCGGCGCGACTGGACCAGCACCGAGCTCGCCACTCGGCTCGGCGTCACCACCCGCACCATCCGCAATGACATCGGCCGGTTGCGCGCGCTCGGCTATCCGGTCGATGCGCGGCCGGGTGTGGCCGGCGGGTACCGGCTCGGCTCGGAGGGTGCCCTGCCGCCGCTGCTGCTGGATGACGATGAGGCGGTGGCGGTCGCGATCGGCTTGCGTACCGCCGCCAGCGGCTCGATCGCGGGGATCGAAGAGACCTCCATGCGCGCGCTGGCAAAGCTGCAGCAGGTGCTTCCCTCGCGGCTGCGCCGCCGGGTGAGCGCCTTCCAGACGTACGCGCTGCCGATGCCGTCACGCGGCTCGCAGGTGGATCCCGACGTACTGACCGTGATCGCGAGTGCGTGCCGGGACCATGAGCGGCTCCGTTTCGACTACCGGGCGCATTCCGGGACGGCCAGCCGGCGCTCGGTGGAGCCGTACCGCCTGGTGAACGACCGGCGGCGCTGGTACCTGGTGGCCTGGGACGTGGACCGGGACGACTGGCGTACCTTCCGGGTCGACCGGATCGAGCCGCGGACGCCGACAGGGCCGCGCTTCACGCCGCGTGCGCTGCCGCCCGACCCGGAGATCATGGCGCAGGTGGCACGCGGAGTCGGCGAGGCGACCTGGCGGTACCGAGCCCGGGTGATCGTGGACGCGCCCGCGTCATACGTGCGGGGTCGGCTGCCGATCCCGGTGGAGGTGCAACCCCTGGGCGAGGAACGGTGTGCGTTCGAGCCGGGCTCGGACCATCCGGAGATGCTCGCCCTCTATCTGGGCATGCTGGACGCGGACTTCACGATCGTCGACTCGCCGGAACTGGTGGACGCGCTACGCGCACTGACGAGGCGCTATCAACGCGCGATCGACACCAGCCAGAAGACATCCGGCTGACCAGTACGGCAGTCCGAGGTGCTCGGGCCTGACGGCCGGGGCGCCGAGTCGGCTTGGGACGAGCAACGTCATCAGCATGAGTCGGAGCAATTGTCAAGACCTTTGGATAGGACCACAGCCTTGTCAGCGAGGCGGGTTAGGGTGGGCGGCGCCCGCTCGGGTTCCGGCCCGCAGTGTCTGCCATCAGCGGCCTGGGGCAAAGGGGGGTGGCTGGACGGTCCCTCTGGTACGCCTCAGGGAGCGGAGCAGACGCCCGATCCCACCCCCCTCCACCCTCCTCGGCGCGCCGCCCGGCGCACCGCTCGGACGCGTGCTCATGCCGCCAGTTCCTCGCGCTCGACCAGGACGCCGTTCTCGAACCTGGCACCGGATCGGACCAGGGCGACGAGATGGGCGCCGGTGATCGCGCGCCAGCGGGCCTGAGCGGACTCAACGAGCTTGAACGCAGCAGCGCTGGGGCCGAGCGGCGGGGAACACCTCGGCTCGGTGGACTCCCGCAGCCCCTCCGCGAGCGCAGTGAGCTCCTTGGTGCCGTCCAGGCGGACTCCGAGCAGCACCAGCACGCAGGAGTGGGCCTGTCCGAGCCGGACCTTGGGGTGCACGCCGTCGGCCCATACATAGACGAAGTCGCGGTCCGACAGGTCGCGCCGCTGGAAGGCGGCGTGGTCGTCCTGCCACTGCCTGGTCAGCCTCGTCACCGTGGCCGGCGACAGCCCGGGGTCAGCCGCGGGCGGGGCCGGTCGGCTTGGGGGCGGGGACGAGCGGGGGCAGGTTGTCGGTCCACTCGGAGGTGAGGACGGTGGTCGTGCCCTCCTTGAAGATCTTGCCGTCCTTGCCGCTGCGGTAGCTCGAGCCCAGGACCAGCGAGGAATCGGGGTCGATGATGACCTTCATGTCCACGCCGAGATCGGAGATCTCCAGGCCTTCACCGGGGCGGTTCAGGCTGTCGTTCGCAGGGCCGGTGCTCTTGACGATGGGCATCGTGGCCAGTGCCCGGTAGGCCGCGGCTCGGACCTCGGGCGGGGCGGGCAGCTCGCCCAGCAGGGTGGTCAGGGAACTCGCGGCGAACCAGTCACGCGCGGTGGGGTCCACATCGCCGTCGCCGTTGTCGATCTTGTCGAAGATCCACGCCTTCAACTCCTCCGGATCGGTGGGCAACTGCTGGATCTGGGCGAAGGTGACCTGGTTGTCGGCCAGGAGGAACGACTTGCGTCCCTTGACCTTGTAGACGCTGTCGCCTGCCTCGGAGGCCACCCATGCCTGCCCGTCTCGCCCGACCCAGGTCTCATTCAAGCGCTTGGGGAACGTCCGCTTGCCGCCGCGCCCGCTGTACTCGCTCTTCAGATGCCAGTAGGTCCCCGAGTCGGACCTGGTCTGCGCGGTGGTGGCGGCGGCCAGCAGGATCTGCTGGGTGGACATGGGGGCCGACGCCACCGGCGGGCTCTGGTGCGGGCGGACGAGTGCCGGAGAACCGGTGGTGGTGGTGATGACGACGACGGCCGCTGCCGCGGTCGCCGCGGTCGCCAGGCCAAGCCAGGCGAGGTTCCAGCGCCTCGGCCGCGCCGGAGAGGCACCGGGCGTCCACGAACCGCTCCGCGTCCGAGAAGCGCCCGGCATCCCAGAAGCGACCCGCGTCCCGGATGCGCTCTGCCTCCGAAGAACGTTCTGCGGCGAAGAAGCGCTCATCGTCCGAGAAGCGTTCTGGAGCCGGCGACGGCCCTCGTGTACGACGGCGTCGGAAGGGTCCGGCTTGGACAGCATCTTGCTGATCATCTCCAGGTCGTTCATCGTTCGAGGTCCTCCAGTGCGGTGCGGAGCTTCTTGCGGGCGCGGCTCAGGCGGGAGCCGACGGTGCCGTACGAGATCTGCAGGCTCTGTGCGATCTCCTCGTGGCTGAGCTGGCTGAGTGCCATCAGCAACAGCACGTCCCGCTCGCCTCGGGTCAGCTTCATCAGCGCCTTCGCCAGCTGAGGCTGCAGTCGTCGGGCGCTGACCGCGCTGACGACCCGGCTCTCGTGGCTGTCGGTGGCCGGCTCGGCGCCGGCGCGGACCAGGGCGCGGTAGTGCCGGGCCTCCTGCCTGCGGTGCTTCGACACGAGGTTGGTGGCGATGCCGAAGAGCCACGGCCGCAGGCCGCCGCGCTCGGGGTCGAACTTGTCCCTGCCGTGGAACGCGATGAGGAAGGTCTCGGCGGCCAGGTCGTCGGCGGCCTGTACGTCCAGTCGTCCGGCGATGTAGCGGTAGATGTCCCGGAAGTGCCGGTCGTAGATGGCCGAGAACAGGGCCGGATCGCGGGCCAGCTGGGCGTCCGTGAGGTCCTCGGCCGCGCCCAGTTCCGCGGTCACGTCTTCGTCTCCGTCATGCGGGCACCTCTCGGTCTCGGTCGGTTCTCGCCTGCACTTGTCCGAACCGGCCGATCGCTTTCCCACACGATTCCTTACCGGGCCTGGGCGACCCCCTGCAAGCGTGCAGAACCTTCACAAGCGGACCCCCGTAATCTGCACACCGCCTCAGTAGCTTCCCGGCCATGACCGATTTCACGGACTGGCTGCGCGACTTCGAGGGGGCGGCGCTGCTGCGGCGGACGTGGGGGGATCCGGACTGGGGGCAGGGCGCGCGGCTGGCGCCCGAGCTGGTGAGGAGTCTGCAGCGGTTCCAGGTGGGTGAGGACGGCGACGGGCGCAGCCTGGTGGGCAAGGCCGACCGGGCGGGTGACCTCGGGTACGCGGAGGCGGTCCGGCTGTTCGTCGCGGAGGAACAGGAGCATGCCCGTCTGCTGCGGCGCCTGCTGGAGGCGGCCGGCGAGACGACGATCCCGGGGCACTGGAGTGATGCCGTCTTCGTCCGCCTGCGGCGGCTCCTCGGTCTGCGGACGGAGTTGATGGTCCTGATGCTCGCCGAGGTCGTCGCGTTGAGCTACTACCGGGCCGTGCGCGACGGCGTACCCGACCTCCTCGCCGCGGAGGTGGCGGGCCGGATACTCGCCGACGAGCTGCGTCACGTGCCGTTCCACTGTGACCGCCTGCACGGGTCCTTTCGTACGTCTTCGCACCTGTCCCGCAGGACGGCCGAGGCCGTGTGGTGGCTGCTGCTGGCGGGCGTGCTGGCCGTGGTCGTCCTCGACCACGGCCAGGCCCTGCTCGGCCTCGGGGTGTCCCGGATCGTCTTCGTCTGTCAGGTCGTGGCGGACTTCCGCGCCGTCGTCGGGGAGGTCATGTCGCCTGACCGCTGACGGAGAACCGGGGAGTGCGGTCCTTCCACGGCAGGGCCCGTTCGAGCTGGGCGGCGATCCGGAAGAGCAGGTCTTCACGACCGTAGGAGGCGACGATCTGCACGCCGATCGGCAGGCCGCCGTCGCCTGTGCCCAGGGGCAGGCTGATCGCGGGCTGGCCGGAGATGTTGAACACCATCGTGAACGGGCCGTAGTCGAAGATCGACTCCAGCCAGCTCGTCAGGGTGTGGGCGGGATCGTCGTACCGCAGGGTGCCGTGCGGCGCCGGGAGCCGGCCCAGGGTCGGGGTGACGAGCAGGTCGTACTCGGTGACGAGGTGCCCCATCCGCTCCAGGGCCCGGCCGGCCTCCACCGCCGCCGCGGCCACCTCGCCGTCAACCACCGCACCCGACCACGCCTCGGTGGTCAGGGCCACGCGCAGACGGCCGGGGTCGGCTCCCGGCTCGTCGGCGTACCGGCCGCGAGGGGGCGGCGCGGTGTACTTGTCGCCGACACCGGGACCCTGGACGGCGTCCAGCAGGTGGGCGGCGTCGCGGACGGTGCGGGTGAGCGCGAACTCGCAGGCCATGCCGAGCATCGCCTCCCCCTGGTCGGGTCCGCACGGTACGCGGCCCCGGCTCGGCTTGAGTCCGACGAGCCCGCAGCAGGCGGCCGGGATCCGTATGGATCCGGCCCCGTCGCTGCCGTGTGCGAGAGGTACGGCACCGGCGGCCACCAGGGCGGCGGCGCCGCCGCTCGAACCGCCCACTCCCCGCTCCAGGTCCCACGGGTTGCGGGTCGGCCCGTGTTCGACGGACTCGGTGGAGAAGCTGATCGTCAGCTCCGGCACGGTGGTCAGGCCCAGGGTCACCAGGCCGGCGGCGCGGAAGCGCGCCATCAGGTCGCTGTCGTGCGGGGGGACGATGCCGGGCAGGCTGCGGCTCCCGAGGAAGAACGGGACGTCCTTCGCCACCGGCCCATGGTCCTTGATCAGGAAGGGCGCTCCGGTGAACGGGCCGTCGCTCGCGTGGTCGAGCGCCGGGGAGAACACCGGCAACGCCAGGCCGTTCACCTGCGCGTTCGCCACGGCCAGGGCCCGCCGGGCCACGGCCTCGACCTCGGCGGCGGTGACCTCACCCGCCTTGATCAGGTCACGGAGCCCGACGGCGTCGTACTGGGTGTACTCGTGGAGGTGCATGTCGAGAGTCCTTTTCCCGGCGCCGGAGATTCGACGACGCCGTCACGTCGATCACTGTCGGATTCGTCCAGAAAGGTGGACAGCCTGAACGAGGGCGATGGACCGGGCCGCCGGCCTCGGCGACCATCCCCTGCTGGTGATCGACGTGTCACTACGCTCGCGACATGGGTCCCATGCTGACGGCAGCCGCCCCCACCGTCGAATGAATTACCGTCCGGACAGGGCATCGGGCCGAGAATGGGATCTCGACCGCGGAGAGGTGGGACAGGTGACCGAAGATCTTGCCGGCGCGCTGCGGGAGGCCGAGCGGCGGCTGCAGGCGGCGCAGCTCGCCGGGGACGCCGACACGCTCGACGAACTGCTCGACGACCGCCTCATCTTCACGGGCGGACCGGACGGCGCCCGGTACACCAAGCAGGACGATCTCGAGATCCAGCGATCACGCAGGCAGGTGCTCTCGAAGGTCGAGGAAGAGGACCTGGTCGTCCTCGTGGAAGGGCGTTCCGGCGTGACCTGGTTCCTCGGCACGCTGGAGGGCACCTTCGACGGCACGCCGTTCAGCGCCCGCCTGAACTTCACCCGGACCTGGGTCCACAGTCCCGGTTCCGGCTGGCGGGTGGTCGCCGCCCATGCCAGCCCCGCTCCGTCCGGCTGACCCGACGGCCCGGATCACGGGTGGGTTGCGGAAGTCTTCCGGCGTTGCCGATGCCGGGAACCGGCCCCTATAACCGTTTGGAACGGTTGAACGTTAGGGGTGGGATGAGGGGACGGCGGTTCGGCCGTGCGATCGGCGTGACGGTCGCCGCGGCGCTGGTGGCCGGGGTGGCCGGCGGAGCCGGGGCTCGCCTGCTGATGCGGGGAGTCGCGCTCGCCATGGGGGCGGACGGCCAGATGTCCCTGGCAGGGACACTGGGGATCTTCCTCGTCTTCGTGGTGCTCGCCGTACCGGCCGCCGCGACCGCGACCGCCCGCCCGATGATCATGCGTGGGGGCCGATGGGTCACGGCGGGTCTGGAGGGCTGGGCGGCGGCCCGCACCGGCCTGAGCGACGCGCAGGCCGTCCTGCTGGCCGACGAGGGACGGCTGCCGCTTCTGGCCCTGCTGACCGTGGCCTTCGCCGCTCTCGTGGTGGCGTACGGCCGGCTCGCCCAGCACGTCATGCGCCGCCTCATGAGAGGTCCTGACGCTTCGACCGGCCCGGCTTCCGCATCGCCCGCCCAGGCGGCCGTCACCACGGAGTGATCACTCCGAGAGCCGGCGCGCCTGTCGTACTTCACGGTCGATCGCCCAGGCGTCCGCCACCGGGCCCAGGTGTCCGAGCTTGTCGGGGTTGATCACCAGGCGGATCGCCTGGATCCGCCCGTCGAGGACATCGAGCGCCAGGGTGTGGAGCACCTTGCCGTCCCGGTCGCGGACGATCGCGCCCGGCTGGCCGTTCAGCTCGTTCGGCTCGACCGTCATGTCGAACCGGGCCATCAGGGGGAAGACGGAGGCGAGCAGCCGGGCCACGTTCTCCGCACCCATGACGGCCCTGGCCAGCTGCGGGGCCTTGCCGCCGCCGTCGCCGACCATCGACACGTCGGCGGCGAGCATCTCCCGCAGGCCGGCGACGTCGCCTTCGCGAAGGGCGTCGAAGAACCGCGACGCCAGTTCCTCCCGCTCTTTGCGGTCCGCTTCGAAGCGGGGCCGGCCTGCGGCCATGTGACGGCGCGCCCGTACGACGAGCTGCCGGCACGCCGCCTCCGAACGTCCCACCGCCGCCGCGACCTCGGGAAAGCCGAAGTCGAACACCTCCCGCAGGACGAAGACCGCGCGCTCGAGCGGGCTGAGCCGTTCCAGCAGGAGCAGGGCCGCCATCGACAGGGAGTCGGCCAGCTCCGCCGAACGCTCCGGATCCTCGTAAGGGTCGGCGAGAAGCGGCTCGGGGAGCCACGGCCCGACGTACTCCTCCCGCCGGACACGGGCCGAGCGCAGCACGTCGATCGAGATCCGGGTCACCGTGGCCGACAGGAAGGCCTTGACCGACCTGGGTTGCGTCGGGGAGGCCTCGTAGCGCAGCCAGGCCTCCTGGACCGCGTCCTCGGCCTCGCTCACGCCGCCCAGTATCCGGTAGGCGATCGAGAACAGCAGCGGCCGCAGCTGCTGGAATTCCTCGGTCCTGGTCACGTCGACTCCCCCTTGAACCCCTGATCCTCTCAGCCCCATACGACGTGACACCGGCCGCGCCTGTGACATGTCCGGGAACCCGGGCTCCGGAAAAGGGACGTGTCGAGATCCGTTCGGTCTGCTAGCGTTTCCGGCATGAAGCGCGCTGCTGTGACGACGACGCCGGAGAGTGTCCCGGCGCGCTGACAGACGACTTGATCGAAGCCCCGGGGCGAGTGCCCCGGGGCTTCGACGTTCGGTCACTCGCCTCGCCGTCCGCGAGGAGACCGCGATGCATGATCACCGTAAGCTCGGCCGCGAGCTGGGCCTGTTCGACACCGACCCGCTGATCGGCGCCGGGCTGCCGTACTGGCTGCCGGACGGGGCCGTGGTGCGGCACACCCTGGAGGAGTACATCCGCGACGCCGAGCGGCGGGCGGGGTACCGGCACGTGTACTCGCCCGTGCTGGGCAAACGCGAGCTGTACGAGATCTCGGGGCACTGGTCGCACTACAGCGACGACATGTTCCCGCCGATGGACCTCGGGGGTGAGCAGGTCGTCCTGCGGCCCAGCCTGTGCCCCCACCACGCGTTGATCTACCGCTCCCGCTCGCACAGCTATCGGGAACTGCCCCTGCGGATCGCCGAGCTCGGCGGCATGTACCGCTCCGAGCTCTCGGGGGTCCTCGGCGGGCTGACCCGTGTACGGGCGATCCAGCTGAACGACGCGCACATCTTCTGCACCCTGGACCAGGTGGCCGACGAGGCGGGCGCGGCGCTGGAGATGATCCGGCGGGCGTACGAGGCTCTGGGCATCCGGGCCGCCCGTTACCGGCTCTCGCTCCCCGGGCCGGGCGGGAAGTACGTCGCCGCCCCGGAGATGTGGCGGCGGGCGGCGGCCCTGCTGACCGAGGTGCTCGACCGCTCCGGCCTGGCGTACGAGGCCGGCGAGGGGGAGGCGGCGTTCTACGGCCCGAAGATCGACGTGCAGATCGCCGACACCGCGGGACGTGAGTCCACCCTGTCCACCGTCCAGGTCGACTTCCACCAGCCGGAGCAGTTCGATCTGCACTACATCGGTGCGGACGGCGCGAAACATCGGCCGGTCATGGTGCACCGCAGCATCATCGGCAGCGTGGAGAGGGCCGTCGCGCACCTCATCGAGCTGCACGGCGGCGCCTTCCCCGCCTGGCTGGCTCCCACCCAGCTGGTGGTGCTGCCCGTCTCCGAGGCCGAGATGCCGGACGCCGTGCGGCTTGTGGCCAGGTGTGCGGATCTGGGGCTGCGCGCGGAGATCTCGGGCCCGGAACAGGGCAGCCTCGGCGCCCGCGTCCGGGCCGCCCGGCTCGTCCCGTACCAGGCGGTGATCGGCGCGAAGGAGGCGGCGGGCGGCCAGGTCGGCCTGCGGCTGCGGGACGGGCACCGGCTGGAGGCGCGGCCGGCCGAGGAGGTGCTGGCGCGCATCGGCTCGGCCGTCGCCTCCCGGAGCCTGGATCTGTGGGACGCCGTCGACCAACTCCTGTAGGAACTCGCCGGCTAGGCGGCTTCGGTGTCGGCGCGCAGAGTGCTGGGTTTGTTGGTGATGACGCCGTCCACGCCGTAGGAGATCAGGCGGCGCATGACGTGGGGGTCGTTCACCGTCCAGGTGTAGACGTCCATGTGATTGTGGTGCACGCTCCGGACGTACCGGGGCGTCACCTCCCCGTACGGCGGGATGATCAGGTTGGCGTAGCGTGCCAGCTTGGGGAGTCGCGTGGCCTTGGGCGTGCCGATGAGGCCGGTGGGGACGGCGGGCATGAGGCGGTGGAACCTGCGAATCGACTTCCAGTCGAACGACTGCACGATCACGCGGCCCGGACGCAGCCAGGAGGGGCTGCGCCGCAGCTCACGGGCGATGCGTGCCTCGATTCCGGGGTAGAGGCGGGGCAACTTGATCTCCAGGAGCAGCCCGAGGCCTCTTCCGCGCATCGTGCTCAGCAGGTGCCGGAGCGTGGGCACGCGCTCTCCCCGGTACCGGGAGGAGAACCACGAGCCGGCGTCCAGCTTGCGGATCTCGGCCAGGGTGAAGTCCCGCACCCTCCAGGGGGCTCGACGGGGGAAGACCTTCTCGACGTCGGTGGTCCGGGTGAGGGTCGGGTCGTGGATGACGATCAGCTGGTGGTCCTTCGTCTCCTGGACGTCGAACTCGATCATGTCGGCGTGCTGGCGGGACGCCAGGGTGAAGGCGGCGATGGTGTTCTCGGGCGCGTGCGCCGACGCGCCGCGGTGCGCGACGTACATGATCGCGGCTTTGGCGGCGGCGCCCGGGACGGAAGCGGGTGCGGCGGCCGGAACCGCCGCGGTCAGAGTCGTCAGAGTGGTCGTGGTGATGAGGCCGAGTCGTCGCAACATGGGTCTCCCCGGGTCTGACGGTGCCTTACGCCCTCAATCTGACACGGGGTGACAACCAAGAGTTGATGGTTGAGTAACCGCTGGATGCCGCATGGATGAGCATTTGCCGCATGACTGTACATATCAACCTGTCCAGGTACGGCCACCGGGTTTCCCGAGGCGCCTCTGGAGGGCGGCGTGACGGCCCGTCACGCCGCTTGGTTGATCAGCAGAGGAGCGGCCTCCCCGGATGGCCTTACTCTGCTCTGCCCTTTTGAAGGACGGCGGTGACCTGCCGGAGGTAGTCGTCCACCTGCTCGGGCCGTTCCGTCACGATGCCCAGGTAGCCGTCCGGGCGGACCAGGACGAGCAGTCCGGCGGTCGCGTCGAATCCGTAGAGCCGATCCACCTGCCCGCTGTGGTCGACGACGGCGTCGGCCCCCGCCGCCTCCCCTGGGCGCCTGATCAGGTGCACGTGGACCGAAGGGCCGTATCGCTCAGCGGATCCGGCATCCGTCGGGATGCCGCCCGCGCCGAGGATGAGCAGCGTGAAATGCACGCCCCGGAACAGGTCGAACAGCCGTACGCGACGGCCGGTCGTGTCCTGGCACCAGGCGTCCGGCGCGCGGTCCCCCGCCCGCAGACCGCTCGGGGTGGCGCGGCCCTGATCCGCCAGCGGGCCCGCGTGGTAGTTGAGCCGGAGTTGGAAGATGTCCGGCTCGCCGCCCCGCTCGTCCCCGGATGGCGAGCGGAAGTTCCCGCGATGCAGGCGGGTCGACACGCCCAGCACGTCCGCGGCGACCGGCAGCCGTTCCGCCTCATACGTGTCGAGCAACGCCTCCGGGGCGCCGGACAGGACGCCGGCGAGCTTCCAGCCGAGGTTGTAGGCGTCCTGGACGCTGGTGTTCAGGCCCTGCCCGCTCGCGGAGGAATGCACGTGCGCGGCGTCGCCGGCCAGGAACACCCGGCCCACCCGGTACCGGTCCACCATCCGGACGTTGATCCGGTAGAGCGAGATCCAGTTCAGGTCGCGCAGCACGATGTCGGTGCGGCCGGACCGTTCCTCCAGCAGCTTCCGCACCGACTCCAGCGTCAGTTCCGGCACGCTGCCGGCGTCCACGGAGGCGACGAACTGGTAGAGGTCGGTGCCGGGCATCGACCACAGGGAGAAACGCCGGGTGAGGTCGCCGCCGCTGGTCAGGATGTGGCAGTGATCGCCCTCCAGGCCATCGGCCCTGACGTCGCCGATCAGAGTGCGCTCGCTCTCGAAGGTCTCCCCCTCGAAGCCCACACCGAGCGTCTTGCGGACGAGGCTGCGACCTCCGTCCGCGCCGACCAGGTATCCGGCCCGCACCTGCTCGGCGCCTCCGTCACCAACCAGGGTCACGGTCACCCCGTCATCGTCCTGGCTGAATCCGGTCACCTCGGTGCCCAGGTCGACACGACCGCCGAGCTCGACGAACCGGTCGTGCAGAATGCGGTCGGTCCGCCACTGCGGGAGCAGCCATGTGCCGGGGTAGGGGACACCGGTCCCGGAGGCGACCGGCCGGATGCCCAGCAGGTCGGTGACCGTGCGGGTCCACCGCACCTCGCTGCCCGAGTAGAGGCGGAAGGCCGGGAACGGAGCTCCCTGGGCCAGCACCGCGTCGATCACACCGAGATCGTCGAACACCTCCAGGGTGCGGGGTTGAAGGCCCTTCGCGCGGGACCCGGCGAACAGCCGGTCCGCCCGGTCCACGATCCGGCAGTCGATCTTCCGGCGGGCCAGTTCACAGGCCAGCGTGAGCCCGGTCGGCCCGGCTCCGGCGATCAGCACCGGCACGTCCGCCTTTTCGTTCATCGGTCTCCTTGGGCGGGGAAGGTTCGGGTCAGCAGGGGCACGAGCAGGTCGTCCACCAGGTCGGCCAGGAAGTCGTGGTCGAGCGGCCGGCCGAGGATCGTCCGGCGCATGATCTGGCCCTCGGCCACCTCGTGGGCCCGCTCGGACGAGGTGCCCTCGGGGACCTCACCGCGGGCCACGGCCCGCTCCACGATGGTCAGGAACGGTCCGAGGTCTTCGTCCGCCACGTGTTGCCGCAGGGCCTCGGCCAGTTCGGCGTCGATCCGCATCGCGTGGATCAGCCCGGTCATCATGGTCACGTAGCGGTCGTCGAGCCGCGCGCACATCATGGTCAACGCGGCCAGCAGATCGCCGCGCAGGGTGCCGGTGTCCGGGACGTCGACGACGAGCTCGGCGTCGTGCGCGTCCAGAGCGGCCTTGACGAGTTCCGCTTTCCCCCGCCATCGGCGGTAGATGGTCGCCTTGCTGGCATGCGCCCGCTGGGCGACCAGGTCCATGGTCAGCGCCGGGTAGCCGATCTCCCCCAGCACCTCGATCGTCGCCGCCAGGATCGCCTGCTCCCGGGCAATGCCTCTCATCACATCGACCTCAAGTGAACGAAACGGTACCGTACACTTCCCAGCGTAAGCCGGACCGGACAGCGGGCGGCAACGGCGTCTGGTTTCACGAGGGGCAAGGCGAATGAGCGGCAAGACGGCGATCGAGTGGCATGACGGTGCGGTGACGTCGGGAGGCGGGACGACGATCGCGTTTCTCAGCCACGGGCACGGGCCCGGGCTGGTGGTGATCCCCGGGAACAACCGGCGCGCCCACCATTACGGGGCCCTGGCACAGAGGCTGTCGGATACGTACACGGTGCACGTGATCGAGCGGCGGGGACGCGGCCGGAGTGGACCGCAGGGCCCGGGCTACGGTGTCGAGGCCGAGGTCGACGACGCTATCGCCGTCATGGAGCGCACGGGCTCACACCTGGTCTTCGGGCACAGCTACGGCGGCCTGGTCGCCCTGCACCTCGGGCTGCGGAAGAAGGTGGCCGCGCTGATGGTGTACGAGCCGGGCGTGAGCATCGAAGGATCGTTCGACGCCCGCTGGCTGCCGTCTTTCACCCGCTCACTACAGGAGGGCAGGCACACCTCGGCAATGGCGACCTTCCTCAAGGGCACCCGCCTGGCCCCCATCGGAGACGCGCCGGCGCCGGTCTTCCGCGCGCTGGCGTTCCTGCTGCTCCACGGGGGCGAGGGCCGTGACACGCGGGCCATGATGGCGACGACGCCGAGGGAAATCGGGGAGATCGCCCGCCTGGACTCCGACGGCACCAGGTACGCGGGCGTCGCGTCCCCCACGCTGCTGATGGGCGGCGAGAAGTCGCCCGCCTACCTGACCGGCGTGCTCCCCCGCCTGGCAGGAGTGATACCCGACGCCCGGCACCTGATCCTGCCTGGGCTGGACCACAACGCCCCCGACCTGAACGCGCCCGACGTGGTCGCCGGGCAGATGCGCGCCTTCATCCAGGGGCGGCTCGCCGAGGAGCGCCCCCGGTAGCGAGGACGACCCGTCGTACCACCGGGACGGCTGGGGCGGGGCCCCGGCGACAGGGCGACACCGAGGCCCCGCGGAGCCGGCGCCACTATCGGTGGCCTTTTCGATCTCGTGACGGCGGGCCGACGGGGTCGGAAACGGTGATCGAAATTACGGTAAAGAGCCTGGACCCGTCCCTGAGAGCTCCGGGAAAGCGCAGCCTATCCCCCTTATCCGATGACCATGGCGGACGAGAAGCGCGGCGATAGGGACCGGATAGCGACCCCTAATACCTTCGATATTGCAGCAAGGGAAACGCCGCCGCCAGCAAGCCGAGGGGTCAGCCGAAATGAAGAAAATCATGAAGACCACCGCCGCCCGGATCGCATTCGTCACGATCGTCGCCGCCGGTGGCTGTGCTTCTCTCACCACGCTGGCCGCGGCCGCGACCACCGGTTCCACGCCTGCTGACACGGTGGTCACCCCGGTGACGACGCCGACCCCGACCCCGCCCCCCACCACCGACGGCGGAACGCCATGGGGATGAGCATTCCCTGACGTCCGACGCGGCCGGAGCCGAGAGCTCCGGTCGCGCTCACGCGTTTCCGTCCCGCCATGAATCCCTGACCCCGATCGTGAATCCGGGACGGAAACGCGCGGACCGTATATGGCATCCACATGAATAACCGTGGCATTTCCCTGAAATCATTCTCCGAGAAAGGCGTCCGTCAGGTGACCGGGACGATCTCGGCGCTGAGGAGCCGGCCTTCTTCGATACGCAGGAGACCGATGGTGCCGTGGGGCTGGCGGCGGCGGTCGGTCGGCGAGCCGGGGTTGAAGATGCGCAGGCCGTCCTCGTAGTGGTCGAGCGGGATGTGCGAGTGGCCGAAGACCACGAGGTCCGCCGCCGGGAAGCGCCGGCGCATACGCGCCCACCGCCCCGCGGCCGCGCCGCTGTCGTGGATCATCGCGACCTTCAGCCCCGCGACGTCCAGCTCCAGGGTTTCGGGGGCGTCGACGTCGGGGCCGTCGTTGTTGCCCTTGACCGCGTGGACCGGCGCGTACGCGGCCAGTTCGTCGAGCACGGTGGCGACACAGACGTCACCGGCGTGCAGGATGAGGTCGGCTCCGCGCAGGTGTTCGGCCACCCGCGGCGGGCACGACTTCCATCGCCGCGGGGCATGGGTGTCCGAGAGCACCACCACGTTCACCGTTCCAGCATGGCACGCACGGACGGCGAATCGCCTGCTAGAGGTGGGCCTGGACGAGTTGGCGCTCGGCGTCGGCGAGGTAGGCGGCCAGGAGGCGCTCGGCCCCGTCGGCGTCGCCGGCCTCGAGGAGCTTGAGGATGTCGCGGTTGCGGCCGATGTAGGGCTCGTGGAAGGCGCGCGGGTTGTTCATCGCGAGGAAGCTGAGGCGCAGCTCGGCGAGGAGCCGGCCCATCATCTCGTCGAGCCGGGAGCTGCCGGCGAGTTCGACGATGGCGTGGTGGAAGCGCATGTTGGCGGTGCCGACCTCGGGCCAGCGGCGCTCGGCGGCCGCGCGCTCGGCGGCCTGGACGGCCTCGCGCAGCACCGCGAGGGCCTCGGCGGAGGGCGGGGCCGCCGTGCGGATCGCGGCGCACTCGACCAGGCGCCGCACGCGGTAGAGGTCGACGACGTCGTCGGCGGTGAGGCGGCGGACGAACACGCCGCGGTTGAGCTCGTGGACCAGCAGCCGCTCGTGGGACAGCAGGCGGAAGGCCTCCCGCAGGGTGTTGCGCGAGACGCCGAGCGCCTCGCCGATCGACTCCTCCGACAGCCGGGTGCCGGGCGTGAACATGCCCTCGGTGATGTGGTCGCGCAGGATGGCGGCGACCCGCTCGGCGGTGCTGGTGCGGCCCAGCAGGACGCGGTCTCGCACCAGGCGCTCGGCCGCCTCTTCGGCACCGCCCATGTCGACCGCCAGCCCTTCTGGAACCCCGAGTTCGCGAAGAATCTTACCACGAGCCTATTGTCTGATTGTTGAACGAAACTTATGTTGAAAGACGTCGGCCCGATCCGGTCGTACGGGCTCGCCGTCGTGGCGCTGTCGGGGCTGCCGGAGACCCGGGCCCGGCGGCTGTCCTGAGACGGCCGGAACCACACTGCGAGACTGGAATCGAAGACATCGGACACCGGAGCTCACCGTGCCTCGCCTGATCAGAACGATCGACCTCAACTCCGACCTCGGGGAGGGGTTCGGCCGCTGGGAGCTGGGTGACGACGAGGCGTTGCTGTCGATCGTCACCAGCGCCAACGTGGCCTGCGGATTCCACGCGGGCGACCCGTCGACCATGCGCCGGACGTGCGAGACGGCGGCCGCGCGCGGCGTGGCGATCGGCGCGCAGGTGAGCTACCACGACCTCGCGGGGTTCGGGCGGCGCTTCATCGACGTGCCGCCCGGACAGCTCGCCGACGAGATCGTCTACCAGATCGGCGCCCTGGACGCCTTCGCCCGCATGGCGGGCAGCAAGGTCTCCTACGTCAAGCCGCACGGCGCCCTCTACAACGCCATCGTGCACCACGAGGCGCAGGCGGGCGCCGTGGTGGCGGCGGTGCGGGCGTACGACCCCTCGCTGCCGGTCCTCGGTCTGCCCGGCTCGCAGTGGCTGCGCCAGGCCGAACTGGCCGGGCTCGCCCCGATCGCCGAGTGCTTCGCCGACCGGGCCTACACCCCGGCCGGCAGCCTCGTGCCGCGCGGTCGTCCCGGCGCGGTCCTGCACGATCCCGACCTGGTGGCCGAGCGCTGCGTGCGGATGGCGCGGGGGGAGCCGATCGAGGCCGTCGACGGCACACCGCTGCTGGTCCGGGCCGCGTCGATCTGCGTGCACGGCGACAGCCCGAACGCCGTCGAGATGGCCCGCAAGGTACGGGCCGCCCTCGTCGCCGAGGGCATCGAGATCACGCCGTTCGCCGGGAGGGCCGGCGCCGGCGAGCCGGAAGGGACGCGACCGTGAACCCCGGTTTCCGCAGGTGCGGCGACGGGGCGGTCCTGGTCGAGCTGGCCGGCTCAGAGGAGGTCCTCGCCCTGTACCAGGCGTTCGCCCCCGGCCCGCCGGAGGGCGTCACCGACGTGGTCCCGGCGGCCCGCACGCTGCTGATCCGGTTCGAGCCGCCCGCCCGGCCCGACACGGTGGAGGCCGCCGTCCTCCGGGCCCGCCCCGGCGGGGGAACACGGCGGGCGGCCGGTGAGGTCGTCGTCCCGGTCGTGTACGACGGCGCCGATCTGACCGACGTCGCGTCGCTGGTCGGGCTGTCGGAACGGGAGGTGGTCGAGGCGCACACCGGCACGCCGTGGACGGTGGCGTTCTCGGGGTTCGCGCCCGGTTTCGGCTACCTGGTGGGCGGCGATCCCCGGCTGGTCGTCCCCCGCCGCCGCGAGTCCCGTGTGCGGGTGCCGGCCGGGTCGGTGGCGCTGGCCGCCGGGTACAGCGCGGTGTACCCCGGCGAGTCGCCCGGAGGGTGGCAGCTCATCGGCCGCACCGAGCTGACCGTGTGGGACGTCGCCGCCGACCCGCCCGCGCTGCTGCTCCCCGGCACGCTCGTGCGATTCCGGGAGGCGCAGGGTGGGTGAGGCGGTGCGGCACCTGGAGGTGCTCGCGACCGGGCCGATGGCGACCGTCCAGGACCTCGGGCGTCCGGGGCTGGCCCACCTCGGCGTGGGCCGCTCCGGCGCGGCCGACCGGGGCGCGCTGCGGCTGGCCAACCGGCTGCTGGCCAATCCCGAGGACGCGGCCGCCCTGGAGATCACCCTGGGCGGGCTGAAGGTGCGCGCGCACGGCGACCTGCTCGTCGCCCTGGCCGGCGCGCCGTGCCCGGCCACGGTGACCGACGTCGCCGGGCGGGCGCGGGCGATCGGCCACCAGGCCCTCGAACGGCTGCCCGACGGCGCGACGCTGCGGCTCGGGGTGCCGAGACGCGGCCTGCGCACGTACCTGGCGGTGCGGGGCGGGCTGGACGTCCCCGAGGTGCTCGGCTCGCGGGCCACCGACATCATGGCCGGGCTCGGCCCGGGGCGGCCCGAACCGGGGCAGCTGCTGCCCGTCGGGCCGCCGCCCACGGTGTTCCCGCTGGTCGACCTCGCGCCGGTGCCCGAACTCCGCCCCGCCGAACCCGTCCTGACGATCATGCCCGGCCCGCGTGACGACTGGTTCACGCCGGAGGCGCTGCGGGTGCTGTGCGCCGAGCCGTACGAGGTCACCGCCGACAGCAACCGGGTCGGGATGCGGCTGCGCGGGCCCCGGCTCGAACGGGCGCGGGACGGCGAGCTGCCACCCGAGGGCATGGTGCCGGGCGCCCTCCAGGTGCCGCCGTCCGGCCAGCCCACCCTCTTCCTCGCCGACCACCCGGTCACCGGCGGCTACCCGGTGATCGCCGTGGTGTGCGAGGCGGACGTCGACCGGGCCGCCCAGGTACGTCCCGGGCAGCGGATCCGCTTCCGGCCCCGCACCGCATGAAGGCCTGACCCCCACTACGGAAGGAAGCCCAGCGATGTCGCAGACCATGGTCGATCCGGCCCGCCTGACCCCCCAGCAGGCCCGCGCGCTCTTCCGCGGAGGGCTGGTCACCCCCACCTCCGGCTGGTCGCCGGGCTGGGCCCAGGCCAACCTCCTCGCCCTGCCCAAGGAGCAGGCGTACGACTTCCTGCTGTTCGCCCAGCGGAACCCGCGCCCGTGCCCGGTGCTGGACGTCACCGAGGCCGGCGAGGTCAGTGCCTCGATCTTCGAGGGTGACCTCCGCACCGACCTTCCGGCCTACCGGGTGTACGAGAACGGCGAGCCCGTCGCGGAGGTGACGGACGTGCTGTCGTACTGGCGGGACGACCTGGTCTGCTTCCTCATCGGCTGCAGCTTCACCTTCGAGGCGGCGCTGCTGGAGGCGGGGGTGCCCGTGCGGCACATCGAGAGCGGGACCAACGTGCCGATGTACCGCACGAACCTGCCCTGCCGTCCGGCCGGGGAGCTGTCCGGGCCCGTCGTGGTGTCGATGCGGCCCGTGCCCGCCGAGCTGGTGGCGACGGCGGTGCGCGTCACCTCCCGCTACCCGGCGGTGCACGGCGCCCCGATCCACGTCGGCGACCCGGGCGCGATCGGGATCGCCGACCTCGACCGGCCCGACTTCGGCGACCCGGTCGAGGTCCGCCCGGGAGAGCTCCCGGTCTTCTGGGCCTGCGGCGTGACGCCGCAGGCCGCCGTGATGCGCTCGCGCCCGCCGTTCGCCATCGGCCACGCTCCCGGCCACATGGCGATCACCGACGCCCGCGACAGCGCCTATCTCGTGCCTTAGAGGACTGAAGACCAGCCGAAGCCGGCCGCCCAGGTCACGTCGGCGAGCACTTTCTGCCCGCTGGTGTTGGGGTGGAAGTAGTCCCAGGTGCTGACCTGGGAGAGCGCGAACGGGTAGGCGAAGACGGCGCCGCCGTCGTACGTGCAGGTGGCGTGCTCCGCGCACACCTTGGCCAGCACGGCGTTGAAGTCGGCCACCCGCTGGCGTACCCGGTCGCGCCGCTGGACGTCGGCGGTGGCGGTCGAGGTGGGGTTGGCGAGCATCGACTGGCAGACGCTGAGGAGCGACCAGGTGGAGCGGGCGGAGGAGCTGTCCTTGCCGACCTGCCACAGCCGCTTGATGTCGGGGATGCTGGAGACGAAGATCGCGGCGCTGGGCAGGCCGGTGGTGAGCGTCTGGACGGCGGCGCGGAACCTGGACTCGAAGTCGGCGACCGAGGTCATGCCGGACTCCGACGACGTGCAGGCGTCGTTGGCGCCGATCAGGATGGTGACGTAGTCGACTCCCTGGGAGACGGCCTGCTGCGCCTGGCCGGCCATGTCGGCGACCTTGGCCCCGGACTTGGCGTCGTTGTAGGCGACGAGGGAGGGGTTGACGGCGAGGAGGCGACGGTAGTGGCTGTAGACGGTGGAGTAGCTGCCGGTGGACCACGACCGGGACGGGCAGTCGACGTAGAACCCGCAGGCGTTGAACCCGCGGGTGATGGAGTCGCCCATCGAGGCCATGGAGTCGGGGACGGGCGGGGCGGCGGCGTCCGCGACGGCGGGGACGGCCGGGGCGAGCGCGAACGCGACTGCTGTGAGGAGGACGAGGGTGCGGCGGCGGATGTCCAAGCTGGTCTCCTGGGGCTCTCCCCCGAGTCGGCTGGTTGCTCAGAATGTCGGCCCGCTTTGCCGCTTTGACAAGGTCCCATTACACGGTAGTGACCCGCCGGTAACATCCCGGGCGCGTTTACGCTGGAGCACGCGGAAGGGAGGCGCGCATGAGGGCGGATCCGGAGCTGGTCGGACGGGCGCTGGCCGAGGTGTCGGCGGTGGGGCCGTACTTCGAGCTCCGCACGGACCCTGGCGTCGAGGACGACCTCACGTGGCGGCCGCTCGGCGAGCTGTCCACCGACACGGACGCGCTGCGGGCCAAGATCGCCGACCACGGGCGGCGGCTCGGCACCCGGGAGAACCGGGTGGCGGCGTCGATCCTGTTCCAGGGGCTGGCGGCCCGGTTGTGGTCCCCGGTGGTGGCGACGGTCGCCGCCCACGGGCTGCTCCCGGTCGGCGCCTCGGCGCACCTGCGCTGGCGGCCGGTCCCCACCGGCCCGCTCCCCCTGTGGGCGTCCCGGACGGCGGGCTGGGAGCTCCTGCCGGACCCCGCCGACCGTGCCGAGCGGGTCTACCGCGCCGTGGTACCCGAGTTGCTGGAGCCCCTGGTGGCCGCCGTCCAGGGCATCACCAAGATCTCGGCCGCGCTGCTGTGGGGCAACGCCGCCTCCGCCCTGGCCGGGACGCTCCGCACGCTGCCGCCCGCGCGTCCCGACCTCGGCCCCGCCGCGGCGCGCCTGGTCCGGGACGTGCTGCGCGTCGGCCTGCTGGCGGGAACGGGCGAACCGGCGGAGCCCGCGCCGGGCGAGCATTTCTTCGTCCGGACCAGTTGCTGCCTGTACTACCGCGTCCCTGGTGGCGGCATGTGCGACGACTGCGCCCTGCTCGATCCGGAGATCCGACGGGCGCAGTGGGCGCGGACCGTCCGAGCGGCGGGAGGGGCCCGATGAAGCGTGACCTCGTCGACGACCTCGGGCTGCCGGTGAGCGTCCCCGGTGAGGTACGGCGGGTGGTGTCGCTGGTGCCGTCCCTCACCGAGTCGGTCGCGGCCACGGCCCCCGGCCTGCTGGCCGGAGCGACCGCCTGGTGCTCGCACCCGGAGGACCTCGACGTGGCGCGGGTGCGCGGCACCAAGAACCCCGACGTCGACGCCATCGTCGCGCTCTCCCCCGATCTGGTGCTCGCCAACGAGGAGGAGAACCGCGTGATCGACCTCGACGCGCTGCGGGCGGCCGGCGTACCGGTCTGGGTCACCGTCGTGCGCACGCTGGACGACGCGTTCACGTCCCTGCGCCGGATGCTGGTCACCGCGATGGGCCTGCCGGAGCCGCCGTGGCTGCGTGCGGCCGTACGCGCGTGGGACGCCGACCTCGCCGGCCAGACCCGCCGCGCCGTCGTCCCGGTGTGGCGCAAGCCGTGGATGGTGGTGGGGCGCGACACCTTCGCCGGCGACCTGCTGCTGCGGCTGGGCGTGCAGAACATCTACGCCGGCCACCCGGAGCGGTACCCGAAGATCCCCCTGCCCGAGCTGCTCGCGGCGCGCCCCGACCTGGTGGTGCTGCCCGACGAGCCGTACCGCTTCACCGCCGACGACGGCCCCGGCTTCTTCCCGGGCGTGCCGGCCGCGCTCGTCAGCGGCCGGCATCTCACCTGGTACGGCCCCTCGCTCGCCGAGGCGCCCGCGGTGCTGGCGCGCGCTCTCGGAATGGCTCACCCTGCGGGCGGCTGACCTGAACTAGTCTGGCTCGATGGAGGGCGTGGCGGAGATCGGGAGCCTCGCCGGCCAAGGCTGGGGGCAGGTCGGGTGTCTCGTCCTGGCCTTCGTGCTGTCCGCCGTGATCGGCATGGAGCGGGAGATCCGCCAGAAGAGCGCGGGGCTGCGCACGCACACGCTCGTCGGCTTCGCCTCGGCCCTGTTCATGCTGGTGTCGAAGTACGGCTTCTGGGACGTCCTGGGCAACGACATCCGCCTCGACCCGTCCCGCGTGGCGGCCCAGGTGGTGTCGGGCATCGGGTTCATCGGCGCGGGGCTGATCTTCACGCGGCGGGAGACGGTGCGCGGGCTGACCACGGCGGCGACGGTGTGGCTCACCGCCGCCGTCGGCATGGCGGCGGGCGCCGGGTTGTGGCTGCTCGCCCTCGTCGTGACCCTGGGGCATTTCGTGACGGCGTACGCCCTCACGCCGCTGGAGAGCCTGCTGCCGACGTCCAGACGCATCCCCACCCGCCTGCACCTCAGCTACCTCGACCGTCGGGGCGTGCTGCGGCTGGTGCTGGCGGAATGCACGTCGCGGGGGTTCAGCGTCAGCGAGCTGTCGGTCGACCAGCGGGCGGAGCGCCGGGACCCGGCCACGGTCTCGCTGTGGCTGAGCGTTCAGGGCACCGGCTCGGTCTCGCAGCTCAGCGCCGCGCTCACCGAGATCGACGGGGTGCTGGGCGTGCTGGTCGAGGACATCGACTCCAAGATCGCTTAACGGGTTGTACGGGTCTTGGATCTTTCTTATATGGGTCGGCCGGAATCTGTACGGCACGGCACTCCAGTGAACCGAGTGCCTGTCTACAGGAGGACTAATGACGGTTCCCCCACCACGGCGGTCCCACCGCCTGGCCGTGGCGCTCGCCGGTCTGCTGGCCACCCCGGTTGCCCTGCTCGGTCAGCCGGCGCACGCCGATCCGGCCAAGCCCCTGGCGGACGCCTTCAGCGCGGCCTCCGCGGCGTACCAGGTGCCACGTGACCTGCTCGTCGCGCTCGCCTACTCCGAGACCCACCTCGACGGGCACGGCGGCAAGCCGAGCGCCAGCGGCGGGTACGGCGTGATGCACCTGGTCAGCAACCCCAGCAACCACACCTTGGAACAGGCCGCGTCACTGACCTCCAAGCCGTTGTCGGCCCTGAAGTCGGACACCGCGGCGAACATCGCGGGCGGCGCGGCGGTGCTGCGCGCCGAGGCCGACGATCTGGGCCTGAGCGCGTCCGCCCGCAAGGACCTCGGCAAGTGGTACACGGCCGTGGCGAAGTACGGCGGCGCGTCCGACCCGGGCGCGGCGCGGCTCTACGCCGACACGGTCTACGACCTGCTGGGATCGGGCGTGCGGGCCGAGGTGAAGGGCGGCGAGACCGTCACCGTGAAGCCGCAGGAGGTGCGGCCGGACCGCGGCGAGTACGCCGACGCGCCCGACCTGAACGCCCCCAAGCTGGCCGCGGCGGCGGACTACCCCAGCGCGCACTGGGTGCCGGCGAGCACGAGCAACTATCGTGTCGGCAGCCGGGGCGCCGGCACGATCGACCGCATCGTCATCCACGTCATGCAGGGCTCGTACGCCGGCACGATCTCGTGGTTCCAGAACCCCAGCGCCAAGGTGTCGGCGCACTACCTGGTGCGCTCGTCCGACGGTGACATCACGCAGATGGTCCACGACAAGGACGTGGCGTACCACGCCACCGTGTACAACGACCGGGCGATCGGGATCGAGCACGAGGGGTACATCAGCGACGCCTCGTGGTTCACCGACGCGATGTACCGCTCGTCGGCGGCGCTGACCCGCTACATCGCCGACAAGTACGGCATCCCGAAGGACCGCACCCACATCATCGGCCACGTCGAGGTGCCGACCTCCGACCACACCGACCCCGGTCCGTACTGGAACTGGACCAAGTACATGCAGTACGTGACGGGGAGCAGCGGCGGCGGCAACCCGTACACGCCCGAGCAGGTCTGCGGGAGCGGTTACAGCGTGATCGACTCGGCCGCCCTCGGCAGCTCCGGCACGGTGTACCTGCTGTACAACTCCTCCACCGGGTACAACTGCGTGACCACGCTCAAGAGCACCTCTCTCGGGACGGCGACCGCCACCTCCGCCTACCTCGAGGTCGCGGGGTCGACGCGGATCACCGACTCCGGCAACTTCACCTACTACGCCGGGCCGGTACGGGCCTCCGCCGCCGACAAGTGCATCAAGTGGGGCGGGAAGGCCGGCTCGTCCACCTACGACAGCCCGCTCGAACACTGCGGCTGATCTTCTCGGATGCCCCCGTTCCTCGGAACGGGGGCATTCTGCTTTTCGGGCCCGCCCAGGTCGGGGCCGTGATGCCGTGAGTCCCGATTTTTGGGCCCCTGCGGCCCCTTGACGTCACCGACCGGTGGGTGGTCCGATCTCTATTTGATAGGAAGCCTTCCTAACCAAATCCAGCGCGCGAACCGTGGCATCCGCAGAGATCGGCCGCGCCCGGTGCCCGGCTCTCGGGGGTGCCGAGCGTCCGGGGCGGCAGAAAGGCTGATTCGTGCACCCCCACCTGCCGGCGCTCCGGCGCCCCGCCCACACGGCCCTCGTCCTGCTCGCCCTCCTCCTCGCCCAGGCCCTCGTGGGCGCCGCCGCCTACGCGGCCACCGCCCGCTACGAGGCCGAGACCGCGACCATCTCCCAGGGAGCGGTGGCCACCAACCACACCGGTTACTCCGGCACCGGCTTCGTCGACGGCACCAACGTCGCGGGCAGCTACCTGGAATGGACGGTGAACGCCCCGGCGGCGGGCAGCGCCACGCTGAGCATCCGCTACGCCAACGGCACCACGGCCGACCGTCCGGCCGACGTCTCGGTCAACGGCGCCGTCGTCGCGGCGGCCCACACCTTCGGCGGCACGGGTAGCTGGGACACCTGGACCACCGCCACCGTGACCGCCAACCTCAACGCCGGGGACAACACCGTCCGCGTCACGGCGACCTCCGCCAACGGCAACCCCAACCTCGACTACATCGAGGCCACGGTCACCGACACCTCCTCCACCGCCTACGAGGCGGAGAACGCGACGCTGTCGCAGGCCGCCGTCGCGACCAACCACACCGGCTACACCGGCACCGGCTTCGTCGACTACACCAACGTCGCCGGCGGGTACATCGAGTGGACCGTCAACGCCGCCACCGCGGGCAGCACGACCCTCGTCCTCCGGTACGCCAACGGCACCGCGGCCAACCGGCCCATGGACATCGCGGTCAACGGCGCCGTCGTCTCCGCCGGGCGCGCCTTCAACCCGACCGCCAACTGGGACACCTGGGCCGACAGCACGCTCACCGCGACGCTGAGGGCCGGCATCAACACCGTCCGGGCCACCGCGACCGGAGCGGACGGCGGCCCGAACGTCGACAAGCTCACCGTCGGCGTCGCGGGCGGCACCGACACCCAGGCGCCGACCGTGCCCGCGAACCTGCGCGTCACCGCGACCACCAGCAGCAGCATCTCCCTGGCCTGGGACGCCTCTACCGACAACGTCGGCGTGACCGGCTACAAGGTCTACGAGGGCTCGACCGCGGTCGCGATCCCCGGCGAGAACGCCGCGACCATCACCGGCCTGGCCGCCTCCAGCAGCCACACCTACACCGTCACCGCCGTCGACGCGGCGGGCAACGAGTCAGCGCGCAGCGCCTCCGTCACCGGCACCGCCACCGGCGGCGGCAGTGGTGGCGTGACCGCCGACCAGCTCCTGGCCAAGGTGACCACCTGCAGCCAGATCTCCAACGGCAAGTACAAGACCGACAGCGACGTCAGCACGGCCACCGTGCCGGTGTGCAACAAGAACGGCGCGGTGTTCTGGAAGGCCGACATGGACATCGACTGCGACGGCGTCCGCACCACCCAGTGCAACGAGAACACCGACTGCTGCTTCCAGGCCGACACCTTCTGCCACACCACCACCGACACCCCGCTCAACGCGGCACAGCTGCCGTACGTCGTCGTGCCGAGCACGAGCGGCATCTGGAACTACACCACCAAGGGGATCGGCTGCGGCACGGTCGTGGCGGTGATCTACAACGGGAAGGTCGAATATGCCGTGATGGGAGACACCGGGCCCAGCGGCATCATCGGTGAGGCGTCCTACAAGACGGCCTCCGACCTCGGCATCAACCCCGACCCGAGCAACGGCGGCACCGACACCGGTGTCACCTACATCGTCTTCACCGGGTCCGGCACCAAGGTCTCCACCATCCAGAACCACTCCCAGGCCGTCACCCTGGGCCGGCAACTCGCCCAGCAGTTCGTGAACAACAACTGATGACCATCCCACGCAGGGGTGCGGGCCGCGCCCCTGCGTGGGCCGCGTTGATTCAGGTCAAAAGCCATGAATCATGGCCAGAACCGGAATAGGGTTCTCGGCGACCGATCACGCGAGGAGTGGCTATGAACGAGTACGCGGTGACCTTCGACCTGGTCGACGCCGACAAGGACGGGCTCATCTCGGCCGGGGAACTGCTGCGGCTGATGGAGGTGCTCGGGCAGCCGGTGACCAGCGAGGCCGCCGAGGCCGCGGTCCGCAGGCTCGACCTCGACGGCGACGGCCGCATCTCCCTGGAGGAGTTCTCCCACTACCTGAGCTCCACCCGCTAGTTCGCCGGCCACGACCGGCGTCCGGTCCGAAGCTACTAACCCTCCGTCTAATACGTCACAATTGGACGAACCCGACGGGAGGGTCGCCGTGTCTATCGCATCGGACAACGAGCTCTGGGCCGCCTTACCGAGCGGCGTGGCCGCCCTTCTCCGCCCCGCGGCCGGCGACCTGGCCGACCAGATGATCGTCGAGATCCAGCAGCGGGTCCCCGAGTACGCCCGGCCCTCCGACGAGATCTACATCAAGGTGCTGCGCCTCGCCGTGGACGAGGCGCTCCACCGGTTCCTCGAACGCATCGAACGCCCCCGCGACCCCTGGGACCCCGAGGTGTTCCGCGCCATCGGCCGGGGCGAGGCCGCCGAGGGCCGCGACCTCGAACCCTTCCAGACCGCCATGCGCCTCGGCGCCCGCGTCGCCTGGCACCGCCTCACCGAGCAGGCCGAACGCCTCGGCCTGGACCCGAGGACGCTGTACGACCTCGGGGAGGCGATCTTCGTCTTCCTCGACCAGCTCGCCGACGCGGCCACCGAGGGGTTCAACGAGGCCCGCGCCAGGACGGCGGGCGAGATCGAACGCCGTCGTCACCGCCTGCTCGACCTGCTGCTGTCGCGGCCCCCCGCCTCACCGGAGGCCGTCGCCGACGCCGCCCGGGCCGCCGGCTGGCGCCTGCCGAAGACCGTGGCGGGTGTGGCGCTGCAGGAGCGCTGCGGGTACCGTGCGCCGTCCCTGGCCCCGGACGTGCTGGTCGGCCTGGACCGCAGGAACCCCTGCCTGATCGTCCCGGACCCGGCGGGGCCGGGCCAGGCGCAGATGCTCGAAAACGGGCTGCGCGGGTGGCGGGCGGCCATCGGGCCGGCCGTGCCGCTGCCGCAGGCGGCGACGTCCCTGAGATGGGCGAGCGAGGCCCTGGAGCTGGCGGGACGCGGCGTACTGCCCGATGGCGACGGGGTGCTGCGCTGCGCGGACCACATGGCCACTCTGGTGGTGTTCAAGGACGAGGAACTGGTGGCGGCCCTGTCGAAGGTGCGGCTGGCCCCCCTCGCGCACCTGCGCCCGAGCCAGCAGGACCGGCTGGCCGAGACCCTGCTGGCGTGGCTGCGGCACGGGCGGGGCGCCGGAGAGGTCGCCGCCCGCCTCCACGTGCACCCGCAGACGGTCCGCTACCGGCTGCGGCAGCTGGAGGAGCTGTACGGCGACCAGCTCGCCGACCCCGACGTGCGTTTCGAGCTCGAGATCGTGCTGCGCGCCCGCCAGGCACTCGGCCGCTGACCCCATTCGCGGGGCAAAAGAGAAAAAGTGGAACCGGGCCGGCGAACCTCACCAAGTACGGGGTGACCGCATCGAAAACCCCGGAGAGGACCGCCCGTGCTGAGTGCCCAGGCACTGCTCGACGGCTCCACGCTGGACGACTCCACCGTCATCGCCAATTCGCTCGACCAGCCCGAGCTGTTCGCGGTGGTGTTCGACCGGCATGCCGACGAGATCTTCCGGTACGCCAGCAGGCGCCTCGGCGCCGACCTTGCCGAGGACGTGGTGGCGGAGGTGTTCCTCGTCGCCTTCCGCGGCCGGGCCCGCTACGACGGCTCCCGGCCGGACTCACGACCCTGGCTGTACGGCATCGCCACCAACGTGGTGTCACAGCACCGCCGAGCCGAGCGGCGGCGCACCCAGATGATGGCGAGGGTGGCCCCCGACCGTCCCGGCTCGTTCGACGACAGGAGCGTCGAACGCGTCACCGCCGAGCAACTCCAGCCCCGGCTCGCCCGGGCGCTGTCGAAGCTGTCGGCGCGGGACCGCGACCTGCTGCTCCTGGTGGCCTGGACCGACCTCACCTACGAGGACGTCGCGCAGGCGCTTCGGATGCCGATCGGCACGGTCCGCTCCCGGCTGCACCGTGTCCGCGTGAAGCTGCGCAGGGCACTCGGCGGTATCGACCCTCTCAACTTGGAGCCCCAGCATGGATGACGAGATCAGGATCTTCAGTGATGGCCGTCCCGCCGCGCCCGCGTACCGGCCGGAGGCCCGGGACGCCGCGCGCCGCCGGCTCCTGGACGAGGCGACGGGGCGGCGCCGGGCGGCGTTCCGCTTTCCCCGCCTGGGGTGGCAGGCCGTGGGGGCGTTCGGGGTGACCCTCGCGCTGGTCGGCGGGGTGGGTGTGGCCCTGTCGTCGCGTCCGGCCCCGGTCCCGGCCGCGGCGCCGGGGGCCGACGCGACGGAGTCGGCCGAGGTGGTGCCGGCCGTGCGGCCGTCCGAGCTCGCGCCGAAGCCCGGCCAGTACATCCTGGTGCAGTCGGAGACCATGTACACCTCCCAGTCTTTCTACGGTGGCAAGAAGGAGAGCCGCTACCTGTACCGGACGGCCCGCAAGATCTGGCGCTCCGTCGACGGCAGCAAGACGGGCCTGCTGTACATCGAGGGACGCTCGCCCAAGCCGTACCCCGGCTGGCCCATCCCCGAAGAGGCCAAGAAGTGGCAGGGCGCGGACTGGAGCGAGATCGAGAAGCCCTGTACACCGGAGCGGCCGGAGAACAGGCGCTTCGACTACGCCTATCTCAGCACCCTGCCCACCGACAAGGACGGAATGCGCGACTACCTGTACAAGAGTTCGAGGCGCGAGGACGACGGCGGAAAGCAGATCCCTCCTGATTCGGACGCCTGGACGCTCGTCGGTGACCTGCTGAGGGAGAACTACATGCCGCGCGCGCAGCGGCAGGCGCTCTTCGAGGCGGCCAGGACGATCCCCGGTGTCCGGACGGCCGAGGGGGTCGAGGACTCGGCGGGCCGCAAGGGCACGGCCCTCGGCAGGCCGGCGAACGGCACACTGGCACAGTTGATCTTCGATCCCGAGACCTACATGTTCCTCGGAGAGCGTGAAGTCGTGGTCGACCGGAAGGCCGCCGGCGCGCCCGTGGGGAGCGTCCTCGCCCTGACCGCGGAGCTCAGCGTCTCGGTGGTGGACGAACTGCCGAAGGCCGAGGGCGTTCACAAGGACGGCAGCTGCGACATGATGAAGAAGCCGGCCGCGACGACGCCGCCGACCGATCCCGCCGGCCCGCAGCCAAGCAACTCGCAGTCGCCGACCGGCCCCGACCCCTCCGACCCGCCGACCGCGCAACCGACCGGCTCGGACCCCTCCGCCCCGCCGACCGGTCCCGACCCCTCCGACCCGCCGATGCCACCCTCGCAGGGGGCGGAGCCGACCGATCCGCAGCCGGTCGCCTCGTAACAACAGGACGCCCCCTGACCGGCGGAACGGCTCGTACCGCAGCGCGGTGCGGGCCGTTCCGTCTTCCGTGCGAAGGTCAGACCAGGCCGATCATGAAGCCTTCGTCGCGGACGCCCAGGTAGATGTTGGGACGGTGCGTGCGCATGGCCTGGTCGATCGGCTCGATGTGCTTGGCCGCCGATCCCAGCGGCAACCGGTAGCCCTTCTTGACCTGATGGAACTCCCACATCGGCTCCATCTCCGGGTGACGGCCGCGGAAGCCCGGATCGGCGGGGAAGAGGTCGAGCCGCACCATCACCTTGCGCGGCAGCAGGCGGTCACTGACCTTGACGTGACGTTTGCGCGTCTGGGAGACGGCGACGCCGGCGAGCTCCTGCCAGGCGACGGCCCACGACGTGCCGCGAGGGTCCTCCCAGCGGATGCCGAGCGGCTCGATGACGAGCCTTCGCGGCCGGGTGATCCGCCGCCAGGTGAGGAGCGGCAGCAGTCCGAAGGCGACGAACACCGCGCCCAGCACGCCCACCGCGATCCTCACCCCCAGGCCGCCGTCCACCTGCCCGGTGGCGGCCGCGGCGAGCGAGACCAGCCCGAGCCCGCCGACGACGACGCCCGCGGCGATCGCCTTGCCCTTGGATCGCGCCCCCACGTCGACCACCACCGGCTCGGCGGCGAACTGCGGCTGCGGCGGTCCCTGCTGGGCGAACGCCTGGGGCGGCACCGGCTGGACGAATCCCGGCTGCGGAACCTGCTGCGGCGGAAACTGCCGTTCTGACCCGGAATATGCCACACGGGGATGTTAAGCCAACAGGAATAGATATGGGCTGGATTGACCTAACTCCCAGTTATCACACTGTGTCATGAACGAACCCCGATCAGTGCACGGCCGCAGGTCTCGCCCCTGCTCACACGCGCCGGGGCGAAAGCACGAGGACTGCTCACAATTAGCGAATAACAGCGGGAAATACGCCCTCGTCGCAAAGCTCGCCCTGACCGGAAACACGAAAGCGGGCGGGGACCGGTGCGGATGACCGCCCGTACCCCGCCCGCCGGGGAGATCGACCTCAGCTGGTGATGTACACCTGGCCGAAGACCTCCGAAAGCTTCTTCACGTCCTGGCTGACGCCCACCTCGGCGGCGGCCGGGTCGAAGATGGTCGACAGGCGGCGCTGGAGCGGCTGCAGCTTGGTGAGCTGCTCCCAGGCCGGCGTGGCCGCCAGCTTCTCGCCCATGACCCGGTAGGTCCCGCCCGTGGTGTCCTGCCAGTGGGTCCACAGGTTGACGGTCGCCGCGCCGTTCTTCAGGGGGGCGGCGACACGCTGCTGGACGACCGTGGCGGCCTGCTCGGTGGTGAGCTGCGAGCGGTCCTTGCCGGCGAGCCCGGCGTCCTCGGCCGAGATCTGCGCGAGGGTGTCCCAGGCGAGCGCCTTGACCTTGACCCACTGGTTGCTCTGCGCCTGCGCACCGCTGATCTTCCAGGTGGCGTAGGCGGTGTTGAGCAGGCCCGCGTCGAGGGTGAGCTGGTCCACCGAGCCGGACGTCAGCAGCGGCTCGATCTTGTCGGGCGTGAGCAGCGGGTACTTCTTGGTCATCTCGGCCTTGCAGGGGTCGTTCTCACCGCAGCCGAACTCCGGCACCACCGTGTGCACGCCCAGCTTCTTGCCGGGGGCGACCTGGTGCAGCGCCGCGGCGGTCTCGGTGACGAACTTGCTCATCTCCTCCGAAGTCGTCACCGCGCCGTTGTAGCCGAGCTGCGAGGTGAACCGGATGCCGACCACACCCGGCTGCGCGGCCAGCGCGCCGACCTTCTTGACGGCGGCGGCGAACTGGGTGGCGCCGGCCTTGTAGTCGTCCAGGAGCTCGGTGTCGATCCACACCCGCATCTTGCCCGCCGCCGCGGCGGCGACGGCCTGACCGGCGGGCGTCTGCGCGGCCGCGGCGATCTCCTCGGGGCTCACCGAGCAGGTCGCACCGGCCGTCTGGCAGGTCGGCGGGGTGTTGTCGTCGGTGTACCCCTCGGGCGCCGGGTCGCCCTCGTCGTGGGCGACGCCGTCGCCCTCGCCGTCGTTCTTGCAGTTCTCGACCGTGCAGTCGATCCAGCCGACGGGATACTCGCCGGCCTCCTTCAGCTTCGCGCCGTCGTCCTTGGCCCAGAAACGCACGATGTCGAGCGCCTGCGCCGGGTCGGCCATCCAGAAGCACTGGGGATCGGACGGCGAGCCGCCGTTGGTTACGTTCTTGCAGTCTTCCTTGCCGCTGCCGTCATCGGAGAACGCCGAGGCAGCGGGCAGCCCTACCGCGAGGGCGGTGAGTGCGGCGCTGAGGGCGAGGGCTCTCCTGATTCGCATCAAGCGTCTCCTTGGGGCGGCGCGAAAACACGGTGATCGCTCATAAACGATCGAAACGACTGTATCGGGCACATCTTTACTCGACCAGAGGATCTACAGGATTACTTGGACCTGTGAGCAGGTCACAAGGCTCTCACCTCGTCCGATCACCTCGGCCTTCCCGAGCTCGCCCCCGGATTTCGCCCTCTCGTACGGCACGGGTAACCGTCCGTTCCCGTTTTCCGGAGAAGATCAGGTCAGGGCTTCGCCGAGTTCGACGGCCGCGGCGACCACGCGGGGGCCGAGCGTGCCGCTGTCGAGGGCGCTGAAGGTCACGATGCCCACCGACGCCTCCAGCCACGGCAGGCCCGGCAACGGAGCCGCGATGCCCCGCGCTCCCTCCTGCAACTGCCCCTCGGTGACGGTGTAGTCGCTGCGGCTCTCGCGCAGGTTGAGGATGGCGAGGCCGGCCGCGCCGCGCGAGAGCGGGTGCCTGGCGCCCTCGCGGTAGGCGACGTGCATGTCGGTCCAGGTCGGCTCGACCACGGCGATGGCCAGCCCTTCGTCGCCTTCGGCCACCGTCAGATGGGCGGTGGCCCCGGTGTCCTCGGCCAGCCGCCGCAGCGCGGGCAGGGCCGCCGCCCTCAGCAGCGGCTGGACGGCGCGCGCCAGCGCGAGCACGCCGAAGCCCAGATGGGCGCGCCCCTCGGCGTCCCGCCGGGCGAAGCCTTCGTTCTGCAGGGTCGTCAGCAGCCGGTACACGATCGGGCGGCTGAGCCCGAGCTCCTGGGCCAGCTCCGTGGGCGTACGGCCGCGATGGCCGTCGGCGAGCAGCCGCAGCAGCCGCAGCCCCCGCTCCAGGGTCTGTGCCGACTCCGGGCCCCCCTTGTGATCCACCTTTCCGATTATGCGCCGCCCGGCACGGCCCGCGGCCTCTGGCTGGGGCGGGCCCGGACATGGAGGCGTTCACCCTGCGGCCCGAAGAGTGCGAGGACCTCGGCGGGCTCCGGCCCCGGATTGGTCATGCAGTGCGGGACACGGGTGTCGAACTCGGCGGCCTCCCCCTCCGTGAGGATCAGATCGTGCTCGCCGAGCAGCAGCCGCAGGCGGCCCGAGAGGACGTACAGCCACTCGTAGCCCTCGTGGGTCTTCTGTTCCAGATCTTCCGGCGTGTTCGGCGGATAGATCTGCTTGAACGCCCTGATGCCGCCGGGCCTGCGGGTCAGCGGGAGGAACGTCACGCCGCGCCGCACGATCGGGCGGGCGCGCACGCGCGGGTCGCCGCCGAGCGGCGCGTCGACCAGCTCGTCCAGAGGGACCTCGTAGGCCCGTGCCAGCGGCAACAGCAGCTCCAGCGTGGGTTTGCGCCCGCCGGACTCCAGGCGGGACAGCGTGCTCACGGAGATGCCGGTGGTCTCGGCGAGCTCGCTCAGCGTCATGTCGCGTTCCCTGCGCAGCGCCCGCAGCCGCGGGCCCACCCCGAGCAGGATCTCGGCCTCGTCCTTTGCCATATCAGCAACACTACTTGCCGAACCGACGCGTCGCACCGCATGGTTGGCCCAGCCGACGACATGGAGAGGAACGATCGATGGACGACACGTACGACGTCGTGGTGGTGGGTGACGGCGCCGCCGGGCTCGGCGGGGCGCTGACGCTGGCGCGGGCACGGCGGTCGGTGCTGGTGGTGGGCGCCGGGGAGCAGCGCAACAGGCCGGCCGGACACGTGCACAACTACCTGGCACGTGAGGGCACCCCGCCGCTGGAGCTGGTGGCGGCCGGCCGCGAGGAGGTGCTGGGCTACGGCGGGCAGATCGTCGCCGGGCATGTGACGGCCGCCGAACGGCGGGACGACGGTTTCCTGGTGAAGCTGGACGGCGGTCGCGAGGTACGGGCGCGGCGGCTGCTGGTGGCGACCGGCCTGGTCGACGAGCTGCCCGACGTGCCGGGCCTCGCCGAGCGCTGGGGACGTGACGTGCTGCACTGCCCCTACTGCCACGGGTGGGAGGCCCGCGACCGGCGCATCGGCGTCCTGGCCACCGGCCCGCTCGCCCTCCACCAGGCGCACCTGTGGCGGCAGTTGAGCGAAGACGTGCTGTTCCTGAGCCACCGGAGCCCGGCGCCGAACGACGAGGACACCGAACGGCTCGCGGCTCGCGGCATCACGGTCGTGGAGGGCGAGGTCACCGGAATCCAGGTGAGCGACGACGCCCTGACCGGCGTACGGCTGGCCACGGGCGAGGTCGTCGCACTCGACGTGGTGGCCGTCGGGACGCGCATGAACGCCCGCGCGGAGGTGCTGGAGTCGCTGGGGCTCAAGCCGGTCGAGGTCGAGATCCAGGGTCAGGTCGTCGGAACGCAGATCGCCGCGGATCCGTCCGGCAAGACCGAGGTGCCGGGCGTGTGGGTCGCGGGGAACGTGGCCGACGTTCAGGCACAGGTGATCGTGTCCGCCGCGGCGGGCCTGAAGGCGGGCGCGGCGATCAACGCCGATCTCGTCGCCGAGGACACCCGGAACGCCCTCGCCACCTACCAGGAGCAGGTGCGCACGATGTTCGAGGAGGCGGGCTGGGAGGAGCGCTACCAGGCACGCCCGGCGATCTGGAGCGGAAGTCCCAACCCGCAACTGGTCGCCGAGGCCGCCGCGCTCACCCCCGGCCGGGCACTCGACGTCGGCTGCGGCGAGGGCGCCGACACGGTGTGGCTCGCCGAACGGGGCTGGCAGGTGACGGCGGTCGACATCTCCCGCACCGCCCTGCGGCGGGCCGCCGCCCACGCCGAGGCCGCCGGTTCACCGGTGGCCGGACGCATCGAGTGGACGCACGCCGACCTGCGCGAGCGCCCGCCGGCCGAGGGGGCGTACGACCTGGTGTCCTCGAACTTCATGCACCTGCCGGGCAAGCCGCGACGGGAACTGTTCGCCCGCCTGGCCGCCGCCGTCGCCCCTGGCGGCACCCTGCTGATCGTCGGCCACCACCCGTCCGACCTGCGCACCTCCGCCCATAGGATGCACTTCCCGGACATGATGTACACGGCGGAGGAGGTCGCGTCCGCCCTCGACCCGGCAACCTGGGAGATCGTGTCCGCCGACACCCGCCCCCGCACCGTGGTCGACCCCGAAGGCCGGGAGACCACCATCCACGACGCCGTCCTGGTCGCCCGCCGCCGCGCTTGAACGGCCTCTCTGACACGGCCCTCGCGGAGGCGCTTCGCGCCAGGAGCGAGGGCTGTGTCCTGTGGGGGCACGCCCCCACAGGCCCCGCGCTGCCGCTCACAGGTCGCTCCTCGCGCGGAAGGTGGCGATGGCGCGAGCGGCCGAGGCCGGATCTTCGGTCACGCGGGCCTGTACAGGCAGGCCGTCGGGCCGCTTGACGAGGTACCAGACCCCACCATTGGGGACGTCGACCACGGTGACGGTGGCGATCAGCCGGCCGTCGCCGTACACGTCCATCTCCGGTGCCTGAGTTGGTTCTTGTTCTGTAGTGGCAGCGACGGGCGATGGCTTGGTGGAGCAAAGGCGTAGCGCCTGGTCGATGTCAGCGGCCGTGTCAGCACGGCAACGGGCCGGTATCAGGGCGGTCGGCGACGGTAGATGCCATGAAGGGTTCAGCGACTGCGGCCTCGGGGCTGCGCAAGGCGTACAAAGACAAGATCGCGCTCGAGAACAGGCTCCGTATGCGGGCCTTCCGGGGAGTGGGGGTCACGGCGCTGGCGGCCGCGCTGCTGGCCGGGGCGGCCGCGCCCGTGCTCGCCATCGCGGACAGCAGGCCGGCGCCGAAGGCCACTGCCGGGCAGGATCGCCCGGAACTGCAGAAGGCCATCCAGGAGTGGGTCGATGACGGCTACGCCGGGATGCAGATGCGCGTGCACGATCAGCGGGGCGACTGGGTCGGCAGCGCCGGGGTGCGCAAGCTGGGCCAGAGCGCCACGCCGCCGACGAACGGGCGGTTCTGGATCGGCAGCGCCACCAAGAGCTTCACCGCGACCCTGGTGCTGCAACTGGTGGCCGAGGGCAAGGTCGAGCTGGACGGCCCGGTGGCCGACTACCTGCCCGAGCTCGGGCTGGACCGGCGGATCACCGTGCGGATGATGTTGCAGCACACCAGCGGGCTGTTCAACTACACCGGCGAGTACTACGACGACGGGAAGTACGTACCGGGGATCCCCGCCACGGGCAAGGAGTGGCTGGACAACCGTTTCCGCACCTATCAGCCCGAGGAGCTGGTACGGCTGGCGCTGTCCAAGCCGGCGAAGTTCGCGCCGGGGACGGGCTGGAGCTACGCCAACACCAACTACACGCTGGCCCTGCTGCTGATCGAGAAGGTCACGGGCCACTCGTACACCGAGGAGATGAAGCGGCGGATCCTGCGGCCGCTCGGTCTGTCGGACACCATGGTGCCGGGCACCCGGACGGACCTCCCCGGTCCGCACTCCCACGGCTACTTCCGCTACCAGGACGCCGACCAGTGGAAGGTGGTCGACGTCACTCGCCAGAACCTCTCCCTGCTGGCGGGCGCCGGTGACATGATCTCGACCACCAAGGATCTCCAGACGTTCTTCTCCGCGCTGAATGGCGGCAAGCTCCTGCCGGCCCGGCTTCTGGCCGAGATGCGCCGGCCGGACCCGAGGAGCGACGGCCTCTTCGGCCGCTACGGCCTCGGGACGTACGTGCTGGACACGGGCCCGGACTGCGCCGGCGTCATCCTCAACCACGACGGCAGCCCCCCGGCGGGCTACGGGACGCTGATGTACAGCACGCCCGACGGCAGCAAGACCCTGACCGCGTCGATAACCATGGGGGACGCCGCAATCGACCAGGCAGTGGTGTTCCCGAAGGCGTTGAACAGGCTCATCAAGGAGGTGTTCTGCGACGGGCAGGCCGGGGCAGAGAAGACCAGGCCGGCTCAGTAGACACGGCCGAGCACGGCGGCGGGAGGCACGGGTCCCATGTGGGTGCTTCGCCCTGCGCGATCGGCGCGGCGGGGCGGGGATGCGTGTCAGACGATGGACCTCGTGATACTGACGAAATCCGGGCACGCTTGCGTGCGACTCGAGAAGAACGGCCGGTCCCTCGTCATCGACCCCGGTCGGTTGACCCCGGAGCCGGACGTCCTGACCGGAGCCGAGGCCGTCCTCGTCACGCACGAGCATTTCGACCACCTTGACGCCGACCGCCTGTTCACCTTTGCGTCTCGTCATAGCGGTGGACCACACCAGGAACACCGCAAGGAGATCACCATGGACGCCATCCGTGTCCGGTCGGGTGGGACCGGCTCCAGCAGCCCGATCCCGCCTGACCGGCGGCACGCCCTTCGAAGCCGCCCAGGTGAGGTTGACATGCGCGCCGTGATGGCGGATTGTCGTACGTATAGAGGACATTATTGTCCGATATGCGTACACGAGGAGGGCCCATGCCGTACTACCGCACCGTCGGCGAGGTGCCTCGCAAGAGGCACGTCCAGTTCCGCCGGCCGGACGGCGGGCTGTACGCCGAGGAGCTGATGGGTGAGGAAGGCTTCTCCTCCGACTCCTCGCTGCTGTACCACCGGCACCTGCCCACCGCCATCGTCAAGGCCGAGGCGGTGACCGACGGCACGGGCGAGAGGCTCTCGCCGAACCTTCCCCTCTCCCCGCGCCACTTCCGCACCCAGAGCCTCCCCGTCGGCGGCGACCTCGTCACCGGACGGCAACCGCTGGCCGGCAACGCCGACGTCCGCATGTCGTACGCCGCCGCCGACCAGCCGAGCGAGCTCTACCGCGACTCCAAGGGCGACGAATGCGTCTACATCGCCAGTGGCCGGGCCCGCTTCGAGTCGACGTACGGCGTGATCGAGGCCGGTGAGGGCGACTACATCGTGATCCCGACGGGCACGATCCACCGGTGGGTGCCGCTCGACGGCACCACGGTGAAGGCCCTCGCGATCGAGGCGTCCGGGCACATCCGCCCGCCCAGGCGCTACCTGTCGCAGTACGGCCAGTTCCTCGAGCACGCCCCCTACTCCGAACGCGATCTGAGGGCGCCCGAGGAGCCGTTCGTCGTCGACGGGGACGAGACGCCCGTCCTGGTCAGGACCCGCGGCGGCCTCACCCGGCTGACGTACGCCCACCACCCGTTCGACGTGGTCGGCTGGGACGGCTACCTGTACCCCTACGCCTTCAACATCGCCGACTTCGAGCCGATCGTGAAGCGCACGCACGCGCCGCCGCCGGTCCACCAGACCTTCGAGGGGCCGGGCTTCGTCATCTGCTCGTTCTGCCCCCGGCCGCTCGACTTCCATCCCGAGGCCGTGCCGATCCCGTACAACCACCACAACGTCGACTCCGACGAGTTCATGTTCTACGTGGGCGGCGACTACACCGCGCGTAAGGGGTCGGGCATCGACGTCGGGTCCATCTCCCTGCATCCGGCCGGGTTCACGCACGGGCCGCAGCCGGGGGCGGTGGAGGCGGCCGTCGACGCCGTGAGCAGGGGCGTGAAGGAGACCAGCGAGCTCGCCGTCATGGTCGACACGTTCCGTCCGCTGGATCTCGGCGGGGCGGCGCTGGCCTGCGAGGATCCCGGTTACGCCTGGACGTGGGCCCGATGAGCGACCCACTCCCCCCGGCGGCCGGGGCGCTCTCCGCGCTGTTCACCGCCCTTGTCGACGACGCGGGGCTGTACCCGCCCGCCCAGCTGCCCATGTCCAGGGCGCTGACGCGCCACTACGCCGACGAGGACGCCGGAAGTGACGTGCTCACCCACCGCTTCCTGTGCCCCTCCGGGCGTCTGGCGGAGCTGCGCGCGTCGCTGACCCGGCCCATCCGGCTGGGCATCATCCTCGACGCGCCCGAGATGCCGCCCCTCGACGACACCCCGGACGTCCGGGTCGAGCTCGTCGAGATCGCCCTTCCCAAGGGGATGAGCATCGACATGGTCGCCGAGCGGGTCGATGTGGCCCGGTCGGGGGCGCGCCTGTTCGTGGAGGTCCCGCCCGGGGAACTGCACCAGGTCCCTGACGGTGTGGGCCTCAAGGTGCGCTGCGGGGGGCTCACGCCGGAGCTCCATCCCTCCACCCACGAGCTGGGACATTTCATCCGCAACTGCGTCGAGCAGGGCATCCCGTTCAAGGCCACCGCCGGGCTGCACCACGCGGTACGGCACCCGGACCCGAGCCTCGGGGTGTACCGGCACGGGTTCCTCAACCTCCTGCTCGCCGTCTGCACGGCGATCGAGGGGCGCGATCCCGTGCGCGTGCTCGAGATCATGGACCGGCGCGAACTGGCGGCGCTCGCACGGGCCGTCACGCCCGAGACCGCGCGCCGCGCCCGCGAGCTGCTGGTCTCGTACGGGTCGTGCAGCACCGGCGCGCCCATCCACGACCTGCGGACGCTCGGCCTGATCGAACGCCGCGCCGGCACGGTACCGTCCGTCCACGAGGAGATCATGACGTCCACCTGGGTCCCCGGAGCCGACACCTCCCCCTACGGCCTGGCCAACCTGCCGTACGGGGTCTTCTCGCGCCAGGGCGAGCCACCAAGGGTCGGCGTGCGCGTCGGCGAGCACGTCCTCGACCTCGCGCCCGTCCTGCACGACGAGATCTTCGCCCGGCCCGGCCTCAACGACTTCATGGCGCGGGGACGGGAGGCGTGGCGGGAGACCCGTCACCTCATCCAGCACCTGCTGTCGGCGGACGCCGCGAACGCCGCGGCCAACAGGGCGGCCGTCGAGCCGCACCTCGTCCCGCTCCACCAGGTGCGGCTGCACCTCCCCGTCGAGGTCGGCGACTACGTCGACTTCTACTGCTCCCTGGAGCACGCGACGAACCTGGGCCGCATGTTCCGCCCTGACGAGAACCCCCTCAAACCCAACTGGCGGCACCTGCCGGTCGGCTACCACGGCCGCTCCGGCACGGTCGTGGTGTCCGGCACCCCGATCACCCGGCCGCGCGGGCAGCGCGCCCCGGCGCCCGGCGGCGGCACGCCCGCCTTCGGACCGAGCACCAGGCTCGACATCGAGGCCGAGCTGGGGTTCCTCGTCGGCGTGCCGACGGGCATGGGAGAGCCGGCCGGCGACTTCGCCGAGCACGTCTTCGGGGTGACGCTGGTCAACGACTGGAGCGCCCGCGACATCCAGGCCTGGGAGTACGTCCCGCTCGGGCCGTTCCTCGGCAAGTCGTTCGCCACCTCGATCTCCCCCTGGATCACCCCCTTGGAGGCGCTCGAACACGCCCGCGTCCCGGGGCGCGAGCAGGATCCGGAACCTCTCGACTACCTGCGCAGGCGGGAGCCGTGGGGGCTCGACATCACGTTGAGCGTCGAACTGAACGGCGAGGCGATCTCCAGCCCGCCGTACGCCGCGATGTACTGGACACCCGACCAGATGCTCGCCCACATGACCGTGAACGGCGCCTCGCTGCGCACCGGCGACCTGTTCGCCAGCGGCACGGTCTCCGGGACCGAGCGGGAGCAGCGAGGATCGCTGATCGAGATCAGCTGGAACGGCACCGAGCCGGTCAAGCTGTCCGACGGCCGGACGCGCGCCTTCCTCGACGACGGCGACACCGTGACGATCTCCGCCACGGCCCCCGGCCCGAACGGCTCACGCATCGCGCTCGGGGAGGTCAGCGGCACGATCCTGCCCTCGGCCGGCTGAGGCCGGGCCACGGAGACTTGCCCTGCCGCGCTCCGAAAAATGGGACTACGGTGGAAATCAAAGGGCCGCCTTAAGGAACCACCGACGCCGGCAACGCGTTTTCCATTACAGGAGGGCCGGGGCTATGGACTCATGGATCTTCTGGCTGATGATCGCGGCGGCGCTCGGCGTGGCAGAGATCTTCACGCTCACCGCGGCGCTCGGGCTGCTCGGCGCCGCCGCCCTGCTGACCGCGGCGGTCGCGGCGATCGGACTGCCGACCGGGATCCAGCTCGCCGTGTTCATCCTCGGCTCGGTGTCCGGCCTCGTCGTCCTCCGCCCCTTCGCCCGGCGCCACATCGCCCAGCCGCCCGTGCAGCGGTTCGGCGTCTCGGCGCTCGTCGGCAGGTCCGCCTACGTCACCCGGGAGGTGACGGGGCTCAACGGCCGGGTACGCATCGGGGGTGAGGAGTGGTCCGCTCGCGCGTACGACGAGACGCTGGTGATCCCGGCGGGCGCGAAGGTGGACGTCATCGAAATCGAAGGGGCCACCGCCCTCGTCTATCCCCGGGAGTGAACCATGGACGCCGCACTGGTCGCCGGAATCCTGATCGTCCTGCTGGCGGTGTTCACGGTCCTACGATCGGTGCGCATCGTCCCCCAGGCGCGGGCCGGGAACGTCGAGCGCCTCGGCCGCTACCATCGCACCCTCGAGCCCGGTCTCAACTTCGTGATCCCCTACGTCGACCGCGTACGGCCGCTCATCGACCTGCGTGAGCAGGTGGTCTCCTTCAAGCCGCAGCCGGTCATCACCGAGGACAACCTCGTCGTCGACATCGACACGGTCCTGTACTTCCAGGTCACCGACCCGCGCGCGGCGGCGTACGAGATCGCCAACTTCATCCAGGGCGTCGAGCAGCTCACGGTGACGACGCTGCGCAACGTGGTCGGCGGCATGGACCTCGAGAAGACCCTGACCTCGCGCGACACCATCAACAGCCAGCTGCGCGGGGTGCTCGACGAGGCGACCGGCAAGTGGGGCATCCGGGTCAACCGCGTCGAGATCAAGGCCATCGACCCGCCCAAGAACATCAAGGAGGCGATGGAGAAGCAGATGCGCGCCGAGCGCGACAAGCGTGCCGCGATCCTCAACGCCGAGGGCCTGCGTCAGTCGCAGATCCTCACGGCCGAGGGTGAGAAGCAGAGCGCCATCCTGCGCGCGGAGGGCGAGCGCACCGCCGCGATCCTCAAGGCCGAGGGCCAGTCGCAGGCCATCGACGAGGTGTTCCAGGCCGTCCACCGCAACGATCCCGACCCCAAGCTGCTCGCCTACCAGTACCTCCAGGTCCTTCCCCAGCTCGCCCAGGGGCAGGGCAACACGTTCTGGGTGATCCCGAGCGAGGTCACCTCGGCTCTGCAGGGAGTGTCCCGGGCCTTCACCGAGGCCCTGCCGCCGTCGGCCGCCACCCGCGAGGCGGGCGAGACCAGGAGCGCCGCCAAGGAGGCCGCGGCCCGCGCGGAGAGGGCCGCCGAGGAGGCCATCGCCGACGCCGAGGAGACCGGCCCCCGCCGGCTCGGCCCCGGCACGTCCCTCCCCGACCCCCTGTCCGACCTGGACGCCGGCACGCCCGTCTCCCAGCAGCGCCCCGACCCCCACCACGACCCCGGAACCCGCACCTCCTGACCTAAGCCGGCGGAACCCCTCTTGACGGGCATCGGCTTCAGCGTCTCCGCTTGTCTGTCCGCGCCGGATGCCCGGTACCGGCACGGGTGATCCACAAGGTGCGGTGTTCGTCGTCAATGGCATACCGAATTCGGCCACCGGATGTGGCCTCGTACTGCCACTGCTCCATCGACTCGCCGCCCACCTTGACCGTGCCGAGCCCGCCCTTCAGAGGATGCTGGCGGCTGTCGACATGCCGCGGATCGGCGGTGATGGCAACCCATGCTCGATCCAGGTTCTCCAGCGCATGGGCGAGGAGATGACTCCAGCCCTCCGCTGCTTGGCGGTCTGCGAAGCGCACTGTCCAGGGCTTGGGGCGGGGGACCTCCTGCCCTCTGCTCGTCACGCCGGCTCATCGGCAGGTCGAGGGACCTCTGTACCGTCGCCGGGGAAGGGCCCTTGGAGATCACGCGCGAGCTCGGGGTCGCTCCAGGCGACAGCCGTCGACCGCCACGAGATCAGCGCCCTGCTGAAGGGCACCAGCTCGCCCGTATCAGCTCCCGCCAGAAGGTGGCCGAGCAACTCACGGACACACATGTGCCGTTCGGACTCCGGCAACCACGTCGTCCACGGCAACTCCTCGGCGAGCACTTCTTCTGCGAGATCGATGTTGCGGCGAGCGAGGATGGCGAGAGCGCGCGCCGCGATACGGAGGGTGGCGACACCGGCCTCGAACCGCTCGGCGCGCATCAGGATGAGATTCTCGTCGTCCCTGCGTTCCAGAACGACGTCCGCGTCATCCAGGGAAGGCAGAACCTGGGAGGGCCCACGCAGGAACGCACTGTAGGGGAAGGTCTTCGTCGCCATGATTGCCATGCTATCTGAACTACTTCAGATGCCCTCTGCTGTCCTGCGTTCCGATACCTGGCGCTCCAGCAAATAGTCCCCGAGGCAGCCCGTAGTGGTGCCTGGGCACCTGGATGTCATCCCCGCCTCGTCACGCTCGCGTCACGGGCGGGTGCCGCGGTGGAGGACACCCTGGGGAGAAAGGCGGCCACCCGGAGGGTCGGCGATCGTCGGGTGGCTCGGAGACGGAAGGGAGTCGGCCATGGTGAGCAAGCGACGGCTGACGCTGCTCGGCCCAGCGCTCCTGTCGGCCGCGGTCTGGTCGGCCGGAACGGCGCAGGCCTCGGTGACCCCACACTCCACCGGCGGCGGCCACCGTACGACGGCGGGAGTCGTCCGTGCGCTGCCTCAGGACCAGGGTGACTACCTGAGGGGATACAAGCTGGGTTACAGGACGGGCAAGGCCACGTGCAGCAGCAGCGGAAGCCCGGGCGGCAACGTCTCCGCTGACTTCGAGCGCGGGTTCGACGTCGGCCTGCAGGACGGCAAGGCCGACTGCAAGGGCGGCGGCGGTCACGGCAAGACGAAGAGTCACGGCAAGACCGAGAGGAGCATGACGACCACCGAGGAGACGTCGAGGGGCGGCAGGGTCGTGGGCCGGCGCGTCACGACCATCGAAGAGGGCCGGACCTCCAGAGGCGCCAAGATCACCAAGAGGACCACCACCACGACGACCGAAGAGCGCGGGCGCGGGGACTTCTACGACGAAGGCCGCTGACCGAGCACCGGCCGGGCGGAGACCCCGGGGGCATGACCGGCTGGGCGCCGCTCCGGAGGTCACCGGGGAGGCACCAGACGAATCCGGCACCCGGCGTTCCAGGGGACATGAGGGCCCTCATGTCCCCTCCGGGATCCGGCGGGCCACTCCGGGGATCCGGCGGGCCACTCCGGGGATCCGGCGGGCCACTCCGGGGATCCGACGGGCCACTCCGGGGATCCGGCGGGACCCGGCAGAACCGAGACCCGGCGGGATCCGGCGGAACCCTCCGGGACCCTCCGGGATCCGTACGCGCCGGCTCGGCGGGCCTGTGGGAGACTCTGCGCGGCCCTTCACCGATACACCTGGAGAAGATCACCTTGCGCCGTGTCGAACCACAGGTCCATCTCATCGCCCGGCCCCAGCTCGACTACGACGAGGTCGCGAGCTACCTCGCCGAGGTCGGCGGCGAGAACTGGCTGGAGCGGGTGGATCGCGGGGAGCTGGACGACGCGCAGAACCTGGCGGAGTTCGCCGGTCGTATCTGCTACCGCTCCTGGGAGCCCGGTCTCAACCCCAACGTCACCCGGATCCGCAGCGACCAGGACGCCTACCTGCGCAACATCCTGTCCAGCGCCCACGGGTCGGTGCTCGAACACGTGAGCTTCTCCTTCGTGCTGCACAACGTCAGCAGGGTGACCACGCACGAGCTCGTCCGGCACCGCGCCGGCACGGCCGTCTCCCAGGAGTCGCTGCGTTTCGTGCGCCTGGACGACCTGCCGTTCTGGTTCCCGCAGTGGGCGCAGGACGACGCCGAGCTGATGGAACGGGCGACGGCCCTGCTGGAGCAGATGGAGGCCTTCCAGCACTGGATGGCCGGCCGTTTCGGGCTGGACGAGGAGGGCGTGCCCTTCGCCGAGAAGAAGGCGAAGACGTCGTTCATGCGGCGGTTCGCCCCGGAAGGCCTGGCGACGGGCATGGTGTGGACGGCCAACGTCCGCACGCTGCGTCATGTGATCGAGAGCCGGACAGCGCCGGGCGCCGAGGAGGAGATCCGGCTGCTGTTCGGCAAGGTCGGCGAGCTGATGGCGAAGGAGGCGCCGGCGCTGTTCGGCGACTACGCCGTCGAGGACGGCGTCTGGACCCCCGGCTGGCGCAAGGTCTGACCTCGGGATCAGCCGTGGGCCGTCGCGAGGAGGCGGGCGAAGCGGCGGGCGCGTGCCAGCTCTTCGCCGACCGGGTCTAGCACCAGTTCCCGGCCGACCGCGTCGACGGCGGCCAGCAGCGCCTGCCGTACCTTCCGCGCACGCCGGCGAGCCGCGAAGGCCGCCACGAGACGGCAGAGCAGGGCGACGAGCACGCCCGCGAGGGCTCCGCCCGCCAGCAGCGCGGTGGGCCAGGGGACGGGGCCGAGCATCGGCGTGGGAACCGGGGGAAGGCGGAGGTAGTCGACCAGGAACAGGCCGGACAGCCACAGCAGCCCGGCCAGCATGGCCGCGAAGATCACCCACTGGAGCAGGCCGGCGGCTCTCCACCATCGTGGCCGCCGGCCCGCGTCCGAGGCCGTGACCGCCACCGCGACATCGAGACGTTCGGCCAGCTCGTCCGCCCGTGACCGTGCCGCCTGCCTTACGGCCGGCGCCCACGGCTCGGGCAGCCCCTCCGCCGCCGCGTGCCCCACGTCCCGGATCGCCGTGTCGACGTGCGACCGCTGCACGGCCGTCGCGGCCGGGATCGAGGTACGGGGCTGGACCGGGGAGGCCGCGCCCACGGCGGGGAGCGCCGCACGGCTCACGGGTTCGGCGACGCCCAGGCCGACGCGGAGGCGGCGCAGCGGGTCGGGCCTGAATCGCCGGAGCCAGCGGGTGACGGGCCAGCCGGTGGCGGCGGCCGAACGGTGCCGGTGCGCCTTGGCGACCGCCTCGACCACGAGGGGGACGCCCGCCGCTTCGGCCAGTGCGGTCGCGAGCGGCCGGGCCAGCTCCCCCGAAAGCGTCTGCTCCAACGCCTCTGCCCGCTTGTCGAGCTCCGCCGGCGGTCCCGATGAGGCCGACGCGAGGACGTCGGCGGCCGCGCCGGTGTCGGCCGCCAGGCGTGCCGCCCACGCCTGCCGGTTCGCGACGCGTTCGGCGAGCACGGCGCGCAGCTCGCCGATCCCCGCCCCCTCGGTCACCGACGTGCCGATCACCGGGACGCCGGAGAGCCCATCGTCGTCCAGCAGCCGGCGCAGGTCGCGCAGGCAGCGGCCGGCGGCGTCCGGGGTGAGGCGGTCGACCTGGTTCAGGACGACGACCATGACGTCCCGGTGGCGGCGCAACCGGCGCAGGTACCGCTCGTGGACGGCGGCGTCGGCGTACTTCTGCGGGTCGAGCACCCACACCAGGAGATCGACGACGTCGACCAGGCGGTCGACCTCCAGGCGGTGGGACAGCTCGATGGAGTCGTGGTCGGGGAGATCCAGCAGGATCAGCCCCGACAGCGCCTCGCCCCTGTCCTGGGCTGGGCCGTCGAGGGCGTGGCGGCGGGGGATCTCCAGCCAGTCGAGCAGCGGGCCCGAGCCCTCGGGCACCCACATCGCCGCCTGTGCCCACGAGGTCGTGGGGCGGGTCACCCCGACCGCCGCCAGCGAGGTGTCGGACAGCGCGTTGAACAACGACGATTTGCCGCTCCCCGTCGCGCCCGCGAGTGCCACGACGGTGTGGTCCACCGAGAGGCTGCGCCGCGTCCCCGCCCGCGCCACCACGGCGCGGGCCCGCTGGACGGCGGCCGGATCGAGGCGTCCTTCGGCCAGCCCGGCCGCCTCGGCGAGCGCGGCGAGCCTGTCGTCCAGGGACACGACGGCCCTGCGCCGGAGCACCTTCACCGCCCGTCCGCCCTCGCTCGGACGGCGGCCTCCGGCGGAGCCGTGATCTCGTCCCGGTGGTCGCGTACGGCCTGCGCGGCCTGCCGGAGGGCGGCGGAGGCGTCCTCGGGTGGCCCGACCCCTTCGAGCAGGGACGTGAACCGGGCGGCCTCCTCGTCGAGCAGCGCGCGCACGCGGCTGCGGAGGTCATCGCGGGCCGCCTGCGTCAGCGTCCGGACGGCCTGGTCGCCGAACACCGCCTCCAGCAGCTTCTGGCTCAGCACGCTGGTGCCTCCGGCGATGCCGACCTCGATCCCGGTGATCCCTCCGGTGGCGGAGAAGACCATGAGCATGAGCAGCAGTCCCATGGCGTTGACGCTGAACGACGCCAGCCTCGCCGTCGTGCGCTTCTCCGCGCCCTCCTTGGCGACCAGCTCCAGGACGTACCCCTGCCACGCCCGCACGGCGGAGGCGGCGCGTTCGGGCAGGGTGGAGGAGGCGCGGCCGAGGCGTCCGGCGGCGACCGCGCCGGCCCGTTCCACGATGTCGCGGCCGGCGGGCGTGCCGGACCAGGCGTCCAGCGCACGCTCGGCGGCGGCGTCGGCGGCCGAGCGGACCAGCGCCGCCACGCCCGACGACAGGGCGACCCTCAGCTGCGTGTCCGGGGCGGGGCGGCCGAGGAACGCCGAGACGACCTTCTCGCGCAGCCAGCCGATCCGCGACTCCAGCGAGCGCATGAACTCCCCTGTGCCGATGAAGTCCTGCCAGCGGGAGAGGACCTCGCCGCGCAGCATCGAACCGTCGCGTATCGCGTCGTCGAAGGTCGCCATGGCCGCCCCGTACGCCGACTCGACCGAGACGCGCAGGTCGGCGAGCCCGGCCCGCTGCCGCTCCGCCTCGTCGGCGAGCACCGGGACGCGGGACGCCACGCTGTCGAGAGCCCCGAGCAGGGTCCTGCGGACGACCTCGGCGCGGGCCTGGGCGTCGGCGGCGATGTCGGCCAGCCAGCGGCGCACGGATCGTACGGCCTCCTCCGGCAGGCGGCCGTTCTCCTCGGGCAGGGTCACCTCGGGCACGCTGAACAGCGGCGTCCCGGCGAGGCCGTTCTCGTCGAGGAGGCGGTTCAGGTGCGCGACCACCGGCTCCAGGGCCTCGGGCGGCACACGGTCGAGCACCACCGCCAGGGCGGTGCTCCGCTCGCGGGCGCTGCGCAGGAAGCCCCACGGGACCTCGTCGGCGTAGCGGGCCGCCGTGGTGACGAACAGCCACAGGTCGGCGGCGGCGAGGAGCTGGGCGGCCATCTCCCGGTTGGCGGTGACGACGGAGTCGATGTCGGGGGCGTCCAGGAGGGCGAGCCCCGGGGGGAGCGTGCCCGCGGTGACGATCCGCAGCGTGCCGGGCTCGCCGCGGCCGCGGCCGGTCGTCCTGGACAGGCCGGGCAGGACGTTCTGGCGGGTGAACCAGGCCTCGTCGGCGGGGTTGGCGACCAGCGTGGGCGCCAGCGTGGTCGGTCGCAGCACTCCCGGCTCGGTGACGTCGGCGCAGGCCAGGGAGTTGACCAGGGTCGACTTGCCGGCCCCCGTGGAACCGCCGACGACCGCGAGGAGCGGAGCGTCCATGGCGGCCACGCGCGGCAGCAGGTAGTCGTCGAGCTGGCCGACGACCTCTTTCAGGGCACGGCGATGCGCGGCGACGTCGCCGACCGCGAGCGGGAACAGGTCGTGGTCGAGCCGGCGCCGCAGTGTCTCCAGGGCCACGAGCAGGCCGTCGTTACCTGCCATAGAGCGGTCATGCCCCGGTGGCGGCCGCCTATCCCCCCGCGGACGGACCTGTCGTTCTTCCGGAAACACCGACAGGGGGCTGTCGCCGCGGCCCTCCAAAGTAGGACGAGCCGGGGCAAGTCCGGCGCTACCCGAGAGGAATGACATGCCTGGAATCAACGGCATCGCCTGGTTCGAGATCGGCACCGACGACACGGCGGCCGCGGAGCGGTTCTACGGCGACGTGTTCGGCTGGACCGTCGCGCACGACGACGCCAAGAGCACGGACCCGGCGTACCAGATCATCACCACGGGCGACGCGGAGGGATTGCGCGGCGGGCTCTTCGCGACGAAGGGGAAGATGCCCAGCTACGCGGTCTTCACCGTGCTGGTCGAGGACGTCGAGGCCGCGTGCCGGCGGGTCGAGGAGGCGGGTGGCAGGGTTCAGCACGGGCCGGTGGTCAACCCGGTCGGGGTGACCTTCGCGCACCTGCTCGACCCGGCCGGAAACCACTTCAAGGTGTTCACCCCGCCGAGTGACGGCGTCAGCTCAAGGTGAGCTGACAGACCACCCCGTAGGGGATGTCGAGATCCTCGCTGCGCAGCGAGCGCGGCGGGGGCACCTCGGCGGTGACCGACACCGAGGTGATCCGGTCGGTACGGAAGACGCGCAGGGTGTCGCGCAGGCGGCACCAGGCCACGAGATACCAGTGGGTCGCCTTGCCGATGTAGCCGAGTGGCTCGATCTCGCGCGTCGTGACGACACCCTCGCGGTCGCTGTAACCGATGCGCAGCACGCGGCGGGTGGACAGCGCGGCCGCCACCACGCGCGGCACCGGCGGCAGGGGGCCCTCGTCGCCGAGCAGATGGACGCGGCCCGCCAGGTCGTGGGCCGCCGCGGCGTCGTCGGGCTGCATCGCCGCGACCAGCTTGCGCAGCGCGGAGCCCGCGGTGGCCTGGAACGGGGTGCCCTCCAGCCTGCGCAGCGCCACCGCCATCGCGACGGCCTCGCCCGGCGTCAGGTTGACCGGCGGCAGTGTGCGCGCCTTGTCGAGGCAGTAGCCGCCCCTGCGGCCGGGCTCGGCGTAGATCGGCACTCCCGACTGCTGGAGCGCGTTGATGTCCCGTTCGACCGTGCGCACGCTGACCTCGAAGCGATCGGCCAGCCAGCGGGCGCTGCGCGGCCGAGGCGCGACGGCCCGCAGCTCCTCGACCAGGGCGTAAAGGCGATCGGTACGGTTCACGGGCGTCAGCCTAGACGCCGGGTCCGACACCTTCCGGCGACGAGGAACCGGTCGCGCTCAGGTCGTCGTGGCAGGAGTGGCGGTCGCGTCACCAGGGGCTCCGGGGGCGCGGGTGGGGAGGAGGGGACGGCACTTCTTCAACGCTTGGGCGATCTTCGGGTCGCCGGTCTCGAGCCGGCGCATGCCGCCGTCCTGGGGAAGCTCGGCCCCGTTGTCCTTCATGCACGTACGGAACGCCCGCATGACCGAGTCGTCGGCACCGCGCCCCCGGCCGAACCCGCCCTGCGGCATGAGCGAACGGCACGCCTCGAAGGCCTTGCGCATCTCCGGCGACATGGTGCCAAAGCCCCCCGGTCCCCCGCTCGGCCGAGCTGACGGGGAACCGCTGGGCCGAGCCGTCGGCGCCCCGCTGGGGCGCCTCATAGGCATGTCCACGCCGTTCTTGCGCATGCACTCGGCGAAGGCGGCTGGCTGGTCACCGGACCCGCTGGGCACAGCCTTGGCACCGGTCGTGGCGTTCGAGTCAGCACCACAACCGGAGGTCAGCAGGACGGCGGCCACGGCGGCCGGGCCGAGAACACGGGGCAACGCAGTCACGAGGCGGACTCCACCGGGAAACCGAGGGACTCTGGCGACTTCCATCACAGGCCACCAAACTCAGCGCCAGGTGGGACCGAGCTGAATTTCACCTGTCAACCCTGTTGGATGGCCTCGCTCCGCTCGGCGGCGAGGGGCGCTCCTTGAGGCGGCGGTCTTCGTCGTCGTAGGGGTTCGTTCCTCACCCTCCCTCCTCCTCAGACCACCGCCGCGCCCCTCGCGGCTCAGAAGTTGGGGAGGGCGACGCGGAAGGTGGCGCCTTTGCCGGGGTCGCTGTCGACGGTGATGGCGCCGCCGTGGGCCTGGACGAGGGCGGCGGCGATCGACAGGCCGAGGCCGGTGCCACCGCCGCCGTTGCGGGTGCGGGAGGGGTCGGCGCGGTAGAAGCGCTCGAACACCCGCTCCGCGTCGCCCGGCGCCAGCCCCGGGCCCTCGTCCGTCACCTCGATCACCACGCTCCCCTCCAGCTCCCCTACACCGACCCTGAAGGCCGTACCGGACGGGGTGTGGCGGAGCACGTTGCCGACCAGGTTGGAGATCACCTGGTGGAGCCGCGCCTCGTCACCCGTCACGGTGACCGGCCCGTCGGCGCCGTCGAGCCGTACCAGGTCGATCTCGCGGTCCGGGGCGAGCGTCTGGGCGTCGAGCACGGCCCCGGCGGCGAGGCTGAGCACGTCGACCGGCCGGCGTTCGAGGGGACGCTGCTGGTCGAGCCGGGCGAGCAGCAGGAGGTCGTCGACGAGGATGCCCATGCGGGCGGCCTCGTCCTCGATCCTGCGCATCAGCCGGGTGGCCTCGGCCAGGCTCGGCGCCTCGTGGCGGTACAGCTCGGCGTACCCCCTGATGGAGGTGAGCGGGGTGCGCAGCTCGTGGGAGGCGTCGGCGACGAACCTGCGCATCCGGTCCTCCGACCGGCGCGCCTCGAACGCCGACTTGCGCGCCGCGATCTCCGACGCCTCGCGGTCCTCGAAGGCCGCCTCGATCTGGGCGAGCATGCCGTTGATGGCCCTGCCGAGCCTGCCCATCTCGGTGCGGCGGTGCCGCAGCGGTACGCGGCGCGACAGGTCGCCGCCGGCGATCGCGCCGGCCGTCCGTTCGATCTCCACCAGCGGGCGCAGGCTGCGCCGTACCAGCCAGTAGCAGGCGAAGCCGAGGGTGATCAGCACGCCTCCGCCGACGGACGTGACGATGATCGTGAGCCGGGTGACGGTGGCGTCGATCTCGCCCATGCGGAGGGCGACGACGCGGATCCGCACGCCCTCGGGGACCGCGACGGCCCGCCAGCGTACGCCCGAGGCGGACTCCACGGTGAACGGCACCCGGTTGCGGACCCACACCTGCCCGAGGGCCAGGTGGGGAAGTTCGGGCGGGTCGGCGTCCGGGTTCTCCTGAAGGGTGCGTTCGAGGGTGCCGTCGGGCGCGAGCATGGCCATGTAGAACAGGCCGAACTGCTTCGGCGGATGGGACACGCCGGTCTGCCGCGAGGGCGGCACGTAGCTGTCGCTGCGGGCGTGGGAGGCCATCTCCAACTGCCGGTCGACGCGGGTGACGAGGTACCCGCGCAGCAACTGGACGGCGAACCCGCCGGTCAGGGTGATCGCGAGGGCGACGAGCAGCAGCGTCCCGGCGACCAGGCGCAGCCACAGCGGCGTCCGGGCGAGACGCCGCCTGATCTCACGCACGGGCCTGAACCGGCCCGGCCCGGTCTTACGCGCCGGCCCGGATCCGCCGGCCGGCCCCCCCGGTCCGGTCTCACGCACCGGCGTGAACCCGCGGGTGGATCTTCCCCGCTCCGGCCCGTGGACGGCGGCAGGTGAGCGGGTGCGGCCGGTCATTGCCGTGGTGCGCGCAGGACGTAGCCCACCCCCCGCAGTGTGTGGATGAGCCGGGGTTCCACTGTGTCGATCTTGCGCCGGAGGTAGGAGACGTACGACTCCACCACGTTCCGGTCGCCGCCGAAGTCGTAGTTCCACACGTGGTCGAGGATCTGTGCCTTGGAGAGCACCCGCCCGGCGTTGACCATGAAGTAGTGCAGCAGCTTGTACTCGGTCGGTGAGAGCTTCACGCGCTTGCCGGCCCGCCACACCTGGCGGCCCTCCTCGTCCAGCTCCAGGTCGGCGACCTGGAGCCGCGAGGGTAGGTTGAGGTCGGCGCGCGTGCGGCGTAGGACGGCCCGGATGCGGGCCAGCACCTCCTCCAGGCTGAACGGCTTGGTCACGTAGTCGTCGCCCAGACCAAGCCCCGTGATCTTGTGCTCGGTCTCGTCTCGCGCGGTCAGGAACAGCACCGGCGTCCGCCTGGTGCCGGTACGCAGCCGGCCGGCGACCGCGAAACCGTCCATGTCGGGGAGCATCACGTCCAGGACGACCAGGTCGGGACGTACCCGCTCGGCGAGCTGCACCGCCTCCCGGCCGTCGGCCGCCGTCAGCACCTCGAACCCGGCGTACCGCAGGGTGGCCGACAGCAGCTCCCGGATGTTCGGCTCGTCGTCGACGACCAGCAGTTTCGCCTCGGCTCGCATCGCGCGTCCCCGGTCGCCTGATCCGTTGTCGGGCCTGCGTGTCATCAGCCGCCACCTCCTCGATTGCCGAACGCGCCCACGGCGCCGCCCTGGTTGACGGAACCGGCCTTCACGGACCCGTCACCGGCCCGCTGCCCCCGGACGGTCACGGTGGTGCCGGGCTTGAGGTCCTTCACCTTGCCGTCCTTGGTGACCTGGACCTTGGTGTCGGAGGAGGTCGTGACGGTGACGACGCCGCCGTCCATCGTCTGGACGTAGATCTTGCCGCCGTCGACGAGCTTGATCGTGCCGAACGTCACGTCGCCGAGCCCGCCGAAGCCGCCGTTCCCGCCCGCCTGCCCGGATCCGTTCCCCGGCGCCTGGCCCTGGGCGAGGCCCCCGGCCCCCGGGTACCCGCCCCGGGCGCCGCCGGCGCGCTGCCCGCCGTAGCCTCCGCCGAGCACCTGCCCCGCCAGGGCCTGCCGGCCGCCGGAGGGGGAGGACGCCCCCCATGCCTTCTGCAGCTGGATGCCGGCGAGCATGCCCGCCACCAGCAGCACCCCGGCCCCGAGCGCCATGGTCAGGCCGGACATCCGCCGCCCTTCGGGCCGCGCGGCGAGCTCGGCGTCGAGGTCTCCCCCGAACGGCGAGGACTCCAGCAGCTCGTCAGCCGTCACGGGTTCCTCCGTGGCGTACGGCTTGCGCCTGCTCGTACTCATGATCTCTCCTTGTGCGGTGGCCGTACGTCACTCGTGCCGCAGCGCTTCGATCGGGCGCAGCTTGGCGGCCCGGTTCGCCGGGTAGCTGCCGAAGAACAGCCCGATGCCCACCGAGACGCCGAGCGCCAGCACGATCGAGGTGGGCACGACGACCGGCTGGACGCCCGCGATCGTGAACCTGCTGCCGAGCAGGGCGATCGCCACGCCGAGCAGGCCGCCGACCAGGCTGAGCATCGTGGCCTCGGCGAGGAACTGGCCGAGGATCGCGCCCCGGGGCGCACCGATGGCCTTGCGGATGCCGATCTCGCGGGTCCGCTCGGTGACGGTGACGAGCATGATGTTGGTGATGCCGATCCCGCCGACCAGCAGGCTGATCGCGGCGACCGCGCCGAGCAGCACCGTGAACGTGCCGACCGCCGCGCCGACCGCCTCCTGCAACTGCGCCTGGTTGAGGATCCGGTAGTCCGCGGCCGCGGTGCCGGTGATGCCGTGCCGCTGGTTCAGGATCTCGGTGATCTCCGACTCGGCCGCGTCGACCGCGGTGGCGGACTTCGCCTGCACGATGATCTGCCCGATCGACCCGAACCCGGTCAGGCTCTGCTGTACGGCGGGCAGCGGCGCGATGGCGACGTCGTCGGCGTCCTGCAAGCCGGACGAGCCGGACTGCTTGAGCACGCCGACCACGGTGAACGGCACGCCGCTGATGCTGATCTGCTTGCCGAGCGGGTCGACGGTGCCGAACAGGTCGTCCGCCACCGTCTGCCCGATGACGATGATCTTGCGGGCGGCCAGCACGTCGTCGTTGAAGAAGTACGACCCCTTGGCCACCGGCTTGTTGGAGGCCTCGAAGTAGCTCGGGTAGGTGCCGACGAGCTGCGAGATCGAGTGGCCGGCCCCCTGGTAGGTGGCCGTCTGGGACGCGGCGGTGACCACCGGGGAGACGCTCTTCACCGAGGGGGCGTTGGTGGGGTCCGCCATGGCCTTGGCGTCGTCGAGGGACAGCTGCTTGGCCTGGGTACGCGGGCCGGTGCCGCCCTGCTGCTGCCCCGGCCCCGCGGCTCCTCCCCCTCCGCCGAAGAACGCGCCGCCACCGCGTCCGCCACCGCCGCCCGCGAACGACTGCATCACGGTCAGCGTGTTGGACCCGAGCCGCTGGATGTTCTGCTGGATCGCCCGGGAGCTGCCCTCACCCACCGCGACCAGAAGGATCACCGCCGCGACACCGATGAGGATGCCGAGGGTGGTGAGCGCGCTGCGCATCTTGTTCGCGGTCAGGCCGCGCAGGGCGAAGCGCATGACCTCCAGGGCGTTCACGAGGCCACTCCCAGGAATCTCGGAGGGGGACCGTCCACGGGCGCCTGCCGGTGGTCCTCGATGATCTGGCCGTCGACCAGGCGGATGACGCGCTTGGCGTGCCCGGCCACGTCGTCCTCGTGGGTGATCAGGACGATGGTCCGTCCGGCGGCGCTGAGCCGGTCGAGGATCTGCAGGACGTCGGTGGTCGACTTGGTGTCGAGGTTGCCGGTGGGCTCGTCGGCGAGAAGCAGCGACGGGGCGGTGACGAGGGCCCGGGCGACCGCCACCCGCTGCTGCTGGCCGCCGGACAGCTCGTTCGGGTCGTGGTGCACCCGGTCCGACAGCCCGACCTGGTCGAGCGCCGCGAGGGCGCGCCGCCGCCGTACGCCCGCCCCGACCCCGCCGTACGCCAGCGGCAGCTCGACGTTGGCGAGGGCGCTCATGCGCGGGATCAGGTTGAACGACTGGAAGACGAAGCCGATCTTCCGGTTGCGCAGGATGGCGAGCTGCCGGTCGCCGAGGGCCCCGACGTCGGTGCCGTCGATGAGGTAGCTGCCGCCGCTCGGCACGTCGAGGCAGCCGAGGATGTTCATCAGCGTCGACTTGCCGGAGCCCGAGGCGCCCATGATCGCCACGTAGTCGCCGCGGTCGACGGTGAGCGACACCCCGCGCAGAGCGTGGACGGTGGCGTCGCCCTGCCCGTAGACCTTGGTGACCCCGCGGACGTCCAGGACGGGTACGAGGCTCACCGCCCGCCTCCGCCGCCGATGCGGATCCCGCCGCCGCCCGGGAAGCCTCCGCCGGGGAAACCGCCCTGGAGGTTTCCGGACGTGCTCGTCGTCGCGCGGACGACCTGGTCGCCCTCCTTCAACCCCGACTTGATCTCGGTGGTCGTGTCGCCCTTGACGCCGACCTCGACGCGCCTGGTGACCTGCTGCCCGTTCTCCAGGACGGTCACCGTGTTCTGGCCGCCGGCCGTCCTGACGGCGCTGGTGGCGACCGTGAGCACGTCGTCCGCCTTGGCCACGATGACCTGGACGCTGGTGGTCTGTCCCAGCCGCACCGACTTCGGCACGTTGGTGAGCGAGATCGTGGCGGCGTACTGCACCACGTTGTTGCTGGTCTGGGAGACCGGGTCGATGAGCGTCACCTTGCCGCTCGCCGTCACGCCGGGCAGGGCGTCGAACGTCACCGTGGCGGGCTGGCCGACCTTGAGCTTGGTCACGTCGGACTCGGTGAAGTTCCCGACCACCTGCAGGCGCTTGGTGTCGGCGATCTCGACGAAGCCCCCGGACGAGCCGGAGCCCGACGACCCGGAGGAACCGGTCGAGCCGCCGCCTCCCGCGCCGCCGGAGGAGCCGCCGCCGGACCCGCTCGAACCGCTCGAACCACTCGAACCGGAGGAGCCGGATCCCGAGGACGAGCCGCCCACCGTGCCGTTGACGGCGGTGATCGTGCCGCTGAACGGCGCCTTGATCACCGTTCCGGCGAGGGTGCGTTCGGCGTCACGGTAGGAGTTGCGGGCCTGGATGTACTGGGAGTATCCGGAAGCCGTCGAGGTGTCGCCGTCCTCCGCCGCGTTCAGGCTCGCCTGCGCGGCGTCCAGGGCCTCCGAGGCCGCCGTGTCGTCGATCCGGGCCAGGATCTGGCCCTTGCTGACCTTGTCCCCGGCCTCGACGTAGATCTTCTTGACCGTGCCGCTCGTGCTGAAGCTCAGCGAGCGGGTCCTGGCGCTCGCCACCGAACCGGACGCCGACACCGACGAAAGGACGGTCCCCCGGGTGACCGGTACCGTCATCGGTGCGACCTGGGTGGAGGAGCCACCCGTGAGGGAGGCGTAGGCGACGCCGGCACCGCCCAGCAACAGCAGCCCGAGCGCGCCGTTCACGATCAGCGCTCTGCGCTTCGTCGACAGCTTCACGCCCCCTGAGCCTGGTCCACCCCGCTTGGGCGAACCTCCGCCGTCCCTGAAGGTTTCCTGACAACACCGCACCCTGGTCCCCGCCCGGGGACCCGTACGCAGGCGGCTCACGCGGGCGAGTGCGTGAACCCGCAGGTAGGCGCACCGGGGCGGGACTTCCGATTTACAGGAAACTCTCAGGCCCGGCTGAGCTGGGAGTGACGTCGGCCCTCCAGGATGTCCCGCATGAGATCGAGCACTCCGCCGGCCGCCGTACGCGTCGGGGGACTCGCCCTCGCGGCGATCGTCCTGGTAGGCGCCGGGATGGTCTACGCCGGCAGCGGAGACGCCCCCGCCACCACGAGCGTCGAACTCGCTTCGGCCAGGCGCGGCACGGTCGTGAGCGCGGTGTCGGCGGCGGGCAACACCGTGGACGCCCACACCCGCGACCTCGCCTTCGGCGCGTCCGGGACGGTGGAGAAGGTGTACGTCAAGGTCGGGCAGAAGGTCCGGAAGGGACAGGTGCTCGCCCGCGTCGACGACACGATCGCCCGCGAGGACTACACCGCCGCCAAGGCCTCGCTCGCCGCGGCGGAGGAAACGCTCGACAAGCTGGAGAACGGCCAGTCCGCCAGCGGCACGGGATCAGGCACCTCCGGCCGTGCCCCCTCGGGCACGTCCGGCCGTGCCCCCTCGGGTACGTCCGGCCGTACCCCGGCCCCCAGCGCCCAGCCCTCCGGCCGCCCCTCGGGCAACCCGTCGGCGCACCCCTCCGGAAGCCCTTCTGGTACTCCTTCGGAAGGCCCCTCCGGCACCCCTTCGGGGCGCCCGTCCAGCAGCTCTTCTCCTCAGCCTTCCGGTGTCCCTTCGGAGCGCCCGTCCGGCAACTCTTCTCAGCCTTTCGGTGTCCCTTCCGAGCGCCCGTCCAGCAGCTCTTCTCCTCAGCCCTCTGGCGTCCCTTCGGGGCGCCCCTCGGGCGGCCCCTCCACGCAGCCGTGTCCCCAGCCTTCGGGCTCGGCGAGCCCGACGCCGACGGTGACCGGGACGGAGGACGGCACACCTCCCCCGGTCATCTTCACGATCAGGCCGGACGCGGCCACGCTCGCCGCGATGGAGGTCGGCGTGGCAGAGCCCTCCGACTCGCCGTCCACTCCTGCGGACGCGACTCCCACCCCCGAAGCCACGCCCACTCCCACCCCGACCCCCACGCCCACACCGTCCGCGAGCTCCGCGCCATCCGCGAGCCCCACAGCGTCCCGAACGCGCACTCCGGCCCCCTCGAAAACCCGCACGCCGAGGCCCGCCCCCGCACGAACCCGGACCGCCGACCCCGTCCCCTCGGGGACGGGGACCATGAAGCCGGTCCACACTCCCCGCAGAAGCGGGAAGCCGCCCCACACCCCGGACACGAACGGGAAGTCGCCCCACACCCCGAACACGAACGGGAAGCCGACCTACACCCCGGACACGAACGACAAGCCGACCCACACCCCGGACACGAACGGGAAGCCGACCCACACCCCGGACATGAACGGGAAGCCGGTCGGTACTTCTGGCGTGGGTGGGGAATCGGCTCGCACTCCTGGCGTGAGCGGGGCGTCGGCCGGGGCCGCGCAGGGGGATGAGGGATCGGGCGGGAGGCCGTCGCCGTCCTCGTCGCGGACGCCGGTCGCGGTCGATCCGCGGTCCGGCGAGCCCTCCGCCGCGCCCCAGCGGACCGGCTCCCCCAAGCCGACGGTCGCCCCCCGGCACACCGCGACGCCGAAGCCGTCCGGCTCCGGTAAGCCGAGCCGGACGCCCACCGCCACCCCGTACCCGAGCTGCGGCACGCCCAGCGGGACCCCGACCGCCGACCCGAGCGGGCAGCCGCAGGACCGGTCGGGCCAGGACCGGTCGGGCCAGGGCAGGCAGAACGGACAGGCCGGTCAGGGAGGCCAGGGAGGCCAGGGCGGTCAGGGAGGGCAAGGCGGTCAGGCCGTGACCACGATGGCCCAGGCCGAGGCGAACGTCAGCAAGGCCAGGACCGTCCTGCAGCAGGCTGAGGACGCCCTCGCCGGGGTGACCATCAAGGCGCCGGCCAAGGGCACGATTCTCACCGTCACCGGCGTCCCGGGCGCGCAGGCGAGCGCCGGCTCGGCGTTCATCACCCTCGGCAACCTGGACGAACTGCAGGTCAAGGCCATGTTCTCCCAGACCGACGTGGGCAGGTTGAAGGTCGGTCAGCTCGCCACGGTCGCGCTCGCCACCCGTCCCGGCACGGCGTACGACGCCAGGGTCACCCACATCGACGTGGCGGCGACCAGCACGAACCGGCTGGTCCAGTACGGCGTGATGATCGCCTTCGACCGGCAGCCGAAGAAGCTCATGCTCGGGCAGACGGCGACCGTCGAGGTGACGATCGACGAGGCCGACGACGCGGTGTACGTACCGGCGCAGGCGGTGCGGACCAGGGCCGACGGCGTGACCATGGTGCTCGTCCGCAACGGCGGGCAGAGTGTCGAGCGGGCGGTCCAGGTGGGAGTGCGCGGCGACCAGTACGTGGAGATCCGCTCCGGCCTGTCGGAGGGCGACCGGATCCAACTGCGGGCGGCGACGGGCGCGGGCGGCTTCCCGGACGACGGCTTCCCCGGCCTCCCGGCCACGCCGCGCACCCGGACCACCGCCGCCTTGGCGCCACCGCGCACCTAGACCACCGCCACCGCGCACCTGAACCACCGCCACCCCGGCGCCACCGCGCACCTGAACCACCGCCGCCCCGGCGCCCTCCCGTACCTGCTTGAACATCTGGGATATTCTGATCCAGAAAATCCGATCATCGCAGGTCGGAGGCACCCTTCCCTATTGACGATCTTCAGAGCTGATTCCCGGCTGAATACCGAGGTTGATGGACATCGCCACCAACGATCCGGACCTTACGGGGGTACTGCTGTCCACCCCGGGAACCTGGATCAGTGCGGGGAAAGGCGTCCGGGAGGCTGCTGACGATCTGGCCGAGGGCGTGGACAGGTTCTGCCGGTTCATGGACGAGCGACCTTTCAGCCAGGACGATCTCGGCCGGGCGCTGTTCGAGGGCGATTCCGAGAAGAGCATGCCGGGGTTCGCCCAACTACGCGACGACCTGCTGAAAGACCTGGTCACGGCGGTGAACCTGCTGCGCGGGATGGCGGCCGGAATGGTCGTCGCCGCGTGCGGGCAGGCGGCGGCCGAGAACGCGAACACCGGGATGGTGGCCGGGATATTCGGCACCGGGGGCAGGCGTGCCGCAGCCGGGATCCCCTACGGGCAGTCGTGCCCGAGATGGCTGACGGATCCGGAGGAGTACGAGCCCCCGCTGGGCCCAGGCGGCCTGCCGGCGACCACACCACCGCCTGGCTTCGTGAGCCAGACGATCTGGTTCCTCGAGTCCCTAGGGTGCGCGTCCGCGTGGCCTGATGGTGATCTCGACGGTGTGGCGCGGCTGCGGGATGCCGCGGCGGCGATGGGACGCATGGTCGGCGATGTCCAGGAGCAGATCGCCGGTCAGGCCGGTCGTGTGACCGGCCCCGGGTCCGCGCTGGCCACGGCCGCGTTCGGACGGGCCGCGCGGGTGGTGCACGGCGAGCAGGGGCAGCTGGCGGACCTGCGGCGGCGGTGCGAGCGTCTCGCCGACTGCGGCCAGATCGCCCATGACGCGATCGTTAAGGCCAGAGAGAAGTTCGTGGCATGCGCGGCGTTCGTGGTGGCGCTGATGCTCCTTTCGAGGCTACTGGCCCCCCGGCTCGGCCCGTTGCTCGACGTCGTGGTGAAGAAGCTGATCCGCGCGGAGGGCCTCGCATTGCGGATCACCCTGCTGATGATCCGTCAGGCCGCGCTCGGCGCGATGTTCTCCGGCGGATTGAGCGTGATCGATCAGTTGTTCGCCACCGGTGCCATCGATGCGGGGAAGCTGGTTCGGGACATGTTGCACGGAGCGCTCGCCGGCGGGTCGATGGCCGGTGCGCACGGCGCGCTGCCCGCGCTCCTACGCCGAGGCGGACCTGCGCTCACCGGCCTGGCGGAGGCCATGGAGTCGGCCACATGGGAGCGGGCGTTCTCCCGGATCCTGGTCGGCGGGGCGGTGAGCACGACCGTGCTGGCGGCGACGGGATGGGCCGGCGGCGGTGGCTGGGATTGGAAGCACGCCGCCGAGATGGGATTCGGCATGGCCGTGCTCAGCACCGGCGCGGGCATCGCCGCCCGAACCTGGCCTGCCCCGCACTACGCGAGCCTGAGGGGCCGAGGCTGGAAGCAGAGTCCGGCCAAGCGGTGGCATGACGTCAAGTGGGCTTTGGGAATTCTCATGATCACCGCCCCTGTGACCTCTCTCTTCGCGCTCGCGAAGTTCGCCGAGGACGGAAGGAATCCCTTCTTCCTGCAGAAACGGATCGGCCAGTTCGGCCGCGAGTTCGACGTTCTCAAGGGTCGTACGATGAAGATGATCGACGGCAAGGACGGCAGCCTCGGCGCATCGGATCCGCAGCGTACGAAGGTCGGCCGAGCGTGGGCGAAATCCACTTTCGACGAGATCGGCCAAATGGCCTACAACGTGCTCGTCAAAGGAAACATGTCGGTCGTGGACAACCGGCCGCTGTTGCTGAGCGACAGACAGAGGACGATAACGGCCCTGGGCCCCTTTCTGGGTCTACGTTGGAACGAAGCGGATCTGGCCGGGAAGCCCGGCTGGATCGGCCCGTTCGCCAACAAGATCGTAGAGCTCGGTCTCAAGCCGATGACACATGCGTTCGACGTGCAACGAGGCTTCACAGGCCTCTGGTACGACAAGAACGCGAGCCTGAGCCTGGATCGAAATCTGCTTTGGGGCTTCATTTCCACTTACTGGAAGCGCATTTCCTAGCCTCGATTTTTCCGCACGCCCGGCAGATCAGCTCCTTCCGAGCCTGCCGGGCGTGTCGGTGTCATGGTGTGGGGGTGTGCGGCTGGTCTGGATTCGGTTCTGCGGGTGGGGTGGTCGTGGTTTTGGTGTAGAGGACTTCGCGGGCTTGTTCGGCGGCGCGGATGAGGCTTTCGGTGACGAAGTCGTGGAAGCGGGCGACGTTTTCCAGGCGGGTGGCGGCGGGGGTGCCGGGGCCGAGGATGGTGACGCCTTGGCGGGCGGCTTCGACGACTTGGTCGTTGGAGCGGGCGCTGCGGATCATGGATTGGTACCACAGGTCGTCGTCGACGGTGTAGCGCTCGCGGCGGCGTTGGTCGCGTTCACGGCGGATGAGGTCGAGGTCGGCGAGGAAGGTGGTGGCTTTGGAGATGGAGGCGGGGCTGACGTGGAGGCGTTGGGCGAGTTCGCCGGCGGTGAGGCTGCCGCTGTCGGTGGTGTAGAGGCAGCCAAGGACGCGGGCCATCATTTTGGGCAGGCCTGAGGTCATGAAGACGGTGGTGAGGGTTTCCTGGTAGTCGCGTACGGCTGTGGCGTCGCGCCCGTAGGGCTGGGGGGAGGGTTGCGGGCCTTGGGGTGGGGGTTGGCGGCGGCGGTGGGTGCGTTGCTGGGTGGCGCGGTGGGCCAGTTCGGGGCGGTAGCCGGTGGGGCCGCCGTTGCGTTGGACTTCGCGGGTGATGGTGGAGGTGGGGCGGTCCAGGCGGCGGGCGATCTCGGCGTAGGCCAGGCCGTCGGCCAGCCCGGTGGCGATCTGCTGGCGTTCTTGCTGGGTGAGCCTGCCTCCTGGCATGACGACCTCTTTCGTGCTCTGCGCGGGTGGCCCCGTAGTGGTGGTTCCGGGTGATGGTGTTCCGGCGCGTCCACCATAGCGTTCACGCTCAATGCATTGCAACGAGTCGGCGAAGAGCGTTGCATTAATCTCGAAGACCGTTGCAACACTTTTCGTGTCTCTACCTGCATAGATACAGGTTTCGAGCAACGCGAGTGTTGCGGTGAGTTGGAAAGCAACGTAGCGTTTCCGGTGTCAGAAACAACAGGGACCACAGCAGAAGCACACGGAGCACACCATGCAGAAGTTCGCCACCCCCACCCCGATCACCACCGTCCTGGACATCCCCGCCGGACGCGTCCAGCTCATCGCCGCCGACCGCGCCGACACCACCGTCCAGATCCTGCCCGCCACCGCCACCAAGAGCCGCGACGTCAAAGCAGCCGAGCAGACCACCGTCGAATACACCGACGGCGTCCTGCGCATCACCACCCCGATGAACAACCAGTACCTCGGCCCCACCGGAGCCATCGAAGTCACCGTCAAACTGCCCACCGGCTCCCACATCCAAGCCA
>NZ_JAHDTF010000004.1 GCF_018531465.1 Sphaerisporangium fuscum
CGGCGGTTATAGCGGAAGGGAAACACCCGGTTACATTCCGAACCCGGAAGTTAAGCTTTCCAGCGCCGATGGTACTGCACCGGGGACGGTGTGGGAGAGTAGGACGCCGCCGGACAAATTTTTCATATGGTAAGGGCCACCCGCCAAGCGGGTGGCCCTTACCGCTGTGTGGGGGTATCCGCAGGGAGAGGCATCCGCAGCGGCGGGTGCTGATGCGGGTTCGTGCGAGGGCCGAGGGTCGTCCATGCTGTGGGCGGCCCTTTTCTGTTTCTGCCGGCAAACGCGCGATCTCGGCATGCATGGCCAGATCGACAGACCGTACACCATCGATCCGAGCTGCATTCCGCTGCTGTCGGCAGGGCTTCGGGTGGCCCCTGCCGGTTTCTGCTTTCTACGGCCAGGCCGACAGACCCCCCACCGACCGTCTGCGGCGGGGGACTCTGCTGCTGTTGGCGGGAGCCTCGGGGTCCCGTACGAAATGAGCCGCTACAACTGGCCGGGGGTTACCTCGTCCGGGTTTCCTCCTCCCGAACCGCTGGCCGAGACCGTTCACCGGCCCGCCCCCTACCTTCACCGGCTCGCCTTTCCTGCTTTCACCGAGGCGTTTCACTCGTCGCTGGCTCTGATGCCTTCTCATCGGCGCCGCAGCGGTGGGATACCGTACGGCGAAGTCGGCGCCGTCCTACGGTGGGAGGGCTGGTCGGCCCACGCGATGGAGTCGCTGGTGATCGCCTCGTCCGTGCATGGCCTGTCCGTCCGGGAAGCGGCTCCGTCGTCGTCGTTGACGATGTTGCCGTCGACGGTCAGATCACCGTCGACGATGTAGCCCGTCGCCCCATCCGGCGTGTCGTCACTCCAGGGGGAGCGGTCGTGGTCGTTGAGCGAGAATTCCCCGTTGATCGCGGCGCTACCGGGGCACAGGATGTACTCCTCCTCGTACAGGTTCCGGTAGGTCTCCTGGGGAAGGCCGCGCCGCTCGAACAGGTCCACCGCCGCGGGCCAGGACAGATAGCTGCTTCGCATGGTGCCGACCCTAGTGGCGTCCACCGATGAGCGCCCGAGTCGACCGCCACGCACAGAGGGGGGCCCATTCCGGTAGCCCTCCAGGGGATCCGAATCCGTTCGTCGTCGGAGGATGGCTCCTGGTCTCCTGGCGTGAGCGGTGTTCACGCGCTGGTCATGGCCGAGAGAATGGCTTCTGGCCGGTGCGAGAACGATCGAAATAATCTCGGACGCGACCGTTTCCGCATCGTATTCAAGCGCTTGCTTGGAACGCCTGTCAGCTCTCACCTACCGCGCTACGCTTCACGATATCGGGTGGCCGCTCTCCGTTCGCTACGGCTGGTAGGCGCTAAGGGTGTGATGTCGGTGACGGGTAGGCATCGTAATCCGGATCCCCTTGGTTTCGACCCGTGGAAAGACGATCCGGTTGCGCGGGAGGACATTTCCGTGGCGTCCCGCCACATCATGACGAAGGCGGGGCGTCGGCGGCGCACGATCACGGCCGTCGCGCTGGGGGCGGTGCTGCTGTCGGGGCTCACCGGTGGGGGCTATGCCCTCATGTCGCGGTCGAGCTGTACCGAACGCGTGCCCCTCCGGATCGTGGCGGCTCCCGAGATCGCGCCGGTCCTGCAGCGGTTGGCCCGGGATCCCGTCTCCGACGCCGGCTGCGTTCAGATGAGCGTGACCGCCAGGAATTCCGCCGAAGCCGCCGATCGCCTCGGTGCGCGGAAGGACGACACGGACGTGTGGGTGCCCGAGGCATCGGTGTGGGTCGACTTCGCGCGTATGCAGGGAGCGGATCGGAATCGGTTCACCTCTGGTGTCTCGATCGCCCGTTCACCCGTCATCATGGCGGTCACCCGGCGAACGGCCACCAAACTCGCGACGCATCCCGGTGAGCCGTCCTGGACGTTGCTGCTTCCCACGTCGGGGACCCGGAAGAGGCTGCCCAGGGCGTTCACGACATTGCCTGTTCCGAGCAGGTTCGCATCGGGGCTCGCGGCGCTCAATGTGCTCAATGCCGTGGTGGCGGACCGGCCGGACATGCTCAAGATCGTGCAGGGCGTGACGCTCAACCTGAAAAGAGCCATCGTGCCGTCCGAGAACGCCCTCTTCGGTCTCGTCGACGATCCGCCCGCCGGAACGGACCCGGTGATCGTGGCGAGTGAGCAGGCCGTCTGGCGGCACAACGCCTCCCGGTCCGATCGTCCCGCCGTCGGCCTCTACCCCAAGGAGGGGGCGATCGCGCTCGACTACCCGTACGTGTCCCTGACGAAGGACCCCGCCAAGGTCAGGACCGCCGAAGCGTTCCGCCGGCTGATCGCGTCCACGACCGGGCGGACGCTTCTGCGGGCGGCGGGCTTCCGCGACCCGCGAGGAGAGGCCGGACCGGGCATGGACGCGAGCCGGGGGCTGCGTGCGGCGCCTCCGCGGGACATTCCCGCCCCGGACACCGCTACGACGCTTCGCGCGCTGCTGTCGGTGAGGCTGCTCCTCGCCGACACCCGTGCCCTGCTCCTTCTGGACATCAGCGGGTCCATGGCCGAGCCGGTGCCCGGCATGCACGCCACCCGTATGCAGGCCACCGCCCGCCTGGCGGAGGCGGGTGTCCGGTCCCTGCCCAAGGGGAGCGACGTGGGTTTGTGGGTGTTCTCCACGAACCTCGACGGCGACAAGGATTACCGGGAGGTCGTCCCCGTGGGCCCCATGAAGCAGCGGGTCCCGCGGGTCCTCCAGGAACTGCGCAAGCTGCCCGGGCGTACACGAGGGGACACCGGCCTGTACGACTCGGTGCTCGCGGCCTTCCGGTCCGCGTCGAGGCACCAGGTCAGGAACATGATCAGCTCGGTCATCGTGTTCACCGACGGCAGGAACGACGACGCTCACGGCATCTCGCTCGATCACCTCCTCGCCACGCTGCGCGAGGAGTTCACCCCGGAGCGACCCGTGACGATCACGTTGATCGGGTACGGCCAGGGCATCGACGCGGGGGAGCTGCGGCGGATCGCCGAGGTGACGAACGGCGCCGCGATGGTGGCGAGTACGTTCGCCCAGGCGCGGCAGATATTCCTCCAGGTCATCGCCAACCGGGTCTGCGTCGACAGGGGCAGGTGCGAGTCCCGGAAGCGCTGAAGGCCCAGGACGGCCAGGAGCGCTCACCGGGGCGGACGCGGGTGAGCGCTCACCGGGCTAGGCGCTCGGGGTCACCAGGCGGTAGCCGACGCCGCGAACGGTCTGGATCAGCTGGTCGTCCACGTCTCCCAGGCGGGCGCGCAGGCGCTTGACGTGCACCGCGATGGTGTTGGTGGACATGGAGTCGGCGGCGTGCCAGACATGGCGCATGATCTGCTCGCGCGTCACCGTGCGGTCGGCGTGGCGCATCAGGTAGTGCAGCAACTCGAACTCGCGCAGAGGCAGGTGGACGGGCGCCCCCGCGACCCGCACCTGGTAGGCGCCGACGTCGAGCTCGACGTCGCCCACGGCGAGCACGCCGCGTGCCCCCGGCTCGCCGGGGAACGCCGCCTGGACGAGGGGGAGGAGCTCGGGCACGCGGTACGGCCGCGCCACGCAGGCCGTGGCCCCCGCGGCGAGCGCCTGGACCGCCTGCTCGGCATGTCCTTCACCCACTCCGAGCAGCACGGGTACGGCCCGCGCCAACCGTACGGCGCGGACGAACTCCACGGGCCCGATGACGGGAAGCGTGGCGCTGACGAGCACCACGTCGGGCCGTAGGGCGCCGGCCTGGAGGAGGGCCTGCGCCCCGTCGAGCACTCCGGCGACCAGGACGCCCTCGCGTTCCAGCGCCCCGGACAGTTCCCGCACCATGTCGGCGTCGGGATCGGCAACCAGCAGCATGGGCGCCGGCCGAGTGTCCCCGTCCACTTCAGATGCGGCCTGCGGCTGGGTCACACCATCTCCTTAGATGTGGATCATCCGAAGCGTCCGGTGATGTAGTCCTCGGTCGCCTTCTGGGTGGGATTGGTGAAGATCTTTGAGGTGTCGTCCATCTCGATGAGCTTGCCCGGCTGGCCCTGCCCCGCGAGGTTGAAGAACGCCGTGCGGTCGCTGACGCGTGCCGCCTGCTGCATGTTGTGCGTCACGATGACGATCGTGTACTCGTCCTTCAGCTTGCCGATCAGGTCCTCGATGGCGAGGGTGGAGATCGGGTCGAGGGCCGAGCAGGGTTCGTCCATCAGCAGGACGGCCGGGCTGACCGCGATCGCCCGGGCGATGCACAGGCGCTGCTGCTGGCCGCCGGACAGGCCCGCGCCCGGCTTGTTGAGCCGGTCCTTGACCTCGTTCCAGAGGTTGGCGCCCTTCAGCGAGTGCTCCACGATGCCGTCGATCTCCGAACGCGAGACGCCGCCGTTCAGGCGCAGGCCCGCGGCGACGTTCTCGAAGATGGACATCGTGGGGAACGGGTTCGGCCGCTGGAACACCATGCCGACCGTGCGCCGCACGGAGACCGGGTCGACGTCGGCGCCGTAGAGGTCCTGGTCCTCCAGGAGGATCTTGCCCTCGACGCGCCCGCCCGGGATGACCTCGTGCATCCGGTTGAGGGTGCGCAGGAACGTGGACTTGCCGCATCCGGAGGGGCCGATGAAGGCGGTGACCGAGCGCGGCTCGATCGTCATGGTGATGCCTTCGATCGCCTTGTGCGATCCGTAGTACGCGTCGAGGTCGGAGACCTCGATCTGCTTGGCCATTGTCGATACCCCTTATCGGCCCTTGGCGGGAGAGCGCCACCATCCGATGAGGCGCGCCACCAGGTTGAGCAGCATGACGATCAGGATGAGGGTGAGCGCTCCCGCCCACGCCCGGTCGACCGCGGTGATGTTCGGCCGGGTCATCTGGTCGAAGACGTACAACGGGAGACCCATCTGCGGCCCGTGGAACGGGTCCGGGTTGATGGAGTCGGTGATGAACACCGTGAGCAGCAGCGGCGCGGTCTCGCCCGCGACGCGGGCGATGGCGAGCATGACACCGGTGATGATGCCGGTGAAGGCCGTCGGCAGGACGATTCGTACGATCGTCTTCCACTTGGGGACGCCCAGGGCGTACGACGCCTCGCGCAGGTCGTTGGGGACCAGGCGCAGCATCTCCTCGGAGGAGCGGACGACGGTCGGCATCATCAGGATCGACAGGGCGAGCGAGCCGGCGAACCCGGAGTAGCCCACGCCGAGGATCAGCACCCAGAACGCCAGGATGAACAGACCGGCGACCACCGAGGGGATGCCGGTCATGACGTCCACGAAGAAGCTGATGCTGCGGGCCAGCCGCCGCCCCTGGCCGTACTCCACCAGGTAGATGGCGGTGAGCAGGCCGACCGGCACCGAGATCAGGGTGGCGAGGCCGACCTGTTCCAGCGTGCCGAGGACGGCGTGGTACGCACCACCTCCGGCGTCGCGGGCGCCGATGTTGCGCATCGAGTGGGTGAGGAACTCCATGTCGAAACGGGCGAAGCCGTTCTTCAGCACGAGCCACAGGACCGAGACGAGCGGGACGACGGCGATGGCGAAGGCCAGCCACACCAGACCCTGGACGATACGGTTCTTCACCCGCCGGCCGGTGGACAGCGGGGTGAGGATGGGGGGTGACATGGTCATGCGGCGCCCCTCGAGTACTCCTTGCGGCGGGCGATGATCAGCCGGGCGGCCATGTTGACGACCAGGGTGATCACGAACAGCACGAGGCCGGACGCGATGAGCGCGCCCTGGCCGATGGGGGTGGCCTCGCCGAAGCCGTTGGCGATGTTCGCGGCGATGCTGTTGCCGTTGTTCGACAGCACCTTGATGGTGATCTCGAACGTCGCCGGGAAGATGAGGGCGACCGCGATGGTCTCGCCCATCGCCCGTCCGAGGCCCAGCATGGCCGCGCTGATGACACCGGGACGTCCGAACGGCAGCACCGACATCCGGATCATCTCCCACTGCGTGGCGCCGAGGGCCAGCGACGCCTCCTCGAGCGACTTCGGCGCCTGGAGGAACACTTCGCGCGAGATCGCCGCGATGATCGGCAGAATCATGATCGCCAGCACGATCGAGGCGGTGAGGATGGACTTGCCGTAGACGGCGTCCCCGGCGAACAGCGGGATCCAGCCGAAGTAGGTGTTGAGGAAGGTGGCCGGGCCCTGCATCAGCGGGATGAGGAAGATCACGCCCCACAGGCCGTACACGACGCTGGGGACGGCCGCCAGCAGGTCGATGACGTAGCCGAGCACTCCCGCCAGGCGGCGCGGCGCGTAGTGGGAGATGAACAGGGCCACCCCGATCGCCACCGGCAGCGCCATGATCAGCGCCAGGAACGAGCTCAGTACCGTGCCGAAGGCCAGGGCCGCGATACCGAAGACCGGCTTGGTCGCGTTCGGCGTCCAGTACCTCTCGGTGAGGAAGTGCGAGGTGTTGGCCTGGAGCGCGGGGATGGCCTTCACGATCAGGAAGACCGCGATGGCCGCCATGATCACGAGCAGCAGGACGCCGGCGCCGGTCGCGGCGAAGCGGAAGGGACCCTCACCGCGGGTGCGCCGGAAGGCGGGCCGGCCAGCGGCCGGCCCGCCTTCGCGTGTACGAACTGACGTGGCCATTCGTGTTAGGAGATCGCCTCGACGGCGGTGCGCACCTTGGCGACCAGGCTCGCCGGCAGCGGCGCGTAGCCGAGGCCGGAGAGAGCGGACTGCCCCTCGTCGCTGGAGGTGTAGGTGAGGAAGGCCTTGACGAGCTTGGAGTCCTCGGCGGACAGGCCCTTCTCACAGGTGATCTCGTAGGTCACCAGGACGATCGGGTAGGCCCCAGCCGCCTTGGTGGCGTAGTCGATCGAGAGCTTCAGGTCGTTGCCGGTGCCCTTGATCTCGGCGGCCTCGACGGTCTTGGCGGCGCTCTCGGGGGTCAGCTCGACGAACTCGCCGGAGCCGTTGGCGACCTTGGCCTTGGTCAGGCCGGAGTTCTCGGCGAAGGAGAGCTCCACGTAGCTGATCGTGCCCTCGCCGCCCTTGACCGTCTGGGCGATGCCGTCGGAGCCCTTGGCGCCGGTGCCCTTGGCTTCGGCGGGCCAGGCCTTGGCCGGCTCGTACGGCCAGCCTGCGGTGGCCTTGAGGAACTTGGTGAAGTTGTCGCTGGTGCCGGACTCGTCCGAGCGGTGCACCGCCTGGATCGGGGTGGACGGCAGCTTGGCGTTCGGGTTGTCCTTCTTGATGGCGGGGTCGTCCCACTTGGTGATCTTGCTGTTGAAGATGTCACCAATGGTCTGCGGCGACAGCTGCAGGCCGTCCACACCCGGCAGGTTGTAGACGACGGCCACCGGACCGATCACCATGGGCAGGTTGATCGCCTTGCCGGTCTTGCACCGGGCGTCGGCCTGCGCGGGCTCACCCTTGTCGTCCTTGAGCGCGGAGTCCGAGCCCGCGAAAGCGATGGTGCCCTGGATGAACGACTGGACACCCGCACCGGAACCGCTGGGCTGGTAGTTGACGCTCACGCCCGGGTTCGCGCCCTGGAAGCCCTTCTTCCACTGGTCGATCGCGTTGGCCTGGGCGGAGGAGCCCGCCGCGTTGATCGTGCCGCTGAGCCCGCTGCCACCGCTCGTGCTCGACCCGCCGGCGTTCGCCGACGAGGTGCCGGAGCCGGTGTTGTTGTTATCGGTGCCGCACGCAGCCAGCGAAAGCACGCCGGCGATGGCGGCTACGGCGAGCCGGCCTGCATATTTCACGGTTCTCGTCCTCCCACGTGGTTCTCTCAACGGGCAGGACGGTACGGAGTAAAGGTGACGCAATCCCCCGTTAAAGGTGAACGAGGAATGAACGGGCCTGGTCACTATCGTTGTGAACGGTCCAGGGCGCTATGCGCAATCATTGCACCCATGACGCGTGTGTGCCTGGTATGCATGGGAAACATCTGCAGGTCCCCGATGGCCGAGGTGGTGGTCCGCAGGGTGCTGGAGGACCACGGCCTCGGTGACGAGGTCGTCGTCGACAGCGCCGGCACGGGCGGCTGGCACGCCGGCATGCCCATGGACGAGCGCGCCCTGCGCACACTGTCGGACGAGGGGTACGACGGCTCACTCCACCGCGCCAGGCAGTTCGACGAGGCGTGGTTCGCCGAGCGTGACCTGGTGCTGGCCATGGACCTCGACAACCTCAGGGCACTGCGCCGGATCGCCCCGCCGGGGGCCGACGTGCGGCTGTTCCGTTCGTTCGACCCCGCCGCGCCGGAGGAGGCGGAGGTGCCCGACCCCTACTACGGCGGCATCGACGGGTTCCGTGAGGTGCTGCGTATGGTCGAGGCGGCGGCCGAAGGGCTCGCCAAGCACCTCGCTGAACGGAACCGCCCCGTCAGGTGAACACCGCCTTGCGGCCGGCCCCGAACGCGACTGTGCCCTCACGGCCAGTCACAGGCGGCTCCCACGCGGCGTAGCGTCGAGGGAGTCGAACGGGCGAGGAGGGTCGGCGTGCTTCCAGGATGCGGTAACTGCAGTTGCTACCTCGACGACCGTGTGATCTCACGGCCGCCGGAGGAGCGGTAGCCGGACTCGCGGGAGGTGCTCAGCCGCCGAGGCGCTTGAGCACCTCCTCGTGCAGCACGGGGTTCGCGCAGACCAGGCTGCCGCCGTCGACGTCCGCCGCACCCGACAGGTCGGTCCAGACCCCGCCCGCCTCCTCGATGATCACGGTGAGGGCCGCCATGTCCCAGGGGGACAGCTCGGGCTCGGCCGAGATGTCGACCGACCCCTCGGCCACCATCACGTGCGACCAGAAGTCGCCGTAGGCGCGGGTCCGCCAGACGGAGCGGGTGAGGTCGACGAACTCGCCGAGCCGGCCGCGCTCCTCCCACCCGCCCAGGCTGGAGAAGGAGAACGACGCGTCCTGCAGGCGGCTCACCGACGACACCTGGCAGCGGGTGGCCTTGGTCAGGCTGCGGCCCGTCCAGGCGCCGCCGTCGCGGGCCGCCCACCAGCGGCGCCCGAGGGCCGGGGCCGAGACGACGCCGACCACCACCCGGCCGTGCTCCATCAGGGCGATGAGCGTCGCCCAGACCGGGACGCCGCGCACGTAGTTCTTGGTGCCGTCGATCGGGTCGATGATCCAGCAGCGTGAGCCGGACCCCTTCGTCGTGCCCATCTCCTCGCCGATGACGGTGTCGCGGGGGCGGGCCCGTCGCAGCGTGCCGCGGATGGCCTCCTCGACCGCCTGGTCGGCGTCGCTCACCGGGGTCAGGTCGGGCTTGGTGTCGACTCGCAGGTCGACCGCCTTGAACCTGCGCATCGTGAGATCGTCGGCGCTGTCGGCCATCATGTGCGCCAGGCGGAGGTCGTCGCTGTAACCCGTCACGAGGACAAACGCTATCGTGCCCGCCCCGGTTTGAGCAGTGCCGGACGTGCATGGCCTCGCCTCCGCTCGGCGGGCTCGGGGCCTGCTTGAGGCGGCGGCTTTCGTCGTCGTACGGGCTCGTCCCTCACCCTCCCTCCTCCTCAAACCACCGCCGGCCCCGAGCCGGCTTGATGGCCTCGCCTCCGCTCGGCGGGCTCGGGGCCTGCTTGAGGCGGCGGCTTTCGTCGTCGTCCGGGCTCGTCCCTCACCCGAGCCGGACCCTGGCGCGTCAGTCGTCGTCGGGGGCGCCGTCGCGGCTGCCGAGGAGGCGGCGCAGTGACTCAAGGCTCGCCGCGTCGGCGTGGCCCTCCGCCACCCAGGTGTCCAGGGAGCACTCGGCGCTCCGGTGGCTGCATCCCTTCGGGCAGTGGACCGCGCCCTCGGCGAGCGCGGGGAAGGCCGCGAGCACGTTGTCGATCACGACGTGCCCGAGCCCGAAGCTGCGGACACCCGGTGTGTCGATGATCCAGCCGCCGCCGGGCAGTTCCAGGGCCACCGCCGAGCTCGAGGTGTGGCGTCCGCGGCCGGTCACCGCGTTGACGTGGGACACCGCCCGGTCGGCGTCGGGGACCAGGGCGTTGACCAGGGTCGACTTGCCCACCCCTGAGTGGCCGACGAGCACGTTGAGCCGGTCGTTGAGCCGGGAGCGAAGCTCGTCGAGCTCGCCGCCCTTCTGTACCACGACGTACGGCAGGCCGAGGGGCTCGTAGCGCGCCACGAGCTCGTCGGGGGTGGCGAGGTCGGCCTTGGTCAGGCAGAGCAGCGGGTCGATGTCGGCGTCGAAGGCCGCGACCAGCAGACGGTCGATCATGCGCGGCCGGGGTGGCGGGTCGGCCAGCGCCGTGACGATCACCAACTGGTCGGCGTTGGCCACGATCGGGCGCTCGACCTCGTCGGTGTCGTCGGCGCTGCGCCGCAGCATCGACGTGCGGGGCTCGACCCGGACGATGCGGGCGAGGGTGTCGGGAGTGCCGGAGGTGTCGCCCACCAGGCCCACGCGGTCGCCGACCACGATGCCCTTGCGGCCCAGCTCACGGGCCCGCATCGCCGTCACCTCGCGGGCGGCGTCCTTCTTGCGCCTGCGGCCGCCGGTGGCGTCACTCTCCACCAGGCAGGTGTAGCGGCCGCGGTCGACCGACACGACGAACCCCTCCACGGCGTCATCGTGCGCCGGACGGCGTCTGGTCCTCGGCCGCGACCCCTTGCCGGGCCGGACCCGCACGTCCTCCTCGTCGTACTCGCGTCGTCTCAGCGGCCTTCCTCCAACATCAGCGCCCACATGCGGGCGAACTCGGGAAGGGTCTTGGCCGTGGTCGCGATGTCCTCCACCTGGACCCCGGGGACGGCCAGGCCGATCACCGCTCCGGCCGTCGCCATCCGGTGGTCGGCGTAGCTGTGGAAGACCCCGGCGCGCAGCGGACGCGGACGGATCTCGAGGCCGTCGGGGGTCTCGGTCACGTCGCCGCCGAGCCGGTTGATCTCGGTGGCCAGCGCGGCGAGCCGGTCGGTCTCGTGCCCCCTGATGTGGGCCACGCCGCGCAGCGTGCTCGGTGAGGTCGCCAGCGCCGCGAGGGCGGCGAGCGTGGGCGTCAGCTCACTGACGTCGTGCAGGTCGGCGTCGATGCCCTGGATGCTCGCGCCGCCGGTGACCTTCAGGCCTTGCGGGGTGCGGGTGACCGTCGCGCCCATGCGCGGCAGCAGCGAGCGCAGCTCGTCGCCGCCCTGGGTGGTCTCCTCGGGCCAGTCGGGGATGGTCACCGTGCCGCCGGTGACGAGCGCGGCGGCCAGGAACGGCGCGGCGTTCGAAAGATCGGGCTCGACGGTGAGGTCGCGGGCCGCGACGGGCCCCGGCTCGACCCGCCAGACGTCGGGCTCGGAATCGTCGACCCGCACCCCGGCGGCGCGCAGCATCTGCACCGTCATCTGGATGTGCGGCATGGACGGCACCGGCGGGCCGTCGTGGCGTACCGTCACGCCTTTGTCGAAGCGGGCGGCGGCCAGCAGCAGCCCCGACACCAGCTGCGAGGACGCCGAGGCGTCGAGCGTGACCTCGCCACCGGAGATCGGGCCCCTGACGGTGAACGGCAGGGCGTCACCGTCGACGGTGGCGCCGAGGGACCGCAGCGCGCCGAGGATCGGGCCCATCGGCCGCTTGCGGGCGTGCGGGTCGCCGTCGAAGGACACCTCGCCGTCGGCGAGCGCCGCCACCGGCGGGACGAAGCGCATCACCGTGCCGGCGAGGCCGACGTCGATCGACGCGCCGCCGCGTACCGGGCCCGGGACGACGTGCCAGTCGGTGCCGGAGGGGCTTTCGTCCGAGGGGGTCAGCTCCGCGCCCAGGGCTCGCAGGGCCGCCACCATAAGGTCGGCGTCGCGGCTGCGCAGGGCCCGCCGCACGGTGCTCGGACCATCGGCGAGCGCGGCGAGCAGGAGGGCGCGGTTCGTCACCGACTTGGACCCGGGCAGCCGCACGACGGCGTCGACGGGACCGGTCGCCTCGGGCGCGGGCCACAGGGGAGCTGACATACCTCCGAGCCTACCGGGACCCTTCCCCGCAAAGGGATGACGCACGCCGACCGCTCCCCGCCGTGAGACGGGGGAGGGCATGTCTGTCCGGGAACGGCCGAGCGGTGGCAGGCTAGTGCCCATGTGTGGCAGATACGCGTCGGCACGCAAGCGACAGGAGTTGCTGGAGGAGTTCCAGGTGGGCCTCGACGGCACCTCCGCCGAGCTCCCGGCCGACTACAACGTCGCCCCCACCAAGAGGGTCTACGCCGTGCTCACCCGTCCCGAGGAGCAGGCCGCCGAGGCGAAGGCCGAGCCCGTCAGGCAGCTCCAGGTGCTGAAGTGGGGGCTGGTGCCGAGCTGGGCCAAGGACCCCTCCATCGGCAACCGCATGATCAACGCGCGGCTGGAGACGCTCGCCGAGAAGCCGTCCTTCCGCCGCGCCTTCGCCCACCGCAGGTGCCTGCTGCCCGCCGACGGCTACTACGAGTGGTACAGGGCCGACAAGAAGACCAAGCAGCCCTACTTCATCCACCCGGAGGACGGCGGGGTGATGGCCATGGCGGGGTTGTACGAGTACTGGAAGGACCCCACGCGGGCCGACGACGACCCGTTGAAGTGGCTGGTCACCTGCACCGTCATCACGACCACCGCCGAGGACCACCTGGGCCACATCCACGACCGCATGCCGCTGATCATGAAGCCCGACATGTGGTCCGACTGGCTCGACCCGGCGCTCACCGAACCCGACAAGGTGCTCGACCTGCTCGCCTCCGCCCCGCCGAGCGGGCTGGTGGCCTACCCGGTGTCGAGCGAGGTGAACAGCGTCAGGAACAACGGCCCCCACCTCATCGACCCCGAGAGCCCCGAGACGCAACTGTTTTAGGAACGTCGGCAAAAGCCTGGGTCACAGCGGTGTAAGAAGCGTGCCGAACGGGCATCCGAACAGGAAAGCGATGGCTCGTGCGCGAACAGTCACCGCAACTGCCAAGTCTTCCCAAGAGCCAGGCGGGAGTTCCGGGGGTTCCCGCCGAGGCCGTGTCCCGTTTCTTCCCGGAGGTGCGGATTCGTGGACGTCGCGACCGCTCGGGCACAGTTGGAGAGCATGCTGGCCGAACTCGATCGGTCCATCGCGGTGCTGAAAGGTGATCCGGGGGCCGTCGACGACAGATCGGCCGCCGACGCCGGGTCCGACCTCACCGACGCCGACCGCGCCCAGGCCATGATCGACGTGGCCACCCGGCAGCGTACGGCGGTGCTCGACGCGCTCAAGCGCATCGACGCGGGCGTGTACGGCCGGTGCGTCGACTGCGGCAAGCCCGTCCCTGAGGGCCGCCTGGCGGCACGCCCCGAGGCGGCCCGCTGCGTGGAGTGCCAGTCGAAGCGCGAACGCCGCCGCTGAAGTGCTCGGGGAGACCCGAGCCCGCCGAGCGGAGCGGAGCGAGGCAGATGAACACGGCTAGCCCGGCCTGCGGGCGCTCGCCACCAGGTGGATGCCGACGGTGTCGTCGTCGTCAGGGTGGGCGTCGAGCTCGGTGCGCACCAGCCAGTTCAGCGCGCGGGCGTCCGCGGCGAGGACGTGGTCGACGGTCGAGGGCGACAGCACCGTGCGCGGCCGGATCCACTCCACCTCCAGGCCGGCGTCGACGAGCAGCTCGCGCAGCTGGACGCTGCTGAAGCAGCGGGTGATGCTGCCGTCGGGCCACGGCACGAGCATCACCTCGCCCGTGCCGGTCTGGCAGAGGTGGGCCCAGTAGTTCTGCTCGGCCATGATCGCCATGCCGAGCACCAGCGAGTCGACGCAGGCCAGCACGCGACCGCCCGGCTTGAGGACGCGCACGACGTCCTCCATGGTCGACTCGGCCATCAGCTCCAGCGACAGCGCGCGCTCCTCGGCCACGACCGCGTCGACGGAGGCGTCCGGAAGGAAGCCGAGGTCGTCGGCGCGGACCCTGCGGATCCTCTGCTTCCCCGCCCCGTTCAGCGACGGATCGGCGGGACGCCGGAAGTCGACCATCTCGATGACATGGTGCCCGGCCCGGGCCGCCTGCGCGGGCCAGCGACCCCGCCCGCCGGACAGGTCGAGGAGGAGTCCGGGCTTCTGGGGGAGCCATCGTCGCAGCTGCTCGGCCACGACGGCGTGATAGAAGGTCCAGTACGGCCCGAGCGCGCTGGTTGAGCCGTTCAGTTCGCTGGCTGGGATGGGCAGCACAAGTGGCTCCTGGACGGTCGGGGCTCCGGGGAATCGCTACCAGCCGGTACGTATCTTTTTCCCCGTACCGGGTCCTTCGTCACCTTCTAGTTACCGGGAACAGATGCTATGCCCCGCGTGTTGCAGACGGGCGTAAACACGCTAGGAGGTTCCGTCCCATGCTGGTGGCCGAGGTCGGCGATCGGGCGCTCGTAGAGGAGCCGGTATTCTCGGCTCTGTACGGCGCGTTTAAGGGGGTGGGTCCGGTCTCCAAGATAGCCGAGGAGACTCTGGAGCAACGCAGTGAGCGGTTCGAGCGCGACGCCATGCCGTACCTCGATCAGCTCTACTCCGCGGCGCTCCGGATGACCAGGAATCCCGCGGATGCGGAGGACCTTCTTCAGGACACCTTCGCCAAGGCCTTCGGGTCCTTCCACCAGTTCCAGGAAGGCACCAACCTCAAGGCCTGGCTGTACCGCATCCTCACCAACACCTTCATCAACAGCTACCGCAAGAAGCAGCGGGAGCCGAAGCAGGCCGGCACCGAGGAGATCGAAGACTGGCAGCTCGCGCGTGCGGAGTCGCACACGTCGGCCGGTCTGAAGTCCGCCGAGGTGGAGGCGCTCGAGCACCTCCCCGACAGCGACGTCAAGAACGCGCTGGCCGAGCTTCCCGAAGATTTCCGGATCGCGGTCTATCTCGCCGACGTCGAGGGCTTTCCTTACAAGGAGATCGCCGACATCATGGGCACCCCCATCGGGACCGTGATGTCCCGCCTGCACCGCGGGCGACGCCAGCTGCGGACGCAACTCGAGGACTACGCACGCGAACGCGGGCTTGTGCGATCGGAGGAGCCGTCGTGACGGAGCGCGGTGATATTGAGTCGTCGGCCGTGACCGGCCGCGGGCGCGGCGCCGGCGCCTTGGTGAGGTGTTGGGCATGAGCTGTGGGAAGCCGCACGACACCGACTGCGGCGAAGTGCTCGAAAGGGTCTACACCTTTCTCGATGGCGAGCTCGACGAGCGGCGGCGGGCCGACATCCGCCAGCACCTCGACGAGTGCGGGCCCTGCCTGGAGGAGTACGGCCTCGAGAAGGCCGTGAAGCAGCTGATCGCCAAGCACTGTGGGTGTGACACCGTGCCCGAGGATCTCCGGGCCAAGGTGCTCAAGCGCATCGAGGCGGTCCGCTCCGAGATGGCGGAGTGACGTCGGGCCGGTCCCCTAAAATGCCGGGATGCGGGTACTTGTAACCGGCGGCGCCGGCTTCATCGGATCGACCCTGGTCGATCGGCTTCTCGCCGACGGGCACGAAGTCGCCGTCGTGGACGACCTGTCGTCGGGGTCGAGGGGCAACCTCTCGGCCGCGATGGAAAGTGAGGCGTTCGAGCTGCACGAGCTCGACGTCACCGATCCCGCGCTGACCGACCTGACCCGAAACCTGCGGCCCGAGGTGGTCTGCCACCTCGCCGCCCAGATCAGCGTGCGCAGGAGCGTGGCCGACCCCGTGGCCGACGCGCGGCTCAACGTCGAGGGCACGGTCAACGTCCTCTCGGCGGCGCGGGCCGCGGGCGTGCGGAAGGTCGTCTACGCCTCGTCGGTCGCGGTGTACGGCCGGCCCGCCGTGATCCCCGTCCCGGGCGACGCGGCGACCGACCCGCGTTCACCGTACGCCGCGTCCAAGCTCAGCGGCGAGATCTACCTGTCGATGTTCAGGGCGCTGCACGGCCTGCAGTACACCTCGCTGGTGCTGTCGAACGTCTACGGCCCGCGCCAGTCGCCCGAGGGCGAGGCGGGCGTGGTGTCGATCTTCACCGACGCCCTGCTGCGCGGCGCGCCGACCGTGGTGTACGGCGACGGCTCCCAGACCCGCGACTACATCTTCGTCGAGGACGTCGTCGACGGCTTCGTGCGCGCGTGCGGCGAGGCGGGCGACGGCGGGAGGTTCAACCTCGGTACCGGTGTGCAGACGACCGACCGCGAGCTGCACTCCCTGGTGGCCGCCGCCGCCGGGGCGCCCGACGAGCCGAGGTTCGAGCCGCCGCGCCTGGGCGACCTGCCCGCCATGGCCGTCGACCCCGCCCCGGCCCTCGCCGCCCTCGGCTGGCGCCCCCGCACCGACCTTCTCGACGGTCTCAAGGCCACCGTCGAATGGGCGAGATCGCGTTAGCTCCTGGTAGTGGTTTGATTACGCTTTGGATGCGATTCTTCGACTTCCCGGCCTGCCCATCCCCGTTTCTGTAGCCTGAAGCCCGACTCAATGGGGAGGCGGCACATGATGAAGGCAATGGCCACACGCATCGTGGCGGCCATGGGAAGCGGTGGCTTCGGATGGGTTCTCATCGCTCTCGGCGCCGCGGCTCTGGCGGCCGTCTCGAAGGGCGCGATCCCCGTGCCCTCGGGAATCTCCTGGACCTGAGCGCGTGCGCGTGACGGTCCGAGGCGGCGGCAGTGCGTGATCTACCCTGGCCGGCGAAGGTCTACCTCGTCGCGACCGTCACGGCGGCCGCGGCGCTGATCGGCCGGGGTCTTCTCATCCCCGGGCACCTCAGCGGGCACGAGTGGCCCACGCTGCTCGTGCTGGCGTTGCTGTTCCTGGTCTGCGAATCGGTGCCGACGCTGCTCAACGTCGAGCAGGCGGCGATGTCGGTCAGCTTCTCCGCGGCCCTGGCCGCGGTGGTCCTGGTGGGCGACGTCGGCGCGGCCCTGGTCGGGGCCACGGCGGTGCTCAGCGTGCGCCCCGGCCTGCCGCTTCACAAGCGGTTGTTCAACGGGGCGCAGTTCGCCATCTGCGGGTACGCCGCGGGGTGGGTCTTCGAGCGGCTCGGCGGCCACCAGGAGATCCCGAACGTCGGCACGTTCACCGACCTGCTGGTGCCGTTCGCGGGCGCGGCGGCGGTCTTCGTCCCGCTCAACTTCGTGCTGTTCGCGGTCATGCTGTCGCTGGCCGGGCGGCTGCGCACCGGCGAGGTGCCGCTGCGGGGGCTCGCCCAGTTCCTCGCGTCCTACTTCGGGTACGCCACGTTCGGCCTGCTGATCGCCGGGCTGTGGGCCACCGTGCAGTCGATCTCGGCGGTGCTCGTGCTGCTGCCGCTGTTCGTCGCGCGCTGGGCCTTCGGCCAGTACCTCGCCCAGCAGCGTTCCTACGACGCGACCATCGCCGCGCTCTGCCAGGCCGTGGAGACCAAGGACTACTACACGCGCGGCCACTGCATGCGCGTGTCGAGCGCCTCCACGATGATCGCACAGGAGATCGGCATGGGACCCGAGCGCATGCGCGCGATCGGTTACGCCGGCATGCTCCACGACGTGGGCAAGCTCGGCGTCCCCACCAAGGTGCTGCAGAAGGAAGGCCGGCTCACCGAGGAGGAGTACGCCGCGATCCAGCTCCACCCGATGCGCGGCCTGGAGATCGTGCGGGGCATCGACTTCCTCGACGAGGCCTTCGCCGGCATCATGCACCACCACGAGCGTCACGACGGCGGGGGCTACCCCATGGGCCTGGCCGGGGCCGAGATCCCCGAGTTCGCCCGCATCATCGCCGTCGCCGACGCGTTCGACTCCATGACCTCCGACCGGTCCTACCGCAAGGCGAAGTCGATCGAGGAGGCGCTCACCGAGCTCCGCAAGGGAGCGGGCACGCAGTTCGACCCCGTCATGGTCGGGGCGTTCATCAGGGCCGTCGACCGGCGCGGCTGGGATCCTCCCCGCAGGGTGACCGAGCCCCCGGCAGGCGAGGCGGTGGAGACCGCCGCCAAGGACCACGACGATCCCACCATGCCCATCGAAGTGGCCTCCGAGCGGTGACCACGACGGCCCGGCCCCTGCGCGGCCTCGACTCCGGGCAGCTCCTGCTGATCTGCGCCGCCGGCATGGTCACCGTGGCGGGCGTCGCCCACACCGCCGCGGTGGGGCTCGTCGACCCCCAGGTCGCGATCGCCTTCGGCGTGATGGTCGCCGTGGGCGAGCTCGCCAGGCTCACCATGCCGGGCAACCGCGAGGTGGCGCCCATCGGCGCGGCCGCCGCCCTCGGGTACACCCTGCTGCTGGACGTCGGCGGCACGCCGACCCGGCACTCCGCGCTTCAGGTGGTGGCGGTCATGGCCGTCGGCATGGTGATCGGCGCGCTGCCGCACCTCGCCGTCGGCAGGCCGCCGCAGCTCGACGCGCTCGCGCGCCGGCTGCTGTCGTGGGCGCTGCTCGCCTTCGCCTACCGTCCGCTCGCCCCCGCGTTGTACGACACCGTGGCGAGCGGCGGCACATGGTGGCCCGTGCTCGGCGTGATGGCCGTGCTCACCACCGCCATGCTCACCGCCGACGTGGTGATCGCCGCGGTGCTGCGGGCCGAGCAGGTCCGCACGAACTTCCGCGTGGCCTACCGTGACGAGGTCCGCATGGCCACCCCGCTCGGGGCCTCCGTCACCGCCTCGGGAGTCCTGCTCGCCCTGGCCTCCCACAGCATGAACCTCGCCGCGCTCGCCGTCTTCGCCGCGCCGCTGCTGGTCACCCAGGTCGCCTTCCGTAAGTACGCCGGGATCCGCGCCACCTACCTCCAGACCGTCCGCGCCCTGGCGAGGGTGACTGAGGTCGGGGGGTACGTCGAGCCGGGGCACTCCCGGCGGGTCAGCCGCCTGTCGCTGGCGATCGGGCGCGAGCTCGGCATGGGGGAGCCGGAGCTGCTGGAGCTCGAGTACGCCGCGCTCATGCACGACATCGGGCAGCTCTCCCTGCGCGACCCGATCCCGGGCGGCGCCACCGTGCTCACCGATCCCGGGCAGGCGCGGAGCATCGCCGAGCTGGGCGCCGAGATCATCAAGAAGACCGGCGTGCTCGACCGTGTGGCCGAGATCGTGCGTCATCAGGGCGATCCGTACGCCGGGCCCGACCTGCCGCCGCTGGCCAGCCGCATCATCAAGGCGGCCAACGCCTATGACGACCTGGTGGGCGGCTCCACCGACCGCGACCGCGCGGCGGCGGCCCTCGAACGGCTCCGCCAGGACGACGGCGGCGAGTACGATCCCGTCGTGGTGGGGTTGATGGCGAAGGTCGTCGACCGCCTGGCTCCCGTCAACCGGCTCTGACCACGGCCTCCGACACGGCCGCTTTGGCCGGGTGCGCCGTCTTTACCACCAGTGGAGCCCTGTTCTACGGCGACCCGGAACGATCGTCCCGTTGTGGACTTCCTACATACGGGACACGGGGGATCGGTGGTTTCGCGCGAAGGGCCCCAGGGACGCCCGAGTCATAGGGTGGTGAGCCGTCGAAGGGAGAGCGGCCGTGTTCGAAAGCGTCCTGGTTGCCAATCGCGGAGAAATCGCACGTCGGGTGATCCGCACGGTCAAGGCCATGGGCCTGCGCGCCATCGCCGTGCACTCGGAGGCCGACGCCGACCTGCCCTTCGTGCTCGAAGCCGACGAGGCGTTCCTGCTCGGCCCGGCGGCCCCGGCCCAGAGCTACCTCGACGTCGCCAGGGTGCTGGAGGCGTGCCGCGCGACCGGCGCGCAGGCCGTCCACCCCGGTTACGGCTTCCTCGCCGAGAACGCCGCCTTCGCCCGGGCCGTCATCGACGCCGGGCTCACCTGGATCGGGCCGTCCCCCGAGGCCATCGAGCGCATGGGCGACAAGATCAACGCGCGTAACCTCATGGAGCAGGCCGGCGTACCCGTGGCCGCGGGCACCCGCGAGCCGGTGAGCGAGCAGGCGCAGGCCCTCGCCGCCGCGGCCGAGATCGGCTACCCGGTCATGGTGAAGGCCGCCGGAGGCGGCGGAGGCATCGGCATGGGCGTCGCCCACGACGAGGCCGGGCTCGTCAAGGCCTTCGAGACCGCGGCCCGCGCCGCCGAGCGCTTCGGCGGGAAGACCTCCGGCGGGCCGGCGATCCTGCTCGAGCGCTACATCGAGCGGGCGCGGCACGTCGAGGTGCAGATCCTCGGGCTGGCCGACGGCACGGTCGTGGCGCTCGGCGAGCGCGACTGCTCGGTGCAGCGGCGGCACCAGAAGGTCGTCGAGGAGTCCCCGTCGCCCGGAATCACCCCTGAGCTGCGCGAACGCATGCTGGCCGCCGCCGTGCGGGCCGGAGAGGCGGTCGGCTACCGTGGCGCGGGCACGGTCGAGTGCCTGGTGGACGCCGACGCCCAGGATTTCGTGTTCCTCGAGATGAACACCCGGCTCCAGGTCGAGCACCCGGTCACCGAGCTGGTCACGGGCATCGACCTGGTCGAGCAGCAGCTGCTGATCGCGGCCGGCGAGCCGGTGTCGTTCTCCACGGCGACGCGGAGGCCCGGCGGGCACGCGGTGGAGTTCCGGATCTACGCCGAGGACCCCAAGCGGTTCTTCCCCGGGCCCGGCAAGATCGACGTCTGGGAGGAGCCGACCGGGCCCGGTGTCCGGCTCGACTCCGGATACGTCGCCGGGAACACCGTCACCCCCTTCTACGATCCGCTCATGGCCAAGCTGTGCGTCCACGGGGACACCCGCGAGGAGGCCCTGGCCAGGGCCCGCGAGGCCGTGGCGGCCTTCCGCGTCGAAGGACCCAAGAACAACCTCCCGTTCTTCGCCGAGCTGCTGGACGACCCGGAGTTCGCCGGCGGCGACTACGACACCGGGCTCGTGGCGCGGATGCGCGCGTGACGGCGGACGTCAGCGGTAGGCCCAAGCGGAGTTTCACCAGCGGGTGCGACGACGACCAGAGCCCTTCTGGGGCGATCAGATATTCAGTGAGGGGAGTTCCCGGTGGCGGAAGTACGCGCGGAGATGGTGGCGAACGTCTGGAAGATCGTCGTCGCCGAGGGTGACAGCGTCAACGAAGGTGACACGCTGGTCATCCTGGAGTCGATGAAGATGGAGATCCCGGTGATCGCCGAGGACGCCGGTGTCGTGACCGGGATCAAGGTGGCCGAGGGCGACGTCATCCAGGAGGGCGACCTGATCGCCGTCATCGAGTAGCCCCGCGAGGATCGTCAGCCGGTGAGGCCCGACAGGAAGCGCTCGCGGTCGACCACGACGCGTTCGATGGTGGCGGTGGCCACCGTGCGGGTGCGGTCGCGCGCGGTGACCTCGAAGACCAGGCGGCGGCCGTCGACCTCCACGAGCTCGGCGACGACCTCGACGTGCGTGCCGACGGGGCTCGCGGCGCGGTGCTCCAGCGTGACCTTCGTGCCGACCGACGTCTGCCCGGGAGCCAGGTGGTCGCGCACCGCCCGCACGGTCGCGGCCTCCGCGACGGCCAGCAGCCGCGGCGTGCCCAGCACGGGGACGTCGCCGCTGCCCACCTTGATCGCGGTGTCGCTCCTCTCGACCATGATGAGGACTTCGGCGCGCAGACCAGGCTCGATCGTCATGCGGGCAAGCCTATTGGGCGGGCGTACGGCACGACCGTCCCCAGTTGGCTTTTCGCGTGGTCTGCGACCACCTTCGCCGGATGGGCGGCCTTGGTGGGGAACGATGCAATACGCTTTTGGCGTGAGCCCGTACTGCGACCACTGCGGACGTCTCGAGGGAGACGGCGACCACTCCGCATGCCATGCCGCGCGGCTCATGGAGCCACCTCGCCACTGCCCGGCGTGCGCACGCCGGCTGGTGGTGCAGGTGACGCCGCGGGGGTGGTCCGCCCGCTGCGTCGAACACGGCGTGACGGTTGGCTGACACCCCGAGGCGAACCGTGCGACCACAGGGTTTTGTGACCCCGGCGTGATCCGGCCGCGACACAAATCCGCTTTGTTGGAGAACTCTGGGGTGACGTCGGCCTGGACGGAAAAGGGGTAAGCGGGGGAGAGATGGTGGCCCAAGGGACCACGCTGGCGGGACGTTACCGGCTTGACGTCCGCCTCGGCGCCGGTGGGATGGGCGAGGTGTGGCGTGGTGAAGACACCGTCCTGGCTCGCACCGTCGCCGTCAAAGTGTTGTTACCAGGCCGGATGGACGATCCCGGGTTCGCCGCCCGCTTCCAGGGGGAGGCGCGGTCGATGGCCACCATCAACCATCCGGGTGTCGTCGACGTCTACGACTACGGCGTGAGCGACGTGCCGGGGGCCGGGCCGACCGCCTATCTCGTGATGCGCTTCGTCGACGGTGAGCCGCTCGACCGGTTGCTGACCAGGCTGACCCGCATCGCCCCCGAGCCCGCCATGGAGCTCATCGCGCAGGCCGCCTCGGCCCTGCAGGCCGTGCACGATCGCGGCATCGTGCACCGCGACGTCAAGCCCGGGAACCTCTTGGTCCGCCCGGACGGCACGCTCGTCCTCACCGACTTCGGCATCGCCCGTGCCGACACCGCCAGCCGGTTGACCGACGCCGGCATGGTGCTCGGCACCGCCGCCTACTGCGCGCCGGAGCAGGCCGAGGGTCAGCCGGTGACCCCCGCCGTCGACCTGTACGCGCTCGGCGTGGTCGCCTACGAGTGCCTGGCCGGATACCGGCCCTTCGACGGCGACACCCCGGTCACAATCGCGTTGAAGCACATCCGCGAGCAGCCGCCGCCGCTGCCCGCCGACGTGCCTCCCGCCGTGCGTCACCTGGTGGAGCGGGCGCTGGCCAAGGATCCCGGGAGCCGCTGGCACAGCGCCGCCGAGATGAGCGTGGCCGCGCGCCAGGCCATGCGCGGCGAGACCGGGGCGGTCGCGGCCGTCAGCGGGCTGACCGGCATGGTCTCCTCGGCACCCACCGCCGGTCACGCCGCCCCGATCGCGGCGCCGGAGACCGGCTCCCACGCGGCGAGTCCGTCGTGGAGCGAGGGCCACACCGCCCCGTCCACCCCGACGCCGCCGCCGTACATCATGCCCACGGCGGCCTCGGAGACCGGCGCCCATGCGCCCCCTCCGACCGACGTCGCGCCGCCGCCCGCCCCGCGTGGCTCCCGCCGCCGGGCCGCCGCCCCCAGACGCGGCAGGGCCGGGATCGTCGCCGCCGTGATCGCCGTCGGCGCCCTGCTGGGCGGTGGGGGCGCCGTGGTGTACAACCAGGTGGCCAGCGCCGGAGCGCAGACCCCGGAGGTGAGCCCCTCGGTGTCGGAGGGGCCCAGCGAGAGCCCGAGCGGCCCGAAGCACACCCCGAAGACTCGTCCTCCAAAGAAGACCACTCCTCCGCCCGAGGAGCCGGCGACCCTCCCCACCAGGACGAGCGAGTCCACCCCGACGCCGACGGACGACACCGAATCTCCCGACCCGTCGAAGAGCCCGAGCCCGTCGCCCAGCCCGACCGTCACCAAATCTCAGGCGACCAAGAAGGTCGTGCCGATGGTGAGGAACCTGACCCAGCAGCTCGCGCAGAACAAGCTCAAGGCCGCAGGATTCAAGGTCAAGGTCGACATCAGCGGCGAGCCGAGCAGTGAGGGCTGCACCCGCGTGCTGGACCAGAACCCGGAGCCCGGCACCTCGTGGCCGACCGACCGTCTCGTCACCATCGTGGTGGAGCAGGGCCTCTCCTGCGGGGAGGAGAGCCCGTCCCCGACGCCGACGCCGACCCCCTCGGCCAGCTGACCGTCCCGGGCCGCGACCCCGTCGCGGCCCGGGTGCGAGGTCAGATGCCGGTGGTGGTGCGCGGGTAGGCGATCTGCGGGTCGGTGGCGACGTTCACCATGTACGGCACGCCGGAGTCGAACGCGCGGCGCAGCGCCGGCCCGATCTCGGACGGCGAGGTGACCAGCTCGCCGGCGCCGCCGAGCGCGGCCACCACCTGGTCGTACCTGCACTGCGGCTGCAGCTCGGCCGCGACGTCGTACCCGTACAGCATCTGCATCGGGTGCTTCTCCAGGCCCCACATGCCGTTGTTGCCGCAGATCATCACCACGGGCAGCTTGTGGCGCACCAGCGTGTCGACGTCCATCAGCGAGAAGCCCGCGGCTCCGTCGCCGAGCAGGAGCACCACTTGCGAGGAGGGGCGGGCGATGCGGGCGGCGATGGAGTAGCCGAGGCCGGTGCCGAGGCAGCCGTACGGCCCGGGGTCGAGCCAGCAGCCGGCCCTGCGCGGCTCGATGTACTTCCCGGCGTACGACACGAAGTCGCCGCCGTCGCCGATCACCACGGCGTCGTCGTCGAGGAGCCGGTTGAGCTCGCCGTAGACGCGCATCGGGTGGATCGGGTCGGCGTCGGAGGCCAGCAGCTCGGCGTCGTCCGCGATGGCGGCCCTGGACGCCTCCGCGAGCGTGGCCACCCACCTGGAGTAGGACTTGGGGGACACCCCGGCCTCCGTGCAGGCCGTCGACAGGCCCCAGAACAGCAGGGAGAGGTCGGCGGCGGTGGAGGCGGCCGTGCCGACGTGCGTGGCCAGCTGCGACGGGGCGTCGGCCAGGTGGACGACCCTGGCCAGCGGGGCTCCGTCCCTGCCGCCGAACAGGCCGTAACCGAGACGGAAGTCGAGCGGGGTGCCGGCGACGATCACCAGGTCGGCCTGCGAGAACGCCATGCCGCGCGCCCGGGTGACCAATAGCTCGTGCCCGGCGGGGAGGATGCCGCGGCCCTGCCCGTTGGGGATCACCGGCAGCTGCCAGGCCTCGGCGAAGTCGCGGGCGGCCTCCTCGGCGCGGTCCATCCAGACGTCGGAGCCCAGCACGAGCACGGGCCGCTCGGCCTCGGCGATCAGCCGGGCGATGATGGCGAGGGCCTCGGAGTCGGGCTCCAACGGGGACGGCGTGAGCGTCTCGGCCTTGTGCTCGGGGGACGGCGAGAACAGGTGGTCCATGAAGAAGTCGAGGAACACCGGGCCGCGGTGCGGGGCGATGGCCGTGCGGAAGGCCATCTCGACGTCCTGGCCGATGGAGTCGGCGCCGCCCGCGGTGAACGACAGCTTGGTGATCGTCTCGAACAGCGGGGGATGGTCCATCTCCTGCAGGGCCCCCGAGCCCCACCGGGACGCCGGGGCGCGCCCGCCCATCACCACGACCGGCGAGCCGTTGTAGTGGGCGGTCGCCACACCGCTGACCCCGTTGGTGATGCCCGGCCCGGCCGTCAGCACCGCGAGGCCGGGTTGTCGCGTCAGCCGCGCCGTGGCCTCGGCGGCGAACACCGCGCTCTGCTCGTGCCGCACATCGACGATGCGCATGTTCTCGTGGACGGCCCCGTCGTAAAGGGGGAAGACGTGGCCGCCCGACAAGGTGAACATGACGTCGGCACCGTAGGCCCGTGAGACGGCGACCGCGACGTCGCCGGCGTGCTTTGCAGACTCCATGACGTGAACTTACCTTCTCCGTCCCCGGTCAATCCTTGAGCCCTCGTTCGGGCTGGTCAAGGGGCGACTTTAGGCTCAGAGAGTCGGCGAGAGGGCCTTGATGGGCATCTTGAGATCTGCCAGGAGCTCCAGGTCGCGTTCGGGGGAGCGGCCGAGGGTGGTGAGGTAGTTGCCGACGATGATGGCGTTGACGCCGCCCAGCATGCCCTCGCGGGTGCCGAGGTCGCCCAGGGTGAGCTCACGCCCGCCGGCGTACCGCAGGATGGTGCGCGGCAGCGCCAGCCGGAAGGTCGCGATGGTCTTCAGCGCCTCGCGTCCCTCGACGAGCGGGTAGGTCGCGAACGGCGTGCCGGGCCGGGGGTTGAGGAAGTTAAGCGGCACCTCGTCGGGGGCGAGCTCGCCGAGCTGCGCGGCGAACTCCGCCCGCTGCTCCCGGGTCTCGCCCATGCCGATGATGCCGCCGCAGCAGAGCTCCATGCCGGCCGCGCGGACCATCTCGCAGGTGCGCCACCGCTCGTCCCAGGTGTGGGTGGTCACCACCGCGCCGAAGTGGGAGCGCGCGGTCTCGAGGTTGTGGTTGTAGCGGTGGACGCCCATCTCGGCCAGCTCGTCCACCTGCTCCTGGGTGAGCATGCCGAGGGAGCAGGCGACGTTGATCTCGACGGCCTCGCGGATGGCCGCGACGCCCTCGCGCACCTGGTTCATCAGGCGGCGGTCGGGGCCGCGCACGGCGGCGACGATGCAGAACTCCGTGGCGCCCGTCGCGGCCGTCTCGACGGCCGCCCGGACGAGCGAGGGGATGTCGAGCCAGACCGAGCGGACGGGGGAGTCGAACCGCCCCGACTGGGAGCAGAAGTGGCAGTCCTCGGGGCAGCCACCGGTCTTCAGGGAGACGATGCCCTCGACCTCGACCTCGGGGCCGCACCAGGTCATGCGGACCTCGTGGGCCAGGGCCAGCAGGTCGGGAAGGCGGTCGTCGGGCAGTTCGAGGCACTCCAGGGCCTGACCGGCCGTCAGGCCGCGGCCTTCCCCGAGCACCTGGACCCGGGCGGTCTCCAGGATGTCCACGCTCATGCTCCCCTCGCCGGTTGCGTCACAGACTTAGGGTTGCCCGGAAGCGCGAAGGGTCGAAACCGCCCCCGAGCACCGGGCTCAGACCGTCGTGGGCCAGGCGGTTGAAGGCGGCCCGGTCGAGCGACGCGGCGCCCTCGGGGAGCGCTCCGGCGAGCGGACGGGCCGCCAGCGTCTCCAGGTCGGGCACGTTGCTGCGTTCGGCGAGGCCGGGGTCGCGCGGCCAGGAGCCGATCACCAGGCCCGCGAGGTCGAGTCCCCGCCCGGCGAGCGCCTCGAGCGTGAGCGCGGTGTGGTTGAGCGTGCCGAGCTCGGCCCTGGTGACCACCAGGACGGGGGCGCGCAGCAGGCGGGCCAGGTCGGCGATCGTGGCGCCGTCCTCGTCGAAGCGGACGAGCAGCCCGCCCGCCCCCTCGACCAGCACCAGGCGGTGGGTCTCGGCCAGCTCGCGCACCCGCTCGGCCGCGTCCGTCAGGGAGACCGGCGGCAGGCCGGACAGGCGGGCGGCCGCGGCGGGGGACAGCGGGTCGGGGAAGCGAGCGAACTCGAACGTCGTGGTCACCCCGGACAGCCGGATCACCTCGTCGAGGTCCCCGGGCTCGCCGGCTTCGACCCCGGTCTGCGCGGGTTTGACGACGGCGACCGGGACCTTCCGTTCCAGCGCCAGCGCGGCGACGGCGGCGGTCACGACGGTCTTGCCCACCCCGGTGTCGGTGCCGGTGATCACCAGAACGCTCACCGGACCCACCCTAGAGGGCCGAGACGCGAAGATCACGATTCTCGGTCGCAGGTGGGTCCGGGACGGTCAGCGTCGCGGGTGGTCGGCCTCCGGGGGTCTGCGCAGGCGGGTGACGAACTTGTACCTGTCGCCCCGGTAGAGCGACTGGGCCCACTCGACGGGGTTCCCCTCGGCGTCGAAGGCGTGCCGGGTGAGCAGCAGCATCGGCAGGCCGACGTCGACGCCGAGGATCTGCGCGTCGTACGGCGTGGCCAGCACCGTCTCGATGATCTCCTCGGCGTCGGTGAGCTGGACGTTGTAGGCGTTGTGCAGCGTCTCGTACAGCGAGGAGTGCACCTCGAGCTCGCGGCGCAGCCGGGAGAAGCGGCGGGCCGACAGGTGGGTGGTGTCGATCGACATCGGCTCGCCGTTGGCCAGGCGCAGCCGGTGGATGCGCAGGACCCGCCCGCCCGGGTTGATGCACAGGCGCCGGGCGAGCGTCTCGTCGGCGGTGATGTAGCTGATGTCGAGGATCTTGGTGTCGGGTTCGAGGCCGACCTGGCGGAGATCTCCGGTGTACGACGTCAGCTGCAGGACCTGGGCGACCTTGGGCTGGGCGACGAAGGTGCCCTTGCCCTGGATGCGCAGCAGGCGTCCCTCGATGACGAGCTCGGTGAGGGCCTGGCGCACGGTCGTGCGGGAGGTCTCGAAGCGCACGGCGAGAGCACGCTCGGGCGGCAGCGCCGCCCCGGCGGGCAGAGACTTGGTGAGTTCCAGCAAGTTACGTTTGACGTCGTAGTACTTGGGAATCCGGGGAGAATCTTCCGTCACACGTTCACCTTCATCTCGGCCACTGCGGTGAGCGCCCGTCCGATCACCGCGAGATCATCCGAACTCAGATTGGCCCGTGCGGTCAACCTCAGACAAGACCGGCCGGACGGCACCGACGGCGGGCGGAAGCAGCCGCCGCGCACACCGTGCTCGGCCAGCACCTCGGCGGCGCGCAGCGCGGCGTCCGGAGGGCCGAGCACGACCGGCACGACGGCCGCGGCCGGGTCCGTCGCGGGCAGTCCGTGGCCGGCGGCCGCGCGGGCCAGCGCCGAGGCGTTCTGCCGAGCCTGTCTTGGCAGCTCAGGATGGTCGCCAACGATATCAAGCGCGGCGAGTGCCGCCGCTACGGCGGAGGGTGCCAGGGCGGTGTCGAAGATGAACGGTCTTCCCGTGTCGACCAGGGCGTCCACCACCTCTGGCGCGGCCAGCACGGCGCCGCCCTGCGACGCGAGCGATTTGGACAGTGTGACGGTTATCACAACCTCGGGCGCCCCGGCCAGCCCCGCGGCGTGTACCGCCCCCTGCCCGTGATCGCCGACGACCCCGAACGAGTGCGCCTCGTCGACCACCAGCAGCGCCCCGTGCCGTACGGCCGCCGCGTGCAGTGCGGCCACGGGCGCGAGGTCGCCGTCCACGGAGAAGACCGCGTCAGTGACGACGACGGCGTGCTCCTCGGCACGGCCGGCCAGCGCCTTCTCCACCGCGTCGACGTCCCCGTGCGGGGTGACCGTCACGCGCGCCCGGGACAGGCGGCAGGCGTCGATGATCGAGGCGTGGTTCCGCGCGTCGCTCACCACGAGCCCGCCCGCGCCGAGCGTGGCGATCACGGCCAGGTTGGCGAGGTAGCCGGAGGAGAAGACCAGCCCCCGGGCGGCGCCGGTGAAGGCGCACAGGCGCTCCTCCAACTCGGCGTGGAGCGCCGTGGAGCCGGTGACCAGGCGTGACCCGGTGGAGCCCGTGCCCCACCGCTCGGTGGCCCGTACGGCCGCCGCGACCAGCCGCTCGTCCCGCGCGAGGCCGAGGTAGTCGTTGGAGGCCAGGTCGATCATTCCGTCGTGGTCGGGAGTGCGCGGGCGCAGGGCGCGTCTCAGCCCGGCCGCCTCGCGTACGGCGGCGGCCGCGCGCAACCGCGCCAGAGGGTCAGTGATCATGGCCTCATCTCGGCTCGGCGGCCCCGCTCGCCGGACGCTCCACGTGGTGACAGGGCACGCCTCTCGTGCTCCACCCGAGAATCTTCCCAGCAGCCCGGCAGTCGATTCGCTTTGGGCGGTGGTTAGCACGCATGATGCAGACGTGCCGACTCTCAGCGACCTGGTTGCCCGTCATACCACGCTCGATCCCGCGGACCTCGAGTGGATGCACTCGCTCGTCTCCGACTGGCAACTGCTCGCCGACCTGTCCTTCGCCGACCTCATCCTGTGGATCCCCCTGCGCGACGAGTCCGGGTGGGTGGCCGTGGCCCAGATGCGGCCGACGACCGGCCCGACGGTGTACCACGACGACGTCGTCGGCACGATCGTGGCGGCCGGGGAGCGCCCGCTGATCGACACGGCGTGGAAGGAGCACCGCATCTGCCGCGAGGGCGACCCCGACTGGTCGAGCGGGGTGCCGGTGCGCGAGGAGACCATCCCGGTGCGGCGCGACGACCACTATGTCGCGGTGATCCAGCGCTCCACCAACCTCTCGTCGGCACGCACTCCCTCCCGGCTGGAGCTGACCTATCTGCAGAGCGCGTCCGATCTGGCGCAGATGGTCTCGGAGGGTCGCTTCCCCTTCCCTGAGGAGGGGCCCATCCTCGTCCGCTCGCCGAGGGTGGGCGACGGGCTGCTGCGGCTCGACCGGGCGGGCCGGGTGACGTACGCCTCGCCGAACGCCCTGTCGGCCTACCGCCGCCTCGGGCTGAACGCCGATCTGGTGGGGAGCGAGCTGGGCAAGACCACCGCGGCGCTGTGCTACTCCGACGAGCCGATCAACGAAGACCTGATGCTCGTGGCGAGCGGCCGCACGCCGAGGGAGACCGAGGTGGAGGCCGGCGCGAACGTCGTGCAGCTCCGGGCGATCCCCCTGATCGTCGGCGGCGGGCGCATCGGCGCTCTGGTGCTGATCAGGGACGTCACCGAGCTGCGCCGCCGCGAGCGCGAGCTGATGACCAAGGACGCCACGATCCGCGAGATCCACCACCGGGTCAAGAACAACCTCCAGACCGTGGCGGCCCTGCTGCGGCTGCAGGCGCGGCGGCTGCGCGTGCCGGAGGGCCGTGAGGCGCTGGAGGAGGCCGTGCGCCGGGTCGGCTCGATCGCGATCGTCCACGAGACCCTGTCGCACACGCCCGAGGAGAACGTCGACTTCGACGACATCGCCGACCGCGTGATCGCGATGACCGGCGAGGTGTCGGCGGCGAACGTCATGCCGCGCCGGGTGGGCAGCTTCGGCATGCTCCCGGCGATGATCGCCACTCCGGTGGCGATGGTGCTCACCGAGCTGCTGCAGAACGCCGTCCAGCACGGGTTCGCCTACGGCAGCGGCACGATCAAGGTGATCGTCTCGCGCACCGAGGAGCGGCTCGACGTCACGGTCGCCGACGACGGGCAGGGGCTGCCGGAGGGGTTCGACCTCGACGCGGCCACGAGCCTCGGCCTGCAGATCGTGCGCACGCTGGTGGTGGGGGAGCTGTCGGGGCGGTTGGCGGTCAAGCCGCGTCAGGGCGGGGGCACGGAGGTCTCCATGACCATTCCGGTGCAGCCCGCGTAGTGGCTCCGCCGACCCCGGTGGGGCATCTTGTCAGAGGGGTGCTCTATCGTCTACAGCAGTGCCCATCGGGGTGCTGATCTCGACGACGGGGGGTGTCGGTGACCGTTTCCGCGCGCTGTGACGCCCGGCCATCGCACAGGGCGATGCCGGGCGTGTCGTTCCGTACGCCGCGACGCTGGGGCGATGCGGACAGCGTGCGTGGATCTCGCGGGTCTTCCGGGAGCGGTCTCGGGGTCCGCCGGCTCGACGCGAGCCGGAAACGCGATGGGTCAGACCGCCGCGCGGGCGCGGGCGCGGGCCGTGCGGCGCTTCAGGGCGCGGCGCTCGTCCTCGCTCATGCCGCCCCACACACCGGCGTCCTGGCCGGACTCGATGGCCCACTTCAGGCAAGGCTCGACGACCGGGCAGCTGCGACAGACCTGCTTGGCCTCTTCGATCTGCATGAGTGCCGGGCCGGTGTTGCCGATCGGGAAGAACAGCTCGGGGTCCACGTCACGGCAGGCAGCGCGGTGGCGCCAGTCCATGCGTTCCACTCCTTCTCAGGTGGAGCCTGCGGCTCCGTCCGGGTGACGGATGTTTGTGAACTCTTTCACTAACAAGAGCGAACTTTTGCCTGGGCCTTAGGGTTGGGGGTCCAGAAGCTCGTGTGATCGCCGCAGACCTTTGAGGAACATGTGTGGATCCTCAAACGTCCTACGTTCCGACGTCGTGTTGAGCTTTTCAGGCATGCCCAGGTCACGCAAGAGGTTTGGGAGAACGTTTTGCCTGATATGGCTGTCGTATGCATCACACTATGACGGGATGTGAGCGTTTAGACCAGAACTTGTAACGCCGCTGGGACTGACCGGAAAGTCACCTGCTCCCGCTCGCCGAGGTAGTCGCCGTCCAGCTGGAACGCCATGGGCCGCCGCGCCCGGAACGTGAACTCACTCTCGTCGTGCAACTGCACCAGGTGCCCGCCCTTCGGTAGCCCCACCTGCTCCCCGACGATCTGCCTGACGAGCCGCAGCATCGCCACGACCCCCATGCGCCGCAGCCCGAGCAGGTCGAGACCGGTGTCGAAGCCCGCCCAGGGCGTGGGATTGATCGGCCGGTGGCCGGCGTACGTCCACGGCGCGGTGTTGGAGATGATCGCCATGAAGATGCCGTCGACGGGGCGCTTGTCCGGGCGCTCCAGCCGCAGGGCCGGGTGGTGGCGGTCGGTCATGAAGTAGTGGCGCAGCGCCGTGTGGATGTAGCGGTGCGGAGACGCCTTGTAGCCCGCGCCGCGCAGGCCCTCGACGGCCCGCACGACCTCGGCGTCGTACCCGAGACCCGCACAGAACGTGAAATAGCGACTGTTGCTGCCTTCTAGCCCCGTATGGAAGCCTTCGTCCGAGTTCTGCAGCGCGCCGTCGTCCCAGCTCGCCTGGCCGAGACTCAGCGTACGGCGGCGGCCCTCCCGGATCGCCTCCAGCACCGCGCCGGTCGCCTCCACCGGGTTGTTCGGCAGCCCGAGGGAGCGGGCGAAGACGTTCGCGCTGCCGCCCGGGATCACGATCAACGCCGGGCGCGCCTGCCGGTCGCCGTTCATCATGCCGTTGACGGCCTCGTTGATCGTGCCGTCACCGCCGAGGACCGCGATCGCGTCGAACCCCTTCTCACGGGCCGCCGCCGCCAGCAGGGCCGCGTGCCCGCGGTACCCGGTCTCCTCCACCGACAGCTCCACCGCCGCCCCGAGCGCGCGGACGAGGACGTCCCTGGTGCGACGGTTCGTCGAGGTCGCCTTGGGGTTGAACAGGAGGAGTGCGCGCATGTCGCCCAGCGTATCCACCGGTCGGAGACCCGCGACGTCCGTCCAGTAGGGTGACCGGATATGTCGAACCGTCCGGTGACCCTGACCATCGCGGCCGCCGTCCTCGCGCTGGAAGGCGTCGTCGCCGTCCTGCTCGGCGGCTACGCCGGGTTCGAGACGATAGTCGGCCGGCCCGTCGATGTGAGCAGTTCCATAGCCCTGTCGGCCTTCGGCGTCGTCGTCGGCGCGGGCCTGCTGGCGGTCGGCTGGGGCCTGCTGCGCGTCGCCCGCTGGGCCCGCGGCCCCGGCGTGGTCACCCAGATCTTCACCCTGCCGGTGGCCGTCTCGCTCGTCCAGTCCGGGCAGTGGCTGCCCGGAATCCTGCTGATCGTCCTGGCGCTGGCCGGCCTGGGGACGCTGCTGGCGCCCGCGACGACGCGCGCGCTCATCGAGCAGTGACTCCACGGCCCCGCAGGGCCGGGAACGCGGTCAGTCCTCGGCCGTGAGGCCCTCGCGCAGCTGCGCCAGTGTGCGGGCGAGCAGACGCGAGACGTGCATCTGGGAGATGCCGAGCTCGGTCGCGATCTGCGACTGTGTCATGTTGCCGAAGAAGCGCAGCAGCAGGATGCGCTTCTCGCGAGGTGGCAGTCTCTCGAGCAGCGGCTTGAGCGACTCTCGGTATTCGACGCCCTCCAGCGACTCGTCGACGATGCCGAGCGAGTCGGAGACGGCCGGCGCGTCGTCGTCGCCGGAGTCGGGGGCGTCGAGCGAGACGGTGGAGTAGGCGTTGGCGGACTCCAGGCCCTCCAGCACCTCTTCCTCGCTCATCTGCAGGTGGGCCGCGAGCTCGGCCACCGTCGGCGCCCGGCCCTGACGCTGGGACAGCTCGCTTATGGCCTTGGTCAGCGAGAGCTTGAGCTCCTGCAGGCGCCGCGGCACCCGCACCGCCCAGCCCTTGTCGCGGAAGTGCCGCTTGATCTCGCCCACGATGGTCGGCGTGGCGTAGGTCGAGAACTCCACGCCCCGGGCCAGGTCGAAGCGGTCGATCGACTTGATCAGGCCGATCGTGGCGACCTGCGTGAGGTCGTCGAGCCACTCGCCCCGGTTGCGGAACCGGCGGGCGAGGTATTCGACCAGCGGGAGGTGGAGCTCGACCAGCTCGTCGCGGATGCGCTGGCGGCGCGGGTCGTCGGGCGCGAGCTCGGCGAGCTCACCGAACAGCCCGCGCGCCCGCACCCTGTCGGGGACGGTGCTGTCGCTGCCAGCCACTGCGCGGGTCTTCTCGGTCACGGCAGCCTCGCAGAGCCTCGACGCTTGTGCAGCACGATGGCCATGCGGTCGGGAGAGTCGGTCTCGGCTTCGACGTCGTCGGCGAGCGCGGTGAGCACCATCCAGGCGAAGTCGTCGCGCTTGGGCTCGGCCTGCCCCACCGTGCTGACCTCGACCCGGACGATCATCTCCTGGCCCGTCAGCTCGAACTCGGCGGTCAGGTCGGTGCCGGGCACGGCGTGGCCCAGCAACATGGCACATGCCTCGTCGACCGCGATACGGAGATCCTCGATCTCGTCGAGCGTGAAGTCGAGCCGTGCCGCGAGCCCCGCGGTGGCCGTACGCAGCACGGACAGGTAGGCACTGGCAGCGGGAAGCCGCACGCTGACCGCGTCACGGATCCCCGTGATGCCGTCAGGAATGCCCTCGGCGCGCGTCGCTGTCTCGTCGGTCACGTTCCTCCTCGCACAGAGCTGCTGATTAGCAACTTACCGCCCCGTGTCCCCTGTTGGAGGACTGGGACGCGCCGATAGTCGTGATCTTGCGGAAATGCGGCCCGCCCGCCTGGTGTCCGGCTGACCTTCCCTTGGCGTCCGGTTTGGGCCGCGCGGGCCTTCGGCCCCACGATAAGCCGCTGGCCCCGCGCGATCGAGCGACCGCGCGAGGCCAGAAAGGGGCTGCAAGGCTCAGGCGGCCTTGGTCTCCCAGAAGATCTTCGAGATTTCGTCGATCTTCCCCAGCAGCTCGTCGGCCTTGCTCACGTCGACCGTGCCCTTCGCGCCGGCCGCGCCCGCGAGCTTGGTGGCGTCCCAGAACAGCCCGTGGAGCTGCGGGTACTGCTCGAGGTGCGGCGGCTTGAAGTAGTCGGTCCAGAGCACCCAGAGGTGGTGCTTGACCAGGTCGGCACGCTCCTCCTTGATGGTGAGGGCGCGCGCGCGGAACACGGGGTCGTCGTTGTCGGCGTACTTCTGCATGATCGCCTTCACGGACTCCGCCTCGATGCGAGCCTGGGCGGGGTCGTAGACGCCGCAGGGGAGGTCGCAGTGCGCGGAGGCGACATGGCCGGGCCGCAGCAGTCGTGCGAGCATCGGTTTCCTTCCTTGATGCTGATTAACAGGCAGCACTATCCGGTTCCCAACTTACTAGCCGACAATCCCGGAAGCAGAGGGGGATGTGGTTCATGAGGGTCCGCGTCGAAGGGGAGTCGATGCTGCCCGTCCTGCGCCCCGGGGACTGGCTCGTCGTCCGCCGCGGCGCGGAGGTGCGGCCGGGTGATCTCGTGGTCGCCAGACTGCCCGGCGACCACTCCCGGCTGATCGTCAAGCGCGCCGCGTGGCGGGAGGGGGACGGCTGGTGGCTGGAGAGCGACAACCAGCGCGCGCCCGGGCGCAAGGACAGCTGGGACTTCGGGGCGGTACCGGCGTCGCTGCTGGTGGGGCGGGTCGTCCTGCGCTACTGGCCGTTCGGCCGGGGCCTGCGGCCGCGGTGAGCCTTCAGCCCGCCCGGCCGGTCAGGTCGCGGCGGCGCGCGCGGTAGGCGGCCACGTTCGCCCGGCTGGCGCAGCGCTCGGAGCAGTAGCGCCGGGAGCGGTTGGAGGAGGTGTCGAGGTAGGCGCGCCGGCAGGGCGGCGCCTGGCAGGTGCCGAGCCGGTCGACGCCGAGCTCGGTGACGAGCGCCGTGAGCCCCATGATCGCGCCGGCGGCGTACTCGTCGGAGAGCCGGCCGCCCTCGGTGAGGTGCAGGTGCCAGCGCTGCCCGTCGTGCCGGGAGATCTGCGGGTGTACGGGATGCCGGGTCAGCAGCGCGTTCAGGAGGGCGACGGCGTCCTCTTCGTCGTGACGGGCGGCGGCGGCGAAGACCGCGGCCAGGGCGCGGCACAGCTCCCGCAGGGCCTGGAGATCGGCCTTGGTGAGGCGGCCGGCCTGCGCGGCGCGGCCCGCCTCGGCGAGGAACCGCCGGGCGCCTTCCAGGGAGTCCAGCGCGTCTTCGTTGTTGACCAGCAGCACCGCGAGTTCCGCGTACGAGGTCAGGTCCACGTGGAATTCCACCGGTGTAAGAGACGACTCGGGATATCGAGTATTACACGAAAGCGGACCCCGGGACGGGGACAACAGAGGTTCCGCACAGCGCTACGGGTCCGGCGGTGAGAGGTCCCGGGTACAGGTGGGGGTATCGAGGCGTAGAGCTCCGGGTATGTGCTGGTCAGGGGGATCGGTGGTGATATGGGCGGGTTGATGCGCTCGTCGCCGGCGGACTCGCGGTTCTGTGGCCAAAGCGACACTGGCAGGCGTCTCGACATGTGGCACAATCAAGCAACGGGTGACCCCCGTACCCCCGAAAGAGACGACCGTCAACGACGACGGCCGCCGGGCGGCTACAGAAGCCTGGGCCTTCGCTCGCCATGCGGCGTCTACCGAAGGAATCCGTCGCTACGACACAGGGGTCGCTGTGGCAGTCACGCCGTTCTCCGCTTCACTCGAATCACTTGATCTCGATCCCGTCTTCGCCATGCACCGCGGGGGCAAGCTCGAGGTCCGCTCCACCGTGCCGGTCCGCGACGCGGCCGACCTGTCCCTCGCCTACACACCGGGCGTCGCCAGGGTCTGCACCGCCATCGCCGATCAGCCCGACCTCGCCGCCGAGTACACCTGGACCTCCAATGTGGTCGCGGTCGTCTCCGACGGCACCGCCGTCCTCGGCCTCGGCGACATCGGGCCCGCCGCCGCCATGCCCGTGATGGAGGGCAAGGCACTGCTGTTCAAGGAGTTCGCCGGCGTCGACGCCGTCCCGATCTGCCTCGACTGCACCGACGTCGACGCGCTGGTCGAGACCGTCGTGCGGCTCGCCCCCTCGTTCGGCGGGGTCAACCTGGAGGACATCAGCGCGCCGCGGTGCTTCGAGGTCGAGGACCGCCTGCGCGAGATCCTCGACATCCCGGTCTTCCACGACGACCAGCACGGCACCGCCATCGTCGTGACCGCCGCGCTGAAGAACGCCGCCCGCCTCACCGGGCGGTCGCTCGGCGAGCTGCGCGCCGTGGTCGCGGGCGCCGGAGCCTCCGGCGTGGCCGTCACCCGGATGCTGCTGAACGCCGGCATCGGCGACATCGCCGTCTCCGACTCCAAGGGCATGATCTACGCCGGCCGTGAGGGGCTGAACCCCTTCAAGGAGGCGCTCGCCCGCGACACCAACAAGGCGGGCCACACCGGCTCCACCGAGGAGGCCCTCGCCGGCGCCGACGTCTTCATCGGCCTGTCCGGGTCCACCCTGCCGGAGGAGGCCGTCGCCTCCATGGCCGGCGACTCGATCGTCTTCGCCCTGTCGAACCCGACGCCCGAGATCCACCCGGACGTCGCCCGCAGGCACGCCCGCGTCGTCGCCACCGGCCGCTCCGACTTCCCGAACCAGATCAACAACGTGCTGGCGTTCCCGGGCGTGTTCCGCGGCGCCCTCGACGTGCGCGCCTCCACGATCACCGAGAACATGAAGGTCGCCGCCGCCGAGGCGCTCGCCGCGGTGGTCGGCGCCGACCTGTCGGCCGGCTACGTCATCCCGAGCCCCTTCGACCAGCGGGTCGCCCCCGCGGTCATCGAGGCGGTCGCGACCCAGGCCCGCCTCGACGGCGTGGCCCGTAAGTAACCTCTCCCGGCAGGCCCGCCACGCTCACGCCTGGCGGGCCTGCGGCATGTCCACGGCGCCCTGGCCGAGGTGTGGCCGCGACCAGAGCACGGTGCCGTCCCACAGCCGTACGGCCACCAGGCGCCCGTGCGCGAGCCGCTCCCGCGGCGCCAGATGGGACGGATCGAGCCGCACGCGCGTGACCTCCGCCCATGCGGAGGTCCCCCGCGGCAGCTCCGCGAAGGCCGCCTGAACCCGTTCCACGGCGAGCTTCTCGGTGGCCGTGACCCCGCACACAGACCGGCCCGAGTCATCGCCCGTGTAGACATCCCAGTCGAAAAGCCTTTCCTTCGCCATGAGGTACCGCTCCTGGGGTCAAGTCTTGGGAATTCGCACGCGCCGTCACTCATCGTGCTATAACAAAAACCCTCCGTTACCTGTCGGGGCAAGGGTGTGCACGAAGGGCGTATGTGTGCGCAGGGGGCTTGCGGCAGCCGGAGTGCCAGACACACCGTCCGCGTAGTCCTCCTGGGGTGGCGATGCAACGCGAGCCGAACCTTCTGTTCCGGCGCCTCGTCGGCGAGGCCGCCTTCTCGCACAAAGGGCTGGCCCGCAGGCTGAACGACCTCGGGGCCGCGCGGGGCCTGAAAGGGCTGAGGTACGACCACAGCTCGGTGCTGCGGTGGATGGCGGGCCAGCAGCCGCGCGACCCGGTGCCGGCGCTGCTCGCGGAGATCTTCGCTCTGCGACTCGGCCGGCCGATCACCCCTGACGACCTCGGAATGGCGGGGGGAGCCACGCCCCTCGATCTCGGGCAGCAATTCACTCACTCGTGGCAGGAGGGTGTCGAGACGGTGACAGCACTATGGAGGGCGGACATGGAAAGGCGCAGGTTCCTGCTAGATTCCGCCTTCGCCGTCGGAGCGGGCTCGGCCGGAGCCCTGCGCTGGCTGACCTCTCCCATGGAGAGCAGGCCCGAGGCCGGTGGCTCGCGCAAGGTCGGCTCCGCCGACATCGCCGCCATCCGGGAGGTGACGCGGTCGTTCGGCGAGCTCGACAACCGCTTCGGCGGGGGCCGTGTGCGCTCCGCCGTGGTGAAATACCTCGACTCGGCCGTCGCCCCGCTGCTGAAGGACGGCACGTACGGCGAGGCCACCGGCAGGGCGCTGGCGTCCGCCGCGGCCGAGGTGACCCGCCTGGCCGGCTGGATGGCCTACGACCTCGAGCAGCACGGCCTGGCGCAGCGCCACCTCATCCAGGCGCTCAGCCTGGCGCGAGGCGCCGGCGACCACGGCTTCGGCGGGGAGATCCTCGCCGGCATGGCACACCAGGCCATCTACATAGGTCAGCCGCGGCACGCCCTCGACCTCGCCAGGGCGGCCCAGTTGTCCGCCCGCCGCGCCGAGGTCCCGCCCCTGCTCGCCGAGGCGTACGTCCTGGAGGGGCACGCCCACGCGGCGCTCTCCGACGGCGCGGCCTGCGCGGCCGCGCTCCACCAGGCCGATCTCGCCTTCGACCGGCGCAGGGCGGGGGAGGAGCCCGAGTGGATCCGCTACTTCGACGAGGCGTACCTCGCGGCGAAGTACGCCCACTGCTTCCGCGACCTCGGGGACGGGCCGCAGGCCGTCCGCTACGCGCGCCGCTCGCTCGACATGGACGGGCGGTACGTCCGGGGGCGCATGTTCAACCTGACCCTGCTCGCCTCGGCCCACGCGCTGTGCGGTGATGTCGAGCAGGCCTGCGAGGTGGGGGCGTCCGCGCTCGACCTCGCGGCCGGGCTGCAGTCGGTGCGTACGCGGTCGTACGTCGCCGACCTGCGCAAGCGGCTCGAGCCGCTCGTCAAGGAGCCCGCGGTCGCCGCGCTCGTGCGGCGCAGCCACGAGCTGGCGCCGGCGGCGTGAGCTTCTGTCTCCGCGCCCGTGCACTTCCGGCGTCCTGAAAACGACGCGGGGCCCGGCACTGGCCGGGCCCCGCGAAGTGGATCTTACCCCTCGTTACCGGATCGAGCCGGACCAGAGGTTGGCGGCCTTCTTGTAGACCGCGTAGGTCTCGCTGTCGAAGTACGGCGAGGTGCTGAAGTCGTACCGGCCGTTGCCGTCGGCGTCACCGATGAGGCTGGTCACACCGTTGACGTAGCCGAGACGCTTGGTGCTGCTGTACTTGCTGATCCACGGACCGCCGGCGGCGCCCGCGGTCATGGAGCACTTGATGGCGATCTGGGCCTCGGCCTTGTAGGCGGCCGAGACGGCGGCGGGCTTGGTCTTGCCGTAGCACCACTTCGGCGTCACACCGGTGTACGGCTTGTCGCCGTCGGGGTGCGGGCCGGCGGGGTAGCCGAAGGCGTAGACCGGCTGGCCGATCTTCTGGTTCCAGGCGAAGCCCTGGCCGCCGACGTTGTCACCGAGGCGGCCGGCGTCCTTCCAGGTCCGCACGTCGATGCCGTTGTAGACCGTGACGAAGGCGTAGTCGCTGTCGTAGTCCTCGTACACGGCGAAGTCGTAGTGCGTGTAGGCCGACTTGCCGACGTAGATGCCCCAGGGCGCCTTGCCCTGGTAGTAGCCGGGGACGAACACCCAGTGGTCCAGCGTCTCGCGGTTGGAGTCGGTGTCGTAGACGCAGTGGCCCGCGGTGGCGACCAGGTTGCGGTACTTCGCCTGGATCGACGAGGCGGAGCACCAGTACGGCTTGCCGTCGACCCGGAAGAACACCTTGCCGATGGTGCGCGGCAGGTTGACGTTCTTCACCTTGGTCGGGGTGACCTTCTCCTGGCCGATCGGCGGCACGGTGCCGGTCTTGCCGTCGGGAGCGGCGTCGCTCCCGCCGAACTTGACTTTGCCCTTTACCGAGTCGTCGTTGTGGTACCGCGTGGCGGCCTTGAGCTGCTTGCCGCCGTTGGCGGACCAGAATTTGGCGGTGTCGTTCGCCTTGGCCTTGCTGGAGGCGAGGGTGACGTTCGTCGGCTGAGGCTTGGCCGAGGCCGCAGCGGACGAGGTGAGGGACGCGCCGATCATGCCGGTGGCGGAGACGGCGACGCCGAGGGGGAGGATGAGGCGCTTTGCTCGGGAATTCATAAGACTCCTCTTGTTCTGACAAAGGGCATCACTTATGCCCCATGCGTCCCAAAGGGGATGTCTTCGAGCCTATGCGCTTTCTTTACCTCCTCCATATGTTCGAGCCCGATAAACGGACATTCGGGCATTTATCGGGATTTACGGCAAGGGGAGTATCACCATGCGGTGAGGTTGAATGTGAAGAGGGACCCGGCTTCCGCCGGGCCCCTCTTGATCCTCACGCGATGGCTACTCGGCTCACTTGCCGATCTTGCCGGACCAGAGGTTCTGGGCCGCGGAGTAGATCGAGTAGGTCTCGCTGTCGAAGTACGGCGAGGTGGCGAAGTCGAAGCGGCCGTTGCCGTCGCTGTCGCCCACGAGGCTGGTCACACCGTTGATGTAACCGAGACGCTTCGTGCTGCTGTACTGGGCGATCCAGGGGCCGCCCGACGCGCCGGCGGTGAAGGAGCACTTGATGCCGATCTGCGCCTCGGCCTTGAACGCCGAGACGGCGCCGGCCGCGGCGGTCTTGCCGTAGCAGTACTTCGGCGTGAGGCCGGTGTACGGCCTGTCGCCGTCGGGGTGCGGGCCCGCCGGGTAACCGAAGGCGTAGACGGCCTGGCCGATCCTCTGGTTCCAGCTGAAGCCCTGGCCGCCGACGTTGTCGCCGAGACGGCCGACGTCCTTCCAGTTGGCGTCGACACCGTTGTAGACGGTGACGAAGGCGTAGTCGCTGTCGAAGTCCTCGTAGTTGGCGAAGTCGAAGTGCGTGTAGGCCGACTTGCCGACGTAGTACCCCCACGGCGCCTTGCCCTGGTAGTAGCCAGGGATGAACACCCAGTGGTCGAGGGTGTCACGGTTGGCGTCGGTGTCGTAGGCGCAGTGACCCGCGGTGGCGACCAGGTTGTGGTACTTGCCCTGGATGGAGGAGCCGGAGCACCAGTACGACTTGCCGTTGAGCCAGAAGAACACCTTGCCGATGGTGCGCGGCAGGTTGACGTTCTTGACCGTGGTCGGGGTGACCTTCTCCTGGCCGATCGGCGGGACGGTGCCGGTCTTGCCGTCGGGGGCGGCGTCGCCGCCACCCAGCTTGATCTTGCCGCTGGTGGCCGCGTCCTCGTTGTAGTTGGCGGCGGCCTTCAGCAGCTTGCCACCGTTGGCGGACCAGAACTTGACCGTGGACAGGGCGGCGGCCTTGCTGGTGGCCATGCCGTCGGACGCCGGGGCGGCGGCGGCCGAGGCGGCCGCACTGCCGGCGAGGGAAGCAGCGATCATGCCGGCGGCGACGGTGGCGCCACCGAGAGGGAGCACGAAGCGCTTGACTCGGGTGTTCAATGAGACTCCTTGTTCTGCCGCAGGAGGTGACTCCTGCCCCACTGACCCCAAAAGGGACAGTAAGAACCTATCGGTCTGATCATGAAATATGGGCCGCGAAGCTCGTCAGCGAGTCGCGGACGCGGGCCCACAGGACGTCCGGGAAGGCGCCCACGCGCGGGGCTGCCGTCCCAGGTGGAAACGGTCCAACGATCTCGGCGGCCGGATGCGGGCCGGTTTACCGCTGCGGCGCGATGTGACGTATCTCACTGCCGATCGTGTAAACCGTTTCGTAAAACGGGCAGGACCCGGCACGGATGCCGGGTCCTGCGTTGCGCTGCTGGCTCTGACGTCAGGCCTTGGTGATCAGGTCACCGTCGGAGGCGACGATCTTGCCGGACCAGAGGTTGGCGGCCGACTTGTAGATCGAGTAGGTCTCGCTGTCGAAGTACGGCGAGGTGCTGAAGTCGATCCGGCCGTTGGCGTCGGCGTCGCCGATGAGGCTGGTGACACCGTTGATGTAGCCGAGGCGCTTGGTGCTGCTGTACTTCAGGATCCACGGAGCACCGGAGGAGCCGGCGGTCATGGAGCACTTGAGGCCGATCTGGGCCTCGGCCTTGAAGGCGGCGGCGGGCTTGGCGGCGAAGGTCTTGCCGTAGCACCACTTCGGCGTGACACCGGTGAACGGCTTGTCACCGTCGGGGTGCGGGGCCGCGGGGTAACCGAAGACGTAGACCGGCTGGCCGATCTTCTGGTTCCAGGTGAAGCCCTGGCCACCGACGTTGTCGCCCAGGCGACCGGCGTCCTTGTAGTACTCGATGTAGTAGACGGTCTTGAAGTACTTGGTGGCCGCCGTCTTCTGCACCTTGTACGCGAGGTAGTAGTGCGTGATGGTGTAGGCGGAGTCTTCGATCTTCTTGTAGCCGGGACCGGTGTACGCGTTGTACGTGGTCTCGTCGACGATCTCCTTGCGCGTCAGCTCCGGAGCCTGCTGGAAGTTCTGGTCGCTGCCGGCCTTCGGCGCCTTGTCGAACTCGTCCTTGGTGACTTCCTTGTTCGCGGTCACCGCGTCCTTGGTGACCCAGGGGACGACCTTCTCGGTGCCGGCGTCCTTGGTGAAGACGGGAGCCTTGTCGCCGAACTCGTCGACGAGCTTCTTGTACTCCTCGGCCGTGATCTCCACGTCTTTGGCGTACTTGTAGCCCTGCCACTTGTCGAAGGTGTCCTTGGTGACCTGCTTCTCACCGGCGTAGCTGATGCCGTTGTAGACGGTCACGAAGGCGTAGTCGCTGTCGTAGTCCTCGTACACGCCGAAGTCGTAGTGCGTGTAGGCGGCCTTGCCGACGTAGATGCCCCAGGGAGCCTTGCCCTGGTAGTAGCCCGGGATGAACACCCAGTTGTCCATGGCGCCGTTCTGGACACCCTCGTCGAAGACGCAGTGCCCGGCGGTGGCGACCAGGTTGTGGTACTTGGACTGGATGGAGGACGCGGAGCACCAGTACTCCTTGTCGCCCACCGTGAAGAAGACCTTGCCGATGGTCTTCGGCAGGTTGACGTTCTTGACCTTGGTCGGGGTGACCTTCTCCAGGCCGATCGGCTGGACGGTGCCGGCCTTGCCGTCAGGCTTCGCGTCGCCGCCGCCGAGCTTGACCTTGCCCGAAACCTGCTGGTCGCCCTTGTACTGCTCGGCGCCCTTCAGGGCTGCGCTGCCCTTGTCGGTCCAGAAGTTGGCCACCTTCTGCGCGCTGCTGGCGGAGGCCAGGGAGACGACCTTCTTGGTCGGCGCGGTCGCGGCGTTTGCCGAGGTGACCAGGGTGGCGCCGATCATGCTGGTGGCGGCGATGGCGCCACCGAGGGGGAGGGCGAGACGCTTGACTCGGGTGTTCAAGGAAACTCCTTGGTCTGTCGTGGAACGCAATCGGCGTCCCATGCGTCAGTAAAGGGATAACCATGAAGATACTGAGTCGATCTCCGCTTGTGGGGACGATTCTGGGTGAATTTTGGCCTCGGCGACGCTGTGACCTCTTCGTGACCATCGTTCTCGGCCGCTGACTGCCGCAGAAATTTGGCCAGATTCCGCTTTACTCCCAGTTCAGGGCGCCTGTGTACCTAGCGGTTCTTCTGTGACCTCTGGGGCCTGGTGGCATACTCGGCGAGCATCAATGTGACACACATCACACGAACTCGGTGGAGCCAAACCGGGGGCTCGCTACGTCTAAGCGGACCCACATCGATCGAGCCGCCGGCCTGAGTCGCCTCTCGGCGTACCGGGGGCGAGATTTTTCGTACTCTCCGCGACCTTTGGGGACGCGGTGTGAGTGACGGCCGCCTTGGGATGGTCTCTCGTCGTGCCCGGGGAGGCCGCCTGAGCCTCTGGGGCCGCCCGGCGGATCTTCGTGCGGCATGATCGTGGCGAGCCACCGTCGGACGCGAGAGGGGCGCGGATCGCGTTCCGCGGCTGGCCACCCCGGAGGAGCCCCGGTCGGCCGGTCGGTTTTCGTGTACGTTTACAGCCTTTTTAGCCAGTTATCAGAGCTTTAGGAAGAAAAGCGAAAATAGGGACTGGTTGCCGCCTATGCAGCGGAAATCTCCTGTGGGACATCTCTGTCAGGGTGCTACGAAGTCTGGACGATGCGCGGGTACCTGGGGCCGGAGGAAGCGCAAGCACTTCCTGACACACGAACAGGGCCCGGCACTGGGTGCCGGGCCCTGCTGTTGGTACTGCGGTACTGCTGACTCTAGCTAGCTAGATCGTCAGGCCTTGGTGGCGATGTCGCCGTCCTTGGTGACGATGGAGCCGGACCAGAGGTTGGCGGCCGACTTGTAGATCGAGTAGGTCTCGCTGTCGAAGTACGGCGAGGTGGCGAAGTCGATCCGGCCGTTGGCGTCGGCGTCGCCGATGAGGCTGGTGACACCGTTGATGTAGCCGAGGCGCTTGGTGCTGCTGTACTGGAGGATCCAGGGGCCACCGGAGGAGCCGGCGGTCATGGAGCACTTCAGACCGATCTGGGCCTCGGCCTTGAACTTCGCCACAGCGGCGGCGGCGAAGGTCTTGCCGTAGCAGTACTTCGGCGTCTCGCCGGTGAAGGCCTTGTCACCGTCGGGGTGCGGGGCCGCGGGGTAGCCGAAGGCGTAGACCGGCTGGCCGACCTTCTGGTTCCAGGTGAAGCCCTGGCCGCCGACGTTGTCGCCCAGGCGACCGGCGTCCTTGACGTACTCGATGTAGTAGACGGTCCGGTAGTACTTGGTGCCGGAGGCCTTCGACACCTTGTAGACCAGGAAGTAGTGGGTGATGGTGAAGGAGGAGTCTTCGATCTTCTTGTAGCCGGGACCGGTGTACGCGTTGTACGTGGTCTCGTCGACGATCTCCTTCTTCGTCATCCACGGGGCCTGCTGGTAGTTCTGGTTGCTACCGGCCTTCGGCGCCTTGTCGAACTCGTCCTTGGTGACTTCCTTGTTCGCGATCACCGCGTCCTTGGTGTCCCAGGGAACGACCTTGTCGGTGCCGTCAGGCTTGGTGAAGCAGGGCGCCTTGTCCTTGCCGAACTCGTCGATGCACTTCTTGTACTGGTCGGCCGTGATCTCCACGTCCTTGGCGTACTTGTAGCCCTGCCAGCTGTCGAAAGTGCTCTTGGTGACTTCCTTCTCACCACCGTAGGTGATGCCGTTGTAAACGGTGACGAAGGCGTAGTCGCTGTCGAAGTCCTCGTACACCGCGAAGTCGTAGTGGGTGTAAGCGGCCTTACCGACGTAGACGCCCCAGGGAGCCTTGCCCTGGTAGTAGCCCGGGATGAACACCCAGTTGTCGAGCGCACCGTTCTGGATGTTCTCGTCGAACACGCAGTGCCCGGCGGTGGCAACCAGGTTGTGGTACTTGCTCTGGATGGAGGACGCGGAGCACCAGTACTCCTTGTCGCCCACCGTGAAGAAGACCTTACCGATGGTCTTCGGCAGGTTGACGTTCTTGACCTTGGTCGGGACGACCTTCTCCTGGCCGATCGGCGCGACCTGGCCGGCCTTGCCGTCGGGGTTGGCGTTGCCGCCACCGAGCTTGATCTTGCCCTCGACCTGGCTGCTGGACTCGTACTGAGCCGCGGCCTTCAGGTTGGCGCCGGCGTTGGCGGTCCAGAAGTTCGTGATCTTCTGAGCCTGCGAGGCGGAGGCCAGGGAGACGACCTTCTTGGAGGGAGCGGTCGCGGCGTTGGCCGAGGTGACCAGGGTCGCGCCGATCATGCTGGTGGCGGCGATGGCGCCACCCAGCGGGAGGGCGAGACGCGCAATGCGGGTGTTCACAAGGAACTCCTTGGGCTGTCGTGGAACGCATCTTGCGTCCCATGCGTCAGTAAAGGGATAGCCAGGAAGATACAGAGAAGATCGGCAGCCGGGTAACCCGAATCAGAGGAAAAGTCGATCTTCGTGGTCGTGTGACCGTCCTGTGACCTTTTGACGCGCCCGTCCGCGACGAGTCAGGCGATTGCCGGGACGATTGTCAACGCAGCTCAGATGATCACTGTGGCGTTTGTGGCAAAAGTGGCGTATCGAGACTGTTGCCCTCCGTCACCTAATCCGTGTGACGCAGATCACAGTCTTCAAGGGGAGCCGATTCGCGGGCTGGGTACGTCTAACGACTTCACAATTGCGGCGAATCGCCCAGAAGTCCGTTAGGCGCTCGCTCCTCGAGCATTGGAACGAGGCATCCGCGAATCCGGACTCCAATGCCGGCTTCGGACGCCACAACACAAACAGGGCCCGGCACTGGGTGCCGGGCCCTGCTGTTGGTACTGCGGTACTGCTGACTCTAGCTAGCTAGATCGTCAGGCCTTGGTGGCGATGTCGCCGTCCTTGGTGACGATGGAGCCGGACCAGAGGTTGGCGGCCGACTTGTAGATCGAGTAGGTCTCGCTGTCGAAGTACGGCGAGGTGGCGAAGTCGATCCGGCCGTTGGCGTCGGCGTCGCCGATGAGGCTGGTGACACCGTTGATGTAGCCGAGGCGCTTGGTGCTGCTGTACTTCAGGATCCAGGGGCCACCGGAGGAGCCGGCGGTCATGGAGCACTTCAGACCGATCTGGGCCTCGGCCTTGAACTTCGCAACCGGGGCGGCGGCGAAGGTCTTGCCGTAGCACCACTTCGGCGTGACACCGGTGAACGGCTTGTCACCGTCGGGGTGCGGGGCCGCGGGGTAGCCGAAGGCGTAGACCGGCTGGCCGACCTTCTGGTTCCAGGTGAAGCCCTGGCCGCCGACGTTGTCGCCCAGGCGACCGGCGTCCTTGACGACCACCACGAAGAAGAGGGTCTTGTAGTACTTGGTGGTGGAGTCGCTCTTCACCCAGTACGACACGAAGTAGTGGGTGATGGTGTAGGACGAGTCGACGATCTTCTTGTAGCCGGGGCCGGTGTACGCGTTGTACGTGGCCTCGTCAACGACCTCGGTGACCGGCTTCTTGAACTTCGACTTGTGGTAGTTGACCGGGGTGTTCTCGGAGGGAGCCTTCTCCCACTCGTCCTTGGTCACTTCCTTGGTCACCGGGTGGCCGCCCTTGGTGCCCCACGGGAGGACGACCTCGGAGCCGGTGGTCTTCGACCAAGCGTCGACGCTCTCGCCGCCCTTGGCGTCGACGGTCTTCTTGTACTCGTCGGCCGTGATCTCCACGTCCTTCGCGTACTTCTCGCCCTGCCAGTTGTTGTAGGTCTCCTGGGTGACCTGCTTCTCGCCACCGAAAGCGATGCCGTTGTAAACGGTGACGAAGGCGTAGTCGCTGTCGAAGTCCTCGTACACCGCGAAGTCGTAGTGCGTGTACGCGGCCTTACCGACGTAGATGCCCCAGGGAGCCTTGCCCTGGTAGTAGCCCGGGATGAACACCCAGTTGTCGAGCGCACCGTTCTGGATGCCCTCGTCGAACACGCAGTGCCCGGCGGTGGCGACCAGGTTGTGGTACTTGCTCTGGATGGAGGACGCGGAGCACCAGTACTCCTTGTCGCCCACCGTGAAGAAGACCTTGCCGATGGTCTTCGGCAGGTTGACGTTCTTGACCTTGGTCGGGACGACCTTCTCCTGGCCGATCGGCGCGACCTGGCCGGCCTTGCCGTCGGGGTTGGCGGTGCCGCCACCAAGCTTGATCTTGCCCTCGACCTGGCTGCTGGACTCGTACTCAGCCGCGGCCTTCAGGTTGGCGCCGGCGTTGGCGGTCCAGAAGCTCGTGATCTTCTTGGCCTCGGAAGCGGAAGCCAGGGAGACGACCTTCTTGGAGGGAGCGGTCGCGGCGTTGGCCGAGGTGACCAGGGTCGCGCCGATCATGCTGGTGGCGGCGATAGCGCCACCCAGCGGGAGCGCGAGGCGCTTCACTCGGGTGTTCACAAGGAACTCCTTGGGCTGTCGTGGGACGCCACTTGCGTCCCATGCGTCAGTAAAGGGATGACAAAAAAGATAGCGTCGTGATCTTCGTCCCGATACGACTTCTGGATCCCGTTCTTGACCTTGGGCCCCTCGTGTCCTTTTTGTGACCGAAGCTCCACTGGAATGATCTTTGTCAGACGGCGTCCCGAGTAGATCTTTCTGCAGGTCAGATGCACCGCTAAACGATCAACTACTCACCGTGATCTTTACTGTCGCGTTATGTGATCACTGAATTTGTGTCGTAGATCACAGTGATTTGATGGAACTGACCCGGGCCCGCGGCCCGTCTAACGGCTCCGCACACCGAGAGAACGTCTGGAACGGGACATCCCGACAGGCGGCTACGGAGCGGACAGCGGAACGCGGAAGGGCCCGGCACGAATGCCGGGCCCTTCCGCGTGAGTCTGTGGCTACGCGCCTCAGTCGGTCTTCTGCCGGGCCGCGTAGGAGTAGACGGCATAGGTCGCCGTGTTGAAGTACGGCGACGAGACGCCGTCGTTGCGCCCGTTGCCGTCCAGGTCCCAGGTGATGCTGTTGACGCCGTTGAGGTAGCCGATGCGGCGCGTGTTGCTGTACTTGATCAGCCATGGCCCGCCGCTGGCGCCGGAGGTGAAGGCGCACCCCTTGAACAGGACGCCGTTCTGCAGGTCCCACTTGTCGGTGGAGATCTTGCTCGTCGCCGGTGTCAGGCAGGACTCCATCGTGCGGCCGTTGAAGGGCCGGCTGCCGTCGCCGTTCGGCCCCGCGGGGTATCCGAAGGCGTACGCCGCGACCGTGAAGCCCCTGTTCCATGCGAAGCCCTGGCCGCCGACCTGGCTCTCGAGCCGTCCGGTGTCCACCCGCTTGTATTCGGTCTGACCCTTGGCGTCCTTTTTGGGCTTGCCGTTCGCGTCGAGGTCGGGGGCGTACTTGTAGCCGTGGTGGACGGTGACGAAGGCGTAGTCGTAGTCGAAGTCGCCGGTGGCGGCGTAGGTGCCGTTGAGGTAGAGCGTGTGCCCGACGTAGATGCCGTACGGTGTCAGGCCGTCTCCGGCGTACGAGGGGATGAAGACCCAGTACTCGACCGGCTTGCCGTTCTTGGCGTCGTACGCGCAGTGGCCGGCCGTGGCGACCACGTTGCCGTACTTGGAGTGCACGGACGAGGCCGAACACCAGTACTCGGCGTTGCCGATGCGGAAGAAGACCTTGCCGACCGTCGGCGGGAGGTTGACGTTCTTGGAGTTGATGACCTGGTCGGCCGTCCTCGGCGGGACCTGGCCCGACACGGCTCTCGTCTTGTCGTCGAGCTTCGTGCTGATGCTGCCCGCCTCGGCGGCCGCCGGGGTGGCGGTGGCGGCGGCGGGCGTGCTGCTCGGACTCGTCGTCTTGGATCCGGAACTGGGCGCCGACTTGTCGGGGGGTGTGTAGCTGTTCGCCCGCTTCAGACGGTCGGGCGTCCACCAGTCGACGACCTTCTGCATGTCCGCGTCGGTCTGCGCGAGCGCGACGGAGGTGATGCCGTCGGGCACCGACGACCCCGACGCGAACGCGGGCGCACCTCCCGGGCCCGCGGACAGGATCACACTCGCGGACGCGAGGGCGCCGCAGAATGTGAGCGCGATCCGCTTCGCTCGGGCCGGCATTTCGTACCTTCCAATGATCAGAGATGAACAGACAACAGTGAAGGGCGATTTTTCCAGATCAACGGGCCTGTGGCACCCCACTTGGCGGACCTGGATTCACTTTGTTATTGAACATGTGATCGACGACACTGCTGGAAAGTGCGGCGGAAGGGGGCCGGACGCACGGCCCGGCCCCCTACTGTGCCGTGGCGCGCGTCAGCTCGTCGTAAGCTTCCCGGTCCACAGGTTGGCGGCGTACTTGTAGACACCGTAGGTGTCGCTGTTGAAGTACGGCGTCGTGATGTGGTCGTACCGGCCGTTGCCGTCGGTGTCGAGAGTCAGGCTCACGACACCGTTGAGGTATCCGGTCCGGTTCGCGCTCTTGTACACGATGAGGAACGGGCCGCCGGTCGCGCCCGGGGTGAAGGCGCACTTGATGGCGAGCTGCTCCTCGGCCTTGTACTTGGCCACCGCGGGGGCGGCGGCCGTCTGGCCGTAGCACCACTTCATGGTCTCGCCGGTGTAGGCCTTGTTGCCGTCGAGGTGCGCGTCGGTCGGGTACCCGAAGCTGAACTGCTTGGCCTTGGTGCTCCGGTTCCAGGTGAAGCCTTGGCCGCCGACGTTGTCGCCGAGGCGACCGGCGTCCACGAACGTCTTGATGTAGAAGACCGTCTTGTAGTACTTGACGTCGGTCGTCTTCTTCACCCAGTACTTCACGAAGTAGTGGGTGATGGTGTAGGCCGAGTCGACGATCTTCTTGTAGCCGGGGCCCTTGTAGTTGTTGTACGTGACCTCGTCGACGATCTCCGTCGCGGTCTTGCCGGGCGCCTTGGCGTAGTTGACCTTGGCGTCGGCGGCCGGGGCCTTGTCGTACTCGTCCTTGGTGACCTCCTTGACGACCTTCTGGCCGCCGGCGGTGCCCCAGGGCAGGACGACTTCGGAACCGGTGGTCTTCGACCAGGCGTCGGCGGTCTCGCCGCCCTTCTCGTCGACCTTCTTCTGGTACTCGTCCTTGGTGATCTGGACGTCCTCGGCCCGCTTCGGACCCTTGTAGGCGTCGTAGGTGGTCTTGTCGACGACCTTCTCGCCCGTCTGCTTCACGCCGTTGAAGACGTTCACGAAGGCATAGTCGTAGTCGTAGTCCTCGTAGACCTTGAAGTCGTCGTGGAGGTTGACCTTCGAGCCCACGTAGATGCCGAACGGCGCCTTGCCCTGGTAGTAGCCGGGGATGAAGACGAAGTTGTCGACGAACTTGTTCTTGTCGGTGTCGTACACGCAGTGCCCGGCCGTGGCGACCAGGTTGTGGTACTTCGACTGAACAGAGGTGCCGGAGCACCAGTACGGCTTGCCGTCGACCTGGAAGAACACCTTGCCGACGTTGGTCGGCAGGTTGACGTTCTTCGACTTGCCGACGCTCTTGTCGCCGTCCCCGATCGGGGCGATCTGGCCGGCCTTGCCGTCGGCGGAGGCCTTGCTCGTGCTCTTGTGCAGCTTGGCGGAGACCGAGGAGTCCTCGTTGAAGTGCTTGGCCGCCTTCAGCTTGCTCGGCGTCCAGGACCCCGCGATGGCCTTCGCGTCGGTCCCGTTCGCCAGCGAGCCCGACCTGACCGGGGAGGGCTTGGTCTGCGCGCTCGCGGGAGTGGTGAGGGTCGCGCCGATCACGCCGGTGACGACGAGAGCGCCACCGAGAGGGAGGATCAGACGCTTTGCTCGGGTGTTCATTGAGCTCCTTCTATGTCATGGGTTGCCCGGGAGAGCCCCATGCGTACGTAAAGAGACCTGAAGACCGTACTGCTGCGATCACCCCGAACAGTCGCAAATCCGGACAAATACAGCTCGCCGTAATCAGTTTGTTATGAAACGCCGGGAACCGGAGAGATATCTGGTGCGTCGAATTTCGCCTTGTGATCAGGGGGACGGCGCGAGAGCGACAAGGAGAGGAACAGAGGCTGCGGCCGGCACGGGCACGCGGAATCGGGGGATCCACATGCGACGTCTCTTTATAGGCCTGACCTGCACGTTTGTCTCTTTCGGCGGAGCGGTGACGCTCGCCCCGGCAGCCTCGGCCGTCTCCGCCGCGCCGCGCGCGCTCGCCGCCATCCCGCGCCCGTTCCCAGGGGGCCCGGCGGCCCACTCCGTCGGTTGGAACCCGGTGGCGGAACTCGCGCACGGGGACAGGGACGGCGGTCACTCCAGCGAGGACGGCCCTCACATTGAGTCATGGAGCTCGTACTTCGAGTCAGGGAACGGCCGCTCCGGGAACGGCCAATCCGGGACCGGTCACTTCGGAAACGGCCAATCTGGGACCGGTTACTTCGGGAACGGTCACCTCGGGCGGGCCCGAGGCAAGATCGGCCGGGTGCTGCTGCTGACCATCGCCCGCGGCGACTCCAGCACGCCGGCCCACCGCGCCACGTACCTCCAGTGCGCCCCGGCGGGCGGCAGCCACCCGAAGAGCGGAGATGCCTGCCGGCAACTCGAGCGGGTCGCGGCCAACCTGAACGACATGAACGTCTCCCCGGACGACAAGTGCGCCAAGGAGTACGACCCGGTGACGGTCTACGGCACCGGCCTCTGGGACGGCAGCCGCCTGGCCTACGAACGCACCTTCCGCAACCGCTGCGAACTCCACGCCTCCACAGGAGCGGTCTTCGACTTCTGACAGCTCACGCCACGCGAGCGGAAAACAGCGAGCAGTAGGACCGGGCGACCGCCCGGCCCTACTGCTGCTCGACGGATGAAGCCCTAACGGACGCACCGATTCCAAGATCGGAGCCGCGTTCTAATGCGTGCCTACCCAAATGCCAGAGGCCGCTGAACTGCGAATTATCCTTTGAAGTGCATCGCTTTAGTGATCTTCCGATCGCTTTCGGTCGATCATGCGTTACGGACACCCTCGGCGTGTTCCCGGTGATCCATGCCACATTGCTGGAAGATCGCTGGCAACATACAAACCACCTGACAGGTCCACTTACGACCCATTGGGGTGGTGTGTGAAACTATCAGGAACGTTCCAGTTACCCTCAGCTAGAGAGAGGCAGGGCTTACGCCGAAGGACCGCCGTCGTCATGGTGTCGGCTCTGGCGGCTTCCCTCCTCACCGCCGGTGCCATGGCCCCGGCCACCGCGGACACCAAGACGAATCCGGCTCCGGCCCCCTCCAACCTCACGCCGAAGGCCACCGAGTTCCCCCGCCCTGCCGACCCCGACGCGGACCTCCGCGCCGGCATCGCCGAGGCGAAGAAGCAGAACAAGCCGGTAGAGGTTCTGCCCGCGGCCACCGAAACCTCCCGAACCTGGGCCTATCCCGACGGCCACCTCGCGATGGAGTCCTATTCCGCTCCCGCACGTGTGAAGCAGGCCGACGGTTCCTGGGCCTGGATGGACACCTCCCTCGTCGAACAGGACGGAGCGCTCAAGCCGAAGGTCGCCAAAGCCAAGGTCCAGTTCTCGCTCGGTGGGGACGCTCCCTTTGCGACCATGGAGCGTGCCGGCGGTCAGCGATTCGCCCTCTCGTGGGGAAAGACGTTGCCCCGGCCTGTCATCAACGGCAACGTCGCGACGTACGTCGATGCGGCCGGGCCAGGGGCGGATCTGGTGGTCACCGCCCGTAGCACCGGCTTCTCACATGACGTCGTGCTGCGAGAGCGACCCAAGGGGCCTTTGGAATTCCGCCTCCCGGTCGAGTCGACGGGGATCAGCTTCGGCAAGAGCAAGAAGGGCGGACTGCAGCTCACCGATGCCAAGGACAAGGTGGTGGCAGAGGCCCCCCGTCCGGTGATGCTGGAGAGCACCGGCGAATCCGCGGCCGGCAGCCCAAAGACCCGCCGTATCGGAACGATCAACACCTCGGTGGTACGGGAGAACGGCCGGCAGATCCTCGTGCTCAGCCAGACGCGGCTTGGCTGGCCGACCCGGCGACGCGATATCCCGTGACGATCGATCCCACCACGACACTCACCGCCACCAGCGATACGACCCTGGGTTCACGGTCGGAATGCGGCACTTTCGACTCGCCTGAAGACACGCTGCTGAAGGTTGGCGGCGAGCTGTGGAGGTGTTCGGGCACTTCGAAGTTCCAGTACTTCCGTTCTTATCTGCAGTTCGACACCAGCGCGCTCGAAGGGAAGGCGATCTACTCGGCGGCGCTGCAGCTGTGGCGTACACAGGCTGGAGCCTGTTCCGCCAGGGGAGACGGGAAGGTTTGGGCCAGTCCCCTCGCCGACTCCTGGACGGCCGGCAGCCTGACTTGGTACAACAAGCCGTCGACCGGAGAGGGGATCGTCGGGACGATCTGCCCGACCACTGGGGTTAACACTCCCGCTGCTATGTCGTGGCCCATCACCAACTGGGTCAAGAAGTGGTCGGCAGGTACTCCGAACTATGGCATCGAGCTCAGTGGACCTACTGAGGACCTGGTCAACGACTGGGACGGTTACTCAGTCTTGTTCCACTCCACGGAGATGACCGGTGCCGGAGCGACCCCGCCGAAGCTCATAGTGCAGTACTTCCTGCCGCCTGAGATCCCCACCGTCACTGCTGAATCGGTCGACTCCATGGACGCCGACCAAGCGATCGTGCGCACGAGTTCGGTGAAGGTCGGCTACAAGAGCAGCTCTGTCGACGGTCGCAACCTCGACTACTACCTTTCAGTACTTGACTCCACTGCACCTCTGCCTGCCTGGACTACTGGTGCTGGAGCAGTCGGCCAGTGGAGCTTCACAGAAGGCGCAGAGTCGAGCGACAGCAGTGGTAACAAGCACTCGCTCGTGATGGTCTCAGGCCGTTACGCCTACATCGATGGCAAGGACGGCAAAGGACTACAGCTCAACGGCGCGACCGCCGTTCCATCGTACGCTTCCACGCAAGAACCCGTGTTGCACACCGACAAGAGCTTCTCAGTGGCCGGTTGGGTGCGCCTTGATGTCACTCCGACCTGGGCGGCTGGGTTCTTTAGCCAACAGAACTCCACCCAAGACGGCTTTGTGGTCGGATACAACCCGAATACCCGCAAGTGGGATATGACCCTGAGAAGCAGTGGCACGGCGAGCAAGACCATTGCTTCATCGGCCACTGGAAGCACCGGCACCTGGACGCACCTGGCGGCGATCTACGACGCATCAGCCCACAAGATGCGCCTGTACGTCAACGGCGCGCTCTCCGCCGAGGACAGCTACACCTCTACTTCTGACACGTGGTCCAGCAACAGCCAGTTCTTCATCAACCCCAGCGGTGGCAGTCTCACAGCGTCTAAAGCCTCGTATGACGAGGTCCGCGCCTATCAGCGGGCTTTGAGCGAGACCGAGATCAAGTGGATGCTCAACCTCACCCCGCCGACCAACGCCAACCTCCCCTCCGGCCAGTCCGCGACCAAGACCTACGACGTCAGCAACGTCGACAGCTTCAAGGTCTCCGTCAAGGCCTGCCTGAACGGCGTAACCCCCATCACCTGCAGCGAGTCCCCCTACTACCGAATCACCACCGACGCCCCCTACCTGCCGACCGACACCGAGACCGGCATGGCGGACCCAACCCAGCCGATCCTCTCGGGAATGGTCAACCGCCCCTCCGGCGGCCCGGTGGTAGCCAAGTACTACCTGTACGACGGCACCGGCGCCCCTATCGGTTCAATCCCCCTCGGAAAGCGGGATGTGAAGGGCGGTGAGCGCGCATCGTTCCAGCTTCCTGCTGATACGGTCCAGCCAGGTACTATCTACAAATGGCAGATGCAGGCATGCGTGGAAGAAATCTGCACGGCCAAAACGAACGCAGTAAGCTTTGCCACTCCGGGGACGCCACCAGCAGATCCCATCGGAGATGTTCGACACCTCACCTTGAGTAGGGACAGCTTCGTCATCAAGGCCGCGAAGACCGGCCCGACCGCCTGCAACGGTAGTCCTTGCGTCGTCACTGACACAGACATCATGCAAGTGAGCGGCACTGGAACCGACCAGACGGCCATGGTAATCGGCTTCCGGCTTGGTGAGCTTCCTGACGGAGCACAAGTATCCGAGGCACTCCTGAATCTCGGTACTCCTACCTGCCCTGCAGGTTCATGTGCCGCGGATACCATTATCAATGTGAAGCCCTTGCGGGGTGAGGTGACCTCGGAGACAAGAGGATCGGACCTTGCAGCGGAAGTCGATGATGAGGGCTTCCAAATGCCCATCACCTCACCCATTGCCGACATCGCCGGATACGAATACGCGTGGCTGCTAGTGACGTCAAACCGAGAAGGTCCGGTTATCTTCGGTGATCCTTCTGCACTGAATCGGCCGTCTCTTTCGCTGGCCTATGCTCAGCCCGGCCCTCCAAGCAAAGTGCTCAACCTTTCGACGGCTCCTGGTGACGGAGGGGCTACGGTAAGTTGGGGGGTTCCTGAGAGTAGCGGAGGGAACGTCCTAATAGACTCGTACGACATCGAGGTGCTTGATGCTGGGGGGCATGTGCTTCGCGCTCTGGAAACGGCCTCGACTTCGACGTCAATTGCTGAGTTGACGAACGGTTCGATCTATACGATCAGAGTTCGAGCCAGGACTCGCATCGCCCCGGGCGAATGGGAGGCCGCCTCGGTCTCTCCGCGAGCACTTACGATCCCAATCGATCGGCCTGCCGATTCTTCGCAAGATTGCAATAAGGAATCCTATGCGAACACCATAAGGGCCTACTTCGAGGCCCAAAACGTTGTCCTTGAACATAGGGCCCCGAATGTCTGGGATCTGCCGGCAGCTGAACCAAGTGGCCCCATCGCCGCACAGCTAGCACTCATCAACAGGCCGATCGTGACGGCTGCGCAGAAGATGGAATCGAGTCACGTCAACCAGAAGAACGCCGCCGTTCAGGTACATGATGTCGTGGCGCAAGAGACGGTAGGTGGTCAAGTTCTCGTCAACGCGACCGTTGATCGAACACGTCAAATAGAATGGGTAGATCCGGCTGGCGCTACCGACAGCAAAAAAGATAGCCGATCAACGAACATCATATTCAGGTTCCGTCAGTGCGGCGACCTTGATGGTGTTATCGACGGCGACCAGCTGTATGAGGATTCAGACGATTTCTTCGATGATGCGGAATCTGGGTACGGAGGGACGTATCCGGGTAGCAGTAGCGGTCATAAAGCAGTAGGAGGGTGCGACAAGACAAAGTATCCCGTAAAAGGTGTTCGCCTGGATGCCTGCTTTTTATTCTACTATAAACCGCTCGACACGGCTGATCCAAAAAATTGGCTTCCGACGACAAGTTTCACCATCGACGGCGCCGAGGCCTGGGGAAGTCTTGTCTACGGCACTAAGTTTCGTAAAAGCAAAAAAACTCCTACCTTATCAAAAAATCGAATGTGGAGATCCAGACCGCCTTTTGTTTCGACAGTCTAGGGTGGGGTTTGACTGTAACGCCGAGCGGAAAGGAGCTTGGCCTTACCAGCCCGAACGAGTGTAGCGCCGCCAGCGAAGCCAGTTTCGTCGGCCCTGCGGGACAAAAAACCGTCTCCTATGACGCCGACGAAATCAAATCGGAATGCAACTGGTGTAATATAAACGCCATCAAGCAAAAAGTAATGGCTAGGGCAACGCTGGCCTTTTCTACCAAGAAGCTCAAGCCCTACGAGAACAGGTTCGAGTCCCAGTGGTGGGATGTGTACGGCTATCGTTGGTACTTCTGACCTGCCGTACACTGCAGTGGAGGATTCACGGCTGACTGTCGGGTTCAGCTGCTGAAGCGCGGTGAGGATCGATGGCCGCCGCTCTGGCTGACAAGGAAGAGCGGCGGCCATGGTATTTCGAAACTCGGTGCTCGCTATCAAGTGATCGGAAAGCTACGGTTGGAAGTGGGAGGAGGTGCGATTATGAAAAGATCGCGAATCCTTTTTGCTGTCTCCATTATAGTCGTTTCATTCAGCGTTCTCGTGTCGGCGACAACCGCATCGATTCGAGATCAGCTAAGTATGATTGTGCTCGCCCTTGCGGGAATTTGCTTAATGCTTGGAGCGATGGCTTTAGGTATGTGGGAGCGCAAGGATTGATTCCGGCGGGATGGCTTGCTTCTGTCTCAAGTGCGAACCAGATAGCCATTCCTACCGCCCGTTCGCGGGTGACGCCCCAGCGCTTCGCGAACTGGTCAACGAATCGGATGCCGCAGCCGTGCTCGTCCTCAAATTCGCCGTAAAGCAGCTGCGGGAGGCCATCGTACCCGTCGTCGATTACGTTGACGTGGATGGAGTGGTCACTCGTTATGGCGATCACAACGGTGAAGGATGTTGATCCGCTGTGCTGCACCGAGTTGGCTGTCAACTCCGATACCAGCAGGATGGCGACCTCGGCTGCCGGGTGGCCGGCAAGGGCTTCCTCGACGAGCCGCCGGGCCAGTGAGATCTGGTCGAGGGCGGCCTTGAAGGTCTCGTGTCGCAGAACGTAAAGGGCCCGGATCGGTTGTGACACCAGAGCGGAGGTCACGATACGGCTCTGCCGAGTGCTGAGGTGTCCGGCCCGGCAGTGGTGTGCTGAAGAGGCGTCGGTCGAGACGGTCGGAGGAGTAGCCGGGCGCGTCCCGCAAGCGACGCTTGCCTGCCGCGCCTGTAAGAACGGGCATGAGTTGGATGTGGTCGTGCTGGAAGAGCGTCCGTTCGCCTCTGATCGCGTTACGACCATCGGTGAGGTGAAGCCGACGGCCAAGCGCGTTGACGTGACCGCTCTTGAGCGTCTGGAGCACATCCGTGGTCTGCTTGCCGCAGAGAAGGTAGAGAACCCGCCTAAGCTTCTGCTCTTCTCGAGATCCGGATTCACCGATGCGCTCAGACGCTTGGCTGACAGGAGTCGACACGGAACTTGTTGATTTTTCCCGACTCTATGCCGCAGCCTAGGTGATCAACTATGTCCTGGGTCCGTGGAGGTTGGAAGGGCCTGAGATAGGGAGTCTTGCCCGTCGATCTCGCAGCGGGGTTCTGCGAGGGTGTCGTCAAAGGGCGAGGTGGACGCGGAGGGCGTTGTCCAGTTTTTTCAAGGTCTTGGGGGTCAGGCTGCCGATGCGAGAGCCGAGGCGGTTTACGGCGACGGCGCGGAGTTGCTCGGCTTGGGCTTTAGAGTCGACGGGGAGGCCGCACTCGTCGGCGTGGAGGAGGACCTGGAACGAGAAGACTCGTTCGATGTTAGACGTTATGGGGACGACCGTGACGACTCCCCGTCCGTTGCGGGCGGCGGCGCGGTTGGCGGCGTCGTTGCTGACGATCACTGCGGGCCGGGTCTTGTTCGCTTCGGAACCCTTGACGGGTTCGAAGTCGACCCAGTGGATGTCGCCGCGTCGCACGGAGTTCCCTTCTACGGTGAATGCTGCTGGAGGCCGAGATCGGCACAGCCTCAGGCTGTCCGCGACCAGGCGTCCGGCTTCCATGTCGATGAGATGACTAGCGGGGCCCGCTGTCTGTGAGGCCGTCGCTGGTCGTGGACGACCATAGGGCGGCGTCTCCGCTCTCGTCCCACTCGGCGAAAGCAGAGGCGTAGCTGTCTTCCAGGTCCGCTCTGCGAAGCAACTGGATCGCGGTGTGGATGGCAGCGGAACGTGAAGACGCCTCACCGCGCTCGATGGCTTCATCGAGGATTGCAATGTCCTCGTCGGGAAGGCTCACACTCAGCTTCATACCATCTATGCTACCGAGGGTGCTACCGACTTGGCTACTTCAGCCTAAGGGGGCGGCAGCCAGGGTCGCTTGGTAGGGGCTTCGGTGATCTTGAGTCACTTGCCTTCCTGCCGATGCAGCGGTGGGTTCGGCTGCCACGCGCAGGTTCGCCGTGAGGCGTATGGCTCCTGGAAGGTTCAGCCGGTTGGGTGGCCGAGTTGGGTGAGGAGTTGTAGCTGGTCGAAGTAGAGGCGGAGGCTTTCGATCAGGCCGTTCTCCACTGTGCAGATGTAGCAGCCGCGCAGGGAGAGGGGGCGGCCCGTGGGTGGGATTATGCGGCCGTCGGGCATCGTGTAGGGGCCCTGGTGGGTTCCCACCATCAGGAGTTCGTCGATCGTCACGTCGCCCGCGTCGTAGGACTCCACGATCACCGCGCGGACGTCAGGGAAGGCCTCCCAGAACTCGCCTATGTACGAGGCGAGCTCCTCGCGGCCCTGTGACACACCTTCCGGGCTGACCGTCACCCCGGTCGGGCTGACGGTGCGCAGCAGTTCGTGCATGTCGTGTGCGTTGAACGCGGCGGTGTACCTGTCACGGATCGCCCGGGCGTCGGTCATGGTGCCGGCCTCCTCCCCGGGTCATGCCCGGACATGGGACGAGGGACACCGGCGTCGTCCGGTGCCCCTCGTCGGACAGGTTCAGGGGTGGAGCGGGAGGCCCTTGAGGGTTTTGTCGATCTGGTTGCGGGGGCCGTAGACGGCCAGACCGACCAGGGGGAGTTCGTCGGCGGGGACGGCCGCCACGGCGGCGCGGTTGTCGTCGTCGTGGCCGGTTTTGAACATCTCCTCGATGTAGACCGCTGTCGGCAGGCCGCGGCTCACGGCGCGGGAATGCGTGCGGGTCAGGGCCTCGGCGTCGGCGGCGTAGATGAGTACCGGCTGGCGGAACATCGCGAGGTAGGCGGTGCCGGAGGCGTCCTCGTACGGCTTGCCGATGATGTCCTCGGCTCCTGCCGCGATGGCGCTGGCCAGGAAAGCGGTCACGTTGAGCTTCTGCCAGACGGCCAGGTCCTCCCGGACGACGATGCCGATCTTCGTGTCGAAACGCATATACGCAGCTTGGCGGGGTGCGGGGAGGGCTGTCTTGTACGGCGGTGCGGGGAGGTAGCGGCGCACAGCTTCGTGGGGTGGTGCTTCTCGTTCAACAGGGTGCTGGGGAGGGCGAGTTCGGGGGATGGTCCGAGGAGGGCGGGTTCAAGGGGATCACCCTGGAAGGGTGGGTTCAGGGGCGTGGTCCGAGGAGGGCGAGTTCGGGGGATCACCCGGGAAGGGCGGGTTCAGGGGGTGCGCCAGGAAGGGCGGGGTTCGGGATAGCGTTGAACTGATCGCCTGATCCGAAGAGCAGTCCCAGTCTGGAGAGATGATGGCTCGTTCTGAAGCACGTGTCGCCACTGATCGTCCGCACCGTTACGCCAAGCAGCTCGCCTCTCACCTGGGCCGTCGTGTCGAGGCCGTGTGGGACGAAGAGGCCGGTGAGGGGCGGTTGGCGTTCCAGGTCGGTACGGGAACGCTCACCGCCGAGCCCGGTGCTCTGCTGCTGGCCGTCGAGGGGGATGCCGAGAACCTCGAGCGGCTGGAGGATGTCGTCGGCCGTCACCTTGTTCGCTTCGGCGCCAAGGACGAACTGGTGGTCGAGTGGAAGCGGGACAACGGGGAGCCGGGGACCGTGTACCGGAACGAGGAAGACGCCTCCTGATCCGGTGAGCCCGGGTTCCCGGGCTCAGCGCTCAGGGGTGGGCCGCCTCCTGAGTCCGTTTCGCCCGGTCCCTGGCCGGCTCGGGTTTTTGTCAACGCTCTTCGCCTGGTCGGCCGGGGTTTGGCAGACTGGCGGGTATGGCTGACTGGTCCAACTACTGGCGTTCCCCGGACCGGCCGCTTGAGGCGATGCACGCGCACTTCGAGCGGCACGTCTACCACCGGCACAGCCACGAGACGTACTCCTTCGGGTTCACCGAGGAGGGGGCGCAGAGTTTCACCTGCCGAGGTGCCGCTCATACGAGTGCCGCCGGCATGGTGATGGCGTTCAACCCGGATGATCCCCACGACGGGCACGCGACGAACGGCGCCGGCTTCACGTATCGGATGCTGCACCTGGGGCCCGAGCTGCTGGCCGACGTGCTCAAGGACGCGGCGGGACGGCCGGTGGGGCTGCCGCTCTTCGCCGATCCGGTCGTGGCCGATCGCCGGCTGGCCGGCAGGCTCCGGGGGTTGCACGAAGCGTTGCTCGGCGAGGCGACGCCCTTGCGCAGGGACGAACTGCTCGATTCCGTCGTGCTGGACCTGGTCGGGCACGCGAGCCACCGGGTGCCGGGGACTCGCATGCCCGCGGGATTCCCGGCGGGGCCGGCGCGTTCGGACCGGGCCACCGCGCAGGTCGTACGCGAGATGCTGCACGACGGCGACGACGGCGGAATCTCCGCCGGCGACCTGGCCGCGGCCGCCGGGCGGAGCCGGTTCGCCGTGTACCGCTCCTTCCATGCGACGTACGGCATGGCGCCGAGCGACTACCAGCGGCAGCTACGGCTGCGGGCCGCGCGGCGGCTGCTCGCCGAGGGGCGGTCGGCGGCGGAGGTGGCCGCGGTCACCGGGTTCACGGACCAGAGCCATCTCACCCGGTGGTTCACGCGGTGCTTCGGAGTGACGCCCGGCGCCTACCGCCGGGCCGTCTCCGATCCCGTCTCCTGAGCCGTCCTGGTCGCAGTCCTCTTTCTTGTGCTCCGGCAGGACGATCGTTCGCCTCTCGATGAGGTGTCCGCGGCGGTTCACCGAGTTGCCCGCCGTACGGCGGCGCCGGATTCGCCGTACCACCTCTCGCCGACGCGGCGCCGACAAGAAGGCACTGAACCTGGGCGGGGAGAAGGAGCCGGCGTCGTGTTGAGGTTCCTCGGGGCGGTCGCTTGGTGATGGTGATCAGGGTGGTCTGGTGTTGATGGGGTGCTTCGGGGCGGTCACTTCGTGATGATGATCAAGGTGCCCAGTGGGATGCGGGAGAGGGCGTTGAGTGCCTCCTGCGGTATGCGGACGCAGCCGTGGGACACCGCGTGGCCGAAGACGCTCTTGTCCGGCCAGCCGTGCAGGCCCACCGTGGCAGGGCCGCCGTCGTAGGACTGCAGCGCGTCCGAGTGCATGCCGAGCGGCAGGATGATCGGGCTGTAGGTGACCTCGGGCGGAGTCAGGGAGGCGAGGAGGAAGGTGCGGCCGACCGGGGTCGGCGTCTCCTTCGTGCCGATGGCGACACGCCAGGATCCCGTCTCCTTGCCGTCCTTGAGGAGGGTGAGGCGTCGCGCGCTGAGGTCGATGTGTACCTCGTACGGGCTGTGGGACTCCTTCGTCTTGCCGTCGCCGGTGTGGATCCAGCCTGTGGAGCCGTTGGGACGGCTGGGCAGGAGCACCCGGGCCCACTCCGGCCGGGTCTCGATCACCGGCAGCCAGGTGGGGTTGTCCAACTGGGTGGTCGGTACGACCGCGATGGCCGGGCCGCCGGGTTCGGTGTAGACGACCTTGGCGGTGCGCGGATGGAGGACCAGTCCGTCACTGCCGGCGAACGGCGGCGAGTCCAGCCCGGCTTTCGTGATCTTGGTCCAGGTGGTCGTACGGGGAAGGGCCGCGAGCTGCTTGGCGGTGAGTTTGACGGGCTTGATGGGCTTGGCCGGCGCGGCCGCGGGCGGCTTGGCCAGTTCGCGGTCCACCTTCCTGTTGGTGAACACGACGAGGATCGCGAGGCCCGCGATCAGTGCGGCGAGCGCCGCGACGATGGTGAAGGTGGTGGCTGTGGGTCGGCGACGAACGAACATGGGACCCCCGGAAGTACTGGCTGATGCGTGTCGCGGTCGGAGGGGTGGTAGAGGTCGGCCAAGTGGTTCGAGGGATGATCATCGGGTGGGCAGGGCGAAGCGGAGGGGACGGGGCCGGCCTGCCTGTGACGGATGAGCGGGTGGTTCAGCGTTCCAGGACGGCAGCTGTGGCGGCGGCGTGCCAGGGCGACAGCAGTACCGCGTTCACCGAGCACGTCGGAAACGTTCGGCTTGAGGTGGGCGGGGGAGTGCCGGGGCCGGTTGAGGCCCGGGGCGGCGTGGCGGCAGGAGGCCGGCCGTGGCGGCCGGTCCTGGCGGGCGCGAGGAGTTGGTGCGGGGGGAGGATCCGGCTCCGCTTCTGGTGGCGAGAGCCGGGAGTGCCGCGATCGCCGTCGTCAGGATCGGCGGCGCCGGCCGCCCTGCTTCAGGGCGTCGAGCACACGTGATCCTGACGGGCCCGCCCGCAACGGACGGATGGGCGGGCCCGTGGCGATGCCGGAGCAGCTGATCAACCTGTCACGGCGAAGTGCTTCACGACCGGCTTCGGCTTGACGTAGTGCTTCTTCTTGTGGTGGTAGTACGGCTTCTCGTGGTGCTCGTAGTGCTCCGGGTACCAGTGGTGGCGCCGGTGGTCCCAGTAGCCGTGGTGGTGGCCGCCGCCGTGGCTGTGGCTGCCCTCGATGTGGCGACGCTGGGCGTTGTTGATGACGGTGAAGAAGTCGTTGTTGCGGTGCCACCACTCGTTGCACCGCCGACGGAGGTCGTCCCGACGCTCGTGCTCGCTGTCGCCGAGTTCCTCGTTGTTGTGGTGGTGCCGGAAGTGGCGGCAGCGACGGGCGAGGTCGTCGTCCTCGTCATCGTCGTCGTTGTCGTCGTGGCTGAAGACCGGCTGGCTGCTCTCGTCGTCTTCCTTCTCGTCGTCGTCCTTCTTGACGCCGTCCTTCTTGGCCTGCTTCTTCTTCTCCTCCTCCTTCTTCACCCAGTCGTCGTGCTTCTTCTTCTCCTCGTCGGCCTTCTTCTTCCAGTCCTCGTGCTTCTTCTTCTCTTCCTCCTCCTTCTTCAGCCACTCGTCGTGCTTCTTCTTCTCCTCGTCGGCCTTCTTCTTCCAGTCCTCGTCCTTGTTCTCGACCGTCTGGACGACGGGCGCGGAGGTGCTGCCGGAGAAGGAGGCCGGGATGCCCGGCTGGAACTCCGCGGTGATGGAGTGGCTCCCGGGCGTCAGGCTGGAGGTCGAGAAGGTCGCCTGGCCGGTTCCTTCGAGGGCGGTGGTGCCGAGCGTCCTCGTCCCTTCGCGGAAGACCACCGAGCCGGTGGGCAGGATCGTCGTGCCGTTGGGTACCACCGTGGCGACGAACGTGACGGACTCGCCGACACGGGATGGGTTCGGGGCTCCGGTGAGCGTGGTGGTGGTCATGAAGGCGACCCGCCGCACGGTGACGGCGAATCCCGGCTTGACGGGCGCGCCCGGAAGCAGGGTCGCGGCCTTCACCTGCGCGACCATCGCGTGCGCGCTGCCCGGAGCCGCGAGGAGTACGCCCATGGCGAGAGCGCCCGTGAGACCTGCCGTGAGGCATGAACGACCGACATTACGTTGTAGAGACCGATGGTGACCGACGTCTATCATTAAAGCGGTCCTTTTCTTTTTGCAGTTCAAGGTAAAGGAGCACCTCGATGCTGGCGCACCTGCATGACAGACACTACTCATCGTCCGCCTCAATACCGTTGTCCGACATGCGGGAGATTCGCGTAACCGGCGAGTTAATTGCAAAAAATATAAGGTGACTACTTAGTGGTTTGTCGTGATAAATCGGGCCGGAGGGGACGGGGTGTGTCGGCCGTGAAGTCCCTGTTTGTGCTGGTGGGGCGGGGTGTCTGGTCTGTGAGGCTCCGTGTCCGGGTTGGTCGGGTTCGCTGGGCCGACTTCGGCCCCGGTGGGCGTGTCGCGGTCTGATTCGCATCGCGGTTCAGGGGGGATTGCCGCTTTATTCGGCAACCGCCGAAGATGGGGGATCGATGGGCTTGAAAGGTGTATGCGCGCTTAGTGGATTAGGTGCGAATTGGGGGGTAAGCGTATTTTCCGGGGGAATCTACGCGTCGGTGAACCGCGGCATTCCTGCCGAGGCGGCGGACGGCGAGGGGTGGCTCTGATCGCTCCGGGCGGGGCGGGGATAGGGTTCCGGCATGTTCGCCGTAACGTGCACACGTACCGATCCCGACAACCCTCTCGCCGGGCTCACGCTCGGCGAGCATCCCGAGCCGAAGCTCCCCGACGGGTGGACCACGGTGACCGTCAAGGCCGCGGCCCTCAACCATCACGACCTCTGGACGCTGAAGGGCGTCGGCATCCGCCAGGACCGCCTGCCGATCGTCCTCGGCTGTGACGCGGCGGGGGTCGACGAGGACGGCAACGAGGTCATCGTCCACTCCGTCATCGGCACGCCGGTTCAGGGGGACGAGACCCTCGACCCCAAGCGATCGCTGCTGTCGGAGGTTCACGACGGCACGTTCGCCGAGAAGGTGGGGGTGCCGCGGGGGAACCTCGTTCCCAAGCCGGCCGCGCTGTCGTTCGAGGAGGCGGCGTGCCTGCCGACGGCGTGGCTGACCGCGTACCGCATGCTCTTCGAGAAGGCGGGACTGGAGCCCGGGTCGACCGTACTGGTCCAGGGGGCCGGGGGTGGGGTGGCCACCGCGCTCATCGCCCTCGGGCGGGCGGGCGGCTACCGCGTCTGGGCGACGAGCCGGTCGGAGGAGAAGCGGGCGCGTGCGCTCGAACTCGGCGCCGACCAGGCGTTCGCGCCGGGGGCCAGGCTTCCCGAGCGGGTGGACGCCGTCATGGAGACCGTGGGGCAGGCCACCTGGGATCATTCGCTGAAGTCACTGCGGCCGGGCGGAAGGATCGTGGTCTCCGGCGCCACGAGCGGAGCGGTCCCTCCCGCCGACCTGAACCGGGTCTTCTTCCTGCAGCTGTCGGTGGTGGGTTCCACGATGGGGACGCGTGACCAGCTCGGCCGGCTCGCCACGTTCCTCGAGCAGACGGGCGTACGTCCAGTGATAGACCGGGTGATGCCGCTGACCCAGGCCGCCGACGGGTTCGCGGCGATGCACGAGGGCGAGATCTTCGGCAAGATCGTCTTCACCGAGCCGGCCGCCGGCCGCTGAGCCTCGCCTCACCCGAATACCGGCGCCGCCCGCCGTAGGACGGCGCCGGTACCGCCGTACCCCCGTCTCGCCGACGCGGCGCCGGATGGGGGCGGGGGTGGAGGCGCTGCCCGGAGGGGTGGCCGGTCGGCGGCCCTGGTCCTCGGTCTCGCGGTCGTGGTGCCGGGCTGGGGTGTTGCTGGACGGAGGGCCTGTTCCTGACGTGCGGTCATGGTGCCGGGCTGGGGTGTTGCTGGACGGAGGGCCTGTTCCTGACGTGCGGTCGTGGTGCCGGGCTGGGGGGGTGTTGCCGGACGGAGGGCCTTGTTTCTGGCCTGCGGTCACGGTGTCGGGTGTTGCCCGGCGAGGTGGCTGGTTGGTGGAACTGGTTCTCTTGCGTCACTCGCGGCGTGGGGATGGGGGGCGCTGGGGCGGGTGGCGGTGTTCGAGGGCGGGGGGGTGACCTGGCCTGGCGTTGGCGGGCCGAGGGGTGGGGGAGCGTGGTGGAAGGTCGCTAATGGGCGATGAGGCGGGCGGGGGTTGTCAGGAGATCGTCCAGGGCCGGCGGAAGGGCGGCCGTCCGCCGCTTCCACGCCGAGGTCGCCGGTCGCGGCCGGTGGGCGGAGCGTGTCGGCTCGGCTTTCGGAGGGGTCACGGGTGTCGGCTCGGCTTCTGGTGGGGCAGAGGCTTCGGCTCGGCTTCCGAGGAAGGCAGGGGTGTCGGCTTGGCTTCCGAAGAAGGCAGGGGAGTCGGCTTGGCTTCCGAAGAAGGCAGGGGAGTCGGCTCGACTTCCGAAGAAGGCAGAGGCTTCGGAAGGGGCAGGCGTGTCTGCTCGCCTTCCGAAGGGGGCTCGGCTTCCGAAGGAGGCAGGGGTTTCGGAAGGGGCAGGCGGGTCTGCTCGCCTTCCGAAGGGGGCTCGGACTTCGGAGAGGGGAGGAGGTTCGGTTTGGTTTCTGGTGGGGTGGGGGGTGTCTGCTCGGCTGCCGGCGCGGGGCGGGGGTGGGGCAGTCTGAGCAGGGGTGGGCGGAGGCCGCCGTAGAGGGTCATCATCGCAGGGCCGAGCGGATGCGGACGGCGGCCTCGTACAGGGCGTCATGAGCGGCCGCGAGGGCCTCCTCGGTGACCGCGGACGTGGCCGCGGCCGTGCGGATCTCCTCCACGAACTCGGCCAGCATCTGCCCGAGCGCCTCGTCGCGGTCGCGGGAGCCGTGGCCCTGCCAGCTGCCGCCCCACATACCGCGCATCCAGTCGTGCTTCCAGCGCTCGGTCTCTTCCTTCCACTTGCGCTTCTGGCGCTGGAACTCCTGCTTCTGCTCCTGCCAGGCCTGCTTCTGCTCGCGCCAGGCGCGGCGGTAGTCCTCGCCGGCGGCGCGGTGGCTCTCCCTCGCCTGGTGGCGCTCGTCCGCCTCGGTGTGGCGGACGTCGCGGGCCATCTGGGTGAGCTCCTCGCGCAGTGAGCGCACCGTGTCGCGTACGTCCTCCTTGACCTCGCGCGCGATGTCGCGGACCGACTGCGAGATCTCCTGTTCGAGATCGGCGAGCTCGTCCGCACGGGCGGCCAGCTCCGCGCGGCCCTTCTCGGTGATCGTGAAGACCTTCTTGCCCTCCACCACCTCGTGGGTCACCAGGCCTTCCTCCTCCAGCCGGGCGAGGCGAGGGTAGATCGTGCCGGGTGAGGGGGAGTACACGCCGAGGAAGCGGTCCTGCAGGAGACGGATCACCTCGTAGCCGTGCCGTGGGCTCTCCTCCAGCAGTTTGAGCAGGTACAGCCGTAGCCGTCCGTGGGCGAAAACCGGGCTCACTGTTCTCTCCTCAGAAGCGTCACGTCAGCCGAGATGGTGGTGGCGGACAGGCTCGCCATGCCGCCGCCGATCCGGCCGACCACTGCCTTGGCTCCCGGCCGCGTGGAGGTGTCGAGGCCGGGGAAGGAGGTGCGCACCCGGCCGGACGTCGAGTGCAGCGACACGTCGGTGTCGACCGAGTGCGGCAGGCGTACGACGATGGCGCCGGACACGCTGTGCAGGGTGACGTGCCCGGTGGGCGGGAGCTCCAGGTCGGCGGTGATACGACCGGACACGGTGTTGGCCCGGAGCCGGCGCGGGGTGCCGCCCGCGACGGTGAACTCCCCGGCCACACTGGTGAAGGAGAGGTCACCGGCCAGCCCTCGGCTCTCGAGGGCGCCGGACACCGTCTCGGCCTCGACCTCGCCGCTCACCCCGTCGAGGACGATCTCGCCGGAGACGCTCTTGACGCTGGTGCGGTTCTCGAACCCGGCGACGACCGCCGAGGCGGAGATCACGCCGGCCTGCACGGGGCAGTCCTTCGGCACCGTCAGTGTCAGCGTGGTGGCCCGGCTGCCCGGGCGCAGCCAGCCGAGGATGCCGTCCCAGGTGAGGTCCTTGTACGCGACGGTGAGCCGGCCGTTCTCGTCCTGCTCCACCAGCAGCGGTGGTGTCCCGATGTCCGTCACCTCCAGGCACGGCGGGCCCTCGCTCGCCAGGACGGCGAGGCGTCCCGCCACGATGCGCACGCTCAGGGCGCTCACGGAGTCGAACGTCAGCTGCTCGGGTTTCTCGATCGTCCACGTCGGCATGGCCCCGCCCTTCGATGGCTGTCCTTGGCACACCTTTCACAGACACGATATATCGCGTACGACCAAAGTCAAGATGTATCGCGTCTGTCCGAGTGAAGGAGGTGCGGTCAGTCGTCCTCGTCGTCCAGACGGGCCAGCCACGTGGCCAGGCGCTCCACGGGCGTCTCGAACTCGGGGTTCAGGTCGACGAACTCGCGCAGGCGCTCTGCCAGCCAGACGATGCCGACCTCCTCGTCGCCGCGCCGCTCGACAAGCTCCTCGATACCCCTGTCGGTGAAATACATCGCAACTCCATGACATGCAGGACATATGACGAAGTCCCCCACAGAACCGCCTGTGGGGGACTTCCTTACTACGGCACTAGGCGAAGCTCTGGGTGATGATGTGCTCCAGCTCCGCGTCGTGAGCGGCGTGGGAGCCGGTCGCCGGCGAGGAGTTCGCCGGACGCGACACCCGCCGCAGCCCGCGTCCCCCGAGCAGGCCGGGGTCCTCGGTGAGCTTCAGCGTGAGGTACGGCCACGGGCCCATGTTGATCGGCTCGTCCTGCACCCAGACCAGCTCGGTGTCGGCGCCGTACCGGGACAGCTCGGCCCGCAGCTCCTCGGCGGGGAACGGGTAGAGCCGCTCGAGACGCACGATCGCGACGTCGTTGTGCTGGTTCTTCTCGCGCGCCGCCGCCAGGTCGTAGTAGACCCTGCCGGAGGTGAGCAGCACCCGGCGGACGCTCGACGGGTTGACCGTGGAGTCGCCGAGGACCGGCTGGAACGCCCCGGAGGTGAACTCGGCCGTCGCCGAGGCCGCCGCCTTCAGACGCAGCAGGGACTTCGGCGTGAAGACGACCAGCGGCCGGTGGCGGTTCGACAGCACCTGCCAGCGCAGCAGGTGGAAGTAGTTCGCCGGGGTGGTCGGCTGCACGACCGTCATGTTGTCGAGGGCGCAGATCTGGAGGAACCGCTCGATGCGGGCGGAGGAGTGGTCAGGCCCCTGGCCCTCGTAGCCGTGCGGCAGCAGCAGCACGACCGAGGAGCGCTGGCCCCACTTCTGCTCGCCCGACGAGATGAACTCGTCGATGATCGACTGTGCGCCGTTGGCGAAGTCGCCGAACTGGGCCTCCCAGGCCACCAGGGCGTCCGGGCGCACGACGCTGTAGCCGTACTCGAAGCCCATCGCCGCGAACTCCGACAGCAGGGAGTCGTAGACGTAGAACTTCGTGGTGCCCTGGTTGAAGGCCTTGAGCGGGGTGTGGTCCTCGCCGGTGACGCGGTCGACCAGCACGGCGTGGCGCTGGCCGAAGGTGCCGCGGCGGGAGTCCTGCCCGACCAGGCGCACCGGGTGGCCGTCGATCAGCAGCGAGCCGAAGGCGAGGGTCTCGCCCATGGCCCAGTCGATGGCGTCCTCGGTGACCATCTGGCCGCGGCGCTGGAGCAGCGGGGCCAGACGCGGGTGCACCGTGAAGCCCTCGGGCAGCGTGAGCTGCGTCTCCACGACCCGCTTGATGGTCTCCTCGGTGATCGCCGTCGGCGTGTCGCTGTGGGACCACGGGACGATCTCGCCCGCGGCCGGCTTGACGACGGCGCCCGGCTCCAGGGGCTTCTTGGCCGCCTCACGGGTCTCGGTGAAGGCCCGCTCGAGCTGCTCCTGGTAGTCGCGCAGCGCCTGCTCGGCCTCCTCGACCGTGATGTCGCCCCGGCCGATCAGCGCCTCGGTGTACAGCTTGCGGATCGAGCGCTTGGCGTCGATCAGGTCGTACATCAGGGGCTGGGTGAAGCTGGGGTTGTCGGTCTCGTTGTGGCCGCGACGGCGGTAGCAGACGAGGTCGATCACGACGTCCTTGCGGAACGCCTGGCGGTACTCGTAGGCGAGCCGGCCCACCCGGACGACGGCCTCGGGGTCGTCACCGTTGACGTGGAAGATCGGCGCCTGGATCATGCGCGCGACGTCGGTGGCGTACACGCTGGAACGCGAGGAGGCCGGGGAGGTGGTGAAGCCGACCTGGTTGTTGACCACGACGTGCACGGTGCCGCCGGTGCGGTAGCCGCGCAGCTGCGACAGGTGCAGCGTCTCGGCCACCACGCCCTGGCCCGCGAAGGCGGCGTCGCCGTGGACGAGCACGGGCAGGACGGTGAAGCCCTCTTCGCCGCGCTCCAGGAGGTCCTGCTTGGCGCGCACGACGCCCTCGAGGACCGGGTCGACCGCCTCGAGGTGCGAGGGGTTGGCCACGACCGAGGTGGTGATCTTCCGGCCGGTCGAGGTGGCGAAGTCGCCGGAGGCGCCGAGGTGGTACTTCACGTCACCCGAGCCGTGGGCGCTGCGGGGGTCGATGTTGCCCTCGAACTCGCCGAACACCTGGGCGTACGACTTGCCGACGATGTTGGCCAGGACGTTGAGGCGGCCGCGGTGGGCCATGCCGATGACGACCTCGTCGAGCTGCTCGTCGGCGGCCGCGGAGATCACCGAGTCGAGCAGCGGGATCAGCGACTCGCCGCCCTCGAGGGAGAAGCGCTTCTGCCCGACGTACTTGGTCTGCAGGAAGGTCTCGAACGCCTCGGAGGTGTTGAGCCTGCGCAGGATGTTGAGCTGCTCCTCGCGCGTCGGCTTGGCGTGGGGCTTCTCGACCCGCTCCTGGATCCAGGCCCGCTCCTCGGGGTTCTGGATGTGCATGTACTCGATGCCGACGGTGCGGCAGTAGGAGTCGCGCAGGACGCCGAGGATGTCGCGGAGCTTCATCAGCGGCTTGCCGCCGAAACCGCCGGTGGCGAACTCGCGCTCGAGGTCCCACAGGGTGAGGCCGTGGGACTTGATGTCGAGGTCGGGGTGCTTGCGCTGGTTGTACTCGAGCGGGTCGGTGTCGGCCATGAGGTGGCCGCGCACGCGGTAGGCGTGGATCAGCTCGATGACGCGGGCGGACTTGGCCACGTCGTCGTCGTGGGTGGCCGAGATGTCCTGCACCCAGCGCACCGGCTCGTAGGGGATGCGCAGCGCCTGGAAGATCTCGTCGTAGAAGCCGTCCTCGCCCAGCAGCAGCCGGTGGATGATGCGGAGGAAGTCGCCGGACTGCGCGCCCTGGATGATGCGGTGGTCGTAGGTGCTGGTCAGCGTCATGACCTTGCTGACCGCGAGCCGGTTGAGCGTCTCGGGGGAGGCGCCCTGATATTCGGCGGGGTACTCCATGGCGCCGACGCCGATGATCGCGCCCTGGCCCGGCATCAGGCGCGGGACCGAGTGGACGGTGCCGATCGTGCCGGGGTTGGTGAGGCTGATCGAGGTGCCCGCGAAGTCGTCGACGCCCAGCTTGCCGCTGCGGGCCTTGCGGACGATGTCCTCGTAGGCGCTCCAGAACTGGCGGAAGTCGAGCGTCTCGGCGCTCTTGATCGAGGGCACGAGGAGCTGACGGCTGCCGTCGCCCTTCTGCACATCGATGGCGAGACCGAGACCGACGTGCTCGGGCTTGACCAGCGTCGGCTTGCCGTCGACCTCGGTGTAGGAGTAGTTCATCTCCGGCATCGTGGCCAGCGCCTTGACGATCGCGTAGCCGATGATGTGGGTGAACGACACCTTGCCGCCGCGCCCGCGCGACAGGTGGTTGTTGATGACGATGCGGTTGTCGATGAGCAGCTTCGCCGGCACGGCCCGCACGCTGGTGGCCGTCGGGATCGCGAGGCTCGCGTCCATGTTGGCCGCGGTGCGGGCGGCGGCGCCGCGCAGCCGGACCTCCTCGGCCCCCGCCGGCGTCGAGGCGGCGGGCTTGGCCTTCTCGGCCTGCGGGCTCGGAGCCTGAGTCGTCGTGGCGGCGGCCTTGGCCGGCGCGGGCTGGGCCGGGGGTGCGGCGGGAGCCGGGGGAGCGGCGGTGGCCGTCGCGCCGTTGGCCCCGCCGGCGGCCGCGCGGCTCGTACCGGAATCGGGGTTGTAGTCAGCGAAGAAGTTCCACCAGGCACGGTCGACAGACTCGGGGTCCTGGAGATACTTCTGATACAGCTCGTCGACAAGCCACTCGTTCTGACCGAAGTTGGCCAGTGGGTTTGTCCGTGACGACTCAGACGACACGGCGGAAATCGCCCTCTTCCGCAGATCGGCGTTGTTGAATAGAGAACCTGTCCAAGGCTACTCGCCCAAATAGGTGGCGTGCGCCCTCTCGGACCGGCTCACCGCCCGATCATCCCAGGACCGTTCAAACTGGTCACGCTCGGGTAGTCCGTCCGGGGGGTGAGGTCATGCTCACCTTACGGCTTGGCCTCTCTGACCGGGCCGGGCGGGGTCCCTCTACGCCTTTCGCGAACAAGCCGTGGCCCGCGCTCGGTGGCGGTCAGGCGCCCGGCCCCACGAGGCGCGACTCGACGCGCGCGCCGGGGGTGATCTCGCCGAGCAGGGCGGTCAGCTCGTCTCCCGCCGCCGACAGCTCCGCGAGCGTCATCGGCTCCAGCCGTTCGAGGAGGAACAGCGCGTCCACGGTCTGCTCGGTGATCCGGGTGCGCACGCACTGCCGCCAGTTCCACCTGCGGCAGGTGACGCTCCGGTCGTCACGCCAGATCACCTCGCCGATCTCGGGGTGGTCGATCACCGGCTCGCCCTTGTCGATCGCGTCGAACGGCTCGTCGCCCTTCGCCCGGACCAGCCGCGCGGTGCCCTCGTAGTGGGCGAGGTCCTCGCCGCCGATGGGCAGGACGTGCCGGATGCTGACGCTGTTGTAGGCGTCGACGACCAGGTTGATCTCCGGGGGCGGCATCCGGCGCACCAGGGCGTCCACCGACGGGCGGGTGCGCTGCGGCTTGGCGCCGAACGCGCGGTAGGCGTCCTGCCAGGCGACGATCTTCTCGTGGTCGGGCCGCACGGCCTCCGCCGCCGCCTCGGCCAGCCATCGGCGGGAGCGGTCGTCGGACGGCCCGTTGCGCAGGCCGTACGCCGCGACGGCGAGCACGTGGAAGTCGGGCCGCAGCTCGGTGACCGCCTCGTCCACCCAGATGGCTTCGATCATGCCGCATACCTTAACCGGGGTGGGCCGATGGTCTGTCCGGGCGGTGGCGGGGGCCGCTGCTCCTGGTCAGCCGGCGCAGGGGGCGCCGTCGAGGGTGATCAGGTCGGGGGGCGGGTTGGGGCCGGGGGCGGACGAGGCGGTGAAGCCGAAGGTGACGGAGCCGCCCGGGGCCAGGTGGGCGTTCCAGGGCAAGTTCCTGGCGGTGACCGTGGCGCCGGTCTGGGTGAGGTCGGTGCTCCAGGAGTGCGACACCTTCTGACCGCCGAGGAACGACCACTTCAGGGTCCAGCCGTCGATCGCCGTCTGGCCGGTGTTGTGCACGGTGACCTGGGTGGTGAAGCCGCCGGGCCACTGGCCGTGCGTGGTGTAGGTGACGCGGCACCCGCCGGAGGCCTTGACGGTGCCGTCACCCTGGCCCGCGACGAAGGCGGAGATCCATGACAGCGGTGAGTTCCAGTTGATCGCCAGCTCGTTGGTCGACCAGGAGTTGATGTCGTCGATGTAGCAGAACTGCGGCTTGCAGCCCTGGAGCTTCGCCTGGGCCGTGGGGTCCTGAATGCCGGAGTTCGGGCCGCCGGCGAGGGTGCCCGCGGGCGGGTTCGGCAGGCTCGCGTCGAGCTGGTGGGAGTACAACCGGCTGTGCTGGTTGTGGGAGGCGACCTCGCCGTAGCCGGTGACGTACGACTGGTTCAGCGCGTTGCGGCCGAGGATGTAGTCGACGCCCTGGAGCACGCCGTCGCGGTACTCGCGGGTGCCGGTGATGTCGTAGGCCGCCGCCATGACGATCATGTTGTTGAGCACCAGGTTGTTGGATCCCCACTCATAGGTGGGCGGGTCGTACGGCAGGCCGTACGGGTGGCCGTTCAGCGTCGCGAGGTACCGGTCGGCGCCCTCGACCACCGACCGGCGCACCCGGTCGCGGTCCGGCAGGGTGTTGGGCACGGTGGCGAGGTCGAGTCGGCCGAGCTGGGCGACATGGCCCCAGTCGAAGCCGCCCGGTCCCCAGATGTCGGCCGTGTGCAGGGGCGAGGCCAGCACCTGGTCCCGGAACTCCTCCTCCCCGGTGGTGATGAACAGTTCGGCGGCGGCCCAGTAGAACTCGTCGCTCACGTCGGCGTCGTCGTAGGTGCCGCCGCCGGTGCCGTCGGAGGGGGAGGCGAGGATGGCGGGGTGGGCCTTGGCCGCCGCCCACGCCTTACGGGCCGCCGTCAGGTTCCTGGCCGCGAACGCCGGGTCGTACGGCGCGAACAGCCGGGCCGCCTGGGCCGCGGTGGCCGCCAGGTTGAGGGTGGCCGCCGTGGACACCGGGTGGAGTTCCCGCTTCTGGGGGTCCAGGTGGGGGAGCAGGGGGAGCCCGGTCCAGTTCTGGTCGTGGATCTTGTGGTGGGCCATGCCGGCGTACGGCCTGCCGTCCGGGACCTGCATCTTCAGCAGGAACTCCTGCTCCCAGCGAGCCTCGTCGAGGATGTCGGGGACGCCGTTGCCGCTCTCAGGGATGGCCAGGGCGCCGTCGCGCGGCGAGTGCGCCGTGGCGGCGTTCTTGGTCCGCTCGAACTCGCTCATGAGCTGGGCGACCGAGATTCCGCCGTTGACGACGTACTTGCCGTGGTCGCCCGCGTCGTACCAGCCTCCCGACACGTCGAGGGAGTAGTCGCAGATGCCGGGCTGGCAGGGGACGGCCGTGTCGCCCTGGTTGGGCGCGACCCCGGCGTGGCCGGCGGGCCTGCCGTAGCCGGGCCGCAGGGAGTCCTGGATCGCGATGCCGCTGCGCTGGGTGTAGTAGAACTTCAGCGCGTCCACGCTGAGTCGCTCATAGGCGTCGGCGCCGATGTCGAACGGCCTGCTCGTCTCGCCGTCGGCGGTGAGGGTGTAGCCCGATCCCGGCTTGGTGTAGCCGCTGAAGTCGATGGAGTGGACGTTCTGGCCGCTGCTGGCGTCCACACCGCGCGGGGTGGTCTCGCCGGACGCCACGACCTCGCCACCGGCGTTCTTCAGCCGCCAGGCGAGGGGCGTCGTGGCGTCGGTGACCACGGTGGCGTTCTTGGGCCCCTTGGGCAGGTACGCCACCTGGTTCACCCGGACGCGGGGGCCGGTGTCGGGCTTGTAGACGTCCGGCGGCGCGCCGCCCTTGAGCGAGACGTCGTCCACGCAGAACCGCCACGGCGTGGCACTGCCACCGAGCTGGAACTGCACCTGGGCGTCGGAGATGTCGACCGGTGAGGTGAACGTGTAGGAGTAGGTCCCCCCATCGGGGGCCAGCTGGGGGGTGGCGGTGAGGTACGCCGTGTAGGGGTCGGCCGGCATCTGCACCAGCACCTTGGCGGGCTTCGCCGGGTCGGCGGAGCCGTACATGCTCACGGCGTAGGTCTCGCCTTTCACCAGGGCGATGCCGCTCTGGCCGATGATCGCGTCCCACGGGTTGACGGTGCCGCCGGGGACGTCGGCGCACAGCCGCCCGCCGGTGGCGTCGAAGGTGAGGTCGGCGGTGTGCCACCAGGGGTCGGTGCCGCTGTCGAAGGTGCCGTTGACGATCTGCTCCGGCCCCTCGGCGGCCGTGGTCGTGGCGTGACGCCGTGCGGCGCCGGCGGCCGGGGCGCCGAGGGCGGAGGCGGCCAGTACGGCCGCGGCGGTGACGGCGAGGGGCACGCCCCATCGACGGGATGGTCTGAACACGCGTCTCCCCAAGTCAGGTAAGGGTTCGGGGTGAGGTGCCCGCATGGTTCCCAACCGCGCGGGCGGGCGTCAACGAACGTCCCCCGGCCGGGCGGCACGCGAGGAGAACCGTCCCTGTCAGGACGCCGGGGGCGTCGCGGTGCCGCTGAAAGTTTCACGGAGGCAGGCCGGGCCAGATTACAAACAGACCTTTGCAAAGTATCCTTCGCAAAGTTATCTTTGCGGTATGGGCGAATCTTCAGGCGACGTGTACCAGGTCCAAGATCCTCAGACGCTGAAGGCCGTGGCGCATCCCCTGCGGATACGGCTGCTCGGAGCGCTGCGCGTGGACGGGCCCGCGACGGCGACCGAGCTGGCCGCCCGGTTCGGGGAGAGCTCCGGCTCGACCAGCTACCACCTGCGCCAGCTTGCCAGGTACGGCTTCGTCGAGGAGGACCCCGAGCAGCGAGACGCGAGGGAGCGGCGGTGGCGGTCCGTCCACCGCTACACCTCCTGGAGTGAGCTGGAGCTCGGCGGCACCCCGGAGGGCAGGGCCGCGGTGGAGTTCATGCGCGACCGCCAGGTGCAGGTCCAGGCGGCCACCCGCGAGGCGTTCGAGCGCGATCGGGAATCCTGGGGGCCCGAGTGGATCGACGTGGCCGGCATGAGCGACACCGTCGCCCGGCTCACCCCCGGGTCCGTGCGGCTGCTGTACGAACGCTTCACCGCGATGGTCCAGGAGATGGAGGCGCAGGACGCGGACCGTCCGGAGGCGCAGCGGGTCGCCGTCCACCTCTCGGCCTTCCCGACGAAGGGGTTCGTCCGATGACCGCCCGCGACGCCTCTCCTCACGCCCTCGCGGCGCCGTCCGGCGCCGGGTCGCTCCCGGCGTCGCCGGCCGACCCCGCCTTACGGCATGTCCTTTCCGCCTCCGCGGCCCTGCGCCGCTACCTGCTGGTCAGCTTCCTGTCGTGGTTCCCCGCGGGGCTGACGGTGCCGGTGATGGTGCTGCTGATGACCTCGCGCGGGCTCAGCCTCGCGCAGGTCGGCACCGCCACGGCGGTCTACTCCGTGGTGATCGTGGTGCTGGAGCTTCCCACCGGTGGTCTGGCGGACGTCGCCGGACGGCGGGTCGTGCTGGCCACCTCGGCGCTGTTCAGCGTGACGGCGCTCGGGCTGATGGCCGTGGCCTCGTCCTTCTGGCCGTTCGTGCTCGCCTCGGTGCTCAAGGGCGTCGCCCGCGCCCTGTCGAGCGGCCCCGCGCAGGCCTGGTACGTCGACACGCTCCACGCGGCCGAGGGGCCGGACGCCGACCTGCGGCCCGGCCTCGCCCGAGGTGAGGCCATGGGGTCGGCGTCGCTCGCCGTCGCCACGATCGCCGGAGGGGTGCTGCCGCTGGTCGTGCCCGGCGGCCTGGTGGTGCCGATGATCGGGGCGGCGGTCGCGGCGGCCGTGCTGTTCGTCGTCGTGCTGGTCGCGATGCCCGAGCCGCCACGTCCCCGCCCGTCGATCATGTCGGTGCTGCGGGACGTGCCGGTCACCATCAGATCGGGCCTGCGGCTGGGAGTGAGGGATCGCGGCCTGAGCCGGCTGCTGCTCGTGGCGTTCGCACTCGGCATCGCGAACAGCGCGATAGAGATCTTCACCCCCGGCAGGCTCGCCACGCTCGCCGGCGGGGTGGAGGAGGGCAGTTCGGTGTACTCGGTGGTGGCCGCCGTGGGGTTCGGGGCCTACGCGCTCGGCGCGATGGCGGCTCCGGCGGTGTCCCGGCTGGTGAAGGGGGGTCCCGGCAGGGCGGCGGTGGCGGGCATGTTCGCCGCGGCCGCGGCGTTCGCGTTCTTCGCGGCGTCCGCGGGGCTGACCGGCCTGACGGGCATCGTCGCGGCGTGCGGCGCGTACGTCGTGAAGTTCGGCACGGTCGCCGTGGCCGACATCCTCCGCATCGCGATGATGCACCGGCGGGTGGGCTCCTCGACCCGGGCCACTTTGATGTCGGTGGACTCGCTGCAGCTGCAGTTCGGCAGCGTCGTCGGGTCGCTGGGGCTCGGGCTGCTCGCCTCGCACGTCGGCCTGGCCTCGGTCTGGTGGACGGCCGCCGTCGTGGTGCTCGCCTCCGCGTCGCTCTTCGTGCGCCTGCCCGGCCCGGGACGGCACCCCGAGTAGAACGATGTTCGGTCGTCGGTGCACAATCAGGTGCGTCGCACGGCCGAAGGGAGCACGGGGATGACCGATCAGGGGGCAGGGCCGGCCATGAGCGAGGCGGACACCCGGCGGCGCGCGCCGGTCTCCGCGGAGCCGGGCAGGAGGGTCACACCGGCCAGCGAGGAGCAGCGGGAGGCCTGGCAGAGCGGCGCGATGCCCGTCGTGGAGCGCGTGCGGCCAGGGCTGTGGTCGATCCCGGTGCCGATCCCGATCAACCCCTTGAGGTACGTCCTGGTGTACGCCCTCGAACTCCCCGACGGCGTCGCGATCATCGATGCCGGCTGGAACACCGAGGAGGCCTACACCGCACTCCAGGACGGGCTGGCCGTCGCCGGGTACGCGATGAGCGACGTGCGGGCGGTGCTGGTCACCCACATCCACCCCGACCACTACGGGCTCGCCGGGCGGGTGCGGGAGGCCTCCGGGGCCTGGATCGGGCTGCACCCGGCGGACGCGGCCCTGCTGCACGGCCGCTACGACGACTCGGCGATCGAGGAACTGGTCGCCAGGGAGCGGGCGATGCTGGTCCGCTCCGGCGTCCCGCCGCTTTCGGCGGACGAGCTGAGCGGCGCCTCGCGGATCATCCGCAACTACGTGACGATGGCCGGGCCGGACCGGCTGATCGAGGACGGCGCCGACCTCGGCCTGCCCGGCTGGGACCTGAAGGCCCTGTGGACCCCGGGCCACTCGCCCGGCCACCTGTGCTTCGTCTCGCCCTCGCGGCGGGTGCTGTTCTCCGGCGACCACGTGCTGGCCCGGATCACGCCGATCGTGGCCGTCCATCCGCAGTCGGGACCCGACCCGCTGGCCGACTACCTCGACGCCCTGGCCGCCGTCCGCCACCTGGACGTCGACGAGGTGCTGCCCGCGCACGAATACCGCTTCCTGGAGCTCGCCGACCGCGTCGGGTACGTGATGGCGCACCACGCCGGGCGGCTGGCGGAGATCGAGACGGCCGTCGCCGGGGCGGACGGCGCCGCCTGCTGGGACATCACCACCCGGCTCACCTGGTCGCGGCCGTGGGAGACCATCCCGGCGTTCATGCGCCGGGCGGCGACGAACGAGACGCTGGCCCATCTGGTGTACCTGGAGGCGCGGGGACGCGTGCGCCGCGTGCCGGGCGAGCCGGATCTCTGGTACCCGGCCGGCTGACCCCGCCGGCTGCGACATTCCCGGCATCCGGCTCGAAGCGTTACGCCCGTCACTTTCTATGGAAAACAGGTAGGAAATATTGACATCACGGTTTGGTCTACGTAGCGTCTTGAGCATGAGCCAGGCACCCCTGACCCGGCGCCCGCACGTGGACTTCGGCCACGTCAGCAGTGCCCAGTGTCGCCGCCCGTAGGTCAAGACGGCAATCTCTGAGCACTCTCCTCGCGCCGGCGTGAACCGTCCGGCGCGGTCGCGGAAACCGGGAGAAGACGAGTGGTGAGCGACAGATGAGTTTCGTGACGTTGGTGGGCAATCCGCGGGAGGGGTCACGCACGCGGACGGCGGCCGAGCAGGCCGCCGAACAGGTGGCCGAGCGGCTCGCGTACGACGGGAAGAGTGAAGTCATCGACCTCGCCGGGCTGGCCCCGGTGTTGCTCCGGCCCGAACCGGCGGACGAGGTGCGGCAGGCCCTCGACCTGGTGGCCGGAGCCAAGGTCCTGCTGGTGGCCAGCCCCACCTACAAGGGCACCTACACAGGCCTGCTGAAGGTCTTCCTCGACCGGCTGCCGTCCCAGGCGCTGGCCGGCACCGTCGCGCTCCCCGTCCTGGTCATGGGCGACGCGCGGCACGCCCTCGCGGTCGAGACCCACCTGCGCCCGCTGCTGGTGGAACTCGGCGCCACCGTGCCGACCCCGGGGCTGGCACTGCTCGAATCCGAGATCACCTCTCCCGAGGAGGTGCTGGGCCGGTGGGCGGATCGGGTGACGCCTCAGATCCCGCTGAAGGAGGGGGCGGCGGTATGACCGAGACGATCGCCGAGCCCTCGGTCGACAACGACGGCTTCCGCCGCGCGCTCGCCGTGCACGCGGCCGGGGTGGTCGTGGTGACCGCGCAGACGGAGGGCGTGCCCGTCGGCCTGACCGCGACGTCCTTCTCCTCGGTGAGCCTCAACCCGCCCCTGGTGTCGTTCTACGTCGACCAGTCGTCCACGACATGGCCCTGGCTGCGGCAGGCCGGCAGCTTCGCCGTCAACGTCCTGGCCAGCGACCAGGCCGACCTCGCGGCCAGGTTCGCCCGCAAGGGCATCGACCGGTTCGCCGCGCCGACGAGGTGGACGGCAGGGCCCGACGGCGTTCCCCTGCTGAGTGACGTGTCCGCCCACCTGGTCTGCACGCCGCACACCACCGTGGAGATCGGTGATCACATCCTGGTGGTCGGCATGGTCAGGAAGACGGGGATCGGCTCCGCGGGGCGGCCTCTGCTGTACCACCAGGGGAGGTTCGGGCGCTTCCTCCCGCATCCCTGAGAGCCGGGGAAAGGCTGAACACTTCCCCGCCGGCGCGCGTACCACCGTACGTGCCGGAAGCGCGGACCCTCCTTCCGCGCTTCCGGCGCGCCAATTCGTGACGCGGTGGTGGAAGAAGGTGGAAGCCGGTGCGCAGGACGTTCGGCATCCCGGCGGCCCTCGCGCTGGCCTTGCTGGGGGCGGCCGGGTGCGCCTCGGCGCCGGGGCGCGCGGTGCCGGTGGCGGCGACGTACGAGGACCTGCCGTACAACCTGACCGACGTGCTGTTCTGCCGTGAGATGACCCTGCACTACCAGCAGGCGAACACCCTGGCCGGGCTCGTCGGGGGCCGCAGCCGGGATCCGTACGTCACCGGCCTCGCCGCGGCGGTCGTCAGGGCCGGCACCCGCGAGACGGTCACGATGGCGGCCTCGCTCAAGGAGTGGAACTTCCGGCCGCCGGACCCCGGCAAACCGCCCGTGCACCAGATGGAGGGGATGCTGTCCGAGGCCCAGCTCCTGGTGCTGAAGGGCAAGTCCGGCCCCGACTTCGACAGGCTCTGGCTGACCACGCTGGCCAGGCACGACTACTACGGCGTGCTGCTGGCGCGGAAGGCGCAGGCGGAGGGCAAGGACGCCGCCACCAGGAGGCTCGCCGGCGAGATCGCCGTCGCGCAGAAGTCGCAGATGGACGACGTCATCACGCACCTGCGGTGAGGTGTGCCGCGCCGCCGGTGGCGGTCAGGCGAGGCGGACGGTGCCCCGGCCGGTGACGGGGGGGAGGTCGAGCAGCGTGCGGATGCCGGGCGGGGCGGCGCACACCGCGGCGATGGAGTTCACCGCGTGGGCGGCGGCCCCGGCCAGCCCGTGGGACACCTCGTCGACCGTGAGCGTCATCTGCGGCCGTCCTTCGATGTGGACGGCGAAGCCCGGCGCCGGCCAGCGCCGCACCTTGGCGGCGTCGGACTTGTAGACGCACTCGACCGTCATGAACGGACGGCCGCGGATCAGGCCGGAGAATACCCAGTGCGAGGCGCACACCGTGCCGGGCAGGATGGTGCCGGCGGCGATCTGGAACTCCTCGGTCGCGAGGTCGTACTCGTCGCTCTCCTCGACCTCGTCGAGCCGCACGCCGAGCGCGCCCGCCACCAGCTGCACGCTTTCGGAGAACAGCGCCCGCTGGACGTTACGGAACGGGCGCACCGCCACGGCGTAGTCCTTCGGCGCGCGGCCGAACCCGATCAGGTCCATGACGATCTGGCGTGACGGGTGCCCGACGAAGTCGGAGGACTCGCGGACGAAGATGTGGTCGAGCCGCGACGAAAGGCCGCTGAGGGCGAGGGGCAGCAGGTCGCTCATGAACCCCGGGTTGATGCCGGTGCCGTGGACGGAGGTGCCGCCCGCGCGGCAGGCGCTCTCGAGGCGCTCGACGACGGCGGGGCCGTACACCTGGGGGTAGATGAAGCCGGTGGTGGTGATGACGTTCTTGCCGGAGGCGAGCAGGTCGCACACCGTCCGCAGGTCGGTGGAGTAGTCGCCGCCGCAGTAGGCGGCCGGCAGCGGCATGTGGAGCACGCAGTCGGCCTCGGTGGCGAGCACGGCGTCGACGTCGTCGGTGCACAGCACACCCGTCTCGGGCCGCCCGACCAGCGGCCCGGCGTCCAGCCCAACCTTGTCGGGGTCGTAGACGAGCACGCCGCACAGCTCGAACTCCGGCCGGGTGATGACGCTCTGCAGCGCATAGCTGCCGACTGCACCGGTGGCCCATTGGATCACGCGGAGGGGCGGCTGTGCGGGCATGCGAGGCCTCCAGCCCGGGTTCCGGACGGGGCCGAACAGTGATGGGGTCGACACTGACCCACGCCCACGCGGGGCAGAAACTCTAGCAGAATCTTACCTGTCTGATCACTATCCGCTACGTGACAGAGAGTGGGCGACGGCCCTTCCGTGATCTGTCAACGCAGGTGAGCACCGTCCAGTGCCCAGGCGAAGCGATTCGACAAGACCACGTCCCTACCCTTTCCGCGCGGCTCACCGTGAACGGCGCCGGCGTCACCGCACCACGTCCCGCCGCGCCGGCTCTGGGTATGAGGGGCGGGGCGGGATATCGTGGGGGCACTAGAATCTTATTCTCCTCGAAGGGTGGGCGGCATGTCCGAACTCAGGTTTGACGGGAAGGTCGCGGTCGTCACCGGTGCCGGGCACGGGCTCGGGCGGTCGCACGCGCTCCTGCTCGCCGAGCGCGGCGCCAAGGTCGTCGTCAACGACCTCGGCGGGGCGCTCGACGGCACCGGGGCGTCGGCCGGTCCCGCGGCCGAGGTCGCCGAGCTCATCACCAAGAACGGCGGCGAGGCGGTCGCCAGCACCGACAACGTCGCCACGCCGGAGGGGGCCGAGGCGATCGTCCGCACCGCCGTCGACTCCTTCGGGCGGGTCGACATCGTCGTCAACAACGCCGGCATCCTGCGCGACAAGTCGTTCGGCAAGATGAGCGTCGAGGAGTTCGACGCCGTCATCGCGGTGCACGTCCGCGGATCCTTCCTGGTCAGCCGTGCCGCGTTCCCCCACATGAAGGAGCAGCGGTACGGCCGCATCGTCAACACCTCCTCGCCCGCCGGGCTGTTCGGCAACTTCGGCCAGGCGAACTACTCCACGGCCAAGATGGGCCTGGTGGGGCTGACCAAGACGCTCGGCATCGAGGGCGCCCGCGCCGGCGTCAAGGCCAACGCGATCGCGCCCATCGCCTGGACCCGGATGACCGAGAGCCTGCTCCCGGCGGAGTTCGAGGAGAAGTTCACCGCCGACCGGGTGAGCCCGCTGGTCGCCTTCCTCGCGCACGAGAGCTGCGAGACGAGCGGCGAGGTGTTCAGCGTCGGCGCCGGGCGCGTGGCGCGGGTGTTCGTGGCCGAGGGGCCGGGCTGGCGCACCGACGACCTCTCGATCGAGGCCATCCGCGACAACTGGGACGCCATCATGACCGAGCAGCCCTACCTGCAGCCGACGACGCTCGGCGAGCAGGCGACCGCGTCCATGAAGGCCATGCTCTGACCCTCTGACCGTCCACTCCGGAAGGCCGGGCGCCCGTGCGGGCACCCGGCCTTCCGCGTGTCCACAGGGTGGCGTACGTCACAGGCTTTCGCTCATAACGACGAAAGTTATGAATCGTCATCAAAAAGCTCTTCACCTGGCAGCGGAAGTCCATTAACTTCTGCAGCACATCACTCCGATCCGGAGGCGCTGTGAAGCGAATGCCCGTACGCCCCGAGAACGTCCACCAGGCGACCCTGCTCCGGCTGTTGCGCGACGGCGGCCGGTCCCGGGCCGAGCTGGGCGACGACGTCGACCTCTCCCGCTCGAAGCTCAACCTCGAACTCGACCGGCTCATCGAGACGGGCCTCGCCGAGCAGGCCGGCCTGGCCGCCTCCCGCGGCGGCAGGCGGTCGGGGATGGTACGGCTGTCGCCGCACCTGAGGTTCGCCGGCATCGACATCGGCGCCACCTCGGTCGACGTCGCGGTCACCGACGGCGAGCTGTCGGTCCTCGGCCACCTGAGCGAGCCCTGCGACGTGCGCGAGGGCCCGGTCGCCGTACTCGACCGGGCGCTCGAACTGCTCGGCAAGCTCCGCGAGAACGGGCTGTTCACCCAGCTCCACGGCGTGGGGGTCGGCGTGCCCGGCCCGGTGAGCTTCCGCGAGGGCGTCCCCGTGGCGCCGCCGATCATGCCCGGCTGGGACCGCTACCCGGTCAAGGACGTGATGGCCCAGGAGCTCGGCTGCCCCGCCATGATCGACAATGACGTCAACCTCATGGCCCTGGGCGAGCTGCACGCGGGTCTCGCCCGGCAGGTCGACGACTTCCTGCTCATCAAGATCGGCACGGGCATCGGCTGCGGCATCGTCGTGGACGGCAAGATCTACCGCGGCGTCTCGGGCAGCGCGGGCGACATCGGCCACATGCGGGTCGACGACCAGGGGCCGGTCTGCACCTGCGGCAACACCGGCTGCCTGGAGGCGTACTTCGGCGGCGCGGCCCTGGCGCGCGAGGCCGTCCGGATCGCGCCCCGCTCGCCGTACCTCTCCGAGCGCCTCGCCGCCATGGGACGGCTCTCGGCGGAGGACGTCGCCGCGGCCGCCGGACTCGGCGACCCCGCCGCCATCGGGCTCGTCCGCGACGGCGGGCGGCAGGCCGGGCAGGTGCTCGCCAGCCTGGTCAGCTTCTTCAACCCCGGTCTGGTGATCATCGCCGGAGGGGTGGCCCGGCTCGGCCACGTGCTGCTCGCGGAGATCAGGAGCGTCGTCTACCGCAGATCGCTGCCACTGGCCACCGGGAACCTCCCCATCGTGCTGTCGGAGCTCGGCGACACCGCCGGAGTGGTCGGCGGCGCCCGGCTCATCAGCGACCACGTCTTCTCGGCCCCCTGACCCGGACGGCATCAGGACGACCCAGCCCCCGCCGCACCCGACCGGCCGCCTGACCCGGCCCCCAGCCACCACCGATCCACCCCCCGGAGGCCCCGTGAGCGACCTGCTGGTCATGCGAGGGATCGTGAAGCAGTTCCCCGGCGTGCGCGCCCTGGACGGCGTCGACCTCGACGTCCGCGCGGGCGAGGTGCACTGCCTGCTCGGGCAGAACGGCGCGGGCAAGTCGACCCTCATCAAGATCCTCGCCGGTGCCCACCGGCCGGACGGCGGCACGATGACGTTCGGCGGCGAGCCGGTGCGCTTCGCCAACCCCGTCGCGGCCATCAAGGCGGGCATCTCGACCATCTACCAGGAACTCGACCTGGTCGACGGCCTGACCGTGGCGGAGAACATCTTCCTCGGCCACGAACAGGCCACCCTCGGCTTCACCCGCCGTGGCGAGATGAACGCCGCCGCCTCGGCGCTGCTCGGCCGGCTCGGGCACGGCGAGATGCCCCCCACGGCCGAGGTCGGCGCGCTGCCGGCGGCCGGGAAGCAGATCGTCAGCATGGCCCGCGCCCTCTCCCACCAGGCCCGCCTGATCATCATGGACGAACCCTCGGCCGCGCTCGCGCACGACGAGGTCGGCAACCTGTTCCGCATCATCAGGGACCTGACGGCCCAGGGCGTCGCCGTCGTCTACATCTCCCACCGGCTGGAGGAGATCCGCGAGATCGGCGACCGCGTCACCGTCCTCAAGGACGGCAGGACGGCCGCCGTCGGGCTCCCGGCGCGCGACACCCCGACCTCGTCGATCGTGTCGCTCATGACGGGCCGGGAGGTGGAGTACGTCTTCCCCCCGCGTCCCGGACCCGGCTCGCACGACGGCCGTCCCGAGGTGCTGAAGGTCGAGGGCCTCTCATTGCCCGGCCACTTCACCGACGTCTCCTTCACCGTCAGGGAGGGCGAGATCGTGGGGCTGGCCGGCCTGGTCGGCTCGGGCCGCTCGGAGATCGTCGAGACGGTGTACGGAGCGCGCCGCCCCTCGCGCGGCCAGATCGTGCTCGCCGGCGAGCCCGTGCCGCCGGGCAGCACCACCAAGGCCGTACGGCTCGGCATGGGGCTGGCGCCCGAGGAACGCAAGTCGCAGGCCCTGCTGATGAACGAGACCGTCGGGGGCAACATCACCATCGCGGGTCTTTCGAAGTACGCCCGGTTCGGCTGGGTCGACCGCCGCAAGGAGAGAGAGGCGGCGGCGGACCTGGTGCGGGCGCTCGACATCCGCCCGCCCGACCCCCGCCGCCCGGTCCGCACCCTCTCCGGCGGCAACCAGCAGAAGGCCGTGTTCGCCCGGTGGCTCGTACGGGACCGCCGCCTGCTGCTCCTGGACGAGCCGACCCGCGGCGTCGACGTCGGCGCCAGGGCGGAGCTGTACGCCGTGATCCGGCGGCTGGCGGACGAAGGGGTGGCCGTGCTGCTGGTGTCCAGCGAGGTCCCCGAGGTGCTCGGCCTCGCCGACCGGGTCCTGGTGCTGCGCGAGGGCAAGGTCATCCACGAGTCGGACGCACGCGAACTCGACGAATCACGTGCCCTAGACATGATCATGGAAGGGAGCGCGCTGTGACCGACGCAGGCGGCGCGATGAGCACGCCGGGACAGGCGACGGCGGCCGGCGTGGGACGGACACTGACCGGCAGGATCGGACGGGCCCGGCATCTGGGGCTCGTGGTGGCGTTGCTCCTGCTCGCCGGAGTGGGCCTGGTGACCGTGCCCGGCAACTTCGCCACCTCGTCCAACCTGGTCAGCATCCTGGCGCTGGCCGCGACCATCGGTGTGATCACCGTCGGGATGACCTTCGTCATCATCGGCGGCGGCATCGACCTGTCGGTCGGCGCGGTCATGGCGCTGGCCTCGGTGTGGGCGACCACCCTCGCCACCCAGTCGTACGGCCCGGTCGTCATGGCCGTGTGCGCGATCCTCGTCGGCACCGGCGCCGGGCTGGTGAACGGCTTCCTGATCGCCTACGGGCGGATCGTGCCGTTCATCGCCACACTGGCCATGCTCGTGGCGGCCCGCGGCCTGGCGCAGCGGATGTCGGACCGCAAGACCCAGCTGGTGCACCCGGACAACCAGGCCATCGTGGACCTGTCGACCACCCGGGTGCTCGGCCTGCCGCTGCTGGTCTACATCTTCGCGCTGGTGGTCGCGGTCGGCTGGCTCGTGCTCAACCGCACGACCTTCGGCCGGCGCACCTACGCGGTCGGCGGCAACCCGGAGGCCGCGCGCCTGGCAGGCATCGACGTGCGGCGCCACACCATGATGCTGTACGCGATCTCAGGACTGTGCTGCGGCATCGCCGCGGTGCTGATCATGGCTCGGACCACCACCGGTTCGAGCACCCACGGCGATCTCTACGAACTCGACGCGATCGCCGCGGTGATCATCGGGGGAACTCTTCTCACCGGTGGCCGGGGAACGATCATCGGCTCGATCCTCGGGCTGCTGATCTTCACGGTCATCACCAACCTGTTCATCCTCAACGGCCTCAACACCAGCGACCAGCTCATCGCCAAGGGCCTGATCATCGTCATCGCCGTGCTCCTGCAGAGGCGTGGCCTGCGATCGGCGACCTAGAGCGGCGTCCGGCCGGTAACCCCCGCACGAGAAGGAGAAAGTCACCATGAATGAGCGCGTCGGCCGCAGGGGTTTCCTGCTCAGCGGAGCCGTCGTCGGCGCAGGGGCACTGGTGAGCGCCTGTACGAGCAACGAGCCCGCGGCCGCCCCGAGCTCCTCGGCCGCCCCCCAGAGCGCGGCCGCCGGCACCGACAACGACAAACCGGGCACCAAGGTCGTCATCGGCTTCTCCGCCCCCGCCGCCGACCACGGCTGGATCGCGGCCATCGCCAAGAACGCGCAGGACGTGGCCAAGCAGTACTCCGACGTGGAGTTCAAGCCGGTGGAGCCGACCAACGACATCAACCAGCAGATCTCGGCGGTGGAGTCGCTGATCGCGGCCAAGGTGAACGCCCTGGTCATCCTGCCCAACGACGGCGAGCAGCTCAACCAGGTGGCCCGCAAGGCGATGGACGCCGGGATCCCGGTGATCAACCTCGACCGCGTCTTCCCCGACAAGCTGTCGTACCGCACCTGGATCGGCGGGGACAACTACGGCATGGGCGTGGCCGCCGGCACCTACATCGGCAAGACCCTCAAGGACAAGGGCGTCACCAACCCGGTGATCCTGGAGATCCAGGGCATCGCGACCCTGCCACTGACCCAGGACCGCAGCAAGGGCTTCGCCGACGCGCTGAAGACCTTCGGCTTCACCGTGACCGCCAAGCAGGACGCCAAGTTCACCGTCGAGTCGGGCACGCAGGTCGCCGGCAACCTGCTGCAGGCCCACAAGAAGATCGACGCCATCTGGAACCACGACGACGACCAGGGCATCGGCGTGCTGGCCGCCGTCAAGGAGGCGGGCCGCAACGAGTTCTTCATGGTCGGCGGCGCCGGCTCCGCCAACGCCATGAGGGAGATCCAGTCCGACGGCGGCGTGCTGAAGGCGACCGTCACCTACAGCCCCACCATGGCCTCCTCGGCGGTCAAGCTCGCCCGACTGATCGCCCAGGGCAAGGGGCTGAGCGACCTGGTCGAGCAGCAGGTGCCGCAGTCGATCACGCTGGCGTCGGAGACCATCACCAAGGAGAACGTGCAGAAGTATCTGCCGCTCGGCTTCGAATCCTGAATCGGGGGTTGTTTCGTGACTGACACCAGGTCCGCGCTCGGAGTGGGCATGGTCGGCTACGCGTTCATGGGACGCGTGCACTCCCAGGCGTGGCGCAGCGTCCGGGCGTTCTTCGACGTGCCGATCACGCCCGTCATGGCCGTGCTGTCCGGCAGGTCCGAGGAGCGTACGGCCGCCGCGGCCGCCGACCTCGGCTGGGCGGCCGTGGAGACCGACTGGAAGGAACTCATCCGGCGCGACGACGTGCAGATCGTCGACATCTGCACGCCCGGCGACTCCCATGCCGAGATCGCCATCGCCGCTCTGGACGCCGGCAAGCACGTGCTGTGCGAGAAGCCGCTGGCCAACACGGTCGCCGAGGCCGAGGCGATGGCCGTCGCCGCCGAGCGCGCCGCGCGCCGGGGCGTGCGGAGCATGGTGGCGTTCAACTACCGGCGGGTCCCCGCCGTCGCGCTCGCGCAGCGGCTGGTGGCCGAGGGACGGCTGGGCGAGCTGCGGCACGTCCGCGCCCAGTACCTCCAGGACTGGATCGCCGACCCCGAGTTCCCGCTGGTGTGGCGGTTGCGGAAGGACAAGGCCGGCTCCGGGGCGCTCGGGGACATCGGCTCCCACATCGTCGACACCGCCCAGTTCGTCACCGGGCAGACGCTGACCGGCGTGTCGGCCCTCACCGAGACGTTCGTCAGGCAGCGCCCGCTGGCGGAGGACTCCGCGGGCCTCGCCGCCGGGGCGGCCGGCGCCGGCGAGACGGGCGAGGTCACCGTGGACGACGCCGCGCTGTTCATGGGACGGCTCTCCGGCGGCGCGCTCGCCTCCTTCGAGGCCACGCGGTTCGCCACCGGGCGGAAGAACGCCATGCGGTTCGAGATCAACGGCTCGCTCGGCAGCCTGGCGTTCGACTTCGAGTCGCTGAACGAGCTGTGGTTCCACGACCACACGCTGCCCGCCGAGGACGCCGGCTTCCGGCGCATCCTCGTCACCGAGCCCGGCCACCCGTACGCCGGGGCGTGGTGGCCGCCCGGGCACGGGCTCGGGTACGAGCACACCTTCACCCACGAGGTGAAGGACTTCCTGGAGGCGATCGCCGCCGGCACCGACCCGTCGCCGTCCTTCGCCGACGGGCTGCGGGTGCAGCGGGTGCTCGCCGCCGTCGAGCGGAGCGCGGCCGACCAGAGCCGCTGGACCCCCGTTCAGTGACCGGTATCTGACGACCTGAGGAGAGCGGACATGACGCGACCGATCACGTTGTTCACCGGCCAGTGGGCCGACCTGCCCTTCGAAGAGGTGTGCCGCCTGGCCGGGGAGTGGGGGTACGACGGCCTGGAGATCGCCTGCTGGGGCGACCACTTCGAGGTCGACAAGGCGCTGGCCGACGACTCCTACATCCCCCGCAAGCTGGAGATCCTGGACAAGCACGGGCTGAAGGTGTGGACGATCTCCAACCATCTCGTCGGCCAGGCGGTGTGCGACAGCCCGATCGACGAGCGCCACAAGGGTATCCTCCCCGCCCGGATCTGGGGCTCCGGCGAGGCGGAGGAGGTACGGCGGCGGGCGGCCGAGGAGATGAAGGACACCGCCCGCGCGGCGGCCAAGCTGGGCGTGCGGACGGTGGTCGGCTTCACCGGGTCGTCCATCTGGCACACCGTGGCGATGTTCCCGCCGGTGCCGCCGTCGATGATCGAGGCGGGCTACCAGGACTTCGCCGACCGGTGGAACCCCATCCTGGACGTCTTCGACGAGGTCGGCGTGCGGTTCGCCCACGAGGTGCACCCGAGCGAGATCGCTTACGACTACCACACCACCGTGCGGACGCTGGAGGCGATCGGGCACCGGCCGGCGTTCGGCCTCAACTGGGACCCCTCGCACATGGTGTGGCAGGAGATCGACCCGGTCGGGTTCATCCTCGACTTCGCCGACCGGATCTACCACGTCGACTGCAAGGATGCCAAGGTCCGCACCGGGAACGGCCGGCGCGGCCGGCTGTCGTCCCACCTGGCCTGGGCCGACCTGCGCCGAGGCTGGGACTTCGTCTCCACCGGTAGGGGGGACGTGCCATGGGAGGACTGCTTCCGCGCCCTCAACGCGATCGGCTACGACGGCCCGATCTCGATCGAGTGGGAGGACGCCGGCATGGACCGCCTCGCCGGAGCCCCCGAGTCCCTCGCCTACGTCCGCGCCCTGAACGCCATCACCCCACCAACCGCCGCCTTCGACGCGGCCTTCTCCTCGGAGTGACCGCAAGCCGCTGAGGCGCCCCCGGCCTGGGCGCCTCAGCGGGGCGCGTCAGTCGAACAGGACGATCTGCCGCAGCACCTCGCCGCCCTTGAGGGCCGCGACGGCGTCGTTGAGGTCGGAGAGCCTGATGCGGGAGCTGATCATGCTCTCCAGGTCGAGCTTGCCGGCCTTCCACAGCTTGGCGAAGAACGGGAAGTCGCGGCGGACGTCACTGCCGCCGTACAGCGAGCTGAGGATGTTCTTGCCCTCGAACAGCAGGTTGAAGGCCGTCAGCGGCACCGTGTCGTCCATGGCGCCGGCGCCGACGATGACCACGTCGCCGCCCCGGCGGGTGGCCTGCCAGGCCGACATGATGGTCGCCGACTTGCCGACGACCTCGAAGCCGTAGTCGAACCCCTGGCCGCCGGTCAGCGATCCGATGACCTCGGGCAACCGGTCGGGCGTGCAGGCGTCGGTCGCGCCGACCTTCTTGGCCAGCTCGTGCTTGGAGGTGAGCGGGTCGACCGCCAGGATCGTCGTCGCCCCGGAGACGCGGGCGCCCTGGATCACCGACAGGCCCACGCCGCCGCACCCGATCACGGCCACCGTGGAGCCGGGCCTGACCTTCGCCGTGTTGATCGCCGCGCCGACGCCGGTGGTGATGCCGCAGCCGATCAGCGCGGCCACCTCGAACGGCACGTCCGGGTCGACCTTGACCGCCCCCTGCCACGGGACGACGATCTCCTCCGCCCACGTGCCGCACCCCGCCATGCCGAACGCCGGGGTCTCGCCGCCGTACCGGAACCGTGCGGTCGTGAAGCTCTCCATGACGTAGGTCATGCACAGGAACGGCTGGCCGACGACGCAGTTCGGGCAGGTGCCGCAGGCGGGGGTCCAGTTGATGATGACGTGGTCGCCCGGCCGTACCGTGGTGACGTGGTCGCCGACCTCCACGACCTCGCCCGCCCCCTCGTGGCCGGGGATCACCGGCAGCGGCATGGGCAGCACGCCCGACAGCACCGAAAGGTCCGAATGGCAGACCCCTGTCGCCTTGATCTTCACCCGGACGTCCGTCGGGCCCACCGGTGTGAGCGTGAAGTCGTCGCGGATGTCGAGCTTGTCGTCGCCGACGGCGTGCAGCAGCGCGGCTCGCATAAGGACCTCCTTGGGGGGCGCCTACTCCTCTTCGAGGGAGAGGGCGGCTTTGGGGCAGGATCGGACCGCGTGGCGCACGCGGTCGAGCATCTCCGCAGGCGGCTCGGGCAGGAGCACGTGCAGGTTGTCCTCGTCGTCCACCTCGAAGACCTCTGGGGCCAGGCCCATGCAGACGGCGTTGGCCTCGCAGACGTCGTAATCGACCTTGATTCTCATCGTCGGAGCCCTTCTTCCCGGATGTACCGCTCAGACCGAGCCTAGGCCGAAGCGGGGGTCGCGAGCTTGCGATGATCCCACGAAACCACTCGTGTCGGCTCCACGACGTACGCGACGCGCTTGCGGCCGGTGTGCACGACGTATTCGCGCAGCTCGTCGACGGCGTCGCCGACGCCCGGCATGCGCGCGGTCACCGCCATGCCGACGTCGAGGACCTCCTCGCGCGCGTCGATGAGCCGGGCGGTGCCGTACACCAGCACGCCGCGCAGCTCGAAGTAGTCGTCGCCGGCCTCGATCAGGCAGGTCACCCGGGGGTCGCGCTCGAGGTTGCGCGTCTTCTGCGCCTTGCCGTAGGTCCAGAACGCGATCCGGTCGCCGACCAGGCCGTAGAACATGGTGACCAGGTGCGGGGTGCCGTCCGGGTTGATCGTGCCCAGCTGGAGCTTGCGGGACTCCCGTACGAAGGCGGTCACCTCGGCCTCGGACATCGCTATGCGAGCACGCTGGTTCACGCAGAAAGTAGAACACGTTCCACCAGGTCGGGCAAGGGTCGTGCGGAACTTTGTTCGGCCCTTCTCGATCAAGAAACCGGGGACGGTTCCGAGGGGCGGCACGTTGGTGTGTAGGGTGCAGCAGCGTCGCCGTACACAGAGGAAAGATCATGACTGACGTGTCGTTACCAGCGGATCTGCGTTACGCGGCCGAGCGGGCCAAGGGGTTCATGCCGCCGCCCGAAGGCCTGGCCTTGTTCCAGACCGCCTGCCTGTACGGCTCGCGCGGCCCCATCTGCGAGATCGGCACGTACTGCGGCAAGTCGGCGATCTACCTCGGGGCGGCCGCCCGCCAGACCGGGTCCGTCGTGTTCACCGTCGACCACCACCGGGGCTCGGAGGAGATCCAGCCGGGCTGGGCCCACCACGACCCCACCCTGATGGACCCGCGCTTCGGCAAGATGGACTCGCTGCCGTTCTTCCGCACCTCCATCGCCTCCGCCGATCTGGAGGACCACGTCATCGCGATCGTCGGACGGTCGGAGACCGTGGCCCGCCACTGGAACACCCCGCTGGCGATGCTGTTCATCGACGGCGGGCACTCCGAGGAGCCCGTCACCAGGGACTACGAGGGCTGGGCGCCGCACCTCATGGTCGGCGGGGCACTGGCCTTCCACGACATCTACCCCGACCCGGCCGACGGCGGCCAGGCGCCGTACCGCGTCTACCAGCGCGCCCTGGCCACCGGCGACTTCAAGGAGGTCCGCGTCGAGGGCTCCCTGCGGGTCCTGGAGCGCGTGGCGTAACACGGCGCCGCGAGGTTCGCGGGTTCGCCCGCGAACCTCGCCTGGAGCGGGGGGCGGCGTGGTCAGTTCACCGTGTCCCACCAGTGGTGGCTGGGAGAGGAGGCGGGGGCGGGGCCGGCCTCGGGCCCGGGGGCGACGAAGAGTTCGATCGTGTCGGAGCTGTACGCCCGGGAGTGGTCCACGATCCAGGTGTCCTTGATCTTGTCCGCCGGGACGGGCTGAGGGAAGAAGGAGTTGTCCGAGTAGCTCCACCACAGCTGGTAGACGGCCTTCAGCCCGCGCCGGTCCAGTTCGGCGCGGACCTCCGCGACCGTCTTGCCGTGGACCTTGAAACCGTCGGGCGTGTAGCCGTCCAGGGCGTTCAGGTACATGCCCGTGCCGGAGGGAGGGACCTCCACATAGGGCTCGCCGGGCGCGGCGGGGCGGCCGATCCCGAAGACGAGCCGGTCGGGGGAGCCCCCGCCCATCGTGAGCGTGGCGCAGAACGCGGACGCGCACGGTTCGACGGGGCTCATCGTCAGGTGGCCGGGCCAGCGACCTCTTTCGCTTTCGGGGATGAAGGGGCCGTACAGCTTGCCCACGTGAGCCGGCATCGCCGGGACCATCTTCACGATGGCCCTCACCCCGACCGCCCGGAACGCCTCCTCGATGCGCCGAGGATCGGCCGCGGGATCGGTGATCGTGATGCTGTAGTCGTCGTCCGCCTTCGTGATGGAGATGGCCGCGTTGGCGTACCGGGTGGCCGGGCCGCCGGTCGGCAGGCCGATGCCGATCGCGACGGCCGCGGCCAGTGCGACGGTGGCGGAGCCCAGCAGGTAGGGACGCCGCAGCCGCGGCCTCCGTCGTCGTGAGAGGGCCGGGACGCGCTCCTCGGCCATGATCGCCGTCATCAGCGCGCGGGCCCCCGGGCCGGTCGCCCGGCCGGCGGGGTCGCCGAGCAGGTCCTCGTCGCGCACCTTGGCGAGGTCGGAGATGTTCACACCGTGCTCCGTTCGAACGTGATGGCATTGGGGTGGTCGATGCCGGCTTTCGCCATGCCCCGCGCGAATCGCCTGCGGGCGCGGTGCAGCCGTACACGGGCGGCGTTGCGGGAGATGTCGAACGTGCGCGCGATCTGCCCGATGTCCAGCTTCTCCCAGGCGACGAGGGACAGCAGTTCCCGGTCGTCGTCGGACAGCTGCCGGAAGATCCTGCCCACCTGGGACAGGTCGTCTTCCGGCATGTGCGAGAGCAGAGGGGACACCGCCAGTTGCTCGCGCAGCGCCGCGGTGCGCTGCTCGTGGCGTCGTTCGCCGCGCCGGTGGTTGGCCAGCACCTTGCGGGCCACGCCGAACAGCCAGAGCCGGGCCTCGTCGCCTTTCGGTATCTCGTCCACGCGCCGCCAGGCGATCGTGAACGTCTCGGCCACCACGTCGGCCGCGTCGTCCGGCTCCTGGCAGCGGCGCAGGGCGTACCCCAGCAGAGGGCCGTACGCGCGCTCGTAGATCTCTACGAACCGGCCGTGGGAATCGTCTCCCATTCGGCCTCCTCACTTGGATCGTCGGTCATCCAAGCCATGTCCGGAATGCCGGAAGCATTACAGGGCGGCGTCCAGGAACGGGAACGCGCCTACGCTTTCCCGGCACGCAAGAGTTGGAGGAGGCGTCGTGGAGATCCGTCGTGTGGTGCCCGACATCAGGTCGGAGGCGTTGGAGGAGAGCCGTGACTTCTACGGCCGGCTGGGGTTCGTGGAGGTGATGAACCAGGGCTGGGTGATGACGCTCGCGTCCCCGTCCAACCCGACGGCACAGGTGACATTCATGGGGCCGGACGCCACGGCCGCCGTCCACCCGGACATGAGCATCGAGGTGGACGACGTGGACGCGGCCTACGCGGCGATGGTGGACGCCGGAGCGGAGGTCCTGCATCCGCTCCAGGACGAGGCCTGGGGGGTGCGGCGCTTCTTCGTCAGGGACCCCAACGGCCGGGTCCTGAACATCGTGGGCCACCGCTGACAGCCGGGTGACGCCCGAGGCGAGCGCCTCGGGCGTCGCGTGGCTCAGTCCGCCCCCTGCCGCGTGCGCTTGGCGTACGCGCGGGCGGCGCGGGCGCGGTCGCCGCAGCGGACCGAGCACCAGTGGCGGCGGCCGTGGGTGCGCAGCAGGAAGCGGTTGCAGGGCGGGGAGCCGCAGGCGGCCAGACGCTCGGCGTCGGGCCCGGTGAGCAGGTCGGCGGCGTCGGCCGCCAGGGCCGCGAGGGCGTGCTCGAGGATCTGGCTGGTGGGGTGGGAGGCGGCGCGGTACAGGCCGCGGGTCTGGTCCCAGTACAGCAAGGAGGCCGCCGGGACGCGGGACAGCGCGTCGTTCACGGCCGACAGGGCCGACGGCGGAGCGGGGAGCTCGTCGATCCGGGAGGCCAGCAGTGCCCTGACCTGTTCGCGCAGCGACCGCAGCTGAGCGGCGCATATCTCCCGCAGCCCGGCGTCCGGCGGGGCGAGATCGCGTTCGGCCAGCCACCTTGTGGCGGCTGCGGGCGTGCCGAGCAGGTCGAGGGTCTGGCCGCCGGGCAGGGCGAGCGCGCTGTTGGCGAAGTCGAGCGCAGGGTACTGCTCCGCCCCGGGTGCCGGCGGCGGGGCGGGGGACGGGGGCTCGACGGCCACGGCCTCTCTCATGGGTCTCATGTTACGTCTTGCGCGTTTCCGTGAGAACTCACTATGTTGGCCTCACGGAAAAACCGCTGTCTATCCATGAGGTGTTCCATGACCGGCATGAGTGCCATCGATGAGCAGGCCGTTCGCGTGCGGGTCTTCGGCGGCCCGACCGCCCTGATCGAATACGGCGGCCTGCGATTCCTGACCGACCCCACCTTCGACGCGCCCGGCGACTACCAGCGGCCGGGCCGCCCGCTGCTGACCAAGACGGCGCCCTCCTCCGTCGCCCCCGCCGACCTCGGCCGGATCGACGTGGTCCTGCTGTCGCATGACGAGCACGCCGACAACCTCGACGACTCCGGCCGCGCCCTGCTCGCCGACGTCCCGCTCACCCTCACCACCCCTGGGGGCGCCGGCCGGTTGGGAGACGGCGCCAAGGGGCTCGAGGACTGGGAGTCCATCGAGCTGGACCGTCCCGGGGGCGGCACGGTGACCGTCACGGGGGTGCCCGCCATCCACGGTCCCGGGACGCGCGAGGAGGTCGAACCGTTTCTCGGCCAGGTCGTCGGTTTCGTCCTGACCGGGGAGGGGCTGCCCACCGTCTACGTCAGCGGCGACAACGCCTCGCTCGAGGCGGTCGGGCAGATCGCCGAGCGCTTCGGCCCGGTGGACACAGCCGTCCTGTTCGCCGGAGCTCCCCGCTTCCCCGTCGTCTTCGACGGCGGCCTGCTCGTCCTCGACAGCGCCCAGGCCGCCGAGGCTGCCGGGATCCTCGGCGCCCGCCGGGTGGTTCCCGTCCACTACGACAGCTGGGCCCACTTCACCGAGGGCCGCGACGCCCTGGTGGCCGCCTTCACCGCCGCGGGCCTGGCCGGCCGCCTGGACCTGGCCGACCAGACCTGACCGCGCCGGTCACCGTGCGAGGGTCACCTACTTCAGGCCGAAGGCGAGCAGGACATGGCCGTTGGGGTTGGGGTAGGGGGTGAAGAAGTATCCGGACTGGACGTAGAGCATGCCGTGCGCGACCACGGCTCCGCCGCCGCCCGACACCGCGCCGCCGCGACCCGGTAGCCCGTTGACGCCCTGCACGTCCTGCATGGTGTCGTACGCCCACAGCACCCGCCCGTCACTGGCGGAGTAGGCGCGCATCTTGCCGTCCATGCTGCCCTCCCACACCAGGCCCGGCGTGGTGGTGACGGCCGGGCCGTGGCCGAGGCGGCACACCTGGGGGTACCGGGCCGCGACGCCGGTGGAGCAGCCGTCGGCCGGGTTGGGGACCTCCCACAGCAGGTGGCCGGTCGCCGGGTCCAGGGCGAACAGGGTGCCGGGGTTCGCCATGTAGGTCGCCACGTACAGCCGCTCGCCGTCGAAGCTGCTGCCCCACTGCACGCCGGACAGCCCGCCGCCGGGCATCGGCTTGGACAGCTGCCGCTGCCAGACGATCTGCCCGGTACGGGCGTCGAGCACGTGGTACACCCCCGCCTTCTGGCCGATGCCGAGCAACGTGCGACCGCCCGCCCGGAACAGGTTGGGCGACGCGCCGAGGTCGAAGTCCAGGGCGGTGCCGTCGGGCAGGTTGGGGCAGTACTCGCGGTCCTCCGGCGTGGGCAGCGAGCATTCCAGCCGCCAGGTGTCCACATCGGTCATCCGCCGCGTCCAGCGGGGGCGGCCGGTGTCGGCGTTCAGGGCCAGTACCGAGTCGTAGTGTCCCGCGCTGCCGGTGTAGTTCTGGCCCGTGCCGACGTAGATGGTCCGGGTGAGGGGGTCGATGGCCGGGGAGCTCCACACCCCAGCCCCCGAGGGGGCGTACCTGGGCGTGCCGTTGGGCCAGGTGCCGTCCTGCCGCGGTTCGGGCGTGGTGTGGAAGCGCCAGACGGGACGGCCGGTGTCGGCGTCCATGGCGTCCAGGTGGCCGCGGAAGGTGCAGCAGGCGTGGTCCTTGCCGAGGATGTTCTCGCCGCTGGACACCCCGACGTAGACCCGGTCACCGAAGACCAGGGGAGAGCTGGTGACGATGGCCGAGACGGTGTCGTCGAGCCTGCGCGACCAGGCCAGGCGGCCGGTGCGCTGATCCACGGCGTAGAAGTAGCCGCGCACGTCGCCGAAGTAGACCTTGCCTCTGGCCACGGCGGGCCCGTCCTGCACCTGCGTGCCGCCCTCGCCGACCGTGGTCAGGTCGAACTCCCACCTGGCCGCGCCGGTGACGGCGTCCCTGGCGTACAGCTTGCCGTCCGGCGAGCCGAAGTAGACGGTGTCACCGACGACGGCGGGCTGGCTGCGCGGTGTGCCGGCTTCCTTGGGGTAGGCGAACGCCCACTTCAGTTCGAGCGCGCTGACGTTCTGCGGGGTGATCCGGCGCTCGGCCGCGTTGTGGCGCCAGCCGAGCGCGTTGCCCTGCCACATCGGCCAGTCCCCGCCGGGCCGGCCGCCGTCGGCGGAGGCGGCAGGTGTGGTCGCGGCGGCCACGCACAACGCGACCAGCGCCGCCGCCACGCCGATGAGCCGTCTGCCGGTCATGTCGTCCTCCTAGTCGCCGTACGGGGTGTGCTGGTTCCAGAAGGCGCACTGGTGCTGCCTTCCGATCTCACGCGTGGCCGTGCTGTCACCGGCGGGGGCCAGCGACATGACGGCGGGGTCGGAGCCGGTGTACCGCGGCCAGTCGGGGGTGCCGTCCACGGTGGGGTTCCCGGTGCGGGCGAAGCCGGTCCACTGGGCGACGAGCTGGGCGCCGAAGGTGCGCTGGTTGGCGTCCAGATCAGGGGCCGGGCCGTACAGGAACGGCGCCTCGCTGACGTGGAAGGAGCCGTTGGGCTTGGTCCTGTCCAGGAAGAACAGCGGCGGGGCGTCGGTGTTGTCGACCTCGAAGGCGTACACGGGCAGGTGGCGGGCCAGCCGCCGGTCGTTCAGCAGCGCCGGGCAGACCGAGTTGCTGTCGGCCACGATCGTGCGGTACGCGATGAACGCCGAGGGCTCGGGGAACCTGGCGAGCGGGTAGCGCGCGAACACCTGCGGGGCCAGCGGGCCGTACTGCTGCCGGACCAGCTTCTCGTACTCCGCCGGGGTCGTGGCCGAGGCGAGCTGCACCTCGTCGCGGTCCACGCCGTGCATGAGCGTGACCTTGTTGACCTTGCCCTCGGCGAACGCCCGCCCGGGGGACACGGTCAGGATGCGGCCGTCCACGATGGGCGCGATCGTGCCGCGGTCGGGGCCGAGACCGTCGGCGGACTGGTCCAGCAACGCCTTGACGGGCTTGGCGCGCAGGCAGGCGGCGACGTCGGCGGCCGGCTCGCAGCCGAGCGCGGCGGCGAAGCGGTCGCCGGCCCGCTGGGCCTCGGCCAGGGTGGGCAGCTCGGCCTTGCAGTCCTGCGGTTGCCACATGGTGTCGACGCCGCGCAGCGAGTTGTACTCGCCGCTCTGCACGATTCCCTTCTGGAACAGTCCCCTGGCCGTGGGCGAGACGGTGTGCGCGCAGACGCTCGACCCGCCCGCGCTGGCCCCGAAGATCGTCACATTGCCGGGGTCGCCGCCGAAGCGGGCGATGTTGCGGCGAATCCAGCGCAGCGCCTCCTGCTGGTCGCTCAGCGCGTAGTTACCGGAGTGGGGCCCGAACGCGCGGTGGGACAGGAAACCGAAGACGCCGAGCCGGTAGCCCACTCCGACGTGGACGACCTGCCCCGCCTTGGCGAGATAGGAGCCGTCGCCGGGGGCGCCGAACCTGAACCCGCCGCCGTGGAACTCCACCATCACCGCGAGCTTTCCCGCGCCGACGTCGGCGGGGGTGACGATGCTGAGCTTGAGGCAGTCCTCGTTCTCCGACGGCGAGCCGAGCAGGGCGCCCTGCGGGCAGGAGCCGCCCCGCTCGGTGGCCGGCAGGACGCCGGTCCACGGCTCATGCGCTTTCGCGGGCGTCCAGCGCAGCTCGCCCACGGGCGGCTCGGCGTAGGGGACGCCGAGCCAGGACCGTACGCCGTCGCCGGTCGTCCCGCACACCTGACCGGTGTCGGTGGTGACGGTGGTGCCGGGGGCGCAGGCGGGGGCTGCGAGGGGGGCCGCCTGCGAGGGGGTCATCGTGCCGAGCAACGCGAGTGCCACTAGCGCGCTCAGCCCGTACCTAGGCTTCATGGGGCGCTTCCTCACCTGTTCGGGATCACAGGCATCATGACAACGGCAGTCAGGAGGATCAATGCCGCTGGTCATAACAGCGTCCCATCACCCGGACGTATACGACCGCCGTCCTGCGGCGACAGCCGCCGTCACTGACCGCCGGGGCGCGGTGAGGGGATGCGCAGCGGCGGGAGCCCGGGAGCGACGGGTGTCGAGAAGGCGTCCGTCAGCATCACCGACACCGTGTACAGGTGCCACAGGACGTCCATCCGCTGCTTCACCAGCAGCTCCGGCAGCCGCGCCGCGCCGGCCCCGTCGACGATGCGCGCGAGCCCGTCGGTCCCTGGTGCCTCTCGCGCGCCGTTGACCGCCGCGCACAGCAGGTCGGTCAGCTCGCGTGAGGGCTTCGTCCGCCAGTTCCACGGCTTCTCGCCCGGGGCGGCCCTGGACGGCCCGGCCTCGGAAGGGCCGCCGGGCGTGGTGGCGAACCGGCGCCGGAGCCGGTCCATCAGCCCCCGGGCGGGGGAGTCGGTGGTGAATCGCCACGGTGTGCCCTCGATGGGGACGTCGCGCAGCGAGGGCGCGAAAGCGGTGATCACGCCGTGGATGAGCTCTTCGGATCGCCGCCACATCGGATCCATGCTCAGCGCGGTCCGGACGACCAGATTGTCGAGGAACGGCGGGACGGGATTCTGGCCGCGCAGCAGCGACGCGCGGGAGGCGGCGTGCCAGCGGCCCACGCGGTACGTCAGATAGAGGTCGTCGAGCACCTTCGCGCCGTCGTCCCGGCAGCGATCCTGCCAGGGGGACGCCAGGGCACGGGCGTGCTCCTTGGCCTCCTCGGTCAGCAGGTCGGTGTTCTTGCCGAAAAAGCCGTCCACCCTGCGCCTGATGGCCTTGGGATCCGGATCGGCCTGGTTCTGCAGGAAACCGCCCCGCAGGATCTCCCCGCCGTGGCCGGACATCCGGGGCGTCGGGTCGAACCGCACGCCGTTCGGGATGTTCTCGTACACCGAGATCATGCCCTCGCACGCGAACAGCACGTTGTGGCCGCGGACGAGGGGATGCGGGACGACGAGCGCCTCGCCGTCCTCGGACCGTTTCGGCCGGGCGACGTCGTGCCGGACGCCCAGCGCGTCCGCGACCTGCCTGGCGATCACGACGTCGGGGCTGTCGTCCTGCCCCGAGGTCGCCGTGACGAACGGGATGTCCGCCCTGTGCAGCAGTGCGGCGAGGAGACGGCTGTCACGGCCCCCGGTGAGTGACAGTCGTACCGGCTCCGGGGTGTCCCGCAGCGGCCGTACCGCGGCGAGCAGCGCGTCGGCGAGCTCGTCGACCTGGGCGCGCACCGCGCGCCTTCCGGACGGCGCCGGGCGGGTCGGCGGAAGCGGGGCCGCGCCGATGGTACGGCGGCCGGCGGTGACGACGATCTCGGCGGCGGGCGGCAACGCGCCGACCCCGAGGAACGGCGTCTCGTCGGAGAGGAAGTACCCGACCCGCACCATCGACTCCAGCGCGGGCAGGTCCCAGACGATCTCGGGCCGCCTGGACGCCGTCTCGGCCGCCCTGGCGGCGAGGTGGACCAGCAGCGCGCGGCTGCCGACGACGTGGACGTCGGAGGTCTCGGCGTAGTAGACGGGACACGCCCGCGTGAGCCCCGTCGCCGCGCCCACCTCCCCCTCGCCGGCCCGGAAGATCGAGAAGACGCCGCCGGTACGGGCGGTGGTCTCTCCCAGGCGGGGAGCCGCCAGCAACCGGTCCACCTCGGCGGGCTCGGCCAGGTGCCCGGTGAGGCCCGCCACCCGGCCGGCCCCCGAGCACACGATCGGTAACCCGTGCCCCTCGGGCTCGTTCGACCAGGAGAGCAGCGCCGTGTCGCCCGCGGCCGACCGCCATTCGCTCGCGGTCACGGTCTCGGCGGGCACGGGGAAGGCGCGTGTGATGGCCTGGCGCGCCGCGTCGAGCACCACGGGCGGCAGCGGGACCCCCGCACGCTTGGCCGCGACCGCTAGATGGACGCGCAACGCGACCTCCTGGCGGCCCTGGGAGCAGCGGCGACGGCGGGGTACGGAACTGTTCGACCGGCGTGACGCCGCTGGAGGACCTTCGGTGGAGCGGTCATACGACAGGTGTCCCTTCGATGGCTTACACCTGCTACTCCGCCGATGCCCGCATTCGATTTCACGGGCCGCCTGCGTCGTCCCCCCGCTGAGGTCGAGACGTCCCGGTCATGTGCGGCTCAGGCCGTCGAGAGCCAGTGGACCTGGTGGGCCTCGGTCGGGTCGGGGAGCTCCCAGCGGCCGGCGAGCCGGTCGATGACCGCGTCGGGGACGGGTGAGGTGCGGGCGCGGTTGCGCGCGTACAGCACGGGCTTCTGCAGGTCGGAGCGTTCCAGGGCCCAGAACGGCACCTGGTGGTGGCGCACCAGCCCGGCCACGTGCTCGCGCCAGGCGATGGGCGCGCCCAGTTCCCACAGGACGCGGCGCACGGCCAGGTCGCCGCGGCGTGAATGGCCGTGCGCGGTGATCCGGCCGTCGTCCTCGGTGCGTGTGCAGTCGGGCTTGGCGATGTCGTGCATGAGGACGGCGGCGAACAGCCGTACGCGCTCGCCGGGCGGGCGGGACCGCCATTCCGGAAGGGAGGCCAGGGCCTCGCAGGCCATCCGCGTGTGCGTCTCGACGTCGCCCTCGGCGTGGTGGACCGCGTCCTGCGGCACGTCCGCGAGGCGCCGTACCCAGGCGAAGGCGTCCCGGATCTCCGGCCACGGCACCTGCCAGTGCGGCGGCTTCGGCCGGGGTCCTCCCTACCGGATTTCCATCCTTAGCCGACGTCCTGTACCCAGCTTGTGGATGACGGTGTCTTCGCTTCGGCTGTCATCCGGTACGACGTCCGCGCGGAGCGTCGAGGACCATGATCGACTCCCCGAAGTCCGCCACGATCTTAAGCTGCCCTCCCAGGGCAGCCACATAAGCGGCGAGTGTGGCGACCTCGCTGATCACGCCGTTCTCGATCTGTGAGATGCGGGCCTGGGACACTCCCATCGCCTGGGCGATGTCCTCCTGGCGCAGACCGAGCTTCCGTCTGGCCTCGGCGAGTTGATAGGCCCGCTGCCGGGCTATCAACTCGTTGCGGAGTTCGGCGATCTCCTGCTCATCCTCTGGTCCAATGAGCTCGGAACGCAACTCCTCCCACGTCACAGGTTGTTCGTTCATTGCTCTCTCTCCTTCAGATAGCGGGCGAAGCGCTTCTCTGCCATCTCGATCGCCTCGTCGTACCAGCGTTCCCAGTTGCCGGACTTGTCGCCCGCGACCAGGAAGACGGCCTGACGCCACGGGTCGAAGACGAAGAGCAAGCGAACCTCACTCCGCCCGCTTGATCCGGGTCTGAGTTCCTTGAGATTGCGGATGGTCGAACCCTGAAGTGTGTCTACCAGCGGACGCCCCAAGCCCGGCCCCTCCTCGCAGATTCGATCGAGGGCGGCGGCAATCAGCTTGAGCGTTTGTCTGTCGCCCTTCCGCAGCTCATGAAGCCAGTCGCGAACCTCCGGAATGATCACTATCTGCCACTGCACTCCAGGATAATAAATTTCTTATCTTGATCCAAGCGCAGTTTCGTCAACACTCCGTATCGCGAATCTCACTCTCTGGTGAACGTGGGGAGAGCTAAGTCCGGCTGGAGGCCGGGGAGCAGCCGCAGGCTTCGGGGTCGGTGGCGGGGGTGGGGGTGCGGGCGGCGGCGTCGCGGAAGATGGAGGCGCCGGGGGTGGTGCCCGAGAGGGCGTCGGCGGCGAGGACGACGGCGGCGGCCGTGTACGCCGACTGTTCGTGCGGGAAGTGCTTCTCGTTGACGAACTGCCAGCCGGTCCAGTACGAGCCGTCCGCGTGCCGCAGGTGCTGCATGTCGCGGTAGACGGCCAGGGCGCGCTCACGGTCGCCCGCCGCGTCCAGGGTGAGCGCCAGCTCGCACGACTCGGCCCCCGTCACCCACGGCTGGTCGGACACGCAGCGGACGCCGAGGCCGGGGACGACGAACGTCTCCCACTCCTCCTCCAGCCGTCGCGCCGCGGCCTGCCCGCGCACCGCGCCGCCGAGGATCGGGTAGTACCAGTCCATGGAGAACCGGCTCTTGTCGGCGAACGCCTCCGGGTGGTCGGTGAGGGCGTGGCCGAGACGGTCGACGGCCAGCTCCCAGTCGGGCTGCGGCTCGTCGAGGTACTCCCCGAGCAGCACGCCGCAGCGCAGTCCCTGGTGGATCGAGGAGCAGCCGGTGAGCAGGGCGTACGCCCCCGGCGCACCCGACGCCGTACGCTCCCACACGATCTCGCCGCGCGCGGTCTGCAGGCCGACGACGAAGTCGAGCGCCTTGCGCACCATCGGCCACATCGCGCGGGCGAAGTCCTCCTCGCCGGTGACCAGCAGGTCGTGCCAGACGCCGACGGCGACGTAGGCGGCGTGGTTGCTCTCGCCGTTCGTCTCAAGCGGCTCGCCGCGCAGCACCTTCATCGGCCACGACCCGTCGTCGCGCTGGTGGCGCAGCAGCCAGTCGTAGCCCTTCCTGGCCTCGGCGGTGAGGCCGGCCACCGTCATCGCCATGAGGCACTCGACGTGGTTCCACGCGTCGACGTGCCCCTCCGGCCACGGCACCCCGCCGTCGGGCTCCTGTACGGCCGCGATGCTCCGCGCCGTGGCGACCACCTGCTCGGCGGTGATCACCCCGGGCACGGACGGCAGGGTCGACGGGTGGCCGGGGGAGGGGACGGCGGCCGGTTCGGTCATGCGGGCTTCCGGACGTAGAGGACCACGCTCTTACCGATGAGGGGGTTGAGCACGGCCTCCGCGATCCGGGTGGCGGCCGGGCGCTTCATGATGTCCCAGACCAGCAGCTCGTGGTACGCCTTGGCGAGCGGGTGGTCGTTGTCGTCGACGCCGACGGCGCACTTGATCCACCAGTAGGGCGAGTGCAGGCCGTGGGCGTAGTGGTGGGGGCCGATCTCCATGCCGATCGACTTCAGCTTCGCGGTCAGCTCGGCGAGGGTGTAGATCCGCACGTGCCCGCCGGGCGCCGTGTGGTACGCCTCCGACAGTGCCCAGCAGATGCGCTCGGGCAGGAAGCTCGGCACCGTGACGGCCGCGTGGCCGCCCGGCTTGAGCACGCGGTGGATCTCGCGCATCGCCGCCATGTCGTCCGGGATGTGCTCCAGCACCTCGGCCGCGATCACCCGGTCGAACGACGCGTCGGGGAACGGCATCGCCAGCGCGTCGCCGGTCACGGTCTCGCCGCTGGCGCCCTCCGGCACCTCGCCCGCCTTGTCCATCGCGGCGAACATGCTCGCGACGTTCTCCAGCTCCTTGGCGTCCTGGTCGAACGCCACGACGTCCGCGCCGCGCCGCAGCACCTCGAACGCGTGACGGCCACCGCCGCACCCGAGGTCGAGCACGCGGACACCGGGCCCGACCGGGAGCCTCCCGAAGTCGACGGTCAGCACTTACCGCTCCCCTTTCGCCTTGCCGGGGTCGCCGTCCGGCGACCCTTCGCCGTGCCGAGAGCGGTCATCGCCGCCCTTTCTCCTGCTTGCGGGCCGCGATGGCCTCGCGGTACGCCTCGACGGTGCGCTTGGCGACGACCTGCCAGGTGTACCTCTCCATCACCCGGTCGTAGCCGGCCCGGCCCACGCGTTCGCGCTCCTCCGGCGAGTCGTGCAGGCGGCGCAGCACCGAGGCGAGCTCCTCGGGGTCGCCCGGCGCGACCTGGATCGCCGCGTCGCCGACGACCTCGGGAAGCGCGCCCGTCCGGCTGGCGACGAGCGGGGTCGCGCAGGCCATGTGCTCGACGGCGGGCAGCGAGAAGCCCTCGTACAGCGACGGCACGACCGAGATCTCCGAGGTGGCGATGAGCTCGCCGAGCTCGTCGTCGGAGATGCCGTGCACGAACCGCACCCGGTCGCCGAGGGCGAGCTCCTGGACGAGCTTCTCGGTCGGCCCGCCGGGGGTGGGCTTGCTGACGACGGTGAGGTTCACGTCGCGTTCGGTGGCGAGCTTGGCGACGGCGCGCAGCAGGGTGGCGACGCCCTTCATCGGGGAGTCGGCGCTGGCGACGGCGACGATCGAGCCCTTGCGCCTGGGCAGGTGCGGACGCGGGTGGAAGTACCGGGTGTCGACGCCGAGGGGGATGAGCCGCATGCTGCTCTGCGGCACGTTGAAGTCGCGGTGGATGTCGGCGAGGCTCGACTCGCTGACGGTGAGGATCGGCTTCAGGCGGGGCGCGACGATGCTCTGCATGCGCACGAAGCCGTACCAGCGGCGCATCGACAGCTGCTTGCGCAGCGGCGCGGCCTGCAGCTCGATGCGGCGGTCGACGCTGATCGGGTGGTGGATGGTGCCGACGACGGGGAACAGCTTCTGGATGCCGAGCACGCCGTAGCCGAGCGTCTGGTTGTCCTGCACGACGTCGAAGTCGCCCCGGCGCTTCTTCAGCGCGCGCAGTGCCCGCAGGCTGAAGGTCAGGGGCTCGGGGAAGCCGGCCGTCCACATCGTGGCGACCTCGAGCATGTCGATCCAGTCGCGGTACTCGTCCCGTTTGGGGGTGCGGAACGGGTCCTCGTCGCGGTAGAGGTCCAGGCTCGGCACCTTGGTCAGTACGACGCCTTCGTCCAGCTCGGGGTACGGCTGGCCGGAGAACACCTCGACGTAGTGTCCGAGGGCGACGAGTTCGCGGCTGAGGTGGCGCAGGTAGACGCCCTGGCCGCCGCAGGTGGGCTTGCTGCGGTACGACAGCAGGGCGACGCGCAGCCGCCCTTCGGTGCCTTCCGGCTGGTTCGTTCCGTACGGTCCGTGCTCTCGCGCGTCGTCTGGAACCTCCACGGACACCCCTTTCAAGGCGGTGCTCGGTAGCCGCCCACAAGTGGGCATGTACCGCGAAAGCTGATCTTAGACGCGAAGACTACCATCTTGGGGTAGACATGGAATTGTGCCTCACATCACGCTCAGTGGCCGCGAGCTGGGAAGTTAGGCTGACCGAGCGCTGCTCGGTAGAACGGGTTCTATGGAGGGTCGGCGGGCCGGTCCGTCACCCGTAGCGCTCCACCGGGGGCATGGCGGTACATTCGCGTCTTACAGCTCGAAGTTCGGGTGAAGCCATCCAAGCCGCCAAGCCCGAGGAACCAGGAGGACCTGTTGGCCAGGCGTGCGCTGATCACTGGCATCACCGGGCAGGACGGCTCCTACCTCGCCGAACACCTGCTCGACCAGGGATACGACGTCTGGGGCCTCGTGCGAGGGCAGGCCAACCCCCGGGTCTCGCGGGTCCGCAAGCTCCTGCAGGACGTGCAGCTTGTGCGCGGCGACCTGCTCGACCAGGGCTCCCTCATCTCCGCCGTGGAACGTGTTCAGCCGGACGAGGTCTACAACCTCGGCGCCATCTCCTTCGTCCCCATGTCGTGGGAGCAGGCCGAGCTGACGGCCGAGGTGACCGGCATGGGCGTGCTTCGCATGCTGGAGGCCATCAGGGTGTGCTCGGGGATCACGTCCTCCCGGGCGGCAGGCTCCGGACAGATCCGCTTTTATCAGGCTTCGTCCTCGGAGATGTTCGGGCAGGTGCGCGAGACGCCGCAGAACGAGCGCACTCCCTTCCATCCGCGCTCGCCGTACGGCGTCGCCAAGGCCTACGGGCACTTCCTCACCCAGAACTACCGCGAGTCGTACGGCATGTTCGCCGTCTCCGGGATCCTGTTCAACCACGAGTCGCCCCGGCGCGGCGCGGAGTTCGTCACCCGCAAGGTGAGCCTGGGCGCGGCGCGGATCAAGCTCGGCCTCGCCTCCGAACTGCGACTGGGCAATCTGTCGGCCCGGCGCGACTGGGGCTACGCCGGCGACTACGTGCAGGCCATGCGCCTGATGCTCCAGGCCGACGCGCCCGAGGACTATGTCATCGGCACCGGCCGCACCCAGTCGGTGCGGGAGCTGGTCGTCGCCGCGTTCGAGGCCGCCGGGCTCGACTGGGAGCGGTACGTCGTCGCCGACCAGGCGCTGCACCGTCCCGCCGAGGTCGACCTGCTGTGCGCCGACCCCAAGAAGGCGCGCGTGCAGCTCGGCTGGGAGCCCTCGGTGCCGTTCGAGGACCTGGTCGCCATGATGGTCGAGTCGGACATCAAGCTCCTGTCCGACGGCGGCGACCCCGACCAGGACTCCTCCTGGCCGTAAGCTCGCTTCCCCTTGCGTTCCGGCCACACTTTGTAAACGAGCCTTACGATTCATCGCGCAGCACTTGACCACTGAGTCCCGGCGTCAGTTGGATCGGCAGTCACCACACAAGTGGTCCACGCCCTCGACCCCCAGCGGGAGCGCAAGATGCCACGACGTCTGATCGTCAGCGGGCTCACCGGCACGGTCCTCCTCCTCTCGGGAGCACTCGCCGGGACCCAGGCGGACGCCCAAGCCCGTCCCGTCGCCGTGAAGGCGGCCTCCTTCACCCATCCCGGCGTCCTCGTCGGCAAGGAAGGCCTCGGCTTCGTCGCGGGCAAGGTCGCGGCCGGAGCCGAGCCGTGGAAGACGGCCTTCGCGAAGATGAAGGCGAGCAGGTACGCCTCGCTCAGCCGCACCCCGAAGCCCCGCGCGAACGTCGAGTGCGGGTCCGGCTCCAACCCGAACAACGGCTGCTCGGATGAGCGTGAGGACGCCCTCGCCGCCTACACCGACGCGCTGATGTGGGCGATCACCAAGGACGTCCGGTACGCCGAGAAGTCCATCGCGATCATGGACGCCTGGTCGCCGGTGATCAAGGAGCACACCAACTCGAACGCCCCCCTGCAGACCGGCTGGTCGGGCGCGTCCTGGTCTCGGGCCGCGGAGATCATCAAGCACCTGTACGGCACGTGGCCGAACGCGGGCAGGTTCGCCACCATGCTCCGGACCGTCTACCTCCCCTTGGTCATCAAGGGAGCCCCGGCCAAGAACGGCAACTGGGAACTCATCATGACCGACGCCGCGATCGGCATCGCGGTCTTCCTCGACGACAGGGCGTCGTTCGACACGGCCGTGGGCACCTGGCGCAAGCGGCTCCCGGCGTACATCTACCTCAAGTCGGACGGCCCGCTCCCCGTCCCGCCGCCCGGAGCCGGCAAGGACACCGGAGCCGAACTGATCGACTACTGGCAGGGGCAGAAGACGTTCGTCGACGGGCTCAGCCAGGAGACCTGCCGCGACTTCGGGCACACCGGGTGGGGCATCGACGCCGCCGTCCACGTCGCCGAGACCGCCCGACTCCAGGGCGTCGACCTGTACGCCGAGGGCAAGGACCGGCTGCGGCACGCGCTCGGCTTCCACGCGGCGTACGAACTCGGCGCCGCGGTGCCGTCGTGGCTGTGCGGCGGCAAGGTGAACCTCGGCCTCGGCCCGGTCGCCGAGATCGGCTACAACGCCCTGCACAACCGCCTCGGCATCGCGATGTCCAAGACCGCCCAGTACGTCACCACGACCCGCCCCTCCGGCTCCGACGACCGCTTCCTCGCCTGGGAAACCCTCACCCACGCCGAAAACCCCAGCTGACCAGCCGAACCGCGCTGGAGCTCCCCCGCGGGTGACGGCGGGTCGGTCCCTCGCCCGGGAGGGGTTCCCGGGCGAGGGGAACCGGGTGTCAGTCGTCGTGCTTCTGGCGGAACTCGATGATCTTGCCGGTCTTCACGGAGACGTAGACGCGGTACTCGGCGCGGCCGTCGCGCAGTTCGACCTTCCAGACGCGGTGGCCGTGCTCCCACTCGCGCTCGACCTTCGTGACCCTGGCGCCGGGGACGCGCTTCTTGGCGACCCTCACCGCCTGCCGGTAGCCGATCCCGGCCGTGGCCGACCGCGTGGCGGAAACGGACGGGACGTCGTCGGCCCCGTGGGAAGCGGCGGAGGCGGTCCGGACCGTGGAGGTCACGGCGGGGGCGCCGAGCCCGGTCGCGGCGGGGGTGTCGAGTGCGGTCGCGGCCGAGGCGGTCACCGCCCCGGTGCCGAGGACGGCGAGGACGCCGACGCCGGCGATCGTGAGCTTCGCGGCCTTGCTGATGCGCTGTGTGTTCGTCATGTGCCCAAGGCTCGCGCCCACCCCGCTAAGCCCGCGCTGCGGCGACGTTAAGGAGTCGCTAAGGGGGAGCCGAGCTCCAGCACCACCATGGCGCCGCCGCTCCGGGACGCCTCCAGACGCAGGGCGCCGCCGGACGTCTCGGCGGTCCGCCGGGCGATGTCGAGCCCCAGCCCTGTGGACCCCGCGCCGCTGGCGCCACGTTCGAGAGGGGCGCCGCGGTGCCCGAAGCCCGGCCCGGAGTCGGCGACCTCCAGCCGGGCCCCGCCGCCGGTGGCCACCAGCCGTACGGAGAAGGCGGCCCCCTCCGGGGTGTGGGCGAACACGTTGCCGAGCAGCGCGTCCACGCAGGCCGACAGCTCGGCGGCGCCCACCGCCACCGGCAGCGGCCCCGGCGGCAGGTCGAGGTCGTTCGGCCGTCCCTGGTCCTCCGCCAGGACCGACCAGAACCTGACACGCTCGGCCACCACCGCCCTGGCGTCACAGCTCTCCTGCTCGCTGGACCGGCGGCGTACGTCCGTGATGACCGACGTGACGGCGCGTTCGAGCGCGTCGACGCGGGCGCCGAGCCGCGCGGCCTCCTCCGGGTCGGCCAGCGACTCGGCCTCCAGCCGCAGCCCGGTCAGCGGCGTCCGCAGCCGGTGGGAGATGTCGGCGGCCGTCTCGCGTTCCTCGGCGAGCAGGTCGGTGATCCGGCCCGCGAGATGGTCCAGGGCCCGCGCCACCTCGCGTACCTCGGGGGGACCTCCCGGCGTGGTCCGCGCGTCGAGGTCCCCGGCGGCCAGCCGGTGCGACACGCGGGCCAGCTGGGTCATGGGACGGGTCAGGGCGAGGGCCAGCCGGTCGGCCACCAGGATGCCCACTCCGATCAGGACCAGCCCGAGCACCAGCATGCCGGTCCACGCCTGGCTCACCCCGCGACGCAGGTCGTCCTCGCTCAGATACGCCCGCACCACCGCCGTACCGCCGGGCAGCCCTTGGACGGCGACCAGCACCTCCAGCCCGGACGGCGTCTCGGCCGTCAGGCTCTGCCCCCGCGCGGCCAGTTCCACGGCAGGCGACCTGGGCGCCTGGGCGCCCACGACCTGCCCTCCGGGAAGGAACACGGTGATCGGGTGTCCGCCCGACGCGGCGGTCCGCTCGGCGGTCAGCGCGAGCGCCGTGGTGTCCGCGCCGCCCACGGACGCGGCGACCGACTGCGCCTCCGCGGTGGCCTGGGTGACGGCGCTGCTCTCCGCCAGGGCCCTGACCAGCAGTCCCAGCGGTACGAGCAGGGCGATCAGCACCAGGGACGTGGTCGCCGCGACGAGCAGCGCGAGCCAGCGCCTCACGACGGGTCGACCAGCTTGACCCCGACACCGCGCACGGTCTGCAGGTAGCGCGGCTCCTGGGCCGTCTCGCCGAGCTTGCGGCGCAGCCACGACAGGTGGACGTCCACGGTCTTGTCCGCCCCGCCGTAGGGCACCTGCCACACCTCGGTGAGCAGTTCCCGCTTGGTCACCACCTCGCCGCGGCGGGCGGCCAGGTAGTGCAGCAGGTCGAACTCCCGCGGCGTGAGGTCCAGGAGCGCGCCGCCGAGGCGGGCCTCCCGGCTGCGCGGGTCCAGCCGCAGCTCTCCGACGCTCACCGAGGAGTCGGTACGGCTCTCGGCGCCGCGGCGGAGCACGGCCCGGACCCGGGCGTCCAGTTGGGCGGCGCTGAAGGGCTTGACCACGTAGTCGTCGGCTCCGGCGTCGAGCAGCCGGACCATCTCGGCGTCGCCGTCCCGCGCGGTGGCCACGATCACCGGTACCCGGCTGACCGCGCGCAGCATGCGCAGCATCTCGGTGCCGTCCAGGTCGGGCAGGCCGAGGTCGAGCACGATCAGGTCGGGGCGTTCCGCGAGGGCCTGCCGCAGGCCGTCCATCGCGGTGGGGGCGGAGGACACCGCGTGACCGCGGTCACGCAGGCCTCGCATGAGAGCGGTGCGGATCGTCGCGTCATCCTCGACGAGCAGGACGGTAGCCATGTGCGGTTACGGTAACCGGTCCGGCGGCATGGACATAAGGGCGTTATGGTGCCCTTAACCCCCTATTAGCGTCCGGTCGGGGAGGATCTGCGCATGAAGTTGCGTGTGCTCCTGGCCGTGTCCGGATGGCTCGGTGTCGTGCTGGCGGCCACCGGCGCGGGTGTCGTCGTCACCGGCTTCCTCGGCGAGGCGATGACCGGTTCGGCCACACGCGCCCTCTCGGCCGCCGACGTACGACGCGCCCTGGACACCTCCCCCTCCACCACTCCGGACGCCTCCTCCTCCGCCACCCCGGACGCTTCCTCCTCCACCGGCCCGGGCGACTCCTCCGCCCTCCCGGACGCCTCTCCCTCGCCGTCGTCCCCTGCACCGTCTCCTCGGGCGTCCTCTGCCTCGTCCTCCGGCGGGACGTCCGGACAGGCGCGGAGCAAGGCGCTGGCGGCGCGCGGCGGCGTGGTGGTGGCCCGCTGCGACGGTGGCCTGGTCACCCTGCAGTCCTGGACGCCCGCCCAGGGATACGAGGTCAAGGACGCCGAGCGGGGCCCCCGGGAGAAGGTGCGGGTGAGGTTCGAGACGGAAAGCTCCAGGACGGAGCTCGAGATCCGCTGCTCCGACGGCCACCCTGTCTCCACCGTCAAGTACGACTGATCGTCCCCCTCCCGTCGCAGGCTCCTTGCGTTGCCCGCCGTACGGCGGCGCCGGCTTCATCGCACACCGTCCCGCCGGCCCGGCGCCGACTGAAGCACCACACCCGACCGCTGAGCCGAACCGCCGTCGGACCGGCTGGGGTATCCGTGCTGTCGGGGGCGTCCCCGCCGCTGTCAGCCGCCGTGGGCGCCGTGGAAGGGTGTCGTCACTCCTTCGTAGGCGAGGTGCAGCGCCATGCCGAGGTCCGCGTGCCCGAGGTTGTGGCAGTGGTTCATCCACATGCCCGGGTTGCCGGCCCTGAAGGCGACCTCCCACACCTCGCCCGGCCGCACGTCGAAGGTGTCCAGCCACAGCGGGCTGCCCGTCGGAGCGCGGCCGTCCCGGGACAGTACGAGGACGGTGTGCCCGTGTAGGTGCCATGGGTGGGTCTCACGGCCCCTGTTGACGACGGTCACCCGGACCAGGTCGCCTTCGCGGACGAGCTGGGTGGGGATGGACGGGAACGCCCGGCCGTTCACCGTGTGCGCGTACATCGGACGGCCGCCGGACAGGGCGAGCCCCCGGTCCAGCACCATCGTGAAGCTCCGGTCGAAGTGACTGCGCGCGCCGAACGGCGTTGCGGCCGGCGTGCCGTACCTGAGCGGGTCGAACTCGGGCCACCCCGAGGTGTCCCGCGTCCCTCCAGGACCGCGGGAGCCGATCGCCGGTGGAGTGGAGCCACCTGCGGAGTCCGTGGGGCTGACGGGGGAGCCGGCGGGGGCTGGGGTGGAACCGCCTGGGGAGTCGCCGGGCGGGGGCGTGGCCGAGGCGTCGGGGGTGAGCCGCAGGGTGTCCGCGCCGTCGTCCGCCAGCAGGGCCACAGGGGTGGACGGCATGGGGAAGACCAGGTCGTAGCGGCTCCCGGCGGGCAGGCGCAGGGCCACCCGGCTCAGCTCGCCGGGGTCGTTGAGATCCCTGCCGTCGATGGACGCCACACGGTAGGAGGTCCCGGTCAGGGCGAACCGGTGCGGGGTGTTGTCGGTGTTGATCAACCGCAGCCGTACGGCCGCGCCGGGCGCCACCCGCCGCTCGTACGGACCGTCCTGGTCGCCGAGCGCCAGGACGCCCGAGAACGTGTGCACGGGGAGGGTGAGATCGACGCCGGGTGCCACGGCTCCAGCGGCCCCCGGAGCCGCTCCCGTCGTCCCGGTCGTGCCGCGGCCTGCCGTCTCGGCCGTGGTGTGGCTCGTGGTGCGGCTTGTCGTCCCGGGGTGGTTCGTGGTCCCGGTCGGGGGGCCGTTCGTCTTCGGGGGAGTGACCAGCAACGTGCCGTACAGGCCCATCCTGACGCCTTGGTCGGACACCTCGTGGGTGTGGTACCAGTAGGTTCCCGCCTGCTCGGCCCGGAACCGGTACACGAACTCCTGCCCGGGCATCACGGCCTCCTGCGTCAGGCCCGGGACGCCGTCCTCGCCCGACGGCACGTCGTACCCGTGCCAGTGCAGGGTCACGCCCGCCGTGATGTCGGCGTTGCGCAGCCGTACCTCCACCAGGTCACCCCGCGTCGCCGTGATCGGCGGCCCCGGTACGCGGCCGTCGAACGTCCACGCCGCCACCTGGCGCCCCGACGCCAGCCGGACGGTCGCGGTGCGAGCGGTCAGGGTGTACCGGCGGACCGTCCCGCCGCCGGTGGGGCCGGACGGGCCGCGCAACGCGGTCACCGGCGTCCCGGTGGCGTGGTGCATGGTGGCGTCCCCGCCGCTCATGTGGCCGCCCTCCGGCGGGCCTCCTCCGGTGTCGCTCGTCTCCCCGGGGACGAACGCGAGGCCGATCCCGAGTAGGCCCACGATGAGGGCCGCCGCACCGGCCACCGTGCCGGCCCTCCCCGGCGGCGCGCCGTGGCCGCCGGAGACCGAGGCGGAAAGGACGCGCCAGGTGAACAGCGCCGCGGCCGCGACCAGCCCGATGGTGAACACCGCGATGCTCCACGTCGCCGGGTAGCCGGCCAGGAGCGTCACCGCCGGCCCGGCCGCCGCGGCGTACCCCGCGAAGAACAGCGACGCCGGGACGGCGGGGGACGGCCCCGGCCCGCCCCGGACGGCGGACAGCAGCCGGGGGACGGCCACGAGCAGCGCGACGAGCCCGGCCGCCAGCAGCAGGGGCAGGGTCAGCGTGACCTTCTCCTGGACGAACCACTCCCCGCCGGACGCCAGCGCGGCGGTCAGCCCGGCCCGCGCCAGGGAGGCCGCGACCGCGACGGCGAGGACGGCCAGCGCCGTACCGCTGCGCCGTGCGGCCGCCGCCGCTGCCGCGCCGAACCAGGCTGCCGCCGCGGTGACTTCGGCGAGCAGGTCGAGCGCGATCAGCCCGTCGACGGTCATGAGGCGGGCGCGGCGGCCGGCGTGGCGAACAGCCGCGCCTGGCGGAAGACCATGCCGGACACGCCCATGATCGCCAGGCCGTTCAGGGCGTGCAGCCCGAGGATCGCGAGGCTCGCCGTGGTGGTGTTGCCGGCGCCGTCGTCGAGGAGGCCGCCCAGGGCGACGATCAGGGTCTGGACGATGATCAGGCCGAGCGGGAGGATCGTCATGCCGATCAGCCGGCCCGGCGCCCGCGCCACGGCCGCGGCGATCGTGGCGAGCAGGGAGAACAACGGGATCGCCATCATGCCCGTCATGCTGTGCAGCATGAACGAGCTGTCGGTGTGCGGCTTGTCGAACGCGCCGACGGCCGCGAAGTAGAACTGCAGCACCACGGCGAGCAGCATCAGGCCGGTCAGGGCGACGTAGGCCTTGCGCATCGGTACCTCCTCGGTCGATTGGTCCAACCGGGATGGTGGCGGATGCGCTCTCCTGCGTCGTCCGCCGTACGACGACACATCGTCTACGTCTTCAGGCGCGCACCTACAGGGCCGTTGTACGCCTCCAGGAGTACCGCCCGTACTCCGGCTGTGGACGCGCGCACGATCAGCGGCGGCGCAGCGACGGGTCGAGCAGGGCGGGCGGGGTGTCGAACTTCTCGTGGGCGGCGAGGTCGGTGCCGGGGGCGACGATCGCGTCGATGGCGTCAAGGATGTCGGCGGAGAGCACCGTGTCCGCGGCGGCGAGGTTCGAGTGCAGGTGGTCCAGGGTGCGGGGGCCGATGATCGCGCTGGTCACGCCCGGGTGCGCGGTCACGAAACCGAGCGCGAGCTGGATCATCGTCAGACCGGCCTCGTCGGCGACCTTCGCCAGCCGCTCGACGGCGTCGAGCCGGGCGCGGTTGGACGGGATGGAGGTGTCGAAGCGCTGTGGCATGAACGTCGAGCGGCTGGTGGTGATCTCCCGGCCCTCGCGGACGGCGCCCGACAGCCAGCCCGAGGCCAGCGGGCTCCACACCAGCACGCCCAGCCCGTACTGCTCGGTCACGGGCAGGACGTGGGCCTCGATCCCGCGCTGCAGGATCGAGTAGCTGGGCTGTTCGGTGACGTAGCGGCTCAGGTGGTTGTCGCGGGCGGCCCATTGGGCCTGCACGATGCGGTGGGCCGGGAAGGTCGAGGAGCCGAAGTAGCGGATCTTCCCCGCGCGCTGCAGGTCGGTCAGGGCCGACAGCGTCTCCTCGTCGCCGGTGCTCGGGTCCCATCGGTGGATCTGGTAGAGGTCGACGTGGTCGACGCCGAGGCGGCGCAGGCTGTCGTCCAGCGCGGTGACCAGCCAGCGGCGCGATCCGCCCCGATGGTTGCGCTCCTCGCCCATCGGCATGCCCGCCTTCGTGGCCAGGACGATGTCGTCGCGGCGGCCGGTGATGGCCTTGCCGACCATCTCCTCCGACGCGCCGCCGCTGTACATGTCGGCGGTGTCGATGAGGTTGATCCCGGCCTCGAGGGCGGCGTCGACGATGGCGGTGGCCTCGTCCTGGGTGGTGCGCCCGATCGTGCCGAAGTTCATCGCGCCGAGCGCGAGGGTGCTGACCTGTACGCCGGTGCGGCCCAAGGTGCGGTACTGCATGACCGTGTCTCCTCCATGGGTGATGACGGTGCCTGGCCTGGTCGTCAGGCCTCTGCTCTGGCATCATGAGTAAACGGAACGTTGTCCCGATTGACGATACGGAACGTTGTCCCGTTTAGCAACCCCGGTGGTGGAGGGAACGGCATGATGAACGACGGCGACGAAGGCGCGGCCCGGCCCAAAAGGGCGGACGCCCGGCGCAACGAGAAGACCCTGCTCGACGCGGCTGCCGCGATCTTCGTCACGTCGGGCGTGGAAGCGCCGGTGCGCGACATCGCGGCCAAGGCCGGCGTCGGGACGGCCACGATCTACCGCCATTTCCCGACGCGGGCGGATCTCATCATCGCCGTCTACCGGCACCAGATCGAGGCCTGCGCCGAGGCCGGTCCGGCCCTGCTGGCGACCAGTGCGACCCCTTACGCCGCGCTGGCGCGCTGGATCGACCTGTTCGTCGACTTCCTGGTCACCAAGCACGGACTCGCCGCCGTGCTGCAGTCCGACAACGCCGGCTTCGACACGCTGCACGCCTACTTCCTCGACCGCCTCGTGCCGGTGTGCACGCGGCTTCTGGACGCCGCGGCCGCCGCCGGCGAGATCCGCTCCGGCCTGGAGGCCTACGAGCTCATGCGCGGTGTCGGGAACCTCTGCATAGGTGCGGACAGCGATCCCCGGTACGACGCGCGCCGGCTGGTCGAACTCCTCATCGCAGGACTGCGCCTGCCGGACTAGCTCTGCTCACACCTCGACGGGCAGGGTCTTGATGCCGTTGATGAAGTTCGACCGCAGCCGCTTGGCCTCGCCCGCCTGGCGGAGGTTCGGCAGGCGCCGCGCGACGACCTCGAACAGCACGCGCAGCTCCAGCTTGGCGAGGTGGTTGCCCAGGCAGAAGTGCGCGCCGCCGCCGCCGAAGCCGATGTGGGGGTTCGGGTCGCGGCCGATGTCGAAGGTGGACGGGGCGGAGAACACCTCCTCGTCGCGGTTGGCGGAGGAGTAGAACACCACCACCTTGTCACCCTCCTTGATCTTCCGGTCGCGGATGACGGTGTCACGGGTGGCGGTGCGCCGGAAGAGGTTCACCGGTGACACCCAGCGCACGATCTCGTCGGCGGCGGTGCTCGCGAGGGAGGGGTCGCGGACGAGCCGGTCCCACTGCTCGGGGTGCTCGAACAGGGCCAGCATGCCGCCGGAGGCCGCGTTGCGCGTCGTCTCGTTGCCGGCGACGACGAGGAGCAGGACGAACAGGTCGAACTCGTCCTCGGTGAGCGTCTCGCCGTTCTCGCCGGGTTGCAGGAGCTTGGTGACGATGTCGTCCCGTGGCCGCTCGCGGCGCCGTGCGGCGAGGTCGTTGGCGTAGGCGTAGACCTCGAAGGCGGCGGCCTGCCCCTCCTCGGGGCTGGTGGCGTAGTCGGGGTCCTCGCTGCCGATCATGCGGTTGGACCATTCGAAGATCTTGTCGCGGTCCTCCACAGGGGCGCCGAGCAGCTCGCAGATGACGTACAACGGGAGGGGCGCGGCGATGTCGGTGACGAAGTCGATCCGCCCCTTGGCGGCGGCCTCGTCGACCAGGCCCTCGCAGATGTCGCGGATGTGCTGCTCGAGCGTGCCGATCTGACGGGGCGTGAAGCCGCGGTTGACCAGGGACCGCCTGCGGGTGTGCTCCGGAGGGTCCTGGTTCAGCATCATCATCCGCTGCAGCTCGCGCTGCTCCTCGGGCATCTCGTTGAACAGCGCGAGCTTCCTGCTGGAGGAGAAGATCTCGGAGTGGCGCGAGACGTGGACGACGTCCTCGTGTTTCGTGACGGCCCAGAACGGGGGCCAGTCGCGCTCGGCGTCGCCCTCGTGCCGGAATACGGGGTCGTTGGCCCGCAGCCACTGGAGCTGGTCGTGCGGCACCCCCCGCCGCGCGTAGTGATCCTGGTCGACCAGGTTGATGTCCATGTCTCCGCCCAAGGTCTTGATCAAGCGCTTGCTTGAAGCGCTTTCTGAAACGTGTTCTATTACGACCCCGCATCCACGTCAAGACGACCGGCCGCCGTGCCACTATCCCTGCCATGGGCGACAGCGGAAAGTAACCATTGAGTCACAGTCTGAATCGACCCAAATGCACAAGTTCACATCCGATGAATAAACCTGACGACCTCGCCACTCTTGACGTATCACCCAGTCTGGTTAGGCTTTCCTTTCGAAGACATCGGATGAATACGAGGGAAACGCGTGAAGCTACTGCGAGTCGGGCCGCCCGGAGAGGAGCGCCCCGCCGTTCTCGACAGCGCCGGACGCCCACGTGACCTGCGAAGCCTGCTCGGCGAGGGAGCCGACATCGACGGAGCCTTCTTCGCCTCCGGGCAGGTGGCACGCGTCGAGCGCGCGCTGCTGGAGGACGAGCTGCCACTCCTCGACGGGGAGGGACGCATCGGGGCGCCCGTCGCCCGGCCGGGGAAGATCGTGTGCATCGGCCTCAACTACCGCGACCACGCGGAGGAGACCGGGGCCGCGATCCCCGACGAGCCGATCGTCTTCATGAAGGCACCCAACACGATCGTCGGACCGCACGACGAGGTGCTGATCCCGCGCGGCAGCGTGAAGACCGACTGGGAGGTCGAGCTGGCGGTCGTCATCGGCGCCACCGCCCGCTACCTCGACTCCCATGAGGCCGCGCTCGCCTGCGTCGCCGGGTACGCCATCTCCAACGACGTCTCCGAGCGGGAGTTCCAGCTGGAGCGGGGCGGCCAGTGGGACAAGGGCAAGTCGTGCGAGACCTTCAACCCGCTCGGCCCCTGGCTCGTGACCGCCGACGAGGTCCCCGATCCGCAGGACCTCGGCCTGCGGCTGAGCGTCAACGGAGAGGTCCGGCAGAACGGCCACACCAAGAACATGATCTTCACCGTCGCGGAGGTCGTGCGGTACCTGAGCCGGTTCATGGTCCTCGACCCGGGCGACGTCATCAACACCGGCACGCCCGCCGGCGTCGCGCTCGGCATGCCGGGGCAGCCGTTCCTCAGGAAGGGGGACGTCGTGGAGCTGGAGATCGACGGCCTCGGCCGGCAGCGGCAGACCATGGGACAGGCATGAGCGCGCCGGTGATCACCGGGGTGGAGACCCACGACATCAGGTTCCCCACCTCGCTCCAGCTCGACGGCTCCGACGCGATGAACCCCGACCCCGACTACTCCGCCGCCTACGTGGTGGTCAAGACCGACGGCGAGGTCGAGGGCCACGGGTTCGCGTTCACCATCGGCCGCGGCAACGACGTGCAGACCATCGCGATCAAGGCGCTGGAACCCTTCGTGGTCGGCCGGCGGCTCGACGACCTCGGCGCGCTCTACAAGGAAATGGTGCACGACTCCCAGCTGCGCTGGCTCGGCCCGGAGAAGGGCGTCATGCACATGGCGATCTCCGCGGTCGTCAACGCCCTGTGGGACCTCAAGGCCAAGATCGAGGGCAAGCCGCTGTGGCTGCTGCTCGGCGAGATGTCCCCCGAGGAGCTCGTCTCGCTGGTCGACTTCCGCTACCTCAGCGACGCGATCACCCCGCGGGAGGCGATCGCCCTGCTGAGGGAGGCCGAGCCGGGACGGCGCGAGCGTATCGCCCATCTCAGGGCCGGAGGCTACCCGGCGTACACCACCTCGCCCGGCTGGCTCGGATACGACGACGACAAGCTGCGCCGCCTGTGCAAGGAGGCGGTCGACGCCGGGTTCACCCAGATCAAGCTGAAGGTCGGCGCCGACCTCGACGACGACGTCCGGCGCATGCGCATCGCCCGCGAGGTCTGCGGCCCGGACTTCCGCATCGCTATCGACGCCAACCAGCGCTGGGACGTCGGCACGGCGATCACCTGGGTCAACGCCCTGCGGGAGTTCGAGCCGTACTGGATCGAGGAGCCGACCAGCCCCGACGACGTGCTCGGCCACGCCGCCATCGCCCGGGCCCTGGCCCCGATCAAGGTCGCGACCGGCGAGCACGTGCAGAACCGCGTGGTCTTCAAGCAGATGCTGCAGTCGGGCTCGCTGTCGGTCCTGCAGCTCGACGCGGCCCGCGTGGGCGGTGTGAACGAGAACATCGCCATCCTGCTGCTCGCGGCCAAGTTCGGCGTCCCGGTCTGCCCGCACGCCGGCGGCGTCGGCCTGTGCGAGCTGGTGCAGCACCTGGCGATGTTCGACTACGTGGCGGTCAGCGGCAGCACGCGGGACCGGGTGATCGAGTACGTCGACCACCTGCACGAGCACTTCGTCGACCCCGTGGTGATCGCCGGCGGTCGCTACCAGGCGCCGGCCGCGCCGGGGTTCAGCGCGCGGATGCGCCCGGAGTCGCTCGCCAGGTACGCCTTCCCCGGCGGGGACGCCTGGAGCGGCGAGTGATGGAGGAACGAGGCAACGTCATGGGAGAGTTCGACGGGCTCGCGGCACTGGTGACCGGCGGAGGCTCCGGCATCGGCCTCGCCGCCGCCACCCTGCTCGCCGACCGCGGCGCGCGGGTGGCCTGTCTCGACATCGCGCCGCCCGGGGGCCGGTTCGTCGGCGTCACCGCGGACGTCACCGACGACGCCGCGGTGCGGACGGCCGTCGCCGCGGCGGCGGAGGCGCTCGGCGGCCTCGACATCCTGGTCAACAACGCGGGCATCGGCGCGGCCGGCACCGTCGAGCAGAACCCCGACGAGGAATGGTTGCGCGTCCTCGACGTCAACCTGCTGGGCATGGTGCGGGTGACCAGGGCCGCGCTGCCGCACCTGCGCGCCTCCGAGCACGCGGCCATCGTCAACACCTGCTCCATCGCGGCGTGGGCGGGCCTGCCGAATCGCGCGCTCTACAGCGCGTCCAAGGGCGCGATCATGTCGCTCACGCTGGCCATGGCGACCGACCACCTCCCCGACGGGATCCGCGTGAACTGCGTCAACCCGGGCACCGCCGACACCCCCTGGGTGCAGCGGCTGCTCGACGCCGCGCCGGACCCCGAGGCCGAGCGGCGCGCGCTGGAGCAGCGCCAGCCGATGGGGCGGCTGGTCAGCGCGGAGGAGGTGGCAGCCGCGATCGCCTACCTGGCCAGTCCCCTCGCGAGCAGCACCACCGGCACCGTGCTCGCCGTCGACGGCGGCATGCACGGCCTGCGCCCCCGGCCCAAAGCCTGACCTGCCCGCCCTCGGAAGCACCCCCCAAAGCCGGCCGTCCCCAAGCCCGGGCCGGCGCCTCCGAACCCTTCTCGAATCGAGGCGACAGTGAAAGCACGACCTTCGGCCGCGTGCGCGGCCCTGTTCACCCTCACCCTCACGCTCGCCGCGTGCGGCTCCTCCGGTTCCACGACCACGTCGTCCTCAGGCGGCGCGGCCGCGGGCAAGGGCGGCAAGGTGGGCGTGGACTTCCCCCGCGCCGACACCGACTTCTGGAACTCCTACAACAAGTACGTCCCCAAGCTGGCCGGCGAGCTCGGCATCGACCTGATGCCGCCGACCAACTCCCAGAACGACGTCGCCAAGCTCGTCGCCAACGTGCAGGCCCTCACCAGCCAGGGCGCCAAGGCGATCGTCATGGCCCCGCAGGACACCGGCGCGATCGCCACCACCCTCGACCAGCTCGCGAGCAAGAACATCCCGGTCGTCACCGTCGACACCCGTCCCGATAAGGGCAAGACCTACATGGTGGTGCGCGCCGACAACCGGGCCTACGGCGAGAAGGCGTGCAAGTTCCTCGGCGAACAGCTGAAGGGCAAGGGGAAGGTCGTCGAGTTCCAGGGCTCGCTGGCGTCGGTGAACGGCCGCGACCGCTCCGAGGCGTTCGCCGAGTGCATGAAGACGAACTACCCCGGCATCACGGTCTTCGCGGAGCCGACCGAGTGGGAGGGCACCAAGGCCTCGGCCGCGCTGCAGACCCGGCTCACCCAGCACCCCGACATCAACGGCATCTACATGCAGGCCGGCGGAGCGTTCCTCGCCCCCACCCTGCAGTTGCTGAAGTCGAAGAACCTGCTGGTGCCGCCGGCCGACCCCAAGCACATCTTCATCGTCTCCAACGACGGCATCCCGCAGGAGTTCCAGGCCATCCGCGACGGCCAGATCGACGCCACCGTGTCGCAGCCGGCCGACCTGTACGCCAAGTGGGCGCTGTCGTACGCCAAGGCCGCGCTGGAGGGCAGGACCTTCGCCCCCGGGAAGACCGACCACGACAGCACGATCGTGGACGTCGGCGGCGGGCGTCTGGAGGACCAGCTGCCCGCCCCGCTGGTGACGAAGGAGAACGTCGACGACCCCGGCCTCTGGGGCAACCAGGTCAAGTGATGACGTCCTCCGACACCGCCCCCGCCGTCGAGGCGCGGGGCGTCACCAAGCGCTTCGGGCCGACGACGGCGCTCGACCGGGCCGGGATCGCGATCGCGGAGGGGGAGACGCACGCGCTGGTCGGCCGCAACGGGGCCGGCAAGTCGACGCTGGTGTCGATCCTCACCGGCCTCCAGCGGCCCGACGAGGGCGAGGTGCTGTTCGCCGGCCGTCCCGCGCCCGCCCTCGCCGACCGGGACGCCTGGCGGCGGCAGGTCGCCTGCGTCTACCAGAAGTCGACGATCATCCCCACGCTGACCGTCGCCGAGAACCTGTTCCTCAATCGCCAGGCCGGCCGCGGCCCCATCAACTGGCGCTCCCTGCGGGCCCGCGCGCGCGAGCTGCTCGACCAGTACGGGGTCGGGGTCGACGCCGGGCGCCTCGCCGGCGACCTCGGCGTGGAGCAGCGCCAGCTGCTGGAGATCGCGCGGGCGCTGTCGTTCGGCGCCCGGTTCATCATCCTGGACGAGCCGACCGCGCAGCTCGACGGCCCCGCGATCGAGCGGCTCTTCGAGCGGATGCGGGCCCTGCGCGAGCAGGGCGTGACGATGATGTTCATCTCGCACCACCTGGAGGAGGTCTACCAGGTCTGCCAGTCGGTCACCGTGTTCCGCGACGCCCGCCACGTCCTGACCCGCCCGGTCGCCGATCTCCCGCACGACGAGCTGGTCGCGGCGATGACGGGCGAGGCCGCCGCCGGCTACCAGGCCCGCGCACGGGTGGTCCGCGACGGCGCGAAGGTCGTGCTGAGCGCGGAGAAGCTGTCCCTGGCCGGCCGCTACCGCGACGTCGACCTCGCCGTCCGCGAGGGGGAGATCGTCGGGCTGGCCGGGTCGGGCAGCAGCGGCAAGGTGGGCCTCGCCGAGACGCTGGTCGGGCTGTACGCGGCCGACAGCGGCACGGTCGTGATCAACGGCAGGCGGCCGCGTCCAGGGGACGTCTCCTCGGCGCTGCGCGCGGGCCTCGGCTTCGTCCCGCAGGACCGGCACAAGGAGGGGTTCGTCCCGCTGCTCTCCATCGCCGAGAACGCGACCCTGCCCATCGCCCACAAGCTCGGCAGGCTCGGGGCGGTGTCCCCGGCCCTGCGGCGGGCCAGGGCGGAGCGGATGATCGAGGAGCTGGCCATCAAGACCACCGGGCCCTCCCAGCCGGTCGGCGACCTGTCCGGCGGCAACGCGCAGAAGGTGGTGATGGCGCGGGCGATCGCCGACAACCCCAGGGCGCTGGTCGTCATCAACCCCACCGCCGGGGTGGACGTACGGGCCAAGCAGGCCCTGCTCGGCGCGGTCGAGGACGCCGCCGAGCGCGGCGCCGGGGCGGTGCTCGTCAGCGACGAGCTGGACGACCTGCGCATCTGCGACCGCGTCCTTGTGATGTTCCACGGCCGTGTCGTGAAGGAAGTGCCGCGAGGCTGGGCCGACGCCGAGCTCGTGGCGGTCATGGAAGGTGTCGACGCACGATGACCGAAACCACCGTCGCCTCTTCGGGGTCCTCGGGCCCCCCTGCCGGCGGCACGAGCGCGGCGCCGGACCGGGTACGGCTCGCGCGCTTCCGCGACCTGGCCCTCGTCCCGGCGATCCTGCTGCTGATCGTGGTCGGCGCCCTGATCGACCCGGCGTTCCTCAGCGGTGACAACCTGACCAACGTGCTCCAGCAGCAGACCGAGCTGTCGCTGCTGGTGCTCGCCGAGGCGATGATCCTCATCGCCGGGAAGTTCGACCTGTCGCTGGAGTCGACCGTCGGGCTCGCTCCGGCGCTCGCCGCCGGCCTGGTCATCCCCGCCGGGTCCAACGGCCTCGGCACCGAGTGGCCGACGGCGCTCGCGGTCCCGATCTGCCTGCTCATCGGCGTGGCCGTCGGGGCGTTCAACGGGCTGCTGATCCTGAGGTTCAAGCTGTCGGCGTTCATCGTGACGCTCGGCATGCTGATCGTGCTGCGCGGCCTGCAGATCGGCTTCACCAGCGGGCAGAACCTCTTCGCGCTGCCCGACTCGGTGCTCTACCTCGGCAACGCCCGCTGGCTCGGGCTGCCCGCGTCCATCTGGATCTGCGCGGTCGCCTACGCCGCCGGCATCGTCTTGCTCGGCTACTTCCGGCACGGCAGGTCGATCTACGCGATCGGCGGCAACGCGGACGCCGCCCGCGCGGCCGGCGTCCGTACCGACCGGGTCGTCTGGACGGTGTTCATGGTCGGCGGCCTGCTGGCCGCCCTCGCCGGGCTGCTGATGACCGGACGCCTCGGCTCGGTGGCGGCGAGCCAGGGCAACGGCATGATCTTCACGGTGTTCGCGGCGGCCGTCATCGGCGGCGTCAGCCTCGACGGCGGCAAGGGCACCCTGTTCGGCGCGCTCTGCGGCGTGCTCGTGCTCGGCCTGATCAACAACATCCTCACGCTGGCCGGGGTGTCGGCGCAGTGGATCCAGGCCATCTACGGTGGCATCATCCTCGTCGCCCTCATGCTCGCCCGCGTCACCAGCGGCAAAGCCCAAGACTGAGAGAACAGAGGGGTTCCCCATGCAGCGGATCGCCTTGCGCACCCGGCTCAGGCCCGGGGCCGAGGAGACCTACGAAGCCGAGCACGCGACGATCCCGGCCGAGTTGGAGGCCGACATGCGCGCGGCCGGGGTGCACGACTGGAAGATCTGGCGCGACGGCCTCGACCTGTTCCATTATGTCGAGGTCGACGACTACGCCGCCATGCAGGACAAGCTCAGGGGCAGCGCCGCCAACCAGGCGTGGCAGGCCCAGATGAACCGCCTCCTCGACGGCGACTTCGACCCCTCCGCGGGCGGGCTGCGCCTGGTCTGGGAGATGTAGGAGGTGCACGAGGAGGAGCAGGTGGAGGTCCGCACGGTGGGGCGGGGCGCGCGCGTCACGCGGTACGGCTTCGGCGCCGCCCCGATCGGGAACCTGTACACCGCGATCAGCGACGAGCAGGCCGCCGAGGCCGTGGACGCGGCGTGGACGGGCGGCGTCCGCTACTTCGACACCGCGCCGCACTACGGGCTCGGGTTGTCCGAGCGCCGCCTCGGCGCCGCGCTGCGGTCCCGGCCCCGCGAGTCGTACACGCTGTCCACCAAGGTCGGCCGGCTGCTCGTGCCGTCCTCCGGCGGTGGGCGTGACGACCAGGGCTTCGACGTCCAGGCCACGCACCGCCGTGTCTGGGACTTCTCGCGGGACGGCGTGCGGCGGTCGCTGGAGGAGAGCCTTTCGCGGCTCGGGCACGACTTCGTCGACGTCGTCCTGCTCCACGATCCCGACGACCACTGGGCCGAGGCGGTCGGCGAGGCGTACCCGGCGCTGGCCGAGCTGCGCGACCAGGGGGTGATCAAGGCGATCGGCGCCGGCATGAACCAGTGGGAGATGCTGGGGGACTTCGTCAAGGAGACCGACCTCGACCTGGTGCTGCTCGCCGGCCGCTACACCTTGCTCGACCAGTCGGGCGCCCACGGGCTGCTGCCGCTGTGCGAGGAGCGCGGCGTGTCGGTGGTCGCCGCCGGGGTGTTCAACAGCGGGCTGCTCGCCACCGAGGACGCGACCGGGACGTACAACTACGGGCCCGCGCCGCACGCGCTCGTCGAGCGGGCGCGGCGCGTCGCGGCGGTGTGCCGGCGGCACGGGGTCAGCCTCCCGCAGGCGGCCCTGGCCTTCCCGCTGCGGCACCCGGCCGTGACGTCTGTGCTGGTCGGCGCCCGCTCGGCCGAGGAGGTCGCACGCAACGCCGCCCTGACCGCGGCCCCGGTGCCCGAAGCCCTGTGGGCCGACCTGACCGAAGAGTCCCTGATCGACCCGGAGCCCCGCCGATGATCGACGCGCATCACCACCTGTGGGACCCGTCCCGGCGGCCGTACCCCTGGATGGAGGGGGAGGCGCTGGCGCCGCTGCGCAGGCCGTACGGCGTGGACGACCTGCGCCGCGAGACGGCGGCCGCGGGCGTCGAGGCGACCGTGCTCGTCCAGACCGTGGGGACGGTGGAGGAGACCGAGGAGTTCCTCGCGACGGCCGGGGCCTCGGGCGGGCTGATCGCCGGCGTGGTGGGCTGGGTCGACCTGACCGCCCCGGACGTCGCCGACGAGCTCGCGCGACTGCGTGACCTGCCGGGCGGGCACCTGCTCACCGGCATCCGGCACCAGGTGCAGGACGAGGCGGACCCCGCGTGGCTCTCCCGTCCCGAAGTGCGCTCCGGCATCCGCGCCGTGGGCGAGGCCGGGCTCGTCTACGACCTGCTCGTCCTCACCCGGCAGTTGCCGGCGGCCCGCGAGCTGGTCCGCGACCTGCCCGGTGTCCGGTTCGTCCTCGATCACGCCGCCAAGCCGCCCGTCGCCTCCGGCGCCCTCGAACCGTGGGCGGGCGAGATCGAGGCCCTCGCCCAGTCGCCGAACGTCACCTGCAAGCTGTCCGGCCTGGTGACCGAGGCCGACTGGACCGACTGGGACGCCGCCCGCCTGGCTCCCTATGCCGGCCACGTCCTGTCGTGCTTCGGCCCGGAACGGGTGATGTTCGGCTCCGACTGGCCGGTCTGCGAGCTCGCCGCCTCCTACGCTGAGGTCGTCGCCCTCGCCCACGAGCTGACCTCCGCCCTCACTCCGTCGGAACGCGCCCGCGTCTTCGACACCACGGCCCGCACGACGTACGGTTTGCGGATCTGACCGGTGACGCGGGGGCATGAAGCCGGGATGAATCGCTCTTGGCTCGCCTTATCCGCTTGCCGGGTATATCCGCAAATGCCGGTCGAAAGGCAACACAAGTAGGGCGAGGGGGACGTTATGCGGGCGGTACGTGTGGGGGTCGCGGCCGTGGTGATGCCGTTGGCGATGGTGGGCGCGGGGGCGATGCCGGCGGGGGCGGCGCCCGATCCCGAGCCGGTCATCGCGGTCGGGCGGTTCATGCCGTACTCCAACGACCAGACCACCATCACCTACGACCCCAAGCTCGTGCCGTCGGGCGCCACGGCCGGGGTCGCCTACCTTCCGGGCCGCGACGTCTCCAGCGTCCGGCTGCAGGTGCAGGGCCTCCTCCCCGACCGCAAATACGGCGCGCACGTGCACACCAAGCGGTGCGGCGCCAAGCCCGAGGACGCCGGACCGCACTACCAGCACAAGCAGGACCCGGTCACCCCCTCCACGGACCCCAGGTACGCCAACGCCCGCAACGAGGTCTGGCTCGACTTCACCACCGACGCGCACGGCAACGCCTCGTCGGTGTCGACTCTGAACTGGAAGTTCACCGACAGGCATCCGCAGTCGATCGTCATCCACGCCGACCACACGCACACCGACCCCGGGCACGCGGGTACGGCCGGTGCGCGGCTGGCCTGCATCAGCGTGAACTTCTGACGGCAGGGTACGCGCGGTCAGGAGGAGCGGGACGCCGTGCCGAAGTAACGGGGTTCTCCTGACGCGGTCACCTGGAAACGCACCTGCTCGGACCCGTCGGGCGACAGGTGCAGGCTGCCCTGCTTGCACTCTTCGCCGTGGACCTCGTCGAGCCGGAAGTCCGGCTCCGCGGGCTTCCCGCCCACCTTGGTCAGCCGGCCGACGCAGTGCAGGTCGGCGCCCCACCTCATCGTCCCGCCCCCGCCGGCCGTGTCCACCCTGATCTCCACCGGGAACACGCGGCCGGCGGTGGGGTGCTCGGCGACGCCGGTCCAGCGGCCGGCGTACGAGAACGCGGCGGCTCCCCCTCCCCACCACAGCGCGGCCGCGGCCACGCCCGCCGCCAGGACGGCGAGCCCGCCCACGACGGCGGGCCACCGTCGCCGCACCCGGCCGCCGGCGGAGGCGAGGGTGGCGCCGGTGCTCAGCATCCGGCCGGGAGGGACGGCCGCCGGCCCCTGCCCGATGAGGTGGCGCAGCGCCTCGTCGGCGCTCGGCCGGTCCGCCGGGTCGGAGGCCAGGCAGGCGACGACGATCTCGTGCAGCCGCCCGGTGAGAGGAGCGAGGTCGGGCTCCCCGAAGAGGATGCGGCCGAGGACGGCCTCGGAGGAGCCGGCGGCGTAGGCGTGCCGCCCGCTCGCGGCGAACGCCACGGTGAGAGCCCAGCCGAACATGTCGGCCGCCGGCCCCGCGGGCTCGCCCCTGAGCTGCTCGGGGGAGAGGTACGCCGGGGTGCCCACGGGCGTGCCGCCCGTCATGGAGGCGGCGTCCATGATGCGGGAGATGCCGAAGTCGATGACCCGGGGACCGTCACCGCCGATCAGGACGTTCCCCGGCTTGAAGTCCCGGTGGACGACGCCCGCGCCGTGGATCGCCGCGAGCGCGGTCGCCGTCCCCACGGCCAGACGGTCGAGGGAGCCGCCGGTGCGCGGCCCCTCGGCCGTGATGTGCTCCTGCAGCGAGACGCCCTCGACGTACTCGCTCACGATGTACGGCCGGTCGCCCTCGAGGTCGGCGTCGAGCACCTGCACCGTGCAGAACGGGGCCACCCGGCGCACCGCCTCCACCTCGGCGGCGAACCTCCGGCGGGCCCGCTCCTCGTCGAGCCGCGCGTGCATGAGCTTCACCGCGACACGGGCGCCCTGAGGGGAGAGGCCGAGGTACACCACTCCCTGACCGCCGCGACCGAGCCGCCCGGTGAGGCGGTAGGCGCCGAGGCGATCCGGGTCTTCCGCGCGCAAGGGGGCCGGACCTGACATGTGGACATCCTTACCATGAGCGCGCTCCCCATGAGGACGGCGGCGAAGGCGCACGGCGAGGAGTGCCGGCGTCCGGGCTCCTCCGATCGGCCGATCTTCCGGCGGTTTCCGTGGACGAATGTCCGATGGCCCGCCACCAGACGTACGGCGAACCTGGACGGGTGATTCCCAGAGCTTTGATACTCGTGGCGACGGCGGCCGGCGTGCTGACGGCGAGCGGCTGTGGCGCGTTCTCCGCGGACGCGAAACGGAGCGACTCCCGGGAGTTCGCCTACACGGCGGCGAAGCTGGTGATCGAGGCCAGAGGCACTCCCGTGCGCCTCGAACCCGGCGTCGCCGGCAAGATCCGCGTGGAGAGGCGGCTGACCGGCAAGGCCGCCGAGCAGGGCAACGCGCCCCTCACCCTGGAGGGCCAGAAGCTGCACGTCGGCGTCGTCTGCTCGGGCATCGTCATCAACTGCGGCGCCGAACACACCATCCAGGTCCCGCCCGGCGTGACGATCGAGGTCGACGGCGACGACAAGGTCAACGCCGTCCGCCTCGCCCAGCCCGTGAAGATCACGGCCAGGGACGACAACGTGCACACCGACGGCATGACGGGACCGCTCGAAATCGTGACGGGCGGCGACATCGTGGCCCGCAGGACCGGTTCCCCGCAGGTGACCGCACGCTCCACCGACGGGCACGTGTCGCTCGCCTTCAGCGCGGCGCCCACGAAGGTCGAGGCCGTCTCCAGGGACGGGGCGGTCGACCTCACGGTGCCCAGGACCGCCGGCGCCTACCGCGTCACCACCGCGAGCGACGACGGCAGGGCGACGTCCGAGATCCCGAACGACCGCAAGGCCACCCGCACCCTGAACGCCCGCTCCGGCACCGGGGAAGTCCGCGTCCGGTGGGCCGGCGGGGCCGCCGGAAAGGAGTGACGGGGAAAGCGCAGGTCAACGGCCGGGAATGGGCAGGCCGGGGCACGGTGTTGGGGGGAGCCGGGGGCGCAGGAGCGCCGCCCGGCACACGCCGGAGATCGAGGATTCCGGCGGGCACCGACATCGACGACACGTCTGCGGGCAGCCGCAGACAGTACGTCACAGCGCCACAGAGGAAGACGCACATGTCCAAGCCGACCTTGCAGATCATCATCGGCAGCACCCGCCCCGGCCGCGTCGGGCCCCGGGTCGCCGAATGGTTCCGGGAGCGGGCGGCCGCCCACGGCATGTTCGACGTCGAGGTCGTCGACCTCGCCGAGGTGAACCTGCCGCTGTTCGACGAGCCGCACCACCCGCGTCTTGGCCGGTACGTCCACCAGCACACCAAGGACTGGAGCGCGACCATCGGCCGCGGCGACGCCTACGTGTTCGTCGTCCCCGAGTACAACCACGGCTTCAACGCCGCCACCAAGAACGCCATCGACTACCTGCACGCCGAGTGGCGGCACAAGCCGGTCGGGTTCGTCAGCTACGGGGGTGTGGCCGCCGGGACGCGCGCCGTGCAGATGCTCAAGCAGGTCGTCACGGCGGTGAAGATGGTGCCGGTCGTCGAGGCGGTCAACATCCCGTTCGTCCACCAGTCGCTCGACGCCGACGGCAGGCTGACGCCCAACGAGGCCATGGAGACGGGCGCCAAGGGCCTGCTGGACGGCCTGGCGGCCTGGACGAAGGCCAGCGCGACGCTGCGCGAGAAGGACGGCTCCGCCCAAGCCGCCTGACCTTCAGCGGGTGGCCGTGGCGCGTCCGTGGGCCTGGCGCAGCGCGGCCAGGAACGTCTCGACGGGCTGGGCGCCGGAAACGCCGTACGCGCGGTCGAGCACGAAGAACGGCACACCGCTCACGCCGAGCGCCTGGGCCTCACGGATGTCCTCCTCGACGTCCCGGACGTGGTCGTCGCCGCCCAGCATGCGCCGCGTCTCCTCGGCCGGCACGCCGATCTCGGCCCCCAGCCGGACCAGCGTCTCGGCGTCGTCGACGGCCTCACCCTCGACGAGGTGCGCGCGCAGCAGCCGCTCGTGCGCCTGATCGCCCAGGCCGTGCGCCTTCGCCAGGTGGGTCAGCCGGTGGGCGTCGAAGGTGTTGACCATGACGGCCCGGTCGAAGTCGTACGCCAGGTCCTCCTGCGCGCCCAGGGCCTTGACCCGTTCGGTCATCGTCCGCACCTGCGCGGCGGTGCCGCCCATCTTCTTGGCCAGGGCCTCGTGGACCGGTTCGCGGACGCCCTTCGGATGCGAGGGGTCGAGCTGGTAGCTGCGCCACACCACCTCGACCTCTCCGGCGTGCTCGAACCCGGCCAGTGCCTTCTCCAGACGCCGCTTGCCGATGTAGCACCAGGGGCACACGACGTCGGACCAGATCTCGACGCGCACTGACATCTCCTCGCTCACCAGCAGGTCCCGTCCGAGCAGGCCGGGGCGTCGTCCGTGCCCAGCACCACCAGGCGCGGCGCGACCGGCCGCACCGGCGTCCCGGGCTCCGGGACGTCCGTCGGCTGCGAATCCTCAGAATCCTGTACTTGCCTCACAAATCGTGCGCAACATCACGGGACGTCACATGTTCCGGAAAGGTCGGCGGCACGCGCGTCGAGGTAGCGCTTCTCGGGGAGGCTGGTGGCGTAGCGGGACGCGGTGCGGTAGCTGTCACGGGCGTCCTGTCCGCGACCGGCCATCTCGAGAAGGTGGGCGCGCACGGCGTGGAGCCGGTGGTGGCGTGCCAGGCGGTCGTCGGCCTCCAGCTTCGCCACGATGTCGAGACCCGCCTCCGGGCCGTGCACCATCGCGACGGCGACGCTCTTGCTGAGGGTCGCCATCGGGTTGGGCGCCAGGCGTTCGAGCAGCTCGTACAGCGCGACGATCTGCGGCCAGTCGGTGTCCTCGGCCCGCCGCGCCTCGTCGTGGACCGCCGCGATCGCCGCCTGCAGCTGGTACGGCCCGAGCCGCGACGTCGCCGCCAGGGTCTCGCTGATGAGCGCCACGCCTTCGGCGATGAGCTCCTGATCCCACCGGTCGCGGTCCTGCTCCGGCAGCGGGACGATCGAGCCGTCCTCGTGGGTGCGGGCCTCCCGGCGGGCCTCGGTCAGCAGCATGAGCGCCAGCAGCCCGGCCGCCTCGGCCTCGTCGGGGAGCAGCCGGTGCACCAGGCGGGCCAGGCGCACCGCCTCCGCGGTGAGGTCGTGGCGCTGCAACCGGGAGCCGGAGGTGACGGCGTAGCCCTCGTTGAACATCAGATAGAGGACGTGCAGCACCGCCTTCAGGCGTTCGGCGCGCTCGGCCGCCGGGGGAGGGGCGAATTGCGCGCCGGCCTTGCGGATGGTCTGCTTGGCCCGGCTGATCCGCTGCGCCATGGTCGCCTCGGGGACGAAGAAGGCGTGGGCGATCTCGGCGGTGCTCAGGCCGCCGACCGCCCGCAGCGTGAGCGCGATCTGCGACGGCGGCGACAGCGACGGGTGGCAGCACAGGAACAGCAACGTCAGGCTGTCGTCGTGCCCGCCGGGCGACGGCTGGTCGGCGGGGGCCGCGACGAGCATGGAAGGCGGGGTGGCCAGCAGGTCGGCGTCCTCGCGGCGCCGGCGCGCGACGTCGCTGCGTACCCAGTCGGTGAACCGCCGCGTCGCGACCGTCACCAGCCACCCGTACGGATTGCCGGGGGTGCCCTGTTCGGGCCACTGCGTGGCCGCCGCCAGCAGCGCCTCCTGCACCGCGTCCTCACAGGTGTCGAACCGCCCGTAGGAGCGCATCAACGCGGCCAGGACCTGCGGCGCCAGGCGGCGCAGCAGGTCCTCGAGCGGCTCGTCGCTCAAAGCTCGTTCCCTGGGGCCTCGTGCAGGATCGGCCAGACCTCGACCTCCTTGAGCGCGGCGAACGGCAGCTCGGCGGCGATCTCCAACGCGCGCTTCTCACTGTCGACGTCGATGAGGTACCAGCTGGCGAGGTACTCCTTGGTCTCCAGATAGGGCCCGTCGGTCACGGCCACCGCACCGTCGCGCACCCGCACCGTCTTGGCCTGCACCGCGTCGGCGTTGCCGTACGCGCCGAGCAGCTCACCGGTCTCCTTGAACCTGCGGTTGAACGCGTCCTGCTCGGCGATGGCCTTCTGGAACTCCTCGCCGGACAACGACTCCCACAGCTCCTGGTTGCCATAAATAATGATCATGTACTTCACTGCCGGCTCCCTTCCGCCGGACGCCCCTCCTGGACGCCCTCCACCAACTGGTCGAAGCCGACACAGCCCCCTCGACATCCCGCTGGCGGAAATTGCTTCGTGGGTTCTCGTCAGAGCATCCGACAGGTCAGAGGGCGCGGCGGAGCCATTCCTCGACGCCGGCGATGTGGACGGTGGCCCAGGCTCGGGCGATGTCGGGCTGGTGGGTGGCGATGGCCTCGTAGATGGCGGTGTGCTGTTCGCGGGTCTTGGCGGTGGCGCCTTCCTGGGTGAGGCCGCGCCAGATGCGTGCCCGCGTGGTGGGGCCGGAGAGGCTCTCGATCAGCGAGCACAGGACGGTGTTGCCGGAGCCCCGGGCGATGCGCTGGTGGAACTCCAGGTCGTTGGCCACGAGCTGTTCGACGCTCGGGTCCTCGGGGAGGGCGTCGAGGATCGCGCGCAGTTCTTCGATGTCGTCCGGCCCCATGCTGGTCGCCGCCATGGCGGTCGCGGCGGGTTCGAGGATGCGGCGGACCTGGAAGAACTCCAGCACGGTGTCGTCGCGGTGGAAGTCGACGACGAAGGTGAGGGCGTCGAGGAGCAGCCGTGGCTCCAGGCTGGTGACGTAGGTGCCGTCGCCCTGCCGCACGTCGAGCACGTTGATCAGGGCGAGCGCGCGGACCGCCTCTCGCAGGGAGTTGCGGGACAGTCCGAGGCGCTCGGCGAGGTCGGCCTCCTTCGGCAGCCGCGCTCCCGGGGCCAGCTCGCCGGAGACGATCATGCCCTTGATCTTGTCGATCGCAGCGTCCGTGACCGCCACGGAGTCACCACCTCTGGATTTCGCACACCACGTGCTCAGACATCGGAGGTTTATGAGTCTAGGCCTGTTTTCCGCGCGAGCCCGAATCACCCGGGTCAGACACTGTCTGCGGCCGGGGCGCTGTCGGCGATCAACCAGATCGATGAGGGCGATGTACGGAAAACGGGCCCAAGGGCTCAGCGTCGCGAGGCGGTGAACCGGATCGGAGCCCCTGGAGCGCCGGGCAGGCGGCGCGCCAGGCCGCGCGCCTCCAGCGTGCGCAGGTGGGCGGCCGCCTCCCCGGCGGCCATGCCGCGCTGCTGTGGCCCGAGGTCGGACCACGAACGGTTCCAGGGCATGTGTTCGGCGACCTCCCAGATCGTCACGGCCGGGAGCCCGGCGAGCAGGTCGTGCAACCGCAGCAGCCTCTGTTCGTGGTGGTCGCGGATCTCGGCGGCGCGGGCGGCCGCGTCGGGGAAGGCCCATTCGTGCGCCGGCAGGGCTTCGACGTCGGGCATGCCGGTCACCAGGTCCAGGGATGCGAGGAAGTCACCGAGCGGATCGACGTCGTCCCGGTCATAGGGATAAAGGCCGATATGGGGGGTGATCCCGGGCAGGACGTGGTCGCCGGTGAAGAGCCGCCCGGCGTCCTCCAGGTGCAGGCAGATGTGCCCAGGGGTGTGCCCCGGGGTCCAGACGGTACGCAGCCTGCGGCCCGGCACGTCGACGAGGTCCCCGTCCCGCAACTCCAGATCGGGCGCGGCGGGCGGATCCGGCCGTTCCCACCGGTCCGGCTCGGGGCCGGCGGCTCCGGGCTCCTTCCCGGGGCCGGTCCCGTCCGTTGGTGAGGAGTCGGCGCCGTCCAGGGCAGGGGCGGGACGGCCGGTGGACGGCGTCGGTCCGGGTGCGTCGGGCTCGCCGCCGGCGCGGCGGATCATCTCGGCCTGGAAGGCCCGCTGGGTGGCGCCGTCCATGCCGCGGATCAGCCGTACGAGGGCGGCGTCCGCCTCGTGCATCGCGATCCAGCCGCCCGACTCCTCGCGGACCCGTCCCGCCAGCCCCGCGTGGTCGGGATGGTGATGCGTCACGACCACCCCGCGCACCGTCCGCACGTCCATGCCGACGGCCGCCAGCCCGTCGCGCAGCGCGAGCCAGGCGTCCTCGTGGTTCCACCCGGCGTCGACCAGCACCGGCCCGGACGGCGACTCCACGGCGTACACCAGGGTGTACCCCAGGGGGTTGCCGGGGATGGGCACCGGGACGCTCCACACCCCGCCGCCGAGGTCCATGGGCCGCTGCGCGCCGTACGGCCTGCGCCGCGTCCTCACACGCGCTCGAGGACGGTCGCGGTGGCGAGGGCGCCGCCGGCGCACATCGAGATGAGCGCGGTGGAGGAGTCCGATCTCTCCAGCTCGTGGAGGGCCGTGGTCACCAGGCGCGCGCCGGTGGCCCCCACGGGATGGCCGAGCGCGATGGCCCCGCCACTGACGTTGACCTTCTCCATCTCCGGCTCGTGGACGCTCGCCCACGACAGGACTACCGCCGCGAACGCCTCGTTCACCTCGAACCTGTCGATGTCGCCCATGGTCATGCCGGACATCCCCAGCGCCTTCGCCGTGGCGGCCACCGGACCGTCCAGGTGGTAGTACGGCTCGGCGCCGACCAGCGCCTGGGCCAGGATGCGGGCGCGGGGCCGCAGGCCCTGCCGTGCGGCGGCCTCCTCGCTCATCAGCAGCACGGCCGCCGCGCCGTCGGAGACCTGGGAGGAGGTGCCCGCGGTGTGCAACGTGTTCTCGCCGAGCACCGGCTTGAGCGTGGCCAGCCCCTCGGCCGTCGTCTCGCGCAGCCCCTGGTCGCGCTTCACCGTGCGGCTCTCGCCGGTCGGCCGTCGCTCCTCGTCGAGCACCGGCGCGGTGACCGGGATGATCTCTCGGTCGAACCTGCCGTCGGCCCACGCCTTGGCGGCGAGCTGCTGGGAACGCGCGCCGAACCAGTCGAGCCGTTCCCGCGTGAGCCCCCGCCGCCGGGCGATGCGTTCGGCCGCCTCGAACTGGTTGGGCATGTCGATGGACCAGTCGTCGGGGCGGGGCTTGGCGGGCAGGACGTTGCTGCCGAGCGGCTGGCGGCTCATGACCTCGACCCCGCAGGCGACCCCGACATCGATCACGTCCGACCGGATGAGCGCCGCGACCAGGTGGACCGCCTGCTGGGAGGAGCCGCACTGCGCGTCCACGGTGGTCACCCCCGCCTGGTAGGGCAGGCCGGCGTACAGCCAGGCGTACCGGCCGACGTGCCCGCCCTGCTCTCCGGCCTGGGTCACGCACCCGGCGAACACCTGCCCGATCGTCGCCGGGTCGACGCCGGACCTCTCGACCACGCCCTTCATGGCCGTCGCGAGCAGTGCCTGGGGTTTGACCCCCGCGAGCCAGCCGTTCCGCTTGCCGATCGGGGTGCGTACGGCCTCGACGATCACCGGCGTGCCCATGCGGGCCTCCTCTGGCGTCAGAACCTCGTCCAGCCGAACTGTAACCGGTTCTATTTTCCAGCGGAAGTGGGTGTTTCGCGGCCCTCGGCGCGCAGGGCCGCCTTATTGGGCGTTCGGTCGAATAGCGGCGAAGTCGGCGAGAAGACGGTCGGCGGCGATTTCGATGCGGCGTTGGATCTGCTCGTAAGTGCGCCGGCCGCGCAGCATTTCGAGCAGCTCGTGGACCCAGACGCTCGCCAGCGAGCCGGCGAGGGCGAACTGCTCCTCGGTGGCCGACTCGGTCGTCAGCCCGTCGCCGGAGACCCGCAGCAGGAGGCCCGCCATGCGGTCGCCGAAGGGCGTGTCGACCTCCGCCATGATGAGCGAGCGGATCAGCGCGTCGGCCAGCTCGGGCTCGCGCATGAGCCCGCGCGTGGCGCGCATGAGCACGTCGACCGCCCGCCCCGCCGGGGACGTGGCGCTCGGCGGTCGCCGCTCGATGCTGCTCTCGAGCAGGTCGATCTCTTCGCCGACCACGGCGACGACGAGATCCATCTTGGACGGGAAGTAGCGGTAGAGCGTGCCGAGGGCGACGCCGGCTCGCTCGGCCACCGTGCGCATCTGCATGGCCTCGACACCGCCGCGGGACGCGAGCGCCGCGGCGGCCTGGACGATGCGCTTGCGCCGTTGGTGCTGGCTGCGCGTGCGGACGCCGGAGGAGACCGGGGCCGCCGAAGACGGGTGCGCCGCGTGGTCGCCCTCGGGCCCAATAGGGGCGGGGGCGGCCGCGGTGCCTGCATGCGGGGTGCGCATGAGAACACGTTACCGGATTACTCGCAGGTAGGGCTTGTTACTGACCAGTCACAACGAATGCCGGTCTTCCATGACGTTTGTGTTGCGAAGAGATGTCAGAGGGTTGTCACCTGAATTGGCCCTGGACAGTTATTAGAATGTGTTCTAGTTTGCGGCTGACCGGTTTGATCGGCCGGCGGGGCTCCACGGGCCGATCACAGGCGGAGACCTGCTTGGAGGCGTCATGTCGGCGGACACGCTCGCGGGGCTGCTCCGGTCGCGGGCGCGGGACGACCGGCCCGGCCTGCTGTTCGAGGGCCGGACGTGGTCGTGGCGCGAGTACGTCGCCGAATGCCGCCTCCGTGCCGCCTGCCTGGAGGAGGCCGCCCGTCGCCGGGACGCCCCCCACGACCGCCCGCTGCACTTCGGCGTGCTCTTCGACAACGTGCCCGAGCTGCTGTTCCTCCTGGGCGGCGCCGCGCTGTCCGGGCACGTGCTCGTCGCCCTGAACGCCACCAGGAGCGCCGAGGAGCTGGTCAGGGACGCCCGTGCGACGGACGTCGAACTGCTGGTGCACGAGCCGTCGTACACCGAGGTCGCCGCCCACGTGGCCGAGCGCCTCGAGCTCCCGGCCGTCCCTGCCGACCCGGGCGGGGGGATGAGCGGCGGGCACGACCCGGCCGAGCCCGGCCCGGGGGCGTACGATGCCGCGGCCCCGAGCGACCTGGTGATGCTGATCTTCACCTCCGGCACCTCCGGACGGCCCAGGGCCGTGAAGGTGACCCAGCGCAAGATCGCCATTCCCGGCACGTCCCTGGCGGCCATGCTGACGCCGCAGGACGTCGTCTACTGCTCCATGCCGCTCTTCCACTCCGGCGCGATCATGGCCGCGTACGCCCCGGCCGTCGCCAGCGGGGCGGCGATCGCGCTGCGCAGGCGGTTCTCCGCCTCGGGCCTGCTCCCCGACCTGCGGCGGTACGGCTGCACGTACCTGCAGTACGTCGGCAAGGCCCTGTCGTACGTCCTGGCCACCCCCGAACGGCCCGACGACGCCGACAACCCGCTCCGGATCGCCTTCGGCAACGAGGGAAGCGCGACCGCGACCAGGAGGTTCGCCGAACGGTTCGGCTGCCGCGTCGTCGACTCCTTCGGCTCGACGGAGACCGCCATCTCGATCACGCCCGTCCCCTCCGGCCCGCCGGGCAGCCTGGGACGCCTGCCGGAAGGGGTGGAGATCCGCGACCCGTCCACCGGCCGCCGCTGCCCGCCCGCGATCCTCCAGGACGGCCGCCTGGTCAACGGGCACGAGGCCGTCGGCGAGCTGGTGAACACGCGGGGTGTCGGCCTGTTCGACGGCTACTACAACGACCCCGAGGCCGACGGCGAGCGGGTCAGGGACGGCGCCTTCTGGAGCGGTGACCTGGCGTACGCCGACCCGGACGGCTTCGTGTACTTCGCCGGGCGCGGCACCGAGCGGCTGCGGGTCGACGGCGAGAACCTCGCGGTCGCGCCCATCGAGGCGGTGATCCGTGAGTTCCCCGGGGTCGTCGAGGCGGCCGTCTACCCCGTCCCGGACGCGGCGGCCGGCGACCAGGTGATGGCCGCGTTGGTGCTCGACGGCGGTTTCGACCCCGGCGCCTTCGCCGCGTTCCTCGCCGGGCGGCGGAACCTCGGGAGCAAGGCGCTGCCGCGGTACGTGCGCGTGGCGAAGGAACTCCCGCTGACCCCGTCGCACAAGGTCGTCAAGCGTGTCCTCGCCGCCGAGGGCTGGCGGGCCGGCGACCCGGTCTGGTGGCGTCCACCCGGCGCCCCGGACGCCTTCCGGGAGCTGACCCCGGCCGACCTGGCCGCGATCGAGGACGAGTTCAGCCGGCACGGCCGGCGGCACCTACTGGAGCGCTGATGGATTTCACCCTGGACGAGACACAGGCGGAGCTGAAGGAGCTCGCCGCGGGGCTGTTCGGCCGGGAGGCCTCCCAGGAGCGACTCGCGGAGCACGACAGGAGCGGCCGGCCGTACGACGCGGAGCTGTGGCGGGCCGCCGCGCGGGCGGGCCTGGTCGGCGCCTGCCTGCCGGAGGAGGCGGGCGGCGCCGGGCTCGGCGCGGTGGGCATGGCGGTGGTGCTGCGCGAGGCCGGCGCCCACGTGGTGCCCGTCCCGCTGCAGGACTCCCTGGTGGCGGGCCTGACGATCGCGCGGTACGGCACGGCCGGGCAGCGTGAGAGGCTCGGCCGCCTGGCCGAGGGCGGCATCGTGCTGACCGCCGCGCCGCTGGAACCGGGCCGGGACCTCGGCGCCGCGCCGCTCACCACCGCCCGCGAGTCCGGCGGCGCGTGGCTGCTGTCGGGGCGCAAGAGCATGGTGGCGTACGCCGCCGAGTCCGAGGCCGTGCTCGTGCCCGCGAGCACCGAGCAGGGGGTCGGGCTGTTCCTGGTCAGGCCGGAGGCGGCGGCCCCGCAGCCGGTGCCGACCGCGACGGGGGAGCCGGCGGCCGTGCTCACCCTCGACGGGACCCCAGGTGAGCCGGTGGGCGAGCCGGACGGCGCGGCGTTCGGGACGCTGAGGCTGCTCGCGCTGGCAGCGCTCACCGCGAGCGCGTCCGGTGTGCTGGCGGGGGCGCTGGAGCTGACCACCGAGTACATCAGGACGCGCCGGCAGTTCGACCGCGCCCTCGCCAAGTTCCAGGCCGTGACCATGCAGATCGCCGACGTGTACATCGCCGGCCGGGCGCTCGACGTGGCGGTCTGGTCGGGGGCGTGGCGGATCGACCAGGGGCTCGACGAGGAGGCCGATCTGGACCTCGCCGTCGCCGCGCACACCGTGACCGACGCGGCCCTCGTCGCCCTCTACACCTGCCAGCACCTGCACGGCGGCATCGGGCTCGACATGACGTACCCGCTGCACCGCTACTTCGCCTGGGGCAAGCACCGAGCCCACCTCCTCGGTGGCGTGGAGGCCCGGCTCGACACGTTAGGAGCGCTCGTCTGATGCTGATCGACCTCACTCCCGAGCAGAAGCGGCTCCGCGACGAGCTGCGCGAATACTTCACCGCCTGCCTGACGGACGAGGACCGCAAGAAGATCGCCCAGGACCCGTTCGGCGAGGCGTACATCGAGCACTGCCGCAGGCTCGGCCGCGACGGCAAGCTCGGCCTCGGCTGGCCCGAGGAGTACGGCGGGGGCGGGCTGGGGCCGCTGGAGCAGCAGATATTCGCCAACGAGATCGCCCGCGCCGAGGTCCCGTACCCGATCATCACGCTGCAGACGGTGGGGCCGACGCTCATGCAGTACGGCACCGACGAGCAGAAGGAGTTCTTCCTGCCGCGCATCCTCGCGGGGGAGTGCCACTTCGCCATCGGCTACAGCGAGCCGGGCGCCGGGACCGACCTCGCCTCGCTGCGCACGACGGCGGTACGGGACGGCGACCACTACGTCGTCAACGGGCAGAAGATCTTCACTTCCGGCGCGCACTACGCCCAGTACATCTGGCTGGCCGCGCGCACCGACCCCGGCGCCAAGAAGCACCGCGGCATCTCGATGATGATCGTCGACACGACCGACCCCGGGTACTCCTGGACGCCGATCATCACCATGGACGGGCGCCACCACACCAACTCCACCTACTACAGCGACGTCCGCGTCCCGGTGAACATGCTGGTCGGCGAGGAGAACAAGGGCTGGGACCTCATCGTCAACCAGCTCAACCACGAGCGGGTCACCCTCGGTCCGGCGGGCAACCTCGCCCACGTGTACGACCGGTTCGTCGCCTGGGCCCGGCGCACCGGGGCCGTCGAGCAGCCGGCGGTACGGCGGGCCGTCGGGCGCGTGTACGCCTACTTCCGCACCAACGAGCTGCTGAACTGGCAGGTCGCGGCCAACATGGGCCTCGGCTGGCTGGGCGCCCCCGACGCCTCCGCGACCAAGATCTACGGTTCGGAGCGCATGCAGGAGGTCGGCAGGCTCGTCGGGGAGGTCCTGGCCCGGTACGGCGACCCGTCCGACCCGGAGACGGCCGCGTTCATGGACCTGCTGGACCACGCGGTCAAGGGAGCGGTCGTGCTGACCTTCGGCGGCGGGGTCAACGAGGTGCAGCGCGAGCTCATCGCGATGCTCGGCCTCAGCCTGCCCCGCCCGCCCCGCTGAGATCACCGAGGAGACGGATTGACGACGACGGCTGAATCGATCGTCCACGAGCGGCTGACCGCTCTCGCCGAGCGGCAGATCGCGCTGGGCGAGACGCGGGGGGCCGCCGCGGCGGATCCGGTGAACCTGCCCATGATCCACCACTGGACACAGGCCATGGGGGACGCCAACCCGGTCTACACCGACGAGGAGTTCGCGGCGGCGAGCGTGCACGGGCGCATCGTCGCGCCGCCCGCCATGGTGCAGGTGTGGACGATGCCGGGGCTGATACGCGACAAGGGCGTCACGCCGGTCGACGAGGTGCTCGCCGCCCTGGACGAGAACGGCTTCACCGGCGTCGTGGCCACCAACTGCGAACAGACCCATCACAGGTACCTGGGGCTGGGTGAGCGGATCGTCCCGGCTACGCGGATGACCGGGTTGTCGGGGCCGAAGACGACGGCGCTCGGCGTCGGATATTTCGTGACCTGGGTGGTGACGTGGTATTCGGCGGACGAGCCCGTCGCCGAAATGATGTTCCGGATACTCAAGTTTCGTCCCAGGGAGAAGAAAACAGCGCCCGAGAAGCGCAAGCCGTACCCCTTGAAACCCGCGATCAACCGGGATACCGCGTTCTTCTGGGAGGGTGTGCGGGAAGGCGAACTACGGATCCAGAAATGCGGCGACTGTGGTGAGCTGCGGCATCCGCCCGGACCGATCTGCCCTTCCTGCCGGTCGGCGAACCGTTCGTACACCGTGGCGAGCGGGCTGGGCGAGGTCCACAGCTACGTCGTGCACCACAACCCGCCGGTGCCGGGAATCGAGACGCCTTTCGTGGTGGCGGTCGTCCAACTGCCGGAAGGGACGCGCATCGTCGGGAACGTCGTGGAATGCGCCCCGGAGAAGGTGAGCATCGGCATGCCGCTGCGCGTGACGTATCGCGAGATGGACGACGAGCTGACCCTGCCGATATGGATACCCCGGGAGTCCTGATGCGCACACTGGCGGAGAACGACATCGAACTCGGAGCGGCCCTGCCTCCCCTGCGCGTCGAGCTGACCCCGACGACGGTCATCTCGACCGCGCTGGCCACCCGGGACTTCACCCCGGTGCACCACGACGTCGAGCGGGCACGGGCCCAGGGCTCCAAGGACATCTTCCTGAACATCCTCACCACGATGGGGCTGGTCGAGCGGTACGTCACCGACTGGGCAGGCCCCGAGGCGCTGGTCAGGGGCATCAACGTCCGGCTGGGCGTCCCCGCGTACGCCGGCGACACCCTCACCTTCAGCGGGACGGTCACCTCCCGCGACGGCGGCGAGGTGACGGTCGCGGTACGCGGCACGGTCAGCCTCGGCGACCACGCCACCGGCACCGTCCGCCTGTTCCTCCCCACCTGACCGGAAGAGGTACCGCGTGCACTCGCTTTCCCGGCGTACGGCCATCGCCGGCATCGGCGCCACCGACTTCTCCAAGGACTCCGGCCGCTCGGAGCTCCAGCTCGCCGCCGAGGCCGTCCTCGCCGCGCTCGACGACGCCGGCCTGTCGCCGTCCGACGTGGACGGCCTGGTCACCTACACGCAGGACGCCAACCAGGAGATCGGGGTGGCGCGTGAGGTGGGCATCGGCGACCTCACGTTCTTCTCCCGCGTGCACTACGGGGGAGGCGCGGCCTGCGGGACCGTGCTGCAGGCCGCGATGGCCGTCGCGACGGGGACGGCCTCCACGGTGGTCTGCTACCGGGCGTTCAACGAGCGGTCGGGACGAAGGTTCGGCCAGCCGGACGCCCGGCTCGGCGGCGAGCCGTCCTCGCAGGGCCTGGAGATGAGCTGGCACGTGCCGTACGGGCTGATGACCCCCGCCGCGTGGGTCGCGATGTTCGCCCGGCGGTACATGCACACCTACGGCGTGACCTCGGAGGACTTCGGCAGGGTGGCCGTGGCGATGCGGCGCCACGCCGCCACGAACCCGGCGGCGTGGTTCCACGGGCGTCCCATCACGCTGGAGGAGCACCAGCGGTCGAAGTGGATCGTGGAGCCGCTGCACCTGCTGGACTGCTGCCAGGAGAGCGACGGCGCCGTGGCCCTCGTCGTCACCTCCGCCGAGCGGGCGCGGGACCTGCGGCGGCCCCCGGCGATCATCACGGCGGCGGCGCAGGGCTCGGGGGCCGGGCAGATGATGATGACGAGCTTCTACCGGGACGACATGTCGGGTCTGCCGGAGATGGGGGTCGTGGGGCGCGGCCTATGGGAGATGTCGGGAATGTCGGTTGCAGACATCCAGACGGCGATCCTGTACGACCACTTCACGCCGTTCGTACTGATGCAGCTGGAGGAACTGGGATTCTGCGGCAGGGGCGAGGCCAAGGACTTCGTCGCCGACGGCGGCATCGAGATCGACGGCCACCTCCCGGTCAACCCGCACGGCGGCCAGCTCGGCGAGGCGTACATCCACGGCATGAACGGCATCGCCGAAGCCGTCCGCCAGATCCGCGGCACCGCCGCCAACCAGGTCCCCCACGTCCAGAACACCCTCATCACCGCAGGCACCGGCGTCCCCACCAGCGGCCTGATCCTCTCCAAACACCCCTGACAACCTCCCCACACCGGCCCCCCATCACCGCCCCCTTCCCCTCACCGCCCCCTTCCCCTCACCGGCCCCTTCCCATCACCGGCCCGGCCCTTGCCGGTTCGATCGTCCTAGCGATTGCCCGTCCGGCGTCGCCCCGTCGGCCTCCCCCGGTGTTCCAGGCGTCTTGTGAGGGCGCCGAGGCGGTGGGGTGGTGGTCGGCGGTGCCGGCGCCCCTTTACGGCGGGGAGGCCGGCACTCGCTCTTGCCCGGCCGATTTCCTCCGGTGTTGCATGGCGTCTTGTGAGGGCGCCGAGGCGGTGGGGTGGTGGTCGGCGGTGCCAGCGCCCCTTTACGGCGGGGAAGCCGGCACTCGCGGGGTCAGTGGGTGATGAACGTGCCCATGGAGAAGAAGACGAGCAGGGCTATCGCCACGCACAGGAGCAGTCCGCCCAGTTCCCAGAGCCAATCGTAGTGGTGTTCACCCAGCTTGATCGGCTTGAGGCGCTTATGCCGGCGGGGACGGGAGGACCATGGCTTCGCCGCCGGTTCCGCCGGCATCTCCTCCGCGGCTTCCGCCACCTCCGACCCGGCGGACCCGGCCGATCCAGCCGATCCGGTCGTGACGATCGCCGGCGTCATCAGGCCGGGGTCGGTGTCCGCCAGCGGGTCCGGACGGTAGGTCGCCGAGCCCGCCTCCTGCCCGAACGCCCCGAAGGTCGCGGAGGCCCCGGAGGTGCCGGGAGTCCCGGAGGTGCCAGAGGTGCCGGGAGTCCCGGAGGTGCCGGACGTGCCGGGAGTCCCGGAGGTCGCGGAAGTGCCGGACGTCCCTTCGGGGGCCTGCACGTCCTCCGAGCGGGCGGCTTCCGTTGTGGCGGGGACAGTGGGTGCCGCCTCCTGCGCCCGAGGCGTGCCCCTTCGTGAAGGAGGCGGGAGTTCCACCAGGGCGTTCGACCACGCGTCCTGAGGACCGAGCTCCACCAGGTTGCTCGGCCACCCGTTCGGTGATTCCATCCACGCGGGGGAGGAAACCTGACCGGAGGGTGGCTGCTGCTCGGGTGACGGTTCGTCAGTGGCCGGCACGGGTTCCGCCGCCGACGGCTTGGGTGCCGACCGGCGCTTCAGCACCGCACCCGCGGCGGCGACGAGCTTCGCCAAGGCGCTCCGCTTCTCTCCCGACGCCTCCGAGCCTGGAACGACGGCGGGTGCCTTGAAGCCCGGCACAACGGCGGACGCTTCGAAGCCCGGCACGACAGCGGGCGTCGCCGCGCTGGGAATGACAGCGGGCGCCTCGAAGCCGGGCACGACGGGGAGCGCGTCCGGGCCCCGGGTTCCGGTGTCCCTCTGAGAGAGGGGAGCGGCCGGCGGCATGTCCTGACGCCACGGTCGCCCGGCGCCGTTCGCCGGTACGTCCGAACCGAGCCACGCCTCGGGGGCCGGGGGCTCCTCGTGGTGGGAGGCCGGGACGTCGTCGGCGGTGGCCGGTGCCGTCGCGTGCTTTGACCGGTCGGGGCGGGGGAAGGCGAAGGTGCGCTGGAGGGTGGGCCAGTGGCCGGTGGACAGGGCACGGCGGAAGGGCGAGACCTTCTCGGCGAGCGACCCCTCGCTGACCCGTCCCTCGGCCGAAGATCCCTCGCGGCCCCGCCTCTCGGCCGGCGTTTCCTTGCGGGCCCGCTTCTCCGTCGGTGAAGCCCCGCGGCTGTGCTCCTCGGCGAGCGACTCCTCGCGGGCCCGTTGCCTCTCGGCGAGCATCGGCATCGGTTCGGTCGTGGCCTCGTGCTTGGACCTGCGGCCTCGCCGGGCGGGTGGCGACACCTCGGCGTTCGTCACGCGCTCGGGGCCGCCGGAGGGCAGCGGCCACTGCGGCGTGATGGGCCAGAGCCGGTCGCCCTCCGGCCGTACGGCGGCGCCGGCCGCGGGTCTGTCGTCGGGGATCCTGCTCAGGACGCGTGCCCGCAGCCCCGGCGACGGCGCGCGCCAGGGCAGGCGGGCCAGGGCGTACTCGGGCCGCGCGGTCAGCAGCGTCTCGTACACCTGCGCCGCCTGTGCCGGCACCCGGCCGGCGGCGCGGGCGGAGGCGACCGCCGAGGTGAGGGAGTGGGTGAAGCGCTGGCGGCCGCTCACCACGAGGTCCTCGGCGGTGTCGGCCGCCACGTCGAGCACCCAGGCCAGCTCGACCGTGTCGAGCCCGCAGACGGCCGACAGCAGCAGCACCTCGCGCTGGTGGGGACGGATCTCGCGGAAGACGCGTTCGATCAGCGCCACGGCCGGGTCGGCGTCGGGGTCCACCGCGGGAAAGGAGTAGGCGACGTCCCGGCGGTAGATCTCGCGGCGCGCGAGGGCGTACAGCGCGGCGCGCGGCGGCTCCAGGGCCGGGACGTTGGCGAGAACGGCGGTCAGGGCGTCGGCGGCGGAGGCGGTGTCGCCGAGCTGGTCGTGGCAGTACGCGAACAGGCCCGCGGCGTGACGGTCGTAGAGCTCTGCGACCAGCTCGGACCTCGATCGCTGGTCGATGAGCGGTTGGGTCACAGCCGTACCTCTGGAATTCTCGTGCGGGCTGGGCGGTTTGGCCTGGCTGAGGAGGATAGAGGCGGAACTCGGGAGCCAATCATGCCAAGCCTGTCACCGTGCGCGCGTTGATCGATGCCACTTTGATAGATATCGCGAAACTACCAGGAAAGAAGCGGGATGACGGCGGACGTTCGATCTTTTGGGGAACCATGACAAGCCGGTAGCACCGGTTGTCGTGGGACAGATAGGTCGTGATCCCCATAGGGTGTGTCGGGAAAGATCCGTTAGACCCGCGGTCGGATCGTCACCTACCGTGGGGGCTGCCGAGCGGGCGGTGGCCGTACGCAGCCGACTCGACGATTCCGGGCCAAGCGGACCCGGCCGAGAAGCACGAGGTCGTGCGTGATCACATTTGAAGGCGTCACCAAGCGTTACGACGACGGGACGGTGGCCGTCGACAATCTCAACCTCCAGGTGCCGACGGGCGCGATAACGGTGTTCGTCGGGCCCTCGGGCTGTGGCAAGACGACGTCACTGCGAATGATCAATCGCATGATCGACGCCACCGAGGGGCGCATTCTCCTCGACGACGAGGACGTCCGCGCCATCGACCCGCCGACGCTGCGCCGGGGCATTGGGTACGTCATCCAGCAGTCGGGCCTGTTCCCGCACCGCAAGATCGTCGACAACGTCGCCACCGTGCCCTACCTCCTGGGCTGGGACAAGAAGAAGGCGCGCGCCCGGGCCATGGAGCTGCTGGAGCGCGTCGGGCTCGACACCAAGCTGGCCGAGCGGTACCCCTTCCAGCTGTCCGGCGGGCAGCAGCAGCGCGTCGGCGTGGCCCGGGCCCTCGCGGCCGACCCGCCCGTGCTGCTCATGGACGAGCCTTTCAGCGCCGTCGACCCGGTCGTGCGCACCAGCCTCCAGGACGAGCTGCTCCGGCTCCAGTCGGAGCTGCGCAAGACCATCGTGTTCGTGACCCACGACATCGACGAGGCGATCAAGCTGGGCGACACGGTGGCGGTGTTCCGCGTCGGCGGCCATCTCGCCCAGGTGGCCGACCCCGCCACCCTGCTGGCCGAGCCCGCCGACGACTTCGTCGAGGGCTTCCTCGGCAAGGACCGCGGCATCCGCCGGCTCTCGTTCGTCCCGGCGCGCGGTCTGGCCGTGCGTTCCGAGCCGGCCGTCCCCGGCTGGAAGGTCGTCCTGGACGACGACCGCCGCCCGCTCGGCTGGTCGTCCGGCAACGGCGCCGCGGACGTCGACCGGCTCATGCCCTTCGGCACCTTCGACCTGGAGAACGACTCCCTGCGCGCCGCCCTCGACGCCGCGCTGCTCGCCCCGTCCGGTTGCGCGATCGCGGTGGACGGCGAGGGCAGGTTCACGGGTGTGGTGACCCGGCAGGCCCTGGACGAGGCGCTGGCGCGGGCGACGGGGGCGGTCTCCGATGGGTGACACCGAGCCGCTGATCCGCTGGGACTGGATCGGCAGGAACTGGCCGAACATCCAGCACCTTCTCGTCGACCACGTGATCATGGCGCTGGTGCCGGTGATCCTCGGCCTGGTCGTCGCCCTGCCGCTGGGCCTGGCGAGCGCGCGCTGGCGGGTGCTCTACCAGCCCACCGTCGGCCTGATGAACGTCGTCTACTCTCTGCCGTCGCTGGCGGTGTTCATCGTCCTGATCCCGCTGACCGGCCTCGCCGAGCAGACGACGGTGATCATCCCGTTGACGTTCTACTCCCTCGCTGTGCTGATCCCGGCCGTGGTGGACGGCCTCGGCGCGGTCCCCGACCACGTGCGCCAGTCGGCCGTGGCCATGGGATTCGGCCAGATGCGGCGGCTGCTGCAGGTCGAGCTGCCCATCGCCGTGCCGGTGGTGCTGGCGGGCCTGCGGGTGGCGACGGTCTCCAGCATCAGCCTCGTCAGCGTGGGCGCGCTGATCGGCCGCGGCGGCCTCGGTTACCTGTTCATCGACGGGTGGCAGCGCCAGTTCTACACGCCGATCATCGTCGGCATCGTGCTCGTCGTGGCGCTCGCCGTGCTCGCCGACGGACTCCTCGTCCTCGCGCAGCGCCTGCTGACGCCGTGGGCCCGCGCCAGGAGGACCGCGTGAACTGGCTGATCGACTTCTTCGGTGACTCCGCCAACTGGTCGGGTTCGGGCGGCATCCCCGTCCGGCTCCTGGAGCACATCGAGTTCTCGCTGGTCGCCCTGGCCCTGTCGATGCTCGTGGCGATCCCGCTCGGCCTGTTCATCGGCCACAGGCGCAAGGGCGCCGTCGTGGTGGTGGTCGCGGCCAACGCGGCGCGGGCGCTGCCCACCCTCGGCCTGGTGGTGCTGATCGTGCTGCTGGTCGGGGTGGGGACGACCTGGCCGGTGCTGGTGCCGCTGGTGGCCCTCGCGATCCCGCCCATCCTGGTCAACACCTACGAGGGCATCCGCGGCGTCGACGAGGACCTGCGCGACGCCGCGTACGGCATGGGGCTGCGCGGCGGCCAGGTGCTGATGAAGGTGCTCGTCCCGGTGGCGCTGCCGCTGATCCTGCTCGGGCTGCGCATCGCGGCGATCCAGGTGGTCGCGACGGCCACCGTCGCCGCGTACGTCGGTCTCGGCGGGCTCGGCCGCTACATCATCGACGGGCTCGCGACCAAGGACTTCCCGAGCACGCTGGGGGGAGCGGTACTGGTGGCGCTGCTGGCGCTGTTCGTGCAGCTTCTTTTCGGCCTGCTGCAGCGCGTGGTCGTCTCCCCGGGGGTGAGCAGGCGCGCCAAGGTCCGCTAGTGTCTATTACCCCCCGAATTGGAAGGGAATTTTGCAGGATGAGGCGTATCATCACCACCGCGGCGGTCGCCCTCACCGCGGTGTTCACCCTAGGCGCGTGCGGTGGCGGTGACCCGCTGAGCACCACCTCCAGCGCCAGCGCCGCCCCCAGCGCGTCCGGCTCCGGCGGCGGCGCGAAGGTCGTCGTCGGCTCCGCCAACTTCCCCGAGAACGTGCTGCTGGCGTCCATCTACTCCCAGGCCTTGCAGGCCAAGGGCGTGCAGGTGGAGGAGAAGTTCAACATCGGCAGCCGCGAGGTCCTCTACGACCAGGTCAAGAGCGGCGCCCTGACGGTGCTCCCCGAGTACAACGGCGGTCTGCTCAGCTTCCTCGACCCCAAGACCACCGCGGCGAGCAAGGACGACGTCAACGGCGAGCTGAAGTCGAAGCTCCCCGCGGAGCTGGAGATCCTCGACTCCTCGGCCGCCGAGGACAAGGACTCGCTGTCGGTCACCAAGGAGACCGCCACCAAGAACAACCTGACCACCATCGAGGACCTCGCCAAGGTCGGCAAGGACTTCGTGGTCGGCGGCCCGCCGGAGTTCAAGAAGCGCCGGGAGGCCCAGTTCAAGGACGTCTACGGGCTGACGTTCAAGGACTGGAAGCCGACCGGTGACACCACGGCCGACGCCATCAAGAGCGGCGCTGTCCAGGTGGGCAACGTGTTCACGACCGACCCCAAGATCCTGATCAACGGCCTGGTGTCGCTGGGGGACCCGAAGCACGTCTTCAGCGCCCAGAACGTCACCCCGCTCGTCAACAAGGCGGGCGCCGACGACACCGTCCGCACGACGTTGAACGCCGTGTCGGCCAAGCTCGACACCAAGACGCTGGGCGACCTGATGAAGCGCGTCGCCGTCGACAAGGACGACCCGCCGGCCGTCGCGAAGGACTGGCTCACCCAGAACGGCCTGAGCTGACCCGCGCGTGAAGGGCCCCGATCGCGAGCCGATCGGGGCCCTTTGCGCTGGGACGGACGGGTCAGGCGCTCGCGTAGATGCGGTGGACGAACTCCGCCAGCTTGGTGTCGGGCAGTTCCTTCGCGAGGTCGGCCTCACTGATCATGCCGACGAGGCGGTGGTTGGAGATCACCGGCAGCCGCTTGATCCGGTGCTGCTCCATCGCGGTGAGCGCGTCCTCGATGCTGGTGTCGGCGTCCACCCACACCAGCCCGCCGGCCAGTTCGCCGGCCGTGGTGCGGTCGATGTCCTTGCCCTCCGCGATGCACTTCACCACGATGTCGCGGTCGGTGATGATCCCCTTGAGCCGGTCGTCCTCCCCGCAGATCGGCAGCGCGCCGACCCCGAGGTCGCGCATCATCTGGGACGCCCTGCGCAGGCTCTCGTGCTCGCCGACGCACTCGGCGCCGGCGTGCATCACGTCCTGCGCCCTCTTGCTCTCTCCTGCAGTGGTCATTGATGCCCCCGAAGACTCGATAGCCCTTTCTATGGAGGTATACCCAGGTATGTCCGCTTCCTTCGCGTGGTAGGAGTGGTGACCATGAACGAGTACACCGAGGCGATGAGGCAACTCGTCGCGGGGGTCACCGTGGTCACCGTGCGTGACGGGCGTGACGACATCGGGACGACCGTCACCACGTTCGCCTCACTGTCCGCCGACCCCCCGATGGTCATGCTCAGCCTCACCTCCTCGGCGTACCTGTGCGAGGTGCTGCTGCGCCAGGACCGCTGGGCCGCGAGCCTGCTGTCGGGCGGTCAGGCCGTGGTGGCCAGCCGGTTCGCCACCCCCGGACGTCCGAGCGCACGCCTGCTGCTCGCCGGCACGCCACACCACCGCGGGACGCACACCGAGGCGTTCGTCGTCGACGGCGGGGTCGCGGCGCTGGAGGCCGAGACCGCCCGTGTGATCCCCGGGGGGGATCACACGCTGTTCCTCGCGCAGGTCCTCGGCGTCGACTACGTGAACCCCTCGCTCCCGCCGCTGGTACGGCTGCGTGGCCGGTACCGGGCGACCACCTGAGAAGAAGGCGGGTGGAGGCGCGAAGGCCGGAAACCTGGATGTGGTATATCTAGATTATGCGGATGAGCGAAGGCGTCGAGTGGGCGATTCACTGCTGTCTGACCCTGGCATGGCTGGGGGACGAGCGGCCGGTGCCCACCGCGAAGCTGGCGGGCGGCTACGAGTTGCCGCCCGCGTACCTGAACAAACAGCTTCAGGCGCTGGTCAAGGCCGGCATCCTGGCCTCGGTCGCCGGGGCCAGGGGTGGCTTCCGGCTGGCTCGGCCGCTCGAGAAGATCACGCTCATGGACGTCGTGACGGCCATCGAGGGGCCCGACGAGGCGTTCCAGTGCACCGAGATCCGGCAGCGCGGCATGGGGGCGGAGGCGCCCGAGAGGCTGTACCGCGCCCCGTGCGCCGTGTCGACCGCGATGCGCAAGGCCGAGATGGCGTACCGGCGGGCGCTCGCCGCCCAGACCCTGGCCGAGGTGCGCGAGGCGGCCGAGCGTCACGCGCCCGACCTCGGTGAGGGCGTCCGGCGGTGGTACGCCCGCTGATCTTCGTTTGAAGAAGGAGGGCCGGCGCGGAGGCGGGAGAAGAAACTGGACATTCAATATCTTGATTCGTCGCCCGTAGATCGGACCCTTCCCGACAGGCCCACGGCGGCCACCGCCGTACCTCACATCACCACGAAACGGAGTAACGCCATGCAGCCACGGATGAGCAGCTTGAGCAAGATCAGCAAGGGCGTCCAGGGCATGTACGCCGTCGAGGCATTCCTGAAGAACTGCCCGCTTCCGCAGGCCACGCTCGAACTGGTGAAGATCCGGGTCAGCCAGATCAACGGGTGCGGGTTCTGCCTGGCGATGCACAACGACGACGCCAAAAAGGCCGGCGAGACCGACGAGCGGCTCTACACGGTGGCGGCCTGGCGCGAGGCGCCGTTCTTCACCCCCGAGGAGCGGGCCGCGCTGGCGCTGGCCGAGGCCGCCACCAGGATCGCCGACAACGGCGAAGGTGTGCCCGACGAGGTCTGGGACGAGGCCGCCGACCACTACGACGAGGAGTCCCTCGCCGCGCTCGTGCTGGCGATCGCCCAGATCAACGCCTGGAACCGCATCAACGTCACCATCCGGTCCGTGGCCGGCACTCACCGGGAGCTCCTGAAGTCCTAGAGCTCCCTCGGCCTGACGGCCATCCGTCTCCCGCCGCGGACGTTCTCCTCGTCCGCGGCGGGAGGCCGTTTCATGTCACGCCGATGTGCCCGCTCGTGGCGAAGGTCATTGGTACCCGCCGAACCAGCCCGGGACGTCGAGGCGGAAGAATTCGGCCGGGGTCAGCCGGCGGAGGTCGGATTCGAGGGCGCGCAGGCGGTCCTCGCCGATGATCTGCGCCCAGCGGGCCCGCAGGTCGTCGAAGATGCGGGCCGCCCGGACGAGGCTGTCGACGCCGCGGTCGGTGAGGCGGACGACCTTGCGGCGGGCGTCGTTCGGATCGGTGCCGCGCTCGACGTAGCCGATACGGGTGAGCGCGTCGATCGTCTTGCCCGCCGCCTGCTTGGACACGCCGAGGCGGCGGCCGAGTTCGGCCGCGGTCGTCCCCTGCGGGCCGATGGCCTGCATGACGAAGCCGTACATCGGCCGCACGTCAGGATGCCCCTGGCGGGCGAGCTCGGCGTGGAGCTCGTCGATCAGGGTGCGGAACCCGAGGAGCAGCCTCAGGGGCAGCTCGAAGCCAGGAGGGTCAGTTGACACGATGGACAACCAGGTTCACCATATAGACAACCACGTTGTCCATTGTAGGAGATGTTCGGGATGTCCGTCATTCGCCATGCCCAAAGCCGCCGTACCGAGACGCCCAACGCCGTCATGACCACCTTCGCCTCGCCCACCCAGGGAGGGGCGGGGCTGGCGATGTGGCGGGTCGACATGCGGGCCGGGCAGTCAGGGCCGGTCCACGCGTTCGACGTCGAGCAGGTGTGGACGTGCCTGTCCGGGGGCGCCACGGTGGAACTCGGCGAGGAGAGTTTCGTGATCGGGGCCGGTGACACCATCGTCATGCCCGCCGACGTGCGACGGCAGGTGCACGCGGACCAGGAGTCCGGCCTGACCGCGATCGTCGCCGCCCAGCCCGGGGGCCGGGCGTACTCCCCGGACGGCACGCTGGAGCCGGCCGGCGACGCCTGCGCGGTCCGCGACGGAGACAGGCTCATCCCCGCCTGGACCGCCTGACACACCTCAGCGAATGGTCCACCAGGTGGGGAGCATGAGGGGGCCGTAGGACGGGAGGCCGAGTTCGGCGGCGAGGCGGGTCAGGGGGCCCCAGGCCTCCAGACGGATCCGGGTGAGTGCGGCCGCCTTGTCCTCGCTGGACTCCGGCGGGCGCAGCCGCTCCAGCGGATGCATGCGGGGATAGGTGCGGACCGAGGCGTCCCTGGGGAGGTTCGCCCTGCTGCGGGCGAGCGCCAGGGCGTCCTCCAGGCCGCCCAGCTCGTCGACCAGCCCGCCGCCGAACGCGTCGGCGCCCGTCCACACCCGGCCCCGCGCCAGCTCGTGCGCGCGGTCGCGGTCGATGCCCCGGCCCTCGGCGACCTTGCCCACGAAATCGTCATAGATACGGTCGAGCCAGGCGTTGACCCGGGCCCACTGCGGCTCGGAATAGGCACGGCTGGGGGAGAACATGCCGGAGTTGGCGCCGACGTCGACCGCCTCGGAGGTGACGCCGATGCGGCCGAGGAGCTCGCCGATCGACGGCTTGCCGCCGAACACCCCGATCGAGCCGGTGAGAGTGCCCGGCTGGGCGACGATCACGTCCGCGGCCATCGACACGAAGTAGCCGCCGGACGCGGCCAGGTCGCCCATCGAGACGATCACCGGCTTGCCGGCCCGGCGGGCGAGGACGACCTCACGCCAGATGGCGTCGGAGGCGACGTACGACCCGCCGGGACTGTCGACGCGGAACACGATCGCCTTGACGTTGTCGTCGCGGCGGGCGGCCCGGAAGGCGGCGCAGATCGTGTCGGACCCCATGGCGCCCCCGCCGCCGAGCGGGCTACGGCCGCTGCGGCCCAGTCGGATCATGCCGTTGCCGTGGATCAGTGCCACGACCCGCTCGCCCGGGTGCGGGATCTTCTTGGTGATGGCGCCCCTGGCGTACCGCGAGACGTACAGCAGGAGGTCGCCCTCCTGGCGGATCTCGTCGTACACCTCGTCGCGGTAGGCGAGCCGGTCGACCAGCCCCGCCTCCACGGCCTCGGCGCCGATGAACGGGCCCTTGTCGATCAGCTCGCGCACCCGCTCCGGCGGCAGGCCACGCCCCTCGGCGATGCCGGCCACGATCTGCTCGATGACGGACTCGGCGATGCGGGCCGCCGACTCGCGGTGCGCCTCCGTCATGTGGTCCTGGGTGTACATGTTGGCCGCGGTCTTGTACTCGTGCCGCTGGCCGATCTGGTATTCGACGCCGACCTTGTCCAGCGCCTTCTTCAGGAAGCGCTGCTCCAGCGAGATGCCGGTCAGCCCGACGTCGCCGGACGGCTGGAGGTAGACCTTCTCGAAGGCGCTGGCGAGGTAGTAGGGCACGGTGCCCGCGCCGAACTCGCCGAACGTCTCGGCGTACGCCACGGTCAGCTTGCCCGCGGCCCGCAGCTGGACGACGGCCGTGCGCAGCTCCTGCACCATGGCGAGCCCGATGGGCCTGCCGCCCAGCTTGACGACCAGGCCCTTGACCCGAGGGTCCCTGCGGGCGCGGCGCAGCCCGTCGAGCACGTCGGCCAGGCGGGTCTTGCGCATGGACAGGACGGCGCCGAGCGGATCGGCGGGCGCCCCCTCGGTGAGCCCTTCGGTGAGATCGAGCTCGAGCACCACGGGCGCGGTGCGCCGCTGCCGGAACCGGTCGACCGTCTCCTTGATCGCCTTTGTCGCGTCCATAGCGCTACCCTAGGCGACGATTTCCCTTGGTAGGCGCGTCGCCGGCACCGGGTTCGGCCGGAGGGGCGACCGCGGCGGCCCCGGACGGCGGCCCGGCGGTCCCCTCGGCCTTCACCACGGTGTCCGCGGGCTCCGCGACGGGCTCCTCGGCCGCCACGACGGCCTCCGCCGACCGGACGAGCGTCCCCTCCGCCTGCGCGACGACCTCGCCGGCCCGGATGCCCCCCTCCTCGGTGGCGGGCTCGTTCCGCAGACCGGCGCCCGCCTCGATCTCCGACAGGAGTGCCCGCTCGCCGGCGACCTCGGCCTCCTGCTCGCTGCCGGGTGAGCCCGCGCGGCGCAGCCACAGGGCGCCGAGCGGCGGGACCCGCAGGCTGACGGAGTACGGCAGGCCGTGCCAGGGCTCGTCGACGGCCTCCACCGCGCCGAAGTTGCCCACGCCGCTGCCGTGGTACGGGTAGGCGTCGGTGTTGATCACCTCGTCCCAGCGGCCCCCGGCCGGCAGGCCCACGCGGTAGTCCTGGTGGGGACGGCCCGAGAAGTTGGCCACGCAGGCCACCATCGAGCCGTCGTCCCCGTGGCGGACGAACGAGAAGACGTTCCCCGAGGCGTCGTCGGCGTCGATCCACTGGAAGCCCTTGGGCGAGTGGTCCTGGGAGTGCAGGGCGCGCGTCTCGCCGTACACCCGGTTGAGGTCGCGCACCAGCTTCTGCACGCCCTGGTGCGGCTCGAAGTCGAGCACCCACCAGTCGAGGCCGCGTTCCTCCGACCACTCCGACCCCTGGCCGAACTCACCGCCCATGAACAGCAGCTTCTTGCCGGGGTGGGCCCACATGAAGGCCAGCAGGGCGCGCAGGTTGGCGAAGCGCTGCCACTCGTCGCCGGGCATCTTGCCGAGCAGCGACCCCTTGCCGTGCACCACCTCGTCGTGCGACAGGGGCAGCACGAAGTTCTCGGAGTAGGCGTACATCAGCGAGAACGTCATCTGGTGGTGGTGGTACTGCCGGAACACCGGTTCGTGCTTGAGGTAGGCCAGGGTGTCGTGCATCCAGCCCATGTTCCACTTGAAGCCGAACCCGAGCCCGCCGAGGTAGACCGGCCGGGAGACTCCGGGCCACGCCGTCGACTCCTCGGCGATCGTGACGATGCCGGGCTCCTCGCGGTAGACGAGAGAGTTCATCTCCTTGAGGAACTCCACCGCGTCGAGGTTCTCGCGGCCGCCGTACTGGTTCGGCGTCCACTCGCCTTCGCGGCGCGAGTAGTCGAGGTACAGCATCGAGGCCACCGCGTCCACGCGCAGCCCGTCGATGTGGAACTCCCTGAGCCAGTACAGGGCGTTGGCGACCAGGAAGTTGCGCACCTCGTTGCGGCCGAAGTCGAAGATGTAAGTGCCCCACTCCGGGTGGGTGCCGCGCCGCGGGTCGGCGTGCTCGTACAGCGGCGTGCCGTCGAAGCGGGCCAGCGCCCACTCGTCCATCGGGAAGTGGGCGGGCACCCAGTCGAGCAGCACGCCGATGCCGGCCGCGTGCAGCTCGTCGACGAGGTGACGGAACTCGTCCGGGCTGCCGAAACGGGAGGTCGGCGCGTAGTAGGAGGTGACCTGGTACCCCCAGGAGCCGCCGAACGGGTGCTCGGCGACCGGCAGGAGCTCCACGTGGGTGAAGCCCATGTCCTTCACGTAGCCGACCAGTTGCGTGGCGAGCTCCTGGTAGCTCAGACCGGGACGCCACGAGCCGAGGTGCACCTCGTAGACGCTCATCGGCTCGGCCATGGCGTCCCGCTCGGCCCGCGCGCGCAGCCACTCGTCGTCGCGCCAGGTGTAGTCGGAGGCCTCGACGATCGAGGCGGTGGCCGGGGGCCGTTCGGTGCGGCGGGCCATCGGGTCGGCCTTGGACCGCCAGACGGAGTCGGCGCCGAGGACGGAGAACTTGTAGTGCTCGCCGGGCCCGATGCCGGGGATGAACAGCTCCCAGACGCCGGAGCCGCCGAGGGACCGCATGGGGTGGGCCGCGCCGTTCCAGTGGTTGAAGCCGCCCTCGACCCGGACGCCGCGCGCGTTGGGCGCCCAGACGGCGAAGGCGGTGCCCTCCTCGTCCTCGTGCCGCATGACCCGCGCGCCGAGGACCTCCCACAGGCGCTCGTGGCGGCCCTCGCCGATCAGGTGCAGGTCGATCTCGCCGAGGGTGGGCCAGTGGCGGTACGGATCGCCCACCTCGTGCGGCTCGCCGCCCGGGTAGGTGACCCGGAGGCGGTAGGCGGGGATCTTGTCCACGCCCGGCAGCGTCACGGTGAAGATCCCGTACGCCTCGTGGGGCATGTCGTGGACGCCGCCGTCCTCCAGCACGAGCTCGACCTTCTCGGCGAGTGGCTTCAGCGCCCGCACCGTGAGCCCGTCGGGGGTGAGGTGCGCGCCCAGGATCGAGTGGGGATCATGGTGCGCACCACCGGCCAGCCGGTTCAGGTCAAGGTCCGCGTTCATCAATCACCGCTCCTCGGCACCGTCACTGCGTTCATGAGCTAACCCTGCCCCAGATCAGCGCGCCAACCCATGTTGTCGGCCCGAACCCGTCATGTCTGGGCAAATCATGCGGGCCCGGAGTCTTATCCCCACTTCAGGACACGGATGGCGCCGGTCGACAGGTCGGCGATGATCCTGCCGGCGTCGAGCATGCCGCCGTCCGGGAACCAGACGAACAGCTGCAGGCACCGGTGGGTCTCGCAGCCGTGCCGCCGGAAGATCAGTGTACGGACGCGCAGGGTTGTGGGTGTGGGCTCGTGACCGTCTGCCGCGTGGGCGTACCGCTCGCGTACGGCCCGTCCCAGTGCGGGGTGGCCGAGCAGCAACGCGGCCGCCTGCCGCTCCTCCGCAGGGGAGGGGGCGCCGGGCCAGGTGGTCTCCGGAGAGGCGGCGGGAAGATCGTCGGCCCAGGCGACGGAGGAGCCGGTACGGCGGGGCGCGGGCGCCGGGGGGTCGTTGTTCGTGGCCGGACGGTCACCCGGCTGCCGGTGGTGGCGTGCGGCGCCGGGCTCGTGGGCGGGCCGGGCCACCGCGACGGCCGTCACGACGCCCGCGCACGCGACCACGACGGCCAGCCGCCGGCGCCGCGCCCATCCTCCGCTGTCACTGTGCGCACCCATGGTGACGCGCAGCGTATCCGAAGCGCTGCGCCCGCGGAGGCGTGCCCGGCGGGCCGCCGCACGGCGGCGCCGATTTCCCTCTTGTCAGAGTTCCGGTTCGGTGAAGGCGGCCAGCGGGATCGGGAGCCAGGAAGGGCGGTTGCGGGACTCGTAGACGACCTCGTAGGCCGCCTTGCTGAGCTCCAGGGCGCGCAGCAGCACCGCGTCCACCCCGCGGATGCGACCCCCGCCCGCCGAGTAGCCGGCGACGAACGCCGCCCGGTTGCGCTGGGCCCATTCGGCCGCCTTCCGCTGGAGACTCCCGGCCTGCGGGTGGTCGGCCAGCAGGTGACGGGCCGCGTAGTCGAACGACCTGAGCATCCCCGCGACGTCCCGCAGCGGCGAGTCGAGGGCGCGGCGCTCGCTGAGCGGCTGCCCCGGCTCGCCCTCGAAGTCGAGCACCACCCACTCGCCGGGCGTGCGCATGACCTGCCCCAGGTGGTAGTCGCCGTGGACGCGCTGGACGGTGACCGGAGTGCCCATGTCGGCGAGCTGGTCGAAGGCGTCGTAGGCGGACTTGGCGTGCTCGGACAGCTGCGGCACCTCGGCGATGGCCCCTTCGAGGCGGCGCCGGAAGCCCTCCACCATCCGCTTCACCTCGGTCGCCTCGATCGTGCTCGTCGGGAAGGCCGCCGCCATCTCCTTGTGGAGGTGGGCGGTGGCCACGCCGAGGCGGTGCGATTCGGCGGCGAAGTCGCCTCCGGCGTCGGCGGCGGTCATGCCCGGCAGTGAGCCGTAGAGGTCGCGGACACTGGTCAGCGCGAGGGCCCAGCCGTCGCTCGCCGTCGGCAGGAACTCCTGGGTGAAGGCGAGAGTGGTGTTCTCGCCGGCGACCTCGGTCTCGATCCATCCGTATGGCCTGGCGATATTGGGCGATCCCCTTTCGGCGAGCGCGCAGACCACCTCCAGTTCCGGGTTCAGGCCGGGGACCAGCTTGCGGAAGAGCTTGCAGATGTAGGCGTCCCCGAACACCAGGGACGTGTTCGACTGCTCCGCGCCGAGGACGAGGCTCCGCAGGGCGGTGTCGATGCGAGTGCCCGGTATGTGGCGGAAGCGGAGCGGCCCGAGCTCGGCGTCCTCCGCTATGGACGTCAGCAGGACACCGGTGACCTCGGCGTCGTGCACGGCGTCGTAGGCGAAGCCGTCCTCGGTCTCCCCGATGGCGACGTGCCGCAGCCGTTGCGGCAGCTCGGGACGGAAGCCGACCAGGAGCTGGTAGCGGTCGGTCTGGGTATCCTGGCGGACCGTTATGATCAGGTGGCTCAAAGTGACGTCGTGCTCACCTGACGGTCTCGCCGTGCCGTCCGTGGTCCCGGAGGATCCCGCCACATCGCTGTGGAAGGATTCTGCAGGACCACGAAGTGGGACGGGCGTGATGGTCTCTATGGTCAGTTCGGTGATCGCGCGGCCCTTGCCGGCGAACCACCGCTGTGAGGTGATCCAGCCGGCAAGTAGCTCTTCGAGAGTATGTCTCACGTCTCCTCGGCTGCTGCGCTCGTGGGCGGAAGGGTGAACCAATAGAACCCATGCCCAGGAAGCGTCAAAAGATACGGAAGTTCGCCAATCGGTGGGAATGGCACTCCACCTGTGCATTCGACGGGCGTGACGCCCTCGAACCTCCGAAGATCCAGCTCCACGGGCTGGGGGAAGCGGGAGAGGTTGTTGACGCACAGCACCCGGTCGTCGCCGAGCTCGCGGACGAACGCCAGGACGCTGGGGTTGGAGGAGTTGAGCTCGGTGAACTCGCCGAGACCGAAGACGGGGTGCCGCTTGCGGATCTCGATCATCTTGCGGGTGAAGTGGAGGAGCGAGCCGGGGTTCTTCTGCTGTGACTCGACGTTGAGGCCCTGGTAGCCGTAGATCGGGTCCATGATCACCGGCAGGTAGAGGCGGCCGGGGTCGCAGTCGGAGAAGCCGGCGTTGCGGTCGGGGGTCCACTGCATCGGCGTGCGCACGCCGTCGCGGTCACCGAGCCAGATGTTGTCGCCCATGCCGATCTCGTCGCCGTAGTACAGCACCGGGCTGCCCGGCAGGCTCATGAGCAGGGCGGTGAACAGCTCGATTTGGTTGCGGTCGTTCTCCAGCAGCGGGGCGAGACGCCGCCGGATGCCGACGTTGGCCCGCATGCGCGGGTCCTTGGCGTACTCGGTGTACATGTAGTCGCGCTCTTCGTCGGTCACCATCTCGAGCGTCAGCTCGTCGTGGTTGCGCAGGAAGATGCCCCACTGGCAGTTCTCGGGGATCTTGGGCGTCTGCGCCATGATCTCGGAGATGGGGTAGCGGGTCTCGCGGCGCACGGCCATGAAGATGCGCGGCATCAGCGGGAAGTGGAACGCCATGTGGCACTCGTCGCCGCCGGTGACCGCGTCGCCGAAGTACTCGACGACGTCGGCCGGCCACTGGTTGGCCTCGGCGAGCAGCACCCGGTCGGGGTACAGCTGGTCGACCTCTTTGCGGATGCGCTTGAGGTAGGCGTGGGTCTGCGGGAGGTTCTCGCAGTTGGTGCCCTCCTGCTCGAACAGATAGGGCACCGCGTCCAGGCGGAAGCCGTCGATGCCCAGGTCGAGCCAGAAGTTCAGGACCTCCACCATGGCGTCCTGAACCGCCGGGTTCTCGTAGTTGAGGTCCGGCTGGTGGTGGAAGAACCGGTGCCAGTAGTACTGCCCCCGGACCGGATCGTAGGTCCAGTTGGAGGTCTCGGTGTCGATGAAGATGATGCGGGCGTCGTTGTACTGCTCGCCGTCGTCCGACCAGACGTAGAAGTCGCCGAAGGGGCCGGTGGGGTCGTGGCGGGAGGCCTGGAACCACGGGTGCTGGTCGCTGGTGTGGTTCATGACCAGGTCGGCGATGACGCGCATGCCGCGCTTGTGCGCCTCGTCGACCAGCTTGATGAAGTCTCCCAGATCACCGAAGTCCGGGAGGATCTTCATAAAGTCGGAAATGTCGTAGCCGCCGTCTTTCAGCGGTGATTCGTACAGCGGCAGGAGCCACAGGCAGTCGACGCCCAGCCACTGGAGATAGTCCAGTTTGCTGATGAGGCCACGGATGTCTCCGGTGCCGTCGCCGTTGGAGTCGGCGAAGCCCCGGATGAGGACCTCGTAGAAGACGGCGCGTTTGTACCAGTAAGGGTCACGTGGCGTTTCGTGTGTGAACGTGTCCGGGACGGGCTGAGGCGTCAAGCTCACCTGTGGACTCCCCGCTGTGCTTGTGCTCGCTTTTCGCCGTCGCGCTAGGGCTGGCTCGGCGTTCGCATTGTGAGGACGTGGGCTGGGTTGATGTGCGGATCGAGACGTACGTAGTTGGCTTCCCGCCAGTGGTAGGACTCGCCCGAGAGCTCGTCGTCCACCACGAATTCCGCGCCCCAGTCGAGGCCGAGGGCGGGCATGTCCAACCGGACCGTCGCCTCGTGCGTGTTGTGCGGATCGAGGTTGACGACGACCAGGACCACGTCGCCTACACCATGCCGTCGTGTGGAAGGGTCGTAGGCGCCGGGCAGCCGCTTCGAGAAGCAGACCATGTCCGGGTGGTCGATGTCGTGGAACCGTAGGTTACGCAGTTCCTGGACCGCGGGGTGGGCTCTTCGGAACAAATTCAGTCTCGTGATGAAAGGCGCCAGGCTGCGGCCATCGCGTTCCGCCCCGGCCCAATCGCGAGGTCTGTACTCGTATTTCTCGCTGTTGAGATATTCCTCGCTTCCCGGGCGAACCGGGACGTTCTCGCCGAGTTCGTAGCCCGCGTACACACCCCACGACGGTGACGCCAGCGCCGCCAGCACCGCCCTGATCTTGAACGCCGGCAGGCCGCCGTTCTGCAGGTATTCGTGAAGAATGTCGGGAGTATTGACAAAAAGATTCGGTCGCAGGTAGTGCGAAGTCTCGTGGGAAAGCTCGTTCAGGTAGCCTTCGAGGTCGCTGCGGGAGTTCTTCCACGTGAAGTAGGTGTACGACTGGTCGAACCCGATCTTGGCCAGCCCGCGCAGCATCGGGGGCCGGGTGAACGCCTCCGACAGGAAGATCACGTCCGGGTCCTCGGCCTTGACCTCGGCCAGCAGCCGCTCCCAGAAGCCCACCGGCTTGGTGTGCGGGTTGTCCACCCGGAAGATGCGCACGCCGTGCTCGACCCAGTGCCGCACGACCCGCAGAACCTCGGCGTAGATGCCCTCGGGGTCCTTGTCGAAGTTCAGCGGGTAGATGTCCTGGTACTTCTTGGGAGGGTTCTCGGCGTAGGCGATCGAGCCGTCGGCCCTGATCGTGAACCACTCCGGGTGCTCCTTGACCCAGGGATGGTCGGGGGAGCACTGCAGGGCCAGGTCGAGCGCGACCTCCAGCCCCAGTTCACGCGCCCGCCGCACGAAGACGTCGAAGTCCTCGATCGTGCCGAGGTCGGGGTGGACGGCGTCGTGCCCGCCCTCCTCCGAGCCGATCGCCCAGGGGGACCCCGGGTCGTACGGCTCGGGGTGCAGGGTGTTGTTGCGCCCCTTGCGGAAGGTCTGGCCGATCGGGTGGATCGGCGGCAGGTACACCACGTCGAAGCCCATGCCGGCCACGGCGGGCAGCCGCTCGGCGGCGGTGCGGAAGGTGCCGGACTTGGGGACGGCGCCCTCCTCGACGACCGCGCCCTCCGAGCGGGGGAACAGCTCGTACCAGGAGCTGAACAGCGCCCGCCGCCGGTCGACCCGGATGCGGTGCCTCGGGCCGCGCGTCACCAGCTCGCGCAGCGGGTGGGCCTCGAGCGCCCGTGCCGTCTCCGGCAGTTGCGCCACCGCCAGCCTCGCCCGTGGGTCGAGGTCGTCGTCGCGCAGCCGCTCGGCGACGTCCTGCAACGCCGCGCGGTGGGTGCACTCCTCGCAGCCGGCCTGCCGTACGCCCTTGGCGGCGCGCTCGAACAACCGCGCGCCCTCCACGCACATCAGATCGGTGTCTATGTCACGAGGGATCTTGATCCCGGCGTCGTGCAGCCAGGTGGCGATGGGGTCGCTCCAGGCCTCGACGCGGAAGTGCCACTCGCCTTCCGTGGGCAGCGTGACCTCGACGGACCAGCGATCGGTGCCGGGCACCTGCTCCCGCATGAGCAGAAGGGGGCCGCGCGCGCCGCCTGGGCCGGTCAGCACGACCCCGGCCGCCACCGCGTCGTGTCCCTCGCGGAACACGGTGGCGCTGATCTCGAAGGTCTCGCCAGCCGCCGCCTTCGCGGGCCACTGCCCGCACTCGACAACAGGGTGGATTTCCTGTATTGGGATGCGTCCGATCATCGTGTCTCAAGGTAGCGACGACGCACCGGGCGCCGCCGGAGATTGTGCGGGCAAGGATGGATCTTTGCTTTCACGTCGGTTCTGGGTGGTGCCGTGGCTATGTCCGGGCATGGTCATCTTCACCCCCAGAGGTGACGTTTAACAGTCTTGAGGCTGAAGGTGCGGTGTGCGGTTCTTCTATGCCACTGCCCCCATAGTCCCTCTTCAAGCCTGCTTGAGAGAACTTAGGGGTAGTCGCTCGAGACTCGGTCAAGTCCACCATGATCAAGTTGTGATCACAGCAGGTCGTCGGCTTTAGTGAGGTTTGAGGCGGTTCGCTAGTGGTGAGAGCGAAACGCATGAGATCAGGCAAGCGCACAAGAGTGTTTCGGTCGCGCTTCGCGGCGCTGAGTAACTAGGGTCTGGCCCCGTGAGAGCAATCCGCAGGTTCACCGTCCGTACCGTCCTTCCCGTGGAGCTTGCCGCCCTCGGCGAGCTCGTGCACAATCTGCGCTGGTCCTGGCACCCGGAGACCATGGACCTGTTCGCCGAAGTGGATCCCGACACGTGGGAACGAGTCGGGCACGACCCGGTCGCGCTGCTCGGAGCGGTGGAGGCCGACCGGCTCGCCGAGCTGGCTCGTGATCGCAGGTTCCTCCGCAGGCTTGCCGACGCCGCGGACGACTTGCGGGAGTACATGACCGCGCCGAGGTGGTACCAAACCCTCCCCGACGCGCCGGCCGCGATCGGCTACTTCTCGCCCGAGTACGGCATCGCCGCCGCTCTCCCGCAGTACTCCGGCGGCCTGGGCATCCTGGCCGGCGACCACCTGAAGGCCGCGAGCGATCTCGGCGTGCCCATCCTCGGGGTGGGGCTGCTCTATCGCCACGGCTACTTCAGCCAGTCGCTGTCCGCCGAGGGGTGGCAGCAGGAGCACTATCCCAGCCTCGACCCCGGCGGCCTGCCCCTCAGCCTCCTCAAGGAGGCCGACGGCAGGCCCGCGCGCATCGCCATCCCGCTGCCGGGCGGCCGTTCCCTCCACGCGCAGATCTGGGTCGCCCAGGTCGGCCGCGTCCCCCTGCTGCTGCTCGACTCCGACGTCGCCGACAACGACAACGCCGCGCGCGACGTCACCGACCGGCTCTACGGCGGCGGCACCGACCACCGCCTCATGCAGGAGCTGCTGCTCGGCATCGGCGGCGTGCGCGCCATCAGGGCGTACTCCCGCATCACCGGCCACCCCGAGCCCGAGGTCTTCCACACCAACGAGGGCCACGCCGGGTTCCTGGGCCTGGAGCGCATCCGCGAGCTCACCGAGCACCGGCTGTCGTTCGACGAGGCGCTGGAGGCCGTCCGGGCCGGCACCGTCTTCACCACCCACACCCCGGTGCCGGCGGGCATCGACCGCTTCCCGGCCGAGATGATCGAGAAACAGTTCGGCGGCGACAACGCCTGGCCGACCGTCCCCGTGGAACGCATCCTGGCGCTCGGCGCCGAGCCCCCGTCGCCCGACTCCAAGCCCGAGGAGTCCGTGTTCAACATGGCGGTCATGGGCATGCGCCTGGCCCAGCGGGTCAACGGCGTCTCTGAGCTGCACGGCAAGGTCAGCCGCGAGATGTTCCAGGGGCTGTGGCCGGGCTTCGACCTCGACGACGTCCCGATCGGGTCGATCACCAACGGCGTCCACGCGCCGACCTGGGTCGCGCGCGAGGTGATGGAGCTCGCGGGCAAGGAGCTGCCCACGCTGATCGAGGAGGCCCAGGGCTGGGAGAGCGTGCAGAAGCTCTCCGACGAGGAGATCTGGGAGATCCGCGGCAAGCTGCGCGGCCGGCTCGTCGAGGCGGCCCGCGACCGGCTGCGCACGTCCTGGCGGGCCCGCGGCGCCTCCACCGCCGAGCTCGGCTGGATCGACGAGGCCCTCGACCCGAACATCCTGACCATGGGCTTCGCCCGCCGCGTCCCCTCCTACAAGCGGCTGACCCTCATGCTGAAGGACCCCGAGCGGCTGAAGTCCCTGCTGCTCGACCCGCAGCGGCCGATCCAGATCGTGATCGCGGGCAAGGCGCACCCGGCGGACGAGGGCGGCAAGAAGCTCATTCAGCAGATCGTGAGGTTCGCCGACCAGGAGGACGTCCGCCACCGCATCGTCTTCCTGCCCGACTACGACATGGCCCTCGGGCAGCTCATGGTGCAGGGCTGCGACGTGTGGATGAACAACCCGCTGCGCCCGCTCGAGGCCTGCGGCACCTCCGGCATGAAGGCCGCGCTCAACGGCGGCCTCAACCTGTCGATCAGGGACGGCTGGTGGGACGAGTGGTACGACGGCGGGAACGGCTGGGCGATCCCCACGGCGGACGGCGTCGAGGACCCCGACCGCCGTGACGACCTGGAGGCCGCCGCGCTGTACGACCTGATCGAGCGCGAGGTGGCCGACCGCTTCTACGACCTGGCGGGCGGCTCCTACCCCCGGCGCTGGCTCGACATGGTCAAGCACACCCTCAGCTCGCTCGGCCCCAAGGTCCTCGCCGGGCGCATGCTGCGCGACTACGTCGTCGACCTGTACGAGCCGGCCGCCCAGTCGGCCCGCGAGCTCACCAAGGGCGACCTCGCCAAGGCGCGCGAGTTCGCCGCGTGGAAGCTGCGGGTCAGCCGGGCCTGGCCGGGGGTGCGGGTCGAGCACATCGAGGCGTCGGGCATCGGCGACACTCCGGAGCTCGGGGCGTCGATCCAGGTGCGCGCGACGATCGCCCTCGGCGAGCTGTCCCCGGACGACGTCAGCGTCCAGGCGGCGTACGGCAAGGTCGGCGTGCACGACGAGCTGCTCGGGCCGTCCTACATCGACCTGTCGGCGGGCTCGGCCGGTGACGACGGCAAGGTGACCTGCACCGGGGTCGTGCCGCTCGACCGCACCGGCGCCTTCGGGTACACCGTCCGGGTCGTGCCCTCGCACCCGCTGATGAGCTCCCCGGCCGAGCTCGGGCTGATCGCGCTGCCGGAGGAGCCGGTCGGCATGACCAACGGCACCCTCCGCTAGTCGAGCGCCGGGCCGGGGACGTACCGGAAACGGAGCCCCGGCCCGGCGTACCGGCCTTCCGCGGCCGTACGCCGCCCTGGTCGTGCAGGGCAGGCGGCACGCGAGGCGGTGGCCGACGAGGTCACCGGGGGACTGCCTGGTCTCGGTGATCGCGTACGCCCGTATGGTGGTGCTGCGGCATGCCGCGGGTCACAGGCCACCGAGGAGGACAGCATGGCGGAGTTCGTACGCATCGAGGTCAGCGGCCGGGTCGCGACCATCAGGCTGGACCGGCCGAAGATGAACGCCCTCAACCGCCAGATGCAGACCGAGCTCGGCGAGTGCGCGCGCCGGATCGACGCCGACCCGGACGTCCACGCCGTCGTGATCTACGGAGGCGAGCGGTCGTTCGCCGCCGGGGTCGACATCAAGGAGATGGCCGATATGGGTTATGCCGACATGTCGGCACACTCGGCCGATCTCCAGGCGTGCTTCACCGCCGTCGCCAAGATCGGCAAGCCGGTCGTCGCCGCGATCACCGGATACGCCCTGGGCGGCGGATGCGAGCTGGCGCTCTGCGCCGACTTCCGCGTCGCCGGGGCCGGCGCCAAGCTGGGCCAGCCGGAGATCGCGCTCGGCCTCATCCCCGGCGCGGGCGGCACCCAGCGCCTGCCCCGCCTGATCGGCCCCGCCAGGGCCAAGGACCTCATCTTCACCGGCCGCCACGTGGACGCCGAGGAGGCCCTCGCCATCGGCCTGGTCGACAAGGTGGTCCCCGACGCCGACGTCCACACCGAGGCCGTCGCCCTGGCCGAACGCTTCGCCGGCGGCCCCACCCTCGCCCTGCGCGCCGCGAAGCAGGCCATCGACCACGGCCTGGAGGTCGACCTCACCACCGGCCTGGAGATCGAACGCCTCCACTTCTCGGCCCTGTTCGCCACCGAGGACACCCACACCGGCCTGCGCGCCTTCACCGAGAAGACCAAGCCCGACTTCACCGGCCGCTGAGCCGGGAGAGGGGGCCCGGGCCGCCTCCGAGGCGGCCTCAGCTCTTGATGAACTCCAGCAGGTCGGTGTTCAGCTCGTCCTGGTGGCTGACGAAGATGCCGTGTCCGGCGGTGGGGTACTCCTTGTACACCGTGCCCGGGATGAGCTCGGCGGTACGGCGCCCGGTCACGTCCACCGGTGCGGAGAAGTCCGCGGCGCCGTGGACGACCAGGGTGGGGATGGTGATACCGCGCAGTTCCGCGCGGTGGTCGGCGTGGAATATGGCCTGCTGGAAGTGCAGCACCGCCCACGGCGAGGTGGCCTCGCACTCGCGGATCATCCAGTCGATGAGAGCGGGGGACACCGCCGGACCCAGGTGCGTGGCGAAGAACACCTGTGCCTGGTCGGAGAGCCACTTGGGCCGGTCGGAGCGGATGCGCGCGATCATGGTGTCGAACAGGGCCTCGGGCACGCCGCTGGGGTTGTCGTCGGTCAGCTTCAGGAACGGGAGCATCGCCGAGATGAACACCGCCCGGTCGACACGCTCCTCACCGTGGCGGGCCAGGTAGCGGGCCACCTCCGCGCCGCCCATGGAGTGGCCGACGAGGATGGCGTCCCGCAGGTCCAGGTGCTCGATCAGCGCGGCCAGGTCATCGGTGGTGGTGTCCATGTCGTATCCGCCGGAGGGGCGGTCCGAACGCCCGTGGCCACGACGGTCCAGCGCGATGCACCGGTAACCCCGCTCGACGAAGAAAGGGATCTGGTACTCCCACATGTCGGTGCTGAGCATGCAGCTGGACACGAAGACGATGGGCCGGCCCTGACCGTAGTCCTCGTAGGCGAGGCGGGTTCCATCGGCGGTCTCGAAGAACATCGGTCGCTCTCCTCAGGGGGATCTCACGTGGTCTGACGTGAAAGAGCCTGTCAGGGTGCAGGGGGTGGCGTCGATTACGCGACAGGTAAGGCGCAGAGTTACCCGGCCCGCCGGAGAGATCCGACAGACTGCCGGAAAAGTGCCACCGGGGTGCAACCGGAGGCGTCCCGGCGGGGTTGGCAGGGCGTGAGGGGCATGAACATTCGCGACGAGGGGCTGCCGGCGGCCGCCGATCCGGTGGTGAAGGCACTGGCCGACGACCTCGACAGCGGCTTCGCCGAGTTGTTCGGCGCCTACCGGGGACAGGTGTTCTCGGCGGCGCTACGGCTGTCGGGGCGGTGGCAGGACGCCGAGGATCTCACGGCCGAGGCGTTCCTCCGCGCGTTCCGGGCGTTGTGCGCCTACGATCACGATCGCATCACCGCGCTACGGCCGCGTCCGTGGCTGATGACGATCCTGATGAATCTGTGGCGCAACAAGCTGCGTGACGACGCGCGGCAGCCTCGGCCCGCTCTCACCGACCGGCCCCCGGAGGCATCGGACCCCGGCGAAGGCGTCGAGGAGGTGACCGCGCGCCGCGAGACGGGCTGCGAGCTGGCCCGGATGCTCGGCCTGCTGCCGGAGGAGCAGCGTGCGGCCGTCGTGCTGCGTCATGTCGTCGACCTGCCCGTCGCCGAGATCGCCTCGGTGCTCGCCCTGCCGGAGGGAACCGTCAAGTCCCACATCTTCCGTGGGCTGCGGCGACTGCGCGCGCTCACCGATCTGCAGGGAGGTGCCCGATGAGGGATTTCGAAGAGGACGACCCGCTGCTCGCCGGGCTCGCGGCGCTTGCCACCGACGCCCCGCCCGGCCTGCTGGACCGGGTCGCCGCCCGCCGGGTGGAGGTGAGCGGCCCCATCGGCCGGCTGTCGGTCGCCTTCACCGAGGAGGGCATCGCCTACGTCCGCCCGGCGGAGGAGGAAGGCTTCGCCGCCGGGTTCCGGGAGCGTTTCGGCCGCCCGCTGCTGTACGCCGACCGCCCTCCGGCGGGGCTGCTGCCAGCTCTGCGGTCCGGACGGGCGGCCGGGCTGCGCTTCGACCTGGGCGGAACCGGCGAGTTCCAGCGGGAGGTGCTGCTGGCCACGCTGGCGATCCCGAAGGGGCAGGTCAGGCCGTACGGCTGGCTCGCCCGGCTGGTCGGCCGGCCGACGGCCGCGCACGAGGTCGCCGCCGCGCTCGCCGACAACCCCGTGCCGGTGCTCCTGCCATGCCACCGGGTCGTCCGCTCCGACGGAGAAGCCGGGGACCACGTCCTCGGGGCCACGGTCAAGCTGGCGCTGCTCTCGGCCGAGGGCGTCCACCTCGGCTGGGTCAGAGACCTGGCCCGTGACGGGGTGTACTTCCTGGGCAGCGACACCACGGGGATCGTCTGCTTCCCGACCTGCCACAACGCGCGGCGGATCACCACGGCGCACCAGCGGGGGTTCCGCAGCCTCGGCGAGGCGCGGGCGGCCGGCTACCGGCCGTGCAGGGTGTGCCGGCCAGGACTGGTGACGTCGGCGTGAAGGAGGGCCGCGCCGGGAGAGCCGGTGGCCGGCGCGGCCCTCCGCCCCGCCGCGTACGTCATGACGGCGGCGACCAGGGAAGTGACGCCGAAGGCGCTCATGACGACGGCGAAGGCGCTGGCGGGCCGATCGGCGAGGCCGAGATACAGCGTGCCGAACACCGCCACACCCACGACGCCCGACAACTGTGAGGTGGTGTTGACCAGCCCGCTGACGTCGGGCGCGTACGCGGCCGGCAGGCCGGAGGTGAGCCGTCCGAGTTGCGCGGCGAAACCGGTGCCGAGCCCGAAGCCGCCGGCCCCGAGCAGGGCGACGAGCGGCGCCCCGCTCGCGTGCGAGATGCCGATGCCCAGATAGGCCGCCGCCAGGATGACGTAGGCGGCGGTCGCGGCGTGGCGGGCGACGGGCGCCGGGAGGCGCGGCAGCAGCGGTCCGGCGATGCCGAACGCCGCCACCCACGACACCAGGGCCAGCCCCGAGTACAGCGGGCTCCTGCCGAGTCCCTGCTGCAGGTAGAGCGCCAGGACGAACAGCATCGCGAAGTAGGTGCCGGTCGCCGCGGCGAGCGCGCCGAGTGTCCAGGAGACCATGGGCCGGGCGACCACGTGCAGGTTGAGCAGCGGGTAGCCGCCCCGCGACGCGACCCGCCGCTGCCACAGCACGAACGTCGCCATCATGGGCACGCTCGCCGCCAGGGACACCCACGTCCAGACGGGCCAGCCCGCCTCGCGGCCGGCGACCAGCGGGACGATCGCGAGCAGTACGGCGGCCGACAGCGCGACGACGCCGCCGAGGTCGAGCCTCCTGCCTCGGGACGGCTGATCCGCGGGCAGGCAGCGGAGCCCGATCACCAGCAGCGCGACGCCGACCGGCACGTTGATCAGGAAGATCGGCCGCCAGGTCAGGCCGAGGAGGTTCGCCGAGACCAGGACACCGCCGAAGACCTGTCCCGCCACGGCGCCACCGGACATGGTCAGCACGAGCAGTCCCTGCGCGCGGGCCCGCGCCGCGCCCGAGAAGTGGAGCTGAATGCCCGACAGCACCTGCGGCACCATGACCGCTCCCGCCGCGCCCTGGACCACCCGTGCGATGATCAGCGCCGTGGCGGCGGGGGCCACCCCGCAGGCGAGCGAGGCGAGGGTGAACCCGGCGAGGCCCAGCAGGAACATCCGCTTGTAGCCCCGGGTGTCGCCCAGCCGCGCACCGGTGATCAGCAGCATCGCGTAGGCGAGGGTGTAGCCGGAGATCACGAATTGCAGCTCACCGCCAGAGGTCCGCAGACCGTCCCGGATCGCCGGTCCCGCGACGTTGACGATCGCCACGTCGATGTTCACCATGAACTGCCCGGTCAGCAGCGCCGCCAGCATCCATCTCTTACGATCCATGACCTTCCTTCGCGCGAAAGGGCTCAAGCCGCGTACACATACGGGCTGTGAACCCCAGCCGCGTCCGTCCGGTTGCGCGCCGTCGATCCGCGACCCGGCCCACCGGCGGGGCGTTGTTATCCTCCGGAGGTGCGCGTCCGCAGACTCCATGACTGGCCCGCCGCGATCCCGGAGGCGGAGGCGATCCAGGAGCGGCTCCGCCCCCTCGTCGTGCTCGACGATCCCGGCCCGGAGAACGTGGAGCTGGTCGCGGGGCTGGACGTGGCGTACTCAGCGGGGGACGACCAGGTGACGGCGGCGGTGGTCGTCCTGGACGCCCGGACGCTGGAGGTCGCCGAGCAGGTCGTCGTCTCCCGGCCGGTGCGGTTCCCGTACGTGCCGGGGCTGTTCGCCTTCCGTGAGCTGCCCGCGCTGGTCGAGGCGCTGGAGAAGCTCACGGTCACTCCGGACCTGCTGGTCTGCGACGGGTACGGGCTGGCGCACCCGCGCCGGTTCGGCCTGGCCTGTCACCTGGGCGTGCTGACCGATCTGCCCACCCTCGGGGTGGGGAAGACGGCCTTCGTCGGCACGTACGAGGTACCGGGGACCGAGCGCGGCTCCTGGTCGCCGATCGTCGACGGCGGCGAGGTCGTCGGCAGGAGCCTGCGCACGCAGACCGGGGTCAAGCCGGTCTTCGTCTCGCAGGGGCACCGCGTCGGCCTGGACGAGGCCTGCCGCCACGTCCTCGGACTGACCCCGAAGTTCCGCCTCCCGGAACCCATTCGCCGCGCCGACCGTCTATCCCGCGGACAGTCGTAGTACTACGACCTCAGTTCGGCCGCAGGGGGCGGATCGGGCTGATTCATCGCATATAGGGCACGCCTGATGAGGACGTCGAGTTCGTTGGCGTCCGGCATGCCCAGGTCGTAGAGCAGACGGTAGTGCAGCGGGCCGTAGAGCAGGTATAGCGCGACGTCCAGGTCGGCGTCGGGGTCACGCCGAGGTGGTGTCCTTCTCCGCCGGCTGCGGGCTGATCGGACGTGGTGCCGGTCCGTCGGCGGATTCTCGCGGGGTGCGGACCACGGCGGCGGCCACCACGATGGCGGCCAGTACGAAACACGCGCCGACCCGGAAGGCGAGTTGGTAGCCGCCCGTCAACGCGGTGGCCTGGGTGGCGCCATGGGCGAACAGGTTGTCGGTGTGCGAGGCGGCCAGCGTGCTCAGGATCGCCAATCCGAGGGAACTGCCCACCTGCTGCATCGTGTTGAACATGCCCGAGGCGAGACCTGAGTCGCGTGGTGCCGCGCCTGACATGGCCAATCCGGCTAGGGACGGCATGGCCAAACCGAACCCGACGCCGAGCGGGAACGTCGCGGGCAGGACATCTGTGGCATAGGTGCCGTCGGCTGAGATCTGGCCGAGCACGCCCAAGCCAAGCGCGATCAGCGTGAGGGCGACGAGCAGGACGGTGCGAGCACCGAATCGGGCGATCAGTCGAGGCGCTACCAACAGTGACATCAGGCCGATCAGCAGCGAGACGGGAACTACACCCGCACCGGTCCGCACCTCGTCCAAGCCGAGAACCTTCTGCATGTAGAGCACGGCGAGGAACTGGAAGCTGAACATGCCGGAGATCATGAGGGTGTGCGTGGCCAGCGCTCCGGGGACGTTGCGGACTCTGAACATCCGGGGTGGGAGAAGGGGATCGGCCGCCTTGGCCTGCCGGACGACGAAAGCGGCCAGCAGCACCAAGGCGCCAAGGCCGAAGCCCAGGGTGTGGGCGGAATCCCAGCCGCGGTCGGTGATCCCCACGATGGTGTAGACGGCGACCAGAAGCGCCGCGGTGACGAGCGCGGCGCCGAGTGCGTCCATGCCGGCACCGAGGCCGGTCCCGCGCTCCGCGCGGAGGACGCGGACGGCCGCCACCATGGCCATCACGCCAATGGGCGCGTTGACGAAGAAGATCCAGTGCCAGCTGATGGTCTGCGTCAGCACACCGCCCAAAAGCAGGCCAAGGGTGCCACCAGCCGACTGAACGAAGCTGTAGACGCCGAGCGCCCCGGCCCGAGCGCGCGGCTCGGCGAACATGGTCACGACCATGGCGAGGGTGACCGACGACGTCGCCGCACCGCCTACCCCCTGCAGAAAGCGGGCGACCAGCAGCATCATCGGATCCCGTGCCAGGCCGCACAGCAGGGACGCCACCGTGAAGACGCCCAGGCCTGTGACGAACATCTGCTTTCGACCGAGAAGATCTCCCATCCGGCCACAGAGCAGAAGCAACCCGCCGAACGGGATCAGGTAGGCGTTGACGACCCAGCCGAGCCCCGACTGCGAGAAGTCCAGGCTCCGCTGGATGGACGGCAGCGCCACGTTCACGATCGTCCCGTCCAAGATCACCATCAGCTGGCCGGCGCAGATGGTCGCCAGGGCCATCCGCCGGGACGCGCGGCCGACGGGCGGCGAAACCGCCTGAGCGGACATGGATATCCCCTCTCTCAAGTGCAGTTTTGTTACAGGGGACATCTTCTGTAACCATGGCCTGATCTGGAAGGAGGCACTTTTTTGTCACGCAGTTACAGCCGTGTGACGGACCAGCAGGAGAACCCCGCCTGTTCGGTGAGCGAGGTCCTCGACCGTGTCGCGGGTAAGTGGGCGATCGGCATCCTGATCGCCGCCGCGAAGGGCCCGGTGCGCTTCAGCGAACTGGAGCGCGGCATCACGGGCATCAGCCGCCGGATGCTGACTTTGAACCTGCGCAAGCTCGAACGCGAGGGCCTGCTTGTGCGGACCGTCTATCCGACGGTTCCCCCCAAGGTCGAGTACACCTGCACAGAGATGGCGCTCGAGCTGTGCGAAACGCTCTTCGCGCTGGTCGACTGGGCCAAGCGGCGCAGTGCCGACATAGCTCGGGCCCACGCCACCTACGACGCCGCGCACACCGACCAGGAGCCCGCGCCATCGTGACCCCGGCGAACGTCGCCCGGCCGGACACCGTGGACGGCGGTTCGTTGAATAGTGCCTCCTTTTGAATGGCTCCAGAGCGCCGGGAGCAGGGCGGGCCGTCGGTCAGCCGGCAGGGTGTGACGACGTGGCCGGAGGTGGGGTGAGCACCTCGGTGATCAACTGGGTGTCGGTGTACTCGGTGATCTCGGCGATCCTGCCGTCGCGCATCACGAAGATCCAGCAGTAACGGTTCGGGTAGTCGTGCCCGGAGCTCGTGACGCTGTGATTGCGGGCTTCGACGACGACCACGTCACCGTCGGCGACGAAGCGCTCGGCGCTGACGACGTTACGGCCGCCGAGCTGCTCCCCGAGCGGGCGGAGCAGGTCGTCCAGCACCGCGCGCTTCCCCTCATAGGTACGCGACCACGCGGTCCGCCCGATGATCGTCCAGCGGACGTCGTCGGCCAGCGCGTCGACGAACGGCCGTCCGTTCCCCTTCGCGGTCTCGGCGAAGACCCCCTGCAGAAACGCCTTGTTGTCGACCTCGGACACCTGGCACATCCTCCGTTAGCCGGACTGGGAAGGCGGCCACGCGATCGCGCGGTGCGCGTGCGGGCATCCGAAGATCGCGTGGTGGCCATCGGCGAAAGGGTAGTCCTCGGTCTGGAGTGGGCGCAGGGCCCTAGGCCACGAGCAGCCGGTCGTACTTCTGGGCGAACTCCGACGACTCTCCGGCGGCCTCACGTAGGGGCGCCAGCTCCTGCAGCGTCCGCCTGGAACCGCCCACATGGGGGAGCAACTCCAGCCCTTCGGCGAGGGCATCGGTCCTGGCTCCGCTCGCGAGCAGCGCACCGGCGAGGCAGGCTCGTCCGTACAGGCGGTTGCGGTCGCTCTCCCACCTGGCGACCGATCGCTGGTAGAGGTCTACTGCGGCGGTGGGTCTGCCCACCGCCATCGCGGTACGTCCCTCGAAGCTCAGCAGCTCCGCCTCGCTCACGAAGTCCACCCACGGAGGGTCGTCCTCGCGTGGACCACGCTCGAACGCCCGCCAGGCGGCCGCCATCGAGCTTCGGGAGGCGCTCTCATCCCCGAGGCTGGCATGGGCCGAGGTCTCTCGAAGAGCCAGCAGGGTGTACACCCGTGGCGTCGCCCAGTGCCGTGCCGCTTCCTTCGCCACCGCCACGAAGCGCAGGGCTTCCCGGGCGCGGCCCTGCTGATGCCGGCCAAGTCGCGCCGCCTGCATCGCGAGAAGAGACCCCACCTGGACCTGCAGCTCATGTGCCCCTGCCTGGTCGGCGTAGTCGCGGGCTTCCCCGTACAGATGCCGGGCCAGGCGCTGGTCACCGGAATCGTAGGCGAACCACCCGGTGTCAGCGCTCAGCCCTCCCGCGATGGTGAGGAGCTGGCGTCCGATGGTCTCGTTGTAGTCCGCTTCGTCGATCATGCGGCGAACTCTGCTGAGGAGGTGCAGTGCGGGGGCGAGGAGCATACCGCCACCTGTGCGTTGATCCTCTACTCGCAGACGGTCAACGGTCGCCTTCAAGTGTTTGACATGGGCTGGGTCGATCCGATGGGGGATGTGGGGCGAGCCCCAGCCCATGCCCGCCGCCAAGCTGCCCGCCAGGACTCCGGTGAAGTGCCGGCGATCCATCTCCATATCACCATTTATGCCCTTGGCATCGGTGATCGCCAGTGGGGTGCCGAGGAGCAGGGGCATGAGGGCGTGGCGGGGCATGTCGATCGCGTCGGCGAAGCGGAGCAGTTCGCGGACGTCGTACAGGGTGTCGCGTTCGCCGCTTTCGATCCGGTTCACCGTGCTCTGCGACCAGCCGACCAGGCTGGCCAGTTCCAACTGGCTGAGTCCGATGGCGGCCCGGACGATCGCCACGAAGGCGGGTAGATCGCCTGCGGCCAGCGCCTCGCGCATCGGCATGCTGTCCCACAGCCAGGACGGCGCGGCGGGACGCTCGCCCCGGCTCGCCCGCAGGCACGGCGCGCAGACCGGATCACGGTTGTAGCGGCTCAGCCGCGTCCGGCGGCAGACCGGGCACAACCGCTCACACCCACCCATGAACGTCACCCCTTCGCGCACGCGGCCAGGCGCGCCACCGTACGACCGGCCGGACCCGCCCCGCGATGCCAATCTGTCATAACTCGACGTGATCGGTCGATGACGTTTCGATGTTCGACTTAAGGCCTTCGTCCCGGACCCTGGCAGCCGGCCGCCGACGACGGCGGGCGCGGCGAGGAGAAGGGAAATCCATGCCTTCCGGTCAGCGTGTAACTCATGCCTTCACGGTGCTGTCCACCGTCGACCAGGTGCCCGTAGCCAGACACGAGACGAGGAAGGTCCTCGCCGCCTGGGGGATCGGCGGCGACCTGGCGTACACCGCGAGCCTGATCGTGACCGAGCTGGTGGCCAACGTCGCCGAGCACGCCGCCGCCGAGTCACCCACCGCGACCGTCATGCTGGCCGCCGACGCCCACTGGCTGACCGTCGCCGTCCACGACACCCACCCCCGCCTGCCCCGGGCCCTGGCCACTCCTTACGGCGACGGCGGGCGGGGACTCCGCATGGTCATGCTCCTGACCGAAGAAGCAGGCGGCCGCCACACCGTCGAGCCGACGCCGGGCGGCGGCAAGCACATCGTCGTCCACCTGCCTGTCACCGCTGCCGAATCGGCACTGAATCAGACATGACATTCGCTGGGACACAGGGGCCGTCATTGGTTCTTTTGGCAGTGATGGCGACAACAGGTCAGGGGGTGGATGTCAGGGCGAACGCTTGAGGGCTTCTTCGGCGAAGTGGCCGATCAGTCCGTGGTGATAGGGGATTTCGGTTTGTGATTCATCGGCGCCGGTGGAGCATTCGTGCAGCAGCCCGAGCGTCAGGTTGTCGTTCACCGGACCGTGCCAGGCGAGGGCGATGGCAGCGGCCCAGCGCACGATGGTCTCGGGTGAGCTGGCTCGTCGTTCTGTAATTGATCTTCCGATGGGATATCCGTCCGGGCGACGGAAATGTCGCCGGCGTCTTTATTGATCAGTATCGACCGGTTTCCTGTCAGTGCGTATCTCATCTCTCTGGTTTCAAGGAAACGTCGGGTGTTGTGGCAGAAAATGTAATGGCGACGTGTCTCTTCTTCGTCTGATATCGTCAAAACCTCTCCGACGTCCGGCTGGATCTCATCATGCAGAAATGATGCCGCCGGTTGTCTCGCTCGAGTTTGATCCATCTCTCGTCTCCTGTGGTGGCCCTCTTCATGCCCCTGAGGTGCCGGCCGCTGACCCGCGTTACTTGGGCGCATCGCATGTTCTCTAGACAAGGCGCTGGGATCGGCCTGCGCCGGTCCCAGCCGGCTGCGCCCATGGTCATGCTCCTGCCCGAAGGGGCAGGTGGCCGTCACGCCGTCGAGCCCACCCCCGGCGGCGGAAAGCACCTCGTCGTTCACCTGCCTGTCGGCTGATCGGGGAGGTGTCCCTCGGCTGTGGGTGAAACACTTTTCCGTCCATCGGTGAAGGAGGGCGACAGTTCACCGACGGGAGGCAGGCGATGACACGAAATATCGGGATATGGCTGCGGTGACGCAGGCGCTGCCCACCGAGGAGGTCAGCGACGCGGCGATCATCGAGCAATCCTGGCGCGACCCGGAACGCTTCGCCGCCGTCTTCGACCGCTACTACTTCCAGATCCATGGGTTCGCGGCGCAGCGGCTGGGCCCGAGCCTGGCCGACGACGTGGCCGCCGAGACGTTCCTGATCGCGTTCGACCGGCGGGAACGCTACGACCTGGCCCGCGAGGACGCCCGGCCCTGGCTGTACGGAATCGTCGCCAACCTGATCGCGCGGCATCACCGCACCGAGGCCCGGCGTTACCGGGCCCTGTCCCGGGCGCCACTCGGAGGGACCGACGAAGGGCACGCCGAGCAGGTCGCGGGCCGGGTGGACGCCGAGGCCCTCAGAGGGCCGCTCATGGCGGCGCTGGCGAAGATCACCGACGCTCACCGGGACGTGCTGCTGCTCGTCGCGTGGGCCGGGCTGAGCTGCGAGGAGGCCGCCGAGGCCCTCGGCGTCCCGCCCGCCACCGCCCGGACCCGGCTGCACCGGGCCCGCAAGAAGATCCGCGCCGCGCTGGACCGCGCCGCGACCACGCCCGGGACCGGGACTGGGACCGGAACTGGGAATGCGACCGCGACCGGGACCGGAGCCACCACCGGGACCGGGACCGCGCACGGGACCGGAGCCACGACCACAGGAAAGGACCGTTGACGATGGACGACATCGAGATGCTGCACGCGGCCCGGCCGCAGACCGAGGCCCCCTCGCGCGCCACCTCCACCGCCGCCCGCGCGGCCCTGATGGAGCACGCCACCTCGCCACGGCCACGCCACCGGCCCGTCCGCCGGTTGCTGCCGTCGCGGTTCCGCCTGGCCGGAGCGGCGGTCCTGGCGGCGGGCGTCACGGCGGTCGCCGTGGTGGTCGCCACGCCCACGGGCCCGCCCACCGCCACCCTGGACCGCGGCCGGCCATCCGCCGCCGGCCTGGGCCACGAACGGCCGTCCGCCTCCACGCCCGGCGGCCCGTCGTTCCAGGTCCGGAAGTCGGGACGGCAGATCCTGCTCGCCGCCGCGACGACCGCGGCGGCCACCCCCGAGGAGTCCGGCACCTACTGGTACGTCCGGACCGCGTACACGAAGACCACACCCGGGGGCGACACGGGGAAGAGCACCGTGGAGACGTGGACCAGGCGTGACGGCGCGTCCTGGGTCCGGCAGAGCTCGAAGGGCAAGGTCATCGACAACAACGGTGACGCCGGGCACTGGTCCGACGGCTTCGACCTGGAGGGCACCAGGCTGAGTTACGAGCAGATCCAGCGACTGCCCACGGACCCGGACGAACTGGCGAAGTGGCTCCTCCAGCACGCCACACAGGCGCTGACCCCGAAGGCCGCCCGCACGACCACGCTGATCGACGTGCTGTCCAGCATGCCCGCCCCGCCGGACGTCCGCGCGGCGGCCTTCCGCGCGCTCGCCGCGCTGCCGGAGGTTCGCAGCCTCGGCGCCGTCGACGGAGGCGAAGCCCTGTCGATCAAGGATTCGGGCGGTGAGATCAAGCTGATCGTGGATCCACAGGCGGCGCGGCTGCGCGGATCGTCCTTCGCCGGTGACGAGGGGAAGGCGTCCGGCACCATCACCGTCGAGGCGGCCGAATGGACGGACGACCTGCCCGAGGCGGCCGGCTAGACGACCCGCTCGGGTTCGAGCGAAGAGAGCCAGGTCGAGAACTACCTGCGGTGACGCGCTCTCTCAGCCGGCCTCACGGACGAGCTTCCACACCTGTTCGGCGGTCTCGCATTCGAGAGAGCGGGCGGCGATCGAGCGGCAGGCTTCCAGGTCGAGGCGGCGGACGCGGTAGCGGATCTCGTCCACGGCCGCGGGGGCGACGGAGAGGATGTCGCAGCCGAGGCCGACCAGGAGCGGCATGACCACCGGGTCGGCCGCCGCGTCCCCGCAGACCGACACCTGCCGGCCGTGCCCGTGGGCGGCGCGGACGACCTCGGAGATCGCGGCCAGGACGCGCGGGTGGGCCGTCATCCTCGGCGTGGCGGCCGGGTCACGGCGGTCCAGGCCGAGGACCTGGCTGGTCAGGTCGTTGCTGCCGATCGACAGGAACGCGGCCTCGGCGGCCAGCGCGTCGACGGCGGCCACGGCCTCGGGCAGCTCGATCATGACGCCCAGGGGCGGCGCGGCGACGCCGAGCGAGGACGCGGCGGAGAGCAGCAGCTCGCGGCAGCTCCGCAGCTCGTCCAGGCCGGCCACCATCGGGATCATCACCCGCAGGTCGGCGTCGGCGGGGGCGACGGTGAGAACGGCGCGGAACTGGTCGGCGAACGCCTCGGGCTCGGCGAGCATGAGCGGCAGCCCGCGCCCCAGCCGCCGTCCCTCGCGCCCGGCCGTCAGGAACGGCGGGAGCTTGTCGTCGGCGAAGTCCAGCGTGCGGACGGTGACGGGCATTCCCGCGAGCTCGGACATGATCGGCGCGAGCGCCTTGGTGTGCTCGGCCTGCGTCGGCCAGTGCGCGGCCTCCAGGAACGGCAGCTCGGTACGCAGCAGCCCCACCCCGTCGGCGTGCGTGGCGGACACGGCGCGACCGTCCTGAGCCGTGGCGACGTTGGCGCGCAACACGATCGGGTGCCCGTCCCGGGTCTCGCAGGCCAGGTACCGCTCGGCGGCGTACGCCGCCCGGCGGTCGCGAGCCTCGGCCATCTCGGTCAGCGCCGCCTCGCGCTCGCGGGCGGGCGGGTGCGAGCGTACGACGCCTCGTGCGCGAGCGTCCACGAGTAGCTCGGTGCCGTCGGGCAGGTCGAGCAGGGCAGGGTCGACACCGGTCAGCAGGGGGATCGACATCGATCGGGCCACGATCGCCGCATGCGAGTTCGGACCGCCCTTCACGGACAGAGCCGCGACGACCGGACAGTCGGACATCAGGAGATCAGCCGCCCCGACCTCCTCGGCGATCAACACGACCACCTGTCCGCCACCACCGGACCGGCCTGCACTGATTCCGTCCGACTGACCACCACCCGCCCCACCAGGGCCGCCGTCCGCGGCAGGGCTGCCGCCGCCGTGGCGCGCCTCATGCGTGTCCGCTTCGCCCGGGTCGGCGAGCCAGGCGAGGGCGCGCCTGCCGACCTGACGGACGTCGGTGGCGCGTTCGGCGAGAGTGGGGTCGTCGAGTGCGGCGAGCATGGCGGCGTACTCGTCCACCGCCTCGCGGATCGCGACGTCGGCGGGCAGGCCCTCGGCGGCGTGCCGGGTCGCGGTGCCGCGCAGGTCGGGGTCGAGTGCGATGTAGCCGTTGACCTCCATGATGTCGGCCTGCTCGGCCCGGCCGTCCTCGCGCAGGGCCACCGCCAGCGCGGCCAGCCGCTCGGCGACGGCGTCGAAGGCCCTGATGACCAGCAGGGCGGGGTCGGTGCCGGCCGCCACGGTGATCGGTGCGTCCGGCCTGGGCCGGTCGGCCCGGTGGGCGAATCCCAGCGCGATGCCCGGCGAGGCGACGCGACCGGCGAACTCGGCCATGCTCACCTGCTCACCGTCTCGGCCAGCGCACCGAAGATGAGGGAGGTGGAGGTGGCTCCCGGGTCCTGGTGGCCCTGGCTACGCGGCCCGAGGTAGGAGGCACGGCCCTTGCGGGCGACCATGGGGACGGTGGCGCGCATCCCCTCCTCGGCGCTGCCCGCCGCCGCGCGCGCTGCTCCCGGCAGGTCGCCGCCGTTGCGCACCGCGTCCTCGAAGGCCTCCAGGGCGGGGGCGTACGCGTCGATCAGCGTCTTGTCGCCCGGCTGCGCCGCGCCCAGCTTCTGCACGGCCTCCAGCCCGGCGCGCAACGCCTCCGCCAGGTCCTGGGGCGTGACGCTCGCCTCGCCGGCGAGCCGCTTGCCCATGGCGCGGAACACGGCACCGTACAGGGGTCCGGACGCCCCGCCGACGGTGGAGATCAGCGTGGTGCCCGTCTTGGTGAGGACCTCGCCGGGCGTGTCGAACGACGAGCTCTCCAAGGCGGTGGCGACGGCGGTGAATCCGCGCTGCAGGTTGGTGCCGTGGTCGGCGTCGCCGATCGCCGCGTCCAGTTGGGTGAGCAGGTCGGTGTGGGCAGAGACGGCCGCCGTGACGGCCCGGACCCAGGCCAAGGTGGTGTCGGTGTCCATATGGAGTACTCCTGTCGTTACCCCGGCCGTCCGGGGACGGGCCAGGGCGGGGGGCTACGGCGAACGGAGGGGCTGGGTGTGGTTACGGGAGACGGGCCGGGGGTCGGTATGGGGGACGAACGTGGGGGTCACCAGTGGAGGGCGGGGGTGTGCACGGGGGCGTCCCAGAGGGTGAGCATCTGGGCGGTGGCGTGGCAGATGGTGAGGGAGGCGCCCGCCATGTCGAGGCTGGTGATGTGGTTGCCGACCAGGTTGCGCGCGATGACGATCCCGCGGTCGGCCAGGCGGGCCGCCACCTCGCCGAACAGGACGTAGAGCTCGATCAGCGGTGTTGCGCCGAGGCCGTTGAGCATGACGATGGTCTGGTCGCCCTCCGACAGCGGCATGTCGGCGAGGATCGCCTCCACCATGGAGGCGGCCAGCTCGCCCGCCGGCTGGAACGGGCCTCGCCTGCGTCCGGGCTCGCCGTGGATGCCGACGCCGATCTCGACCTCGTCGTCCGGCAGGTCGAAGCCGGGACGGCCGGCGGCGGGGGTGGTGCAGGCGGTGAGGGCGATCGCGAAGGAACGGCTGGCGGCGTTCACCTCGCGGCCGATCGCGGCGACCTCCGCCAGCGGGGCGCCCTGCTCGGCGAGCGCGCCGGTGATCTTCTCGACGAAGACGGTGGCGCCGGTCCCGCGCCGTCCGGCGGTCCAGGTCGAGTCCTGCACGGCCACGTCGTCGTCCACCAGCACGGTCTCGACGGCGACCCCGTCGTCGGCGGCCAGTTCGGCGGCGAGCTGGAAGTTCATCACGTCGCCGGTGTAGTTCTTGACGATGAAGACGACGCCGCTGCCGCTGTCGACGGCCTTGACCGCGGCCAGCATCTGGTCGGGTACCGGAGAGGTGAAGATCTCACCGGGGCAGGCGGCGTCGAGCATGCCCGTTCCGACGTATCCGCCGTGCAGCGGTTCGTGACCGCTGCCGCCGCCGCTGATCAGCGCCACTTTGCCGGGCGGGGTCGAGGTGGCCCGGGTGATGACGCGGTTGACGGAGTCCACCCGGAGCGAGGGGTGCGCCGCGGCCACACCCGCCAGCGCGTCGCGGAGGACGGAGCCGGGGTCGTTGATGAACTTCTTCATGGCACTGTCTCCTTCGCGCTGATCTCCTCGGCGGCGGGGAAGAGGTCTTCGTACGGGTGGTGGCGGACACCTGACCGGTGTCGGCCGCCTTACGCGGGGCCTCTGTACGGGCGGCGGCCGGACGGGCCTCCGCCGCGACCGGGCGGGCGTCGCGGACGGACTGGCGGACCACCCCGGCGAGCAAGCGCCTCACCCTCCTCGCATGACATCCGAATCATGTTCAGCAATGATGAACGATGGTCCGGAACCTAAGCTCGCCCGGTGACGATGTCAAGGGTCCGTGACGATCGCGTTATGGGCTGCCCGGGAGTCGGTGTACCCCGTCCTGCGCACGTACGGCCCGGCCACCCCGCAGCAGTTTGGGAAGTGCCGTCCCTGTCAGGGCTTCAAGTGATGCCGGGTCGCATCGACGAGGCGGGTGCCGAGCGCGTGGATGTGCTGGATGAGTTCGGGTGGTTCGTGCACCTCGAACGGGACGCCGAGTTGCGCGATCCACATGGCCAGTTCGTCGAGTGAGTTCGATCCGGCGCTGAGAACGCACGCGCCGCCGTCGGCCGGCTCGACCACCGCCATGGTCGGCGGCATCCGGGCGGCGATGACCTCGGCCGGGGCGTGCACCGTGAACCGGCCGCGGTAGCGGTACGGGTCGACGGAGATCCGCTCGGAGACGTAGCGGACGAGGTCTCCGCTGGGCGGCTCGCGGGGCGTGAAGCGTGGCCCGTTGGGGGCGTGCAGGCGCAGCCGGTCGACGCGGAAGGTGCGCCAGTCGTCCCGGCCGGTGTCCCATGCCACCAGGTACCAGCGGCGGCCCGAGTTCACCAGCCGGTACGGCTCGGCGGTGCGGCGGTCCTCGGTGCCGTTGTGGGAGCGGTAGTCGAACCTCAGGCTTTCCCGGTGGCGCACGGCCGCGGCGATCGCGGTGAGCACGGCCGGGTCCACGGCTTCGGCCGGGCCCGCCAGCGGGACGGTGACCGACCGCAGGTCGCCGACGCGGTTGCGGAGCCGGGGAGGGAGGACCTGCTCGAGCTTGGCCAGGGCGCGGACCGAGGTCTCCTGGATGCCGGCCACGCTGGAGACGGCGGCGGTGCCGAGCCCGATGGCGACCGCGACCGCCTCGTCGTCATCGAGCAGCAGCGGCGGAACACCGCTGCCGGCGCCGAGCCGGTAGCCGGGTGTGCCCGCGGTGGCGTGCACGACGTAGCCGAGTTCGCGCAGCCGGTCGATGTCGCGGCGGATCGTGCGGGGCGAGACGTCGAGCCGTTCGGCCAGCTCGGTGCCCGGCCAGTCCCTGGGGGTCTGCAGCAGAGACAGCAGCCGCAGAAGCCGCGCCGACGTTTCCAACATGACGCGCATCCTAGGACCGGACCTGTCCTAACCGGAATCTACCGTCATCGACATGAACGACGACACGCGAATTCACCGGTTCCAAGTCGATGTCCCGCAGGCGCAGCTGGACGACCTGCACGGCCGGCTGGCGGCGACCCGCTGGCCGGACGAGCTGCCCGGGGTGGGCTGGTCCTACGGGGTCCCCGTCGGCTATGCGAAGAAACTGGCCGAATATTGGCGCGCCAGGTTCGACTGGCGGGCCGCCGAGGCGCGACTGAACGCCTTCCCGCAGTACACGACCCGGATCGACGGGCAGAACATCCACTTCCTGCACGTCCGCTCGCCCGAACCCGACGCGCTGCCGTTGATCATCACGCATGGCTGGCCGGGTTCGGTCGCCGAGTTCTTGAAGGTCATCGGCCCGCTCACCGACCCGGCGGCGCACGGCGGTGACCGGTCCGACGCCTTCCACGTCATCGCGCCGTCGATCCCCGGGTTCGGTTTCTCCGGTCCCACCACCGAGACCGGCTGGGACCTGCAGCGGGTCGCGCGGGCGTGGGCGGTGCTGATGGACCGCCTGGGCTACGGGCGATACGGCGCGCAGGGCGGCGACAGCGGCGCGGTCATCTCACCGATGCTCGGTCGCGCAGCGCCCCAGAACGTCGTCGGGGTGCACGTCAACGGCGCGCTCGGGTTCCCGACCGGTGACCCGCGCGAGTTCGAGGGGCTCACCCAGGCGGAACTCGCCCGCCTGGGCCAGTACCAGGACCAGGACCGGGCCGGCTACGCGATCATGCAGGCGACCCGGCCGCAGACCCTCGCGTTCGGGCTGCACGACTCGCCCGCGGCGCAACTGGCCTGGATCGTGGAGAAGTTCAAGGAGTGGACCGACCCGGCCCGCGAACTGCCCGAGGACGCGGTGGACCTGGACCAGATGCTCACCGACGTCAGCATCTACTGGTTCACCCAGACCGCCGCCTCGGCCGCCCGCCTCTACAAGGAAGGGCAGAAGAGCTGGGGGACGGTGGCCGAGTACTCCGCGCTGCCACACGGCGTCGCCGTCTTCCCCGGTGACCCCGGTGTCCGGCGGATCGCCGAACGCGAACACAACATCGTGCACTGGTCGGAGTTCGACCGCGGCGGCCACTTCGCCGCGATGGAGGCCCCCGACCTGCTCGTCGAGGACGTCAGAGCCTTCTTCCGCCCCCTCCGGTGATCTCCTGACCCCGTGGCGACACGGACCTACCCGCTGAGCCGGCCACCCGCGCCGCTTCCCCGTACGGGCCGGGCTGATCCCGGGTCAGCGGGTGGTGCGGCGGGCCTGGCCGCGGGGGGCGCCGAGGTCGCGGGAGAGGTTGCGGGCGGTCTCCCTGACCGCCACGGCCAACTCCTCCCACCGGTCGGCGGCCAGCACCCGCTCGACCGGGCCGACGATGCCGATGGCGCCGCTGACCTCGCCCGATCTGTCGAACACCGGGGCGGCGATCCCGGCGTCCCCGATGGCGGACTCCTGGTCCTCGATGGCGTAACCGGTGCCGCGTACCGACTCCAGCTGTTCGGCGAGCAGGGCGGGGCTGGTCACGCTCCTCCCCGTGAGGACGGCCGGCTCCTCCGCCAGCAGCTTGCGCTCGACGGCCTCGGCCCCGAAGGCGACCATCGCCTTGCCGAGGGCGCAGGTGTTCCAGGGGATGCTGGCGCCCACCTCCAGGATCTGGACCGCTCCCTCGGGCCGGAAGGCGTGGTGGACGACCAGGACGTGGTCGCCGGTCAGGACGCCCACCCAGACCGCCTCGTTGGCCTGCGTCGCCAGGAAGTCGGCCCAGGTCATCGAGCGGGTGCGCAGCTCGTGGCCGTCGAGGTAGGCGTTGCCCAGGTGCAGCAGGCCGGGGCCGAGGGCGTACTTGCTCGACTCGTGGTCCTGCACGACCAGGCCCTCGGCCTCCAGGGTGCGCAGCATCGCGTGCACGGTCGGCTTGGCGACGCCGAGCCGTTCGGACAGCTCGGTGACGCCGAGCCTCGACCCACTGGAGGCGAGGTGGCGCAGGATCTGCACGGCACGCTGCACTGACTGGATCATTTTTGCCATTCGTTCGGTATTGATGAACCGTGTTCAGAAATATAGAGTCACCGTTCATGAACGAGCCCATTGGCATCGTACTCGTGTCTCACAGCCCCAGGCTGGCCGCGGGGCTGGCCGAGATCCTGGAAGAGATCACCTCCGGCGCGGTGCCCGTGGTCGCCGTGGGCGGCGCCGACGGCGGGGGGATCGGGACGAGCTACACCCTGATCCACAAGGCGATCACCGAGGCCGATCGGGGGCGCGGCGTCGCGGTCCTGCCCGACCTGGGCAGCTCGGTGCTGACCACCCGCACGGTCCTGGACGACCATCCCGAGCTCACCGCGGTCGTGATCGACGCCCCCTTCGTCGAGGGCGCGGTCGCCGCCGCGGCCACGGCGGCGGCGGGTGGCGAGATGACGGACATCGTCACCGCCGCCGAGGAGGCACGTCATGTCCGCAAGTTCTGATCCGTCGCCGTCGGGCAGCGAGCAGACCTCGGAGACCGCGCAGGGTTCGCAGGTGTCCGAGGTCTCGGTGGTTCTGCCGGCCGACCTGCACGCCCGGCCGGCGGGACGGCTGGCCCAGCTGGCCGCGGGGCTGCGGGCGTCCGTAGTGCTGGAGTACGACGGCAGGTCCGTCGACCCTGCCCGTCTCCTCATGGTCATGGGACTGGGCGCGCGGGCCGGTTCGGCCGTGACCGTACGCGCCGAAGGCCCCGAGGCCGGCCACGCGACCGAAGTCCTCGCACGCTTTCTCAGCGAGATCGACTGACAGCCCCCTCATGGGCGCCCACCGGGTGCCCCGCCGTACGGCGGCGCCGAGTTCGCCGCACGGCTTCTCGCCGCGCCGGCGCCGAAGAGGGGCCACAGCGGGCGGGGGGCGTTGCTCCGGTGCCCGTTGGCGCGGGGTTCGCCGCATCCTTCCTGCCCACCTTGGCGTAGAAGGAGGGGGCGTCGGGGGGCGTTGCTCCGGTGCCCGTTGGCGCGGGGTTCGCCGCACCCTTCCTCGCCACCTTGGGGTAGGAGGGGCGGGGGCGTGGGTCAGGGGTGTTCGGGGGTGGAGCGGGGGCGGACGGACTGGGTTGGTTCGTCGTCGAGCGTGAGCGGCGGTAGCTCGGGGTGGGCGGCATCGCTCAGGCTGCGCTGGTTCGTGGCCGCTCCTTCGGCCAGGCTCTGCTGGGGGGCCGCTGCCGCGTGGGAGGCTCTCGTGTCCTGCTCCTGAGCGGGGGACTTGTCCGCGCCGGTCTGGGAGAGGCGGTCGAAGAAGCGGAGCATCTCCACCGGCAGCGGCATGACGAGGGTGGAGTTCTTCTCCGCCGCGACCTCGACCACGGTCTGCAGCAGGCGCAGCTGCATCGCGGCAGGTGTCTCGGCCATGATGCTGGAGGCGTCGGCCAGCTTCTGGGCGGCCTGCAGCTCGCCGTCGGCGACGATGACGCGGGCGCGGCGTTCCCGCTCGGCCTCGGCCTGCCGCGACATCGAGCGCTTCATCGAATCGGGCAGCTGGACGTCCTTGATCTCCACGCGGTCGATGTGGATGCCCCAGCCCACCGCCGGGCTGTCGATCATCACGGCGAGCCCCTGGTGCAGCTCTTCGCGGTTGGACAGCAGGTCGTCGAGCTCGCTCTTGCCGATGATCGAGCGGAGCGAGGTCTGTGCCACCTGCTCGATGGCGAACAGATAGTTCTGCACCTCGATCGCGGCGCGCATCGGGTCCTGGACCCGGAAGTAGACCACCGCGTCGACCTGCACCGAGACGTTGTCGCGCGTGATGCCCTCCTGGGTGGGGATGGGCATGGTGACGATCTGGACGTTGATCTTCTTCATCTGGTCGACGAGCGGGATCAGGAGCCGCAGCCCCGGCTGCCGGACGCGCCGCTGGGCCCGTCCGAACCGGAAGACGATGCCGCGTTCGACCTGGTTGACCACCCTGATGCCGGTGAGCAGCACGATGAGAACGAGAAATCCGGCTGCGCCTAACAGGAATTCCATGACGGTGTCCCTTCCGGTTCGAGGTTAGATCCGGGCGGCCGGGTTCGCAGGGGAAGAGCGTCGACGTGATCAGGCTGTCATGGAGTGATTCGGGAAGATCATGATTTGCCGCTAGGGTGACGAATCATGGCGCGGTTTGTCATGCGTGTCCTGATGCCTCCGCGGGTCCGGCGCGCCGTACTGGCCCGGTTGGACGCCCGCTTCGTCACCCGGGCCGATCATCGGCAGGATGTGAAGGACGCCCTCTGGGAGGTCCAGGCGCTCAAGCGGGAGATCACCACGCTGCGGCGCGAGGTGGAGCAGCTCCGGCGGGAGGTCAGGCGCGCGGCTCCGGCGTCCCCTGACAAGGCCCTGGCCGCCAAGGTGGACGAGGCCCACCGGCTGGCCACCGAGACCGCCTCGTCCGTCGATCACCTGCTGCAGTCGGAGGTCCTGCTCTGGCAGGCCGTCGACGCCCTGCGCGAAGGCGACGGCGCCGGGACCACGTCATGAAGGCGACTCCAGGGGAGCGTGCGGACTCATGAAGGTCGGCTGGACCGGTGACGGTGGTCTCTGGCGGTTACGGTTGCGGCTGGATCCCGCTGAGGGGGTCGGCGGGACCGTCACCGACGGGCAGGTGGTCGAGCTTTCCACCGACACCTGCCACGTACGGCTGCCGCGCGCCGTCTCCCCCCATCCCGACCTGCTGGCCCTGGCGGCCTGGACGGTCGTCGCGCCGTGGACGGCCGGGAGGATCGTCTTCGACCGGCCCATTTCCGCCGAGCTCGCCGCCGCCTTCCACAGCGGCTGGGGCATCGACGCCGGCCCGGTCGGCGAGGCCGCCCGTACCGGTGGCGCTCGGTTGGCGGTCTCCTACAGCGGTGGGGCGGACTCGGTGGCGGTGGCGGCGATCTTGCCGGACGCGCCGCTGGTCCACTTCCGCCGGGTCGGCCACCCCCGCGTCCCGAACCGCTGGACGCACTACCGGTCCGACGTGCTCGCCGAGCTGGCCGAGCAGACCGGCAGGGACGTCACGATCGTCGACTCCGACCTGGAGTTCCTGCTGCGCCACCCCCGTCCCGGCTACCCCGAGCACCACGCGGTGACGATCGGCGCCGCGCTGCTGGCCGACGACATGGACCTCGGCGGCATCGCCCTGGGGTACGAGATCGGCTCGCGGTGGCTGGGCGGTGGCAGGTACGTCCATCGGTACACGCCGGACAACCCGATGTGGTCCGGCCACGGCCCCTGGGGCCGCCTGTTCGCCGCGGCCGGACTGCCGCTCGTCCTGCCGGTGGGCGGGATCAGCGAGGCGATGACCATGCGGCTGGCACTCGGTTCCCCCCTTCGTGAGCAGGTACGCTGGTGCCTGCGCGGGGACGCCGACGGCCCGTGCGACCGATGCGGCAAGTGCCTGTACAAGGAGCTCATCCAGGCCGCCCTAGAGCGCCGGCCGATGCGCACCACGATCACCCCCGACCGTCCGGTGGCCCGCAAGTGGCAGCAGCCCCCGCCGTACGGTGGCCAGGAGATGATCGAGTACGGTTGCGCCCACGTTCCCGGCATCGAGGACACCCCCTTCGCCAGAGCCGCCGAGTATCTCAAGGCGACGAAGGAGTCCACGCGATGGTTGGAGCGGTGCTACCCTCCGGCCGTCGAGGAGATCCCCGGACCATGGCGGAAGAGGATCGAAACGATCATGGCCGACGAGTTCGGCTTCATGGACGCCGACGACATCGAGCGGGTGGAGAGCTGGGGACGGCGATGAAGGTTTACGTGTCGGTCGACATGGAGGGCGTGACCGGGCTCACCGACCCCGAGGAGATGCACGCCGGCGGCCGCGGTTACGAGCGGGGCTGTGAGCTGATGACCGCCGACGCCAACGCGGTGATCGCGGGCGTCTTCGAGGCGGGGGCCACGGCGGTGATCGTCAACGACGCCCACGGCTCCACCAAGAACCTCCGCGTCGACCTGCTCGACGCGCGCGCCTCGCTGATCCGGGGCCCCGGCAAGCCGATGCGCATGGCGCAGGGCCTGACCGGCGACTTCCAGGCCGCCTGCTTCGCCGGCTACCACGCGCGGGCGGGCGTCCAGCACGGCGTGCTCAACCACACCTGGATGGGCAAGGAGATCCAGAACGTCTACCTGAACGGCGAGGTCTGCGGCGAGACACGGCTGGTGGCCGGGTGCGCCGGGTTCCTGGGCGTGCCGGTGGCGCTGGTGACGGGCGACGAGGCGGTCTGCGAGGAGGCCCGCTCGCTCCTCGGCGACGTCGAGACCGTCGCGGTGAAGAAGGGCGTCGACCGGTTCTCGGCCGAGCTGCTGCCGCCCAGCGTCGCCCAGGCGCTCATCAGGGAGGCCGCAGCCCGCGCGCTGAACCGCCTGAGCGACTTCACGCCCTACAAGGTGACCCCGCCGTTCACACTCGGCGTCGAGTGGAACTCCACGGCCATCGCCTCCGGCTGCTCGCTGATCCCCGGCACCCGTCAGGCCGGCCCCCGGCACACCGAGTTCACCACCGACGACTTCCGCGACATCATGGCCCTGATGGGCATCTACGCCACGATCGCCGGCCAGATCGCCTGCGGCAGCGGCGTGTACGGCTGACGGATGGAGACCGACCCCTTACCGCGCACGCATGACCGGCTGACGCGGCGGTCGCTGCTCGTCGGCATCGGCGCGGCCGGCGGCGCGGGCGCGATGTACGCCGCCATGGGCGTGCTCGGCCTGGCCCCCACCCCGCGCACCGCCCCCGTCCCGGCGGTCGGCGGGGCGGCCGCCCCGACGCCGTACGTCCCGCCGCAGCCGTCCGACTTCTCCCTGCGCGGCGGACGGCCCGCGTCGGTGCTCGTGCTCGGCGCCGGGGTGGCGGGCCTGGCGTGCGCGTACGAGCTGGGCAAGGCCGGGTACGACTGCACGGTGCTGGAGGCCCGCGACAGGGTGGGCGGGCGCAGCCTCACGCTGCGCGGCGGCGACACCGTCACCGAGCTGCCGCCGGCGAACGCGGCCAAGGGCGCGGCCACGAAGGCCGGTGAGACGCAGCAGGTGACCTTCGGCGAGGGGACGTACTTCAACGCCGGCCCCGCCCGCATCGCCCAGTGGATGGTGACGCTCGACTACTGCCGTGAGCTGGGCGTCCCGCTGGAGGTGTTCGTCAACACCAACGCCTCCGCCTACATCCTCACCGAGGGGATGACGGCCCCCGTGCGAGCGCGCACCGCCCGCGCGGACGCCTACGGGTACATCTCGGAGCTTCTGGCCAAGGCGACCGACGCCGGGGCCCTCGACAGCCGCCTGACGCAGGCCGACAAGGAGCGCCTGCTCGACTTCCTGTCGCGCTTCGGGGCGATCGGCGAGAAGTCGCTGGCGTACACCGGCGGCGAGCGGCGGGGGTACCGCGTGAACCCCGGGGTCGGCCCCGGCACCGAGCTCGGCACGCCGCCCTCGCTCACGGAGGTGCTGAGCCGGAACCTGGGCCGGATGCTGACCATGGACGCGGGCTACGAGCAGGCGATGCCCATGTTCCAGCCGGTCGGCGGCATGGACGCCATCGTCCGCGCGCTGGCCGCGAAGGTCGGCGCGCGGCGCATCAGGACCGGCACGCGCGTGACCCGCGTCACCAACCGGCCCGACGGGGTGGAGGTCGAGGTCGAGGGCGGCGCCTCGCTGAAGGCCGACTACTGCGTCGCGGCGCTGCCCCCGCACCTGCTGGCCGGGATCCCCGGCAACCTCGGCGCCGACGTCAAGGCGGCCCTCGCCACGCCCGTCCCGTTGTCGGCGGGCAAGCTCGGCCTGGAGTACGGCGTGCGGTGGTGGGAGATCGAGGACCGCGTGTACGGCGGCGCCACCGAGACGGACCTGGACATCGGCCACATCTGGTACCCCTCCTATGGCTATCACGGCGAGCGCGGCCTGGTCGTCGGCTACTACAACACCGGCCGGGACGCCGAGGTGTACGATCCGCTGCCGCACCGCGAGCGGCTGCGCCGCGGCCTCGCCCAAGGCAGGCGCGTGCACGGCGTCAAGTACGGCCGGAACATCCGCGGCAGTGTCTCGGTGGCCTGGCGCCGCCAGCCGTTCATCGAGGGCTCCTGGGTCCGCTGGCCGTCGATGAGCGGCTTCTCGCTGCTCCAGCGCCCGGCGGGGCGGGTCTACTTCGCCGGTGACTGGCTCACCCACCTGATCGCCTGGCAGGCGGGGGCGTTCGAGTCGGCCCGTAAGGTGGTCACCGAGCTTCATCACCGCGTACTGAAGGAGGGATGACCCATGCGGCTGGGCACACTGGAGTGGGTGCCCGCGGGGGAGCGGCCCGACCTGCTCGCGGCCCCCGTCGCGCAGGCCGTCGCGGCCGTGGACGACGAGGTCGCCGTCGCGCCGATCGACCCCGCCCTGGCCGACACCGCCGCCTTCTGCGAGCGGTACGGCGTGGGCCTCGACGAGTCGGCGAACTGCGTGATCGTGGCGGCCAAGCGGGGCGGCGAGACGCGTTACGCCGCCGTCATGGTGCTCGCCACGATGCGCGCCGATGTCAACGGGGTGATCCGCCGGCACCTGGACGCCCGCAAGACGTCGTTCGCCCCCCAGCAGGAAGCCGTCGAGATGACCGGCATGGAGTACGGCGGCATCACGCCGCTGGGGCTGCCCGCGGACTGGCCCGTGCTGGTCGACGCCGAGGTCGCGCGGCGGCCGCTGCTGGTGATCGGCAGCGGCATCAGGGGCTCCAAGCTGGCGCTCGCCGGGGAGGCCCTCGCCCGCCTCAAGACCGCCGAGGTGCTGCCTCTCGCGCAGTGACCCGTTCGTGTCCTAACAGTTTCCATATACGGGAAACCGTTGGGCCGGGTTGGGCCGTTGTACTACCGGGAATGTGCCCTCATGGTTCTCTCATGGGCGGGGTTTAAGCCGGTATGGTGCTACGTGCCGTCAAAAACCGCGGGCGGGCGCCCGCGGAGCGCTCTCATCGCCACGTCGGGCTGAAAGGAGAGACCGGTAGCCGAACGGGGGAGGCCGGCTGCCGACCGGCCGGCAAAGGGGAACGCCGGCCGCGGTGGCGCGTGCTCCGGGCGGCGGGCCACGTCATCGATTGCCGTCCGGTCCTTTCCGGTACGGGCATTGCGCAAAGTAAGCGAAATGTGACAATTGGAGCAAGGCGCATTCCTCCGGACACCGATTCCGGGGCACCGCCGGAGATCAGATGAATCAGGACGACCGATTGGGCCCCTACCGGCTGCTCCGGCGGCTCGGTGAAGGCGGCATGGGCGTGGTCCATCTCGCGCTCGACCCCCAAGGCAGGCAGGTCGCCGTCAAGGTCCTGCGCGGCGAGGTCACGGGGGACGACGTCGCGCGCCGCCGGCTCGCGCGCGAGGTCGAGACCATGCGGCGGGTGCGCAGCAAGTACATCGCCGAGGTCGTCGACGCCGACGTCACCGGCAGCCGTCCCTACATCGTCACCCGCTACGTCGCCGGCATGCCGCTCGACGACACCGTCAAGCAGGACGGTCCCCTTCCCGTCGCCGCGCTGCTGCGCGTCGCGTACGGCGTCGCCGAGGCGCTCGCCGCCGTGCACGTCGCGGGCGTGATCCACCGCGACCTCAAGCCCGGCAACGTCCTGCTGCTCGACGGCGACCCCGTGCTCATCGACTTCGGCATCGCCCAGGCCGTCGACGCCACCAGGCTCACCCAGACCGGCATGTTCATCGGCACCCCCGGCTACCTCGCCCCGGAGATCATCGAGGGGCACGAGGCCGGGCCCGAGGTCGACGTGCACGCCTGGGCCGGCACGATGCTGTACGCCGCGACGGGCCTGCCGCCGTTCGGCAAGGGCACGCTCGAGATGGTCTTCTACAACATCACCGCAGGCCGGGCGAACGTCGACGCCGCCCCGTCGGTGATCCGGCCGCTGCTGCGGGCCGCCTTCCATCGCGACCCCTCCAAGCGCCCCACCGCCGTCGAGCTGGCCAGGCAGTTGTCCAGGCTCGTGCCGCCGCGCGGGGGCGTCCCCGGCCGGGTGCCGATCCCCGACGAGATCCTCACCGTGCCCGACCACACCGCCGAGCCTCCGGCGACCGGCACGTCCCTGCCCGTTCCCGGCGTCTCGCGGCCGCACACCTCTCCCTCCTCGCCGGCGCTCTCGACAGGGACCGCTGCCCCGGTTCCGGCGACCCATGCATCCCCGGCGCAGGCGGACGACGCCGAGCCGTACGGCACGCAGCCGGTGCGCCCGGGGGCCTCGCGCCCGCTCCCGTCGGTGCCCACGGCGGGTGCGCCCGCCGTCCCGGCGACCCCGGCGGCGCCGGCCGAGGAGTTCGTCTCGCTGCTCGGCGACGCGCCGCCGCCGCACCCGGCGGGCACCGAGGGCGACCCCTGGCCGACCGTCCGGGTCACCGGCGACGATCTGCGCAAGGCCGGCATGGCGCCCGCCGCCCCCGCGCAGCCGTGGAAGCCGGCCGAGCCGGTGCTCGACCAGGGCGAGGTGCCGACGCGCCGCGTGCGGTCCGAGGAGCTGAACGAGCTGTCCGGCCAGCGCCGCGCGCCCGTCGTCCCCGAAGTCAAGGCGGCGGCGCAGCCGCTGGCGACGGTGCCCGTCCCGCCTGAGGTGAAGGGCGGCTCCTCGCCGGTCCCTCACCAGGCGAAGGGGCCGTCCATCGTCCCCGAGGCGAAGCCGCCCCTGCGCACCACGCCGCTGCCCCCGGAACACCGGCAGGCGGCGCTGTACGAGCAGGCGCCGGACGGGTTCGCCACGCCGCACGTCCGGCGGGAGACGGACGGCGGGTACGTCCCGACCGTCCACCTGCCGCCCGAGGCGACGTCGGACTTCACACCGGCCGTCGTCCCGCCGCCCCCGGCCGGGCTGTACGCGGTGGCCGGCGTGCTCGCGCTGATCGTCGTCATCGGCGCCGCCGTCGCCGCCCCGCTGCTCGTGGCGCTGCTGGTCGTCCCGGCGGCCGTGCTGCTGCGCGCCGCCGACATCGCCCAGCGCGAGCTCAACGGCGGGCGGCCGGGGGGCGCCGCCGACGTGCTGCGCGTGCTCGGCCGTCCCGGCGCGCTGGTGAAGTCGATCGGCCTCACGGCGGCGCTGGTGCCGTACGCGCTGATCCTCGGTGTGCCGGTGAGCCTGGTGCTGATGTTCCTGGTCCGCACGGTGCATCCTGCATCGGCGCTGAGCTGGGGAGTCGCGGTCTCGTTGTGGATCATCTCGGCGGGTCCCGGGGTCGAGGGGCCCGGCCGCCAGATGAGCAGGATCTTCGCCTCGGCGTTCCCCTCGAAGAGCGCCGCCGCGGCGCTCACAGGCGTTCTCGGGCTGCTCGCCGCGGCGGCGGCCCTGTTCGCGGTGACCACGCTCGTCGCACCCGTAGGTGAGGCAGTCTGGATTCCGGTCGACATCGACCGGTGGATCGCATGGCTCCACGACCTTGGCCTACGGAGGACGGCAGGATGACGGGGGAGACGATGCCGGAGACTCTGGACAGACTCGGGCCTTACAAACTGCTGCGCCGGCTCGGCGAAGGCGGCATGGGCGTGGTCCACCTCGGCCTCGACCAGGAGTACCGGCAGGTCGCCGTCAAGGTGCTCCACCCGCACGTCGCGGCCGACCTCAAGGCCCGCGACCGCCTGACGCGCGAGGTCGAGACCATGCGCCGCGTGCGCAGCCCGCGCGTGGCCGAGGTGGTCGACGCCGAGCTCACCGGCGCCACGCCGTACATCGTGACGAGGTACGCCCCCGGCCGCACGCTGGAGGAGACCGTCCTGAGCGACGGCCCGCTGCCGGAGGGCGAGGTCATCCGCCTGGCGCGGGGCCTGTCGGAGGCGCTGGTCGCGATCCACGCGGCCGACGTCATCCACCGCGACCTCAAGCCGGCGAACGTCATGCTCGTCAACGGTGAGCCGCTGGTGATCGACTTCGGCATCGCGCACCTGGTGAACGCCACCAGGCTCACCCAGACCGGCATGTTCGTCGGCACCCCCGGCTACCTTGCCCCCGAGATCATCAGGGACGAGGAGATCACCCAGGCCGCCGACGTGCACGCCCTGGCCGCCACCGTCTTCTTCGGCGCGACCGGCAAGCCGCCGTTCGGCACGGGCTCTTTCGAGTCGGTGTGTTTCGCGATCATGGAGGGGCGCGCCAACATCGACCAGGCGCCGGTCTGGATGCGCGGCTGGCTGCGGGCGGCGTTCTCGGTCGACGCGGCCTCCCGGCCCGACGCCGTGCGGCTGCTGTCCATGGCCAAGCAGCTCGACCCGAGCGTGACCGCGCTGCGGGAGACGGCCATCGGTGACGGCCGCACGCGCAGGCTCGACAGCCCCGGCACGACCCACGTGATCGGCGGCGGCGCCCCGGACGCCACCCACGTGTTGAACGGCGGGGCGCCTGACGCGACACACGTGCTGAACGGCGGGGCCCCGGACGCCACACACGTGCTGAACGGCGGGGCGCCCGACTCCACCCACGTGATCGAGGGCGACCCCGCGCGCACCGACGACCTGCCGCCCACCAAGCGCACCAAGCCGGCCTCCGAGGACAGCTACTCCGACCTGCTGCCGCCCGTGCGGTACGCCGAGCCGGAGCGCCGCGTACGGGGCCGCGCCGAGGCGCCGCCGCCCGCGCACACGGGTCTGACGCCGGACCGGTACGCTTCACCGCCCGCGCACACGGGCCTGACGCCGGACCGGTACGCCTCACCGCCCGCGCACACGGGCTTCGCCCCGGACGGGTACGCCGCGCCGCCGCCCGCCGGCCACCAGCCCGCGGCGTACGCGCCTCCCCGGACGGAGACGCCGCCGCCGTACCCCGACCAGCGGGTCGCGGGGCCGCCCCCGCCGCCGTACGCCCAGCCGACCCGAGGCGGAGCCGCCGCCCCCGCCACCCAGGGCCGTCCGTACGCCCCCGAGCCGGCACGCGGGCCCGAGGAGCCCGAGCGTCCCCGCTACCGCGCGGGACATCCGGTGCTCGCGGCGGCGCTGCTGGTCGTGGCCGTCGCCGCGGCCCGCATGCTGCCGGTGCTGACGAGTGTGTTCATACTGGTCGCGGTGCTGTGCCTGCGGGTCGGCGAATACCTCTTCGGCGACCTCGCCGAGCGCCGCCAGCTCCGGGGCAGCAGCGCCAGCGACCCCCTGCTCGCCGTGCTCGGCACCCCGTGGGCGCTGATCAGGGCCGTGCTCGCCACGCTCGTGGCCACGCCGGTGGCGGTGATGTTCGCGCTGTGCGCCTGGGGGGCGCTGCACTGGCTCGGCGGCATGACCACCGACACGGCGGCCGCGTTCGCGGCGTCGGCGTTCGTCGGCGGGCTGTTCCTGCTGCCGGGCGGCAAGAAGCCCCGCAGGGCGGTGGCGCGCACCCTCACCGCGGTGATCCGCAGCCCGGGCGCCGGCATGGTCGCCACGATCATCGTCGGCACCCTGGCGTTCTTCGCCGTGGTCGCCGCCTGGTCGGCCGTGGCGTCGTGGATCCCCTGGCACCCGCCGTCCCAGGCCATCGACTCGCTCGGTCACCAGGCGCGCAGCAGCGCCACCGGCCTGATCGGCGGCCTCGTCAAGGACCTCATGAGCAACCTCGGCCTGGGTTTCCTCGCCTTCTGGAGCAGGTGATCACAAGCCGCCGTCGTTTCGGTGTGCGGGGAGCACGTCCGGGGCACCATGCAGTGGGCGGGCCGGAAGGAGACGCATGGGCAGCGTGCCGACAGCGGGTCAGCTCGGTCCGTACCGCCTGCTGTCGCGGCTGGGGGCCGGGGGGTTCGGCGAGGTTCACCTCGCGCTCGATCCCGATGGCCACACGGTCGCGGTCAAGGTGCTCCATCCGCACGTCGCGGCCGACGAGGCCGCCCTGGCGCGGCTGGCCCGCGAGGTCGAGACGATGCGCCGCGTGCGCGGCCCGCACGTCGCCGAGGTGCTCGACGCGTCCCTGACCGGCCCGAGGCCCTACCTCGTCACCCGATATGTGCAGGGCCGGTCGCTGGCGGCCGTCGTCTCGGCCGGCGGCCCGCTGCGGGGTGACGACCTCGCACGGCTGGCACGCGGGCTGGCCGAGGCGCTGGCCTCGATCCACGCCGCGGGCATCGTGCATCGCGACCTGAAGCCGGCGAACGTCATCCTCGCCGACGGCGAGCCGCACGTGATCGACTTCGGCATCGCCTACGCCCTCGACTCCGACTCGGTGACCGCCTCCGGCGCGATGCTCGGCACGCCCGGCTACCTCGCTCCCGAGGTGCTCCAGGGCGAGGAGACCACTCCGGCGGCCGACGTGTTCGCCTGGGCGGCCACGGTCGCCTACGCCGCGTCCGGGCGCCAGCCGTACGGCACCGGGCCGGCGCCCGCGGTGGCCTACCGCGTGGTGCACCACGAGCCCGACCTCGACGAGGTGCCGGCGTGGCTGGTCCCGCTGCTGATGGAGTGCCTGCGGAGGGGGCCCGAGGAGCGGCCGGCGGCGGAGGGGCTGTGCGAGCGGCTCGGGGCCGAGGTGCCGCCGATGGCGCCGGTGCCGCAGCAGCGGCGGCGGGTGGTCGACGACGCGCCGCCGACCGAGGAGTGGCGGCCCGGCAGGCGGGAGGCCACCCGCCAGGGCGACGCGCTGGCCCGGCAGCGCGACAAGGTGCGCAGGCGGTGGGTGGTCGGCACCGGCGTCGTCGCGGGCCTGGCCGCCGCCGCCGTACGGTCGTGGGTCCCCGAGATGTCGCTGCTGGTGCTCGCGGCCTACGGCGTCGGGGTGCTGGTCGACGCGGGGGTGGGGATCGTCGCCAAGGAGCGGGCGCGGGTGGTGTTCGACCTGGCCGGCGGGGCGGGTACGGTCGGCCTGTACGCCGCGCTCCTCGCGTTGTTCAGCCCGTTCACGCTGTTTCTGGCGCTGGCGACAGTATTGGTCGTGCTGGCGATGATCACTCTTTCGGGTTGACGCGGGCCGGGTGTGCTGATCGACCGGCTCTGGAATAAAGTTCGGTATGGTGGGAAACGGAAGGCTGTGCAGGCCGTACAGCTGCGGGTTTGCCACTAAGCTACTAGCAAGTAACATACTGCCGAGGGAAAGGGACGAGCTGCCGGCATGGAGATCGTCCCAGGGCACCCGACGTCACGACGCCCACGGGCGCATGACAGTCTGAAGGCCGCTCCCGGTGCCGGTCACCGGGGCGGCCCGAACGACGTGCGCGTACCCCGCGCGCACGTGCCGAGGAATCGGCGCCAGCCCAGCGATGCGGTGGCGCCTGTGAAACGGGAGGTCGGCCACCGGCCATGAACATCGTCGTCTGCGTGAAGCAGGTCCCCGACACGGCGACCGAGCGCAAGCTGAACCCCAAGGACAACACGCTCGACCGTGACGCGGCTGACGGCGTCATCAACGAGCTTGACGAATACGCCGTCGAAGAGGCCCTCAAGATCAAGGAAGCCCACGGCGGTGAGGTGACCGTCCTGACCATGGGGCCGGGCAAGGCCACCGACACCATCCGCAAGGCACTCGCCATGGGGGCCGACAAGGCCGTCCACCTGGTCGACGACGCCCTGCACGGCTCGGACGCCCTGTCCACCTCCTATGCCCTGGCGCAGGCCCTGAAGAAGATCGGGTTCGACCTGGTCATCCTCGGGTCGGAGTCGACCGACGCGCGCACCGGAGTGCTGGCCGCAATGCTGGCCGAGCGCCTCGGCACGCCGCAGCTCACGCTGGCCAACAAGGTCGACATCGACGGCTCCTCCATCAGCATCCAGCGGGTCACCGACTACGGGTTCGACAAGGTCGAGGGCACGCTGCCCGCCGTGGTCTCGGTCGTCGAGAAGATCAACGAGCCGCGCTACCCGTCCTTCAAGGGCATCATGGCCGCCAAGAAGAAGCCGGTGGAGACCCTCGGCGTCGCCGACGCCGAGATCGACGCCGCCCAGGTCGGCCTCGGCGGGGCCTGGAGCGAGGTCACGGAGTTCGCCTCCGCGCCGCCGCGCGCCGCCGGCACCATCGTCAAGGACGAGGGCGACGGCGGGGTCAAGACCGCCGACTTCCTCGCGTCGAAGAAGTTCATCTAAGGGGGACCCGATGGCTGAGATCCTGGTTCTCGTCGAGCACGTCGACGGTGAGGTCAAGAAGGTCACCCTGGAGCTGCTGACGCTCGCCCGCTCGCTGGGCTCCGCGTCCGCCGTGTGGGCCGGGCCCGGCTACTCCCCGGCGGCCAAGGACAAGCTGGCCGAGTACGGCGCCGACAAGATCTACGTCGCCGACTCCGCCGAGATCGCCGACTACGTCGTCGCGCCGAAGGCCGAGCTGCTCGCGCAGCTCGTCTCCTCCGCCTCCCCGGCGGCGGTCCTGGTGGCCGCCACCTCCGAGGGCAAGGAGGTCGCGGGCCGCCTGGCGATCAAGACCGACTCCGGTGTCATCACCGACGCCGTGGGCCTCGGCGAGGGCTTCGTCGCCGAGCAGTCGATCTTCGGTGGTGGCGTCAACGTCAAGGCCAAGGTCGGCAAGGGCACCCCGATCATCGCGGTCCGTCCCAACTCCACCGCTCCCGAGGCGTCCGCCGGGGCGGCGGCCGAGGAGCAGGTGACGGTCGCGCTGTCGGACGCCGCCAAGGCCGCCAAGGTCGTCGAGCGCGTCAAGCAGGAGAAGGGCGCCCGCCCCGAGCTCACCGAGGCCGCGATCGTGGTCTCCGGTGGCCGCGGCGTCGGCTCCGCCGACAACTTCTCCATCATCGAGCGGCTGGCCGACACGCTCGGCGCGGCCGTCGGCGCCTCCCGCGCGGCGACGGACGCCGGGTGGTACCCCCACCAGTTCCAGGTCGGGCAGACCGGCAAGACCGTCTCGCCGCAGCTGTACATCGCGGCGGGCATCTCCGGCGCGATCCAGCACCGGGCCGGCATGCAGACCGCCAAGACCATCGTCGCGATCAACAAGGACCCCGAGGCCCCCATCTTCGAACTCGCCGACTTCGGCATCGTGGGCGACCTCCACCAGATCGTCCCCCAGCTCGCCGACGAGATCGAGAAGCGCAAGTAGCCCTTCGTGAACGGCGCCGCACCCCGCCCGGCGGGGGCGGCGCCGTTCCGCGTTCCCTGGCCTGTCACGCCGCTTCCACTCGCGACTTCCCCGCTCGGTGCTTGAGCCGGGAAGTCGGAGGATGCTCACATCCGGAACAATCGTTGCTTCCCCGTTCGGCGCTTCGGACGGGAACCGGAGGATGTTCGTATCCGGGACAATCATCCGGTGAGTTCGGAACAGCCTGCGGCCGGGCACGGCAAGCGCGTCTCCTGGGTGGAGCTGTACTTCGACCTGGTCTTCGTCTTCGCGGTCAGCCAGGTCACGCACGTGATCGTCGCCGACCCGGGTGGGGACGCCGTCCTGTCCGCCTTCGGTCTCTTCATGATGCTGTGGTGGACCTGGATCGGCTTCGTGGTGCTCTACAACCGCCGCGGCGACGACCGGCGTACCACGCACCGCCTGGTCATCCTGGCCGGTACGGTGCCCTGCGTGGTCGCCGCCACCCAGGCCCACCACGTCTTCGAGGGGCACGCCGCCGGGTTCATCCTCGCGCTGGCCGGCGCGCGGCTCCTGCTCGCCACGGCGTACGCGGTCGCCGCGAGGCACGGGCATCGCAAGGCCGACTGGCGCAGCGCCGGGGGGTACGCCCTGTCCGTGGTCATCCTGGGGCTCGCCGGCGCCCTCCACGGCACCTCGGTCTACGTGCTGTGCGGCCTCGCGCTGGTGCAGGAGACCGCCTTGCTGCTGCTGGGCGAGCGCCGTGAGCAGATGCGCGCGTGGCGCCAGGCCCGTACCCAGAGGGCACAGGAGGGTACCGGCCGCCGCTCCCGGGAGGGTTCCGGCCATGGCTCCCACGAGGGGCACGGCCGCGGCTCCCAGGAGCGGCCCGGCCGGCGCGACCTGCTCCTCGCCCAGCTCAACGCGCCTCGCGACCAGGCGCACGCGGTCGACGCCGCCCATCTGGCCGAGCGCTTCGGCCTGTTCATGATCATCCTGCTGGGCGAGATCGTCATCTCGGTGGGGAGCGGGGCCCTGGAGCGCCCCGAGCAGGACCTGACGTACTGGCTGGGCCTCGGCGGCGGCCTGCTGCTGGCCGCCGCGCTGTGGTGGGTCTACTTCACCTCGGCCGCGGACATCAACGAGCGGCTCCTCATGGCGTCGGGCGGCAACCCGGCGCTGGCCCACACCCTGTACGCCGGCGGTCACATCATGCCCGCGTTCTCGCTCCTGGTCGTGGCGGCCGGGGTCGGCCTGTCCCTGCGCGGCGACGCGCCCACCGGGGCGTTGTGGCTGGTCACCGGCGGCCTCGCCGGCTACCTGGCCGGCACGCGAGTGCTGACGGCCATGCGCCGCAACTGGTACGCCGCGCCGGCGCGGGTCCTCACGCTGGGGGCGACGGCGAGCCTGGCGGGGCTGGGACACTTCCTCGTCGCCCCGGTCGTGGTCGCGGCCGCCGCCTGCTGGACGGCCGGGGTCGCGGTGTTCGTCACCGTGACCGGCCGCGACGTGCTCCGCCTGGCCGGCGAGGACCCGACCGCGTTCCTGCGAGGCTCCTGACCCCCGCCCCCAGGAAGTGCGCCACCTGTGAACCGAGGTGGGACGGGGCCGCGGGTACGTTCAGCGGGCGCGGGCCGTGGGGGCGAGGCCGTAGATGAGGACCGCGGCGACGACCAGGTGCATACCTGCGAGCGCGAGCATGCTGCCCGTGTCGGCGGCGCCCAGCGGGCCGGCCAGTGACAGGACGAGCACCACGACGGCCACGATCGTCCAGACGCGCCTGGGCCGTCTCACGAGCCGTTCCAGCACCGCGAGCAGTCCCCACGCCGCCAGCCCGGCGACCAGGCTCGCCGCGACCACCGCGGCCGGCCCGACCGGCTGCACGGCTTCGCCCAGCCTGGCGGCGAGGTCGATCCCGGCCACCGGCCCGGTCAGCCCCCACAGGGCGAGGGCCGCGACGACCGCCCCGGCGACGGTGATCGCCCGCCGTGCGCCGGTACGTCCGGATGCGGTGGGAACGGGGGTGCTTTGGCTGGGCATAACGTACTTCCCTTCGACGAGTGGGAAGATCAGTGTCGTGGTCGGGGACGGCCCGCGCATCAGGCGGACGGCCGTCGCGGCTCCGTCCTCGGTAGGGCCGAGCATCGACTTTGGTAGGTGTCGGCGCCGCCGGAGCCGGGGCTACCCTTGCCCGGTGCGTGACCGGACTGAGTGCGACACCGAGGCGGAGGCCACCCCCAGGGCCGCCGTCGCCGTCATGCTCATCGCGGTGGGCGCCCTCATCACGCTGACACTGTGGGGCCGGCTCGGCGAGCACCGCTCCGGGTTCCTGGTGGCGCTCGACGTCGTGTCCGGGGTGCTGGGGTGGGCCCTGTCGCCCGTCGTGCTGTGGCGTCCCGTCACCGGGACACTCCTGCTGAGTGTGCTGGCGGCGCTGTCGCCCGTGGCCAGCCCGCCGGCCACGGGAGGTGTGCTACAGGTCGCGCGCCGCCGGGACCTGCGCGTCGCCGTCCCGGTGGCCGCCGCGGGGGTCGTCGCGCACGCCGTGCAGGGGCTGTGGCAGCCCAACGGCGGCATCTCCTACGAGTGGTGGCTGGTGCTGATCGTCCTCGGGCACGGCGCTCTGGTCGCTGGAGGCGCGCTGGTCCGGGCGCAGCGCGCGCTCGTCGCGTCGCTGCGCGAGCGTGCCCGGCGCGCGGAGACCGAGCAAGGCCGCCGGGTCGCCGAGGCCCGCATGCTCGAACGCACCCGCATCGCCCGCGAGATGCACGACGTGCTGGCCCACCGGCTCTCCCTGCTGGCCACCTACGCGGGCGCGCTGGAGTACCGTCCCGACTCCCCACCCGAGCAACTCTCCCGTGCCGCCGGGGTGGTCCGCGCCGGGGTGCACCAGGCGCTCGACGAGCTCCGCGAGGTGATCAGCCTGCTGCGCGAGGACGACGCCGCCGATGACGGGGCGCCGCAGCCGGTGCTCGCCGACGTCCCCCGGCTGGTGGAGGAGTCGCGTGACGCCGGTGTCCAGGTGGCGTTGCGCGATGAGGTGGCCGATCCGGGCGGGCTGCCCGCCGCCGCAGGCCGTACCGCCTATCGGGTCGTGCAGGAGGCGCTGACCAACGCCCGCAAGCACGCCGCGGGCCGCCCGGTCCGGGTGGTGCTGGAGGGACGGCCGGGCGACGGGCTCGTGATCGAGGTCCGCAACCCGCTGCCGGAGCCCGGAGCCGCCGCCCCGATCACACCGGGCACCGGCACCGGCCTCGTCGGGCTGACCGAGCGGGTGCAGCTCGCGGGCGGGCGGCTCGACCACGAGGCGACGGCGGGGGAGTTCCGCCTGCGCGCGTCGTTACCATGGCCGGCGTGACCCGCCCCCTGCGCCTGCTCGTCGTGGACGACGACGCCCTCGTCCGCGCCGGGCTGTCGATGATGCTCGACGGCATCCACGGCATCACCGTCGTGGGAGAGGCCGCGGACGGCGACCAGGTGCCCGCCGCCGTCGACGCGCACGCCCCCGACGTCGTGCTCATGGACCTGCGGATGCCCCGCGTCGACGGCGTCACCGCCACCCGCAGGCTCCGGAGCCGGCCCCACCCGCCCGAGGTCATCGTGCTGACGACCTTCGACGCCGACGAGAATATCCTGGACGCGCTGCGCGCCGGCGCGAGCGGCTTCCTGCTCAAGGACACCCCGCCGCCGCGGATCGTGGAGGCGGTCCGTCAGGTGGCCGCCGGGGAGCCCATCCTGTCGCCGCGGATCACCCGCCGCCTCATGGACCGCGCGGTCTTCCAGGCCGACGCCTACCAGCGGGCCCGTACGGCGCTGGCCGCCCTCAGCCCGCGCGAGCACGCCGTGGCCCTCGCCGTGGCGCGCGGTCGCACCAACGCCGAGATCGCGGCGGAGCTTTTCATGAGCGTGGCCACGGTCAAGGCCCACGTCTCCCACATCCTGACCAAGCTCGGCCTCGACAACCGCACCCAGATCGCCCTTCTCACCCACGACGCCGGCCTCACCTGACGGTCACTCACCTCCTGGAGACCGCCGCGCCGTGGTCGGCGACCGAGCTGCTGCGGCCTCTCGGCTCCGGATCAGGACACCCGTTGTTTCCAAGGAGGCCGGCAGTGGTTCCCGCCTGGGCGTCTTCTTCCCGGCATGACGGAGCCGCGGCCGGAAGTGGTCCGGCCGCGGCTCGTCGCCTTCGGCCTCAGGCGGCCATCTTCAGCGGTTCGCGCTCCTCGATCGGTGCGTGGATCTCGGACATCGCCCCCTGCGGCCGCGGCAGGAAGCGGGCGGCCACCGAGATGAGCACGCCGAGGACGACGGCGATGCCCAGGGCGACCCGCAGGGTGGCGGCGTTGCTGACGAAGCCGATCACGACGGGGCCGAGGAGCAGGCCCGCGTACCCCATCGCGCCGGTCTGGGCGATCGCCGGACCCGGGGTGGCGGTGGCCGTGCCGGCGAGGGAGATCGTCGTGGGGGACACCATGGCGACGGTCAGGCCGATGAGCACCATGCCGGCCACGGCGATCACCGTCGACGACGTCGTGACGACGAGGGCGAAGGTCACGGCCGTACCGAGGCCCGAGGCCATCAGCAGGCGGCGGGCCCCCAGTCGCGTACGCAGCCGGTCACCGCTGAGCCGCGCGGCCAGCATGCCCCCCTCGAAGATCGGGTAGCCGAGGGCGGCGACCGCCTCCGGGGTGCCGAGGGTGTTCCGCAGGAACAGGCCGTTCCAGTCGGCGATGGCCCCCTCGACCATGAAGGCCCCGAACGCGATCGCGCCGAGCAGGTACACCACGGGCGGCATCCGCCGCTTCGCCGCGCCGGCCGCCGGGGCGGCGGCGACGGGGTCCGGCAGGAAGCCGCGGCTCAGCACGTACGCCAGCGGCGCCGACACCACGGCCACCGCCGCGAGGTTCGCGGTGAACGACAGTCCGGCGGTGATCGCCACGGTGCCGAGGACACCGGCCAGCATGGCGCCCACGCACCAGCCGGCGTGCATGCCGTTCATCAGCGGACGGCCGTAGGCGCGCTCCACCGTCGAGCCCTGGGCGTTCATGGCCACGTCCACGGCGCCGAAGAACATGCCGAACAGCGCCGCCGCGGCGATCAGCCACGGGAACGACGGGGCGTAGGCCACGCCGAGCAGTGAGACGGCACAGAGAGGGGCTCCGACCCGCAGGACGGCGCGGCTGCCCGCCCGTGCCATCACGCCGCGCATGGACTGCATGGACACCAGTGCCCCGAGCCCCCATGCGAGGAGCACGACACCGACCGAGGCCTCGGATATGCCGAGTTTCTCGGTCAGCGCGGGGATGCGCACGGTGAACGTGCCGCACATCAGGCCGGCGAGGACGAAGGCGAGGATCGCCCGCACGCGGGCGTTCCTCAGGTCGCGGGTCATCAAAGCTTCCTTTCCAGTTGGTACTACGGGGGAGGTGGGGGGTTTGGGGGATTGGTGGGGGGCTGGGGGTGTGGGCAGTGCGTGGGGAGGTGCGGGTCCGGACGGTGGCCCGCTCGGCCCGGAGGCCGCCGTACCGCTGCTCCGCCCTCTCCACGACAGAGAGATCCTTGCGGGACGATTCCGCTCAACTTCGTCTGATGTCCGTAAATTTCATGAAATTCAGGACAGAAGAGAGTGAATCGCACCACAGAGGCCCGACGGAGTCCGGGGAAGCGCCCTTCCTCCCCCCGTCACCGTCCACGCCAACACCGGACGAATGGCGCCCCTGCTCCCTCCGGTCCCAGTGCCCCCGTCTCGGTGCCGAGGCGGGGCGTCTGCTTCCTTCCGGTCTCAGTGCCCCTGTCTCGGTGCCGAGGTGGGGCGCCTGTTTCCTTCCGGTCTCAGGGCCCCTGTCTCGGTGCCGAGGCGGAGCGTCTGCTTCCCTCCGGTCCCAGTGCCCCCGTCTCGGCGCCGAGGCGGTGGGAACTGGGACGGCGAATCCGGCGCCGTCCTACGGTGGACAAGTTGGCGATCTCCCCAGAGGCAGGCCGACCACGTCACACAGGCAAGCAGTGGCCACGGGGTGTCCGGCGGGCCGCCGTACGGCGGCGCCGGATGCGCCGTACCCCTTCTCGCCGTCGCGGCGCCGATAAGAGACGCCACTGCCGGCGCGGAGGGGCGGACCGGCCGACGGTGTTCCGGGACGGTGGCCGTGTTCCAGAACGCCGGTGGTGTTCCGGGAGGGTGGCCGTTCCGGAAACGTCGGTGGTGTTCCCGGGTGCTGGGGAGCGGGCCGCCGTACCGCTTCTCGCCGTCGCGGCGCCGATAAGAGACGCCACTGCCGGCGTGGAAGGGGGGACCGGCCGCTGGAAGGGCGGCCGCTCCGTGTTCCAGGGCCGTCGCCGGGCGGAGTGGAGGGGGTGGGCCTGGGCTAGTGGGTCACGGGTCGGGGAGCAGGGCGAGGAGGCGGTGGTGCAGTTCCTCGTACTGGGGCTCGTTGTAGAAGTCGGGGTCGTGGGTCACCACGTCCCACAGGCCTTCGCACGCGAGCCGTACGATCTGCGCCGCCATCAGGTCCGGCTCGGACTCCATGCCCTGACGGTGCCAGCGGGCCATCGCCTCGCGGAGGGGAGCCAGCAACTGCGGGTCCCCCGCCGCGCCGGTCACGACGGCCCAGCGTCTCAGGCGTCCACTGCGGATGGCCGCCAATGTGGCAGCCAGGTAGGCCCGCGTGTAGGACGACTCGTCCTGCGTGGCGACGAGCTCGTCGAAGTCGGCGACCAGCCGTTCGATCATGCCCTTGACCAGCGCTTCTTTGCTGTTGAAATGGTAGAGAAGGCCGCCTTTGCTCACGCCGGCCCGCTCGGCCACGGCCGACAGGGTCAGGCACGGGGCCCCCTGCTCGGCCAGCAGCTGTTCCGCCGCGTTCAAAAGCTCATCTCTTCTCACACCCGTAACTATACCGTCCGGACGGTACAGTTCACAACCTGGGTACGCTGGTTAACGCCATGGCTTACCTAGACCACGCGGCGACCACGCCGATGCTCACCGAAGCGATCGAGGCGATGACCGCGCAGCTCGCGCGGGTCGGTAACGCATCGTCCCTCCACGCGGCAGGCCGCCGCACCCGCAGGGTCGTCGAGGAGTCGCGCGAGATCATCGCCGACGCGCTCGGGGCCCGGCCGAGCGAGGTCGTGTTCACCTCCGGAGGTACGGAGGCCGACAACCTCGCCATCAAGGGTCTCTACTGGGCGCGCCACGCCTCCTGTGGAGCCGACCGCATCCTGATCAGCGCCGTCGAGCACCACGCGGCCCTCGACCCCGCCCACTGGCTGGCCGACCACGAGGGCGCCTCGGTCGAGCTGCTGCAGGTCGACGAGTACGGCCGCGTCCACCCCGAGACGCTGCGGGCCGCCATCGAGGCCGACCCCGGCCGGGTGGCCCTCGTCAGCGTCATGTGGGCCAACAACGAGGTCGGCACCGTGCAGCCGATCCCCGAGCTGGTCGCGGTCGCCCACGAGTACGGCATCCCGTTCCACACCGACGCCGTCCAGGCGGTGGGACAGGTGCCGGTGTCGTTCTCGGCATCGGGGGTGGACGCGCTCAGCATGTCGGGGCACAAGCTGGGCGGCCCCATGGGCGTCGGCGCGCTGCTGCTGGCGCGGGGGGTCGATCCGGTGCCCGTGCTGCACGGCGGCGGGCAGGAGCGCGACGTGCGCTCCGGCACCCTCGACACTCCCGCGATCGCCGGGTTCGCGGCCGCCGTGCAGGCCGCCGTGGCACACCGCGACGAGCACGCAGCTAAGCTGACCGCCCTGCGCGACGAGCTGATCATCAGGGTCCGCGAGGCCGTGCCCGATGTCGTCCTCAACGGCCACCCCCGTGAGCGGCTCCCCGGCAACGCCCACTTCTCCTTCCCCGGGTGCGAGGGCGACGCGCTGCTGATGCTGCTCGACGCCAAGGGAGTCGAGTGCTCCACCGGGTCGGCCTGCTCGGCGGGGGTCGCGCAGCCGTCCCACGTGCTGCTCGCCATGGGCGCCGGCGCCGTACGGGCGCGCGGCTCGCTGCGCTTCACCCTGGGGCACACCTCCACGGCGGCCGACGTCGACGAACTGCTCGCGGTGATCGCCCCCGTCGTCGAACGCGCCCGCCGGGCCGGCCTGACGTAGCGCGCCGGCGCCTCCGCCGGGTCGCCGTTCCGCTGTACGGCCGTCGGCTCAGCTGAGGAAGGGGGCGACGGCCAGCCAGCCGGGGTCGGTCGTCACCTCGACGCCGGCCCGGCCTTCCGGCCAGCCGGCGGCCAGCTCCTCCAGGCGGGCCAGGGCATCGCCTTCGGCGTCGGCGTAGACGTGCAGCACGCGGGACCCCTCGGCGCTCACGTGGGCGGCGAGCACGGCCGTGCCCTTCAGCTGATCGAGGAGGGCGGCCAGCCGTTCGTCGAACTCCCCGAGCGCCGCCGCCGACCCGCCGGCGGGCAGCCCGTCGCCGTCGGCCTCGGCGTACGGCAGGACGACCGCGATGTGCCGGTCGAACAGCGGGTGGTCGACCGGCCGCAGGGGATAGCGCACCGTGGCGATCAGCCGCGCCCCGCCGGCCGTCTGGCCTTCCATGAGCGCCCACTGCTCCTGCTGGTATTCGGAGGCGAGGTCGGCGACCACGGCGGGGAGGTGGACGGCGGCCACGGCGTCGATGGGCTGGAAGGCCGCGGCGACGATGTCGCCCACCCACCGCGCCACCTCGTCCTCGCCGATCAGCCAGTCGAGGGCGAGGACCGTGGCCTCCATGCGGGTCTCGTCGTCGAGGTCGGGAAATATCGGGTGGAAGGCCGAGACGTCGATGCGGGGCTGCCCGTTGGGCACCCGCAGGCCGAACACCATCTTCTCCAGGTCGAGCTCGCGTCCGTTCACGTCGATCGTGAGCTCGGCAGGGTTCGGGTGGGCCGGGCGCGACGGGAGGAACTCCCACAGCTCGTCGGCGGGCGGTGCCTGGCGCGCCCAGTGGTGGGCCAGCGGGCGGAGTTCGGGATCGCCGGCGCAGGAGACGATCAAGGCGTGGCGTGCGGCCCTGCCGTGCGTGATGTCCCACTCCAGGCCGGGGTGCATCCCGGCGACGGCCGGCGCGAGCTCCTCGGCGAGCCCCGCGCCGTCACCCGCGTCGAGCAGCGCCTCGACCCTCGGCCGCGCCTGCGCCCACCACGCCCAGAAACCGGCGACCACGTCGTCCGGCCCGCCTTGCTCGCTCGTACGCCCGAACAGTCCCATGGCCCTCGATCCTCCCAGGCCCCGCCCCCGGACGCCAACGCGAGGCGGCCGAGGGATGGGTTCGGATACCTGGCGGGGGTGCGGGGGCGGGTAGTCTCGAGGTGTTATGAGCCTTCGTGTGCTTGCCGCCATGTCGGGCGGCGTCGACTCCGCTGTGGCAGCGGCCCGCATCGCCGAGGCCGGGTACGACGTCACCGGCGTCCACCTGGCGCTTTCCGCCAACCCGCAGTCCTACCGCACGGGCGCGCGCGGCTGCTGCACCCTGGAGGACTCCCGCGACGCCCGGCGCGCCGCCGACGTCATCGGTATCCCCTTCTACGTCTGGGACATGGCCGAGCGGTTCCACCGCGACGTCGTCGAGGACTTCGTCAGCGAATACGCCGCCGGGCGCACGCCCAACCCGTGCCTGCGCTGCAACGAGAAGATCAAGTTTGAGGCGGTGCTCGACCGGGCGCTGGCGCTCGGGTTCGACGCCGTGGCGACCGGCCACCACGCCCGGCTCGAGGACGGCGTGCTGCGCAGGAGCGTCGACGCGGGCAAGGACCAGTCGTACGTCCTCGGCGTCCTCACGCGCGAGCAGCTCTCCCACGCGATCTTCCCGCTGGGTGGCTCCACGAAGGCGGAGGTCCGTGAGGAGGCCGCCAGGCGCGGCCTCACCGTGGCCGACAAGCCCGACAGTCACGACATCTGCTTCATCGCCGACGGCGACACCAGAGGCTTCCTGGCCGAGCGGCTCGGTTCGGAGAAGGGGCCGATCGTCGACGAGTCGGGCGCGGTGATCGGCACGCACAGCGGCGCGTACGGCTTCACCGTGGGCCAGCGCAAGGGGCTCCACATCGACAGGCCCACCCCCGACGGCCGCCCCCGCTACGTGCTGTCGATCGAGCCGGTGTCCAACACCGTGACGGTCGGCCCGCGATCGTCCCTGGCGGTCACCTCGATCGTGGCCGAGCGGCCGGTCTGGAACGGGCCGCTGCCCGAGCCGTACGAGCCGCTGGCCTGCCAGGTGCAGCTGCGGGCCCACGGCGAGGTGTACGGCTGCCGGGCGCAGCTCTCGGGCGGAGTGCTGCACGTCGAGCTCGACACCCCGGCGACGGGTGTGGCGGCCGGCCAGGCGGCCGTCCTCTACGGCGACGACGTCGTCCTCGGATCCGCCACCATCACCTCGTCCTCCTGACGTCCTCCGGGGCCGGGCCCTCGGTCACCCGGCCGGGCCGGCCCGCGAGGAGCGCGAGCCGCACGCCGAGCGGGCCGGGCCCTCGATCACACGGGCGGGCCCGGCTCTCAGCTTCACCGCCGCCGTACCGCGTCGTCCCGCCGTTCTTCCGCGCGGTCCGCCGGGGCGTCGGTCAGCCGGGCAGGACCACGCTCTCGCCGGTCCTCAGGCGGCGGAAGTCGGCGTGCTGCGCCTCGCCGCGCCGGGCGAGGGTGCTGTCGACCAGCATCAGCCCGATGTCGTTGGCCAGGCCGTCGTGGATCGAGTAGGCCCGCTCGGGAGCCACCTCGCGCAGGTAGTCGACCATCTCGGCGGCCTTCATCCACGGACCGCCGGTGGGCGTGAGGAGCGTGCCCACGGGCTGTCCGGGCACCGTGAACGCGTCGCCGGGGTGGAAGACCTCGCCGTCGACGAGGAAGCCGATGTTCTGCACCACGGGGACGTCGAAGGCGATCCGGGCGTGGTCGCGGCCGGCCACCCCGACCTCGAAACCCGCCGCGGTGAACGAGTCGCCCTCGCCGACGATGTTGACCTTGCTGCTCAGGCCTTCAAGCTTCTCGGCGACCGAGGAGCAGGTCCAGATCTCCACGCCGGATCCGAGGGTGGCGAGGCGCTGGACCTCCAGGTGGTCGAAGTGCTCGTGGGTGATGAGCACGGCGTCCGCCCCTTGGAGGGCCGACTCCTCGGTCAGGCCCCCGGGGTCGATGACGAGGGTCGAGCCGTCCTTCTCCAGCCGGACGCACGCGTGGCCGTGTTTGGTGAGCTTCATCCTCCCATCATCGCCCTGTGGAGATCCCGCGCCCGGACGGGGCTCACGTACGGTCCGCCGTACGGCTGGTGGAACCGGGTGCCGCCGGGAGTCCCTAAGCTTGCGCCTCGTGAGCGAGTTTCCCTGGAGTGCGGCGAGCGCGACCGGGGTGGGGTCCCACCCCGGCGACGACCATGTCGAGTCCCTGCGCGTGGTGTTCGGCGAGCTGCCCGACCTGCCCTACCTTCCCGAGCTCCCCGATCGCGGCGTCGGCGCCGACATGATCGGGCGGACGGCGTCGCTGCTGGTCGAGCTGCCGGTCACCGTGCAGCCGTCCGGCTGGCGGTTCACCGACCGGCCGGGGCGCGACCTGCGGCGGGCCGTCAGCCACCTGACCCGCGACCTCGACGCGCTCGAGGAGGTCGCGCAGGGGTACGAAGGGCCGCTCAAGATCCAGGTCTGCGGGCCGTGGACGCTCGCCGCGTCGATCGAGCTGCGGCACGGCGACAAGACGCTGGCGGACCCGGGTGCGGTGCGTGACCTGACCGACTCCCTGGCCGAAGGGCTGGCCGCCCACATGGCCGACGTCCGTGCCAGGGTGCCCGGCGCGCGGCTGATCGTCCAGCTCGACGAGCCCGGCCTGCCCGGGGTGCTCGCCGGCACCGTGCCGACCGCGTCCGGCTTCGGCAGGCTCGCCGCCGTGGAGGCCCCGGTGGCGGCCGAGCGGCTGCGGGCCGTGCTGCCCGCCGACGCGTTCACGATCGTGCACTGCTGCGCGCCCGGCGTGCCGTACGGCGTGCTGCGCGAGGCGGGCGTCAACGGGGTCTCGCTGGACATGGGCCTGCTGCGGCGCAGGGAAGAGGACGCCGTCGGGGAGGCGATCGAGGCGGGCATCGCCCTGTTCCTCGGCGTGGTCCCCGGCACCGACACCCGGCTGCCGGACATCGGCGTGGTCGCCAAGCCGGCCGTCGAGCTGTGGCGGCGTCTCGGCTTCGGCCCCGCGCGGCTCGCCGAGCAGGTCGTGCTCACGCCGTCGTGCGGGCTCGCCGGGGCCTCTCCGGCGTACGCCAGGACGGCCCTGGCCCGCTGCCGTGAGGCCGCGCGCGTCCTGCGCGAGGACCCCGGCGACGAATAGCGCCCGGCCAGTGGGGTGCAAGCGCCCTCAAGTCCATTGCAAGGGTGACGGCTTATCTCTTGATGTGCACGAATATCGACAGATCAGGAGAAAGTCATGCGTAACGCTTCTCGTGTGCTGCTGGGTCTCGCCACCGCCGCCGTGCTCGGCCTCGGCCTGCCGGCCGCCGCGTCCGCCTCGACGGCGAAGGCCGCCGACAAGTGGTCATGGGGCCCGACCGCCTCGTCCGATACCAAGGGCTGGGCCGGCGGCGAGATCAGGACCACCCGCTCCGGCCTGCGGATCAGTGGCGACCTGTACGACGCGGGCGGCGCGCGCACGTGCTCGTGGCTGAAGATCAAGTGGCTGACGGACAAGGGTAAGTACCGCACCGCGACCTTCAAGAACTGCGACCAGGTCACGCCGCGGTCCTTCCACGTCAACGCCGGCTACATGATCAGCTCCGAGGCGAAGGTCTGCCGGGGCACCTCCACGAGGATCACCGGCAAGTGCTCCCACTGGGAAGGCGTGTGGGCCCAGGGCGGCTGACCCGCTCACCGCGGCCGTAACCGGAAGGACGGCCGGTGGGGAGCGCCGCGAACGCGAAAGCCTCTCGTGTAGAAATGTCGGTGGGGGATGGCATGGTGGAGGTAACGATTCCCCAGGTAGACCGCCCACGCGGGGGCGCGAGCACTCGCCGCTGCCCGTAGCGTTCTCCCTGGGGTCGGACGACGAGGGGAGACGGCAGCATGGGTGCCGAGGTCGAGGGCGTGCCGGCGAGCGCGCTGGAGCGCCACGCCGAGCTGGCGGAGCTGGCCGACGAGGCCAACTGGCGTTACTACGTGCTCGACGCGCCCACCGTGAGCGACGGGGAGTACGACTCCTGGATGCGCGAGCTGCGCGAGCTCGAGGAGGCCCACCCGAGCCTCCGCACCCCCGACTCGCCCACCCAGAAGGTCGGGGCGCCGATCTCCACCGAGTTCACCCCGGTGCAGCACCTCAGGCGCCTCGAAAGCCTCGACAACGCCTTCAACGACGCCGACCTCGCGGGCTGGCAGGCCAGGGCCGAGCGCATGCTGGAGATCGACCCGGCGCCCTACCTCTGCGAGCTCAAGATCGACGGCCTCGCCATCGCCCTGGTGTACGAGAAGGGCAGGCTGGTCCGGGGTGCCACGCGCGGCGACGGGCGCATCGGCGACGACGTCACCGCCAACGTCCGCACCATCGCCAACATCCCCCACCGGCTCACCGGCGACGGCGTGCCCGACCTGCTCGAGGTCCGCGGCGAGGTCTTCCTGCCCGTCGAGGGCTTCGAGAAGCTCAACGAGCAGCTCGTCGCCGCCGGCAAGCCGCCGTTCGCCAACCCGCGCAACTCCGCCGCCGGGTCGCTGCGGCAGAAGGACCCCCGCGTCACCGCCCAGCGCGCGCTACGCATGATCTGCCACGGCGTCGGCACCTGGGAGGGCGGCGCGCCGCTCCCCGCCAGCCAGTCGGGCGTGTACGACAAGCTCAAGGAGTTCGGGCTGCCGGTCAGCGACACCTTCCGGGTCGTCAAGAGCCTGAGCGAGATCAACGACTTCATCGAGTACTACCGGCAGCACCGCCACGACCCCGAATACGAGATCGACGGCGTCGTGGTGAAGATCGACCGCATCGAGCTGCAGCGGCAGCTCGGGTCGACCTCGCGGGCTCCGCGGTGGGCCATCGCCTTCAAGTACCCGCCCGAGGAGGTCAACACCAAGCTCCTCGACATCCAGGTCGGCGTCGGCCGCACGGGCCGCATCACGCCGTACGGCGTGATGAAGCCGGTCGTCGTCGCGGGGTCCACCGTCGAGCGGGCCACCCTGCACAACGCCTCCGAGGTCGTGCGCAAGGGCGTCCTCATCGGCGACACGGTGGTGCTCCGCAAGGCCGGCGACGTCATCCCCGAGATCGTCGGGCCCGTGGTGGCGCTGCGCGACGGCGGCGAGCGCGAGTTCGTGATGCCGACCCACTGCCCCGAGTGCGGCACCGAGCTCCGGCGCATGAAGGAAGCCGACGTCGACATCCGCTGCCCGAACGCCCGTTCCTGCCCCGCGCAGCTCCGCGAGCGCATCTTCTTCGCGGCCGGCCGGGGCGCGTTCGACATCGAGGGCCTCGGGTACGTCGCCGCCACCGCCCTCACCGCCCCGCTGCCCCCGCAGGAGCCTCCGGTCCGCACCGAGGCCGACCTGTTCGACCTCACGATCGATCGGCTGCTGCCGATCAAGTCCGTGGTCCGCGACCAGGACACCGGCCTGCCCAAGACCGACCCGGAGACCGGCGAGCCCAAGGTCGTCACCTTCTTCGCCAACCTCAGCGGCGAGCCCAGCAAGAACGCCGAGCGCATGATGGAGGAGCTCGAGAAGGCCAAGTCGCAGCCGCTCTGGCGGGTGCTGGTCGCCCTGTCGATCCGCCACGTCGGGCCGACGGCCGCGCAGGCCCTGGCCTCGGCGTTCCTCTCCCTCGACCGCATCTTCGGCGCCTCCGAGGAGGAGCTGGCCGTCGTCGAGGGGGTCGGCCCGACCATCGCCGCCTCCATCCGGGAGTGGTACGCCGAAGACTGGCACCGCGAGATCGTCGACCGCTGGCGCGCGGCGGGGGTCCGCATGGAGGACGAGCCTCCGACCGGGCAGGGGCCACAGGTCCTCGCCGGGCTCACCCTGGTCGTGACGGGCACGCTCGCGGGCTTCTCCCGCGACGAGGCCGGCGAGGCCATCCAGGCACGCGGCGGCAAGGTGACCGGCTCGGTCTCCAAGAAGACCGACTTCCTGGTCGCCGGTGAGAACGCCGGGTCCAAGTACGACAAGGCGCTGAAGCTCGGTGTCCCCATCCTCGACGAGGAAGCCTTCCGCGCCCTCCTCGACCACGGCCCCGAAGCCGTCACCCCCGCGGAGGAGGCCGCCGACTCCCAGGAAACCGCAGAGTCCTGAACGGCCGGGAGGGTGGCTCTCAGGCCGGGGTGTCGCCGAGGGATTCCAGCAGGGCGCGGAGGGCGGTGGCGAGCGTCTCACGCTCGGACGGGGGCAGCGCTGAGAGCAGGCGGTGCTCGGTGGCGACGTGGTCGGGCAGGGCCCGGTCGATGAGCGCGTGGCCCTCGCCGGTGAGGGCCACGAGCACGCTGCGGCCGTCCGATTCGCTCGGGGTGCGCGTCACCAGGCCCCGGGCCTCCAGGCGGTCGAGGCGCTGGGTGATGGCCCCCGAGGTGACCATGGCCGAGCGCATCAGCTCGGCCGGGGTGAGGCGGTACGGCGGCCCGCTGCGGCGCAGGGTCGCCAGCACGTCGAACGACGCCGAGTCGAGCCCGTGCTCGCCGAACGTGCGCCGCAGTTCGCCGCTGATCAGCTGGGTGAGCCGCGAGAGGCGTCCGATCACCGCCATCGGGGAGACGTCCAGATCGGGACGTTCCGCTGCCCACTGCTCCAGCACATGATCGACGTGATCTCCCACCGTCCCAGCCTATTGATTTCCGGTGACCGCGTACTCCGGTATTCGCCTCCGGAAGCCCGGCTCCGTGGGTGACGGGGGACGGCAGGAGCCCGGCCGCTCAGGGGCACGCGCTCCGCGACGAACGCGAGAGGGCGGAGAAGCCCCGCCGTTTCAGCTCACGCGCTCCGCGACGAACACGAACTCGCGTCCCGGGCGATCAGGGGCTTCCCGCACGTCCAGCACCCGGTAGCCGGTGGTGGCCAGGCTCGTCTCCACCTCGTCCCGGTCACGGAACCTGAGCGTCGAGTCCGAGGTGACGACGCCGCCGTCAGCCAGGAACCGGTAGGTGTAGCGGAAGGAGACCAACGGCAGGCTCACGCCGGTCACCTCGAAACGCCGCTCGACCGGTCCGACGCCCGGGACGTCGAGGGTGACGGGGGCGGTGTCGGCGGCCCATTCCTCCCAGGCCCGGAATCCGGGGCGCCTGGTCTCGAACACCAGGTGACCTCCCGATCGGAGCGCGGCGTGGACGCCTCGGAGGGTCCGCGACCAGTCGTCGTCGGTCACGAACACCTGCGCCACGTTTCCTGTCATGACGGCGAGATCGGCGCCGAGCGCGGGAAGCGCCGTGGCGTCGCCGTGGACCCAGGTGATCCTTCCGGTCCGATCCTTCGACTTCGCGACCTCGAGGGACGCTTCGGCCGGATCGACGCCCACGACCGTGCGGCCGCTGCCGGCGAGCAGGATCGCCAGGCACCCTGTGCCGCAACCGATGTCGAGGACGTGGCGTGCCCCGAGCTCGCCGGCGATGGTGAGGTAGGCGGCCAGGTCGTCGCGGTCCCCGTCGAAGGCGTCGTAGACGGGGGCGAGCCGAGGGTGGGCGAAGATCGCATCAGGCACCCGGAAACCTTATGGCCGTCGAGCGTTCCGGGCGGCTCGAACAGCACGCCCAGAGCGGGGGATTGCTTAGTAGTGAGATAAATCTCCGTCCAAGTCTGGTGGATTAGCTTAGCGCTGAGGTACTTTGTCTTAGTGCTAAGCAATCGATTCGGGACGCTCCTCGTGACCGCGCTGGCCCCCGCCGTCTGGGGGACCACCTACCTCGTCACCACCGAGCTGCTGCCGCCGGGGCGGCCGTTGCTGGCGGCGGTGGTGCGGGCCCTGCCCGCCGGTGTCCTGCTCGTCCTCCTCACCCGGCGGCTGCCGCACGGCGACTGGTGGTGGCGGGCGCTCGTCCTGGGCGCGCTGAACATCGGCGCGTTCTTCGCCCTGCTCTTCGTCGCCGCCTACCGCCTGCCCGGCGGGGTCGCCGCGACCGTCGGGGCCGTGCAGCCCCTCCTGGTCGCCGTCCTCGCCTCGGGCCTGCTCGGCGAGCGGCTCACCGCCCGCTCGCTGATCGCCGGCGTCGCCGGGGTGGCGGGCGTGAGCCTGCTCGTCCTGCGGGCCGGCGCGCGCCTGGACGCCCTGGGCGTCGCCGCCGCCCTCGGCGGGGCGGCCGTCATGGCCGCCGGAGTGGTCCTCAGCAAGCGGTGGACCTCGCCCGCGCCGCTGCTCGCGACCACCGGATGGCAGCTCGTGGCGGGCGGCCTGCTGCTGCTCCCGGTCGCCTTCCTGGTGGAAGGGCCGCCCCCCGCCACGCTGACCGCGGCCAACCTGGCCGGCTACGGCTACCTCACGCTCATCGGCGCCGCCCTCGCCTACGCCCTGTGGTTCCGGGGGATCCGCGCCCTGTCACCCACCCATGTCACCTTCCTCGGCCTGCTCAGCCCCGTGGTCGCCACCACGCTCGGCTGGCTCGTCCTCGGCCAGGAGCTCACGGTGGCGCAGATCGCCGGAGCGGTGGTCGTCCTGGCCGCCCTCGTCGCGGCACAGACCCAGAACACCCGCCGCCAGGCGGCCGAGAAGCCCGCAGCCGTCCCGCACACCACCGCGTGACGGCGACCGACCGGAAGGAACCTGAGAGCGATGCGCATCACCGTCTTCGGAGCGGCGGGGAACGTGGGACGCCGCGTGGTCGCCGAGGCACTGTCCCGGGGCCACGAGGTCACCGCCGTGGTCCGCGATCCGGCCCGCTTCGGCGAGGTGCCCCCGGGCGCCCACCTCCGCGCCGGTGACGCGGCGGACCTCGAGCACGTGGCCGAGCTGAGCGCCGGCCAGGACGTCGTCATCACCGCCACCCGTCCGGTACCCGGACACGAGGACGAGCTCGTCACCGCCACCAAGACCCTGCTCGCGGGGGTGGCGCGGACCGGCGTACGGCTGCTGGTCGTCGGCGGCGCGGCCACCCTCACCGTCCCCGGCGGCGGCACGGTGGTCGACACGCCGGACTTCCCCGCGGACTGGCGGCCCATCGCACTGGCCTGCACCGGACAGCTGGAGGCCTGCCGGGCCGCCGAGGACGGGGTCGACTGGGCCTACCTGAGCCCGCCCGCCCTGCTCGAACCGGGGGAGCGCACCGGCGCCTACCGCGTCGGCGGGGACGACCTGCTGGTGGGCGCCGACGGCGAGTCGAGGATCTCCATGGAGGACTTCGCCGTGGCCCTGCTGGACGAGGCGGAACGCCCCCGGCACCACCGCACCAGGTTCACCGTCGGCTACTGACCGTCAGCATGCGGCTGACCTCGCCCGTCTCGTCGTCCACGAGGTCACGGACGTCCTCGTACCCGAGCCGCCGGAGCAGCGCCAGGGACGCCGAGTTGTCCGGATCGACGGTCGCGTGCACGGCGTCGAGCCCCAGCGTCTCCAGGCCGTGCGCCGTGACCGCCTCGGCGACCTCGCCGCCGAGGCCCCGCCCCCAGGCCTCCGGCACGAGCGCGTAGACGATCTCGTGCCCGTCGACCTGCGCGTTGGGACTCGGCTTGATCTCGGCGTGGCCGACGTACGTCTCGCCCTCCCACACCGCCCAGATGTCCCAGGTGACGGTGTTGCCCGGAAGGAAGGCGCGCCGGAAGAGCGTCCGGGCGTCAACGTCCGGCATCCCCATCCACCGGGTCACCGCCTCGTCGCCGAAGAGCCGGACGAAGGCGTCCTCGTCCTGGGGGACGTAGGGCTTGAGCAGCAGGCGGGCGGTGCGCAGAGCAGGGGACACGCGGGCGAAGCTACACGGGCCCGAATGCCGGGCGCCAATCATTTCCCCTCGGCCGCGTCGCTTCTGGCGGCCACGCGCCAGGCCAGGATCAGGACGACGACCGCCGCCGCGCCGAGCACGACGTTGCCGGTCAGGTCGAGCGACGGCGGGACGCCGTCCGCCTCCGGGCGGTTCGGGAAGGCCGCCCACACGTACGTCAGGGCGGCGCCGGCCGCCAGCGCGAAGCGGTGCCGCGCTCCCCAGCCGCGGCGGCGCGACCAGCGGTGGACGATCAGCACGCCGGCCACGACCAGGAGGAACCACAGCGCGATCCCGGCCCAGTCGTACCAGTCGGCCGTAACCAGCACCGCGGGCCCCCACCAGGCGCTGGTCACCAGGAGCGCCGCCGCGCCGACGAGGGCCGGGGACGGTGCGGGGGCGCCCGCCTCGGGGACCGGCCGCGAGGGGAGGCGGAACGCGAGCACCACCAGGCCGAGGATGACGACGGCGGCTTCGATCTCCTGGGCGGGAGGGGCGACGAAGTGCGCCTCGGCGTAGTTGCCGAGGAACACCACGACCGCGCCGGACGCGAACACGGCCGCGGTCACCGTCAGTCCCAGCCGCCCCAGCCAGGGGGTGGTCCGCCGGCGGGGGACGAACGTCTCCACGATCGCGATCGGGACGCACATGCTCCACACCACGTGCAGCGCGAGGACCGTCTGGACGACCTCGACGCTGGTGCCCAGCGCCGGCACGTACGAGACCCCGTGCAGGTAGTCGTGACCGGCGTAGGAGTCGTTCCACAGCAGTTGGTCGACCGGCCCCTCCTCGAACAGCGCGTACGCCGCCGCGAGCGGCACCATCGTCGGCCACCCGCGGCCGGCGCGGCGGGCCGCCTCGCGGATGAGGAGCGCCCCGCCGCCGTACAGCAGCGCGAAGAACGGCAGCGCCGGGAGCAACGTGATCGGGACGTTCCCCAGCAGGAACTCCCCGACCAGCGGGGCGAGGAAGAACAGCCCTGCGACGGGCGCGAGGCGGCGCAGGGTCCCGGCGGGCGCGGGCTTCCCGGATGCCGCGTGACCTGGCCTTCCGGGCCGTTCACCGGTCGGCGTCCCCGGCGGGGCGCCGATGCCGGGAGGGAGAGTCTCGTCGGTGGCGGAGTGGTGACCTTCGCTCATGAGCCGAAGCTAGGACGCCAGGATCGTCCTGCGGATCGGCCGACGGCATGGGCCGCCCCGGCCGAGGTCTCCGCCTCGGCGGGCCGGCCGCGACCAAAGTAGCCCGCGCCGCGTCTTTGGTATCGGCCGCCGTTCGGGCGACGGGCGCCCGCGCGGGGCGGGCCGTACCCTCGGACGAGGGAGGGCTCCGGTCGTGACCGTCGAGGTGGGCCTGGACCACCTATTCGTGATCTTCGTGCGTGGAAGGTTCCGGGCGTGACTGTCGAGGCGCGATGAACGGTTCCGCGACCGTGGCCGAGCGTCCACGGCCCCTCCGCGACCGGCTCGTGGACACCGTCCTGATCCTCTTCGCGGCGGGCTTCGGACTCGTGCTGGCCAGGATGCGCCTGGACACCATGACTGTGCCGAGATGGCTGTTCGACCTCGACCAGGTCATCGGCGCCCTGGGGTGCGCGGCGCTGTGGTGGCGGCGCCGCCGGCCGGTCGAGCTGGCCGTGACGATGGTCGCCTTGTCGGCGTTCTTCGAGCTGGTCGCCGGTCCGATGCTGGTGGCGTTGTTCACGGTCGCCGTGCACCGCCCTCCGCGCACGAGCGCGACCGTCTTCCTGCTGAGCCTGGTCACCGCGGTCGTGTACGTCCTGGCGCGCCCGGAGCCCGACCTGCCCGGGTCCGTCGTGGCGCTGCTGGCCTTCTCCCTCCAGGGTGCCGTCGTCGGCTGGGGGCTGTTCATCCGCCACCGGCGGCAGCTCGTACTGTCGCTGCGCGACCGCGCCGCCAGGGCCGAGACCGAGGCGCTGCTCCGCGCCGAGCAGGCCCAGCTCCTCGCCCGGGAGGCACTCGCCCGGGACATGCACGACGTGCTCGGCCACAGGTTGTCGCTGCTGAGCGTCCACGCCGGAGCCCTGGAGTTCAATCCGGGCGCCACCGCGGAGGACATCGCGCGCGCCGCGAAGGTGATCAGGGAGAGCGCGCACCTGGCGCTGCAGGACCTGCGGGAGGTGGTCGGCGTCCTGCGCGCGCCCGTGGGAGAGATGCCCCAGCCGACCCTGGCCGGGCTCGGGCGGCTGGCCGAGGAGTCCGAGCGTGCCGGGATGAGGGTGGATCTGCGGGTGGAGGTGGCCGGCGACCTCCCCGAGAGCGCCGGCCGTACCGCCTACCGTGTCGTGCAGGAGGCCCTCACCAACGCCCGCAAGCACGCGCCGGGGGCCGAGGTGCGGGCACGGGTGTCGGGCGCGGCCGGTGAGGGCCTGACGGCCGAGGTCCGCAACGGGCCTGGACCGAGGGCCGTGACATCCGCTCCGGGTGGGCCGCCTCCGGGGGCGGGACGGGGGCTGGCGGGCTTGGAGGAGCGCGTCTCCCTCGTGGGCGGGGCCCTGGAGTACGGCCCTACCGAGGAGGGCGGCTGGCAGGTGTCGGCCCACCTTCCCTGGCCCAGGTGACGGGTGACCCGCCCCGCGGGTTTCGACCGATTTCGGTCACGGTTCGTGACAAGGGCGGGCCGGCGGTTTCGGTGGTGGTTCCGGAGGCGGGGGAGCTTGGGCGGGGGTTCCGGGCCGGGGCGTGAGGGGTCGGGCGACGAGGGGCGAAGCGTCCGGAGATCTCACTAGAAGAACATTTTGTCGTGGTTTCCGTCATCCATGATCTGTCCTCGTCGCGAACAGGAAAAGCGGGGGCCCGGAAATAATCGGTGACGGAACGTGCCCAATCGGTTTCGCGAAGTGGCCCAGAGGTCGTACCCTCCCATAGTGACCTCTTGGGGGTTTACTTGCCTATGACGGACCCATCCGACACGCGCGACAAGGCGCCGCGGCGGTTCTCCCCGCTGTGGACCTACCTGACCGGGGTCGTCGTCTCCGGGTTCGCGGCGCTGCTGGCCGCGGAATTCCAGCTCGGTCTCCACGAACTGGCGACCCTGGCGCGCACGCCGCTGTTCTGGGTGCTCACGGCGCTCGTCGTGCTGGGCGAGCTGCGGCCGATCGTGGTCTCCACCTCCCGGCTGGCCAGCGGGACGGCCACCTCGGCGCTGTTCACCTTCGCCGTGCTGCTGTACCACGGGCTGTCCGTCGCCGTGCTGATCCACACTCTCGCGCTGGTCGTCAGCGGCCTGTTCCGCCGCCGTTCCTGGCACCGCACGCTGTTCAACGTCGCCCAGGTGACCCTGGCCTCGACGGCGTCGGCGGTCGTGCTCGGCGCCTTCGGGCACCATCCCCATCCGGACCAGCCCTGGGTGCCGGAGGGCGGCGACATCGCGGTCGTCGCGCTCGCCGCCGTGGCGTACTTCCTGATGCGCGGCGTGCTGGTGTGCGCGGCGGTGGCCCTGCACGAACGGCGGTCGCTGCTGCGGGTGCTGCGGGCCACGATCGGCCACCAGAGCCTGGTGTACACCGCCCTGCTCGGCCTCGCCCCGCTGGTCGTCGTCGTGATGAGCCGGTCACCGGCCCTGGTCCCGCTGTTCGTGGCCCCGCTCGCGGCGATGTACTTCACGGCCTCGCTGTCGATGCGCCGCGACCACCAGGCCATGCACGACGGGCTGACGTCCCTGCCGAACCGCAAGCTGCTGATCCTCCGCACCGAGGAGGCGCTCGCCGAGGCCCGCGACGACGAGCGGGTCGGCCTGCTCCTGCTCGACCTCGACCGGTTCAAGGAGGTCAACGACACCCTCGGGCATCCGGTCGGCGACCGGCTGCTGCAGATCGTCGCCCACCGCCTGACGCACAGCGTGCGGCCGGGGGACGTGGTGGCGCGGCTCGGCGGCGACGAGTTCGCCGTGCTGCTGCCGACCGTCCGGGACGCCGCCGCCGCCCGCGAGGTGGCCGCCCGCCTGCGGGTGGCGCTCACCGAGCCCGTACGGCTGGAGGGCATGACCTTCGACGTCGACGCCTCGGTCGGGATCGCGCTGTACCCCGACCACGCGCCGGACTTCGAACTGCTCCTCCAGCGTTCGGACGTGGCCATGTACTTCGCCAAGGAGGGCCGCACCGGGGTCGAGGTCTACATCGCCGAGAAGGACCGCAACTCTCCCGAGCGGCTGAACCTGCTCGGCGACCTGCGCAGGGCGATCGGCGGGGACGATCTCCAGCTGCACTACCAGCCCAAGGTCGAGCTGGCCACGGGCGCGGTGGAGGGCGTGGAGGCGCTGCTGCGCTGGTGGCACCCCGACCGGGGCCCGGTCTCGCCGGACGATTTCATCCCCCTGGCCGAGCAGTCGTACCTGATGCGGCAGATCACCCAGCACGTGATCGACGCCGCGCTGGAGCAGGCGGCCCTGTGGTGGCATTCGGGGATCGAGGTGCCGGTCTCGATCAACGTCTCGGCCCGCGACCTGCTCGACTCGGCACTGCCCGACCTGCTGGAGGCGGGGCTCGACCGCCTCAGGCTGCCGCCGGGGGCGATCCAGCTGGAGGTCACCGAGCGGATCCTGATGACCGACCAGGCGTACACCGCCGACTCGGTGCACGCGCTGGTCGAGCTCGGCATCCCCCTCGCGCTGGACGACTTCGGCACCGGCTACTCCTCGCTGGTCCGCCTCCAGCGGCTCCAGGTGCGCGAGGTCAAGATCGACGGCTCGTTCGTCCAGCGGCTCGGGAAGTCGGTGGACGACGAGCGCATCGTCCGCTCGATCGTCGACCTGGTGCGCTCGCTCGGCCTGCGCTCGGTGGCCGAGGGCGTGGAGACCGAGGAGGTCGCCCAGCGCCTGCGGGAGATGGGCTGCGACGCGGGCCAGGGATGGCGCTTCGCCGAGCCCATGCCCGCCGCCGAGGCGACGGTGTGGCTGCGGGAACGCCTGAACGAGGCGTCGTTCGGCAGGTGCCCGTCGGCCGAGGTGACCACGCTGTGAACGCCGGATGACCGGAGCCGGCCGTGCGATGGATCGACGGCCGGCACCACCGCCTCACCGCGCCGGCGGCGGCCGGGTGCGGATCCGGAAACCCCGGCGTGACCCCGCGGCGGGGCCATGAGCGGTCATGGCCTTGGAGAACGATGGTTAATGGTTCGGCCACGTTCGGTCACGCGCCCTAGGATGACAATGTCCAATTGCCATCCATGAAACGGGTTAACGACTCATGTCCGCCATAACCCGCGACGAGGTCGCTCACCTCGCCCGGCTGTCCCGGCTGGCGCTGGCCGAAGACGAGCTCGACCACTACGCCGCGCAGCTCGACGACATCATCGCCGCGGTCGCGCGCGTCGCCGAGGTCGCCACCGACGACATCCCGCCGTCCTCGCACGCCCTGCCGCTCACGAACGTCTACCGTCCCGACGAGCCGCGGCCCGGCCTCGCTCCGCACGACGCGCTGGCGGCCGCCCCGGCAGTCGAGGACGACCGGTTCCGCGTCCCGCGCATCCTCGGGGAGGAGGCATGAGTCTCACCCGCAAGACCGCTGCGGAGCTCGGCGCCCTGATCGCCTCCGGCGAGGTCTCGGCCGTCGAGGTCACCCAGGCCCACCTCGACCGCATCGCCGAGGTCGACCCGCAGGTCAACGCCTTCCTGCACGTGGCCGCCGAGTCGGCCCTGGAGCAGGCGCGCTCGGTCGACGCCCGGCGCGCCGCCGGCGAGAAGCTCGGCCCGCTCGCGGGCGTGCCGATCGCCCACAAGGACGTCTTCACCACCAAGGACATGCCGACCACGGCCGGATCCAAGATCCTCGAGGGGTACCTCCCGCCGTACGACGCGACCGTGACCGCGCGCCTGCGCGAGGCCGGCCTGGTGATCCTCGGCAAGACGAACCTCGACGAGTTCGCGATGGGATCCTCCACCGAGAACTCCGCCTACGGCCCGACGCGCAACCCGTGGGATCTCGACCGCATCCCCGGAGGTTCCTCCGGCGGTTCGAGCGCGGCCGTGGCGTCCTACCAGGCCCCGCTGTCCACCGGCACCGACACGGGCGGCTCGATCCGCCAGCCCGCCGCCGTCACCGGCATCGTCGGCATGAAGCCCACCTACGGTGGCTCGTCCCGGTACGGCCTGATCGCCTTCGCCTCCTCGCTCGACACGCCGGGCCCGTTCGCCCGTAACGTGCTCGACGCCGCGCTGCTGCACGAGGCCTTCTCCGGGCACGACAGCATGGACTCCACTTCGATCCACGAGGAGGTGCCGCCGGTCGTCGAGGCCGCCAGGCACGGTGACGTGGCCGGGCTGCGGGTCGGCGTGGTCAAGGAGTTCGGTGGCGAGGGGTACCAGCCGGGTGTGCTGGCCCGCTTCCGTGAGGCCGTCGAGCTGCTGGAGTCCCTCGGCGCCAAGGTGGTCGAGATCTCCTGCCCGAACTTCACCTACGCCCTCCCGGCGTACTACCTGATCGCGCCGTCGGAGTGCTCGTCCAACCTCGCCAGGTTCGACGGCATGCGGTACGGCCTGCGCGCCGGCGACGACGGCACCCGCAGCGCCGAGGAGGTCATGGCGCTGACCCGGGCCGCCGGCTTCGGACCGGAGGTCAAGCGGCGCATCATGCTGGGCACCTACGCCCTGTCCAGCGGCTACTACGACGCCTACTACGGCTCGGCGCAGAAGGTCCGCACGCTGATCGCGCGCGACTTCGAGGCGGCCTTCCACCAGGTCGACGTCCTGATCTCGCCCACCACGCCGACCACGGCGTTCCCGATCGGCGAGCGCGCCGACGACCCGATGGCGATGTACCTCGCCGACCTGTGCACCATCCCGGCCAACCTGGCGGGCAACGCCGCGATCTCCGTGCCGTGCGGCCTCGCCGACGAGGACGGCCTGCCGGTCGGCCTGCAGATCATGGCCCCGGTGCTCGGAGACGACCGCTGCTACCGGGTCGGCGCCGCCGTCGAGAAGGCCTTTGAGGACCGCTGGGGCGGCCCGCTGCTGAAGGAGGCTCCGTCCCTGTGACCACCACGCACGATGTGATGCCGTACGACGAGGCGCTGGAGCGCTTCGAGCCGGTGCTCGGCCTGGAGACCCACGTCGAGCTCGGCACGACGTCCAAGATGTTCTGCGGATGCCCCACCGCCTTCGGCGCCCCGCCGAACACCCACGTCTGCCCGGTCTGCCTGGCCCTGCCCGGCGCGCTGCCGGTGGCCAACGACAAGGCGATCGAGTCGACGATCCGCATCGGTCTCGCTCTGAACTGCACGATCGCCGAGTGGTGCAGGTTCGCCCGGAAGAACTACTTCTATCCGGACATGCCGAAGAACTACCAGATCAGCCAGTACGACGAGCCGCTGTGCACCAACGGCTACCTCGACGTCGAGGTGGGCGGCGCCACGGTGCGCGTCGAGATCGAGCGGGTGCACCTGGAGGAGGACACCGGCAAGTCGACCCACGTGGGCGGCGCGACCGGCCGCATCCACGGCGCCGACTACTCCATCGTCGACTACAACCGCGCCGGGATCCCGCTGGTCGAGATCGTCACCAAGCCCATCACGGGCACCGACCGGCTCGCGCCCGAGGTCGCGAGGGCGTACGTCACCGAGCTGCGCGAGCTCATGCGCACCCTCGGGGTGTCCGACGTCCGCATGGAGCAGGGCTCGCTGCGCTGCGACGTCAACGTCTCGCTGATGCCGCGCGGGTCGGACGAGTGGGGCACCCGCACCGAGACCAAGAACGTCAACTCGCTGCGCAGCGTCGAGCGCGCGGTGCGGGGCGAGATCGAGCGGCAGGCGGCGATCCTCGCCGACGGCGGCAAGATCGTGCAGGAGACCCGCCACTTCCACGAGGACACCGGCGCCACCACCTCGGGCCGGTCCAAGGAGGAGGCGCAGGACTACCGCTACTTCCCCGAGCCCGACCTTCTGCCGATCGCCCCGAGCCCGGAGTGGATCGAGGAGCTGCGGTCGGAGCTTCCCGAGCTGCCCACCGCCCGCCGCAGGCGGCTGCAGGCCGAGTGGGGCGTGTCCGACCTCGACATGGCGGCGATGCGCAACGCCGACGCCTTCGAGCTGGTCGAGGCGACGGTCGCCGCGGGCGTGCCCGCCGCCGACGCCCGCAAGTGGTGGATGGGCGAGCTGGCGCGGCGCGCCAACGAGTCCGGTGTGGCCCTCGCCGACCTTCCGATCACGCCCGCGCAGATCGCCCGGGTGGTCGAGCTGGTCGCGTCCGGTGCGCTGAACGACAAGCTGGCACGCCAGGTGCTCGAAGGCGTGCTGGCGGGGGAGGGCTCCCCCGACGAGGTCGTCGCGGCCCGGGGCCTCCAGATCGTCAGCGACGAGGGCGAGCTGGCGTCGATCATCGACCAGGTGCTCGAGGCGAACGCCGACGCGGCCGACAAGGTCCGCTCCGGCAAGATCGCCGCCGTCGGCGCCCTGGTCGGCGGCGTGATGAAGGCCAGCCGCGGCAAGGCCGACGCCGCTCGTGCCCGCGAACTGATCCTCGAGAAGCTCGGCGTCGCCGAGTAGGTCGTCCCGTCCCGCCCGCCTCCCGGAGATCCGCTCGGTCTCCAGGAGGCGGGCGGGTCTTCTTGGGCGACGTCCACCCGGGCGGGGCGGTCAATGGGCTCAGTGCGGCCCGTTTTGCTCCTTATGCACGATTTCTTTGGTACTTAGTACGGGTTTCAATGTTAAGTCGTCATACGTGGGGTGGAATTCGTCCACCGATGTAGAAGAATTTCGGAGGGGCTGTGGTTTAGGGTGATGTGGGGGAAATCGGTACGGAGCGGGAGGAGACGAGGGCGTGCGCAACGCCGGACCGTCCATCGACCCGCCGCCCGACCCGTTCGCGGCGGTGCGTCCGGAGTCTTCCGATGCCGTGCCCGCCGAGGGCGAGGATTCCACCGACCGCACCATCCCGGGAGTGGATACCAGCAGACAGGGTGCGCCCGGAACCGGCCGTAAAAAGCTTCCTCGCGGCGTTTCACCCTTGCCGCCTGGCGTATCCCCCGAAATATTCGCTCCGCCACCGCGCCCGGCTCGGCCGAGCCCTCGCAGATCCGCGAACTCCGGCAAGCCGACCAGCCTCCCGCCTCCGGCGCCGCCCGCCGAGCCGTGGCCCATCGCCGAGAGCCGGCGCGCCCGCCGGGGGGCCGAGCGCGCCAAGGCCGAGGCGACGGTCGTCATCACGGCCGATCCCGAACCGGCCGCCCCCAACACACGGCTTCGCACGCTGCTGCTGGTGGCCGGCGGGTTCTGCCTGCTCTTCCTGCTCGCCTACGGGGTCCCCGCGACGTACATGTGGGGCAAGGTGCTGCCGGGCACCCGCGTCGGCTCGGTGAACATCGGCGGCCTGAGCGAGACCCAGGCCATCGACCGCCTCCGTCAGCGTTTCGACGGCAACGACCAGCAGGTGATCGGGCTGTTCCTGAACGGCCGGCGCATCGACACGCTGGACCCGCGCGACGCCGGCCTGACGATCGACGCCCAGGCCACCGTCGCCGAGGCGCAGACCGGCTACCCGAGCCCCGCAGCGGTCTGGCAGGCCATGACCGGAGACCGTCATCTGCCGCTCCGGCTCTCCCTGAACTCCGACAAGTTCGCCCGCCGCATCCGCGAGATCGCCAAGCAGGTCGACCGGCCCGCCGCCGAGGGGAAGATCCTTTACGAAGGCACCGTCCCGAAGGTGATCCCGCCCAAGGAGGGGATGGTCCTCGACCGGCCGGCGACCGGCGAGGCGATCAAGCGCGCCTTCGCCAACATCCCGGCCTCGGTCAGCCTGATCGTCACACCCGACCACCCCAAGGCGAAGGAGCGGGCCTTCACCGACGCCATGGAGACGGCGCGACGGGCGGTCTCCTCCCCGATCACCCTGGTGAACGGCGGCCGGAGCGCCCACCTGTCCACCAAGGTCATCGCGGCCCACCTCACCTTCGAGGCCGACGATCACGGGACCGTCGGGCCGAGGTTCGACGCCGCCAAGGCGGTCGCCGGCCTGGAGACCAGGCTCGTCGGCGTCGCCGCGGCACCGCGTGAGGCGGGCTTCACGATCGAGAACGGCAAGCCCAAGCTCGTACACGCCCATGTCGGCAAGGGGATCGACGCCGCCGCGCTGGCGGGAGCGGTGGTCAAGGTCGTCACCCAGGGCGGCAGCCGTACGATCCCGGTGTCCCTCGCCATCACCCGGCCCCAGCTGACCGACGAGGGCGCCCTGAAGCTCGGCGTGCATGAGAAGGTCGCCGAGTTCACCACCTACTTCCCCTGCTGCGCCCCCAGGGTGACCAACATCCGCAAGGCCGCCGAGCTGGTGGACGGCATGCTGGTGAAGCCGGGGGAGACCTTCTCGCTGAACGCCGTCGTCGGTGACCCGGACCCCGAGCGGGGCTTCGTTCCCGCGCAGTCCGTCGAGGGCGACCGGCTGGTCGTCGCGACGGGCGGCGGCATCTCCCAGCTCGCCGGCACCATGTACAACGCGGTCTTCCTCGCCGGCCTCCAAGAGATCGACCGCAGCCCGCACGCCTTCTACATCTCGCGCTTCCCCGCCGGAAGGGACGCCACCGTGGCCTACCCCGACCCGGACCTGCAGTGGCGCAACGACACCGACAACGGGGTACTGATCGACACGTCCGTCTCCGACACCTCGGTGACGGTGGCCCTGTGGAGCACCAAGAAGTACGACCGGATCGAGGCGGAGACCTCCGACCGGACCGCCGTGACCCAGCCGGAGACCATCTACGACGACACCCCGGGCTGCATCCCGATGGAGGGCGGGCCGGGGTTCACCGTCACCGTCGTCCGGGTGTTCTACAAGGACGGCAAGGAGTTCATGCGGGACAAGCCCCGCACCACCGTGTACGACCCCCAGCCGAAGGTCGTGTGCGAGCAGAGGCACTCGGCCTCCTCCGAGGCGACGTCCTCGGCGGACGGCGGCGTGGACAGGACGGCGTTCAGGCTCTCCGACGACGGCTGGGAGATCCAGGCGGAGCCCACCGCCGCCACGAACCCGGGCTGAGCGACCTACGGCGGCGCCGGAGCCACCCCGGAGGGTTCGGCTAATGGGTGCCGAGTGGGACGAGCAGGATGTGGTCGTCGCCCGGCTTGGGGTCGCCGCGGCCGTCCTTGTTGCTCGTCCCGAGGTACAACCCTCCCTTCGGGGACGTCGCCACCGCGCGCAGCCGGCCGTACCGGTCCTCGAACCACGGGACGGGCTTGCCCACGCGGCCGTCGCCGGTCAGCGGGACCTGCCAGAGGCGCCGGCCGCGCAGCGCCGCGACCCACAGCGAACCGTCGGCGTAGGCCATGCCGGAGGGGGAGGCCTCGGAGGTACGCCAGGTGAGCAGCGGGTCGGTGTAGCGGCCGTCGCCGCCGAAGCCCTCGACCTCGGGCCAGCCGTAGTTGTGGCCCTTCTGGATGCGGTTGACCTCGTCCCAGGTGTCCTGGCCGAACTCCGAGGCGTACATGCGCCCCTGCGGGTCCCAGGCCATGCCCTGGACGTTGCGGTGGCCGTAGGTCCACACCAGTGTGCCGAACGGGTTGCCCGGCGCGGGTTTCCCGTCCTGGGTCATGCGCAGGATCTTGCCGGCCAGGGAGTTCTTGTCCTGTGCGAGCGACCGCTCGCCGGTCTCGCCGGTGGAGGCGTAGAGGTGGCCGTCGGGGCCGAACGCCAGGCGGCCCCCGTTGTGGATGTTCCCCTTCGGGATGCCGCTGACGATGGTCACCGGGTCCGTCAGGCCGCCGTCGTAGCGGTAGCGCACAATGCGGTTGTCGGAGGCCGAGGTGAAGTACACGAAGACATGGTGATCCCGGCCGAACCTGGGGGAGACGGCGACGCCGAGCAGGCCGCCCTCCCCGCTCGGGGACGCGCCCTGGACGACCCCCACCTCGCTCGCCTTGCCGGCGGGGGTGACGCGTAGCAGGCGCGCCGAGTCGCGTTCGGTCACCAGCGCGTCGCCGCCGGGCAGGAAGGCCATGCCCCACGGTACGGCCAGGCCTTCGACCAGCGTCCGCGGGGTGCCGGGCGCGGGGCGCGCGGGGTCGTCGGTGAGCCGGGACGGCGCCGCCGTGCCGCCGTCCTTCCCCGCGTCCGATAGGCCGGTACGACCGGTCGTCCCGTCCGTGCGGGCGGCCGTCCCGGCCGTGCACCCGCCGAGCAGCGCGACCGTCACCGCCGTCGCCAGTGCCCGTCCGGCGGCGGTACGTGGGCGCGACGATTGCTTCGCCATGATGAAACCTCCTCCGTGACTCCATACTCCTGCCCCGGAGGCGAGGTTCACGGCCTCGGGAGGGCCTGGTTAGGGTTAACGGTCATGAAGATTTGGGCTCCGTCGCAGGCCATCGCCGAAGTCTTGACCGACCTTCCCGACGTGGAGTGCGTGCTCTACGACGGCGGCCCGCTGCCGCCGGAGGGCGCCGAGGAGGTCGAGGTGTGGATCCCTCCGCTGATCCCCCCGCGTCCGACCCCCGAGCTGCTCAAGCGCATGTCCGGGCTCCGCCTCCTGCAGACCGTGACGGCCGGCGTGGACCCCTACCTCCCTCACCTGCCCGAGGGGGCCGTCCTGTGCAACGCGCGCGGGGTGCACGAAGCGGGGACGGCCGAGTGGGCGGTGGGGGCCATGATCGCGGTGCTGCGCGACTTCCCCGCCTTCACGGCGGCCCAGGAGCGCGGCGAGTGGGCCTACCACCACACGGGCGTGCTGGCCGACTCGACGGTGCTGATCGTGGGGTACGGCTCCATCGGCCAGGCGCTGGAGCGCCGCCTCGAGGGGTTCGAGGTGGAGGTCGTCCGGGTGGCGCGCTCGGCCCGCGAGGGGGTGCACGGCGAGGACGAACTGCCCCGCCTGCTGCCGGAGGCCGACGTCGTGGTGCTGCTGGTGCCCTCGACCACGGGCACGGCCCGCCTGGTGGACGCCGGCTTCCTCGAGCGGATGAAGGACGGCGCTCTGCTGGTCAACGCCGCCCGCGGCCCCGTGGTCGACACCGACGCGCTGGTGGCCGAGCTCCGGAAGGGACGGCTGCGGGCCGCCCTCGATGTGACCGACCCCGAGCCGCTTCCCCCGGGCCACCCCTTGTGGACGGCTCCCGGGGTCTTCATCACCCCCCATGTGGCCGGCAGCACCCCCGCCTCCGTGCGGCGCACCCGTAAACTCGTCCGGTCTCAAATATTGAGATACATGTCCGGGGAACCGCTGAACAACGTGATCACGGGCTCCTACTGACAGCCTTGACATCGCTTCCTGACTGCGACCGATAGAAAAGCAAACCCGTACCGTGGCTGCCTCGTGACCTCGCATGCGTACGGTGAGTCCTAATCGCGCCACCGATCCGCGGTTATCAGATCGGTGACGACTGAGCGGTTGCCGCCTCCTGCGCCGCCGGGCGGGCGCGACACTGGCGATGTGACAGGGATGAGCCGCATGGGCGACGATGTTGAACGGCCTTCGTGACCCAAGGGTCCCGTTGACCGCCGCCGCCGGGCTCGGCGCGGTGGCCCTTGCGGCTGCCCTGCTGGTCGACGGGCACTCCACCGTCGTCACGGCGGTGGCCGGGGTGGTGACGGGCCTCGTCGCGGCCGTCTCGCTCCTGGTCGCCTCCGTGCGGATCACGCCGCGCTCGCCGCGCCGGTCCTCCTCGTGGCGCTGGCTCGCCTCGGGCGCGATCACCTGGCTGGTGGGCGTCGGGGTACGGCCGGTGGCCGACGGCACGCCGTTCGCGCTCACCTTCGCCGACGTGCTGTCGCTCGTCGGCACCCTGCTGCTCGCCATCGGCGCCGGACGCAGCGCGCGCCGGCCCGCGTACGGCAGGTCGCTGCTCCACTACGTCACCAACGCCTACGTCGGCGCGGCGTCGCTGTTCACGATCGGCTGGGTCACGTTACTGGCGCCCGTCTACGCCAAGGCCGACGAGCCCATCACGCTCGCGTCCCCGGTGCTGTGCCTGGCCGCGACCTGCGCCGTGGCGCCCGCCGTGCTGGCAGCGCGCTCCGCCGGCAGACGGGTCGGGCTGGCCGCGCTGCTCGCGCTGGCGGCGATCACCGTGGAGGAGTTCGCCACGGCGGTCTCCCGCATGACCGGCGGGGGCGCGCCGCCCGTGGTCGCGGGCATGGTGGCCCCGGTGGCGTTCCTGCTGCTCGCGGCCGTGCCGTGGGCGGGCGACCGCTCACGCCCGGCCCGTCCCGCCGCCTGGCTGATCGTCGAGGGGGCGCCGCTCGTGCTCGCGGCGGTGGCCACCGTCGTCCTCGCCGTGAAGGTGCTCACGAGCAGGCCCGGACCGCCGGTGGCCGTGCTGCCGATCGTCGCCGGTTCGGTGGTGCTCGTGCTGCTCGCCAAGGTCTTCGTGCTGTCCCTGGAGGCCACGAGCATGCGCGGCACGGTCGAGTCCGGCGAGCGCCGGCTCATGCACCTGGCCGAGAACGCCGGGGACGTCGTCCTCGTCTGCGACCACGACGGCATGATCCGCGAGATGGGGGCCGGGGTCGAGACCCTGTACGGCTACCGTCCCGACGAGCTGGTGGGGCGCTCGATCTTCGACTACGTCCACTCGGAGGACGCGCCGGGCGTGCAGGTCGCGCTGCGGACGATGACCGCCGACGACGAGGCGGCGTCCGAACGGCAGGGCGCGTGCCGCGTCTCCTGCCGCGTACGCGCCGCCGACGGCACCTGGCGGCCCGCCGAGTCCGTCGCCACCCGCCACCCCCACGAGGGGGAGGACCTCGTCCTCATCTCCACCCGCGACGTCAGCGACCAGGTGGCCCTGCGCAACCAGGTCGCCCACCTGACCTTCCATGACGGCGTCACCGGCCTGCCCAACCGCGCCTACTTCGAGGAGCGCACCCGCGAGGTCCTGGCGCGCAAGGCGTCGGGCCGCACCGTGGTGGTCTTCGTCGACCTCGACGGGTTCACCGGCGTCAACGACTCCGTCGGCCACGCCAGTGGCGACTACCTCCTCAGCCAGGCCGCGCGGCGGCTGCGTTCGGCGGTGCGCTCCGACGACACCCTGGCCCGGTGGGGCGGCGACGAGTTCGCCGTGCTCCTGGAGTCCGGTTCGGGCGGTTCCGGCGGCTCGGGCACGACCGACGCGCAGTCGGCCATCGACCTGGCCGAGCGGCTGGTGCGGGCGGTCTCCTCCGAGCCGTTCCGCGTCGCCGACCGCGACATCGCGCTCACCGCCAGCGTCGGGGTCGCCTTCGCCGAGGACGGCGTGCCCGCGGGCGACCTCATCCGCAACGCCGACGTCGCCATGACCCGCGCCAAGGAGCTCGGCGGGCGCCGGGTCGAGGTGTTCGCCGCCCACATGCACGCCGACGTCGTACGACGCCTGGAGCTCGCCGCCGACCTCCAGCGGGCGCTGCTCGCCGGCCAGTTCGCCGTCGAGTACCAGCCGGTGGTCGACCTCGCGACCTCCCGCGTGACGGCCGTGGAGGCCCTGGTGCGGTGGTGGCGCGGGAGCACGTTCGTCCCGCCGCAGCAGTTCCTCGGCGCGGCCGAGGACACCGGGCTGATCGTCCCGCTGAGCGAGTGGATCCTGCGTGAGGCGTGCCGCGAGGTGGCCGCCTGGCGGGCCTCCTCCTGGGACATCGGGCTGTCGCTCAACCTGTCCACCCGGCAGATCACCGCGCCCCGGTTCGTCGAGACCGTACGGTCGGCGCTCGACGAGAGCGGCCTGCCCCCCAGCGCCCTCACCCTCGAAGTGATCGAGGAGATGCTCGTCGAGGACGCCGAGGAGGTCGTCAAGCGCCTCACCGAGCTGCGCGCCCTCGGCGTGCGGCTGGCCATCGACGACTTCGGCACCGGGTACGCCTCCCTGGCCTTCCTCCGGCAGCTCCCCGTCGACATGATCAAGATCGACCCATCGTTCGTCTCGGGCCTCGGGCGCGACGAGACGCTGTCGCTGCTGACGCGCACCATCGTGCGGCTCGGCCACGACCTCGGGCTGATCGTCGTCGCCGAGGGCATCGAGCGGCCCGAGCAGCTGGAGCTGCTTCGCGAGATGGGCTGCACGCGTGGCCAAGGATTCCTCGTGGCGCGGCCGATGGCGGCCAGGGGCGTCGACTCCCTCATGCGCACGAGCCTGTCGCCGCTGCAGAACACCGCCTGACCTGGAACGCCGCGGCCGGGACGCCGGTCCCGTGCCCCCGGTCGCGGGCACGGCCCGGCATCCCATATCGTGAGACTTGTGTCCGGGGATTTGACACCTCAGATGTGTCAGGGGCTATCGTTGCGGCATGCGTATCACTGGGGACTCGATTGCAGGGCTCATGCGGGCTCTGCCTGAGGGCGTAGTACTTCGCCGGCGCGCAGGTCGCTGACGAAGAGTCCCCAGCCTGCGCGCAGCCCCAGCATCGCCTCTCCGGCGAGCGGGGCATTTTTTATGGCCACACCCAGCTCAGCCACCAAGGAAACGAGCCGATGACCGAAGAGATGACAGGTGCACAGGCCCTTGTGAGGGCGCTGGAGCACGTCGGGGTCGACACGGTGTTCGGGATCCCCGGCGGTGCCATCCTGCCCGCCTACGATCCCCTCTACGACTCGACCAAGGTCCGGCACGTGCTCGTACGGCACGAGCAGGGGGCCGGCCACGCCGCCGAGGGGTACGCGCAGGCGACCGGCAAGGTCGGGGTGTGCATGGCCACCAGCGGCCCCGGCGCCACCAACCTCGTGACCGCCATCGCCGACGCCTACATGGACTCGGTGCCGATCGTCGCGATCACCGGCCAGGTCGTGTCGCCGCTCATCGGCACCGACGCCTTCCAGGAAGCCGACATCTGCGGCATCACCATGCCGATCACCAAGCACAACTTCCTGGTGACCGACGCCGACGACATCCCCCGCATCATCGCCGAGGCGTTCCACATCGCCTCCACGGGTCGTCCCGGTCCCGTGCTGGTCGACATCTCCAAGGACGCCCTGCAGGCGACCACGGCGTTCTCCTGGCCGCCGGTCATGCGCCTGCCGGGCTACCGCCCGGTCACCCGGCCGCACTCCAAGCAGATCAGGGAGGCCGCGCGTCTCCTGGTGGAGTCCAAGCGCCCGGTGCTCTACGTCGGCGGCGGCGTCCACAAGGCGCGCGCGTCGGCCGAGCTGGCCGAGCTGGCCGAGCTCACCGGCATCCCGGTGACCACGACGCTGATGGCCAGGGGCACCTTCCCCGACAGCCACCCCCAGCACCTCGGCATGCCCGGCATGCACGGCACCGTCGCCGCCGTCGGCGCGCTGCAGCGCAGTGACCTGCTCATCGCGCTCGGCACCCGGTTCGACGACCGTGTCACCGGCCGGCTCGACACTTTCGCGCCGCACGCCAAGGTCATCCACGCCGACATCGACCCGGCCGAGATCTCCAAGAACCGCCACGCCGACGTCCCGATCGTGGGCGACTGCCGCGAGGTCCTCACCGAGCTCATCGCGGCGGTGAAGCACGAGCACGCCGAGGGCCGGGTGGGCGACCACACCGCCTGGTGGAAGGTGCTCAACGGCTACAAGGAGACCTACCCGCTCGGGTACGACGCTTTCGAGGACGGCTCCCTGGCCCCGCAGTACGTCATCGAGCGCCTCAGCGAGATCGTCGGTCCCGACGCCTTCTACCTGGCCGGCGTCGGGCAGCACCAGATGTGGGCCGCGCAGTTCGTCAAGTACGAGAACCCCGGCACGTTCATCAACTCCGGTGGCGCGGGCACGATGGGCTTCGCGGTCCCGGCGGCGATGGGCGCCAAGATGGGCCGGCCCGACGCCACCGTCTGGGCCATCGACGGCGACGGCTGCTTCCAGATGACCAACCAGGAGCTCGCCACCTGCGCCCTCGAAGGGGTGCCGATCAAGGTGGCCGTCATCAACAACGGCAACCTCGGCATGGTCCGGCAGTGGCAGACGCTGTTCTATGAGCAGCGCTACTCCAACACCGACCTGCAGACCGTCCGCCGGATTCCCGACTTCGTGAAGCTGGCGGAGGCGTACGGTTGTGTCGGCCTGCGGTGCGAGCGCCCCGAGGACGTCGACGCGACCATCCGCAAGGCCATGGAGGTCAACGACGTCCCCGTGGTGATCGACTTCGTCGTCCACAAGGACGCCATGGTCTGGCCCATGGTGGCCGCCGGAACCGGCAACGACGAGATCAAGATCGCTCGGGACATGGCGCCCGTGTGGGACAACGAGGAGGAGCAGTGAGCCTCACTCAGTCCGCCGTCGGCACGGGTTTCGCAGGAGGGAAGGCATGAGCCGCCACACGCTGTCGGTTCTCGTCGAGAACAAGCCGGGCGTGCTCGCCCGCGTCGCCGCGCTGTTCAGCAGGCGCGGTTTCAACATCGACTCGCTGGCGGTCGGGCCGACGGAGCACGACGACATCTCGCGGATGACCATCGTCGTCAACGTCGCCGAGCTCCCGCTGGAGCAGGTCACCAAGCAGCTCAACAAGCTCGTGAACGTGATCAAGATCGTTGAGCTCGATCCCGCCCAGTCCGTGCAGCGGGAGCTGACCCTCATCAAGGTCAAGGCCGACGCCGAGACCCGGTCCAACGTGCTGGAGCTCGTGCAGCTGTTCCGCGCCCGGTGCGTGGACGTCGCCACGGACGCGGTGACCATCGAGGTCACCGGCACGCCGGACAAGCTCGACGCCTTCATCAGGGTGCTGGAGCCGTTCGGTATCAAGGAGCTCGTCCAGTCCGGCATGGTGGCCATCGGCCGCGGTGCCCGTTCCATCACCGACCGCTCGCTCCGGGCCCTGGACCGCAGCGCGTAAGCCGCAAGGCGTGCGGGTGCGAGCCGTACGAAACCACGAAAGGCAAACCCAGTGACTGAGATCTTCTACGACGACGACGCCGACCTGTCGGTCATCCAGGGCCGGCACGTGGCCGTGCTTGGGTACGGCAGCCAGGGCCACGCCCACGCGCTGTCGCTGCGCGACTCCGGCGTGGACGTCCGTGTCGGTCTTCCCGAGGGCTCCAAGAGCCGCGAGAAGGCCGAGAACGACGGCCTGCGCGTCGTCACCCCGAGCGAGGCGGCCGAAGAGGCCGACCTGATCATGATCCTCGCGCCCGACCACATCCAGCGTCACCTGTACGCCGAGCACGTCGCACCGAACCTCGTCGAGGGCGACGCGCTGTTCTTCGGGCACGGCCTCAACATCCGCTACGGCCTGATCGAGGCGCCCGAGGGCGTCGACGTCGCCATGGTGGCGCCGAAGGGCCCGGGCCACCTGGTCCGCCGCCAGTTCACCGCCGGCCGCGGCGTCCCGTGTCTGGTCGCCGTCGAGCGTGACGCCACCGGCAACGCCTGGCCGCTCGTGCTGTCGTACGCCAAGGCGATCGGCGGCACCCGCGCCGGCGCCCTGAAGACCACCTTCACCGAGGAGACCGAGACCGACCTGTTCGGCGAGCAGGCCGTGCTGTGCGGCGGCGTGTCCGAGCTGATCAAGACCGGTTTCGAGACCCTGGTCGAGGCGGGCTACCAGCCCGAGGTCGCCTACTTCGAGTGCCTCCACGAGATGAAGCTCATCGTCGACCTCATGTACGAGGGCGGCATCTCCAAGATGTACTGGTCGGTCTCCGACACCGCCGAGTACGGCGGCTACTCCCGCGGCCCGCGCGTGGTGACCCCGGAGACCAAGAAGGAGATGCAGCGCATCCTCGGCGAGATCCAGTCCGGCGCGTTCGCCCGTGAGCTGGTCGACGAGTTCGACGGCGGCCAGAGCAACTTCCGCAAGTACCGCGAGGAGCTGGCCGAGCACCCGATCGAGAAGACCGGCGCCAAGCTCCGCCCGATGATGAGCTGGCTCAAGGAGAAGTAAGCCTTTCGCACGGCTTTGTAGAAGACAAACCGGCTCCGTCCCGTTTAGCGTGGGACGGAGCCGGTTTGTCGTTAGAGGGTGGGTCTACCCGCTTTATGGGCTGTGATCAGCACTGGACGGGCTTGAGCCAGGAGCATTCGAGGCCGGTGTCCTCGCCCGTCTGCGGGGAGGCGGTCCTCAGCTGCGGCGCGGTGACGTCCGCCGGGGCGTTGCGGCTGAACTTCGCCAGCCGTACCGCGATGGCGTCCTCCACACTGGTCTTCGGGTTGCCGGTCAGGTATCCGTTGGTCATGATCGAGAACACCAGCGGCTCGCCGTCCGCGCTGGTGACGTAGCCCGACAGGCTGGTCGCGCTGGTCAGCGAGCCGGTCTTGGCGTGCACGTTGTTCGCCGCCGGGGTGCCCGCCATGCGACTGCGCAGGGTGCCGCCCGTCATGCGGTCGGCGTTGCCCGCGATCGGCAGCGCGTCGTACCAGGTCTGGAACCACGGCTTGGACTTCATGGTGATCAGATACGCCGTCAGCTCGCCGGGGGTGAAGCCGTCGAGCCGGGACAGGCCGGAGCCGTCACGCAGCCGCAGGTTCTTCATGCCGTTCTTGTTGGCGAAGGCCCGGGTGACGGCCAGGCCGGCGTCCCAGGTGCCCTTGCCGGAGACCTTGCGGCCCATCGCCTTGGTGAGGATCTCGGCGTGCATGTTGTTGCTGAGCTTCAGGAACGGCACGAGCAGCTGCCCGAGCGGCATCGACTGGTGCTCGGTGACGCTCTTGGCCGCCTCGGGGGCCGCGCCCCGGCCCGTCGGGCCGAGGACCCGCACGCCGTGCTTGGCCAGTGCCTTCCTGAACAGGGAGGCGGCGTACGCCGTCGGGTCCCACACGGCGACCCACTCGTCGTACTTGCCGGCGACCGTGCCGGTGATGACGACCTTGTTGGTGGCGTGCACGCGCTCGACCAGGACGTCGGTCTCGCTGCCGGTGGTGGCGTGGTTCTCGATCTGCAGGTAGTCGGTCTCCGGGGTGGTGGTCACCTTGGCCGGTGCGCCGGGGGCGTCGCCGGGGGAGACCGACACGATCACCGAGCCGGCGTCGTAGTCGGTGTCCGGTGAGGCGGTGAGCGCGGAGATCTGGGCGGCGTAGTAGTACGACTCGTCGTCCCACGCCCAGTCGGTGCCGAGCCGCGCGTCGTCGAACCAGGTGTCGTCGGCGATCAGCTTGCCCGTGACCAGCTTGACGCCCGACTCGGCGACCTTGGCGGCCAGCCCGTCGTAGTCGGCGGCGAGCATGGTGGGGTCGCCGGTGCCCTTGAGGTAGAGGTCTCCGGCGAGGGTCGAGCCGAGGCGGCGCCCGGAGTTCAGCACGCTCGTGGTGAAGCGGTAGTCGAGGCCCAGGGTGTCCACCGCGGCGGCCGAGGTCAGCAGCTTGGTGTTCGAGGCCGGGATGAACACCTTGCCCGGGTCCTGCGCGTAGAGCTGCTCGCCGGTGGCGGCGTTCTTGATCACCACGCCGGCGCGGGCCACGGTGAGGTTGGAGGCGTTGAGGACCTGGTCGATGTCCTTGACCAGGTCGGTGACGCCGGGGGCCGGGTCGTCGGCGTTCGCCGGGGCGACGGCCGCGCCCGATGCCCAGGTCAGGGATAGGGTCAGCAACGCCGCCGTCAGCAGTCCGGCCGGTCGTCGGGGCATCCGCACGGGGTTCCTCCAGAGGTGTGTGGCCCGGATCATGTCGCGATCATCGAGAACCCTCGGCCGGACGGCAATACGGAAATCTTCGTATTTCGCCCGTTTTTGCCGTGGCCGGACACGCGCACGCCCACGGGCCGGGGGCGCGGCGTCGGCTGTGTGGGGAGAGCGTACGTCTACTGCGGGGTGGCGAGCAGGAAGGCGCACTCGCCGAAGGAGATCTCGTCGCCCGCCCGTACGCGTGCCGGACCGACGAGGCGCCAGCCGTTGAGGCGGGTGCCGTTGAGGGAGCCGAGGTCGACCAGGAGCCAGGCCTCGCTCTCGCGGCGCAGCTCGGCGTGCACCCGTGACACGGTGAGATCGGTCAGCACCAGGTCGCAGTCGGAGCCCCGCCCGACGACGTACCGCGTGCGGCTGTCGTCCGGGAGGGCGAGCCGGGGGAGCCGGGGACGCCGCCAGGCGCTCTCCAGGCGCGTGGTCAGATCGGAGATCGACGAGACCGCCTCGGTGAGCCGGCGACGCCACCTGCCACGTGGAGGCAGGTCGGAGACGAGGTCGTTCAGCTCGAAACGACTGCGGGCACGCAGCGCCCGGTCGACGCGGCCGAGGAAGGTGTCGTGTGAGATCTGCCCTTCGACGGCATGATCGCGGAGCTCGTTGATCGCGCGATCACGGTCCCCGTCGGAGGCGCGCACAGGCGGGTGCGTCGAGCTCATGTCCTGAGTATCGGGCTGGCAACGGCTGGGTGTCCAGAATATGCGGGATCTGTTGCGTCGGGCATACTCGGTATGCATACTCGGTATCCATGTCGATCCGACACGGCCTGCTCGCCCTGCTGACGCAGGGGCCGAGGTACGGCTACCAGTTGCGCGCGGAGTTCGAGACGTCGACGGGGGCGACCTGGCCCCTCAACATCGGCCAGGTCTACACGACGCTCTCCCGGATGGAGCGCGACGGGCTGGTGGACCCCGGGGAGCAGGACGACCAGGGCCGCGTGGTGTACGCCATCACCGGCAAGGGCCGGTCGGAGCTGGAGCGGTGGTTCGGCACCCCCATCGCGCAGGCCGACCGGCCCCGCGACGAGCTGGTGATCAAGCTCGCCATGGCCGTCACCGCCCCCGGGGTCGACGTCCGCCAGGTCGTCCAGACCCAGCGCACCGCCACCATGCGCACTCTGCAGGAGCTCACCCGCGCCAAGCGCGCCGAGACGGGGGCCGCCCAGCGGCTCGTGCTCGATTCCATGATCTTCCAGGCCGAGGCCGAGCAGCGCTGGCTCGACCACTGCGAGGCCGTCATCGCCACTTCCCAGGAGACCACGAAATGACGACTGAACCGGTCCTCCGGTTAGCCGCCGTGAGCCGCGTCCACGGCGCGGGCCCGCAGGCCGTACCCGCCCTCCGGGAGGTGAGCCTGGAGGTCGCGGCCGGAGAGCTGGTCGCGGTGATGGGGCCCTCCGGGTCGGGCAAGTCCACTCTGCTCAACCTCGCGGGCGGACTCGACCGGCCCACCTCCGGGACGGTCGCCGTCGAGGGCGTCGACCTCGCCACCCTGCCGGCCGGGCGACTCGCGGCGAGCCGCCGCCGGCACGTCGGCTACGTCTTCCAGGACCTCAACCTGATCCCGTCCCTGACCGCCGCCGAGAACGTCATGCTGCCGCGCGAGCTCGACGGCGTACGGACCCGGGAGGCGCGGCGTGAGGCCGTGGCCGCCCTGGGAGAGGTGGGGATGGGCGAGATCGCCGACCGCTTCCCGGACGAGATCTCCGGCGGGCAGCGGCAGCGGGTGGCCATCGCCCGCGCGCTGGTGGGGGAGCGGCGCCTGCTGCTGGCCGACGAGCCGACCGGCGCCCTCGACTCCGCGACCGGCGAGGACGTCCTGGCGTTGCTCCGCGCCCGCTGCGACGCGGGGGCGGCGGTGCTGCTGGTGACCCACGAGCCCCGCCTGGCCGCCTGGGCCGACCGGGTCGTCTTCCTGCGCGACGGCGAGATCGTCGACAGCACGGGCGGCGGGCCGGTGGCGGCCGCGAGCGGCCGGATCCGCGAGGCCGGAGAATGAGCCGGCCGAGCTCCCGGGCGGCGGGGCGCGCAGGCGGCGGGCTCAGCGCCTTCCGTGCCGCCCTGCGCATCTCCCGCCGCGACGCCTGGCGCGCCAAGGGCAGGAGCGCCCTGGTGCTCGTCATGATCGGCCTCCCGGTGCTGGTCATCACGGCCCTGGTCACGCTGATCAACACGTTCGACCTCACTCCGGCCGAATCCCTGAGCCGCGAGCTCGGCACCGCCGACGCCCGCCTCATCGTCCCTTCCGGTCCGAGGCGAGCCGTCGGGCAGGACCCCGGGGGGATCAATTGGGAAACGAAGCACAAAGCTCCTCCCTTGGCAGGGACGCCGTGGAGCACCGCCGAGATCGTGCGTCTGCTGCCCCCGGGCAGCCGGGCCATCCCCATATGGACCGGCTCCCGCTCCTACTCCGGCAAGTGGCTCAACCCCACGCCGGTGACGGAGCTGGACGTGCGCGACCCCCTGACGCGAGGCATGATCTACCTCAGGCGGGGCCGTCTCCCGAAGACCCCTGACGAGGTGCTCGTGTCGGGATGGCTCGCCCGGCACGGAGTCGGCGTCGGCGCGACGCTGTCGCTCTCCCCGTCCCCCGTGGCCTACCGCGTGGTGGGCGTGGCCGACGACCTGAACCGCCTCAACCGTGACCTGGTGATCGCCCTTCCCGACGAACGGGCGGACCGGACGGCCACCCAGTGGCTCGTCGACACCCCGGCGCCTCTCACCTGGGCCGATCTCGATCGGCTGAACGCCCAGGGGGTGGTAATGCGGTCACGGAGCATCATCTCCGGGCAGCCCTATCCGCACTCCAGGCTTGACAACTACGTGTGGAGGAAGCCGAGTGACCAGCTCGTCGTCAGCGGCCTTCTCGTCACGATGATCGTCCTGGAGGTCGTCCTGCTCGCCGGCCCGGCGTTCGCCGTGGGGCTGCGGCGGCGCCGGCGCGAACTGGCGCTGATCGGCGCGCAGGGCGCCTCCGCACGCCACCTGCGCTCGATCGTCCTCGCGGACGGCCTGGTGCTGGGCGGTTGCGCGGTGGTCCTCGGTGTGGTGGGGGGCCTCGCCGCCGCCTGGGCGGCCGTCCCGCCGGTGGAGGCCTACAACGGCTCGGTGGCCGGCCCGTACGACGTGCCGGTCCCGGAGGTCGCCGCCGTCGCGTGCCTCGGGTTGCTGAGCGCGGTGCTGGCGGCGGTCGTACCGGCCCTGCAGGCCGGTCGCACCGATCTGGTACGCGCCCTGGCCGGGCTGCGTGGCGAGCCGAAGCCGCGGCGGGGGTGGCCGCTCGCCGGTCTCGCGCTGCTCGTCCTCGGGATCGCCCTGATCACGATCCGGCGCTGGGCCGGCCCTCCGTTGCGCTGGCGCCTGGACACCAACGTCGCTCTGACCGGCGGACTGCTGCTGGAGATGCTGGGGGTCGTCCTCCTGACCCCGTGGCTGATAGGAGTCGCCGGGGGCCTCGTCGCCCGGCTGCCGCTGCCCTTCCGGCTGGCCGCTCGGGACGCCACTCGCAACCGGGGCCGTACCGCACCCGCCGTCGCCGCCGTGAGCGCGACGGTGGCCGCCCTGATGATGATGCTGATCATCTGGCACAGCGGGGACGCGCGAGCGGCGGCCGGCTATCGGCCGTCGGAGGCGTACGGAGCGCTCACCGTCGACGCGTCTCGTGCTCTGGACCAGAATCAGGCGGCCCGGCTGCGGGGGGTCGTCCAGCCGGAGCTTCCGGGCGTGCCGCTGACGGAGGTGTACCGGCCGGCCTATCCCGGGGGCGACAGGTACAGCGTCCAGATGCGATCGGCGACATGCCGTCAGAAACCGCATTCCGACTCCTGTGAGCGGGAGATGTGGACCGGCGTTCTCAACGACATACAGATGGGAGGGCCCGACCTTCTGCGTTACCTGACCGGTCGCGATGACTCCGCGGCCGCGGCGGCGCTGGCGGCAGGCAAGGCGGTGGTCTTCCTTCCGGACGTGGTGACGGGGGGCAGAGCGACGCTCACCATCACCGGCAACGAGGCCAAGGACCGCGTGGTGGACGTTCCCGCGATCGAGACGAGCCCGGCGCGGCCCGACACCGTCGGCGCTCTGCTGCCGATGCGGCTCGCCACCGATCTGGGGTTGAAGCCCCAGCTGTACCGCCTCGTCGTGGACCCGGAACGCCACACGGTGACGCCGGCCGAGGAGGAGCGGGTCGCCGACGCGCTCCAGACGATGGCTCCCGACGTCGGTGTCCAGGTGGAGCGGGGGTACCGCAGCGTCTATCCGCTCGTGGAGCTGTTCGTCACCGTGGGGGCGATCCTGCTCGCCCTCGGCGGCACGTTCGCCGCCACCGGGCTGGCCGTGGCCGACGCCAGGCCCGACATGTCGACCCTCGGAGCGGTCGGCGCGGCACCTGGGGTGCGGCGGCTGGTGACTTTCGGCCAGGCGTGGTTCATCGCCGGGATCGGCGTGGCGACGGGGATCGTCGCCGGGTTCGTCCCCGGCGCCTCCGAGGCCCTCGCGTCGTCGCAGCGTGTACCGGGCCCATGGACACCTGAGGGGGTTTCCACGCCGGTGCTCGTCGTTCCCTGGGCGACCGTGGTGCTGCTCGTCGTGGTGTTCCCGCTGGTGGCGGGGCTGGTGGCCGCCCTGTTCGCGCGGACGAGGATCACGCTGGCGCGTCGGATGACGTGACCTGGGGCGGTACGACCTCGGCCAGGCGCTCGGCGGTCAGGTCGTACTTCAGGGTCATGAGGATGCCGAGCAGGATGATCGCGGCCGGGATGACCGTCTCGGCCACGACCACCGCGGTCAGGGCGCTGCCCGGCTGGGTGACCGGGTGCTCGGGGTCGGAGGAGAGGAACCCTCCGATGCCGAGCACCGCCCCGACGATCAGCGCGCCGAGCGCGCTCACCGCGTTCTCGGCGGCCGTCCACAGGCCGGTGAACACCCCGCCGCGGCGCCTGCCGCTCAGGGCGGACTCGTAGGCGATCACGTCGGCCAGCATGGAGAACTGCAGGAGCTGGAGCCCGGCGTAGCCGATGCCGACCACCACGACCATCAGATGGGCGTACAGCGCGCCGAGGAACGGCGTCAGCGCCGCCAGCAGCGCGCCGCCGAGGAAGAGCACGCCCGACAGGATCATGGCGCCGCGCTTGTCCATCTTGCGGGCCAGCCACACCCACAGGGGCATCGTGACCAGCAGGGGCCCCACCAGCGCGGCGAACAGTGTGCTGGTCGCGCCGGGGTCGCCCAGGGTGTAGGCGGCGAAGTACGGGGCCCCGGCGAGCATCGCGCCCGCGGCGAGGGTCTGCGCGCTGGACAGGCCGAGCAACCACATGAACGGACGGCTGTTCCGGGCGGAGGCCAGTTGTGTCCGCAGGCTCGCCTCCGGCTCGGTGACGCCCGTGAGCGGCGCGCGGGCCGTACCCCAGAACGTGCCGAGCATGGCCGCGAGCAGGATGGCCGCGAAGACGAAGCCCATCAGGCGGTAGCCCTCGAGGGAGTGGGCCGCCATGGCGGGGGCGAGGATCCCGCTCAGCGCCACCGCCATCGCCACGAAGATCATGCGCCACTGGAGCAGCGAGGTCCGTTCGTGGTAGTCGTCGGTCATCTCGGCGGGCATCGCCTTGTACGGCACCTCGTACAGCGCGAAACCGGTCGCGGCGACGAGGAAGAAGAGCCCGACGAACAGGGCGGCGGGCGTGCCGGTCAGCGGCGGGCCGACGAAGGTCAGCGCGTAGGCGACGGGCAGGATGGCGGCGCCGGCGAGCAGCCAGGGGCGGCGGGGTCCCCAGCGGGAGACCGTGCGGTCCGACCACTGGCCGACCAGCGGGTTGAGGACGAGATCCCATGCTTTGGGCGCGAACACCACCACGCCGGCCAGCCACGCGGGCACCGCGAGGATGTTGGTCATGTAGAACAACAGCAGCAGGCCGGGGACGGTGTTGAACGTCGCCGCGCAGAACGAGCCCACTCCGTAGCCGAGGCGCACGCTTCGCGGGACGGTCCGGCCGGACGCCGCCGTGCTCTCAGGGATCATGGCGTCATTACAGTCCAGCAAGCGCTTGGCCGCCAGTGAATCAGCCAACCTGTGATCAGGCACTGAAGTGATGGGGCGGCGAGCGCCACCCCATCGGCGGCCCACGCCGTTCGCCAGCGGGCGCGCCGGCGTGCGTGAGCGGGCTTTCCGGGCCGGTGCTTCACAGCGGCCGCGTGCAGGTTCGCCGAGGGCGTGAGCGGACCTCGGGCCGGTGCTTCACAGCGGCCGCGAGCGGGCGCGCCGGCGTGCGTGACGACCCTTCGTGCCCCGGCGGCTCACGCCGTCCGGGGCACGTGCTTCCCGGAATCCGCTTTCCCGACGGGTGAGCCGGGATCAGCAGTCGGAGACGTCCGCGCACACGACGTGCGCGCCCAGCTCGATCATGCGGCGTTCGGTGTGGGCGTCCGCCACCCGCGCCATGAGCACCGGAGCGCCGCTCGCCGCGAGCTGCGGCAGCCGGGCCCGCACCAGGCGGTGCAGGTCGCGCACGATGTCCTCGGCGGCCCGCATGTGCACCTTGACGTGCAGCATGATGCCGGTGGACCCGGAGACCGTGCGGGCCTCGGAGATCCACACGTGGTGCACCAGCGGGAAGTCGCGGAGCAGCTCGGAGATCGCCACGCGCAGCGCGGGGAGAATCGGATGCTCGCAGCGCTTGTAGCCGGGATCCACCTGTTGCATGGGGCCCGAGAGGTGGGGCCTCGGCGCGGGGATCCACGGTCGCGGCGGCGCCTCGGCGCTGCTCGGCACGGGGGCGGTCAGCGTCTCGTTCCGCCCGAAGGCCGGCGTGCTCGGCGCCGAGGGCTGGCGCGAGACGGTCGCCATGGCCCCGGTGGCGTAGGCCGTGGGCAGTGCGCTCGACAGGGCGGGCGCCTGCGTGGGGCCGCTCCGGGTGGCGGCGAGGTAACGCTGGAGGTCCTCGATCGGAATGGCGGCCGCAGCCGGCCCAGCCGCGTCTATGACGATCTCCCGCACACCGGTGACGCGCTGGATGTCGAGGATGGTGTCGGCGTCGCAGGCCGACAGGGAGTGGTTGCCACGGTGCCGCGCGTAGGTGTCCTGGCCGGTGTAACCAAGGAGCACGCGTTCACCGGTCTGCGTCGTGCCGAGCACGACGGAGCGGTCCGGTCGCACGGCCACCAGGATGCCCCACTCGGCCAGTGCCGCCAGAAGACGGTGCGGGCTGCCGTGCTGCGCGAGCACTGCTCCGAGAGCGGGGTTCCCGATGCTCATACGACAAACGATAGGTAGTGGGACACAGCCAGTGAGCCTAATCGTCAAGAAATGTTGCAATCAATACCAAGATGGCGGTCTACGCGTGGAATGAGCCCCAGGTGGGTAGGCCGCCTCCGTCTCGCATGCCGGACGCTCGTGAGTGCTTTCACAAGCACGGATAGACTCGAACCTTGTCCGTGCATCCGCACTTCCCAAAGGACCCACCAGTGAACAAGCCCGTCGTCCTGGTCGCAGAGGAGCTCTCCGAAGCCGGTCTCGCCGTGCTCGGGGCGGACTTCGAGGTCCGTCACACCGACGGCGCCGACCGCGCGCAGTTCCTGCCCGCTCTCGCCGAGGTGGACGCGCTCATCGTGCGCAGTGCCACCCAGGTGGATGCCGAGGCGCTGTCCCACGCGCCCCGCCTACGCGTCGTCGCGCGAGCCGGGGTCGGCCTGGACAACGTCGACGTCGAAGCCGCCACCAAGGCCGGTGTCATGGTCGTCAACGCGCCGACCTCCAACATCACCAGCGCCGCCGAGCACACGGTCGCCCTGATCCTGGCCAGCGCCCGCAACGTCGCCCAGGGCCACGCCGCGCTGAAGGGCGGGGAGTGGAAGCGCTCGAAGTACACCGGTGTCGAGCTCGACGAGAAGGTCGTCGGCATCCTCGGACTCGGCCGCATCGGGCAACTGGTCGCGCAGCGCCTCGCCCCGTTCGGCGTCGAGCTGATCGCCTACGACCCCTACCTGCAGCCGGCCCGCGCCGCGCAGATGGGCGTCCGCCTGGTCAGCCTCGAGGAGCTGCTCAAGCAGGCCGACTTCATCACGGTGCACCTGCCGAAGTCCAAGGAGACCATCGGGCTCATCGGTGACAAGGAGCTGCACACCGTCAAGCCGTCGGTCCGCATCGTCAACGTCGCCCGTGGCGGCATCGTCGACGAGAACGCCCTCTACTCCGCGCTGAAGGAGGGCAGGGTCGCGGGCGCCGGCATCGACGTGTTCTCCAAGGAGCCCTGCACCGACAGCCCGCTGTTCGAGCTCGACAACGTCGTCGTCACCCCGCACCTCGGCGCCTCCACCCACGAGGCGCAGGAGAAGGCCGGCACCCAGGTGGCGCGCAGCGTCAAGCTGGCGCTCGCCGGTGAGTTCGTGCCGGACGCCGTGAACGTCCAGGGCGGCGCCGTCGCCGAGGACGTCAAGCCGGGCCTGCCGCTCGCCGAGAAGCTCGGCCGGGTCTTCACCGCCCTCGCGGGCGAGGTGGCCACCCGCCTCGACGTCGAGATCCGCGGCGAGATCGCCTCCCAGGACGTCCGCGTGCTGGAGCTCGCCGCCCTCAAGGGCGTGTTCACCGACGTCGTCGAGGACTCGGTGACGTACGTCAACGCCCCGCTCCTGGCCAAGGACCGCGGCGTCACGGTCGAGCTGGTCACCAGCGACGAGAGCCCCGACTGGCGCAACGTCGTCACCGTCCGGGGCGTGCTCGCCGACGGCCGTACGGTGTCGGTGTCCGGCACGCTGTCCGGCCCGCGCCAGATCACCAAGATCGTCGAGGTCAACGGCTTCCAGATGGAGATCGAGCCGACCGACCACCTGGCGTTCCTGACCTACGCCGACCGGCCCGGCATCGTCGGCATCGTGGGCAAGATCCTCGGCGAGCGCCAGGTGAACATCGCCTCGATGCAGGTGGCCCGCGACGCCAAGGGCGGCAAGGCCCTCATCGCGCTCACCGTCGACTCCGCCATCCCCGCCGAGGTCCTCGACCAGATCGTCCAGGAGATCGGCGCCGAGGGCGGCCGCGCCGTCGACCTCGGCGACTGACCCGCGCGAAGACCGCCGCCTAAAGGGGCGCCCCTCGCCGCCGAGCGTAGCGAGGCCATGAGCACGGGCGCGGCGATCGAAGGCGTCTCACCTGGTGAGCCGACAAGTACACATAGATCGAGAAAGGCCCATCGCGTACCGGCGATGGGCCTTTCTCGTCTCACGATGTGAGATATTAGGTCGTCCTACAAGACAGGGGTGCTACCGGCAGGTAACGTGAATGGTGATGACGCGCCAGGTTCTCGTACTCATTACCTGCCGCGGCGGGGCCTGATCAGGGCAGGCCGACGACCCGCCGCGGTGAGTGGCGTACGTCGGCCCTCAGACCCGTCCCGGTCCGTGACCCGGACCCGGGGCAGACCCCGGTCCGGATTCGCGACCGGAATCCGCGTTCCCCGTCCCATCGCGTGCGCCGCGTGCACGCTCTCAGCGAATGAGACCTGCCATGTATGACATGTACCCCTGGAACCGCCCGGCCGAAGAGCACCACCACGAGGACGACACCCCGAACCCCGTCCAGGCCGCCCTGGACCTACGCGACAACGGCGGCGAACCGACCCGCTGACGGTTCCGTCGGCGGGCGATCGTTCCGTCTTGAGGCGATCGCCGGCCGAGCAGCCGCGTCAAAGCAGGCCGTGGTAGAGCCTCAGGGCGTCGTCGAGCGCGTCCATCTCCTGGTCGTCCAGGATCCCGATCCACTGCGTCAGCTTGGTGATGTCGACCGCGAGCATCTGTTCCAGAAGGATTCTGCACTTACGACCTTCGATCTCCGCCTCTGGTCGCGTCAGACTCGCGCGCGCCGACGTGGAGGTGGGCGCGACCGTCACGACTGAGCCGATGAAGCTGGTCGCGGTCACGACGACAGCATATCGACGACCTTGCTGCAGGTGATCACGAGAGTTCGCGGGAAGCGTGACCAGGAAGATCGAGCCCTTACGAAGCAAGGTATCGCGCCCACTCCCGGATCTTGGCAGCCTCCTCGCGTTCCTCGGGATCGTTCGCGATCTCCTGGGACTCTCGGCGCATCCGCTCCTGCATGGTGGTGAACCAGGCCAGGTGGATGGCCTTGCGAATTACTTCCGAAGGAGACTCGCCAAGCTCCTCGGCGACCTGTTCCAGTTCCTTGCGTGTCTTCTCGTCCACACGAACAGTGACGGTCTTCTTCTCCATGTGACGAGTGTAACGCGTTTCGTCTTACGGGCCTCGAAGCGAAGTCCGACCGTTGGCCGGCATAGGTCCGCAACGGTTGCGGGACCGGCGCCGCTCCCGGTGGGGGCGCCGGGAGCGGTGGGTCAGTTCTTCGCGGTCAGGGACAGGGCCAGGGCGCCGTACAGGGGGGCGTCGTCGACGAATCTCGCGGCGGTGATCTCGGGCGGGAACGGGACGGCGCGGCGGATCTCGGCCGTCAGGCGGGGCAGGATGTGCCCGGACGCGCCCATGAGCCCGCCGCCGATCACCACGCACTGCGGGTCCAGGACGACGCACACGTTCGCCACCGCCATGGCCAGGGTCTCCACCGCGTCGTCCAGCAGAGCCCGGACCTCGGGGTCGCGGTCCTCCTCGAAAAGGGCGGCGGCGCTGACCGGCCTGCCCAGCAGGGCCGACCCGCGCTGGGCCAGGGCGTGCCCGGAGACGACCTCCTCCAGCGGCGCGTGCCCGTCGGCGAAGGCCGGTTCCCCCGCCTTGGCCAGCAGGTAGCCGATCTCGCCCGCCGCCCCGTGGGCGCCGGGCACCACCTTGCCGTCCGCCACGAGCGCCGCAGCGAGGCCCGTGCCGAGGTTCAGGTAGAGCCCGGTGCCGACCCCGCGCAGGGCGCCCCAGCGCAGTTCGGCGGCGGCGGCCGCGTTGACGTCGTTGTCGATGGCGACCGGCGTGTCACCGAACTCCTCCCGCAGCAGCCGGGGCAGTTCCAGCCCCTCCCAGCCCGGCACCGTCGGCGCCAGCCGCACCGTCTCGCCCCGCACCACGCCGAACGTGGAGACCCCGACGGCCTGGAGCGTTCCCGGAGAACCCGTGAGGTCGCGCGCGGCGTCCAGTGACCGTCTCAGGACCTGCTGGGCCCCTTCGCCGCCCCGGGTGGGCAGCCGCAGCTTGCGCAGCGGCCGGTCGACGCTGTCGGCCGCCGCCGTGGCGAGGGCGACCTTGGTGCCGCCGAAGTCGATGCCGAGCACGATCCGGGTCACGAGGCGCTTCCACGACGGGCCAGGGAGTCGATCGCCACGGCGAGGGCGAGGACGGCCGCGGTCACCATGAAGCGGACCGAGGAGTCGACGTTCAGCAGGAGCATCCCGTTGGTGATCGACTGGATCACCAGGATGCCGAGCAGCGCGGCGTACGTCCGCCCGCGCCCGCCGAACAGGGACGTCCCGCCGATGACCGCCGCCGCGATGGCCATGAGCAGCATGTCGCTGCCGCCCGAGCTCTGGTTCACCGCCGACAGGCGGCTGGCGGCGAGGATGCCGCCGAACGCGGCCAGGCTGGAGGACAGCACGAAGGCCAGCACCCGGATGCGCGTCACCCCGATGCCCGCGCGCCGGGCCGCCTCGGCGTTGCCGCCCACGGCGTACATCCAGCGTCCGAACGCGGTGTGACGCAGCACGAGGTCGAAGACCACGACCAGGGTGCCGAAGACGACGAGCAGCAGCGGCACTCCCCGGTCGGCCTGCAGGACGGCCACGGCGCCCGCCAGCACGATCGCCAGGCCCGCCGTCTTGACCACCGGCCAGTAGAGCGGGGTCACCGGCAGGTCCGCCGCCAGCCGCAGCGTGCGGCCGAGCAGCAGCGAGCCGCCGTACGCGGCCACCAGCAGCACCACGATCGCCCAGGCGAGCCAGGGCGGGAGCCAGGTGTCGCTGAGCTTGGCGACGAAGCCGTCGAAGGGAAGGTTGATCGTGCCGCCCTGGCCCAGCAGGTACAGCAGCAACCCCTGCCAGCCGATCAGCCCGGCCAGCGTCACCACGAACGACGGCATGCGCACCCGCGTGAACAGCAGGCCGTGCAGCAGCCCGATCGCCGCGCCCGCCGCCACCGCGACCAGTACGGAGAGCAGAGGGTTCCAGCCGTGCCGCACGTTGAGGATGGTCATCACGACGGCGCACAGGCCGCTGACCGATCCGGCGGCCAGGTCGATCTCGCCGAGGAGCAGCACCATGATGATGCCGAGCGAGATGGTGCCGGTCGCCGCCATCTGCAGGGCCAGGTTGGTGAGGTTCTCCGGCGACAGGAAGTGCTCGTTGAGCGACCCGAACACGATCGCGATCGCGATCAGGCCGCCGACCACGGGCCAGGCGCCGAGGTCGCCGCGCCGCAGCCGTTCGACGGCCTCCCTGGGGCTGTACGGCTTGCGGACGGGATCAGCGGGACGGTTCACGGCGGTGGCGCTCATGCGGCGGCTCCGGTGATGGCGGCCACGATCGACTCCTGGGAGGCCTCGGCGGTGCGGAACTCGCCCGCGTTGCGGCCGAGGCGCAGGACGACGACCCGGTCGCTGACGGCCCGCACGTCGGCCAGGTTGTGGGAGATGAGCAGGACGGCCAGCCCTCGCTCGCGCAGCCGCCGGATCAGGTCGAGGACCTGGGCCGTCTGCTCGACGCCGAGGGCGGCGGTGGGCTCGTCGAGGATGACGAGCCGGGGCTCGCCGATCAGGGCCCGGGCGATGGCGACCGACTGCCGCTGGCCGCCCGAGAGCATGGCGACCGGCACGCGGATGTCGCGGATGCGCACGTCGAGCTGGCCGAGCAGGTCGCGGGTCGCCCGTTCCATCCTGATGTGGTCCAGCACCGACCAGCGGCGCCGTTCGGAGCCGAGGAACAGGTTCGCGACGACGTCGAGGTTCTCGCACAGGGCGAGGTCCTGGTAGACGGTCGAGATGCCGAGGGCCTGCGCGTCGTGCGGGTTGCCGATCCGGACGGGACGGTCGTCGACGGTGATCTCCCCGCTGTCGGGGGAGACGGCGCCCGCGATGGTCTTGATGAGGGTCGACTTGCCGGCGCCGTTGTCGCCGACCAGGGCCACGACCTCGCCGGGACGCAGGTCCAGGCTCACGCCTTCGAGGGCCTGGACCGCGCCGTACCGCTTGGAGATGTCCTTCGCGCGGATCATCTAGCTGATGCCCGCCTTGGCGCACGCGGCCGCGGCCTCGCCCTTGCAGATGTCGGCCGCCTTGTAGAAGCCGTCCTTCACGATGGTGTCCTTGACCTTGTCCTTGGTGACCGCGATGGGGTCGAGGAGGAAGGACGGGATGGCGGCGGTGCCGTTGTTCACCGTGGTCGGCGCCGCGGGCTTGTCGCCCTTGCTCACCGCGACGGCGAGTTCGGCCGACTTCTCCGCCTCGCTCCTGATGTCGAGGTAGATGGTCATGTACTGCTCTCCGGTGAGGATGCGCTGCACGGCGGCGAGCTCGGCGTCCTGCCCGGTGATCGGCAGGAGGGGGGCGTAGCCGGCGCGCTTCATCGCGGCGATCGCGCCGCTCGCCATGCCGTCGTTGGCCGACAGCACGCCGACGATGTTCTCGCGGCCGAGCGCGGTGACGGCCTGCTCCATCTCCTGCTGTGCCTTGTCGGGGCTCCAGTCGGGGGTGTCGAACTCCCGGCCGATCTTGACCTTGCCGTCGAGGACGTTGTGGGCGCCCTTCTTGTAGTCGGCGGAGCTGGGGTCGGTGGGCGAGCCGTTGAGCATCACGACCTGGCCCTTGGACGTGGTGCCCTTGGCGTTCAGCGCGTCCAGCAGCGCCTGGCCCTGCATCTCGCCGACCCGGACGTTGTTGAACGAGACGAAGTAGTCGTAGCCGATGCCGGAGATCAGCCGGTCGTAGGCGATGACGGGGATCTTCTTCTGCTTGGCCTGGTTGACCAGCGGCGCCACGGCGGCGGCGTCCACCGCGTCGAGCACGAGCACGTCGGCGCCCTGGGTGAGGGCCGCCTCGATCTGCTGCTGTTGCTTGACGGCGTCCTGGTCGGCGTTGGAATAGAGCAGTTTGCAGTCGGCGCACAGGGCCTTGAGCTTGGCCTCGAACAGCGGCCGGTCGAAGGCCTCGTACCGGGTGGTCTTGGTCTCGGGCAGCAGGAGGGCGATCGTCTTCCCGCCACCGCTGCTCTTCGTCGTGGTGCTCGTGCCGTTGGAGCCACCGCAACCGGTGGCCAGGACGGCTATGGCAAAGGGGATCGCGAACCATTTCGCCCGCATGCTCGCCTCTCGGAGGTCGTGGAGGTACTTGGCAGCATGCTGAACCGGGGCGTCCCTATTTGGCAAGGTCTCTAACGAAGTTGCCCGCCGCCGCCCCGGGCCGCCGAGCGGAGCGAGGCAGGAAAGCACCGTGTACGGTGTGCCAATCTGGGGGTGTGGTGAGCATCGGCGGTACGGCCAGCACGACAGCGGTGCTGCGCGTCATGAACGAGCGGGCGGTCTTCGCCGAGATCTTCCGGCTGGGGAAGGTCTCGCGGCCCGAGCTGGCCCAGGCGACGGGACTGTCCAAACCGACCATTTCCATGGCCCTGGCCGACCTCGAACGCGCCCGTCTCGTGCGCCCGGTCGGCCTGCGCACCGGCAACGCCGGGCGTGCCGCGCTGCTGTACGAGATCCGTCCCCAGGCCGGCTGGGTGCTCGCCGTCGACGTGGGCCGGGAGTTCGTACGGCTGGCGCTCACCGACCTCGTCGGCGACATCGCCGCCCGCAGAGACGAGCACCGCCGGGGCGGCGAGACGCCCGACGAGCTGGTCGCGTGGCTCGGCGGGCTGGCCCGCGGGCTGGCCGAGGAGGCCGGGGTGACGGTCGGCGACATCACCCTGACCGTCTACGGCACTCCCGGCATCCACGACAAGGAGACCAGCTCCCTGCAGCTCGCCCCCAACCTCCCCGGCTGGGAGCGGCCCGGGGCCGTCGAACTGCTGGCCGGCGTCGCCGCCGACGCGCCGTACTTCGTCGAGAACGACGTCGACCTCGCCGCCGTCGGCGAGGGCGCCTACGGCCTCGGCCAGGGCATCGACCACTTCGCCCTGGTGTGGATCGGCACGGGCATCGGCATGGGCGTGGTCATCGACGGCAAGCTGTACCGCGGCGCCCAGGGCGCGGCCGGCGAGATCTCCTACATGCCGGTGGGCGAGGGCGACCCGCTCGTCAATCGGGGCCGGGGCATGCTGGAGTCGGTGGCCTCCGCCGACGGCGTCGTCGCGCTCGCCGGCCGGCTCGGCATGCGCGGCGTGAGCAGCGCCAAGGAGGTCTTCGACGCCGCCCGCGACGGGGACGACGTGGCCGCCAAGGTCGTGGCCGCCGAGGCCGACCACATCGCCCACGCCCTCGCCGGCGTCATCGCCGTGCTCGACCCCGAGCTGGTCGTGCTGGGCGGCGGCATCGGCGTCCAGGCGGGCGACCTGCTCATCGGGCCCGTCACCGAGTGCCTCCGCGACCTGGTCGCCCTGCGCGTGCCGATGATCAAGACCTCCACTCTCGGCAGCGACGCCGTGCTGCTCGGCGCGATGGCCGTGGGCCTCGCCACGGCCCGTGACCTGGTCTTCGAGCGCGCCGTCGCCCAGGCGCCGCCCGCGTGACGCTCACAGATATGTCCCGACTGGTGAGATGTCGTGTTCGAGCACCGAGACGGAACGGTAAGGTACGTGCATGCGGGATTCTCACAACATCCGTCTCGCCGTCATCCCGGGAGACGGCATCGGCAGCGAAGTGGTCGCCGAGGGCCTGAAGGTCCTCGACGCGGTCGGCCTGAAGGTGGAGAGCACCACCTACGACCTCGGCGCGCGCCGCTACCACGCCACCGGTGAGATCCTCGCCGACGAGACCCTCGCGGAGCTGCGCGGGTACGACGCGATCCTGCTCGGCGCCATCGGCGACCCCAGCGTGCCGCCCGGCGTGCTCGAGCGCGACCTGCTGCTCAAGCTCCGCTTCGAGCTCGACCACTACGTCAACCTGCGCCCGGTCAAGCTCTTCCCCGGCGTTGAGACCCCGCTGGCGAGCGCCCGCCCCGAGGACATCGACATGATCGTCGTCCGCGAGGGCACCGAGGGGCTGTACGCCGGCACCGGCGGCGCCATGCGCCGCGGCACCTCCCACGAGATCGCCACCCAGGAGAGCCTCAACACGGCGTACGGCGTCGAGCGCGTCGTCCGCTACGCCTTCGACAAGGCCATGGCCCGCCCCCGCAAGAAGCTCACCCTGGTCCACAAGACCAACGTGCTCACCTATGCCGGCGACCTGTGGGCGCGCGTCGTCGAGCGCGTCTCCGCCGAGTACCCCGAGGTCACCACCGACTACTGCCACGTCGACGCGGCCTCGATGTTCTTCGTCACCCAGCCCCAGCGGTTCGACGTGGTCGTCACCGACAACCTCTTCGGTGACATCCTCACCGACCTCGGCGCGGCCGTCGCGGGCGGCATCGGCCTGGCCGCCAGCGGCAACATCAACCCCTCGCGTCCGGGGTCGTCGTCCTGGGCGCCCAGCATGTTCGAGCCCGTCCACGGCAGCGCCCCCGACATCGCGGGCCAGGGCAAGGCCGACCCGACGGCCACGATCCTGTCGGTCGCCATGCTGCTCGACCACCTCGGCCTCACGAGTGAGGCGGCCCGCGTCGAGCAGGCCGTCGCCGACGACCTCGTCGAGCGCCAGACCGCCTGGGCGGCTCGCACCACCCTCGAAGCCGGCGACGACATCGCCGCTCGAGTAGCCGGCTGAGGGGCTGCCCGACGCCGACCGACGCGCATGGTGGCCCCGCTGCGGGCCGCCGTGCGCGTTTTCGCGTATTCCAGGCCCGGGACGGGGCACACAGGCGGGGACGGCCGCGGGGGCACCACGACGCCACACTCCCGTATGTCCAGTTGATGCAGTAGTTTCCCGTTACCCGGTCCGTCGCAGAATGGATGCAGGCGCGACCACAGAGAAGAGAAGGATCTTCGACATGACCACCGCTCAGCAGCTCAGCTTCGACGTGCAGCATTCCGACGCCGCTCGTACTCCGGCCGAGCGCGAGCGGGTGCTGGCGGCCCCCGGCTTCGGGCAGACGTTCACCGATCACATGATCTCGATCGACTACACCGAGGGACGTGGCTGGCACGACGCCCGCCTCATGCCGTACGGACCGCTCACGCTCGACCCCGCGACGTCGGTCTTCCACTACGCGCAGGAGCTGTTCGAAGGGCTCAAGGCCTACCGGCAGGCGGGCGGCACCATCGCCACCTTCCGGCCGTACGCCAACGCGGCGCGCTTCAACCAGTCCGCACGGCGCATGGCCATGCCCGAGCTGCCGGAGGACGCCTTCGTCGAGTCGCTGGAGCTCCTCGTCCAGACCGACCGCGACTGGGTGCCCACGACCGAGGGGCACAGCCTCTACCTGCGGCCCTTCATGATCGCCACGCAGCCCGCGCTCGGGGTCAACTACCCCTCGAAGACCTTCAAGTACATGGTCATCGCCTCGCCCGCCGCGGCGTACTTCAGCGGCGGCGTCAAGCCGGTGTCGGTCTGGCTGTCCCAGGAGTACACCCGGGCCGCGCCCGGCGGCACGGGCTTCGCCAAGTGCGGCGGCAACTACGCCGCGGCCTTCGTCGCCCAGCGGCAGGCCGTCGAGCAGGGCTGTGACCAGGTGGTCTGGCTCGACGCGTTCGAGCACCGCTACGTCGAGGAGATGGGCGGCATGAACCTCTTCTTCGTCTTCGGCGACCGCCTCGTCACCCCCGACCTCACCGGCACGCTCCTGCCCGGCGTCACCCGCGACTCGATCCTCACGATGGCCGCCGACCTCGGCCTCACCGCCGAGGAGCGCAAGATCTCCACCGACGAGTGGCGCGAGGGCTGCGAGTCCGGCGAGCTCACCGAGGTCTTCGCCTGCGGCACCGCCGCCGTCATCACCCCCGTGGGCTCGGTCAAGGGCGCCGAGGGCGGCTGGACCGTCGGCGACGGCACCCCCGGCAAGCTCACCCTCCAGCTGCGCGAGGAGCTCACCGGCATCCAGTACGGCACCCGCCCCGACCCCCACAACTGGGTCCACAAGATCTGCTGAACCCCGCACCGGACGCGGAGCCCTCACCGGAGGGCTCCGCGTCCTCGGCTTCCCGGTGCCGACGGTGTGGTTCCACGGCTCGGGGAGCGGCGAAGAGTCACGGCCCGCCTGGAAATCGTCAATGCTTGCGGATGAAGGTGAGGCCGTCGGCGATGGGCAGGAGGGTGCTCGTCACGCGCGGGTCGCCGTACACCAGGTCGTTGAACTCGCGCATGGCGGCGGCGTCGCCGTCGGTGTAGTCGGCCACCGTGCCGCGGCGCAGCGTGTTGTCCACGAGGATGACGCCGCCGGGGGCCAGGCGTGACATGACCGCCTCGTAGTACACCGGGTAGCCCGGCTTGTCGGCGTCGATGAACGCCAGGTCGATCTCGGGCCGCAGGGGGAACTCCCGCAGGGTCTCGGCCGCGGGGCCGAGCCGCAGTTCGACGCGGTCGGCGACGCGGGCCTTCTCCCAGTACTTGCGGGCGATGGACGTCCACTCGTCGCTGACGTCGAAGCAGGTCAGCCTGCCGTCCTCGGGCAGGCCCCGGGCGATGCAGATCGAGGAGTACCCGGTGAACGTGCCGACCTCCACGGCGTTCCGGGCCCCGCAGATCTGGGTGATCATGGTCAGGAAGGTGCCCTGCTCGGGGGAGATCTGCATGCCCGAATCGTCGCCGGTCGCGGTCAGCGTCTCCTCGGCCAGTTCCTTCAGGACCTGGTCCGGCGGAGTGGTGTGGCCGACCAGGTACTCGGCGACGGCAGGGGTGATGAACGAGAAAGCCTTCATGGGCGCCATTCTCACCGCTGCCGGGGCGGCGCACCGCCAGGCCGGGCGGGTGGCGGGCCAGGTGTCGTCCCGGATCGTGAGATCAATGTGCCACATGGTGGCGAGATGTGGCAGACTGCCATGCACCATGTTCTACGGTCTGCTCATTATCAGCAGGCGCGCCGGCTGAAAAAGGGACACCGCCGGCGCGCAGACCTCTCACGTCCGTGAGGGGTCTTTTTGTTTGGGCCGGGTTCGGGCCCGAGGGCGGAAACCGCGCGAGGCGAACCACACACATCCTCGAAGGAGACGAAACCATGGCCGACGACCGGTTCCACGTGTACGACACGACGCTGCGCGACGGCGCCCAACAGGAGGGCCTGTCCCTCACTGTCGCCGACAAGCTCGCCATCGCGCGCCACCTGGACGACCTGGGCGTCGGCTTCATCGAAGGGGGCTGGCCGGGCGCCAACCCCAAGGACACAGAGTTCTTCAGGCGGGCCCGGACCGAGCTCGACCTGAAGCACGCGCAGCTCGCCGCGTTCGGCGCGACCCGCCGGGCCGGTGTGAAGGCAGCCGACGACCCTCTGGTGGCCGCACTGCGCGAATCCGGCGCGCCGGTCGTGACCCTTGTCGCCAAGAGTCACGACCGGCACGTGGAGCTGGCCCTCCGTACGACTCTCCAGGAGAACCTCGCGATGATCCGCGACACGGTTTCTCACCTTCGTGCGGAGGGACAGCGAGTCTTCCTCGACGCCGAGCACTTCTTCGACGGTTACAAGTCCAACCCAGCGTACGCGCTGGAGGTGCTGCGCACGGCCGCCGAGGCCGGGGCGTCGGTGATCGCCCTGTGCGACACCAACGGCGGCATGCTGCCCGACGAGCTGGCCGAGGTGGTGCACGAGGCCGTCGGCACCGGCGCCCGCATCGGCATCCACTGCCACGACGACACCGGCTGCGCCGTCGCCAACTCCCTGGCCGCCGTGAAGGCGGGCGCCACCCACGTGCAGGGATGCGCCAACGGGTACGGCGAGCGCTCCGGCAACGCCAACCTCTTCACGGTCGTGGCGAACCTCCAGCTCAAGAGGGGCTTCGACCTGGTGCCGTCCCAGTCGCTGGCCGACATGACCCGTATCGCCCACGCCATCACCGAGGTCACCAACGTCACGCCGAACTCCCACCAGCCGTACGTCGGGGTGTCGGCGTTCGCCCACAAGGCCGGCCTGCACGCCAGCGCGATCAAGGTCGACCCGAACCTCTACCAGCACATCGACCCCGCCCAGGTGGGCAACGACATGCGCATGCTCGTCTCCGACATGGCGGGCCGGGCCTCGGTCGAGCTGAAGGGCAAGGCGCTGGGGTACGACCTGACGCCCGAGCAGTCCCGCCACCTGGTCGAGCGGGTCAAGGACCTGGAGTCCCGCGGGCACACCTTCGAGGCCGCCGACGCCTCCTTCGAGCTGCTGCTGCGCGACACCGTGGCGGGGGAGCGCCGCCGCTACTTCTTGGTGGAGTCCTGGCGCGTGATCGTCGAGCGCAGGCCGGGTGGCGACGTCGTCAGCGAGGCCACGGTCAAGCTGCACGCCAAGGGTGAGCGCATCGTCGCCACCGGCGAGGGCAACGGCCCGGTCAACGCCCTCGACCGCGCCGTACGGCTCGCCCTGGAGCGGCTGTACCCCGAGCTCGCCGAGGTGGAGCTGATCGACTTCAAGGTCCGCATCCTCGAGGGCACCCACGGCACCGACGCCGTCACCCGCGTGCTGATCACCTCCAGCGACGCGACCGGCGAGTGGGCCACGGTGGGTGTCGACGAGAACATCATCGAGGCCTCCTGGCAGGCCCTCGAGCAGGCGGTCACCTACAGTCTCCTGCGGGCCGGCCACAGCGCCTGAGCGGTCAGGCGCCGGGTTTGATCTCCGTGCCCTGGGCGGAGACCAGACGCCAGCTTCCATTCGAGCACGGCGCGAACACGTGCGTGTAGCGGCTCCCGGCGGCGAAGGCCTCGCCGTCGGGACCGGTGAAGTTCATGGCGGTCCGTCCGACGACGATCCCGACCTCGCCGAAGAGCCGCACGACGGCCTCGTCCGGGAACGACTCCACCTCGGGGAAGCTGAGGTCGCCGGAGGCCACCAGGCCGAGCAGGTCGGCCTTGCCGGCGACGGCGCCGTCGCCGACGGCGACCAGGACGAAGTCGTCGGCCAGCAGGTCGCCGAGCGCGGCGGCGTCACCGGCGACCAGGGCGTCGAAGAAGCGGCGGTCGTGGTCGAGCAGTGTCGCGCGGACGTCCGCGGTGGCGGTGGTCATGGGGTCCCCCGTTACGAGATCCGACAGGTCGGGGACGAGGCTAAACCTTGACGTCGGCGGCAATGTCAACACATGGCGGCCGGCGGTGCCGCGGATCCTGGGCGCCCAGGCGGGTCGCTTCTACCCTCGGGGGAACTCCGAGCAGCGGAACGAATCAGTCCGTATAGGGACCTTCTGCTCGATGACGACGGTGACGGCGTCGGGGTCGATGTTCTCGCGGGCGGCGAGGGCGCCCGCGGCCGTGCAGGTCAGCTGGCCCATCCACAGCACGGGACGGCCCCCGGGGGCCTCGCTGGGGACCGCGACCGAGCTGGGCATCGGTACGGGTGTCGCCCGAGTCACCGGCCTCGCCGCGGAGAGCGTGATGCGGACGTGGGCCTGACCGGAGGTGACCTTCAGCTGTCCCTGTTCCTCGGGCTCGAGGTCGTTGCGGAGCCCCCGCGCGCGCTCGGCGGCGCTCGGCCCGTCCATCAGCAGGTCGAGCGTCTCCTTCAGTGAGGGCCACGGGATGGGACGGGTCACGGCGCGCAGCCGCGAGCCCGACACGAAGTAGAGCCGGGTGCTCGGGCGGAATCCCTCAGCGGGCGCGCCGCCGTCGAGGACGCCGGTCGGCGAGATGCCGCACCCGGCCGCCACCAGCGCCGCCGCGACGGCCAGCAGGGCGGCGGCCATCCGATGAACGGTCATCCTTCCGGACTCCTCAGGGGAGAGGCGGGCTCGGGGTGGCGGGGCAGGGTGAGGGTGAAGAGCGCCCCTCCTCCCGGAGGGTTGGCCACCTCGATCGAACCGCCGTGGAGGCGGGCGTTCTCCCGGGCGATGGCCAGCCCGAGGCCGCTGCCGTCCGACCGGGTCCGTGCCTCGTCGGCCTTGGAGAAGCGGTCGAAGACGTACGGCAGGATCCGGGGGTCCACCCCCTCGCCCGCGTCCCGGACCTCGATGACGACGTCATGGGCGTCGGCGCGCAGCCGTACGGTGACCGGGGGAGCGCCGTGGCGCAGGGCGTTGCCCACGAGGTTGGCCATGATCACGTCGAACCGGCGGGGATCGAGACGGGTCCGCACGCCCGGCGGCAGGTCGAGGTCCACCCGGCCGGTCCAGCCGCGGGTGCGCAGGCAGGCACGGATCGCGTCCGCCGCGTCGACGTCGTCCAGGATCAGCCTGGCCGCCCCGGCGTCGAACCTGGAGATCTCCATGAGGTCCTCGACGAGGCGGACCAGCCTGCCGACCTCCAGGTTCATCAGGCGGGCCGCCTTCTCCAGGTCGCTCTCCAGGCGGCCGGCCTCCTCCTCGAACATGTCGGCCATCGCGAGGATGGACGCCAGCGGGGTGCGCAGCTCGTGCGACACGTCGGCGACGAACCGGCGGGCCTGCACCTCCATGCCGCGCAGCTCGGAGACGTTGGACTCCAGGGCGGCGGCCGTGGCGTTGAAGGTCTCGACCAGCCGCGCCAGCTCGTCGCCGCCGGTCACCTTCAGGCGCGTGTCCAGCTCGCCCGCTCCGAGCCTGCGCGCGGCCCGGTCGAGGTCGCGGACCGGGCGCAGGACGCCCCGGGCCGCCACGAGGGCGAGTGCCACGGCGAGCAGCACGACCGGGATCGCCCCGTTCCTCGCGGCCGTGACCAGGGCGTCCTCCTCGCGCTGCTCCTTGACGAGGGGCGCCACGAGGTACACCTCCACGCCGGAGGGGGTGGCCTGCCCGCCGAGCATGACCGGTGTGCCCACCACCAGGTACGGCGTGCCCGCCCTGACGACGCGCTGGTGGAACAGGCGCTTGCGCGCGATGACCGAGCGGCGCAGCTCGGTGGTGATCGGTTCGGTGTCGTCGCCGGAGGCGACCAGCCCCGAGCCCCGGTAGGCGGCGGCCCCGGTCGCCTCCAGGAACGACGGCGCGACGCCGTTGGCGAGCCGTTGCAGCGCCGCGCGGTCGGGCGGGTGCTGCATGTTCTCGGTGAGGGTCGCCACACGCAGCCGGAACTCGTTGACGACCGACCATTCGGTCCGCGCCAGCATCAGGTCGCGCGCCTGGCGGTAGACCAGCCCGGCGGCGGTCAGGGCGCTGAGCCCCGCGAGGAGCACACAGACGATCATCAACCGGGCGCGCAGGCCACGTACCCAGACGAAGAACCGGCCGCCCCCGGCGGCCTTCCCGCGGAGCCGGATCAAAGGGGGCCGAACCGGTACCCGAACCCGCGCACCGTCTGGATGTACCGGGGCTTGGACGGCACGTCCTCGATCTTCACGCGCAGCCGCTGCACACAGGCGTCGACGAGCCGGGAGTCGCCGAGGAAGTCGAGCTCCCACACCGACTCCAGGAGCTGCTGGCGGCTGAACACCTGGTTGCAGGCGGCCGACAGCTCCAGCAGCAGCCGCAGTTCCAGCGGCGGCAGCGTGATCGGGACACCGGCCTTGGACACGGTGAGCGCGCCCCGGTCGATCGTCAGGTCGCCGTGGGTCTCCTGCCCGGCCGAGGCCGCCGTGGCGGGGCCGCCGCGCCGCAGCACCGCGCGGATCCGCGCCTCCAGCACCCGCGGCCGTATCGGCTTCACCACGTAGTCGTCGGCCCCCGCCTCCAGGCCGCTGACCACGTCGAGGTCGTCGCCACGGGCGGTGAGCATGACGATCGGCGTGGGGCCGCCGGCGCGGATGCGGCGGCACACCTCGAACCCGTCGAGCCCGGGGAGCATCAGGTCGAGCACGACGATGTCGGCGGGCGCGGCGGACAGGCGACGCAGGCCCTCCTCGCCGGTCTCGGCGATCTCGACGTCGTGCCCGTGCCGCCCGAGTGACAGCCGCAGGCTCTCGCGCACGGAGGGGTCGTCCTCGATCAGCATCACTCGGGCCACGGTTCAAGTATCGGTGACGGCGCCACTTCCTCCGCTTGGTCGCGACATCCATTACATGCTCATGACATTCCGCTCATGGCGGGCGGACATTCTCCTGCCAGCATCGTCGCCGTTCCTCATCTGTGACGTCCGTGCCGGTGTGCACCGCTGTGCCACCGCTTAGGAGGATGTATGCGACTGATTCGTACCGCCCTGGCCGCCGCCGCGCTCGGCGTGGCAGTCCTGACCACGGCGGGCGGCCCGGCGATGGCGGACGCCAAGCCCTCGCCCAGCGCGAAGCCGGCCGAGGCCAAGCCCTCGTCCAGCGCGAAGCCGGCCGCGCCCTCGCCCGTACCGTCCGATGCGGGGGACGGCGAGAGCGCGGCGCCGAAGGAGGCGGCCACGCCCCGTCCGGCCGTCCCCCGGGGCGCCCCGGAGACCGGTGGCGGGCCCGCCGGGAGCGTCCTGGTGCCGGCCGGTGGCGCCCTTCTCGCGGCGGGGGCGGGGATGGGCGTGCTGGCCCTGCGCCGTCGTGCGCGGACCGAGGCCTGACGTGCCACGTGCACGGGGGAACGGAGGCCGTCACGCCCTGGGCGTGGCGGCCTCCGCCACCGTTCTGACCGGCGCCGTGCTCGTGGGCTGCGGGCTCCGGCCGGAGCAGACCCCTCCGGCCCCGCCGCCCGTGACCGCGCAGGCTCGGACGGCGGACCTCGCGGCCGCCACACCCGTCCCGGCGGTCCTCACACGATCCGAGCCGCGCCGCCTGGACGTCCCCAGGATCGGCGTCCACGTGCCCCTCGGCCGGCTCGGCCTCAACGCCGACGGCACCGTGCAGATCCCTCCGGTGGACCACCCGGAGCAGGCCGGCTGGTACGCGCGCGGCGTGACCCCCGGCGAGCGGGGCGCGGCCGTCATCCTCGGCCACGTCGACGGCGGGGGCCGCAAGGGGGTCTTCTTCGACCTCGGGCGGATGCGGGCCGGCGACACCATCACGATCGGCCGCGCCGACGGCTCCACGGCCACGTTCGCCGTCGAGTCGGTGGAGATGGTCGCCAAGAGCCGGTTCCCCACCCGCCGGGTGTACGGCCCGCTGGACCACGCCGGCCTGCGCCTGGTGACCTGCGGCGGCACGTTCGACCGCCGCATCGGCCACTACACGAGCAACGTGATCGTCTACGCCCGTCTCGTCACCCGCTGACGGCCCGTTCTCCGCACGCGCCCGGATCTCCCTGCGGAGAACGGGCCTAGGAGAGGTTCCCCGAGGCGGCGCGGAAGGACGTCTCGCCGTCGGAGGTCTTCACCGTGACGCGGGACCCGGAGCAGGTGACGTGCGGGTCGGCGGTGCCGGGGACGACGATGGTGAGCAGTGATCCGGCGGAGGGGGAGACGACCACCGAGTCGGGCACCTTCTGCATGTAGGACGGCGAGATCCAGCCCTGGTAGGGGTTGGTCTGCCCCCGCACGATCGACTGTCCGGAGATCGGCTCGCAGGACGTCATGTCGAGCTGGACCAGGGTCGCCTTCCAGCCCGACTTGTCCTTCACCACGATCCGGCCGCCGCTGGTGGACACGGGGCTGAGCGCCGGGTCGAGGTGCCAGTAGCTGCGCGCCCGGGCCCCGCCCGGCACCGTGTCCAGCACCGCCATCAGGTCGTCGCCGTTGTTGACCAGCACCGACCGGGTCCGGCTCACGCCGTAGGCCTTGTCGGTGAACTTGTACGACTGCCGGTCGCCGCCGACCGACGAGCGCACGAGCGCGGTGGGCGTACGCCCGCGGAACGGCTTGCCGACCACGACCGGTACGTTGTGCGCCTCGGGGGACATGGTCCAGTACCGGTACGGGCTCTGCTCGTAGGAGTGGAAGCCCGCCTCCACCAGCACGTCGTGCCCCTGGGCGTAGTAGGTGACGCCCATGTGGTCCTCGTGCCCGTGGAACTTCAGGGCGGGACCGAACCGGATCGAGTACCACGCCGACTCGGGCTTGTCCCAGGCGGTGCGGCCGAAGACGTACCCGGCGCGGAAGACCTGCACGGTCTTCTTCGAGTGCTGGTACCCCACCGGCTTGACGTCCGCGCCGCCGTCGCCGATCGGCGCCATGTACCCGTTGGGCTGGGTGGCGTGGGTGATGTACCCCTCCAGCGACTCCCAGCGCTTCTTGATCTCCGAAGGCACCTTGCGCCCGCAGTCGGTGATCGACTCCATGCCGACCTTCAGCCGTTCGTGCACGTAGATGCCGTACCGCGGGGCCTGCTCCTGGAGCGCGCCCTGGGAGTCGATGTCGAGCTTCACCGACCCCGTCATACGGCGGATGGCGAGGCTCGCCCACTCGTCGTGGCCGGTGCGGCAGCCGATGCGGAGCAGGGCGATGTCCTGGTCCATGCCGTGGTTGTGGCCCTTCTCGTACAGGGCCGGGTTCGACAGCATCTTCGCGTGGTCGATCAGGCTGCCGGTGAGCCAGGACGCCTTGACGTGCCGGCTGAGGCAGACCAGCACGGGGGCGCGCAGGGCGATCGGGTGCTCGTCCCAGGCGTACTTGCTGGCCCGCGAGCCGCCCCGGGGGTTGCTCTCCACCCAGCTCTTGGTGAGTTCGGTGGCCCGGGCGAGCAGCTTCTCGTCACCGGAGGTCTCGTAGTCGGCGACCAGGCGCCCGACCCACCGCAGGGAGGCGAACACCATGTCCCAGGAGCGGTTCTTGTACGGGCTCCAGTGCCAGTCGATCGTCTTGCCGATCTTCACGGGCGGGAGGTCGAGGAACTGGACCTCCCCGGACATGACCTGGGCGGAGGTCGGCGTGGCGGGCAGCCAGTCGCCCTGGCACTCCGCGGTGGGCTTGACGGCGGCGCGCGCCTCCCGGCTTCCGGCGTTCGCCGGTACAGCCTGGGAGATCGCGCCGCCGGTCAGGACGAGGGAGAGGAGAAGACCGAGAACTCGAGTCCGGCGGCGCACGCCAGTTCCTTCCGTGACCAGAAATGGGGGCGGATCATGCTGTCCGAATCACATCGAACCGGTCAAGTCGCAGGAGGCTCATCCACCGCATCGTTAACAAGCAGATGCCCGGACGGGTACGCCACGGCCCTTCCGGTCCCGGCCTCAGAGGGTGACCTGGACGCCCGTCCCCCGCTCGCGGGCCGCGGCGAGCACCAGAGCCGTGGCCGCGGTGTCCTGCACGATCACCCCTACCGACTTGTAGAGGGTGATCTGCTCGTCGTCCGTACGGCCGACGGCGGTGCCGGCGACCAGTTCGCCCAGCTCGGCGCGGATGTGGTCGGGGGTGATGACGCCGCGCGAGAGCGGCTCGGCGATGTCCATGTTCGGCGGGACCGCCGCCAGGGCCGCGTGCCGGGACTCGACGAACAGTGACGCCTCGGCGATGGTCGCGTCGTCGATCTCGCGGCCCTGTGGGTTGTAGCCGATGGAGGTGATGTGCAGACCCGGGTCCACCCAGGCGCGGCGCACCACCGGCTCCAGGGCGTAGGTGGTGGCGCAGGCGATGTCGGCGCCGGAGAGCGCCTCCTCGTACGTCGCGGTGGCCCGCACGTCGGCGGGGATTTCGCCCGACAACTCCTTCGCCAGCGCGGCGGCCTTGGCGTGGTCACGCCCGGCGATGCGGATCTCGGTGATCGGCCGTACCCGGGAGACGGCGCGCGCGTGGGCCCGGGCCTGGACGCCGGTGCCGAGAACGGCCAGCGTGGCGGCGTCCTCGCGCGCCAGGAGGCGGGCGGAGAGCGCCGAGCACGCGCCGGTGCGGATGGCGGTGATGTAGGTGCCGTCCAGAAGAGCGGCGGGTTCCCCGGTTTCGGGGTCGAAGGCGACGATGACCGCCTGGCGCACCGGGAGACCGGTCCCGGCGTTGCCGGGGAACACCGACACGAGCTTGCTGGCGAGCGCTCCCGAGGACGGCAGGTATCCGGGCATGTCGAGCAGCAGGGCGTTCCGCTCGGCCACGACCGCCGCGCTCCTGTCGGGTACGGAGGCCAGGCCCGCGCTGAGGTCCGCCATCGCCGGGGCCAGAGCGTCGATCAGAGCGTCGACGTCGAGCAGCGCCTCAACCTCGCGTCGACTGAGAACGATCATTTATCGCAGTTTAGTGGGGTGATGGTCCCCGGGCAGGAGTGGGATGACGAGGGGGCCCGCGCGAGACCGCGACGATCATCCATCTCCTGTGCCCACCTTCGCTTCCGCAGCGGTCACTTCCTGACCTCAATCGCAGGCATGCTGACGTCATGGCGAACACCAGCTCACGGACCCTGCGGCTGCTCTCCCTCCTCCAGACGCATCGGTACTGGCCCGGCGCCGAACTGGCCGGACGGCTGGAGGTGTCGGTCCGTACCCTGCGCCGGGACGTCGACCGGTTGCGGGAGCTCGGCTACCCGGTCGAGGCCTTCCGCGGCGTGGACGGCGGCTATCAGCTCGCCGCGGGGGCCGTGTTGCCTCCCTTGGTGGTGGACGACGAGGAGGCCGTCGCGCTCGCCGTCGGCCTGCGCATGGCGGCGCAGGGGTCGATCGCGGGCATCCAGGAGTCCTCGGTGCGCGCGCTGACCAAGGTGGTGCAGGTCATGCCACCCCGGCTGCGGCGCCGGGTCGAGGCGCTGCGCGAGGCGACCGTGCCCATGGCGTGGAGCGCCGGACCGACCGTGGACGCCGGCGTGCTCACCGCCGTCGCCCAGGCCTGCCGGGACGAGGAGCGGATGCGGTTCTCCTACGAGGCGCGCGGCGGCGAGCGGAGCGACCGGCACGTCGAACCGCACCGGATGGTGTCCCTCGGACGCCGCTGGTACCTGGTGGCCTATGACCTGACCCGCCACGACTGGCGCAGCTTCCGCCTCGACCGGCTCCAGGAGCCGCACGGCACCGGCGAGCGGTTCCGCCCGCGCGAACTGCCGGCCGAGGACGCGGCGGCGTTCGTCCGGGCCGGCATCGACACCATGCCCTCCACCTACGCCGTCGAGGTGGTCGTGCACGCTCCCGCGGAGGTGGTCCGCCGGGCGGTGGGCCAGTGGGCGACGGCCGAGGAGATCGACGAGCGCAGCTGCCGGATGCGCATGGCCACCGAGACCCTCGACTGGCCGGCCATGATCCTCGGCGGCCTCGGCGCCGGCTTCGAGGTCGTCCAGCCTCCCGAACTCGTCGTCCACCTGCGGGAATGGGCCGCCCGCTTCAGCCGCTCGACCGCGAAGTGAGCAGGCCGCCGCGGGGCGCTCAGGCCTCCTTGCGCCCGGCGCTCTGCACGACCTCGAACGTCCACACCTCGGAGTCGGTGGCCGCCGGGCCCTGCCCGTGCCCGTGACCGGCGGGAGCCTGCCCGTGGCCGTGCCCCTGGGCGGCGGCGTCGGCGGCGGCCTGGGCGTGGCCCGCCTGGAAGGCCCGGCTCTGCTGCCAGCGCTGGAAGTCGTCCTCGCTGCGCCAGCGCGTGTACACCAGGTACCTGTCGGTGCCCTCGACCGGACGCAGGAGCTCGAACCACTCGAAGCCGTCGGACGACTCCACCATCCCCGCCCGGTTGCCGAACCGGCGTTCGAGCTCGTCGCGCATCTCGGCCGGGACGGTCAAGACGTTGATCTTCACAACGGACATGTCCACTCCTCCTCAGGCGAGTTCGTCCCCGGGCCCGGACGGTCGTCGAGAGCGGACGACCGTGCCGGTACGGCCCCGGTACGGCCACCCTACGGTCCGCCCCCCTCGCCCCCGCCGTCCCCTCCGCGCCGGGCCGGGTCAGGTGTCCTGGCGGGTCGGCGCGCGGCACTAGCCTTGTGGAGTGCGTATCGCAAGGTTCTCCACAGGTGAAGGTGTCGCGTTCGGTGTGGTCGAAGGCGCGCAGGGTGAGGAGTTCGTCTCCAGGATCGACGGGCATCCGTTCGGCGCGATCCAGTTCACCGGCGAGCGCTACCCGCTGCAAGAGGTCCGCCTCGTGACGCCGATGCTGCCGAGCAAGATCGTGGCGATCGGCAAGAACTACGCCGAGCACGCCCGTGAGATGGGCGGCGAGGCGCCCCAAGAGCCGCTGATGTTCCTCAAGCCGTCCACCTCGGTGATCGGTCACGGCGAGTCCATCGCGTACCCGCACAAGCTGTCCGAGCGCGTCGACTACGAAGGCGAGCTCGCCGTCGTGATCGGCCGGCTGTGCCGCGAGGTGCCGGTAGAGCGGGCCCACGAGGTGATCTTCGGGTACACCTGCGCGAACGACGTCACGGCCCGTGACCTGCAGAAGAAGGACGGGCAGTGGTCTCGCGCCAAGGGGTTCGACACGTTCTGCCCGCTCGGCCCGTGGATCCAGACCGAGCTCGACCCGTCCGACCTCGCGATCACGACCACCGTGAACGGCGAGCTGAGGCAGACCGCACGCACGTCCCAGCTCATCCACGACATCCCGAAGCTGATCTCCTACATCACCGACGTCATGACCCTGATCCCCGGTGACGTGATCCTCACCGGCACGCCCGAAGGGGTCGGGCCGCTCAACGACGGCGACGAGGTCAGCGTGGGCATCGAAGGCATCGGCACTCTGACCAACCGGGTGGTTTCCCGTGACTGATCTCCAGGGGGGCTCGTCGGAGCCCACGCTGAGGGTGCGTTTCGCCCCCTCCCCGACCGGCATGTTCCACGTCGGCGGCGCGCGTTCGGCGCTGTTCAACTGGGCCCTCGCCCAGCAGTCCGGCGGCAAGTTCGTGCTGCGCATCGAGGACACCGACGCCGCGCGCAACCGTCCCGAGTGGACCGAGGGCATCATCTCGGCGCTCGCCTGGATCGGCATCAACGGCGACTCGCCGTACTTCGAGGGCCCCTACTTCCAGTCCGCCTACGAGGAGCAGCACCGCGCGGCGGTGGCCAAGCTGGTCGCCGACGGCCGGGCGTACCACTGCACCTGCACCCGTGACGACGTCAAGGCCCGCACCGGGTCCGAGCACCAGGGGTACGACGGGTTCTGCCGCGACCGCGGCCTCGGCGAGGGCGCGGTGCGTTTCCGCACCCCCGACGCGGGCGTCACCGTGGTGGACGACCTGGTGCGGGGGCGGGTGGAGTTCCCCAACGACGCGATGGAGGACTTCGTCATCGCGCGCAGCGACGGCTCGCCGCTGTTCGTCCTCGCCAACGTGATCGACGACGTCGAGATGCGGATCACCCACGTCGTCCGCGCCGAGGAGCACCTGTCGAACACCCCCAAGCAGCAGCTTCTGTGGGAGGCGCTCGGCGTCACGCCGCCCATCTGGGCGCATGTGCCGGTCATCGTCAACGAGAAGCGCCAGAAGCTCTCCAAGCGCCGCGACAAGGTGGCCCTGGAGTCCTACCGCGACGAGGGCTACCTCGCCGAGGCCATGGTCAACTACCTCATGCTGCTCGGCTGGGGGCCCGGCGACGACCGTGAGATCATGCCCTGGTCGGAGATGGTGCCGCTGTTCAAGCTCTCCGACGTCAACCCCTCCCCGGCGTTCTTCGACGAGAAGAAGCTGCGGGCGTTCAACGGCGAGTACATCCGGGCGCTGCCGCTTGCGACCTTCATCAGCCGGTGCGAGCCGTGGCTCGACCCGAGCTGGAGCCGGGAGGCGTTCGCCAAGCTCGCCCCGCTGGCCCAGACCCGCATCGCCGTCCTGTCGGAGATCACCGCCAACGTCGACTTCCTTTTCCTGGAGGAGCCCGTCTTCGACCAGGCCAGCTGGGACAAGGCGATGAAGCCGGGCGCCGAGCAGATCCTCTCGGGCTACATCGCCCGCCTGGAGACCGTCTCGTTCGACCCGGAGTCGCTGAAGGCGGCCCTGGAGGAGGTCGGCGCGGAGCACGGTCTCAAGCTCGGCAAGGCGCAGGCCCCGGTACGTGTCGCGGTCACGGGCCGCACTGTGGGGCTTCCGCTGTTCGAGTCGATCGAGGCTCTGGGGCGAGAGAGGGCCCTCGACCGGCTGCGGGCCGCCCTGGCGAAGCTGGGCGCCCAGTCCTGAGGCCGTCGAGGCCCAGCAGGCACGCGAGCGCGAGGGCGACGACGGTCCCCGCGCTCATCGACAGCCAGACACCCGTGACGCTGAGCCACGCGCTCAGCCCGTAGGCGAGGGGCAGCTGCACCGCGAAGCCCGCCAGTGTGGCGGCGAGCAGGCGGCCGCCCCTCGCGCTCGCCTGGAGCACCCCGCCGAGGGCGATGAGGCCGCCGAAGGGCACGAGGTAGGCCGTCATGCACCTCAGGAACCACACGGCCTCGCCGGCCACGGCCGGATCGGCGGTGAACCACCCGATCACGGGGGCGGCGGCCACGTTGAGCACGACCGCCGCCGCCACGCCCGCCGCCAGGCCGAGGCGTAGCGCGCCGGCCGGTGTGGTCGCGCCCGTGCGCGCGGTCTCGATCATCGTGGCCTGGCGCAGCGCGTAGAAGACCATGACCCCGGCCAGCATGATCTTCATGCCGATGCCGTACCCGGCCTGCGCGGCCACCCCGTAGGTGCCGACCAGCCCGACCAGCACCATCCCCACGATGCTGCGCGCGAGGAAGTCCCCGGACATGGGCAGTCCGGTACGCAGGATCGCGGCCGTCTCGGCGCGGGGGGAGCCGGAGCGGATTCCGGCCGGCTCGGCGGTACGTGGCAGCCGGCGCAGCAGGATCACGGCGGCGACCATGAGCGTGAGCAGGCGGGCGACGAGGGTGGCGAGCGCGGCGCCGCGCACGCCGAGGCCGAGCCCGTAGATGAACAGCGGGTCCAGGCCGATCACCAGCGCGTTGCACAGCAGCGCCGTGCGCATGGGCGTACGCGTGTCGCCCAGGCCCTTGAAGATGCCGTCGACCAGGCACTGGGCGAAGAACACCGGCAGGCCGCCGAGTGAGATCGCGTAGAAGCCGGAGGCCAGGGACGCGGTGGTGGCGTCCTCGGCGAACAGCCGGGCCAGGTCGTCCCTGAGCAGCACGCCGGGGACCGCCACCGCCACGCTGACGGCCCCCCACAGCAGCCAGGACGTGCGGATGAGCGGGCCGAGCGGCTGGTGGCCGTCCCGCCGCCCGATGAGCACGGTGGTGCCCGTCTGGACGGCGAGCATCACGCCGAGGGCCAGGTATTCGGTCGTGGCGGCGATCGTGACGGCCGCCACGGCCGCGCTGCCGAGCCCGGACACCCACAGGGTGTCGATCAGGCTGACGGCGACGACGGCGGTGAGCAGTTCGACGTAGACGGGGAGGGCGAGCCGGATGAGTCGCATGGGTGGATACCTCGAATCGATGTGCCTCGTTTAGAGGTATAGCGATACGATGTGCCCGATGCAAGTCGGGTCGTGACGCCCCTGAGTCATGGATGGAGGCCGGGTGCTGCCGCTGTCGATCCTCGGGTTCCTCAGTGAGGGACCCATGCACGGCTACGAGCTGAAGTCGCGCATCGGCGACCTGAGCGGTCACATCCGGGTGGTGAGCGACGGGGCGCTGTACCCCGCCATCGCCCGCCTCGTCGAGGCCGGGCTGGTCGAGCGGCGCGAGGAGGAGGGAACGGGCGCGGCGCCCCGGCAGGTGCTCTCGCTCACCGACGCCGGCCACGCCGAGCTGCTGCGGCGCCTGCGGGAGCCCAAGGAGGTCGAGATCACCGACCAGGTGCGGTTCTTCACCCTGCTGGCGTTCCTGTCACGCCTGCCCGACCCGGCCGACCAGGCGCGCGTCCTGCGGCGGCGGCTGGAGTTCCTGGAACGGCCCGCGAGCTTCTTCTACACCAGCGGCAGGCCGCTGCGCGCGGCGGAGACGGCCGACCGCTTCCGCCGCGGCATGCTGGTGGTGGCCCGCGCGGCGAGCCTCGCCGAGTGCGACTGGCTCAGCACGACCATCGCCGAGCTCGAGAAGGCTCCCTGAGGGAGCGCCTCACCCCTGCTCGGTCTCCTTGGCCGAGGGGATGCGCTTGCCGAGGGTGACGAAGAAGAGGATCAGGCCCACGGTCAGGACGATGTGGCCCAGCCCCGCGATACCGGAGATCGCCGCGCTGGTCTTGGCGCCGAGCACGGTCTGGGTGCCGTGGATGGTCATCATGAGGACGGTCAACGCGAGACCCGCGTTGTAGACCCAGAAGAACCAGTCGAAGAGCTTCTTCTCGGCGGACAGGGTGAACAGCTTCTCCAGCGCGAGGACGCCGAGGAAGAAGAGCATGCCGAGCGCGAGCAGGTGGGTGTGCACCACGCCGAGCTGGGTGTCGCCCGTGAAGTCGTTCAGCTTGGTGATCTCGCGGTAGTACAGGCCGCTGATCACGCCGACGATCATGTAGATGTGGGCGGTATGGAAGAGCCTTTTCACGACGGGGAGCATAGGGCATGAACCGGGCCACAGTCCGCTTTTGCGGAACTTTTCCCCCGATTGCCATCTACCGGACATAAGTGACGGCGGGCCGCCGGGAGGACGGCCCGCCGTCACTCGCCCGTCAGAGCAGGCCGCGGCGGGTGAGGAGGGGCTCGATGTGCGGGTCGCGGCCGCGGAAGGCGCGGAAGGCCGTCATGGCGTCCACGCTGCCGCCCTTGGACAGCAGCTCCCGGCGGAAGGTGTCGCCGTTCTCCCGGGTCAGGCCGCCGTTCTCCTTGAACCACTCGACCGTGTCGGCGTCCAGCACCTCGCTCCAGATGTAGGAGTAGTAGCCGGCGCTGTAGCCGCCCTGCCAGATGTGGGCGAAGTACGTGCTGCGGTAGCGCGGCGGCACCAGCGGAAGGTCGACCCCGGCCTCGCGCAGCGCCCGCTCCTCGAACTCCTGCGCGTCGACGGGCCTGTCCTCGAAGGTGTGCCACGCCCAGTCGAGGAGCGTGGCCGCGAGGTACTCCACCGTCGCGTAGCCCTGGTTGAACTTCTGGGCCTCCAGCATCCGGTCGACCAGATCCTGCGGCATCGGCTCGCCGGTCTCGTGATGCCGGGCGTAGTTGGCGAGCACCTCCGGCCACACCGCCCACATCTCGTTCACCTGCGAGGGGTACTCGACGAAGTCGCGCGGCACCGCCGTGCCCGAGAACCTCGGGTACCCGACGGCCGAGAACAACCCGTGCAGCGCGTGGCCGAACTCGTGGAACATCGTGTTGACCTGGTCCCACGTCATCAGCGTCGGCTCCCCGGCCGGCGGCTTGACGATGTTGAGGTTGTTGACCACGACCGGCCGGGTGCCCTCCAGGTACGACTGCCTGACCAGGCTGTTCATCCACGCGCCGCCCCGCTTGGACGCCCTGGCGTAGAAGTCGCCGAGGAACAGCCCGAGCGGTGTGCCGTCCTCCTCGGACACCTCGAACACCCGCACGTCGGGGTGGTAGCCCACCAGGTCCGGCCGCTCGGTGAAGCTCAGCCCGTAGAGCCTGCCCGCGGCGTGGAAGACGCCGTCGCGCAGCACCCGGTCGAGCTCGAAGTACGGCCGCATCTGCCGGCTGTCCACCGAGTAGCGCGCCTCGCGCACCTTCTCGGCGTAGAACGACCAGTCCCAGGCCGCGATCTCGAAGCCGGCCTCCTCCCGCAGCTGGCCGGCCTCCCTGTGGGCGTTCGCCACGGCGGCCGGGGTCAGCTTGCCCAGCATCTCGGTGACGGCCTCGGTGCTCGGCGCGGTCTGGTCGGCGACGACGTACTCGGCATGGTTGCGGTAGCCCAGAAGGGCGGCGCGCTCGGCGCGGAGCCCGGCGATCCGGACGATCAGCTCGGAGTTGTCGCGAAGGCCTCTCTCGACGGAGGCCTTGTGGATGCGCTCGCGCAGCTCGCGGTTCGTGAGCTCCTCGAGCGCGGGCTGCCCGGTCGGGAGCACGAGCGTGAGGACGTACTTGCCCTCGAGCCCCCGCGACTTCGCCGTCTCCGCCGCCGCCCTGATCGCGTCGTCGGACAGGCCGTCGAGCTCCGCCACGTCCTCGACCACGATCGCCGAGGCGTTGGTGTCGGCGAGCAGGTTCTGCTCGAACTGGGTCGAAAGAGTGGACAGCTCTTCGTTCAGCGCCCTGAGCCGCTCCTGGTCGGCCGGCCCCAGCTCGGCGCCCGCCCGGACGAAGTCGGTGACGTACCGCTGCAGGAGCCACTGCTGCTCGGCGTCCAGCCCCTCGGGGGAGATCGCCTTGATGCGCTCGAAGAGGCGGCCGTTGAGGTGGATCGCGTCGTCGTGCTGGGCCAGCTTCGGCGTGACGTCCTTCTGGATCTCCTGCACCTTCGGATTGGTGTCGGAGGAGGCCTGGTTGAAGAACACGGCGGAGACGCGGGTCAGCAGCTGCCCCGACCGTTCGAGGGCCGCGACGGTGTTCTCGAACGTGGGCGGCTCGGCGTTGCCGGCGATGGCCTCGACCTCCTCGAGCTGCTCGGCCATGCCGCGTTCGAAGGCGGGCGCGTAGTGCTCCTCGCGGATCTCGGCGAACGGCGGCAGCCCGTAGGGCAGGGCACTCGGGACGAAGAAGGGGTTGTCGGTCAACGCGCGCGCTCCTCACGTGCAAAGGCTGTCCCTTGCAGCGTTACACACAACCCGCGTGCTCGGCACTCCGACAACCCCCCAGACCAGCGGTCACGATCCCCGCTTACCGGGACGGATCCGGCGCTTCCTCAATCGTTTTGGTCTTGGCCGCCAAGCTGGGCTATTCTTTCGGAAGTCGCGAGCGAGCCCGCAGCACAGGGGGTCGCAAGCAATGGGGTATGGGGTAATTGGCAGCCCGGCTGATTCTGGTTCAGCTAGTCTAGGTTCGAGTCCTGGTACCCCAGCAGGTTTCCTGCTGGCGCCTATGCCTTCCGCGAAGGCATAGGCGTTCTGCTTTTCCCGGCGGTGGTCGCACCGCTTCTCACGGCGCCAGTTCGTCCAGGATGTCGACGATCTCGCGCCATCCCGCCCTCGTGGGCATGTGGCTGGTGCGCACCGTCCGCACGTCGAACCGGTTGCCCGGGGTCAGGGCGTCGGCCTCCCTGATCATGCGGTCCTGCAGGGCGGGCGGTATCACCCGGTCGAGCGAGTGGCGGACGTAGGTCCGGGGCACCCGCCCCCAGGTCTCCTTGTGGCCCCGGGCGTCCGCCGTCATCACCTCGAGGGACTCGTCGGGTTGCAGGCCGTTGAGCATCGACATGAACTCCGCCTCGCTCCCCTCGGCCATCACGGCGGCCTTGAGGTCGTCGAGCCAGCGGTCGTCGGCCGAGCGCCAGTTCGTCCGCGCGGCGCCGAGCTTCGCGGGGTCGCCCACCATGCCCGCCGCCATGCTCGCGATCAGGCTCGTGGACGCCTCCGGGGTGCCGACGTACGCCGCGGCGCTGGGCAGTTCCGTGCAGCAGAACGCCGAGATGTACACCAGCCGGTGGAGGAGATCCGGCACGGCGTTCGCCACGGGTCCCAGCATGGCGCCGCCCATGCTGCCGCCCACCAGGACGACCGGGCCGTACGCGCCGACCCGCCGCACGGCCCGCACCGCCTGCTCCACGTAGTCGTCCATCGTGATCCCGGCCATCGGGGAGGGTTCGGCGGCGAACGCGCCGAGGTCCTGCGGGGCCTGGTACGACCGCCGGAACTGACCGGAGCCGGCCTCGTGGCCGGGCAGGTCGAGGCCGAGGACGCGATGCCCCCGCATGGTGAGCTCGGCGTCGCCCGAGCCGCCGCCGTTCGCGCCGGACGCGAAGACGAACGTCGTCACCGGCCTCCTGGGGGTGCCTTCCGCACGGGTGGCGTCGTGCATGTCGTGATCGCTCCTTCGTCGCGAGGATGTGCGCCGTGGTCACGGCGGTCCCAGGATGGCCGTCCCGGGAGGCCCGCGGATCGTGCCGTCGGCACGTCGTCCGGCCGATGGGCGCGTCGTCCGATCGGTCGAGGGCGGCACCGGCGATTGGGCGACTCGACCCGCGCCCAGGAATACTGCGACCGTGACCTGGATGGGCCCGGACGAAGCCGCGGATCCGGGAGGGCTCCGGACGAGGTGGGTCCTCCTGGGACTGGCGTACGCCCTCCTGGCGGTCTCCACACTCGCGGCCTTCGTCCAGGGCTCCGGTGCTGCGGGGGTGGCCGTCCTGGTGGCGCTCAGTGCCGCCGCGGAGCGCGCCCACGGCGACGCCGAGCGGTGGGGGCGGCACATGGCCCAGGTGCGGTCCCTGGCGCGGCAGAGCCTGACCGAGGCCCGCCGTTCGGTACGGGCGCTGCGGCCGGAGCCGCTGGAACACTCGCACCTCCCGGACGCGCTCGCCGAGATGACCCGGCGGTGGGCGGAGGGCTCGCCGGTCACGCCGGCGGTGGAGGTGACGGGAACGCCACGGCCGCTGGCCGGCGCCGTCGAGACCACGCTGTTCCGCGTCGCCCAGGAGGCTCTGGCCAACGTCGCCAAGCACTCCGGCGCGAGGCACGTCTGGGTGACGCTGTCCTACCTCGACGACGTCGTCCTCCTGGACGTCCGCGACGACGGCACCGGCTTCGACCCCTCCTCCGCTGACGGGAGCCGGCCCGCCGTCCGCGCGGGTGAGGGAGGCTACGGGGTGGGCACCATGCGCCAGCGGCTGCGCGGCGTCGGCGGCAGCCTCGAGATCGAGAGCTCTCCCGGACAGGGCACGGTCGTCGCCGCCCTGGTCCCCGCCCTGCCCGCGCCCGACCCCGTGGAGCCGATGTGAGCGCGCGAATCCGGCTGCTGATCGCCGACGACCACCCGATCGTCCGCGACGGCCTGCGCGCGGCGTTCCTCGACGAGCCGGACATCGAGGTGGTCGGCGAGGCCGCCGACGGGCGCGAGGCCGTCGAGCTCGCGCTGGAGCGCGCGGCCGACGTCGTGCTCATGGACCTCCGCATGCCGGTGACGGACGGCGTCACGGCGATCCGGCGGCTGGCCGGGACGGCTCCCGGCGTTCGGGTGCTGGTCCTGACGACGTTCGACTCCGAGGGCGACGTCTTCCCCGCGCTGGAGGCGGGAGCGATCGGCTACCTGCTCAAAGACGCGCCCACGGAGGAGCTCCTGAGCGCGGTGCGGGCCGCGAGCCGCGGGGAGACCGTCCTCGCGCCGTCGGTGGCGGGCATGCTGGTGGAGAGGGTGCGCGAGCCGGTGACCCGAGGGACGTTGAGCCCGCGCGAGGTGCAGGTGCTCGAACTGGTGGCCGAGGGCGCGACCAACCGCGAGGCGGCCTCGCGGCTGTTCATCAGCGAGGCGAGCGTCAAAACCCATCTCGTCCACATCTTCGCCAAGCTGGACGCCCGCGATCGCGCCTCCGCCGTCGCCGAGGCCTACCGCCGCGGCCTCCTCGACCTCGCAAGGCGCCGAGACTGACGCGAGGGGTTCCGTCCCGGTTGCCGGGTGCGCGCCGCAGGGGGTCCGGAGCGATCGGTTTGGTCGTGCTCTTCAGGGTGCGATAGAGTAACGCCCGTTGCCGCGACGCCCCAGGGTGTCGCGCCGGGTCCGGTTTCCGGCTCCGGCAAGCAGTGCGCACGGTCCCGTCGTCTAGTGGCCTAGGACGCCGCCCTCTCAAGGCGGTAACGCCGGTTCGAATCCGGTCGGGACTACCACACTGCGAAAGCAATATGATGGTCATCAAAGCCTGGCTCCGTCGTCTAGTGGCCTAGGACGCCGCCCTCTCAAGGCGGTAGCGCCGGTTCGAATCCGGTCGGGGCTACCAACCGAAACCCTCGGAAGATCTTCTTCCGGGGGTTTCGTCGTTCGGGCACCGGTCGCCGGGGCGGGGTGAACGGCTCGCCGTGAGATGGGCGGATGATGAACGAGCGACACGCCTGGCCGCTGGCGCTGGGCCTCGCGCCTGTGCTGGCCGTGCAGGGCCTGGTGGTCCGGAAGCGGACTCCGCGCCTCCCGGAGGCCGCCGGACCTCGCCGTGGGTCCGTTCCCGGCAGCGGCGAGCCCATCAGGCTGGCGGTGCTGGGGGAGTCGACCGCCGCCGGGGTCGGGGTGGAGTCCCACGAGGACGGGATGGCCGGGCATCTCGCCCGCGCGCTCGCCGCGCGTACCGGGCAGCCGGTGGAGTGGCAGGTCGCCGCCAGGACCGGCGCGACGACCCGGGTGGTGATCGACGACCTGGCCCCTCTCGTCGAACCGGCCGACGTGCTCTTCGTCGCGCTGGGCGTCAACGACCTCCTCGAACTGACCCGGCTACGACTCTTCGAACGGCACCTGACCGAGCTCGTCGGCGCCGTACGCGAACGGGCCGGGAAGATCGTGCTGGCCGGGATGCCCCCCGTCGGGAGGTTCCCGTCCCTTCCCCAGCCGCTCAGGTCCGTCATGGGGCTGCGGGCCAGGGCCCTCGACCACGTCATCGCCGGCGTGGCGAAGGCGGAGGGCGCCTGGCACTTCAGCATGGAGATCCCGGCCGACCTGAACGGCTTCTTCGCCGCCGACGGGTTCCACCCTTCGGGAGTGGGCTACCGCTCGTGGGCCGAGGCGGCCGCGCTCCGTCTCTGAAGCCTGTTTTCCGCACGAGCCCGAATCTCCCCGGTCGGATGCTGTACACGGTCCGGAACTATGCGTGATCGACTCAGGTCAATAGGGGCGATGTGCGGAAAACGGGCTCAAGGAACATCAGGAGGTGGGGGTGGCCTTGGAGCGGGCCTTGAAGAGGGCCCGCTTGGCGGCCTTGACGACCTGCTTGTCCGGGTGGGACTCGGAGATGGCCTCCAGGAGCTCCTCGACGTGCGGGTGCGGCACCTTCCAGATGACCTCCAGCAGGCTGCTCAGCACCGGCGCGGGGCCGATGTCGTGCAGGCTGCTGACGAACTCGGGCGTGCCGAGACCCGCCGAGATCGTCCACATGTCGAGAATGAGCCAGTGGGTGTCGCTCTGGGTGGGCTCCGGCGCCCCCTCGACGTCCAATTGGGCGAGGTGGGTGGCGGCGTACGGCCGCAGCGACGGCTCGTCGAGGGCCTCCTGCCAGGCGGGGACGGCGACCGGCCCGAGCGAGCCGACCAGGCTCGCCGCCTGCACGCGGATGAGCGCGTCGGCCTCGTCGTCGGCGGCGGCCGCGAGCAGCTCGCCGGCGGCCGTGGCGGGGTCGCGCAGCTTCATCCAGGCGGCGAACTCGGCGTCGGCCTCCTCCTCGGGCAGGTCGGCGCTGAGCGACAGCAGGTCGAGCGCGGTCATGGCGTCGATGGCCGGCCGGGCGTCGACCTCGATGTCGTCGTCGTCCAGCAGGTGGACGACGCCTTCGGTGCCGAGCGGCGTGAGCCGGACCCGGTCGCCGGACACCGTCACCATGCCGTAGCCGGACAGCCACTCGAGCACGGAGGCCAGCGGGTCGCCCACCTCCGACCACGCGGCGGACCCGAGGTCGTCGAACTCGGCGGCGGCCTCGGCGAGCTCATCGCGCAGCTCGCCGACCGGACGCTCGCCGCCCGCCACCAGTAGCCGGACCAGCAGCGCGCGGGTGAGGCCGGACAGGGCGAGGGTGAGATCGTCGTCGTCGAGCTCGGGGTCGCCGTAGTCGACGGAGTGGAGGCCGAGCATCCAGACGTCGAGGACGTCCTCGTCGTTCTCGAACGGCCACGCGGCGGTGTCCTCGTCGACGCTGACGGTGTCCTCGCCGTCGGGCTTGAGGAACTCCAGGTCGACCGCGAGGTTCCAGAGGTTCCACAGCGCGGGGACGGCCTGGGCGAGCGGCTCCTGGCCGGGCTCGGGAAGCCCGGCGACCGCGAGCGCCTGGCGGATCTCGTCGTCGCTGAGCAGGGTCTCCTCGCCGACCTTGCGGGCGGTGCCGACCCACAGGGCGAGGTCGCGGGCCTTGAGGATCAGCGGCACGGCCCGGGCGGCCTCGGCCAGCTCGGAGTCGGGGCGCAGGCGGATGGTGGGCAGATCGGCCAGCTCGTCGGCGAAGGGCTCGAAGTCGCCGAGCCCCTCGACCTCCTCCTCGTCGAGGTCTTCTTCGTCCTCGTCCCAGTCGCGCTCACCGAGGACCTCCTCCATCGCGTCGACGAAATCGTCCTCGATCGCGTCGAGCTCGTCGAGCAGGTCGTCCAGGCTGTCGGATTCCTTGCCCAGGCGCCCGGTCTCGGACAGGAAGGTGAGGTAGGCGCGCACCGCGGGCACCATGCCGTCGGCCGCGGCGTCGGGGTCCTCGACGACCTTCGGCATGCGCTCCACCAGGACGGGGCGCAGATCGTCGGACTTCCAGACGTGGACGTCGTCACGAGCGATCAGGCGATGCCACAGAGCGGCAGGCCCCACCAGGTCGGGATCACTGTCCGGTGCGTTCTGAGGTGCCCAGAGAATGAACTCTTGAAGGAGGGGACGCAGCTCCGATGCGGCTGCCTCGATGCGATCTGTCACTCCGCCAGGCTAGTGCTTGGCGGCGGGCGGCTCTAATCAGTTAGCACGCCTTCGACGCCCAATCGGTGAGCACATGTCCGATTGTCCGGCACAGTTCCCACCACTTGGTGCGCCGCTTACCTCCGTGTGACGATACGGCCGGCTACGCCGGGGCTTTCGTATGCCTTCAGTTGGCCCGGCGCATGGCCTCGGTGATCCGCTCGGCGGCGGCCACGACGGGGGCGGCGTGGATGCGGCCGGGCGTGCGGGTGAGGCGTTCGATCGGCCCGGAGACCGAGACGGCCGCGATCACCTTGCCGGCGGCGCCCCGGATGGGGGCGGAGACGCTGGCGACGCCCTGCTCGCGCTCGCCGACGCTGTGGGCCCAGTTGCGCCTGCGGACGCTGGCGAGGGTGGCGGCGGTGAACTTGGCGCCGCGCAGCCCGCGGTGGAGGCGGTCGGGCTCCTCCCACGCCAGCAGGATCTGGGCGGCGGATCCGGCCGTCATGGGCAGCGAGCTGCCGACGGGGACGGTGTCGCGCAGGCCGCTGGTGCGTTCCGCGGCGGCCACGCAGACCCGCTCGTCGCCCTGCCTGCGGTAGAGCTGGGCGCTCTCGCCGGTCAGGTCGCGCAGCTGGATGAGGACGGGGGACGCGACGGCGAGCAGGCGGTCCTCGCCGGCGGCCGTGGACAGCTCTGATAGGCGGGGGCCGAGGATGAAGCGGCCCTGTGTGTCACGGGAGACGATGCGGTGGTGCTCGAGGGCGACCGCGAGCCGGTGGGCGGTGGGACGGGCCAGGCCGGTCGCCTGCACGAGCTGTGCGAGGGACGCGGGGCCCGCTTCGAGGGCGTTGAGCACGAGGACGGCCTTGTCGAGTACGCCGACTCCGCTAGAGTTGTCCATACCCCGATACTGCCGTCTCGCTATCCGAGATGCAACTGGCATTCGGGACGGGGATGGGTACGCTGTCCGTATCCCGAAATTTCCGTCTTATCCTATGAGACGTTCGGGGGGATGAAACGCAAGGAGGCGTTCACGACATGGGTCGCACACTGGCCGAGAAAGTATGGGAGCAGCATGTCGTCCGTCGCGCGGACGGCGAGCCCGACCTGCTCTACATCGACCTGCACCTCATCCACGAGGTGACCAGCCCGCAGGCGTTCGACGGCCTGCGCATGGCGGGTCGCAAGGTGCGCCGGCCCGACCTCACCATCGCCACCGAGGACCACAACGTCCCGACGGTGCTCGGCCCGATCGCCGACCCCGTGTCGAAGCAGCAGGTGGAGACCCTCCGCAAGAACGCCGCCGAGTTCGGCATCCGGCTGCACCCCATGGGCGACGCCGGGCAGGGCGTGGTGCACATCATCGGCCCGCAGTTCGGCCTCACGCAGCCCGGCATGACCATCGTCTGCGGCGACTCCCACACCTCCACCCACGGCGCGTTCGGCGCGATCGCCTTCGGCATCGGCACCTCCGAGGTGGAGCACGTCCTGGCCACCCAGACCCTCCCGGCGTACCGGCCGAAGACCATGGCCATCGAGGTCTCCGGCGAGCTGCCGTACGGCGTCACCGCCAAGGACCTCATCCTCGCGATCATCGCCAAGATCGGCACGGGCGGCGGCCAGGGCCACATCGTCGAGTACCGCGGCGAGGCGATCCGCAAGCTCTCCATGGAGGGCCGGATGACCGTCTGCAACATGTCGATCGAGGCGGGCGCGCGCGCCGGGCTGATCGCCCCCGACGAGACCACCTTCGAGTACCTCAAGGGCCGCCCGCACGCCCCGAGCGGCGAGCAGTGGGACGCCGCCGTCGAGTACTGGCGCTCCCTGAGGACCGACGACGACGCCGTCTTCGACACGGTCGTCGAGATCGACGCCTCGACGCTGTCGCCGTTCGTCACCTGGGGCACCAACCCCGGGCAGGGCGCGCCGCTCAACACCGCGATCCCCGCCCCCGACGACACCTCCGACCCGGCCGCCGCGCGCCGCGCCCTCGAATACATGGGCCTGTCCGCCGGCACCCAGCTCAGCGAGGTCGAGGTCGACACCGTCTTCGTCGGCTCCTGCACCAACGGCCGGCTGGAGGACCTGCGTGCCGCCGCCGAGGTGCTGCGCGGGCGCAAGGTCAAGGCCCGCACCCTCATCGTCCCCGGATCCATGCAGGTCAGGGCCGAGGCGGAGGCCGAGGGCCTCCACGAGGTGTTCCAGGCCGCCGGGGCCGAGTGGCGCCAGGCCGGCTGCTCGATGTGCCTCGGCATGAACCCCGACACCCTCGCCCCCGGTGAGCGCAGCGCCTCCACCTCCAACCGCAACTTCGAGGGCCGCCAGGGCAAGGGCGGGCGCACCCATCTCGTCTCGCCCGCGGTCGCCGCGGCCACCGCCGTCACCGGCCGTCTGACCGCGCCCGCCGACCTGTAAGGAGCTTGGGAATCATGGAAGCCTTCACCACGCACACCGGCCGGGCCGTACCGCTGCGCCGCAGCAACGTCGACACCGACCAGATCATCCCCGCCGTGTGGCTCAAGCAGGTCAGCCGTACGGGCTTCGAGAAGGGCCTGTTCGCGGCCTGGCGCGAGGACCCGGCGTTCGTCCTGAACGACCCGGTCTACCAGGGCGCCTCGATCCTCGTCTCGGGCCCCGACTTCGGCACCGGCTCCTCCCGCGAGCACGCCGTGTGGGCCCTCCAGCAGTACGGCTTCCGCGTCGTGATCGCGGCCCGCTTCGGCGACATCTTCCGCAACAACTCCACCAAGATGGGCCTGCTGCCGGTCGTCCTGCCCGCCGAGACCGTGGAGGCCCTGCAGGCCGCCGTCGAGGCCGACCCGGCGACCGAGGTGACCGTCGACCTGACCGAACGCCAGGTGCGCTGGGGCGGCGAGTCGGCCGGTTTCGAGATCGACGACTACACCCGCTGGCGTCTGCTCGAGGGGCTCGACGACATCGGTCTGACCCTGCGCCACGCCGACGAGGTGGCGGTGTACGAGAATGGTCGGCAGCCATGGCTGCCGACGACGGTTTGACGGGCCCCACGAGCCCCGAAGAGGAGCTGGCGCGGCGGTTACGCGACACCTACCGTCGCATTGCCGCCGCGCGGCTCTCGCCTGAGGACAAAGAGCGGGTCACGCGGAGATTTGTCGCGATCTGCGACCTTGCGAAGCGTGACCTCGATCACGCCTGCTCCCGTCTGGACGCTTTTCTCGCCGATCTGGGAGACGATTTCGACACGCCGAGTAGGCGCGACATCGCGGAAGGTGATTGAGTCCGGGCCGCGTGTCCCTTACTTTCAAGCGGGTAAGGGGTTTCTGACCGTTGACTGGTGGGTGCGTGCCGAAACCCCGCGCTTGGCCACACCGGGTGAGGGCTCGGGCACTGCCCGCCGCAGCGCTCATCCTCAGACAGCGGTAACAGGGGGAGCAAGCTAGATGAACAAGCGAGAACTCGTCGACGCGATCACCGATCGGGTCGGCGACAGGAAGACGGCCACCGAGGCCGTGAACGCGGTAATCGAGGCCATCCAACACGCTGTCTCGAACGGGGAGAAAGTCTCGATCACTGGCTTCGGCGCGTTCGAGATGGCTCACAAGCCCGCCCGTCAGGCAAGGAACCCTTCGACCGGCGAACCCATCAAGGTCTCCGAGAGCTGGGCGCCCAGGTTCCGTCCCGGTGCGGACTTCAAAGAGCAGGTCAACACCGCAGGAAAGAAGGCCGCGACCAAGAAGAAGTGACCGCTCGGCGGCTCATCACGGCGCCCGGGGGCCTGCGCGGCCTCCGGGCGCCGCTGCGTGGGAGGGCCGGAGGCCGAGGTCAGCCGGGCAGCGGGAAGGTCGACAGGGTGATGACCGTGATGGCGTCGCCCTCGACCCTGATGTTCACCCGCTGGCCGCTGCGCAGCAGCCGGAGCGGGCCCGCGTCGAAGGCCTCGGCGCCGAACGGCATCTCGCTGCCGTCGTCGAGGAAGACGGATCCGGAGCGGGTTGCCGGATCGAAGATCCGCACCGTGGCCTGCACGGGCGCCAGTTTACCGCGCGTGCCGGGGGTAAATCCGGTTGCGCGGCGGGCGTGACCCCCGCCAGGGTGGCTGACCATGGCAGAAGCGGACGAATCCACTGCGCTGTCGGACAGACGGGACACTCCGGACAGGCCGGTCACGCTGTGGCGGACGAGGCCGTACGCGCTGTTCGTGGGCGCGGACGCGATCAGCCAGGTCGGCACCGAGGTCAGCATGGTCGCGCTTCCCCTGGTCGCGGTTCTGGTGCTGCACGCCGGGCCGTTCCAGGTGGGTCTGCTGACCGCCGCGGAGATGGTGGCGTTCCTGCTGGTCGGGCTCCCGGCGGGGGTCTGGGTCGACCGGCTGCCCCGGCGGCGCATCCTGGTCGCCACCGACCTCGTCCGCGCCGCAGCCCTCGCGAGCGTCCCCCTCGCCGCGGCCGGCGGCCTGCTGTCCCTGCCCCAGCTGTACGGCGTGGCGCTGGTCACCGGCGTGTGCACGGTGTTCTTCGACGTCGCCCACATGAGCTACCTGCCCTCGATCGTCGCCAAGCGGGATCTCGCGCGGGGGAACAGCACGATGGAGACGATCAGATCCACCGCCGCCCTCGCGGGCCCGGGTTTCGGCGGCTGGCTCGTCCAGGTGGCGACCGCGCCGTTCGCCCTGCTCGCCGACGCGGTCAGCTACGTCGTCTCGGCGGTGCTGCTGGGGGCCATCGGCGTCAAGGAGGCGCGGCGCCCGGCCGCCGCGTCCGGGAAGCTGCTGCAGGAGGTCGCCGAGGGCGTGCGGTTCATCGCCGCCCAGCCGGTTCTGCGGGTGGTCGCGCTGGTCGGTGCGCTCAACATGCTGGGGTTCGGGGTGTGGGCGTCGGCGCAGGCGCTGTTCCTGCTGCGCGTGCTCGGCCTCGGCCCCGGGGTCTACGGCCTGGTCATCGCGGCCGGTGCCGTCGGAGGTCTGCTCGGAGCCGTGGCGGCGCCGCGCGTGCTGGCCCGATGGGGCACCGGCCGGGCGCTGTACGTCGCGGCCGCCGCGGCCGTCCCCGCGAACCTCGTCGCGCCGCTGGCCGGTCCGGGCTGGCGCGTCGTGCTCTTCCCGCTCGGCCTCGCACTCGCCGGGTTCGCCGGGACCATCTTCGGCATCTCCCAGCTCAGCTACCGGCAGTCCATTTGCCCCGAGCACCTGCTCGGCCGCATGAACGCCTCCATGCGCTTCCTGATGTGGAGCGCGATGCCCTTCGGCGGGGTGCTGGGCGGGCTGGCGGGGGAGTGGCTCGGCGTCAGGGGGGCCATATGGACGGCGAGCGCGACGTTCATCCTGGCCCACCTGCCGATCCTCGTCATGCGCCGCCGCGTCCCGGCCCTGTGAGGCTCACCGCGACGGGTTCTCCGAGGGGAACCGCCACGCCATGACGGCGGCGAGCCCGGCGAACAGGGCGGCGCCGATCAGGCCGACGGCGTGGAGCCCGGAGATGAACGCCTCGTGGCCGGCGTGCAGGACGGCGGCGGCGTCCGCCTGAGGAAGACGCGCCGAGGCGGCCACGGCCCCCGCGACGGTCTCCCGGGCCCCGCTCACCTGGTCGAGGATCCCGGCCGGGACGCCGGCCTCCATACGGTGACGGTAGATCGCGGCGGCGACGGTGCCGAGGACGGCCATGCCCAGCGTGCCGCCGAGATAGTTGGCGATCTCCGACGTCGACGCCGCCGATCCGGCCTTCTCCGGAGGGACGGAGCCGACGACGATCGTGGTGCCGAGGGCGAACAGCGGGCCCGTACCCAGCGCCAGGATGGTGACCCCCGCCACCGCCGTCGCCGGCCCGTCGTGGACCAGGGCGAGCAGCGCCGCGCCGGCCGTGGACAGCGCCAGGCCGCCCGCGATGGCCGTCCTCGGCGCCACGGACCTGGTGAGGGCCGGGGTCAGCAGGGTGCCGGCCGCGACCGCGAGGCCCATGGGCGCGAACCACAGCGCGGCCTGGGCGGGCGGGTATCCGAGGACGGTCTGGAGGTACTGGGTGACCAGCAGCCCCGCACCCGCCATGGCGACGCCCGCCAGCGCGAGCGCGGCCAGGACCAGGGTGAAGGAGCGCCGGGTGAACAGACGCAGGTTCAGCAGCGGGTCGTCCAGCCGCAGCTGCCGCCGGGCGAACGCCGCCGCGAACGCGCACCCCACCGCGATCGCCAGGACCGGCCCGGCGAGGGAGCCGTCGTCGGCGGCGAGGTTCTTGATCCCGTAGACGATCGGCAGGATCGCCAGCAGGGACAGGGCCACGCTGGCGAGGTCGAGGCGCCCCGCGCCCGGCGTGCGGTATTCGGGCAGCACCACGGGCCCGGCGACGAGCAGGAGGACGATCACCGGCACGGCCACCAGGAACACCGATCCCCACCAGAAGCGCTCGACGAGCATCCCGCCGACGACGGGGCCGAGGGCGCCGCCGGTGAACTGGCAGGTCGCCCACACGGAGATGGCCTTGGCCCGCTGCCGTCCGTCCCGGAACATGTTGGTGATCAACGCCAGCGTGGAGGGCATCAGCGTCGCGCCGGCGACGCCCATCACCGTCCGGGCGGCGATCAGCATCGCGGGGCTGGTGGAGCAGGCGGCCAGGACGGAGGCGGCGCCGAACGCCGCGCCGCCCACGAGCAGGAGCCGGCGGCGGCCGATGCGGTCGCCGAGAGTGCCCATGGTGGTCACGAAGCCGGCCACCATGAACCCGTAGATGTCCACGATCCAGAGCTGCTGTACGCCGCTCGTCCCGAGGTCGGCGCTCAGGTGCGGCAGCGCCAGGAACAGTGCGGTGATGTCCACGGCCACGAGCAGGGTGGGCAGGGCGAGCACCGCCAGCCCCACCCATTCCCGCAGGCCGGCGCGTGCCGGAGCGGCCGATATGGCGACGTCGTGCATGACGAGACCTCTCTTGTCCTTCGAGGACGGCTCGGGCGCCGTCACGAGGGAGTCGGAGCGGGTACGGCGGTCTGTACATGGGAGCGCGGACTTTTTCGCGACGATGTCGAGGCGCCCGGTACGGCTCCGACCGCCCGGCGCAAGGCCAGTCACTGAGGGAGCGGACGATGAAGTACATGCTGTTGATCCACAACCGGCCCGGCTACGTCGAGGAGCTGCCGGAATCCGAGGCCGCCGAGCTGCTCGGCCGGGTCGACGAGCTCATGAAGGAGCTCACCGAGTCCGGTGAGCTGATCCGGGGCGAGGCCCTGGCGGGCCCGTCGGAGACGAAGACCGTGCGGGTCCGCGACGGCGTCCCGGTGGTCACCGACGGGCCGTTCGTCGAGGCCAAGGAGCACTTCGCGGGGTACCTGCTCGTGGAGTGCGACAGCACCGAGCGCGCCGTGGAGATCGCGGCCAGCTGGCCGGACGCGCGGTATTTCGCGATGGAGGTGCGGCCCGTCACGCACCAGTCGGGTCCGGGGATGTGAGGAGCAACGGCGCGCGCTTCCCGGTGCGCGCCGCCGCTTTCAGGGGGAGGAGGTCCCGGGCTCGATGTAGGAGGCCAGCCCGCGGATGATGATGTCCATGCCGAGCTCGAACCTCTCGTCGTTGCTTTCGCCGAACATCAGCGACGACAGGGCGACGAGGTGGGGGAACCGTTCGGGCGGCAGCGAGTCGAAGTAGTCGTTGATCGACTCACGCATCTCCTCCCACGTGCCGGCCTCGCTGCTGCGGCGGCGCTCCTCCCACATCGATTCGGCGTAGGCGAAGCCGTCGATGAAGGTGGAGATGATGTCGCCGGCGGTGGCCGCCACGCGGTCGGGCATCCCCGCGGTGCGGAAGATCGCGAGCAGGCGCTCGACGTGCGGCATCAGCTCGGGGGTGAAGGGCGCGTACGCCATCGAGATGCGCGCCATGTCGCGGTGGGCCGTCAGCTTCTCCCGCGCGCCGCGGGCGAAGTCCATGACCTGGTCCTGCCAGTGAGCGGGATCGGGGGGCGGCAGCTCGAAGCCCTCGAACAGCCGGTGGTACATGTGCTCGAGGAGCTCGTCCTTGCTCGTCACGTGCGCGTACAGCGCGGACACCGCCACCCCGAGCTCGGCGGCGACCTGGCGCATGCTCAGCCGGTCGTACCCCTCGCGGTCGAGCACCACGTAGGCGGCGTCGACGATGCGCTCCAGCGTGAGGGGAACCCGGACGTGGGCCGCGCGCTTGCGTGAGCGCTCCCACGGGGGTGTGGGCACCGGCTCGTCCGCCTGCTTCATGCGTCACCGCCCCTTGGCGTCGGTCGTGATCCCTTGTGGCCGAGTGTAGTTGCGTCCTGAACACCGCTCATCGCGGGAGAACACCGGTCATTTTCGCGATATATCTTGTGCTCTCGACAGTCGCGACATATCGTGAGAACGCCGCACATCAATCGCGAACACCGTTCTATGATAGAACAGTGCTCGATTGAAATGAACACTGTTCATAAGACGTTGACGATGCTCACCCCCGAGGAGTCCCCGTGACCACCACCGACCTCCACCCCCAGGAGGCCCCACCCGAGCCCGCGCCCTACAGATGGCGCTGGGCGGCGCTTTTCGTCATCCTCGCCGCCGAGGTCATGGACCTGCTCGACGCCATGGTGACCAACATCGCGTCACCGACCATCCGCGCCGAGCTCGGCGGCAGCGCCGCGACCATCCAGTGGCTCGGCGCCGCCTACACCCTTTCGATGGCCGTGGGACTGATCACCGGCGGCCGGCTCGGTGACATCTTCGGCCGCAAGAGGATGTTCCTGATCGGCGCGGCCGGCTTCACCGTCGGCTCGCTGCTGTGCGCCGTGGCCCAGGGGCCCGAGTTGCTGATCGCCGCGCGCGTCGTCCAAGGATTGTTCGGCGCGGTCATGCTCCCCCAGGGCCTCGGGATGATCAAAGAGATGTTCCCGCCCAAGGAGATGCAGGCGGCGTTCGGCATGTTCGGGCCGGTCATGGGCCTGTCGTCCGTCGGCGGCCCGATCCTGGCCGGTTGGCTGATCGACGCCGACTTCTTCGGGACCGGCTGGCGCATGATCTTCCTGATCAACCTGCCGCTTGGCCTTGCCGCCGTGATCTGCGGGTCGCGCTTCCTGCCCGAGTCGCGTTCGCCGCACCCGCTGAAGCTCGACGTCCCCGGCGTGCTGCTGGCCTCGCTGGCGGGTCTGCTGATCGTCTTCCCCCTGGTGCAGGGACGTGAGAACGACTGGCCGCTGTGGTCGTTCCTGATGATGGGCGCGTCGGTCGTCGTGTTCATCCTGTTCGGGTGGTTCGAGTCGCGCAAGGCTCGCGCCGGCGGCGACCCGCTCGTCGTGCCCAGCCTGTTCCGCAAGCGCGCCTTCACCGGTGGCCTGGCCACCGGCCTGGTGTTCTTCTCCGGGATGGCCGGGTTCATGCTGGTCTTCAACCTCTACACCCAGATCGGCCTCGGCTACTCGACCCTGAAGGCCGGCCTCGCCACGGCGCCGTGGTCACTCGGCATGGTCGTCGGCTTCGGCCTCGCCCAGCCGCTGCAGAAGTTCGGCCGCAAGCTGCTGCACGGCGGCACCCTGGTGATGGCCCTCGGCGTGCTCGGCGTCCTGATCACGCTGAACGTCGCCGGGATCGGCGTCACCCCCTGGCAGATGGTCCCCGCGCTGCTCGTCACCGGTGTCGGCATGGGCATGCTGATGGCGCCGTTCTTCGACATCGTGCTCGCCGGTGTGGAGGACCACGAGACCGGCTCCGCCTCGGGCAGCCTGACCGCGGTGCAGCAGCTCGGGAGCGCCTTCGGCGTCGCGCTGCTCGGCACGGTGTTCTTCGGGCTCCTCGGTGGCGGCGTCGCCACCGCCGCCGACGACCTCACGCCCAAGCTGCGCTCGGACCTGGCGGCCGTCCACGTGACCGGCGAGCCGCAGGACCGTATCGTCGCCGGGCTGCGGGCCTGTGGCCACGACCGCGCGGTCGCCAAGGACCAGGAAGCGGTGCCCGCCTCCTGCACCCGGCTGGAGGCCGACGCGCGGGCCGCGGCGACCTCGCCCGAGACGGGGGGCGCCATCCAGAAGGCCCTGGCGACGGCGGGCGCCGAGTCGGCCAAGCAGGGGTTCGCCGACGTGATGAAGACGATCCTGTGGGTCGTGGACGGCATGCTGCTGCTGACGTTCCTGGTCGCCTTCCTCCTTCCCAAGCACGCCCGCGAAGGCGGCGCCGGCCACTGACAGGTGCCCCGGCCGGCCAAGCGTCTCAAGGAGTCCTCCAGGTGGAGGACTCCTTGAGCATTTCCACGACGGCGGCCGTGTGCCGGCCCACGCCGAGGGCGAGGGCCTCCTCCAGGTCGGACGGGGTGTCGACGTCCCGCCGCACGGACGGGATGCCGTCGGGGGCCACCTCCTTGGCCCCGCCCGCCAGGTGCTTGGCCCGGGACTCGCCGCCGAACCGCGGCGTGAAGGGGACGCCGGGCCGTACCCCGTAGAACGTGGTGCCGACGTCGGCGGCGTCGGGCACGAAGGCCTGGTCGAAGTCGGCGGCGCAGGCCAGCGCGACGCCCAGCTCGGCCGGGCGCAGGGCGGGCAGGTCGGCCTGCAGGGCGCCGATCGGGCTCCCGGGCGCCAGTCGCACGGCCTCCGCACCACCGGCCCGCAGCGCCGCGTTCAGCCCGGAGTCGGGGTCGGGCACCACGTGCGCGCCGAGCTGGGCGAGGGCCCTGGCGGGCACCGGGTCGGCCGTGACGACCACGACCCGCGCGACGTCGGGGCAGGCGAGCGCCGCGGACACCGTGTCGCACGCGACGGCGACGGCGAGCGCGGCGCGGTGGGGCCCGGCCGCGGCCGCCAGGCGGGTCTTGGCGGCGACCAGGGTCTTCACCGGCACCACGATGGTCCAGCCTGACTCGCCACGTTCCTCAGGACGCATAACCTTAAGCATCTCGCCTCGACATCTCTGGCAGCGAACCGGGAGACTGATGGCGCCCATGCATGCTTGGAGGAGTCAATGAGCCGCCCCGGACGCCCGCCGGTCTTTTGGGAAGCCCTAGTCGTGGTGATCGTGAAGTCGGTGTTGCTTCTGTTCACCAAGCGCGACTGGCGGGGTGGCAGGAACGTCCCGCGCAAGGGCGGCATGATCATCGCGGCCAACCACCTGTCGTGGACCGACCCGCTGCTGTTCGCCCACTTCGCCTACAACAACGGCCGCTGGCCGGTCTACCTGGCCAAGTCCGGGGTGTTCGACATCCCGGTCATCGGCACGATCGTGCGCAAGTGCCGGCAGATCCCCGTCCACCGCGGCTCCACCGACGCGGCCCGCTCGCTGAAGGACGCCGAGAAGGCCCTCCGCGAGGGGGCCTGCGTGATCTTCTACCCCGAGGGCACGATCACCCGCGACCCCGACATGTGGCCCATGGCCGGCAAGACCGGCGTCGCCCGGCTCGCGCTGGCCACCGGCGTGCCCGTGATCCCCGTGGCCCACTGGGGCGCCCAGGAGCTCCTGCCGTACGGTGAGAAGAAGCCGAGGCTGTTCCCCCGCAAGACCTTCAAGGTCCTCGCCGGGCCGCCGGTCGACCTGTCGAAGTACGAGGGGCAGCCGCTGCGCGGTCAGGTCCTGAAGAACGCGACCTCCGACATCATGGCCGCCATCACGGGCCAGCTGGCCGAGCTGCGCGGTGAGAAGGCGCCGGACGAGCCCTTCGACCAGAGCGAGACCCGCGCCGGCTGACCCCGCCGGGCGGGAGTGAGGCAGTAGGCACGCAGGGCGACTTCAGCCATTGAGTGAGCGTACGGTGAGTAGATGACCAAGGCCGTCGTTTTCGGAACCGGTTCGTGGGGCACCACCTTCGCGATGATCTTGGCGGAGGCGGGCACGTCGACGACGCTGTGGGGGCGGCGCGCCGAGGTGGTGGAGGCCATCGACCGCGGGCACGAGAACCCCGAGTACCTCCCTGGTGTGAGCCTCCCCGCGTCCCTGCGGGCGACCACCGACCCCGCCGAGGCGATGGAGGGGGCCGACTTCGTCGTCCTCGCGGTGCCGTCGCAGACCCTGCGCGGCAACCTCGCCGCCTGGACCCCGCACATCCCGCGCGAGGCGGTGCTCGTCAGTTTGATGAAGGGCGTCGAGCTGGGCACCTCCAAGCGCATGAGCGAGGTGATCTGCGAGGTCGCCGGCGTCCCCGCCGAGCGCGTCGCCGTCGTCTCCGGGCCGAACCTCGTGGGCGAGCTGATCCGGCACGAGCCCGCCGCCACGGTGGTCGCCAGCCTCGACGAGCAGGTCGCCGGGCGGCTGCAGGAGGCCTGCCACCTGCCGTGGTTCCGCGCCTACACCAACTCCGACGTCGTCGGGGTGGAGCTCGGCGGCGCGGTGAAGAACGTCATCGCCCTCGCCGTCGGCGTGGCGGTGGGCATGGGGCTGGGCGACAACGTGCGCGCGACGCTGATGACGCGCGGGCTCGCCGAGATCGCCCGGCTGGGCGCGGTGCTGGGCGCCGACCCGCACACGTTCGCGGGCCTCGCGGGCATGGGGGACCTCGTCGCCACCTGTTCGTCCCCATTGTCGAGAAACCGTACCTTCGGGGAGAATCTCGGCCGAGGCATGACGCTGGCCGAGACGGTCGCCGCGACCAAGCAGACCGCGGAGGGAGTCAAGTCCTGCGAGTCGGTGCTCGACCTGGCCAGGAAGCACGACGTGGAGATGCCGATCACCGAGGTGGTGGTGGGCGTCGTCCATGACGGAATGACCCCCAGTGAGGCCGCGACGCTGCTCATGTCGCGGACTCCCAAGCCCGAACGGTACGGAGTTTGACACCCTCGCGACGCATGCGCAGGAGGCTCGGCGAGAACTCCCGCGCTGTCCACCTGCCCCCCGCGCCGGTCTCCCGGCAGTTACCGGTCGGGCTGCCCGTCTGGCGCAGCTCGGCCTGGAGTTTCGACAGCTCCGCGGAGTACGACGACGTGCTCGGCGACCGTGCCCCCGGCTTCGCCTACAGCCGCATCGACAACCCCACGGTCGCGGCCTTCGCCTCCGGCATCGCCGCCCTGGAGGGTGCCGCGGCCCCCGAGGACGTCGCGGGCCAGGCGTTCGCCTCCGGCATGGCCGCGGTGACCGCGGTGTTCCTCACCTTCCTGCGCGCCGGCTCCCACGTGGTCGCCCCCGCCCCGGTGTACGGCGGCACGTACTCCCTGCTGGCGAACGTGCTGGGGCGCTTCGGCGTGTCGGCCGACTTCGTCGACTACTCCGACCTGCGCAGGGTGCACGCCGCCGTGCGGTCGTCCACCAAGATCGTCTATGCCGAGACGCTCGGCAATCCCACCATGGCGGTGGCCGACATCCGCGGCCTCTACCGCATCGCCCGTGACGCCGGGGCGCTGCTGGTGGTCGACTCGACGTTCGCGACGCCCGTCGTGTGCCGCCCGCTGGAGCACGGGGCCGACCTCGTCGTCCACTCCGCCACCAAATACATCGGCGGGCACGACGACTCCACCGGCGGCGCGGTGGTCGGCCGTCCCGACCTCATCGCCAAGATCCGCGAGGTGCGCATCGACACGGGCGCCACCCTCGCGCCGGACGAGGCGTTCCTGCTGCGCCGGGGCCTGGCGACGCTGCCGCTGCGCGTCCGCCGCATGTGCGCCACCGCCATGGTGTTCGCGGCGGCCGTCGCCAAGCACCCGGCGGTGCGCCGCGTCGACTACCCGGGCCTGCCCGGCCATCCCGGCCACCAGCTCGCCCGTCAGCTGTTCGACAACGGCCCCGAGGGCACGAGGTACGGCGCCTGCGTCACCGTCACCCCGCACGGCGGGTACGAGGCGGGGGTGATGCTCGCCGATTCCGTGCGCCTCGCGCGCATCGCCACCTCGATCGGCGGCACGCACACCAAGGTCTCCCACGTCGCCTCCACCACCCACCGTCAGCTGGACGAAGCCCTGCTGACCGCCTCCGGGGTCGACGCCGGGGCCGTCCGGTTCTCGATCGGGCTGGAGGACGCCGAAGACCTCATCGCCGACGTCACCGACGCGCTCGACGCGCTCCGCTCCAACACGGCCACCCGCCCCTGAACGCGCGCCGGTGAAACCGACAAGTACGAACGACATTTCGCCTGCAGATCTGACAACAAGTAACGACTGAGACCCCAGGGACGCCCTGACAAGCGGGGACGACAGGGACGCAAGGTAGATTCGGGCATCATGAACGAGCAGGAAGAATCCCGGCCTCGGGTTCGGGTCGCGGTCGTCTTCGGCGGACGCAACTCCGAGCACGCGGTGTCGCTGATGGGCGCCGGAAGCGTCCTGGCGGCCCTCGACCGGTCCAAATACGACGTCGTGCCGATCGGCATCGCGCCCGACGGCCGCTGGGTGCTGGCCTCCGAGAACCAGAGATTCGAGATCGAGGGCGGCGAGCTGCCCGTCGTCGACGACAGCGGCGCCGCCCTCGCGCTGCCCTCCGGCAGCGGATCGCTCGTCGCGCTCGACTCGGGGCGGATCCCCGAATCGCTCGGCCAGGTCGACGTGGTGTTCCCGATGCTGCACGGCGCCTACGGCGAGGACGGCACCATCCAGGGCCTGCTGGAGATGGCCGGCGTGCCCTACGTGGGCTCCGGCGTGCTGGCGAGCGCCGTCGGCATGGACAAGGCGTACATGAAGGCCGTGCTGGCCGCCGCCGGGCTGCCCGTCGGCCCGTACGTCGTGGTGCGCGACCGCGACTGGCGGCTGGAGCGCGAGCGCGTCCTGAAGGACGTCGAGGAGCTCGGCTGGCCGGTGTTCGTCAAGCCGTCCCGCGCCGGCTCCAGCCAGGGCATCTCACGGGTCGACGGCGCCGAGGGGCTGGAGCAGGCGATCGAGTTCGCCCGCACCCACGATCCGAAGGTCCTCGTCGAGGCCGCCATCGAGGGGCGGGAGGTCGAGTGCGCGGTGCTGGAGTCGCTCGGCGACGAGCCGCCCGCCGCGAGCCTGCCGGGCGAGGTGCTGTACGGGGACCACGAGTACTTCGACTTCAACGCCAAGTACGTCCCGGACGAGATGCGGCTGCAGGTGCCGGCCGACATCCCGGTCGCGGTGAGCGAGGAGCTGCGGCAGATGGCCGTGCGCGCGTTCGAGGCGCTCGGCTGCGAGGGGCTCTCGCGCGTCGACTTCTTCTACACGCCGTCGGGCAGCCTGATCGTCAACGAGATCAACACCATGCCGGGGTTCACGTCGCTGTCGGTCGCGCCCCAGCTGTGGGCCGCCACCGGCCTGTCGTACGCCGAGCTGGTCGAACGGCTGATCCAGCTGGCCCTGGCCCGGCCCGCCGGCCTTCGCTGAGGATCCCGGGCCGGCCCCCGGTCAGCCCTGGGGTTCGGGCGGGGTGACGGGGAAGGTGGCCTTGATCGGGGCGGCGAGGTCGAGGAGCACGCTCGCGGGCTGGTGGGCGCGGGAGATCGTGACCTCGACGTATCCGCCCCGTGTGATCGCGGTGAAGAGCGTGTCCCTGGCCGGGTCGGCGAACCAGGGCACTCCGTTGATGTCGGGCACCTGCTGCATGGGGTCCATGGCCGCCGGGCGGGAGACCCCGCAGCGGAGCGCGATCTCGCCTTCCCCCCAGACCGTGACGTACGGCGAGGGGGGCTCGGACGGGACGCGCTCCGCGCCGTCGAGGGTGTGGGGCAGCCGGGTGTTCAGGGTCTTGCAGTTGGCGGCCGTCGCGGCCTGCGGAGCGGGCGGCTCGACCCGTACGGCGCCGCCGCACCCCGCCAGCAGCGCCAAGGCGGCCATGCCGACGACGACCCTGACCACGGCTCCCCCCGAAAGCTGTCGACGCTCAGATGTGCACGATCGGACATGTAAGGGTACGCGTGATCCCCTCGATGGCCTGAATCTGCGCGACGACGAGTTTGCCGAGTTCGTCCACGTTGTTGGCCTCCGCACGGACGATCACGTCGTACGGCCCGGTCACGTCCTCGGCCTGGGTCACTCCGGGGATCGCCGCGATCGCACCGGCGACCGCGGCGGCCTTGCCGACTTCTGTCTGGATAAGGATGTAGGCCTGCACCATCACGTCCTCCCGGCGGGGGCGAAACTCGCTCGTATCGGTCCCGTAACTAGATCAGCCCGAATCGCCACCGTACATGCAACACACCCGGAGGTGTGCTATCACACTCGCAGATCTTGGGGAATTCGGGATCATTGCCCGTATTGTCGGGCGCTTGCCACAATCTCCGGCGATATTGCTCGGCCCCGGCGACGACGCCGCGGTGCTTCGTGCCCCTGACGGGCGGGTGGTCGTGACGACGGATCTCCTACTTGAGGGTAGGCACTTCCGTCGCGATTGGTCCAGCTCGTACGACATCGGGAGAAAAGCGGCAGCACAGAACCTTTCCGACGTCGTGGCGATGGGGGCCGACCCCACGGCCCTCTTCGTGGGCCTCGGCGCCCCCGGGGACCTCCCCGCGGACTGGCTGGACGGGCTCACCGACGGCTTCCGGGACGAATGCGCGCTGGTCGGCGCGAGCGTCGCGGGCGGCGACGTCGTCAGGTCCGAGAAGATCCTGCTCGGGGTGACGGCGCTCGGCGACCTGGCGGGCCGCTCCCCGGTGACCCGCTCCGGCGCGAGGCCCGGGGACGTCCTCGCCGTGGCGGGCCGGCTCGGGTACGCCGCCGGGGGGCTCGCGGCGCTCCTGGCGGGCCGGGAGGACCCTTCGTTCCAGGAATTCGTGGACGCCCACCGGCGCCCCCGGCCGCCCTACGCCTGCGGTCCGGCGGCGGCCGGGCTCGGCGCCACGGCCATGCTCGACGTGAGCGACGGCCTGCTGCAGGACGCCGGGCATCTCGCCGCGGCGAGCGGCGCGCGCGTGGAGATCGATCCCTCGGCCCTCCCTGTGCCGGACGTACTGGCGGACGCCGCCGCCGAGCTGGGCGAAGACCCGCTCACGTGGGTGCTGACGGGTGGGGAGGATCATGCCCTGCTGGCCTCCTTCCCTCCCGGTGTACGGCTGCCGGACCCGTGGCGGTTCATCGGAAAAATCACCCCAGGCGAAGGCGTGCAGGTCACCGGGCGCACCGAGGTGGCCGGTGGCTGGGATCACTTCCGTGAATAAGGTGAAAATTGTGACAAAGAAGTATTGAAGGTGTTATGAAGTGGGGCGCCAGGTTTCTACATAGGAAGGCGCTTCATGGGACGGGGACGCCACACGTCATCCCGAGGGCGGGAGTCCGACCCCGAGTGGGCGGGCGAGCACGACGACACGGGGTGGGACGACGAGCGAGGCACCCAGGAGTGGCTCAGCACCGAGGACCCTGATTGGCTCCAGGCCCCGGACGGCGGGAAGACCCCGAGCGGCGGCTTCGAGGCCCCGCAGCCGCCGCGGCACAGCGCATGGGACTCGCCCGGCCCTGCCTGGCCCAGCGCCTGGGACGACGAGCCGTCCGCCACCCCGCGTCCGGCGCCGGGCGCCGACACCTCCTCCGCCTTCTCGGCCCCCTCGCCGACCGGCCCCTCGCCGACCGGCCCCTCGCCCACCGGTCCCTTGCCCACCGGTCCCGCGAACGCGTGGGACACGGGCGACACCGGCACCGGAGCCCAGGAAAGCCGCCCGGCGTGGGACCCGGCGCCCACGGCTGAGCAGCCCTTGAGCGCCTGGGAACCCGCGTCCACGGCTCAGGGACCCACGAGCGCCTGGGAAGCCGCGCCCACAGGTCAGGGCGACACCTGGGATCCTGCCTCCACGGCGCAGGGTGGTACCTGGGATCCTGCCTCCACAGCGCAGGGTGGCACCTGGGGGCCCGCGCCCACGGCTCAGCACCCCTCCCACGGCTGGGAGACCGGGCCCTCGGCCTCCGGCGGGTGGGACGCGCCGGCCGCCGAACCTCCGGGCACGTGGAGCGCCGGCGAGACGGCGGTGCGGAGCGGCCGTACGGAGCCGGGAGCCGCCGTCGGCGGCCTGGCCGGCCCCGGGCGGTACGCGGAGCCCGGCGAGGAGACCGCGTACGCCCCCGCGATCGGCCCCGGCGCCGCCCCGGAAGATCTCCGCCCCGAGGAGCCGCACGCCGAGGGCGGCCATGTGCCGCCGAAACGACGCCGTGGGCAGCGCCAGAGCCGGGAGCGCAAGGAGGGTTTCTGGCGGGGACGCCGTCTGGTGGCCCTGTCCGCGGTGGCGGTCGTCGCGGCGATCGGCACCGCCGTCGTCGGCGTGAAGCTGGCCTCCTCCGGGCTCGACCTCACCAGCACCACCGCCTGCCCGAAGGGGCAGGCCTGCGCGGCCGTCGCGCAGGGGAAGCCCAGTGGGGGCGCCGCGCCGTCCGCGACCGAGGACTCCGCGGATCCGGTCACCTCCGACCCCTCCGAGAGCGAGACGACCTCGCCTCGCGCCTCCAAGCCGGCCAGGCCGACGGCGACCGCCGTCCATACCCCTGAGCGGCGCAACCCGCAGCCCTCGGCCCGCCCGACGCCGGAACGCACCCGGATCACCAGCCCGACCCCCAAGGCGAGCCGCACCAAGGAGGACACGCCGGACCCCACGCCCACCGAGGAACCGACCGACACCGCCACCCCGGACGCCACCCCCACCGACGACACCGATCCGGTGATCGGACCCGGCCGGGTCGCGGTCGACTTCGCCGTGTCCGGGCTCAGCGACGCCGGGTACACCGGCCAGGTCACCATCAGCAACAACGGCCCCGTCCTGTCGTCGGGGTGGAGCGTCCGGATCCCGGTCGGCGGCAGCGTCACCGGCGCCGACGGCGCGACCTGGACGCAGGAGGGCGGCACGCTCGTACTGTCGTCCACCCAGGTGCTCGGCGAGAACGAGCAGGCCGTGGTCACCTTCGCTGCCGACGGGGACTCCAGCGCGCCGGACAGGTGCGAGCTGAACGGCGGGAGCTGCCGGATCCGCGTGAACGACAACGCCGTGTCCCAGGTCGAGCCGAACCCCTGAGAAGGCGGGGCCCGCGGGCCTGGTTTCATGGACGGATGACTCCTCCGTGCGTGCTGACGATCGCGGGCTCCGACTCCGGTGGGGGCGCGGGCATCCAGGCCGATCTGAAGACCATGCTGGCGCTCGGCGTCCACGGCATGAGCGTGGTCGCCGCGGTGACCGCGCAGAACTCCCTCGGCGTGCAGGGGTACTGGGAACTCCCCGCCGAGGCCGTGCGCGCCCAGCTCGACTCCGTCCTGGGCGACATCGGCGCACAGGCCATCAAGACGGGCATGCTGGCGTCCCCCGAGCTCGTGGAGGTCGTCGCCGAGGCGCTGTCGCGGGTGGAGGCGCCCATCGTGGTCGACCCGGTCGCCGTCTCCAAGCACGGTGACCCACTGCTGGCCCCCGCGGCCGTGCAGACCGTGATCTCCCGGCTGCTGCCGCTGGCGACCGTGGTGACCCCGAACCTCTGGGAGGTCGAGCAGCTCACCTCCGTCAAGGTCGAGGACGAGGACGACCTGCGCCGGGCGGCCGACGCGATGCTCGCGCTCGGCCCCACGTGGGTCCTGGTCAAGGGCGGCCACCTGCCGGGCCCGCCGGTCGACCTCCTCACCGACGGGACCGCCGAGTTCCGCTTCTCCGCCGAGCGGCACGACAACCGGCACACCCACGGCACCGGATGCACCCTGGCCTCCGCCATCGCGTCCTACCTGGCGCTCGGCGAGGACGTCCCCCGCGCCGTCGAGATGGCCAAGGAGTACGTCACGGGCGCGATCTCGTACGGCTTCCCCCTCGGCGCCGGCATCGGCCCCGTCGACCACGGCTGGCGCTGGCGCTGACCCGCCTTGCCTCCACGCGGCGCCCCGGCGACACGGAACGGCGGCGGGGGGGATCACGCCTGACGGGCGCCGCTTGCGGGTAGCTTCCTAGCGTGTCGAATGCCCTGGTGCGTCTCAGCGTGAACGCCTCCGCCGGCCAGAAGGCCGCGGTGTCCGTCGTCGGCCTGCTGTTCCTCGCCGTCCTCGGCGGCATCGCCGCCGTCGTGGCCTCCATGCTGGACTTCCCCGACACGAGCGGAGGCGGCGGCCTGCCGGAGACCGTCGTCACGGCGATCTTCGGATTGATCATGGTGGTGATGCTGGGCTTCGTCGCCACCATGGTCGCCGGCACCTACCTGCGGCAGGCGGTCCTGGACGGCACGGTGCTGCGCGTCCGGGGCCTGCTCGGGACGCGGGAGGCCGACCTGGCGACGACGCGGGTGTGGGTCGGCTCCGAGCCGGAGTACGTCACCAACCCCCACGGGGAGGGCACCGTGCCCACCGGGCGGCGGGTGCCGCATCTGGTGGCCGAGGACCCGAGGAGCGGCCGCAAGCTGCGGCTCCGCCTCCACACGACGGCTCGCACGCTGCTGCCCCCGCACGAGCTGAGAGCCCTCGCCGGGGCCGTCGAGTCGGGCCGCCGGGGCGAGCCGGAGGCCTCCCAGGCGTCCGCCACCGCCCTGCTGCTGCGCCGCCTCGCCGACGACCCCATCGCCCGCCTGCTGTAGCGCCCTACGGGCGCGGCGACGGAAAGCCGACAGCCCGCCGCCCTCGAAAGGGCGGCGGGCTGCCGGTGAGATTCAGGTCAGCGGGTGACCTTGCCCGCCTTGATGCAGGAGGTGCACACGTTGAGCCGCTTCGGCGTGTTGCCCACCATCGCGCGCACACGCTGGATGTTGGGGTTCCAGCGACGGCGGGTGCGGACGTGCGAGTGCGAGATGTTGTTGCCGAAGGTCGGCCCCTTGCCGCAAACGTCGCAGACGGAAGCCACGGTCATCGCTCCTTAGGTCAGTCAATAGGCCCGAAACCGAGGTAGAAGCGGTGGTCGGGCATGCCGGGACAACCGGCTGGCCACACGAGGGTATCCGATGTCGCCCGGTGCACGCCAAACCGGGAACCGGCGAACGGGGATAATCTCGTAGCACCAACCGTAGCGCATCCGGGGAGATCGCGCGGTCGTGCCCGTGGGAACACCACCAGTCAGGAGCACCTTCGTCCCCGCGCTTGGGAGGATCTCGATGAGTTCGGAGCCCGCCGAGGCAGGTGAGGGGGTGCACCCGCCGCTCCAGGTCCTCGACCCGAACGCCGTGCGCCGCTGGTCACGGCTCTGCGCCGACGCGCTCGGGCGGGCGCGCGCGGACATCGACGCGCTGAACGTCTTCCCCGTCCCCGACGGCGACACCGGCACCAACCTCCACCTGACGATGCTCTCGGCGGCCGAGGCGCTCGACGGCCTGCCGCCCGCGGCCGACCCGGAGACCACGTGGCGCGCCCTCGCCGACGGGGCGCTGGTCGGCGCCAGGGGCAACTCGGGAGTCATCGTGAGCCAGGCCCTGCGGGGCATGGCCGAGGTGTTCAAGCAGGGCAAGGGCGACGGCCGCGACCTGCGCGACGGGCTCGTGCGCGCCGCCGAGCTGGCGAGGAACGCCGTGGCGAGACCCGTCGAGGGCACCGTCCTGACCGTGCTCGGCGCGGTCGCCGACGCCGTCGCCGAGCAGCCGTCCCAGAGCCCGCCGGCGGGTGAGCTGGCCGAGGTGGCGGGAAGGGCCGCCGTGGCGGCGCGTACGGCGCTCGGCCGTACGACCGGGCAGCTGGAGGTCCTGGCCCGCAACGGCGTCGTGGACGCCGGCGCCGCCGGGCTGACCGTCATCGTGGAGACGCTGGCCTCGGTGATCACCGACTCCTACGTCGACCGCTACCAGGTCCCCGCGCCCACCGCCCGGGTCGAACCGGAGGCGGCCAAGGGCCCGGACGGGTGCGCCGACCCGCCGTGCTACGAGGTGATGTACCTCCTGGACGCCCGCGAGAGCGCCGTGGCCGCGCTGCGCGAGGAGCTCGACCGCCTCGGCGACTCCCTGGTGGTGGTCGGGGGAGAGGGCCTGTGGAACGTCCACGTCCACGTGGACGACGCGGGGGCCGCGATCGAGGCGGGCATGCGTGCCGGACGGCCGTACCGCATCAGGGTCACCTACCTCGACGCGCCCGCCCGCCCCCACCGGGCCGGGCACGGCCGGGGCGTGGTGGCGGTGGCGGCCGGGGACGGCATCGCCCACCTGTTCGAGGACGCCGGAGCCGTGGTGGTACGCCGCGAGCCGGGGACCGTCCCACCGCTGGCCGCCGTGGTGGCGGCGATCAGGCAGGCCGGCACGGAGGTGGTGGTCCTGCCGAACGACAGCGGGACGAACGCCGTGGCCGTGGCCGCCGCCGAGATCGCCCGCGAGGAGGGCGCCGTGGTGAGCGTGCTGCCCACCAAGGCCACCGTGCAGGGCCTGGCCGCGCTGGCCGTGCACGATCCGCTGCGACGCTTCGACGACGACGTCGTCGCGATGACCGGCGCCGCCGGGCACACCCGGCACGGCCACGTGTGGGTGGCCGACCGCGAGGCCATGACCAGCGCGGGCATGTGCCGCCCGGGGGACGTCCTCGGCGTGATCGACGGCGACGTGGCGCTCATCGGCCCGGGGGTGGACGAGACGGCGGTGGAGGTCGCCGTCCGCATGCTGTCGGTGAGCAGCGAACTCGTGACCCTCATCATCGGGGCCGAGGGCGGCGAACGTCCCGCACGGGCCGTCCGTGCCCACCTCGAATCGACACGCCCCGACATCGAGATCGTCACCTACGAAGGCGCCCAGGGCGGCTACCCCCTCCTCATCGGCGTCGAATGACCCTCGAGGTGTTCTTGTCGGTCGTGAGCGGTAGAACTTGGTGACGTGACGCGTTTCGACGAGCCGCTCACGAAGGTGCTTGATCCGAAGACGGCCAAGCCGCTCGAGAGCTCGCTCAACATCACCACGGTCGGCGAGCTGCTGCGCCACTACCCCCGGCGGTACGCCGAGCGGGGCGAGCTCACCGCGCTCGACGCCCTCGAGGTCGACGAGCACGTCACGGTGGTGGGCGAGGTCTCCCGCCTGATGCGCAAACCCATGCGCAACCGCTCGGGCACCTGGCTCGAGGTCGAGGTCGTCGACGGCAGGCGCAACACCATCTACCTGTCGTTCTTCGGCAAGGTCTCCCACATGTCCGAGAGCCGGCTGAAGCCCGGCGCCCGCGCCATGTTCTCCGGCAAGGTCGGGCGGTTCGGCAGGGGCGATCGGGCGAAGTGGCAGCTCAACCATCCCGAGTTCGAGCTGTTCGAGGAGAGCGAGTCGACGGCGGCCGAGTTCGCCGCCGCGCCGGTGCCGATCTACCCCGCGGCGAACGGCATCAGCTCCTGGGTCATCCGCCGCGCCGTGGCCGTCGTCCTCGACACGCTCGGTCCCATCCCCGACCCGCTCCCGGCCGACCTGCGCGCCCGCCACCGCCTGACAGGGCTCGCCGAGGCGCTGGAGGCGGTGCACCGGCCCCGCGACCAGGGCGACATCGCGCGGGCGCGCAGCCGGCTGAAGTTCGACGAGGCGTTCGTGCTGCAGGCCGTGCTGGCCCAGCGGCGCCAGGCCGCCGCCGCGTGGCCCGCCACGCCGCGCCCGCGCCGCGACGACGGGCTGCTCGCCGACTTCGACGGCCGCCTGCCGTTCCAGCTCACCGAGGGCCAGGTGGCCGTCGGCGAGGAGATCGCCGCCGAGCTGGCGAGCGCTCACCCAATGCACCGGCTGCTCCAGGGCGAGGTCGGCGCGGGCAAGACCGTGGTGGCGCTGCGGGCCATGCTCCAGGTCGTCGACGCCGGAGGGCAGGCCGCGCTGCTCGCCCCCACCGAGGTCCTGGCCCAGCAGCACCACCGGTCGATCACCCGCATGCTGGGCGATCTCGGCACGGGCGGCGTCTTCGGCGGCACGACGGTGACCTTGCTCACCGGTTCGATGGGCGCGGCCGCCCGGCGCGCGGCCCTGCTCGACGCCGCCTCCGGCGCGGCCGGCATCGTCGTCGGCACCCATGCCCTGCTCCAGGAGCACGTCCAGTTCGCCGACCTCGGGCTCGTCGTCGTCGACGAGCAGCACCGCTTCGGCGTGGAGCAGCGCGACGCGCTGCGCGAGAAGGCCGGGGACGGCCGTCCCCACGTGCTGGTGATGACGGCCACCCCCATCCCGCGCACGGTGGCGATGACCGTCTTCGGCGACCTCGAGGTCTCCACGTTGAGCCAGTTGCCGTCCGGGCGCGCGCCGATCACCACCCACGTCGTGCCCGCCGCCGAGAAGCCCCACTACCTGGAGCGCACCTGGGAGCGCGTCCGGGAGGAGGTCGGCCTCGGCAGGCAGGCGTACATCGTGTGCCCGCGCATCGGCGATCTGGAGGGCGACGAGGGCGATCTGGGCGAGTCCGGGGCGGAGGCCGGCGACGAGCGGCGGCCGCCGCTGGCGGTGCTGGAGGTCGCGCCCATGCTCGCCGAGGGGCCGCTTGCGGGCCTCCGCGTCCAGGCGCTGCACGGGCGGCTGCCTCCGGAGGAGAAGGACGCCGTGATGCGGGCGTTCAGCAAGGGTGAGATCGACGTCATGGTCGCCACGACGGTCATCGAGGTCGGGGTCGACGTCCCCAACGCCTCGGCGATGGTGATCATGGATGCCGACCGGTTCGGGGTCTCGCAGCTCCACCAGCTGCGCGGCCGGGTGGGCCGGGGCGGCCTGCCGGGCCTGTGCCTGCTCGTCACCGAGTTCCCGGCCGGCACCCCGGCGCGCGGCCGGCTCGACGCGGTGGCCGCCACCCTCGACGGCTTCGAGCTGTCCCGGGTCGACCTCGAGCAGCGGCGCGAGGGCGACGTGCTGGGCGCGGCGCAGTCGGGGCGCAAGTCCTCACTGAGGATGCTGCAGCTCCTCCGCGACGAGGACGTCATCGCGACCGCCCGCGAGGAGGCCGCCACGCTCCTGACCCACGACCCTGAGCTCCAGGGCAATCCGGCCCTCAAGGCGGAGATCGACCGGCTCCTCGGCGACGAACGCGCCGAATACCTCGAGAAGACCTGACCCCCGGCGGCCACCGGCAAGGCCGACGAGCGGGGACGGTGGTCGCCGTCAGAGTGTGGGGCGGTGGTCTCGGGGTGGCGGGGGGCTGTGGGGGGTCTGAGATGTGGAATGACCCAGGGCCCAGCCTTGGGACGGCCTCCCCCCGAATGCCGTCCCCGGCTGGGCCCACCCTCGGGTCAGGTGCCGAGGGCACCGGCGCGCGGAAGGGCTCACGATCACGCCGGTCGGCCTTCCCCTGGGTCACCATGAAGGCCGCAGAACTCATCATGTGCGGTCGGACGCCGGTGGGGAACGACCCTTGCTCTTTCCTCGCCGACACTTGCCGACTCTTGACCCGGCGGCACCGGCACCCGGGCGGCGGCGCGAGAATGGGCGGATGACCCGAGTCATCGCAGGAACGGCCGGTGGAAGGCGGATCGCCGTGCCGCCCGGGCGCGGTACGCGGCCGACCAGCGACCGTGCCAGGGAAGGCTTGTTCTCCACCGTCGGCTCGCTGCTCGGGCCGCTGGACGGCGCCCGCGTGATCGACCTGTACGCGGGGTCGGGGGCGGTGGGCCTGGAGGCGCTGTCCCGGGGCGCCGCGCACGCCCTGCTGGTGGAGTCCGACGCCAAGGCCGTCCGCACGATCAAGGCGAACATCGCCGCGCTCGGCCTGCCCGGGGCCGTGGTCGTCGGCGACAAGGTCGAGCGCGTGGTGGCCGGCGAGTGCGCCGAGCCGTACGACTTCGTGTTCGCCGACCCGCCGTACGCGGTGCGCGACGAGGTGGTCGGCGAGGTCCTGGAGCGTCTGCGCGACAACGGGTGGCTCGCCGCGGACGCCCTGGTCGCGGTGGAGCGCGAATCGCGGGGGAAGGACCTGGTCTGGCCCTCGGGGTTCGAAGAGGAGAGGGTCCGTCGCTATGGCGAAGCGTCTGTTTGGTACGGTCGCGCCGCCGGGAACCAGTGAAACTGGGGGTAAGCCTTGCGTCGTGTCGTCTGCCCGGGGTCCTTCGACCCCGTCACCAACGGTCACCTCGACATCATCGGCCGGACTTCCCGGCTGTACGACGAGGTCGTCGTCGCAGTGCTGATCAACGTCGAGAAGAAGAGCCTCTTCACCGTGGACGAGCGGGTGGAGACGCTTCAGGCCGTGACCAAGGAGTACGGCAACGTCCGGGTCGAGAAGTTCCACGGGCTGCTGGTCGACTTCTGCAAGCAGCAGGGCATCCCGGCGATCGTCAAGGGCCTGCGCGCCGTCAGCGACTTCGACTACGAGCTGCAGATGGCCCAGCTCAACTACCGCATGTCGGGCGTGGAGACGCTGTTCATGTCCACCAACCCCGAGTACTCCTTCCTGTCGTCGAGCAGGTTGAAGGAGATCGCGAGGTACGGTGGTGACGTCTCGGGGCTCGTGCCCGACCTCGTCCGTCAGATGCTGGTCGAGCGGCTGCGCGGCTGAGTCCTGGTATTCTTTCTAATCGGCCTTGTACGACGGCGGTGATTCGCCATGCCTCAAGAGAGCAGGAAGACACTGCATAGCCTCGACCCCCGAGCCCCTTGGGTGATTTCCACCCACGATCTGGGGCGACGACCGGGATCTATGCGTGAGATCGCCCCTGTTCTCCCGGCTCCGGCGAATCTCACTGTCGGCATGATCGGCGTCCCCCAGGACGCCGATATCGAGCTGGACATCCGGCTCGAGGCGGTGATGGAGGGCGTGCTCGTCACGGGCACGGCGCGGGCTCCGCTCAGCGGAGAGTGCTCGCGTTGCCTGGATCCGTTGACCTCGGAGATCGAGGTCGGCTTCCAGGAGCTCTATTTCTACTCGGCGGAAGATGCCGCCGAGGACGACTCACTCCTCGACGGTGAACTCCTCGATCTCGAGCCGACGTTCCGCGACGCGGTGGTGCTCGCACTGCCGCTGAGCCCGGTCTGTGGTGAAGACTGCCCCGGGCTCTGCGTGGAGTGTGGGGTCAAGCTGGCGGAAGCCGGCCCCGACCACCGGCACGACAAGCTCGACGCCCGCTGGGCGGCGTTGCAGGGTCTGAAGCAGGGTCTGGACCAGGGCCCGAAGTCAAAAGAGAACCACAAGGACCAGGAGGGTTGACGTGGCCGTCCCCAAGCGGAAGATGTCGCGGAGCAACACTCGCTCCCGCCGCGCGCAGTGGAAGACCGCCGCGCCCGCGCTCGTGAGCTGTAACCAGTGCCGGTCGCCGAAGCTGCCGCACGTGGCATGCCCGACCTGCGGCACCTACAACCGCCGTCAGGTCATCGAGCCGTCGGCCTGATCACGCCTGCGGTGGCCGGTGAACCGGCCGGATGCCTGGCATCCGGCCGGCACCCGTCCACCGGCAAGGCGTGCGGTGGCGGTTCGCCCGCGGCCGTGGTGGACGCCGGGACTGCCGCAATCTCCCGGCGCCCACCACGTTTTCGGGCTTTTCCCGCGTTCCATCCGCCATCGCGACCAAGGTCGTGACGTGCTACGTGACGGCCGGAGCATTCCCGTCCGAGGAGGAGACGTGGCCGCAGGTGGAAAGCCGGTTGCCGTAGAAATCGCGAGAGACGAGATCGAGCGCGTGCTGGCCGTACGGCTCGACGACGCGCTTCTGGAGCGGGCGCTGACGCACCGCTCCTACGCCTACGAGAACGGTGGCCTGCCCACCAACGAGCGCCTGGAGTTCCTGGGCGACTCGGTGCTGGGCCTGGTGGTCACCGACACCCTGTTCCGCGGCCACCCCGACCTGCCCGAAGGGCAACTGGCCAAGTTGCGGGCCGCGGTGGTCAACATGCGTGCGCTCGCCGATGTCGCGCGCACCCTCGACCTCGGCCGTTTCATGCGGCTCGGGCGCGGCGAGGAGGGCACCGGGGGCCGGGACAAGTCCTCGATCCTGGCCGACACCCTGGAGGCGCTGATCGGCGCCGTCTACGTCGACAAGGGGCTCGACGAGGCCTTCCGCGTCGTCCACCTGCTGTTCGACCCGCTGATCAAGCGCTCGGCCTCGCTGGGCGCCGGGCTCGACTGGAAGACCTCCCTGCAGGAGCTCACCGCGTCCGAGATGCTCGGTGTCCCCGAGTACCACGTCGACGAGAGCGGGCCCGACCACGCCAAGTCGTTCACCGCCGTCGTCAGGGTCGGCGGGCAGGAGTACGGCTCGGGCGCCGGCCGCAGCAAGAAGGAAGCCGAGCAGCAGGCCGCCGAGGCCGCCTGGACGGCGATCCGTGCGCAGAGCGAGGCCCGCCAGAAGGGCGAGGCCCGCGAGAAGCTGGAGAAGGCGACCACCTAGCAGATGCCCGAGCTACCCGAGGTCGAGGTCGTACGGCGGGGTCTGGCCCAGTGGGTGGCCGGGCGCACGATCGCCGAGGCCGAGGTCCTGCATCCCCGCGCGATCCGCAGGCACCTGCCGGGCGCGGCGGAGTTCAGCGGCAGGCTGGCCGGCCGCACGCTGGTGTCGGCGGAGCGCCGGGGCAAGTACCTCTGGCTGCCCCTGGCCGAAGCCGCCGGTGAGCCCTCCGAGGGCGCTTCTCCGGACGTCGTGTCCGACGCGCTCATGGCGCATCTCGGGATGAGCGGGCAGCTCCTGGTCGTCGACCCGGGCTCGCCGGTCGAGAAGCACCTGCGGGTGCGGCTGTCCTTCGACGACGGCGGTCCCGAGCTGCGCTTCGTCGACCAGCGCACTTTCGGGCACCTGCTGGTGGCGCCCCTCGCGGCCCTGGTCCGCCCGGTGCCGGAGCCGATCGTGCACATCGCGCCCGATCCGCTCGAAGAGGCGTTCGACGACGAGTTGTTCGCCCGGCGGCTGGTGGCCAGGCAGACCGAGATCAAGCGGGCGCTGCTCGACCAGTCGCTGATCAGCGGGGTCGGCAACATCTACGCCGACGAGGCGCTGTGGCGGGCCCGGCTGCACGGCGGCACCTCCACCCGCGGCCTGACCAGGGAGAAGATCGGCGAGCTGCTGGTGGCCGTGCGCGAGGTCATGGGCGAGGCGCTCGGCCAGGGCGGCACGTCCTTCGATAGCCTGTATGTCAACGTCAACGGCGAGAGCGGCTACTTCGACAGGTCGCTCAACGTCTACGGCAGGCAGGGCGAGCCGTGCGGCCGCTGTGGCGCCCCCGTCCTGCGGGAGGCGTTCATGAACAGGTCCTCCTACAGTTGCCCTCGATGTCAACCCCGGGTGGGAGCATGACCGAGTCCGAGCGGAACAGCGGTGACGTCCGCCTCAACGCCTGGGTGCGCGGGCACGTCCAAGGGGTGGGTTTCCGCTGGTGGACGCGGGCGCGGGCTCTGGAGCTCGGCCTGGTGGGCTCGGCGTCCAACCTCGCCGACGGCCGGGTCGAGGTCGTGGCCGAGGGGCCGCGTGAAGCCTGTGAGAAGCTTCTCGCCCAGCTCAGGGGTGGTGACACCCCGGGGCGGGTAGATGTGGTGGTGGAGCGCTGGTCTCCGGTTCGTGGTGGTTTTGGTGGATTTGTGGAGCGGTAGCCGCTTCCCTTAAACCCCCTAAATGGGGTATATTTACATGTCGGGAGTGCCCATTGGTGCATTCATGGGGAGCGTTCAACTTGACCGCCTCCATTGCCGGTGCGACTCTTGATAGGAAACACGCGCACCCCTCCCGCGGTAACAAGTGCGCGACCCAGTTTGGTCACTCAGCGTGGAGGACCCTTAACCATGGCGAAGGCTCTACTCGGCCACGTCGGCGGTCTTGACCCTCGAATGGTCTCGGAAATGCGCCGTCTCCAGCAGCGTATCCGCGACCTCGAGGCGGAGCTCACAAGGCTCCAGGCTCAGAACGACGCGCTCGCGGCTCAGTCGCGTGACGAGGCGTTCTCGCTGCAGGATCGCGAGCCGGCCCTCACCTGAGGTTCGGTACGGCAACACACTGTCAGGGACGCCCCGCAAAGGCGTCCCTTGTCAATTTTTCCGCATTTTTCTTTGCGTGGTCATTCCTCCGCCCCGCACCCGAAGCGTCCCCACTCCGGGTGAAGCGCTTTCCCGCCTCCCGTATCGCCGTGACGGCGCACTGAAACGCCCCTGAGCCGGTAGTGTGCCCCGGAAGGGATCGCCGGCAAGGCCGCAGGTGATCTCCGGGCACGATGGGGAGGTCGGCGGCGCGTGTATCTCAAGAACCTCACGCTGCGCGGCTTCAAGTCCTTCGCCTCCGCCACCGCCCTGCGCTTCGAGCCGGGCATCACGGCCGTCGTCGGCCCCAACGGCTCCGGCAAGTCCAACGTCGTCGACGCCCTCGCCTGGGTCATGGGCGAGCACAGCGCCAAGTCGCTGCGCGGCGGCAAGATGGAGGACGTCATCTTCGCCGGCACCTCCTCCCGGCCGCCGCTCGGCCGCGCCGAGGTGACGCTCACGATCGACAACACCGACGGCGCCCTCCCGATCGACTACACCGAGGTCACGATCAGCCGGCTGATGTTCCGGTCGGGCCAGAGCGAGTACGCCATCAACGGCGACACCTGCCGGCTCCTCGACATCCAGGAGCTGCTGTCCGACTCCGGCATCGGCCGCGAGATGCACGTCATCGTGGGGCAGGGCCAGCTCGACACCGTCCTTCACGCCGGTCCTGAGGAGCGCAGGGCGTTCATCGAGGAGGCCGCGGGCGTCCTCAAGCACCGCAAGCGCAAGGAGAAGGCCCTGCGCAAGCTCGACGCGATGCAGGCCAACCTCACCCGCGTGCAGGACCTCGCCAACGAGCTGCGCCGTCAGCTCAAGCCGCTGGGCCGCCAGGCCGAGATCGCCAGGAAGGCGGCGGTGATCCAGGCCGACCTGCGCGACGCCCGCCTGCGCCTGCTCGCCGACGACGTCGTACGGCTGCGCACCCACCTCGAACGCGAGGCCGCCGACGAGGCCGCGGTGGTCGCCAGGCGCGTCCAGGTCGAGGCCGAGCTGCAGCGGTGCCAGGAGCGCGAGGCCGAGCTGGAGGCCGCCGAGAGCGCCGCCCAGCCCCGCCTGGCCGCCGCCCAGGAGACCTACTACCGCCTGGCGGCGCTCAAGGAGCGCCTGACCAGCGTCCAGACCCTCGCCGCCGAGCGGCACCGGCACGCCGTCGAGGCCGCCTCGATCGAACGGCGCGGGCGCGACCCCGAAGACTACGAACGCGAGGCCGCCGAGGTCCGTGAGCGCGAGGAAGCGCTGAAGATCGAGCTGGAGCAGGCCGAGGAGATCCTGGAGCAGGCCGTCTGGCGCCGCACGGAGGCCGAGAGCGCGCTCGCCGACGAGGAACGCCGCCTCGCCGCGGCGGCGAAGGCCGCCGCCGACCGCCGGGAGGCCCTCGCGCGGCTGCGTGGCGAAGTGGGAGCCGTGCGCGGCAGGGCCAGGGCCGCCGAGGAGGAGATCGGCCGGCTCGCCAAGGCCCTCGACGAGGCCCGCCGGCGCAGCGAGCGGGCGCAGGAGGAGCACGACGCCGAGGAGCTCAGCGAGCCGGCGTCCGACCCGGCGCTCGCCGAAGAGCTGGCGATGGCCGAGGAGGGCGTCGCCCAGGCGAAGGCCGCGGTGGAGGAGGCACGGGCCGCCGCCGAGGAGGCCAGGGCCGCCGTCGAAGGGCCGAAGAAGGCCCTGGCCGAGGCGCGGGCGGCGGTGGGCACGGCCCGCGCCGCCGACCAGCAGGCCCAGCGGGCCGTCGCGGCCCTGGAGGCCCGGTGCGAGGCCCTGCGCATGGGCCTGTCCGAAGGGGCCGACGGCGCCGCCACGCTGCTCGCGGCGGGCCTGTCCGGCGTGCTCGGGCCGCTCGCCGCGGTGATGTCCGTCGAGCCGGGGGCCGAGCCGGCGATCGCCGCCGTGCTGGGGGCCGCCGCCGAGGCGGTCGCCGTGGAGTCGTTGTCCACCGCCGTCGACGCCATCGAGCTGCTTCGGGCCGAGAAGGCCGGCAGCGCGGGCCTGGTCATCGCCTCCGACACCGCGGTCCGGCGTCCCGCCGCGGTCGACGGAGCACGGTGGGCGGCCGACCTGGTGACGGTGTCCGGCGAGTTCCGCCCGGCCGTCGAGAGCCTGCTGTCGGGCGTGGTGGTCGCCGACGACGTGTCCGTGGCGCGCAAGCTCGTCGAGGAGCGTCCCGACCTTCGCGCCGTCACCTGGTCGGGTGACCTGGTGGGATCCTTCTACGCCCGGGGCGGCTCCGGGGGCGGCACGTCGGTGCTGCAGATGCGCACCGCGCTCGACCAGGCCGAGGCCGATCTCGAGGAGGCGCGCGCCGGCGCCGAGCGCACGTCCACCGGGCTGGCCGAGGCGACCGAGGCGGAGCGTACGGCCCAGCAGGCCGTCGACGCGGCGCAGGCGGGCTCCGCGCAGGCCCAGACCGGGGTCAACACCGCGCAGGCCGCCGTGAACGCCGCGCAGGGCGTCCTCGACCGCGTGCGCGCCAAGCAGCGGGAGGCCGACCAGCGGGTGGCCGCCGCCGCCAAGCGGCTGGCCCAGCTCGACGCGGCCGCCAAGGCCGCCCGTGACGAGTGCGAGCGGCTGGCGAGGAGCGTCTCCGCCGCCGAGGAGGCCCGCGACCGCGACCTCGCCGGGGTCGTGGAGCTCGAGGAGCGGCTCGCCGAGGCCGAGTACGCCGACGAGCTGGCCGCCGAGCCGACCACCGAGGTGCGCGACGAGCGCGCCGCGGCCCTTTCGGTGACCCGGCAGACCGAGATGGAGGCCCGCCTCGCCGTCCGCACGGCAGAGGAGCGGGTGAAGGGCATCGCGGGCCGCGCCGACCAGCTCATGCGGGCGGCGGCGCGCGAGCGGCAGGAGCGCGCGGGCGCCGCCGCGCTCCGGGAACGCCGCCGGGCGCAGGCCCAGGTGGCCGAGGCCGTCGTCCAGGGCGCCGGGCGGGCCCTCGGGGTGCTGGAGCGGTCGCTGGTGCTGGCCGCCGGCGAACGCGACGAGGCCGAGCGGGCGCGCGGCGAGATCGACGCCGAGCTCAAGATGGTGCGCGTGCGCGTCCGCGAGCTGTCCGGAGAGCTGGACAAGCTGGTCAACCGCGTCCACGGCAACGAGGTCGCCCGCACCGAGCAGCGGCTGCGCCTGGAGCAGATGGAGACGCGGGCCATGGAGGAGTACGGCGTCGAGATGGACGCGCTCATCTCCGAGTACGGCCCCGACCAGCTCGTCCCCCTCGCCGACGGCGACCCCGTGCCGTACGTCCGCGAGGAGCAGGAGAAGCGGGCGCGCACGGCCGAGAAGCAGATGGCGCAGCTCGGCAAGGTCAACCCCTTGGCGCTGGAGGAGTTCGCGGCCCTGGAGGAGCGGCACACCTTCCTCAACTCCCAGCTCGAAGACCTCCGCAAGACCCGGCGCGACCTGCTCACCGTGGTCAAGGAGGTCGACGAGCGGGTGGAGCAGGTCTTCGCGGCCGCCTACGAGGACGTCGCCCGCGAGTTCGAGGCGATCTTCTCGCGGGTCTTCCCCGGCGGCGACGGGCGCCTGCTGCTCACCGACCCCACCGACATGCTGACCACGGGCGTCGAGGTCGAGGCCAGGCCGCCGGGCAAGAAGGTCAAGCGGCTCTCCCTGCTGTCGGGCGGCGAGCGGTCCCTGACCGCCGTGGCGTTCCTCATCTCGATCTTCAAGGCCCGCCCGTCGCCGTTCTACGTGATGGACGAGGTCGAGGCCGCCCTCGACGACACCAACACCCAGCGCCTGCTCACCCTCTTCGAGGAGCTGCGGCAGAGCTCCCAGCTGATCGTCATCACCCACCAGAAGCGCACCATGGAGATCGCCGACGCCCTGTACGGCGTCAGCATGCGCGGCGACGGCGTCAGCCACGTGGTCAGCCAACGCCTCCGCGAACGCGAATCCGCCTGAGTCCTCACCTGTCCGCCCGTACGACGGAAATATCCGGACTCTTAGCGCGTCGTGGGCGAGCCCGGGCGTGAGCACAGTGCCTCGTCTGGAAAACTGACATCTTGTGGATGGGTACATCGGCATCATCGTGATCGTCGTCCTCGTCGCGTTGCTCGCGGTGGGCGGCATGTTCTTGCTGTTCAGGCCCAGGGAGAAGCACCTGCCGCCGCCCTCGCCGCCGCAGGCGCCGACGCTCCCCGAGCAGAAGCAGGCCCCCGCCACCGGTGTGGTCGAAGACGACACCATCACCACCACCGTCCCCCCGCCCGCCAGGCCGGTGGAGCCCGTGGCCCCGGTGGCGCCCGAGATCGAGATCCCGCCGCCGTCGGCCGGCCGCATGGTGCGGCTGCGCGCCCGCCTCGCCCGTTCGCAGAGCACCCTCGGCAAGGGGCTGCTCGAGCTCCTGTCCCGTGACCGCCTCGACGACGACGTCTGGGAGGAGATCGAGGACACTCTGATCACCGCCGACGTGGGCGTCGCGCCCACGCAGGCGATGGTCGAGGAGCTCCGCACCCGGGTCAAGGTGCTCGGTTCGCGCAACCCCGAGGAGGTGCGCGGGCTGCTGCGCGAGCAGCTGCTCATTCAGATCGGCGCGGACATGGACCGCACCCTGCACACCGCTCCGCACGGCGAGCGTCCGGCCGTCCTGATGATCGTCGGCGTGAACGGCACCGGCAAGACCACGACCACCGGCAAGCTGGCGCGCGTGCTCATCGGCGACGGCCGCAAGGTCGTCCTCGGCGCGGCCGACACCTTCCGCGCCGCCGCCGCCGACCAGCTGCAGACCTGGGGTGAGCGCGTCGGAGCCGAGGTCGTGCGCAAGGACGAAGGCGCCGACCCCGCCTCGGTGGCGTTCGACGCGGTGAGCAAGGGCATCGACGACAAGGTCGACACGGTCATCGTGGACACCGCCGGCCGTCTCCACACCAAGACGGGCCTGATGGACGAGCTCGGCAAGGTCAAGCGCGTCATCGAGAAGAAGGCCACGGTCGACGAGGTGCTGCTCGTGCTCGACGCGACCACCGGGCAGAACGGCATGCGCCAGGCGCAGGTGTTCGCCGAGGTGGTGAACGTCACCGGTATCGTGCTGACCAAGCTCGACGGCACGGCCAAGGGGGGCATCGTGATCTCCGTCCAGCGCGAGCTGGGCGTGCCGGTCAAGCTCGTCGGCCTCGGTGAGGGCCCCGACGACCTCGCCCCCTTCGACCCGGAGGTCTTCGTCGACGCCATCCTCGGCAACGACGAGGGCTGAGACGTCACCGCCCGCCCGCGACCGCGACATCGGTCATCTTGATCTCCCCTGATCGGTGGGCACGGCTCCCGCGCCCCGCGAGCACAGGGTGTCGAGGTATCGCTCGACGATCTCGCGGTCGCGGGCCGGGCATCGCACGGCGAGGTAGCCGTCCGGGCGGACGAGCACCAGTTCGCCGCTGCCGACGGCGTACGCGCGGTGGGCGTGCCGTTCGCCGTCGAGGACCACGTGGGGGCCGGTCGTGGTGCGGGAGGTGGTGATCGTGTACGCGCCAAGCGGGACGCTCCGGTCACCACTGGTAAGCCGGCCGAGGTCGCCGTGGTCGTCGCCGAAGGCGAGCAGGGTCCAGTGGGGGCCGCGGAAGAGGTCGAACAGCCGGATCCTCTCACCGGTGGAGGTGTCGAGGCATGGCGCGTCGGGCGCGCGGTCACCGGCCTGGGGACCGGCCGAGGGCGCCGGTGCCGGCCAGGAGAGGCGGCTGCCGCGGTAGGTGATGGTGAGCCCGGTGGTGAAGTCGTCGGTGAGGTTGCGTTGCGCGTACGCGCCGTCGCCGTCCTCGGCGGCGCGCATCACCATGTGCAGGCGTGCTGTGCTGTCCTGCAGGACCGCGCGGGCGACCGGGAGCCGTTCCTGTTCGTAGGTGTCGAGAAGCGCGGGATCGGCGCCGTCCAGGACGGCCGCGAGCTTCCAGCCCAGGTTGTAGGCGTCCTGGATCCCGGTGTTCATCCCCTGGCCCCCGCCGGGTGAGTGGATGTGGGCCGCGTCGCCGGCGAGGAAGACCCGGCCGGCGCGGTACCGGCCGACCATGCAGACGTTGATGCGGTACAGCGACAGCCAGCCGGGACTGTGGATGCGGACTCCGGGAAGGTCCGCCCGCTCGGTGAAGATCTGCCGGTACAGCTCCAGCGACGGCTCCGCGGGCGACTGCTCGTCGGCGGGGATGGACGCCTGGAACTGCCACAGGTCGGTGCCCGGCAGCGGGAACAGCGACAGGACGCCGTGTTCCGGCGTCATCCAGATGTGCTGGCAGTGCCGGTCGAGGCCGTCGATGTGGACATCCCCCAGGTACCAGCGGTGCCGCTCGTACGTGGTGCCTTCCAACGTGATCCCGCTCTGCCGCCGTACGATGCTGTGGCCGCCGTCGCAGCCGATGACGTACCGTGCGCGTACCAGGCGGGGCCCCTCGGAGGTCCGCAGCGTGACGGTCACCTCGTCATCGTCCTGGGCCAGTTCCGTGACCTCGGCGGCCATCTCGACGTGAGCCCCGAGTTCGGCCAACCGGTCGCGGAGCACCGCTTCGATGCGCGGCTGTGAGATCCAGACCGGGGCGGGGTGGGGCACCTCGGGTGAGGGGGCCACGCCCACCGCCGCTTCGACGGCTTCGGAGACCACCCGGTCACGGTCGTAGTGCCGGGACGGGACGTGGACGGCGCCGAGTTCCAGGATGCGGTCGACGACGCCGAGGTCGTCGGCGACTTCGAGGGCGCGCGGCTGGATCGTCTTGGCCCTGGAGGCGGTGCTGTGCCGCTCGGCCCTGTCGACGATGCGATGGGGGACGCTGCGACGTGCCAGTTCGCACGCCAGTGTCAATCCTGTGGGGCCGGCGCCGACGATGAGCACGCCGGTGGTGGTGGTCGGGTCGGGCATGATCACACCTCCATACTTACGCTGTATGCTTACGGCGTAAGTACTATACATACGCCGTAAGCTTGTCAATGGCACAGAGAGAGGCGGGGCGGAAGATGAGACGGCGTGAGCCTCTGAACAGGGAGAAGGTTCTCGACGCGGCGCTCGCCCTCGCCGGTGAGCACGGCCTCGAAGGGCTGTCCATGCGGCGGCTGGCGAAGTCCCTCGGCGTCGAGGCGATGTCGCTCTACAACCACGTCTCGAACAAGGCCGACATTCTCGACGGGCTCGCCGAACGGGTGTTCGCCCAGGTCGAGCCCGCCGACCCCGCGCTGCCTTGGCCCGAGCGGGTCCGAGGCGTGGCGTCGCGGATGTACCGGGTGATGAGCCGTTATCCGGTCGTGGTGCGGGCGCTGGTCACCGACCAGGCCAACCCGACGTCCGTCACGGCGCTCCAGGCCTTCGACGGGCTGGTCGGCGCCCTGTACGCGGCCGGCTTCCCCGACGACGACGCCCGGCGCGCGCTCGGCGCGGTGAACAGCCTCGTCTTCGGTTCACTGCTGCTGTCCACAAGCGGCTTCACCGGCGACTCGCACTCCGAGGGCGGCCATCAGGACGCGGAGCGGTATCTCCGTCGGGTCGATCCGGAACGGCTTCCGCACTTCAGCCGCCTCCTGCCGGTCATGCCGCAGGCCGACCCCGAAGAGGACTTCGAGCGGGCCCTCGACATGTTGATCGCAGGTCTCGTCGCCACCGCCCGGGCGCTGCCCGAGGGCTCCGGCTGACAGCGCCGGTAAGAACCGGAATTCCTAGGACAAGCCAGAAGATTGCTGCTTAAGTACAAGATCTAGGAGTATGCCCGGTCAGTGGCGCGGAGCGCAGGTCGGGAACGCTGTGATTCCGTTAGTCGATGGGGGCGTGCGATGACGGTGTCCCATGTCCAGCTACCCGGTGATCCCCAGCAGATCGGCCCCTACCGGCTGATACGCCGGCTGGGTGCCGGCGGTCAGGGCGTCGTCCATCTCGGACGGGACGAGGCGGGCACCCTCGTGGCGGTGAAGGTCCTGCGGGAGGACATCGCCGCCGACCCCGACACACGTGCCCGCTTCGCACGCGAGGTCGCCATGGCGCAGCGGGTGGCGTCGTTCTGCACGGCACAGTTCCTCGGGGCGGACCTCTGGGCCAACCCTCCGTACATCGTCACCGAGTACGTCGAGGGCCCGTCCCTGCAGGAGGACGTGAGCAGGAACGGCCCCCGGAACGGTCCGAGCCTGCACCGGCTGGCCGTCGGGACCGCGACCGCGCTGACCGCGATCCACGAGGCCGGGCTGGTCCACCGCGACTTCAAGCCGGGCAACGTGCTGCTCGGGCCCGACGGCCCGCAGGTGATCGACTTCGGCATCGCCCGGGCGCTGGACGGCACCTCCACCACCAGCAGCCAGGTGATCGGCACGCCGGCCTACATGGCCCCGGAGCAGATCAAGGGCGAGCCGATCGGGGCGTCCGCCGACGTCTTCGCGTGGGGCGCGGTCATCACCTACGCCGCCATCGGCCGTTCCCCGTTCGCCGCCCAGACCACGCACGCCGTGCTCTACCGGGTGATCGACGGCGCGCCGGACGTCGACGGCGTGCCCGAGCCCCTGCGGTCGCTGGTCGTCCAGTGCCTGGCCAAAGACCCCGCCGAGCGGCCGGCGATGCAGGACGTGCTGCTCCGGCTCCTGGGTTCGCGGAGCACGCCCGAGCACAGCGGCCCGGTCACGCCGCCCCCGCCCGTACGGGAGGCGCGGCCCCAGGAAGAGCCGGCCGCACCGGGGGCCACCCCCGACGTCGTTCGTGAGCAGGACGAGGACACCTCCGCCCCCGCCGTCACGGAAGAGCCCACCCGGACCACCTCCTCGCCGGAAAAGCGGGCGCGCCGCGTACGGCTCCGGCCGGTGGCGATCGCCGTGGCCGGCGTCCTGCTGGCCTGCGGCCTGGCCACGGGCGCCTTCCTCTACTGGAAGGCGTCTCACAGGCAGACGGTGGCCGTCGAGCTGGTCCAGCTCGACGGCGCCTGGAAGGGCGCGTTGCTCCGCAAAGAGGCAGGCACGTTGCCGGTGACGATGCGCTTTCAGGCCGGGGGGAAGATGAGCGTGGAGTACCCGCGCCTCGGCTGCAAGGGTGATCTGAAGCTCACCTCGCGCTCGGGAAGCATCTACCGGTTGCACGAGGTCACCGACGACTGTGGCTCGGGCGACTTCAAGGTCAGGATCCGCGGAGACAACCTGGAGGTCTCCTACATCTCCGCGGCGGGTGACCGCGCGGCGCGGGGAACCCTCCGTCCCGTGAACGGGTGACAGCCGTGCCTCCGACGGGCGCTACCGTGAGGAGGCGTTCCCCCGCACGCCGATCGGCACGACCATGGGCGTGCCGGCCACCGGGTCCGGGATGACCTTGGCGGCCAGGTCGAAGACCTCGTCGAGGACGGCCTCAGTGATCACCTCGTGCGGCGTGCCCGCCGCGACCACCTTGCCGGCGCGCATGGCCACGAGACGGTCGGCGTAACGGGCCGCGAGGTTCAGGTCGTGCAGCACCATCACGACCGTACGGCCCGCCTCGTCCCGCAGGCGGGTGACCAGCTCCAGCACGTCGATCTGGTGGGCCAGGTCGAGGAAGGTCGTGGGCTCGTCCAGCAGGAGCAGGTCGGTGCCCTGGGCGAGGGCCATCGAGATCCACGCGCGCTGCCGCTGGCCGCCCGACAGCTCGTCCAGCGGCCGCTCGGCGAGGTCGAGCAGCCCGGTCATCCGCAGCGCCTCCTCGACCGCCGACTCGTCGCCGGCCGACCACTGGCGGTACCACGCCTGGTGCGGGTGGCGGCCCCGGGCGACGAGGTCGGCCACGGTGAGTCCCTCGGGCGCCGCCGGGGCCTGCGGCAGGACCCCGAGGATCCTCGCCACCTCCCGGCTCGGCATCCGGTCGATGCGCTTGCCGTCCAGCAGCACCTGCCCGGACGCGGGTTTCAGCAGCCGGCCGAGCGCGCGCAGCAAGGTCGACTTGCCGCAGCCGTTCGGTCCGATGATCGTGGTGACCGTCCCGGTCTCGACGCCGAGGTCGAGCCCGTCGACGATCAGCCGATCGCCGTACCCGAGCCTCACGTCGACCGCCTGGAGCCTCATATCCCACCCTTGGTGCGCCGGACGCGGACGAGAAGGTAGATCAGGTACGGGGCGCCGAGCACCGCCGTGACCACCCCGACGGGCAACTCGACCGGGGTGAGGGTCCGCGCGATCAGGTCGGCCCCGGTGACGAGCACCGCGCCGGTGACGGCCGAGACGACCAGCGGCGGCTGGGCGACGCCCGCGAGCCTCAGCGCGATCTGCGGGGACGCCAGGGCGACGAACGCGATCGGTCCCGCCGCGGCGGTCGCGACGGAGGCGAGCAGCACGGCGGCCAGCAGCAGCGCCGCACGGGCGAGGTCGACGCGTACTCCCAGCCCCTTGACCGTGTCGTCGGTCAGGCGCAGCGCGCCGAGCACCCGCGTGCCGGTGAGCGTGACCGGGACGATCAGGGCGAGGGCGACGGCGACCGGCACCACGTGCTCGTACCCGCGGCCGTTCAGCGAGCCGCTGATCCACACCATGGCCCGGGTGGCGTCGTTGACGTCGCCCACGGTCAGCAGCCAGTACTTCAGGTTGGTGAACACCGCGACGACGCCCACGCCGACCAGCACGAGCCGGTAGCCGTCCAGCCCGCGGCGCCAGGCCAGCCCGTACACCAGCAGCGCCCCGGCGAGCCCGCCCGCCAGGGCCGCCAACGGCAGCCCGATCGACGCCAGGGCGCCGCTCGCGCCGCCGTACGCCGCGCCGCCCGCCACGGTGAGCCCGACCACGGTGACGCTCGCCCCGGAGGTCACGCCCAGGATGTCCGGGCCGGCCAGCGGGTTGCGGGCGATGGCCTGGGTGATGGCGCCGGACAGGCCGAGCGCGGCGCCGACCAGCGCTCCGGTGAGCGCGCGGGGCATGCGCAGCTCCATGATCACCATGCGGGTGCCGCCGGTGCCGTCCGCGCCGAGCACCGCCCGCACGACGTCGGCCAGGTCCATGGGGATGTCGCCCAGCCGCAGGTTCAGGGCGAGCAGCAGGAGCAGCGCCGCCAGTCCGGTCAGGGTGACGGCGACGCCGCGCGGACGTACGAGCCAGGAGACGCCGCCGAGACGGAGTGGCCGCTGCCCGGCGAGCCGTACGGCGCGGGTGGCGGGTTCGGCGTGGTGCGGGGCGGTCACAGGCGGACCGATCGTCCGCGTCGGATCAGGGCGACGAAGAACGGGGCGCCGAGCAGGGCCAGCACGACGCCGACCTCCAGCTCGCCGGGCCGGGCGACGACGCGGCCGATGACGTCGGCGAGCAGGAGCAGCGCCGCGCCCGCGAGTCCGGAGTACGGCAGCAGCCAGCGGTGGTCGGGGCCGGCGAGGAAGCGGGCCAGGTGCGGCACGATGAGGCCGACGAAGGCGAGCGCGCCACAGGCGGCGACGGCGGCCCCGGTGAGCATCGTGATCGCGGCGATCCCGACCGCGCGGGTGAGCGCGACGTTCTGGCCGAGCGAGCGGGCGACGTCCTCGCCGAGCGCGAGAGCGTTCAGGCCGGGCCCGTTGGCGAGCGCGAGGGCGAGGCCCGCGGCGACGAACGGCAGGACCTGCCCCGCGACCCCGGCGTCCCGCCCGGCGATCGACCCGAGCTGCCAGAACCGGAACATGTCCATCGCCTGCTGGTCGAGCAGCACGATCGTGGAGGTGAGCGCGTACAGCAGGGCGCTGACGGCGGTGCCCGCCAGGGCGAGCGTCACCGGGGTGGGGCCGCCGCGCCCGCCCGCGAGGCCGAGGGCGAAGACCGCCGCGCTGGCGACCAGGGCGCCCGCCAGGCCGAACCAGACGTAGGACGAGACGCCGTCGAGCCGGAACAGCACGATGCCGAGGACGACGGCGAACGCCGCGCCCTGCGTCACGCCGAGCAGGCCGGGGTCGGCCAGCGGGTTGCGGGTGTGGCCCTGCATGAGCGCTCCGGCGACGCCGAGGGCGAGCCCGGCGAGCAGGCCGAGCGCGGTGCGCGGCACGCGCAGGTTCCGGACGATGACGTCGCTCTCGCCGCCCCCCGGACTCCAGAGGGCCTGCCAGACGCCGGCGGGGGAGACGGCCTTGGCTCCGATCATGACGCTGAGGGCCGCCGCCACCAGGACGGCCAGCGCGAGGCCGGTGAGGACGGTGAGCCGCCGGGCGCGCAGGCCGCGGGCGGACGGGCGGTCCACGGCTGCCGTCGCGGCCATGACCACCCCTTCACGTCTCTTCGCCGCCGGCCCACCCGGCCGGCTTTGCCTGATCCGTCCCGAGTATGTCAGATTAGGCACGCCTTACCTAATTTAGGTGGACCTAATGGGAGGATGACGGAGATGCGAGCGCTGAGCGCCCTGGGGTTGGTCGCCGCGGTTCTGATCGGCCTGGCGGGGTGCGGGTCGACCACCCAGGAGGCCGGTCCCCAATCGGGCCAGGCGCAGGCGGGCGGCGGCGCCTGGCCCCGCGTGGTCGAGCACGCGATGGGCAAGACCACGATCCCCGCCCCGCCCAAGCGCGTGGTGGCGCTCGACCAGAGCTTCGTCGACGCGGTGCTCGCCCTGGACACCGAGGTCGTGGGCTTCACGACCTACCGCGCGCTCACCGACAAGCTTCCCGGCTACCTCGGGGCGAGCGCCCAGCGGTACGGCCGCGAGGCCCAGGTGGTCGGCACGCTGGAGGCCCCCAGCCTGGAGAAGATCATCGCGCTTAAGCCCGACCTGATCGTCTCGGCCAAGGTCCGCCACGAGGCGCTGTACGACAAGCTGTCGCAGATCGCCCCCACGGTGTTCAGCGAGAGCACCGGGGCCCTGTGGAAGGAGAACCTCCGCCTCATGGGCAAGGCGCTCGGCAAGGAGGACCTCGCCGAGCAGCGGCTCACGGCGTACCAGCAGCGCGCTACCAAGATCGGCGAGGCGGTGAAGGAGAAGAACGGCGGGAAGATGCCGACCGTCACGATCGCCCGCTTCGCCGGGGAGCCGACCGTCCGGCTGTACGTCGAGAACTCCTACTCCGGCCTCGTGCTCAAGGACGCCGGCTTCCCCCGCCCCCAGGGCCAGCCGACCGCCACGGACAAGATCGCCGTGAACATCAGCGAGGAGCGGATCGCCGACCTCGACGCCGACCGGATCTTCGTCGCGACCTACCCGGACGACAAGGGCGACGTCCGCAAGATCCGCGAGAAGTTCGAGGCCAACCCGCTGTGGGGCAGGCTCAAGGGCGAGCGCAAGGACGTCGACGACATCACCTGGATGACCGCCTGCGGCATCCAGGGCGCCAACGTCATCCTCGACGACCTGGCCGCGACCTTCGGCGTGGACCCGGCCAGGAGCGCCTGACCCCGCCGCCGGCCGGGAACATGGCTAGAACTCCAGGAACGTGCCGAACTCGCGGAGCGGGGGGTCGATGTCGATGCCCCGCTCGGCGAGCCAGGCGTCGTTGTCGTAGGTGCACCGGTAGCGCTCGCCGCCGTCGCAGATCAGCGTGACCACGCTGCCGCGCTCGTCCCGCTCGCGCATCTCCTTGATGATCTGTACGGCCGCCGCGACGTTGGTGCCGGTCGATCCTCCGACGTGGCGCCCGGTGACCTGCCGGACCCACCGCATGGCGGCGATCGAGGCGGCGTCCGGCACCTGGATCATGCGGTCGATCACGGTCGGCAGGAACGACGGCTCCACCCGGGGCCGTCCGATGCCTTCGATGCGGGAGCCGGGCGCGGTCGCGCCCGTGTCGCCCTCGACCCAGGAGGGGTAGAACGCCGACCCCTGCGGGTCGACCACCGCCAGTCGGGTGGAGTGGCGGCGGTAGCGGATGTAGCGGCCGATGGTTGCCGACGTGCCGCCCGTGCCCGCGCCGACCACGATCCAGGACGGCTCGGGGTGCCGCTCCAGGGACATCTGCTGGTAGATGCTCTCGGCGATGTTGTTGTTGCCCCGCCAGTCGGTGGCGCGCTCGGCGTAGGTGAACTGGTCCATGAAGTGGCCGCCGGTGTCCTCCGCGAGGCGGCGCGACTCCTCGTAGATCGCTCTCGGGTCGTCGACGAGCCGGCACTTGCCGCCGTAGAACTCGATGAGCGCGATCTTCTCCGGGGACGTGGTGGCGGGCATGACGGCGACGAACGGCAGGCCGAGCATGCGGGAGAAGTAGGCTTCGCTGACGGCGGTCGAGCCGCTGGAGGCCTCGATCACGGTGGTGTCGGGGCCGATCCAGCCGTTGGCCAGGCCGTAGAGGAACAGCGAGCGGGCCAGGCGGTGCTTGAGCGAGCCGGTCGGGTGCACCGACTCGTCCTTGAGGTAGAGGTCGATGCCCCAGTGTGGTGGGAGCGGGAACACGTGGAGATGGGTGTCGCAGCTGCGGTTGGCGTCCGCCTCCACGGTGCGGATCGCCTCGGCCACCCACGCTCGTACCTTCGGATCATGCCTGTCCACGTAGTTCATGGCGATACGGTACCCTGTAAACCTTCTGTGTGACTCTGACCACATTTTCTTCCGTTTGGTGGAGAGTCTGTTACGATTATGAGACTTGTCCGGCTTTGGGGTGTGTAGTGGCCGCCCCGGCCCGCTCTCGCTTCGTGACTCTCCTGACCAGCTAATACCCCTAACATCACCCTTATAGGTGAACCGTAAGCATGTGATCAGCCGTCAGATGGAGTAAAGCGGTAACCGAGCCTGCATGGGTTCATGCCGGATGGGTAACGGGGGACAGCAGGTATGAGGGGGATGAGATGATCTCGATGACCGAACAGCAGCGTCAGGCGTGGTTCGAGCGTGACGTCATGCCCGTGACGAACCAGCTCTTCGCATCGGCCATGCGCCTCACCCGGAACACCGCCGACGCCGAAGACCTGGTGCAGGAGACCGTCGCCAAGGCGTACACCTCCTACCACCAGTTCCGTCCTGGCACGAACCTGAAGGCTTGGCTCCACAGGATCCTGACGAACAACTTCATCAACGACTACCGCAAGCAGCAGCGGTCGCCGAAGCTGTCGGCCGCCGAGGACATCGAAGATTGGCAGCTGGCCGCCGCGGAGTCCCACATGTCCACGGGGCTGCGTTCGGCGGAGACCGAGGCGCTGGAGCAGCTGCCCGACAGTGTCGTCATGAACGCCCTGCGGTCGCTGCCCGAGGACTTCCGTGTCGCGGTCTATCTGGCCGACATCGAGGGGTTCGCGTACAAGGAGATCGCCGAGCGCATGGGCACGCCCATCGGCACGGTGATGTCCCGCCTCCACCGCGGCCGCCGCCAGCTGAGGAACATGCTGGAGGGCTACGCGCACGAGGAGGGGGCCGTGCGGATGTCCCCGCAGTTCCAGGCGGCCTGACCGGGCCACTTCACTTCCGGGAGCCCGGGAGCCGGCCCACGTCCCTCCGGCTCCGGACGCCCAGGCTGTCACGAAGGCCGGTACGGCATCCGCCGTGCCGGCCTTCGTCATGTCCGCGGCGCCTATGCCGAGGCGATGAGGGCGACGGCGCCGAGGGCCAGGGCGACACCCGTGACCTGCACGGTGTTCAGGCGCTCCCCGAGGACGTACCGGGCGAGCAGGAGCGTGCTCGCCGGGTACAGCGACACGATCACCGCGACCACGGCGAGCAGGCCGCGCTGGGCCGCGAACAGGTAGAGCACGTTGGCGAGCATGTCGAGGGCCCCGGCGGCCACGATCGCCGGCAGCGCTCCCCGCCCGGGGCGCAACGTCCGCCTGGTGGTCACCGCCAGGACGGCCGCCACGACGGTGGAGGCGAGACGGGCGCCGAACAGCGGCCACAGGCCGGTGCTCTCGGGCACCTGCTTGAGCAGGATGAAGAACGCGCCGAACCCGAGACCGGAGGCCAGCGACTGCAGGGCGGGAAGCAGCGCCGCCTTCCCCAGGCCCGCGTTCGAGTCGCGGCTCACCAGCACGACCGCCGCCAGCGCCAGCACCACCCCGCCGAGCGCCAGGGCCTTCGGCCGCTCGCCCATGAGGAGCCCCGCCAGCACGGGCAGCGCCGCCGAGGTGGTCGCGGTCGTCGGGGCGACCACCGACATGACGCCGTTGGCGAGCGCCCGGTAGAAGAGGATGACGCCCAGCCCGCCGCACAGGCCGGCGGCCATGCCCCAGCCCAGAGCGGCCGCGTTGAGGGAGCCGGGCAGCAGGGGGAGCAGCGGGAGCACGAAGGCAAGGCCCGTGACCTGCGACAACATGACGACGGCGAGCACTTTGGAGCGCTTGGTGGCAAGACCGCCGAAGAAGTCCGCCGTCCCGTACACCACGGCGCACACCGTCGCCAGCACCACTGCGGTCATTACCTCTACACCTCTACTGCATTGCACTGTTTGTACAACCTATTGGGTGTACTAGATTGCACACAAATCACACTAGACTGCACTCATGCCTGATCCGGAGACGATCACGGCGGCGATCGCCAACAACGTCCGCGCCCAGCGGGCGCACCGCGGGCTCACGCTCGACGCGCTGGCCGCCCGCTCGGGGGTGAGCCGGGGCATGCTCGTGCAGATCGAGCAGTGCCGCACCAACCCCAGCGTGACCACACTGACCCGCATCGCCGACGCGCTCGGGGTGACCGTGGCGCGCCTGGTCGAGGTCTCCGACACCCCGGTCGTGCGGGTCGTCCACTCCTCCGACGTCGTCACGCTCTGGAAGAGCGACAAGGGCGGCTCCGCCCGGCTGCTCGTCGGATCCGACGCGCCCGCCATCCTGGAGCTGTGGGACTGGACCCTGGCGCCGGGGGAGTACCACGACGGCGACGCCCACCCCGCCGGCACGCGTGAGATGCTCACCGTCCTCGAGGGTGAGCTCACCCTGTCGGTGTACGGCGCGAGCCACGTGATCGGCCGCGACGAGGCCGTGCTGTTCAGCGCCGACCGGCCGCACCGCTACGCCAACGAGGGCGAGGGGCCGCTCCGCTTCGTCATGGTCGTCACCGAGCCCAGGGAGACGCCCGACCAGTAGAGCCCCCTACGCCGTGACCGCTGTTCCTCACAGTCGAGTCACGGCTCGCCGACAACGGTTCAAAGCTTCGGTCAAGGCGGGTACATCACCGGTGTGAGTGCGCTGAAGCCTTGGGTTCCCGGTCGTCCCGGAGGCCGTCAGGGGGTGGACGGGTGACTGACTCCCGAGCGGCCATGGCGAAGCTCCAGGTGGAGCTCGAAGGCCTGGGGGTGACCGACGCGTACGAAGTGTGTGAAGACGCCATCCTTTCTGTGTGGATCGGGCTGGTCGTCACATTCCGTGATGGCTTTTACCGTTGGCAGGAGGGTGTGGTGAAGCGTCGCCATTTGGGTACTGATCCGGTTGGATGTGCCATTCGGGTGGCACGTCGTTACGCCGAGTTACGGGCAGACGTTCCGCCCTGGTGGGACGAGCTCGCCAAGACTCTGCGCGGGGGAGCGGCCGAGCATTACCCGTGACCCCTGCCGCTGTACGGGGGGAGCGTGCGAGTGGCACCGTCTCGAATCGGAATGGCATGGCTGTCGATCTCGCTCTCGCTCGCGGCGGCGCTCTGCCTGCCGGGATGCGGCGAGGTGCGGGCCCCCGGGCAGGGCCGAGGTGGGGACGCCCTCCGCGTGCGGCGTACCGCCCCGGTACGGCCGGTGGCCGACCCCCGGATCCTGGCCGCACGACTGATCGCCCAGCAGCCCGTCTGGCCCGGGAGGCGTCCGAAGGTGCAGGAGCGCCGGAACATCCAGTGCAAGCAGGTCAAATGCGTCGCGCTGACGTTCGACGACGGCCCGTTCGACTACACCGGCACGCTGCTCGACACCCTCTACGCCCACCAGGCCAAGGCGACGTTCTTCGTGGTCGGGCAGATGGTGAACGCGCAGACCGCGCCGTTCCTGCAGCGCATGGTCGCGGAGGGGCACGAGATCGGCAACCATTCCTGGGACCATCCGTCGCTCACGGGCCTGTCACCCGACGCGCTGCGCTCCCAGCTCGACCGCACCCAGCAGGTCGTCAGGACGGTGACCGGCGTCACCATGCGGCTGATGCGGCCGCCCTACGGCAACACCGACGGCAAGGTCGCCGACGGGACCCGCGGCGCGGGGCTGGCGCAGATCCTGTGGGACCTGGACACCCTCGACTGGCGTGACCGCAACACCCCGCTGATCGTGCAGCGGGCCTCCGTGGCCCAGCCGGGCGCGATCGTGCTCATGCACGACATCCACAAGACCACGGTGGAGGCCGTGCCCCGCCTGCTCCAGGAGCTGGAGGCGAAGGGGTACACCTTCGTCACGGTCTCGGAGCTGTTCGGTGACGAGCAGCTCGTCCCCGGCAGACGCTACGCCGGGGAGACGGGCGAAAGCCGCGTCGCGGCGAAGCCGCGGCCCTGAAAGCCCTTCTCGGCCCTGAGCCCCTCCGCCGACCGGCCGGCCGCCCCGCGAGGCGGCCGGCGTTCATGCCCGGGATGCTTCAGCCACGCTTGGCGCGGGCGGCCGCGCGGGCGCGGCTGGGGGCGTCGAGCACGACCTTGCGGATGCGGACGGTCTCCGGGGTGATCTCCACGCACTCGTCCTCGCGGCAGAACTCCAGGGCCTGCTCCAGCGAGAGCACCCGCGGCGGGATGAGCTTCTCGGTCTCCTCGCTGGTGGAGGAGCGCATGTTGGTGAGCTTCTTCTCCTTGGTGATGTTGACGTCCATGTCGTCGGAGCGGGAGTTCTCTCCGACGATCATGCCCTCGTACACCTCGGTGCCGGGCGAGACGAACAGCGTGCCGCGCTCCTGGAGGTTCATCATGGCGAACGCGGTGACCGCGCCCGCGCGGTCGGCGACCAGCGAGCCGTTGTTGCGGGTGCGCAGCTCGCCGAACCACGGCTCGTACGCCTCGAAGACGTGGTGGACCAGGCCGGTGCCGCGCGTCTCGGTGAGGAACTCGGTGCGGAAGCCGATCAGGCCGCGGGCCGGGACCACGAACTCCATGCGGATCCAGCCGGTGCCGTGGTTGGTCATGTGCTCCATGCGGCCCTTGCGGACGGCCAGCAGCTGCGTGATCGCGCCGAGGTACTCCTCGGGGGCGTCGACCGTGAGGCGCTCGACCGGCTCGTGGATCTTGCCGTCGACCGTCTTGGTGACCACCTGCGGCTTGCCGACCGTCAGCTCGTAGCCCTCGCGGCGCATCTGCTCGACCAGGATGGCCAGCGCCAGCTCGCCACGGCCCTGGACCTCCCACGCGTCGGGACGGTCGGTGGGGAGCACGCGCAGCGAGACGTTGCCGACGAGCTCCTTGTCGAGGCGGTCCTTGACCATGCGGGCGGTGACCTTGGAGCCCTTGACCTTGCCGACGAGCGGGCTGGTGTTGGTGCCGATCGTCATCGAGATCGCCGGCTCGTCGACCGTGATCAGCGGCAGCGGACGCGGGTCGTCGGGGTCGGCGAGGGTCTCACCGATCATGATGTCGGGGATGCCGGCGATGGCGATGATGTCGCCGGGCCCGGCCTCCAGGGCCGGCTTGCGTTCCAGGGCCTCGGTCATCAGCAGCTCGCTGATCTTCACGCGCTGGATGCTGCCGTCGGTGCGGCACCAGGCGACCTGCTGGCCCTTCTTGATGGTGCCCTGGTGGACACGGCACAGGGCGATACGGCCGAGGTAGCTGGAGGCGTCGAGGTTGGTGACGTGGGCCTGCAGCGGCGCGGACGGGTCGTACACCGGGGCCGGGATCGTCTCGGCGATCGTCTGGAACAGCGGCTCCAGGTCGTCGGAGTCGGGCATGCCGCCGTTCTCGGGACGGTTCAGGCTGGCCCGGCCGGCCTTGGCGGAGGCGTAGACGATCGGGAAGTCGATCTGCTCCTCGGTGGCGTCGAGGTCCATGAAGAGCTCGTAGACCTCGTCGACGACCTCCTTGATGCGGGCGTCGGGCCGGTCGACCTTGTTGATGCACAAGATGACCGGCATCTTGGCGGCGAGCGCCTTGCGCAGCACGAACCGCGTCTGCGGCAGCGGACCCTCGGAGGCGTCGACCAGCAGCACGACGCCGTCGACCATCGACAGGCCGCGCTCGACCTCGCCGCCGAAGTCGGCGTGGCCGGGGGTGTCGATGATGTTGAGGGTCATGCCGCCGTGCTTGACGGCGGTGTTCTTGGCGAGAATGGTGATGCCCTTCTCGCGCTCCAGGTCGTTGGAGTCCATGACCCGCTCGTCGACGTCCTGATTGGCGCGGAACGCCCCGGACTGCCAGAGCATGGCGTCCACGAGCGTGGTCTTGCCGTGGTCGACGTGCGCGATGATCGCGATGTTCCGCAGGTCGTCGCGGCTGTTCAAAGGCATGATTGAATCTCGCTCTGGGTCGTGGGGGCACGCCGCGGACACTGCGGCTCCCCCATTTTAGTTGATCGCTGTTACCAGCATGTGCCGGTCATCCGCAAAGAGGACAATTCCGGCGTTATTCCAAACTCGTTCCCGGGCCCGCCCGGTGTCCGTCCAACCCCCGTTCACCAGGAACGACGGCGGGTACGGGTGCCCGTACGAGGCCGCACTGTACGCCGCATGAAACGGCGCCGGGGACTAACACCGCCGGGCACGGGAAGGCAGACAGCATGGTGGACGAAGGACTGACACAAGTCGCCGCCACCGCACTCCGGACCGGCCGGCCGTCCGACCGGTATCAGTGCAGGCGGCGCAAGGGCCAAGGTTGCCGCCTCGTCGTATGGGGGCTGGTGCTCGGAGCGTTCGCGGCGGGCTGCGTCATGCCGATGTCGGCCAAGGCCGACGGAACGGCTGCCCTGGCCGCCCCGGTGGCCTACCACTCGCCGCAGTGCGCTACGACGGTGGCGAATAAGCTCAACGCATGCCTCTCGCCACAGCATTCCCCGCGACGCTGATGACCAAGGACGGTGTGCGCATCGACGCCGCGCACACCCCCTCCCGGGGCGAGCCCGATCTCGGCATCGTCCTCGCGCACGGGTTCACCGGATCCTGGCGTGAGGCCACGACGCGGCGCATCGCCCACGTCCTGAGCGGGTTCGGCGGGGTGGTGGCCTTCGACTTCCGCGGGCACGGCAGGTCGGGCGGCCTGTCCACCGTCGGCGACGAGGAGGTCCTCGACCTCGACGCGGCCGTGCGGCACGCCCGTTCCGTCGGGTACACGCACGTGGCCACGGTCGGCTTCTCCATGGGGGCCGCCATCGCCGTACGCCACGCGGCCCTGCACCGGGGGACCGACGCCGTGGTCGCCGTCAGCGGGCCCGCCCGCTGGTACTACCGCGGCACCCGCCCGATGCGGCAGGTGCACTGGGCGATCGAGCGGGCCTCAGGACGCCTGGTGGCGCGGGTGGCCAAGCGCACCCGCATCAAGGTCGGCCAGTGGGACCCCGTGCCGCTCGCGCCGCACGAGGCGGCCGGGCTGATCTCGCCGACGCCGCTGCTGGTCGTCCACGGCGACGCCGACCGGTTCTTCCCGCTGGAGCACGCCCACCAGATCTTCGACGCCGCCCGCGAACCGAAGGAGCTGTGGATCGAGGAGGGGTACGGCCACGCGGAGTCGGCGGCCACCCCCGACCTGATCAGGCGCATCGGCAGGTGGATCGCCGGGGCTCCCTGGGACTCCGGCGAGGACGCCAGCCCCGCGAGCGCCCACTCCGCGACCTGACCCGCCCTCAGGCGGGACACGGCCCCCGCCCCGTCCTGCGTGAACGCCATCTTCCATGCTTGGCCTGGATCGCGGAGCGCCGCCGGGCCGGTTAAGGCTCGCGTCCGGGGGCATCGGTTCCGGACATCTGTCAGCGCGGTCGCCGCCAGGTGATCCAGGCACAGGGGGTGGACCAAGTGATCCTGGTGATCAACTCGGGATCCTCGTCAGTGAAATACCAACTGATCGACCTCGACGGCCCGGTCCGGCTGAAGGCGGGCAAGATCGAGCGCATCGGTGAGCCGGAGTCCGGCGTCCACGACCACGAGGCGGCCCTGAAGCGGGTGGCCGAGGAGGTGTCGCGGGTTCCCGGTGAGATGAGGGCCGTCGGCCACCGCGTCGTCCACGGCGGCCCCTCGTACACCGAGCCCGCGCTGATCGACGACGACGTCGTCAAGCAGATCGAGGCCGCCGTCCCGCTGGCTCCGTTGCACAACCCGGCCAACCTCGCCGGCATCGAGGTGACGCGCAGGCTCTGGCCCGAGGTGCCACAGGTCGCCGTCTTCGACACCGCCTTCCACAGCACCATCCCGCCGGCCGCCCACACCTACGCGATCGACGACGAGGTCGCCCGGAGGTTCGGCGTGCGCCGCTACGGCTTCCACGGCACCTCCACCGCGTACGTCTCCCGCCTCGCCGCCGAGATGGTCGGCAAACCGGCCACCGCGAACGTCATCGTCCTGCACCTCGGCAACGGCGCCAGCGCCTCGGCCATCTCCGCAGGGCGGTGCGTGGACACCTCGATGGGCATGACCCCGCTGGAGGGCCTGGTGATGGGCACCCGCTCCGGCGACATCGACCCGGCCGTGGTCTTCCAGCTCATCCGCGGCGGCATGTCGCCCGAGGACGTCGAGGAGATGCTCGTCCACCGCAGCGGCCTGCTGGGGCTGTGCGGTGACAACGACATGAGAACGGTCATGGAGCGCAGGGCGTCGGGCGACGAGCGGGCCACCTTGGCCTACGACGTGTACTGCCACCGGCTGAAGAAGTACATCGGCGCCTACTGCGCGGTGCTCGGCACGGTCGACGTGATCGCCTTCACCGGCGGCGTCGGCGAGAACTCCGCACAGGTCAGGCGCCGGGTGCTCACCGGCCTGGAGCCCATGGGCGTCCGCCTCGACCCCTTCCGCAACGTCTCCTGCACCGGCACCCGCCTGGTCTCCACCGACGAGTCGCGCGTGGCGGTCGCCGTCGTCGCCACCGACGAGGAGCTGGAGATCGCCCGCGAAACTTTCACCGTCATCTCGCGAACCAATCCCGAATAGTTGTCGTCTACCTCCACGGAGGTAGGAGATCAACCGGAAGGGCTCCAGCGGGGGCGTCTCTTCCAGCGGGGGCGATCTCGGCCACTACGGCGACGAGACCGTCGCCCAGCGACGCGGGGGCGCGCTGGACGACGGTCTCGCCCCTTTCACCCGGAGTCGCGGCGCCGTTGTACGGCGGGGAGCGGGCGCTGCCGTACGGCGGGGAGCGGGTCAGCCGAGGCGGGCTATCGACTTGTGCTCCAGGTAGGCGGACAGGCCTTCGGGGCCGAGTTCGCGGCCGATGCCGCTGGCCTTGTAGCCGCCGAACGGGGTGGACGGTTCCATGGTGTTCATCATGTTGACGCCGTAGGTGCCGGTGCGGACCCGGCGGGCGATGTTCATGCCGTGGTCGGTGTCCGCCGTCCAGACCGTGCCGGACAGGCCGTAGTCGCTGTCGTTGGCGATGCGGACCGCGTCGGCCTCGTCCTGGTACTCGATCACCGACAGGACGGGGCCGAAGATCTCCTCGCGGGCGATCCGCATGTCGTTCGACACCCCGGCGAACACCGTGGGCGCGACGTACCAGCCGCGGTCGAACGGCCGGTCGAGGCCGCCGACGACGGGCTTCGCCCCCTCGTCGATGCCGATCTTTATGTACCCCTCGACCCGCTCCTGCTGGCGCTTGGCGACCAGCGGGCCGATGCCGGTGGCCGGGTCGGCCGGGTCGCCGACGGGCTGGGAGGTGACCATGTCGGCGATGGCCTGGACCACCTCGTCGTACCGGCGGGAGGAGGCGAGGATGCGGGTCTGCGCGACGCACGCCTGGCCGTTGTTCATCAGGGAGGCGATCGACAGGAAGCCCATCGCGGCGCCGAGGTCGCAGTCGTCCAGGATGATCGCCGCCGACTTGCCGCCCAGTTCGAGGCTGCAGCGCTTGAGCTGCTCGCCGCAGATGCTCGCGATGCGGCGGCCCGCGGCGGTGGACCCGGTGAAGGCCACCTTGTCGACGTCGGGGTGCGAGACGAGGTGCTCGCCCGCCTCGCGGCCGGCGGCGACGATGTTGACGACCCCGGCCGGGAGACCGGCCTCCTTGATCATCTCTGCGAGGAGGTAGGAGTCGAGGGGGGTCTCCGGGGCGGGCTTGACGACGACGGTGCACCCGGCGATCAGCGCGGGGGCGAGCTTGGTCATGATGACGAACTGGGGGACGTTCCACGGCACCACGGCCGCGACCACGCCGACCGGCTCGCGCCTGACCGTCACCGGCCCGAACATGCCGGGGCGGTCCTCTTCCACCGCGAACGTCTTCCCGAGTTCGCTGAAGTACTGAAGGATCCCGAGCGGCTGCGGAGCCTGGGCGAGCTGCGAGAAGGTGATGGGAGAGCCCATCTCGCGGGTGATGATCTCGGCCATCTCGGACTGCCGGGCGGAGTACAGCTCGGTCAGCTTGCCGACCACCTCGGCGCGCTCGGCCATGGTCATCCTGGGCCAGGGGCCGTTGTCGAACGCCTCGCGGGCCGCGGCGACCGCGCGGTCCATGTCGGCGGCGGTGCCCTCGGGCACCCGCCCGATGATCTCCTCGGTGTGCGGCGAGACGACGTCGATCGTCGCGCTGCCCGCGGGAGCCACCCAGTCGCCCCCGATGAAAAGACGGTCGTGCTGAAGCATGTGTCTGCCTCCTGGTCGGGCGGGCCGGGGTTCTGTTTGACCTAATGCTTGCTTGTTTCAGTCTTGCCGCGAAGGAGCGGGGCCACAAGGGCCGTACCCCTCGAACGCTGTGACAGAACCATGTTCTATCTCTGTTGGCAAGACTCGGAGAACCGAGGCCGGCCCAATCCTCCGGAAACCGGCCACGGCCGTACCCCCGAGGTGGTAGATAGTTCGCCAACCGGTATAGGTTCTTCCGATCGTGTGACGGTTCCGAAGATCCGCTTCTATAGTTTCGGGGCGTCCTATCTGGGGAGGGCTGATGCGATCAGGCCGCGTCGTCTGGCTGGCCGCCGTCCTCATAGGGCTTTTCTCCTCGCTGACCGCCCCCGCGGCCGAAGCCAAGCCGAATCCCCAGACGGAGCTGAACCGGCTCACCAAGCAGGCGGCCGCCCTGCAGAAGGCCTACCGCGGCGAGATCGAGAGCCTGGAGGACGCCAAGAGGGCCGCCAAGAAGGCCGGCGACCGCACGAAGAAGCTCGGCTCCGACCTCGCCCGGGCCAAGGTGGAGATCGCCCGGTTCTACAGCAACTCGTACATGTCAGGCAGCATCGACGGTCCGAAGGTCTTCACCTACAGCGGCGACGCCGACACCATCCTCGGCCAGGTCGCCACCGTCACCTACCTCGCCGAAGAGAAGAACCAGCGGCTCAACCGGCTCAACGACCTGCTCAAGGAGTCCAGGGACGCCAAGACGCAGGCCGACGGCAAGATCGACGACCTGAAGAAGGAGATCAAGAACCTTCTCGACAAGAAGGCCGACGTCGAGAAGCTCCTCAAGAAGTTCGGCTTCCAGAAGCCCGACGCCGGCAGTGGCCTCACCCCGCGCATGATCAGCGTCCGCAACATCATCATGCAGAACTTCCCGATGCCGTTCAGCGTCGGCTGCCTCCGCCCGGGCGACCCTGGCGAGCACGGCAAGGGCCGGGCCTGCGACTTCATGATGAGCACGGGCGGCCGCATGCCCGACGCCGCCTCCCAGGCGCGCGGCGACGCCCTCGCGCAGTGGTGCATCGAGAACGGCCGCCAGATCGGCATCATGTACATCATCTGGCGGCAGCGCTACTACGACATCCGCACGGGCGCGGGCTGGCGGCAGATGTCCGACCGGGGCGGCATCACCCAGAACCACTACGACCACGTCCACGTGTCGGTCTTCTGAGGGCTCAGGGCCGGGGACGGGTGGCGACGCGCTCCTTGAACCAGTGGTAGGACGCCTTCGGCGTGCGCTTCTGGGTGGCGAAGTCGACGTGGACCAGGCCGAACCGCTGATTGTACCCCTCGGCCCACTCGAAGTTGTCCAGCAGGGACCAGACGTAGTAGCCGCGCACGTCCACGCCCTGCTCCATCGCGGCGCCCACGGCGCCGATGTGCGCGTCGAGGAAGGCGACCCGCTCCTGGTCGTCCACCACTCCGTCGGGGCCGGGGACGTCGGGGTACGAGCAGCCGTTCTCGGTGACGTACAGCGGCGGGAGCGCCTCGCCGTACCGCTCCTTGAGGCCGGTCAGCAGCCATCGCAGGCCGTCGGGCACCACGGGCCAGCCGAAGCCGGTGGTCGGGTACCCGGTGAGGCCGGCGTCCTCGAACGGCAACCCGGAGGCCGGTCCGGAGGGCGGGGCGGCGATGCGCGTGGGGTTGTAGTAGTTGACGCCGAGACCGTCGAGCGGCTGGGCGATGATCTCCAGGTCCCCGTCGCGGACCCCGCCCGGCTCGGTGATCCCGTACACCGACAGGTCCGGGTACCTGCCGATCAGCACGGGGTCGTTGAAGAGCCTGTTGTGCAGCGTGTCGTACGCGTCCGCGGCCCGCGCGTCCTCGGGGGAGCCGGAGGCGGGCAGGACCGGCGTGCAGTTGTTGGTGATCAGCACCCGCTCCGCGCCGCGCGACCGTAGGGCCTGCACGGCGAGGCCGTGACCGAGCAACTGGTGGTGCGCGACGGGGAGGGCGTCCAGGAAGAGCGTCCGGCCCGGGGCGTGGGTGCCCAGGGCGTACCCGTAGACCATGTGGACGAACGGCTCGTTGAGCGTGATCCACATCGGGATCCGGTCGGCGAGGCGCTCGGCCACGATGTCGGCGTAATCCGCGAAGTGCCGGGCAGTGTCGCGTTCGAGCCAGCCGCCCTCGTCCTCCAGAGCCTGCGGGAGGTCCCAGTGGAAGATCGTCGCCGCGGGCACGATGCCCTTCGCGCAGAGCTCGTCGACCAGGCGGTCGTAGAAGTCGAGGCCCGCCTCGTTGACCTTGCCCCGGCCCTCGGGCTGCACTCTCGGCCACGAAATGGAGAAGCGGTAGGAATTCACCCCGAGGCCCGCCATGAGCGCGACGTCCTCGGGCCAGCGGTGGTAGTGGTCGCAGGCGACGTCGCCGGTGTGGCCGTCCCGGACCCGGCCGGGTTCGTGGGTGAAGGTGTCCCAGATGGACGTTCCCCGGCCGTCCTCCGCCGCGGCACCCTCGATCTGATAGGAGGCGGTAGCGGTGCCCCAAAGAAACATGGTGACCTCCGGTCTCATGAGTAGTGCTCATGTTAAGCCCCGGCAGGGCGAATCGGGAGGATGATGGGGGCATGACGAACGTCTCCGCAGGGACGCTGCGCCGCCGTCCCGCTCAGCGTCGCAGCGTGGAACGAGTAGAGCGCATGCTCGACGAGTGCGCCCGGCTTCTGGACGAGGTCGGGTACGACGGTCTGACGACGAAAGAGGTCGCGCGACGCGCCGGCGTGCCGATCGGCACGTTCTACCAGTTCTTCCCCGACAAGCAGGGCCTGGTGCGCGCGCTGGCCCTGCGCAACCTCGACGCGTTCCTCGAACGCATCGCCGCCCGGGTCAGCTCGACGAACATCTCCGTGTGGACCGACGGCGTCGACTTCGTCGTCGACGAGTTCGTGGCGATGAAGCGCAGCACCCCCGGCTTCGCCGTCGTCGACTTCGGCGAGATACTCCCCACCCCCGGCGGCCCCGCCCTGCGCGGCACCAACCGCATGCTGGACGCCGCGCTGGAGAACAACGTCATCGTCGCCGACCGGCTCCGCGCGCTCACCATCGAGCTCCTCGGGGCGCCGGCCGGTCCCGGGCTCGACCGGGCGCTGATCGTCGCGGTGGAGGCCGCGGACGCCGTCCTGAAGCTCGCCTTCCGCACCCACCCCGACGGCGACCCCGAGCTGATCGCCGAATGCAAGCACCTTTTGCGCCGCTACCTCGCCGACCACCTGCCCCAGCCGTGACGACTGGACCGACCGGTCTACTATGCAGGGGAGGAAACCGACGGCGGACAGGAACGCGGTGAAGGGGCAGTGGGGACCAAGGGGCAGGCGACCAGGAGCCGGATGCTCGACGCGACACGCGACCTCGTGGAGGCCGGAGGCTACTACGGCACCGGCCTGAACCAGGTGCTCGCCGTGAGCGGCGCCCCGCGAGGCTCGCTGTACTTCCACTTCCCCCAGGGCAAGGACCAGCTCGTGGCGGAGGCCATGATCCGGGGCGGCGCGGAGGTGGCGGCGACCGTCGAGGAGCTGGCCGGGTCGGCCGCCGACGCCGCCGGCCTGGTCACGGCCATCCTGACCACGCTCGGCGACCGGCTGGAGGCGTCCGGCTGGACCAAGGGCTGCCCGGTGGCGACGGTCGTCCTGGAGGTCGCCGCCACCAACGACGAGCTCCAGAAGGTCTGCGCCGACATCTACGCCTCCTGGCGGGCGGGCCTCGCGGCCCGCATCGCCGCCGACGGGCACAGCGGGCAGGAGGCGGAGGAGCTCGCCACCTTCGTCCTCGCCATGATCGAGGGCGCCCTCCTCCTGGCCCGCGCCGAACGCTCCCGCACCCCCATCGACGCCGTCGCCCGCCGCGTAACCGCCTTGCTGTAGCGACGCCGTGCCGCGCGCCGGCCGTCTCCGTGTCAGGCGAGGGTGGGGTCGTCGAGGCGGGACCGAAGGCCCTCGTCCAGCTTCAGGTCGCGAGCGGCGAGGAGCTCGTCGAGCTGTGCCAGGGAGCTGGCGCCGACGATGGGCACGATGTCCTGCGCGAGCAGCCATGCGAGCACGACCTGGTTCGCCGTCGCCCCCAGTTCCTTGGCGACCTCGTTCAGCCGGGCGAGCCGGCGCGTCGTTCCGCCGTGCTCGTACCACTCCGGGACGGGCCGGTCGGCCCTTCCGGTGTAGGCGCCGGTGAGCAACGAGGTGTAGACCCACAGCCGCATCCCCTCGCTGCGCACGTAGTCGAGCATCTCCTCATTGACCTGCACGTGGCCGCTCTCCGGCAGCCGCACTCCCGGGCGGGGGCGCAGGTAGGAGTGCCTGAGCTGGATGTGGGTGTACGGCGTCAGCCCGTTCGCCCGCGCGACCGCGCGCGCCCGCTCCACCCTCCACGCCGGGTGGTTGGAGGCGCCGACCGCCCCCACGATGCCCGCGGCGGCCAGCTCGCCGAAGACGCCCACCTGCTCCTCCAGCGGCGTCGCCCGGTCTTCGATGTGCGCCCAGTACACGTCGATGTGGTCGGTTCGCAGCCTGCGCAGGCTGCCCTCCACGGCACTCCGGATCGCGGAGGCCGACAGGCCTTCGGCCGAGTCGAGCGTACGGTCGCCGGGGACGGTGGGGCGTGCCCCGCACTTGGTGCTCAGGACGACCCTGTCCCGGTTGCCCCGCGCGGCGAGCCACTTGCCGATGGTGGCCTCGCTCTCGTCACCGGTGGCCCCCTCGACCCAGAAGGGGTAGTTGTCGGAGGTGTCGATCATGGTCCCGCCCGCCTCGACGAAGCGGTCGAGGATGGCGAACGAGCCCGCCTCGTCGATGGACGTGCCGAACGGAATGGCGCCGAGCGCGATGTCTGTCATGCCTCACATCGTGGAAGCTGGAGCGAACTCCAGGTCAAGACCGTCGTCTGCTTCCGGTGGGGTCGTGGCGGACCCTGAGGGCGTGTTGACCTGGAGTCGGCTCCAGGTGTAATGATCTGAGGCGTGAGCGTCTACACACCTGCCCAAGCCGTCGAGGAGACCGGCTTCAGCCTGGACACGCTTCGTTACTACGAGCGCATCGGCCTGCTGGAGCGGGTCGAACGGAACGCCGCAGGTCAAAGACGGTTCAGCGAGAGCGACGTCAGCTGGCTCGGCATGCTGCGCTGTCTGCGTGACACGGGCATGCCCATCGCCGAGATGCTGCGCTTCGCCCAGCTCGTGCGCAGCGGTGACGACACCATCGCCAAGCGCCTGGACCTTCTGGAGGCCCACGACCGCGAGGTGGAGGACCAGATCGCCAGGCTTCGCGAGAAGCAGGAGGCGCTCCAACACAAGATCCAGTACTACCGGGACGTCCTGACGCTGGCCGAGACCCCGTCCCCCTGCGTCCACACCCCCGAGACCGAACCGGTCTGACCGGGCCTCTCGCGTCCGCGCCGGTCTGACCCGCCCCCCTGTGGCCGCCCCGAGGCCGGACCCGTCTGGTGACCTGCCCGCCTTGCCGAGGAAGACCCCCGGCCCCTCGCCCCCGAGGGCGGGCCGGTGTGGGAGGGGCTCGGCTCGGTGGCGGGTCACACCCGGCTCGGGTTCTTGTGGTTCGTGGTGTCGTAGGCGCTGGCCTGGAGGTTGTAGAGATCGGCGTAGATGCCGTCGTAGGCCATCAGCTCGTTGTGGGTGCCCTGCTCCACGACCTTGCCGTGGTCGAGCACGTAGATGCGATCGGCGAAGCGCACGCTGGCCAGGCGGTGGGTGATGAGCAGGACGGTGCGCCCGTCGGCGTGCTCGCGGATCCGCTCGAACAGGGCGTGCTCGGCGCGGGCGTCCAGGGCGGCCGTCGGCTCGTCGCAGATCAGCAGGGGTGCGTCCCGGTAGAAGCCCCTGGCCACCGCGATCCGCTGCCACTGGCCGCCCGAGGGCTCGTGGCCGTCCTTGAAGCGGCGGTCGAGCAGGGTGCGATAGCCGTGCGGCAGCTCGGCGATCACCTGGTCGGCCCCGGCGACCGCCGCCGACGCGTGTAACGCCTCCTCGCCCTTCTCCAGCCCCATCGCGATGTTGTCCTTCGCCGTCAGGGGCCAGCGGGTGTGGTCCTGGGCGATGACCGCGATGCGGCTGCGGAGATCCTCGTGATCGACCTGCCTGAGGTCGACGTCGTCCCACCGCACCTGACCTCTGCCGGGGTCGTAGAGACCGGCGATGACCTTCGAGAGGGTGGTCTTGCCGGAGCCGTTCTCTCCCACCAGGGCCACCACCTCACCCCTGTCGAGGTGGATGGACACCTGGTCGAGCGCGGGGTCGTCCTTGCCGGGATAGTGGAAGGTCACCTCGTCGACGGTGATGCGCCCGAAAGCGGAGGGCGCCGGGAGGGGACGGGCGGGGCCGAAACCCTCGCGTCCCAGCGTGCAGAAGTCGAGGAAGTCGGTGAAGTAGAGCCCCTCTTCGTAAAGCCGGTTGGTGGAGTGCATGAGGTTGGCCAGGGAGCCCTGGCCGGACCGGATGGCGAGCACGGCGGTGCCGGCGACCGCCAGCGGCACCGCGCCGATGGCGAGCAGCACGCCCAGCGCGACGTAGACGATGGCGGTGCCCAGGCCGCCGAGCGCCTCCCCGATGACTTTCGCCACGGTCTGCCGCCGTGCGAGGCGCAGCACCACCTCCTGCTCGGCGCCCGCCACCGCGTCGTACAGCCGCATCAGGAACCGGCGCATGGTGAACGAGCGGATCTCGGCGGCGGTCTCCCTCTCGGCCATCAGCTCCGACAGGATCCACTTGCGCCTGCGGACCGGGATGAGCCCGTACATCGTGGTGTAGCGCATGCGGGCCGAGCGGACGGCGGCCCAGGCGTCGGGGATGACGGCCAGGACGAGCAGGGGGAGCAGCACGGGATGCAGGATCCCGAGCACGCCGGCGGCGGCTCCGAGGCCGATGAGCCCGGTCAGCACGTCGATCGCGGAGTCGACCACGCTGTCGACCGTGGACACCCCTCGGGTGCGGGCTCGCTGGAGGGAGTCGTGGAAGTCGGGGTCGTCGAAGCGGATCAGTTCGACACGGGTGGTCAGGTCGTAGAGCTGCTTCTCGGCGATGCGGGCGACCTGGGGCTCGAGCCGGGACTGGGCCCAACCGGCCCCCGCCTGCAGACCCGTGCGGAGCGTGGCGGCGGCGCCGACCAGCAGCAGGCTGGGCAGGGCGGCCTTCACGCGGTCGGGGGTGGGGCCGGCGGAGAAGAGCGCCTGCAGCACGCCGGTCGTGGCCAGCAGGCCGAAGGCGGTGAACACCCCGCCCAGCACGCTGAGGGAGACCGTCGCCAGGGCGTCGCGCGGGCTCGCCCGCCAGGCCATGCGCACGGCCTGGCCGATGAGCGAGGGCAGCCTGCGGGCGATCGTGAGGAAGCCCACTCCGCTCATGGTCGTGGCGTGGGCGTACCAGTCGCCGATCCGCACCTCACCGAGCTCCACCGGCGGTTCGCCGTCCGCCGCGTGGTCGCTCTCCGGCGAGGAGGTCTCCGGGAGGGGGATGCGCGGCGCGGAGCCCTTGGGGGAGCCGCCTTCCGCCGCCGGGGCATGGGCGGCGGAGCCGTCAGACGTGGAGGATTCCGGGGGAACGTCGGCCATGCTTCGCAGTGTGACCTGCGCCACCGACAGTTTAAAGCCGCCGCCGTAAAGGTGGGACTTTTAAAGTCGCAATTAGTTGGTCTGCCGGTTAATGCGGCCGCCGAGGTGGCTCTGCCGTGTCTAGCGGGACCTGCTGGTTCTCTTCCATTGGTTCGGGTCGCGCGTGTGCTCCGGGAGCTGCGAGGCGAGGCGCTCCGCCTCGTCGTGCAGCGCGGCGATGAGCAGGAGTTCGAGGCCCAGGTCTTCCAGATCGACGGTGTCCATCTGAGTCTCCCGACATGAGGTGCCTTGCGGTCCGGAGGTCGCCCGGGGAGCCGGTGCAGGGGAATCTTACCTTCCGTGATGGAAGTCTGCACCCTTGGCCTGCCACTGTCACTCTTCGTGCAGAAGGGGCGGCCCGTAACTCGGCTTCGGGTGGGTCTTCTATCCCCTCCGCGTACGGGGACGGCGGCGGCTCGTGCGTCCACTGTCGCGCCACAGGTGATCTCCCACCGCCGCATCGTTCCGGCCCTGTCCTGCTGGACGGCGCTCCGCACGGGAACGTGCCAGAGCCCCCGTGCGGCCCGGCCCGGCGTGGTGCCGAACCGTGCCTTGATCGCAGCAGCCTAGCGAATGTGATCTTAATTATGGAAGCAGAAAATCTAGAAAAATCACCGCATTTGCAGGTTTCAGGCGCGGTCGATCCCTTGACAGTGACCTTCAGTTGGCCCGCCCCGGACGCGGATTGCGGGTTCCGGTGGAAATAACTATGGAGGGTTCATCGCAGTGTCGCCGGGGGCGCCCGCGACGCGGGCGCCGTCGGGAGCGGTCAGCCGGAGCGGACGTCCAGGCCGAGGGCAGTGGCGATCATGACCGCCTGGGGAACGTCGACCACCGCGTCCGTCAGCGCCGTGGTCAGCGGGTCCAGAGAGGACAGGTCGCTGCCGCGCAGGTCGCAGCGGGACAGGTCCGCCCGGGTGAGCGAGGAGCCCGACAGGTCCACCTGACGGAGCTTGGCGCCCTCGCAGCGTGCTCCGGTCAGGTCGGCCTCGCGCATCCGCACGTCGGTGAAGGAGACCCCGCGCAGGTTCGCCCCGGGCAGGCCGACGAACGACCAGTCGCCCCCGTCGACCTTCAGCAGGTCGAAGCTGCAGCCGTCGAACACGCTGCCGACGAGCTTGCACCCCGTGAAGGTGGCGTCGAAGAACGAACACCGGACGAAGGCGCAGTTCAGGAAGGCGGCGTCGGTGTGGGTGGAGGCGTTGAACTTCACCCCGCGGAAGGTGCAGTCGGTGAAGACGGCGCCCTTGCCGGACGCCTCGGTCATGTCCACGTCGATGAAGGCGACGTTGGCGTGGCTCTCCCCGGAGAGGTCCTTGCCGTCCCAGTCCTCGAACTCGATGGACGTGTGCGTCTCGGGCGCCCGACGCCCGTGCGTGCGGTCAGCCACGGTGGTCCGTAACGAGAGAGCCGCCGGTGGCGACGAACGTGACATGACGGGCATTGCTTCCGTCGAACGAGATCATGAGAGCGGCTCGCACTCTTGTCGCGGTCTTGTTCATGTGATGGGCTTTCGTCTCGTGGAGGTCAGGGCCATGTGATCTGCTCGTGGAGATCGTGAACCGGGCCGCTCGTGAGGGCGGCGGCCGGCGACGGCGTCTCCGGTGCGCAGGACCGGCTGCCTTTCGGCAGGTCCGGTTCACGCTATATGGAGACGTTATTCGCGCACCCTTGACGCCCTGCCTCGCGAAGTGAATTGATTGCTTACTGACAACGTTGTCAGCGGGCCTGGCATCGGGGGCGGGCCCACGTGGACAGCCTCCTTCAACCCTGAAGGGACCAAAGGAATGCGACGACGGTGGATGTCGGCCGTCGCGGTCACCGTGGCAGGCCTCCTCTCCCTCTCCGCCTGTGGTGGCGGCGGTGGCGAGAAGAGCACCGGCGGCGAGCAGGCGGCGAAGAAGCAGGTCGAGGTCTTCTCCTGGTGGACGGGCCCCGGCGAGGCGGACGGCCTCAAGGCCATGCGCGAGATATTCCAGAAGCAGAACCCCAACCTGACGTTCTTCGACGCCGCCGTCGCGGGCGGTTCGGGTGACAAGGCGCGGGCGCTGCTCTCGAGCAAGCTGCAGGCCGACCAGCCGCCGGACACCTTCCAGGGGCACGCGGGCGCCGAGCTGCAGGGCTACATCAAGGCCGGCAAGCTCGAGCCGCTGAACTCGCTCTACGACGAGCTCAAGCTCAAGGACGTCTTCCCCCAGCAGTTGGTCGACCAGCTCACCTACGAGGGCAACGTCTACTCGGTGCCGGTGAACATCCACCGCTCGAACGTCCTCTGGTTCAACCCGAAGGTCCTCAAGGCGGCGGGCGTCTCCGCGGCGCCGAAGACCGTCGAGGAGTTCATCACGGACCTCGAGGCCGTGAAGAAGACCGGGAAGATCCCGCTCTCGATCGGTTCGGAGTGGACCGTCGTCCACCTCCTGGAGAGCGTGCTGCTGGGCTCCCTCGGCACCGACGGCTACAACGCGCTGTGGGCCAAGGGCGCCGACTGGTCGAACGCCAACGTCACCAAGGCTCTGGACAACTTCAAGACGATCCTGTCGTACGCCGGCGCCCCGCAGGACGACTGGCAGCCGGCCGCCAAGCAGGTCGCGGACGGCGCGGCGGCGTTCAACATCATGGGTGACTGGGCTTACGGCTACTTCCACAACCCCCCGGACGGCGGCCTCGGCAAGAAATCCAAGGAGGACTTCGACTGGGCGCCCTCGCCGGGCACCGACGGGACGTTCCTGTGGCTGTCCGACAGCTTCACCCTCCCGAAGGGCGCGCCGAACAGGGACGGCGCCCTCGCGTGGCTGAAGGTCGCGGCGAGCAAGGAGGGCCAGGACGCCTTCAACCCCAAGAAGGGCTCCATCCCGGCACGCAAGGACGCCGACAAGAGCCTCTACCAGGACTATCTGGCCTGGTCGCTGGAGGAGTGGTCGAAGGACAAGCTCGCCGGCTCGATCCAGCACGGCGTGGTGGCCAACGACGCCTGGAAGACGGCGATCACCGAGGCGGTCGGCCTGTTCCTGCAGAGCAAGGACGTGGCCAAGCTGCAGCAGGCGCTCGTCGAAGCCGCCAAGACCAACAATCAGTGAGCTGATCTCGTACGGCCTGCGCTCGCCCGCCCTCGTGGCGCGGGCGCAGGCCTTCGCTGGGGGTATGTGTGTCGCGCGTTCGCAGATGGCTGCCGGGGCTGCTCCTGGTCACGCCGTCGATCATCGCGATTGCGGTCTTCGTGTACGGCATGCTCGGCTGGAACTTCAAGCTGGCCATGACCGACCGGCACGATGAGATCTCGGTCGGCAAGTTCGTCGGTCTCGAGAACTTCGTGTCCCTGTGGGACCAGGAGCGCTGGGGCATCTCGGTCAAGCACGCGGTCATCTTCACGGTGGTCTTCGTGGGCGGCGCGCTCGCGCTGGGCTGGCTGCTCGCCTTCCTGATGGAGAAGGGGATCAAGGGCGAGGGCGGTTTCCGGGCCGTCTACCTCTTCCCGATGGCGATCTCCTTCGTCGCGACCGGTGTGGTGTGGCGCTGGCTGATGAACAGCGGGCAGGACGCGCAGGCGGTCGGGCTGAACCGGCTCTTCCAGGGCATCGGGCTCGGGTTCCTGCAGAACGACTGGTTCCGGGGCCAGGATTGGGGCATGGCCGCCATGGCCATCCCGGCGATCTGGCAGATGTCCGGATATGTCATGGCGCTGTTCCTGGCCGGATTCCGGGGAGTGCCGGAGGAACTGCGCGAGGCCGCGCGGGTCGACGGCTGCAAGGAGTGGCAGGTCTACCGGTACGTCGTCTTCCCGTTCCTGCGGCCGGTCACGCTCTCCGCGCTGATCATCCTCGGGCACATCTCGCTCAAGGTCTTCGACCTGATCGTTTCGGTGTCCGGCAAGCAGATCATCACCGACGTGCCCGCCGTCTTCATGTGGGTCGCGGTGTTCGACGCCCACGACCCGGCCAAGGGCGCGACGATCGCCGCGTACATCGTGCTGTCGGTCGCCGTCTTCGTCGTGCCGTACCTCGTCTGGAACGCCCGCAGGGAGAAGCGCTCATGAGCACGGCCGTCGCGGCCCCGCCCGAAGCCCGGCACCAGGCCGCACCCGTGGTGCGCCGGGTACGGTGGCCGGTCTACGTGCGGTTCGCACTGCTGATCGGGTTCATCCTGGTCTTCCTCATCCCGATCTACGTGCTGCTGGTCACCAGCTTCAAGCCGCTCACCGAGGCCGACCCCAGCCAGGCCTGGGCCCTGCCCAAGGTCTGGACGACCGAGGCCTGGGAGGTCGCCTGGGACAAGCTCAAGCCCGGCATCGCCAACAGCTTCCTGCTCGCCATCCCCGGATCCCTCATCTCGGCCGCCCTCGGCGCGATGAACGGGTTCGTGCTGTCGAAGTGGCGCTTCCCCGGCGCGGACGTGGTGTTCACGCTGTTCCTGTTCGGCATGTTCATCCCCTACCAGGGGGTGATGATCCCGCTCGTGCAGCTGATGGTGGACCTCGGCGTGTACGGCGGTATCCCGGGGCTCGTCCTCGCCCACGTGGTGTACGGCATCCCGATCTGCACGCTGATCTTCCGCAACTACTACGTCACGATTCCGGACGAGCTCATGGAGGCGGCGCGGGTCGACGGGGCCGGCATGCTGCGGACCTTCTGGTCGATCGTGATCCCGGTGTCCGGCCCGGCGTTCGCCGTCGTCATCATCTGGCAGTTCACCTCGATGTGGAACGACTTCCTGTTCGCCGTCTTCCTCACCGGTCCCACCTCGTGGCCGACCACGGTCATGCTCAACAACATCGCCGGCGCGCAGACCGTGCCGTACAGCCAGCAGATGGCCGCGGCGATCCTCGCCTCCATCCCGACGATGATCGTCTACCTGCTCCTCGGCCGGTTCTTCATGCGAGGCCTCATGGCAGGCGCGCTGAAGGGCTGAGGCCGGGCCTGCCTCGCCGCGCGCGGCGAGGCAGAGGGGCGCCTCGCGGATCAGCCGCCGTTCACCAGCGCGTCGCCGAGCGGCGTCCGGTGGTACACCACCGAGCGTCCGACCCGCGTGCCGGTGACCAGGCCCGCCCCGCGTAGCGCGGCCACGTGGTCGCCGGTGCCGCCGAGGCTCATCCCGTGCAGGGCCGCCAGTTGCGTGGTGGTCGCGGGCATCTCGAGCAGGATCGCGGCCCGCGTCCTGCCGATCAGCCGCGCGAGGCCCTTGGAGGGCGCGTGCTCGGCGGCGGTGCCCCGGGCGGGGTAGAGGAGCGCGTACGGCCAGGCGTCCTCCAGGTAGGCGCCCACGCCGGGAGGACCGAAGACGGTCGGCACGAACAGCAGGCCTCGCCCGCCGAGCCGGTGCCTCTCGTCGGCCCCCTCGCTTTCCATACGCACCTCGATGTGGCCGTACCGCCCGTCGGTACGCCAGCGGACCTGCGGGCTGAGGTCGTCCAGGGCCGCGCCCCACCCGTAGGCGGCGAGACGTCCGGCGCGCTGGATCACGTCGCGTTCCAGGATCGCGTGGAAGCGGGGCCACTCCGGGGCGACGAGCTCACGCCAGGCGGCCTCGAGGACGCCGGCGAACAGCGGCACGACGTCCGGTCGCCGCAGGGTGGCCATGATCTCGGGAGCCGGGGCCTGTCTGCCTTCGAGGTTGCGCGCGATCTCCTCGCGGGCCTGGGCCAGGGGCGTGGCGCGGACGACCCTGAGTTCGTCCTCGATCGCGACGTTCAGGCCGGCGGGGGGCGGGGCGATGAAGTCGACGTTGTACTTACCCCGCCTGAACAGCGCCACCAGCGCGGCCGTCCCGTCCACCTCGCGCAGGAGCCGCTGGTACGGCTCGCGCCGCCGCTCGGCCCACGGCAGCAGCACGCCGGCCTCCCTCGCACCCGACAGCGCCCACAGGGCGTGCAGGGTCTCGATCAGCGGCGAGATCGCGAAGCGGCTGGCCATGACGTCCTGAGGGCTGACCTCGATACGGATCATCCACCCCGGCACGCGCCCTCCTGACCTTTCGCCTATTTCCGAAATAGTAGGCGGTGCGGTGCGCCTACCCCCACGATCGTCCGCGGAGGTGGGGCGGGTGACCGACACGACGCGACAGGACGGCGGCCGGGCCGCGAGATTCGGCGAGATCCTCAAGGTGGCGGAGTTCCGTGTGCTCTTCACGAGCTTCGCCCTGCTGGTGCTCGGCGACACGGTGAAGAGTCTGGCCTTCTCGGTGCTGATCTACCAGCGCACCGGGTCGCCGGGCCTGTCGGCCGCGGCGTACATGATCGGGTTCCTGCCGCAGGTCATCGGGGCGACGTTCCTGCTGTCGATCACCGATCGCGTACGCCCGCGCCCGCTCATGCTGGTCGGCGAGGCGATCAGGATCGGCGTCTGCCTCGCCCTCGCCCTCGGGGACCTGTCGATCTGGGCGATGCTGCTCGTCGTGCTGGTCACCGGCGTGCCCACGCCCGTCTTCTCGGCGGCGCGCAACGCCATACTGCCCGATCTGCTCGAAGGGGACGCCTTCGTGGTGGGCCGGGCGCTGTTCACCGTCAGCGCCGCGTCGGCGCAGGTCGTCGGCCTCGCCCTGGGGGGAACGGTGCTGGCCGTCGTCGGCCCGCAGAAGGCGTTGCTGATCACGGCAGTGCTCTCCCTGGGCAGCGCCCTGTTCATCCGGTTCGGCCTCGCCGACCGGCCGGCGCGGGCCGCCCAAGGGGCGGGACGCGACACCGTCCGTACCACCCTGCGCGTCAACCGCATGCTGCTGGCCGACCGGCACGTCCGGGTGCTGATGCTGGCGATGTGGCTGCCGTTGCTGTGCATGGTGGGCGCCGAGGCGGTGTTCGTGCCCTATCTCACCGGGCTCGGCTCACCGTCCGCCGCGGGTGCCGTGCTCGCCGCCACGGCCGTCGGGATGGGCGTCGGGGAGTTCCTGGTGGGACGGTTCGTCCTGCCGGAGACGCGCGAGCGGCTCGTGGTGCCCCTGATGGCCGCGCTCGGCGTGCCCCTGCTCGGCTTCGCGTTCCACCCCGGTGTCGTCGCCTCGGCCGTGCTCGCCGCCCTGGCCTCGGCCTGCATGTCGTACACCCTCGGGCTCCAGCGGCCGTTCGTGGACGCCGTGCCGGCGGACGTGCGCGGGCAGGCGTTCGGGCTGCAGAACGCCGGGACGATGACGGGCCAGGGCCTCGGCGCCGGGCTCGTCGGAGCGGTCGCCGAATGGGCACCGCCCCACCAGGCCATAGCCCTGTCCGGCCTCGCCGCCATCATCGTGGCCTTCGCCCTGTCGCGCATGCTGACCAGGGCCCGGCCGGCGTGATCAGGGCGAGAGGCGAACCGGCTTCCGAACCGCCCGCGGTGTTCAGGGCCCTGGCCGAACGGGTGCTTCGTGTGCCGCCGTGCTGTAAGCGGCGCGCCAGGTAGCGGGAGGCATGCCGGCCTGGCGCCGGAAGAACGTGGTGAAGTTGCCGACGTCCCGGAAGCCGAGTCGTCTGGCGCAGCCGCTCACCGGCAGGTCGGTGTGAGCGAGCAGTCTTTTGGCCTCCAGCAGGATGCGCTGGTCGAGGAAGGTCTTGGCGCCGGTGCCGGTGGCGGCACGCGTCGCCCGGGTGAGCGTCCGCACGTCATAGCCCAGGTGCTGCGCGTAGTCGGCCACGTGGTGCCAGTCGGTGAAGCGCTCCTCGACGGTGGTCCGATAGGTGTGAAATACAGCCATATGCCGGTTGCTGGACCTTGTCGCGCCGGTTGAGGCCGATGTCTCGGGGAGGGCGCGCAGGATCAGCGCCGCCAGCAGGTGGGAGAGCAGCGCGGGAGACGCCAGGCGCGGTGTCCGTACCGCCGCGTCGTGTTCGCGGTCGAGATGTTCGGCCGCGAGCAGGGCGAGGGACAGGCGTCGCTCATCCAGGTGCCAGCATGCCGGCGTGGTCGCCTCTGACGCCGTGAAACCGGGAAGGAAGCCGGGCCGGAAGAGGACCAGCGGGCCGTCGCAGTCGTCGATGTCGCTCCAGCGGTGCACCATGCCGGGCCGGATCCACACGGCGCTGCCTTCCTCCAGCCGGTACCCGTGGAAGTCCGCTTCGTGGGCGCCGCTTCCGGAGGCGACCAGGGCGAACACGTGGAAGTCGGGGCGTTGCGGCAGTACGCGACGGCGATGGACGTCCATCTCGCGCAGCGCGGCGAAACCGAGCACCTCCACCCCGTACGCCGAGCCGACGGCGGGCAGATAGTGCAGCTGCCGCACAGTACCATGTCCGTTTTTCACAATGACTGTGCTCCTTTCCGCCAAAGCGCGGACACCCTCCTCACATACCGTCGCGGCTGAACCTGACAAGCAGGTCAGGTTACCGGTTCAGAGCTGCGGCAGGACGGACGGCAGCCGTTTTCCGCAGCCGACAGGAAGGGCGCGATGATGACGGAAACGACAAGGACACTTCCCGTGGCGGGCGGGTCGCTCGACGTGCGAACGGGAGGCCACACCGGACCGGCACTGGTGTTCGTCCACTACTGGGGCGGCTCCGCCGACACCTGGAACGGTGTGATCGGCCACCTGCCGCCTGGACAGGCGACGGTTCGCTTCGACCAGCGCGGCTGGGGCGCCTCGCGAACGTTGCCCGGGCCCTACCACCTGGACCAGCTCGCCGACGATCTCGCCCGGGTAGCCGAGACGAGCGTCCCGGGGCCGTACGTCCTCGTCGGCCACTCGATGGGCGGCAAGGTGAGCCAGCTCGTAGCGGCCCGCCGACCGGCCGGGCTGGCCGGCCTGGTGCTCGTCGCGCCCGCGCCGCCACAGCCGCCCGCCACGGTGACCGAGGAGTATCGGCAGGGCCTGTCACACGCTTACGACTCGCCCGATACGGTGCGGCACGCCCTCGACCACATCCTGACCGCCACACCGCTGCCCAAGACGATGCGGGACATCGCGGTACGCGACAGCCTCGCCGCCGGCGTCGAGGCCCGGCACGAGTGGCCCCTGCACGGAATCGCGCGGGACATCACACGCGCCGCGCGGGACATCGAGGTCCCCGTGACGGTGCTCGCCGCGGAGAACGACGTGGTGGAGCCGCCGCGCGTCTTGCGTGACCACCTCCTGCCCCACATCCGGCACGCGACCCTGACGACCGTCCCCGACGCAGGCCACCTGCTGCCCGCGGAAGCCCCAGGCGCCGTCGCGGTGGCCCTCGAAGACTTCCTCACGGCCGTTCGGCGCCGGTGACTCATTCCGGGGCCGGCAGGTTCATCGACGCGAGTCTGGCCGGGTCGATCACGGTCGCGATGTCGGTGATGCGGCCGCCGGCGATGGTGAAGGCCATGAGCGAGAGCGGGGTGCCGTCCTCGTGCCACGACACGATCCCGGGGAGGCCGTTGACGAGCACCGCTCGGCCGCGTGTGGGTGCGCCGGCGCTCAAACGGCGTCGCGCTCCTGCGGCGACCTCGGTGGCGCCGAGGACGACGACCACACCGGCGGGGGTGTCGACGGTCAGCTTCACCCCGGGGTCGAGCACGCGCAGCAGACCCTCGAAGTCGCCGCGGCGCGCCGCCGACAGGAAGGCCTCGACCACCTCGCGCTGCTCCCGTCCGGCGGCCGTCGGGTGCTCGGCCGCCTGCACCTTCCTCCGGGCGCGGCTGGCGAGCATCTTGGCCGCATCGGCGGATTTGCCGAGGATGTGGCCGATCTCGTCGAACGGCACGGCGAACAGGTCGTGCAGCACGAACGCCAGCCGTTCGCCCGGCCGGAGCGATTCGAGGACGACGAGGAGCGCGAGCCCGACCGCGTCGGCGAGCGCGGCGTCGTCCTCTGGCGCCGGGCCGTCGTCGACCGTCACGACGAGTTCGGGCAGCCGGTCGTCGTAGGACGCCTCGGGGTGGGTCTGGCGTGATCGCAGGACGTCGAGGCTGATCCGGCCGACCACGGTGGTCAGCCAGCCGGCGAGGTTGTGGATGGCCGCGGTGTCCTGGCGGGAGAGCCGCAGCCAGGCCTCCTGGACCGCGTCCTCGGCGTCGGCGTGCGATCCGAGCATGCGGTAGGCGACCGCGCGCAGCCGGTCGCGCTGGGCCTCGAACGCCTCGGCCACCAGGTCGGTCGGGCTGGGTTGGGACATGTTGTTACCTTCCTCGGATCTGCTCCGTCATGGGGGATGACGGGCCCGGAGGGGCACAGGTAACCGATGAAGGAGCGAGACCCATGGAAGCACGCGTCAAGAGCCGGGCGAACGCCGACGTGACGACGGCGATCCAGCACCTCTACAAGGCGATTCACACCGGTGGCGTCGACCCGCTCGTGCTCGGGCTGATCCACCTGCGGGTCAGCCAGATCAACGGCTGCAGCCCGTGCGTCTTCGCCGGGGTCGCGGCGGCCAAGAAGCAGGGAGAGACCGATGAGCGGCTGCACAACGTGGCCGCGTGGCGCGAGACGCCCTTCTTCACCGAGGCGGAGCGGGCGGCGCTCGCGCTGGCCGAGGCCGCCACCCGGATCCAGGACGGCGCGCCGGGCGTGACCGACGAGATCTGGGACGCCGCCGCCGCCCACTTCGACGAGCGGCAACTGTCCGTGATCAACCTGGAGATCGCGCTGACCAACTTCTTCAACCGGATCAACCGTACGATCCGGGAGCAGGCCGGCAAGACCTGGTGAGCCGGGCGGGGCGTCATCCCCCCGGAGGCTGTGCCTTCCAAATGACGCCCCGCCGGCGAGACGTCCCGAGCGTGAACCCGTCCCGGAGCGGACCGCCCCGCTGCTCCCGTCTCAGACCAGCAGCAAGGTCTTGCCGAGGATCTCGCGGGACTCGATCGCGGCGTGGGCCTCGGCCGCCTGCTCCAGGGGGAACGTCCTGCCGATCACCGGCCGGATCCGGCCCGCCGCCGCCTCGGTCACGGCGCGCTCGGCGAGCCTCTTGTGGTCGGCGGGGGTGAGCTGGACGTGCTGGATCCCTCGCACCGAGATCCCGCGCCGTTCCGCCTCCTCCGGGTCGATGGGGGCGAAGCCGCCGCTGGAGGCGCCGTGCGCGGAGATCCGGCCACCTCGCGCGGTGATCTCGAACGCGGCCCGGCCGATCTCGCCGCCCGCACCCTCGAAGACGACCTGCGGACCCGTGCCGCCGGTCGCCTCGCGCACCCGCTCGGCCCAGCCGGGCTCGGTGTAGTCGACCGCGACCTCGGCGCCCAGTTCGCGGGCGAGCGCGAGCTTCCGCTCGCCCCGTGCCGCCGCCGCGACGTGGGCGCCCGCCGCCCGCGCCATCTGCACCAGCAGGACGCCCATGCCGCCGGCCGCGGCGGTGACCAGCACCCATTCGCCCGGCTTGACCTCGGCCGCGTCGAACACGGCGAGGCCCGTCACGGCGTCGTGCATGAGGGACGTCGCCTCGGGCACCCCCAGCCCGTCCGGCACCGGGATCAGCGCCTCCACCGGCACGAGAGCCTGCTCGGCGTAGCCGCCGGCAGCCCCGGTGTGGGCGACCACCGTACGACCGACCCAGGCCGCGTCCACGCCGTCGCCGACCGACAGGACCCGTCCGCCCACCGCCCCGCCGGGGACGTACGGCGGTTCGTGGCTGAAGTACTCGCGTCCCCAGCCCGCACGGATCTTCGTCTCCACGTTGAGGGTGTCGGCCGCGGCCACCCCGACGACCACCTCACCGGCCCCGGCTCGCAGGTCGGGCACCTCCTTCGTGACGAGCACCTCAGGCCCTCCGAACCGGGTCACTTCTGCCACTCGCATGTCGACCCCTCCTTTTCCGCACGCTGTCCGGCATGTCCGTGAAGCAGTCTGAAACCTCAAGTCCAGTTGAGGTCAATCCGGTCACCCGGCCGCGCGGCCGCGGGATCTCGTAGAGGGTGCCCGTGATCCGAAGGTGATCGTCCAAATCATGCATTTTGTTGCATCCGCAATATGAGGCGTGATGGTTCGTCCGCGATTACCGGGTTTCCGGGAAGCGATTAAGAAATGGGCGCGGCCAGGGCGAGGTGACGGATCCTGTAGTGCTCGCCGGATCCGGCGATTCGGCGGCTTTCCTGCGAGAACGGCGTAATAACGCTGATTCACGACAAGTAGTCACAAAAGGGCGTAACCAATTGGCGACAATCGGTGATAATTCCATCGGATTAACTGACCACCTTGCTTCTTGTCATAAAGATGAGTGCCCCTTGTGTTTCCATTTCGAGGGACGGATCATTTCGATCATCGGCTGGGTCGTCCGTCCAGCAGGACGGCCCGTTTCGCCTGATCGTGCACAGGAGGACCGCCCATGATCCGTCGGGTACTCGCCGCAACGGCCCTGGCCGCCGCTGCCTTCGTCGTCATCCCCGCCGGCACCGCCTCCGCCAGGGCGTGCCAGCTCGACTACCGGTGCGTCACCACGTACTACTCCGACTCCTCGCACACCAGCATCGTGGGCACCAAGTACGAAGACTGCGCCGGGAACGTCACCTGGTCGGGCAGCCGCAGCGGCTACCCGGAATTCGTCGAAACCCCCTGCTGACCGAACGTCCCCCGCAGGAAGGCCCGGAAGGCTCTCCTGTCCTGGTCGACCCCCCGAAAGGACCAGCCATGATCCGTCGTTTGGTAGGCGTCGCCGCACTGGCCGCCGCCGCGATCGTCGCCGTCCCTGCCGGAGCGCAGGCCGCTCCGGCGCTTCCCGCCTGCGGGCTGGGCTACACGTGTGCCACCTACTTCTGGGACAGCTCCGCCCACACAACGATCATCGGCGCCATCACCCAGGAGTGCGACGGCTCGAGCTACACCTGGGGTGAACGGAGCCGCTACGTCACCTTCTCCAGCACCCGCTGCTCATAACAGAGATCTTCCGGCAGGGCCGTACACCGGCGGCCCTGCCGGAGTCAGCCGCGCGGCGGGAGCTCGCCGGAGCCCCGGGGGATGAGACGGGTGGGGATCTGCACGCGTTCGGCCGGGCCGCTCTCGCCGGCCAGGCGGCGGAACAGCAGCTCAGCGGCCGTACGGCCGAGCCTCGCGGGGTCCTGCGCGATCACGGTGATCGCGGGGGTGAGGAGATCGGCCAGTTCGAAGTCGTCGAAGCCCACCAGGGCGATCTGGTCGCCCGCGAACCCGGGGGAGAGGGTGGCCAGGGCACGCAGGGTGGCGACCGTGGTGCGTCCGTTGCCGGTGAACAGCGCGGTGGGCGGGTCCTGCAGGGCCAGCAGTGCCTGGAGGTCGGCGTGGAGCCGGTCGTGCTCGGGCGGACCCATGGTGACCAGCGACTCGTCGTACGGCAGGTCGGCGTCCTCCAGCGCCTCGCGGTAGCCCTGCAGGCGCTCGCCGGCCGTGAAGATCGCGGCGCTGTCGCCCAGGTACCCGATGCGGCGGTGCCCGTGGGCGATGAGATGGGCGACCCCCGTGCGGGCGCCGCCGATGTTGTCGCACAGCACGGTGTCGACGTCGAGCCCCGGCCCGGTGGGGCGGTCGGCGAAGACCGCGCGGATGCCGGCGTTCAGCTCGGGTGTGAGGTACGCGTGGTCGGACCCGGCGGGCACGATGACCAGGCCGTCGACCCTGCGCGCGCAGAAGGCCAGGACCAGCTCGCGCTCGCGCTGAGGATCCTCACCGGAGGAACCGCTGAGGACGAGGCAGCCGTTGCGGAGGGCGATGTCCTCGACCGCCCGGCTCAGGCCGGAGTAGAAGGGGTCGGCGACGTCCTCGATCACCAGGCCGATGCTGGCCGTGCGACCCCGTCGTAGCACCCGGGCGCCGTCGTTGCGGCGGTAACCGAGGAGCTCGATCGCCTGCCGGACGCGTGCGGCGGTCGCGGCGTTCACGCCGGGCTCGTCGTTCACCACGCGGGACACCGTCTTCAGCGCGACCCCGGCCGTGGCGGCGACGTCGTTCATGGTCGGCCGCCCGCGTCTGGTCTCTGCTGCCACGGTGGAATCATCCCGCATTTCAGTGGGTGTGACAACGTTGTCACCCATCGTCCCCCAGCGGGCGGACCTCGCCCGGTTCGCCCGCCCTTGCCGGCTGTTCCTCCACCCTGGCGCGGCGTCCTCACGCCGGCCCCCGTCCAACGGTACGGCCTGCGGCGGAGCGACGCGTCACCGGTGCCCTCCTACTAAAGAGACGGCTCACGCCGCCGATCGAACGATGCCGTCCGGCCCCGGCCGGTGCAGTCTCACTGGCCATGACACCCACATCAGCCGCCAGGTGGCGGACAGCGGCCCCGGTGCCCGGCGACGTCTGGTTCCCCGGACGGCTCATCGGCGGCGCGGCCCTGGTCCTCGGGCCCGTCGTATGGGCGGTGGCGCTGTTCCTGCGGTACCTGGCCCCGCACTCGGGCATCTTCACCCCGGAGCAACTGGAGGAGTTCGGCAGGAGTTCGCGGCCCCGCAACAGCTGGCCGCCTACGTGGCGAACCCCGCACTGGTCACCGCCGCGTACGCCTGCTTCGCCGCCGCGGCCCTCCTGCTGTTCCCGGCCGTCGTCACGCTCGCGCGGGTCGTCGCGGCCCGCTCGCCCCGTCTCGCGTTCTGGGGAGGCACCCTGGTCGTCGTGAGCCTGTTCGCGCGCCTTTACTTCACAGGGGTCGAGCAGACGGCCTTCCAGCTGGTCGAGGCGCAGGGCCTGCGGCGGGCGACGGAGTTCGTGATGTCCACGTACGTCGACATCTCCTACGGGCCGTGGCGGGTCCCGGTGACGGCGTCGGCCTGTCAGTATCTCGGGATGCTGCTGCTCGGCATCGGAGCCTTCCGGTCGGGGACGTTCGGCTCTGGACGTCTCCTGCTCTTCCTCCTGGCGGGAACGCTGTGGGTGGGCGTGCTGAAGGAGAGCCCGCTGTCCGACGTCCCCTGCTATGTGAGCCTGTGCCTGGTGCTCGTGCCGCTCGGGGTCCGGGTGCTGCGCGATGCCGTACCCGAGCTGCGCACCGAGTCGCCGGCCGCCGCCGAGCGCGGGCCGCTGCGGCTGCTCAGCTGGTGAGGGCCCGCGGTGTCCAGGCTGATCTGTGAGGGTGGCAGGGGTGCGTGACCGGGTGGCGCGCTGGGCGTTACCCGCCGCCGCCTTCTGCGCCGCGTTCCTGCCGGACGCCGGCTCACCCTTCCTGCCGGCGCTCGCCTCGGTCCCCTGGTACGTCCAGGGTGCCGTGGTGGGCCTCCTGGCCGCGGGGGCGGCGCGCACGGCCCCGGGACGGCGGTGGCCGCTCTTCGTGGTCGCGGCGGCCGACGCCGTCGTGCGGGCTCCGTGGTTCCTGCTCTCCGTGGCCTCCTACGTCGCGGCGACCACCTACCGGCGGCCCCTTCACCTGGCGGTCTTCACGCTGGTCACGAGTCTTCTCGCGATCGTGCCCCAGCCCGGTGTGGGAGTCGATTCCTCGCTCGGGGGCGCGCCGCTGACTACCGGCATGATCCGCGTTCTCATCGTCGACGACGAGGCCCTGGTACGGACGGGGCTGCGCATGATCCTGGAGGCGGCCGGCGACATCGAGGTGGTCGCGGAGGCGGAGAACGGCGCGGAGGCCGTCACCGCCGTCGCCGCGTACTGGCCGCACGTGGTGCTGATGGACGTGCAGATGCCACGGATGGACGGCGTGGCGGCGCTCAGGGAGATCAACCGGTCGCCGGACCCGCCCAAGGTGGTCATGTTGACCACATTCGACCTCGACGAGTACGTCTACGGCGCCCTTCGCGCGAAGGCCGCGGGATTCCTGCTGAAGGACACCGCGCCCCGCGATCTGATCGCCGCCGTCCGGGCGGTGGCGGACGGGAGCGCCATCCTGGCGCCGGCGGTGACCAGGCGCCTGATCGACGCGTTCGCCGGAGCCGTCGACGACGGCGCGGACGCCCAGGTCGCCCGTCGACGCCTGGCCGTCCTGACCGGGCGCGAGCGGGACGTCGTGGAGGCCGTGGCCCGGGGGCTGTCCAACGCCGAGATCGCCCGTGAACTCGACCTGACGGAGACCACCGTCAAGGCCCACGTGAGCCGCTCACTCGCCAAACTCGGGCTGGCCAACCGGGTTCAGATCGCCCTGCTGGTACGGGACGCCGGTCAGGGCGGTGCGCTCGCCGCGCCGGCCCCGTATCCCGGCACCGGTTCCGCCGTTCACCGTCCCGCCGGCGCGGCGCCGATACATTGACCGGTTTGTCGTGCCCGCGTAGCTTGGCAGTCAGTGTGTTCTTCTGTAGAACGAAAGTTCACCATGCGAACGGCGCAGGTAGGCTTGTCGAGGATGGTTCGCCCGGCGCCGTATGAGGGAGCTCGTCGTGGATTTTCTCGATCCCAAGATCTGGTCCGGGTCGGTCTTCGGGGGCAGGGGCTGGGTGACGTCCCAGGCCGGTGACGCGCCCGTGGTCGAGCCCGCGACCGGTGCCGAGATCGGCAGGGCCGGGGTCGCCGGGCCCGCCGACGTCGCCGCCGCCGTGGCCGAGGCCGTCAAGGCGCAGCGCGAGTGGGCGGCCGCGTCCTTCGAGGACCGGGCGGGGGTGCTGCGCAGAGCCGGACGGCTGTTCGAGGACCACGCCGCCGACATCCAGAAGTGGCTCATCCGCGAGTCGGGGTCCATCCCCGGCAAGGCCGGATTCGAGACCCACGTCGCGGCCCAGGAGTGCTACGAGGCCGCGGCGCTGGCCTCCCAGCCGCCCGGCGAGATCCTGCCGACCGCCAAGAGCCGCCTCAGCCTGGCTCGCCGCGTGCCGGTCGGGGTGGTGGGCGTCATCTCGCCGTTCAACGCGCCGCTGATCCTCGCGATCAGGTCGGTCGCCCCGGCCCTCGCCCTCGGCAACGCCGTGGTGTTCAAGCCCGACCCTCGTACCGCCGTCTGCGGCGGCGTCGCGATCGCCCGGGTCTTCGAGGAGGCTGGCCTGCCCGCCGGGCTCCTCCACATGCTGCCCGGCGGCCCCGGCACCGGCCAGGCCCTGGTCACCGACCCCAGGGTCCGCGTGATCTCCTTCACCGGCTCCACGGCCGCCGGCCGCAAGGTCGGGGAACTCGCCGCCCGTCATCTCAAGCGGGCCCACCTGGAGCTCGGCGGCAACTCCGCGCTGGTCGTCCTCGACGACGCCGACCTCGACCTCGCCGTCTCCGCCGGCGCCTGGGGGGCGTACTTCCACCAGGGGCAGATCTGCATGACCACCGGACGGCACCTGGTGCACTCCTCGATCAAGGACGAGTACGTCGAGCGGCTCGCCGCCAAGGCGGACGCCATGCCGGTCGGCGACCCGGCGACCCAGGAGGTCGCGCTCGGCCCGCTCATCGACGCCGGCCAGCGGGACAAGGTCCACGGGCTCGTCACCGCGAGCGTCGACGGCGGCGCCCGGCTGGCCGCCGGCGGCACCTACGAGGGCCTGTTCTACCGCCCGACGGTGCTCACCGACGTGACGACCGCCACGCCCGCGTACGCCGAGGAGGTCTTCGGCCCGGTCGCGCCGGTCATGCCGTTCTCGTCGCTGGAGGAGGCGGCGGCACTGGCGGCCGACAGCGAGTACGGCCTGTCGCTCGGCATCCTCACCCGGGACGCCATGAAGGGCCTCGCCCTCGCCGATCTCGTGCCCACCGGTATCGTGCACATCAACGATCAGACCGTGGACGACGAGGCGGTCGCCCCGTTCGGTGGCCTGGGTGCCTCCGGCACGGGGTCCAGGTTCGGCGGCACGCGGGCCAACATCGAGGCGTTCACCGAGACGCAGTGGGTGACCATGCAGGGCGACATCGCCCGGTACCCCTTCTGACCCGCCTGGAAAGGAAGGCATGACGGACTCAGCCGCGGCACCGGAGCCCGACGAGAAGGCCCGGCCGGGGATCCTGTCGTCCCGTGGCCGGGCCGGGGTCCTGCTGGTCGCGGGGTTCGTGCTCGCCTCCCTCAACCTGCGGCCCGCCCTCGCGGGGGTGTCGCCGCTGCTGAACGAGATCATGAGCGATCTCGGGCTGGCCCCGGCGGCGGGCGGGGCGATCACCACGGTCATGGTGGTCTGCCTCGGCCTGCTCGCCCCCGTGGCCCCCGCGCTGGCGACTCGCCTCGGTCTCGACCGCACGCTGCTGGTCGGGCTGATCGTCCTGGCGGCGGGGGTCGTCCTGCGCAGCTCGGGCGACGTGCTCGCCCTCTACGCCGGGGCGGCGGTCGCCGGCACGGCCATCGCGATCATGAACGTCGTCATGCCGGGCGTGGTGAAGCAGCACTTCCCCGACCGGGTCGGCCTTTTCACGGCCGTGTACACCTCCGGGCTGGTGGCCGGCGCGGCGTCGGCGTCGGCGCTGATGGTGCCGATCGAGGAGAGGTACGGCTGGCGGACGGCGGCCGGGTCGGCCGCCGTGCTCGCGGTCGCGGCGGCCCTGCTGTGGGCGCGGCAGGCCTTCACCGGCCGGGGCCGGGCGGGGAACGGCGGCGCGCCCCGGCCGTACGCCGCGCTGTTGCGCAGGCCCGTGACCTGGTACGTCATGGCCTTCATGGGTCTGCAGTCGCTCACCTTCTACATCATGCTGGCCTGGCTGCCGACGATCTTCCGCGACGCGGGGCTCCCGGCCGACGACGCCGGCTACCTGCTCGCCCTGACCAACCTCTCGCAGATCGCCGCGACGCTGACCGTGCCCGTGCACGCGGGCCGTACCCGCTCGCAGGTGCCGCACGTGGTCGCGGCGGTGCTGCTCACCGTGGCGGGGTACCTCGGCGTGCTGCTCGCCCCGGCCACGCTGCCCTGGCTGTGGATGATCGTGCTGGGGCTCGGCCAGGGGGCGTCCATCGCGCTGGCGCTCCTGATCATCGCCCTGCGGGCCCCGGACCCGGCCTCGGTGACCGCGCTGTCGGCGGTGGCCCAGTCGTCCGGCTACCTGCTCGCCGCCCTCGGTCCGTTCCTCATCGGCCTGCTCCACCAGCTCTCCGGTGGCTGGACGCTGCCCTTGGCCGCCGGACTGGCGACCTGCGGGCTGCAGCTCGCCGCCGGGGTGCTCGCCGGCAGGCCGGCGGCCGGCGGCCCCGCTTAGGGCGATCTTCCCAGGGACGTAGGGTTCCGCGTGTCGGGTGGATGGAGGCCCTCCCACCAGGCCTAACATCGAGCGTGATCATCATTCCGTGGCTCGTGGCCGGTGTCGTGTCCCTCATGTCCGGCGGCGCGGTCCCCGTCTCCCACCCACGGACGGAGGTTCGTCCGGTCCCCGCGGCGGCGCTGCGCGCGGAGCAGGGCCCGGCGCTTCGTACCTGGGCGGGAACGGGAGGGGCGCACGGCCGCGAGCCCGGAACGGATCCCATCGTGATCGGGCACCGGGGCGCCTGCGCGTACCGTCCCGAGCACACCCTGCTCTCCTACGAGAAGGCGATCGAGATGGGGGCGAACTACATCGAGCCGGACCTGGTGTCCACCAAGGACCATGTGCTCGTCGCCCGGCACGAGAACGAGATCTCGCGCACCACCGATGTCGCCCGACACAAGGAGTTCGCCTCGCGCCGCACCACCAAGGTGATCGACGGGAAGACGGTGACCGGCTGGTTCACCGAGGACTTCACCCTCGCGGAGCTGCTCACCCTGCGGGCGGTGGAACGGCGGCCCCGGCTGCGTCCCGAGAGCTCGGCGTACGACCGTCTCGCGCCGATCGCGACGTTCGACGAGGTGGTGGCCCTCGCCAAGCGGTCAGGGGTGGGCGTCTACGCCGAGACCAAGCATTCGAGCTACTTCGCCTCCATCGGGCTTCCCCTGGAGGAGCCCATGCTGGCCACCCTGGACAAGTACGGCTGGCGCGAGAAGACCGACCCGGTCTACATCCAGTCGTTCGAGACGGCCAACCTGCGGGCGCTGCGCGCCAGGACGCACATTCGGCTGGTGCAGCTGCTGGAGGCGAAAGGCGCGCCGCGCGACCTCGCCGCCGCGGGCGACCGGCGCACCTACCGCGACCTGGCGACACCCGAGGGCCTGCGCGAGATCGCGACGTACGCCGACGGGATCGGCGTGCCGACCCGCCTGGTCCTGCCCCAGGACAAGCACGGCACGCTGCGCGAACCCACCTCGCTCGTCGAGGACGCCCACGACGCCGGCCTGACCGTCCACGTGTGGACCGTGCGCCCGGAGAACGTCAACCTTCCGGCCGACTTCCGGGTGGGGGACCCGCGGGAGCCGGGGTACGAGCGGGCGCACGGCGATGTGGAGGGCTGGCTGCGGAGGCTGTACGGGCTGGACGTCGACGGCGTGTTCGCCGATGACCCCGGTGTCGCCGCCCGCGTCCGCGACGCGGTCGCCGGGAGCGACGCCGAGCCCGGCGACACGGCCGGCACGGGCGACGAGGCCGGCGAGGCCGAGGAGACGGACGCGGAGGCGGACGGCGAGACGCACGAGGTGGTGACCGGCGGGACGACCGAGGGCGACGACGAGTGACCGTCAGACCAGCGCTTCGGTGTCCATCGGGCGGAGTTCGTCGGCGTAGCTGACCGAGGTGCGCCGCATGACGCCGTCGTCGCTGATGGTGTACTGCCCGAGACGCCACAGCGGGGGAGAGTAGGCGTGGATCGACACGCTCTGCTCGGAGTACCCGTTGATGCGGTGGATGTGCTCGGGGCCGAACGACAGCGCCTCGCCCTCCGACACCAGCGTCTCCAGGTGGGCGCCGCCGATGCGGGGGTTGGACTCCTTCAGCGTGCCCGCCACGACCCGCACCGCGCCGGAGGACACGTCGTGGTCGTGGAAGCCGGTGTCGTCCTCCGGGCGCCAGCAGATCACCCAGATGTCGACGAACGAGTCGCGATACAGCGAGGCGTAGTGGCGCGCCTCGCCGCTGTCGCCGAAGGTGACGTGGTGGGACCACAGGTCCGGCCGTCCCGCGAGATCTTCGACGAGTTGGCGCAGTTCACGCTTGTCGAGGAATCGGTCGGGCAATGATTCCCAGCTCATCTGGGCACGGCTCCTTCCATGTCGAGCAGACGCAGGGGATTGGTGTGGGAGATCTGCTGCTCGGCGGCCTCGCCGAGCAGGGTGCGCGCGGGTGTGGCGTAGGGGGCGTCCGAGCCGAGGACGACGACCTCGACCCCGACCGCGCGGGTGATCGCGTCGATGGCCTGGTGGCCGTACGACGAGGTCTCCAGGAAGGCGTCGGGGTCGACGACGCCGCGGTTCTCCCCGCCGCGGGCGATGTAGCGCTCGGTGTGCAGCGGGGCGAGGCCGGCCAGGGCGGTGAAACAGACGCGCAGGCGCGGGTGGCGGGGACGGCCGAAGGCCCGGAAGGCGTACCAGGCGGCGTGCATCTGCTGGACGTACGGGACGACGGCGGCCCACCAGCCGGGGGTCTCCGCGGCGGGGGCCGGGCCGGGGTGCACGAACAGGGGGAGTCCGCGCTCTTCCAGCAGGTCGAGCAGGGGGGCGACGCGAGCGAGATCGGCGGAGCCGAGCAGGGCGGTGGCGGGTAGCTGGAGCCCGGCGAAGCCGGCGTCGAGCACCTTGGCGGTGCGCTCGGGGTCGATGTCGGACACGCAGGTGGACGCCCACGCCCGGAACGAGCCGGGCAGCCGCAGCGCGCCGTCGTGGTAGGCGTCGAGCAGCGGCCAGGCCTCGGCGGGCGGCAGGTGCTCCACGCCGAGCGGGCTGGACAGCGACACCAGGGCGAGGTCGATGCCGTGGTGGCGGTTGAACGCGACGCGGTGGCCGAGGTCGTGGTCGGCGGGGTTCACCTGGTAGGGCGCCTCGCCGTCGAGGTGCAGGGTCCAGCCGTCGAGGAACGGCGGGATGTGGCGCGCGCGTAGTGCGGCGACGAATCCGGACGTCCAGATGTGCTGGTGAACGTCGATCCGCAAAGGTCACCTCCTTCTCGCCACGCATACTACCCCATAATTCCTATCGAGTTTGTCGGCAATGCCTGGGGACATGCGGTGAAGCGTTTCAGTGATACGTTTCAGTGAAACGCTTCACCTGCTTCGCCGTCAAGAGCGGTTCGCGATCGCCTCCCCGCCCCGGTCGCTGATTGCGCATAAGCTGGCCTGGTGTCGCGTTCTCACCCACGCAAGCGGGCGACGATCCGAGAGGTGGCGCAGGCGACAGGGCTGTCTCCGGCGGCCGTCTCATACGCGCTGCGCGGCATGCAGGTCTCGGAGGAGACCATCGAGCGTGTACGCCAGGCCGCCGCCGAGCTCGGATACGAGGCCGACCCGATCGCGCGCGCCCTCGCCAGCGGGCGTACCGGGATGATCGGGCTGCTGTGCGGCTCCCTCGAAGATCTATGGCAGCAGTCGCTCGCGGTCGGCATCGGCCGCGCCCTGCGCGACAAGGACCGCTACGCGCTGATCCTCGACGCGGCGGGCGACCCCGCGCGAGAGAGCACGCTCGCCCGGCAGCTGCGCGACCAGCGTGTGGACGGCCTGATCGTGCAGCCCGTCGACCCCGCCGCGCCGTTCTGGCCCCAGCTCGCCGAGACGTTGCCGCTGGTCGCCATCGGCGACGCCCTGGTCGACGCGCAGACCGCCGGCGAGGTCGTCTTCGACAACCGCAGGGGGGTCACGCTCGCCCTGGAGTACCTCCTGCGCAGGGGACACCGCCACGTCGCCGTCCTGACGCCCACGCGGCCGAGCACGCCCGACCGTCCCGCCGACGTCCACGTCACCGCCGAGGCCGAGCGCCTCGGGCTCGACATCGACGTCGTGACCGCCCCGCACGGCCTGGCCGCCACCACCGAGACGGCGCGCGAGATGCTCGCCACGGGGGTGCGGCCGAGCGCGGTGTTCTGCTTCTCCGACTCCATCGCCTACGGCGTGTACGCCGCGGCGGCCGAGCTCGGGCTGAGCGTGCCCGGCGAGATCTCGATCATGGGCTACGACGACCACCCGATGTCGGGCCTGCTCACTCCCGGCCTGACCACCGTGAACTGGGATCTGGACGGCATCGTGCGGGCCGCCGTCCGCCTGGTGGTCGCGGCGGCCGACGGCCAGAACCGCAGGCGCCGCATCATCCAGGCCCCGGAACTACGCGAGCGGGGCTCGGTCGCCTGACCGTTGCCCCGCCCGTCGAGTCGTCCCCCCTGATGAAGTGCTCAGTCCTCGTTCAGGCCGAGGAGCATGTCGAGGATCCAGGTGATCACGCCGACGAGGATCGCGCCGAGGAAGGCGGCCCAGAAGCCGCTCACGTGGAACGGCAGGTCGAGCTTCTCGGCGATCCAGCTCGTCAGCAGCAGGAGCAGGGCGTTCACGACCAGGGCGAACAGCCCCAGGGTGAGAACGTAGAACGCGCAGCCGAACGTCTTGATGATGGGCTTCAGGACGGCGTTCACCACGCCGAAGATGAAGGCCACCGCGATGAGGGTGCCGGCGGTCCGCACCGAGGTGCCCCCGGACACGGTGATCCCGGGAATGAGTTTCGTGGCGGCCCAGAGGGCGCCGGCCACGATAAGGATCTTGATAATGATCTTCACGTTCCCGATGGTGGCATGGGTCGTCCTTGAACGGTAGGGCCGCAGGACCTGAACGGCCCCTGCCGGACAGGCGACGCCGCGACGGACGGCAGCCGGTGAGTGATCGCCGAGGCGGGCGGTGTTCGCTGGAGGGTGACGCGTTCGCCGAGTGAAAGGGCAGGTCATGCGCGGCTTCGACGACGCCTTCGCCTACCGCGGCTCACGCTGCGCGGGTTCCTCGTGGGCGATCACGCGGACCGCGCGTCCGACATGGTCCGCGAGATGGGGGCCTGGCTCCGCGAGCGCAAGATCACCATGGAGGAGACCGTGGGAGAGGGCCTGGAGAACGCGCCGGAGGCCTTCCTCGCCATGATGCGCGGGGAGACCGTCGGCAAGATGATCGTCCACCTGGCCTGAGCGGCATATCTGGCTGATCGCCGGGAAAGGGGTGAAAGGAGGTGTTACTTAATGGACCAGGATGAGCTGCAGTCGCTCTCGCCCAAGGAGCTCCACGACAGGGCGGTGCGTTACGCCGTGGCGCACGGCGACTTCGGCTTCCTGTGGGAACTGCTGAAGGTGATCCCGGCGGCGGAGGCCGCCAGCGGCCACGCCGACGAGGCCGCCAACGACCTCAGCCGGGTGTCGGCGTTGCTCAGCGACGCGATGGCCTCGGGTGTGGGCGAGCTGGGCGAGGCGCTGCGCCCCGTCTACGTCGCCTACCTGTCCGAGCACCCGGACGCGTGAGCCGCCGCCCACGGCTCTAGGCTCCTGGACATGGCATCGGTACATGTGGAGCGGACGGACGGCGGCTTCGTCGCGCGCAACTCGCGCGGAGCGGAGGTCGCCATGGGAAGCGGCGACGAGGAGGGCGTCTTCACGCCGGTCGAGCTGCTGCTCGCCGCGGTGGGCGGCTGCAACATCGTGACCGTCGAGCCCCTCACCGCCCAGCGCGGTCATCGACTCGTACGGCTGGCGATGACGGTGGAGGCGGAGAAGGTCGAGCCGACGCTGCTCGGCCCGGTGACGATCACCTACGACGTCGAACTGCCCGAGGGCGACGAGCAGGCGGACGAGGTCTTCCGGGCGGTCGCGCACCGCGTGCACGAGCGGCACTGCACGGTGAGCCGTTCGCTGCAGAAGGGCACCGAGGTGAAGGTGGAACTGCCCGAATAGCCCTCGTGCGGCGGGGGCGCGGTGTCAGGGGTGTCCGGCGTGGACCTCCCGCGCCGGACATGATCCTTCTCGTGGGTTAGACCGAATCTATACCTTGCGATGACGAGCATCTCAGGCCCCAGTATGTAGTGTTAAGGCAGGTCAAGAGGGATGGACCTGCGCTCCGCGAGAGCGCCGCACAGCTTTCAGAAAAGGACGCGGTGGGGGAACGCGTCCAGAGCGGGACCGCCCGGTGCGTTTGGGGGAAGGCATCGGCGCTGGACCGTGATAGATCGGGGCCGGGCAGGCGGGGGACTGCCCGGCCCCGACTCTTGCCCGGACTCTTTTCCGCTCGCCGGCCTTCCTCTCTCCTCGCCGCCTCTCGCGCCACGTGTCCGCCTCCCCCTGACCGCGGGTGGAGACGTCAGGCAGGGGCAAAGCTCGATCTTCCCCGCCGTCGCCTTCCACCGGCCGGGCCCCGACGGCGCTCTTCACCGCCGCCTGAATGCGGCTGCTCCTCGTCCCGGCGCCCCTTCTTCGGGCCCTGACAGAGGGCGTCAGGCAGGAAAGCCGACCTTCTTCCGGAAATTGATCAATACCGGCATCTTGCCATTTCTCTCCCTCTCGTCACACGCGCCACAGGAGTGCTCTGAGCAGCGCATACGCTGAGGCCAGAACTCAAGCGAAACATCCGGAATAGTCCCGGTTTGGGCGCTAGAGGTAGATCTTCTAATGCTTTCGCATGGTTTAGTTGGCTTTGTCCTGACTCTGTGGGTAAGGTCTTAGGCACCAGGCGGGTGGTGACCTGGTCTTCAGCCGGAAGGCCGCCACCCGAACGTCGAATCCGAAGGGCTTCACCAGCCCAGAAGAACCGGGGACCCAGGTCCTTGGGGTGAATCCGCGTCAGCGGTAGGGCGGCTCCAAAGCCCGAACCCGTCAGCTAACCCGGTAGACGAGTTTGGAGAGGAGACCCGAGTGGAGCACCCCACTCCGCGTACAGCTCTTGCCGGGCGAACCTAGACCCGGATCTACGCCGTCAGAAGCGGCGGACAGCCGGCTGCTCGCGGCAGCCGTCCAGTAGGCGGACTCCCGCCCACTGCACGTGGTGGCAGGCGCCACCGCTGACCGACCCAAGCGCGAATGCGCCCAGCACGACGTCTTTTCGTCGTACCCAGCTCTGAGAGCGCTTTCCATCCCCCCGTGCCTTCGGCCACGCGGGTCCCCTTGTCTTCTGATGAAAGATCCTTCATGCCTCTTTTTTCGAACACCCCCAAGAGTCGACTGTTGTCGGGCATCGCCGGTGCCGCGCTCGTCGGGAGCACGGCCCTCATGGGGACCGCTGTCTCGGCCCACGCGGACAACCAGCCGGCCACGGCCGCGTCCGCACAGGTGACCGAGCGGGTCCTTCTCAAGGGTTCGACCAAGGCCTCGTACTTCTGGGACGACGCCTCCGGGCGTCAGGGTGACACCGGCCTGCCGGCCATCGGCAAGCCCATGCAGAAGGGCCTGTTCGCCAGCCCGAGCTGGCCCCTCGGCACCGAGGGTTACGTCTTCTACAACGGGAAGAAGGCCCCCTTCTTCATCGGCGACCGCGGCCCGGGCATCCCGTCCAGCAGCGGCGTCATGCTCGACATCGACGGCAAGACGTTCGCGGAGCTGACGGGCGGTTCGTTCAGCGACTCCAGCTTGACCGTCTCCGGCTTCGACGCCGGCCACATCAAGGTCGACTACGTCATCACCAAGTGGGGCAGCGGCCCGGGCAAGAAGAACTACCCGGTCCCGTTCTCGGCCGGCGCCTGGAGCGCCTACGACCACAACCCCGCCACGCCGCCCGCGGCCTCGTCGGGCAGCTGACGCGAAGCTGCGACGGCGAAGGACCGCTCTGGCCGGAGGTCCTTCGCGGCCACAGGCGCCGCTCGCCCGGACGTCCCCCTTCCGGGCGAGCGGCGTGCCGCGTTTCGGGGTGGACGGCCTTCCGCGCCACGTCTTCTCGGCCGATGTGCGGAGCTTCGCCGGGACTGCTAAAGTCACCGTAGTCAACGCGCCGCTAGCTCAGTTGGTTAGAGCAGCTGACTCTTAATCAGCGGGTCCGGGGTTCGAGTCCCTGGCGGCGCACCAGACGAAAAGGGCATCCTCGCTCGCGAGGGTGCCCTTCGTCATGTCCGGCCCCTTTCACTGCCCGGCCCACACGCTTGTCGCGGTTTAAACCTGATACGCATGTGACTATCGCCACAAAGTGGGGCAAAACGGAATCGTGGTGCTCGGCTGCCGTGTTCGTCCTTCGGTAAATCGCCTATGGAAGGACGAACGTGGCAGTGCCTACGGCCCTGCGCTCTCTGCGCCATCGCAACTACCGGCTGTGGGCCGTCGCGGACTTCGTCTCCGTCACCGGCACGTGGGCCCAGGTCCTCGGCGTGAACTGGTTGATCCTCTCGATCACCGGGTCGGCCACGAGCGTGGGCGTCAGCCTCGTCCTGCAGGCGCTGCCGACGCTGTTCCTGGGCCTGTGGGGCGGATCCCTGGCCGACCGGCTCCCCTCGAGGCCCGTCGTGCTCACCGCCCAGGTCGCCCAGGCGGTCCTCGCCGCGGTCCTCGCTGTGATCACGATGGGCGGCGAGCCCGGATCGGTGATCCCGATCTACACGATCATGGCCGTCTCCGGCGTGGTCAACGCGGTCACCGGGCCCGCGCTCGGCCGGTTCGGCGCGGAGGTCGTGCCGCCGGAGGACCTCCCCAACGCCATGGCGCTCGGATCGGTCATCAGCTCCGGCGCCCGCATCCTCGGCATGAGCCTCGCCGGCGCACTCCTGCCGCTGACCGGCACGGCGGGCCTGTTCGTCGTCAACGCCCTGAGCTTCCTGGCGGTGATCGTCGCGGTCCTCGGCATGCGCCGGCGTGAGCTGCACGTCCTCGCCTACGCCGAGTCGCCCAGGGAGCTCGGCGTGCGCGAGGGCGTGCGTTACGTCTTCCGCACCCCCTGGCTTCTCGTGCTGCTCGCGCTCGCCTTCGTGCTGGGCAGCCTGGGACGCAACTACCAGGTGACCATGGCCGCGATGAGCGCGGGACCGCTGCACGCGGGCGCGCCCGGCTACGGCCTGCTGTCCACGGTCTTCGCGATCGGCACCGTGATCGGCGGGGCCGTGGCGGCGTACCGGGAGCGGCTCACCGTGCCCCTGCTGCTCGGTGCCGCGATGCTGGCGAGCGTCGCCCAGACCGTCAGCGGCCTGATGCCCGGCCTCGGCTCCTTCGCCGCCCTGATGCTGCCGATCGCCGCGAGCGCCGTCCTGCTCGACACCATCGTCGCCGCCAGGGCCCAGCTCGACAGCCCCGACCACATGCGCGGCCGGGTCATCGCGGTGCTCGGCGTGGTCTCCGCGGCCTCGGGCGCGCTGGGCGGCCCGCTGCTCGGCCACCTGAGCGACACCTTCGGGCCGCGCGCCGCCCTCCTGATCGGCGGCCTCGCCACGGTGACGGGGACGCTGCTGGCCGCCGCCGCGTTCGCCCGCATCTTCGGCCTGCCGCGGACGGCCGCCGTACGCCGGCCCGCGGAGATCGTCGTCCCGGAGCCGGCCTATCAGCAGGCGTCGTGATCTGAGCGCGCAGGCGGCCGCTGTCAGCCGATGCGGATCGGGAGCGTGCGCGGCCCGCGGACCTGGCCGGTGGCCCAGGTGACGGCTTTGGGGTCCGCGAGACCGAACGCGGGGATCCGTTCCAGCCAGACCTCCAGGGCGACCCGCAGTTCCATGCGCGCCAGGTGCGAGCCCACGCAGCGGTGGATGCCGAGACCGAACGCGACGTGCCGGTTGACCTCGCGATCGATGACGACCTCGCCCGCCCGGTCGAACTGCGCCGGGTCCCGGTTGGCGGCGGGGAACGACAGCAGGACCCAGTCGTCGGCCTTCATGTCGACGCCGTTCCAGCGCATGTCCTCCTTCACCAGCCGCGCCATCGTGACGGGGGCGTAGACCCGCAGGAACTCCTCCATCGCGGTGGGCAGCAGCGCGGGCTCGGCGACCAGGCGCACGCGGTCGGCGGGGGCCTTCGCCAGGTGCCACAGCGACGCGCCGATCGCGCTCCAGGTGGTGTCGATGCCGGCGATGAGCAGCAGGGCCATCGTGCCCGCCACGTGGGACGGATCGAGCTTGCGGCCGTACAGCTCGGCGTTGATGAGGTAGGTCGTCAGGTCGTCGCGCGGGTCGTCGACGTGGTCGCGGATCTGCGCCAGCAGGTAGTCGAACAGCTTGTCCATCCGCTGGAGACGCTCCTCCGGCGGGAGGTTGACGCCTTCGAGGGTGTTCTCGATGAACTCGCGGAACCGTGGCCCGTCCTCCGGCGGGAAGCCGAGCATGTCGGCGATCACCCGCACCGGGATGTGCCGGGCGTAGTCACGGGAGGCGTCCACAGTGCCCCGCCCCTCGAACGCGTCGATGAGCGAGTGGCATAACGCCCTGGTCGCCTGCTCCCGCCTGGCGACGGCGCTCTTGGTGAACGCCGGGAGCAGCAGCTTGCGCGCGTCGTGGTGGAACGGCGGGTCGGAGGAGATCGGTGGCGTGGCGCCCACGGGGGCCAGTTCGCGCGGCGGCCGGAAGTTGCTCATCACGACCGAGCGAGAGGAGAAGCGCTCGGTGTCGTAGGCGATCGCCGCGACGTCCTCGTAGCGGGTGGGCAGCCACCCGCCGCCGAACCGGTCGGTGTGCGCGATCGGGCAGCGCCGCCGCAGGTCGTCCTGGATCGGATAGGGGTCGGCGGCCCACTCGGGCTCCAGGTGGGAGAAGTCGGTGGCCCAATCCGCGACCGGACCCGTGACGATCTCGTTGCGGATGCCGAGGGGCACCTCTCCTCGTGACTCCCGGAAGTCCTGCGTGAAGCGGTCGTCCACCGTCATCTCACGCCTCCTGGACGATCTCGATCGCTCGTTCCGGACAGTTGGACGCCGCCAGGCGCGCCGCGTGCCCCTTGCCCGGCGGTACGACACCGTCGCCCACGACCTGCCCGTAGCCCTCGTCGTCCTCGCTGAACAGCTCGGGGGCGAGGTCGTAGCAGCGGCCGTGTCCCTGGCAGCGCTCCGGATCGATTCGAGTCTTCACTTCCCGTACTCCGGTCTCTTCGCGGCGATGCGCCCGTTCGCGTCTCCCGGTCTCCCATCCTGACGGATGGGGGCCGGGGAGGGGAGCCCCCGAAGATTCCGTGCAAATCCGGGAAACAGGGAACGCCGGCCGGGCGTGACGAGTTGCGGAGGATAGAACTTGATTCGGGAGGGCGGGCGGATGGCCGGAAGTCGGATGCTGGGGCGGGTGCTGGCAGGCGGGGCCGCGGTCGCGGCGGCGTGGATGCTGCGGGACGTGCCGGAGGAGCTGGGCGCGCGGCCGCTCAGGACGGGGGAGGGGCGGGCCGCTCGCATCAGGCGGTCGGCCCAGTTCAGGGACGGGGCCTTCTACAACCCGATGGCCGTCCGGACGGTGGCCCCGTCCGGGCCGCCGCCGAACCTCGTCCGAGAGCTGCTCACCGGACGCGACGTGCGGCGGCCCGCGGGTCCCGTACCGCTGGTGACGCCGCCGCAGGTGGACCTCGCGCCGGACGGGCTGCAGGTCGTCTGGCTCGGCCACGCCTCGACGCTGGTCGAGATCGAGGGGCGGCGCGTGCTGTTCGACCCGGTCTGGAGCAGGCGCGTCTCGCCCTCGCGGCTGGTCGGGCCGAAGCGGCTGCACCCGGTGCCGGTGGAGCTGGACCGCCTGCCCCCGATCGACGCGATCGCCATCTCGCACGACCACTACGACCATCTCGACCTCGCCACCGTGCGCGCCCTCACGGGCTTCCAGCAGGCGCCGTTCATCGTGCCGCTGGGCATCGGCGCGCACCTCGCCAAGTGGGGCGTGCCGGCCGAGCGCGTCATCGAGCTCGACTGGGAGGAGGAGGCGCGGGTCGCCGGGCTGCGGTTCGTCGCGACGGCGGCGCGGCACTTCTCGGGGCGGGCCTTCTCCCGCAACGACACACTGTGGGGCTCGTGGGTGGTCGCGGGGGAGCGACGCCGGGTCTTCTACGCGGGGGATTCCGGCTACTTCGACGGGTATGCGCGCATCGGCGCCGACCACGGGCCGTTCGACCTGACGCTCATGCCGATCGGCGCCTACAGCCCCGCCTGGCCCGACATCCACATGGACCCGGAGGAGGCCGTCAACGCCCACATCGACCTCGGCGGCGAGCTGATGCTGCCCGTCCACTGGGCGACGTTCACGCTGGCGCTGCACCCGTGGGCCGAGCCGGTCGACCGGCTGTGGGCAGAGGCCAAGGCGCGTGACGTACGCGTCGTGGTGCCGCGGCCCGGGGAGCGGGTCGACGTGGACGCCCCGCCCTCGCTCGACGGCTGGTGGGAGATGCTGACCTGAGAGTGACGTCTCTCAGATGTGCTCCATGACCAGGACGCCGGTGGTGCCGGGTTCCAGTGCCCTGAAGATGTGCGGCACGTCGCCCGGATAGGTGAGGTAGTCGCCCGGGCCGAGCTCCACCGGCTCCTCCTGGGGGCCCGCCAGGGCCCGCCCGGTGCCCAGGACCAGGTGTTCGACGCTGCCGGGCATGTGGGCGTCCGACTCGCGCGGGGTGCCGGGTTCGAAGTCCAGCCGGTAGATGTCGCGGCGGGCGTGCGGCGGGCAGGTCGACAGCAGGGTCGCGACGTAGTGGGCGCGCTCGGAGGCGATGGCCGTCCCCTCGCCGGCGCGGACCACCTGGACGGACGTGCGCGGCGGATCGACCAGCCGGCTGAACGTCACGCCGAGCGCCACCCCGATGGCCCACAGCGTCTCCACGCTGGGGTTGCCGGTCGCGGCCTCCAGCTGGGACAGCGTGGACTTGGCGATGCCCGCGCGCTTGGCGAGCTCCGAGAGGGAGAGCCCGGCACGGTTGCGCTCGCGTGTGATCGACGCGGCGATGCGTTCCAGCGGCAATCTGGGGGGTGCATCCGTCATGACGTTCGCTCCAGACGTCCATTCGTTCGGATTGACGAACAGTGCGGCTATTGTTCATTCTAGTGGACATGCGTTCGCTCCTCCGAACACTTGATCCTCCTCTCCTCCGCGACATCGGGCTGGTCTGCCTCGCCTCCGCCGTGGTGGGCGCGTCCTTCGGGGCCATCGCGGTGGCGGGGGGACTGCCGCTGTGGGTGCCGGTGGTCATGTCCCTGGTGGTGTTCGCCGGCGGTGCCCAGTTCAGCGCGGTGGGCATCGTGCTCGCCGGAGGCGGGCCGGTCGCGGCCGTCCTGGCCGGGCTCGTGCTCAACGCGCGTCACCTTCCGTTCGGTTTCGCGGTCGCCGACGTGCTCGGCCGCGGCCGCCGCTGGTCCGCGCTGGTGGGCAGCCACGTGATGACCGACGAGGCGGTGGCCTTCACGCTGGCCCAGCGCGACCCCGCGCGCCGGCGGGCCGTCTTCTGGGCCTGCGGCCTCGGGTTGTTCGTGTTGTGGAACCTCGGCGTCCTGGCCGGGGGCCTCGCGGGCGGCGTCCTCGGGGACACCGACACCTACGGGCTGGACGCCGCGTTCCCGGCGGCGCTGCTCGCCCTCGTGCTGCCCACGCTGAAGGACGCCGCGACACGGCGCGCCGCCCTGCTCGGCGCGGCGCTGGCCGTCGCGGCCACACCGCTGCTGCCCCCGGGCCTGCCGGTGCTCCTCGCCCTGGCCGGCCTGGTCGTGCTCGGCCGTCCCAAGGACCCCGGCGCCGCCGCGGAGGACGAGCGCGGACGCCGTGAAGAGGGCGAGCCGTCGGTGGGGAGGGCGGTATGACGATCATCGCGATCCTGGCGCTGGCGGCGGGCACCTACGCCTTCCGCGTGGCGGGGCCCCTGCTCGCGGGCAGGGTGTCGCTGCCGGTCCGCGCGCAGCGGCTGCTCTCGGCGGCGGCCGCGGTCCTGCTCCTGGCGCTCGTCGTGACGTCCGCGCTCACCCAGGGACAGGGCTTCGGCGGCGTGGCGAGGCCGGTGGGGGTGCTGGTGGGCGGCCTCCTCGCCTGGCGGCGCGCGCCGTTCCCGCTGGTGGTGATCGCGGCCGCGGCGACCGCGGCCCTGCTCCGCCTGGCCGGCCTGCCCTGACGCTTTCGCCTCGGGGGCAGTGGAATGTCGGCGGTCCGTGATACGGATGAGGAGGGCCGAAGGAGGAGAACGATGCTGCCGTGGCGGGCCGACCTTGCCGGACGTATCGACGAGCATGTGATCGACAGCGAGCTGCTGCGCGGGAACCCTTTGGACGACCCGCACGAGCGGCCGTTGTGGGTCTACGTGCCTCCGGGGTACGACGACGCGCCGGACCGGCGCTACCCGGTCGTCTACGTCATACAGGGATACACCGGGCATCTGGCGATGTGGGCCAACCGCTCGCCGTTCCGGCAGCCGTTCCCGGAGACGGCCGACCAGGTGTTCGCCCGGGGTGAGGCGCCGCCCGTCATCGTCGTGTACGTCGACGCGTGGACGGCGTACGGCGGCAGCCAGTTCGTCGACTCGCCCGGCACCGGGCGCTACCACTCCTACCTCTGCGACGAGGTCGTCGCGTGGGTCGACGCCCGTTACCGCACCCTGGCCCACCGCGACCACCGGGCGATCACCGGCAAGTCCAGCGGCGGGTTCGGGGCGATGATCATCCCGATGCTGCGCCCCGACCTGTTCGGCGCGTTCGCCACCCACGCCGGCGACACCCTCTACGAGTACTGCTACCTGCCCGAGTTCTCCCAGGCCGTCCGCCACCTGCGGTCCTACGACGGCGACATCTTCCGGTGGTGGGAGTCCTTCCGCTCCCGCACGGCCTTCACCGATCCCGCCGACGGCGTGCTGCTCGGGGTGCTCGGCTGCTCGGCCGCGTTCTCCGCCCTTCCCGACGGCACGCCCGAGCTCCCGTTCGACCCGCACACGGGTGTGCTCAGGGAGGAGGTCTGGCAGCGCTGGCTCGACTGGGACCCCGTGCGCATGGTGCCCAAGTACGCCGAGGCCCTGCGTTCCATGCGCGCCATCTGGATCGACGCGGGCACCCGCGACGACTTCAACCTCGACCTCGGCGCGCAGGCGTTCCGGCAGGCGCTGCTCACCGAGGGAGTCCCCGAGGAGATCATGCGGTTCGAGCTGTTCGACGCCGGCCACGGCGGCATCGACTACCGCTACCCGTTGTCGCTCGCCTGGCTCGCCGAGCGCCTTCAGCCCGATGAGGGCCCTTCGACCCCATGAGCATTCCCGACGGCCCCACCAGCGCTCGCAATGGCCCCATGAGCGTTCCCGATCGCCCGATCACCGTTCCTGACGGTTCCATCAGCATCCCCGACGGTGACTTCGGCCTTACAGGCTCACTGTCGCGCGTCTTGGCCGACATCGCCGACGAGCGAATCGCCCAGGACGTGATGTGGGGCATCGACGAGCATCCCGACGGCACCGGCCCCCACCGCTCCGCCGACGCCGACCGCGCCAAGCGCGAGGTCGCCGATTCCGCCTCCCGGGGCACGCTGACCTGGCGGCACATCCTGCTGGAGGAGGTGTTGGAGGCCTTCGCCGAGGACGACCCCGACGCCCTGCGCGCCGAGCTCGTCCAGGTGGCCGCGGTGGCCACCAAGTGGATCCAGGCCCTCGACCGCCGCCGATCCCACCACCCCGCAGACGGCCTCCCTGAGTGAGCCCCGGTGTCTCCGGCCCCGGGTTCCCGTGGCGGGTGGATGTGACGGGGGTCGGCGCGTCGAGTAGCGTTCTTCTGTCCCCGGACCGATGCTTTCGCCCGCAGGTCCCAGGCATGGCGGCCGGTTTCGCGGGCAGCTCCTCGCCAGTTGCATAGGTCCTCCACCTGCCGAAGAAGAGAAGGCTCCGTTGTCCACTCCCGTGCCTGCCGACGTCCCGTCCATCGTTCCCGCCGATCCGACCACCGCTGGAATCGGCGACGCCGGCCGCCTGGCCGCGGTGCGCCGGTACGAGATCCTCGACGCGCCCCGTGACGGATCCTTCGACGAGATCGCCGAGCTGGCGGCGCTGGTGTGCGGCACGCCCATCGCCACGGTGACGATCGTGGACGAGGACCGCGTCTGGTTCGCCGCCGCCGAAGGGCTGGAGGGGGTGACGCAGGTCGGCACGGAGCCCGGTCTGTGCGCGTCGGCCGTCCTCGCCGAGGGGCCCTACATCGTGGAGGACGCCGAGGTCGACCCCCGCACCCTCGACCATCCGCTGGTCCGAGGGGAGCTCGGCCTCCGTTTCTACGCCGCGGCGCCGATTATCACCGCCGATGGCTACCGCCTCGGCACGGTCAACGTCATCGACCAGTCGCCCCGGCAGATCAGTGAGACCCAGCACGCCGTCCTCAGCAAGCTCGCCGCGCTGGTCGCCCGCCACCTGGAGCTGCGCCTGGACGCCATCAAGGCCGTGCGCGCCGAGCGGTCGCTGCGTAAGGAGGCCGACGAGCGGGCCGCCGCCGCCACCGAGATGGCCGCCCGGCTGCGCGAGGCCGCGGCCGTGCAGCGTGACGTCGACCACCCGAAGATCTGCCAGCTCGGCGGTGCCGAGGAGCACTGCGACAAGCCGGCCGAGCTGAAGATCGCCGACTCCTGGGGCGACTCCGCCTGGGGCTGCTTCCCGCATGCCGAGGAGGCGCTGATCCTGGTCAAGGGCGTGTTCATCGCCACCGAGGAGGAGATGGGTGGCCTGGCCGCCTACATGAAGCGTCGCCGTCCCGCCTAGTCCTCGACGCGGGTCGCGCTGGAAACGGCGCGAAGGCCGCCGCCGCCACCCACGCCGTCACCCGCCACGGCCGGCTCGCGGCCACCGTGAACACCGCCACCAGCGCCGGACCGGTCAGGTAGTGCGCCTGTTGCCCGCCAGCAGCAGCGTCACCGCCAGCGGTACCGGCCAGCGCCGCCGCAGCAGCAACGCGGCGCACCCCAGCCCGCCGGCCACCTGATCGACGGCACGCCACACAGGAGCGAGATCCTCCACGACCGGCAGCGGCTGAGAGCTGACGGCGGCGAAGCAGGCGGCGAACAGGAGCAGCCCTATGTCGGCGGCCCAATCCCGTCCGGTGCGGTGGGGGCGGCGCATGTTTCCGCAATCTACGTGGGCCGCGCCAGCCGCAGGACCTCCGTACCGTGAGCAGATACTTCCGTACACCGTTTCGGCCGCGACGGACGACTTTGGTCAACCGCTCGGCCATCTCCCGCCCGATCCGCCGCTCGCCTCCGCTCGCCTACGGTCGGGCCATGACCTCACGTTCCCCGAAGTCCCCCGTTGCGGCCGTCTCGGGTCTGCTCTGTTTCGTCCTGGTCGTCGGCGGCGCGAGCGGCCTCCTGCACGAGTGGTTCGGCTGGATCCACTTCATGGGGTTCGTCCGCTTCCTCGCCCCTCATGGTTACGAGATCTACAGCTACGTGATCATGATCGTTCTCGGCCTCCTGATCGGTGTGATCGGCGACTCGCTCGCCCGCCGTGAACGCGACTAGCTCACCCGCCGCCGGTGCGCTAGCGAACGACCCGGCAGACCAGTGCGCCGCCGGTGCCGGCGAACGCGCTCATCACCACGTCCGGCGTCAGGTACTTGCAGGCGAGGTACGGGTCGCCCCGCCCGACGAAGCTGAGGTTGCCTCCGGTGCCGCGGGTGTAGCAGTTGACGCCGCCGGACTCGTAGAACCCGATGAACGATGACGTGTTGACCTTGGCGTAGCAGTAGTCGCCGATGCTGACGGGGCCGAAGGTCACATCGACCGTGGCCAGGGCTCTGGCGGGCTGAACGGCGGCGGCCTGCGCCGGGGGCGCGATCGCGAGCGCTCCGGCGCCCGTGATCAGCGCACCGGTGGCCAGGGCGAGAACACGTCGAAGCATGCATGCCTCCTTGGGGCGAATGACACAGCGTGCAGGGGTCCGCTGGGACGCGACGCGCCGGCCGGGTGCCTGGCGCGGTGGTGCGGTAGGAGGTGCGGAGGGTGGTCGTCAGGGCCGTTCTCCGGCCGCTCAACGCAGTGTCTAATAGGAAACCTTCCTAAGCAATGCTTGACTGGAGGCGTCATCGACCGGTCAGGCGAAGGTCGGGAGGGCGGCCGGGTGAGCCGTCCGATCCACGCCTTCGAGCCGTCCGCTTGGCGGAACACGCGATGGTGCTGCACATGGCGCTGCGAGACGTGGCCGGCCGCCTCGGCGGCGAGTCGGGTCTGAGCGTCGCCTTCGAACAATCTCGTGCGAGGCCCCCGGGGCGCACGGTGACCTGGTCGAAGCCCTAGCGATCCGGACCGGCCGACGGCGCGGCGGGCCTCGTGCCCGGCGGATCAGGCGCGGAGGGCGTCGATCAGGGCGTCGACGGCGGCGAGGGCGGCAGCCGTGTCGAGTCCTGCGCGGGAGACGAGGGAAAGGCCCTGGACGGTGAACAGCAGGAGCTGCGCCTGAGCCTCGGGGGTGGCGGCCTGGGTGACCTCGCCGTCGGCCTGGGCGCGCCGCAGGGCGTCGGCGACGATCCGGGTGAAGCGGGCGTGTGAGCGGGCGACGATCTCGCGGGCCTCGTCATCCTGGGGCACGAGTTCGGCGGTGGTGTTGCCGATCATGCACCCTTGCGGAACGCCGACGTCGGAGGCGTATTCCTGCGCCCGGGCCGGGTTGGCGAGCACCTCGCGCAGCGCCGGCAGCACCGGCCCGGCCTCCAGTGCCGTGATCAGCTGGCGCTCGTAGGTGTCCCAGTACAGCTGGACCGCCGCCAGGTAGAACTGCCGCTTGTCGCCGAAGGCGCCGTACAGGCTGCCCCGCTCCAGGGCCAGCGCGTCGACCAGGTCCTGGACGGAGGTCGCTCCGTAGCCCCGGGACCAGAACAGCAGCAGCGCGCGCTCCAGGGCCTGGTCCTTGTCGAAGGCGCGGGGGCGCCCGGTCCGTGCCATACCCCCAGGTTACGACTTTTTGACCGCGTGCACAAAAGGTCGTACGGTGATGGCCGAGCGACTTTTTGAACGCCGACATAGAAATCGGTGCGCGTGAACGTGCGCCGGCGAACGAGAGGCAGGACCGCATGGACTTCAACGGAAAGACGGCGCTGATCACCGGATCGGGCGCCATCGGCGGGCTCGGGCACGCGACAGCGAGGATCCTCGCCACCGGCGGCGCCAACGTGATCATCACCGGTACCGACCCGGGCCGCGGCGCCCAGGTCGTGGAGGACGTGCGGGCGAGCGCGGCCGGGACCGTGCGCTTCATCCCCGCCGACCTGGCCGACCCGCAGGCCGTGCAGCGGCTGGCCGAGGACGCCGGGACGGTGGACATCCTCGTCAACAACGCGGGCGTCGTCCCGTTCAGCGCGACAGCCGACCAGGACCTCGCCGGCTACGAGGCCGCCTTCGCGGTCAACGTGCGCGCGCCGTTCGTCCTGGTCGCCCGGCTCGCGCCGAAGATGGCCGCCGGCGGGGGCGGCAGCATCGTCAACGTCAGCTCCACCGCCGCCGCCCTGGGCATGCCGGCGATGGCGGTCTACGGCGCCACCAAGGCGGCGCTGGAGTCGCTGACCCGCACCTGGGCGGCCGAGTTCGCCGCCTCCAGCGTGCGCGTCAACGCCGTGGCGCCCGGCCCGATGACCACCTCCAAGGTGGTGGCGGCCATGGGCCCGGACCTCGGCGGCATGGGGCTGACGACCGCGCTGAAGCGCGCCGCCGACCCGGCCGAGGTCGCCCAGGTCATCGCCTTCCTCGCCAGCGACCAGGCCGGCTACGTGACCGGCGCCGTCGTGGCCGCCGACGGAGGCCGCACCGCCATCTGACCCGGGGCGCGCTCCGGTCCCTCTGCACAACCACCGTTACCAGAACCACGCGCTCGGGCGCGAGTGAGGAGATCGAGGTCAATGAGTCGTCTTGAGGGCAAGTACGCCCTGATCACAGGAGGGACGAGCGGCATCGGATTCGAGACCGCCCGCGAGTTCCTCGCCGAGGGAGCGGCCGTCGCGATCACCGGCCGCTCGCGCGAACGTCTGGAGGAGGCCGCCCGGCGGCTGGGCGGCGGCCGGGTGCTGCCCGTGCTGTCCGACGCCGGCGACGTGCCCGGCCAGGCGGCGCTCGCGGCGCGGCTGCGGCAGGAGTGGCCGCGGCTCGACATCGTGATGAGCAACGCCGCCGACGTCACCCACCTGCCGATCGAGGAATGGACCGAGGAGGCGTTCGACCGGCTCCTCGCCACCAACCTCAAGGGGCCGTTCTTCCTGATCAAGGCCCTGCTGCCGCTGTTGTCCCGGCAGGCGTCCGTCATCCTCGTCGGCTCCGTCTCCGCCTTCATCGGGCACGAGAACGCGGCGGTCTACGGCGCCGCCAAGGCCGGCCTGCTGTCCCTGTCGCGCGGGCTGACCTACGAGCTGAAGGAGCGGGGCGTCCGCGTCAACGGGCTGAGCCCGGGCCCGACCCTCACGGACACGTTCGCCGCACTCGGCCCCGAGCGACAGGCCGCCCTGTACGACGAGCTGCGGCGGACCGTGCCCCTGCACCGCATCGGCACCGCCACCGAGCTGGCGAAGGCGGCTGTCTACCTGGCCTCTGACGAGTCCGCCTACACCGCCGGCACCGTCCTGCGCGTCGATGGCGGCATCGGAGAACTCGCCTACTGACCGCGATTCGCCTCCGCTCTCGGTTGTGAGGAGCCGCCCGCCCAGGGGGCCGTCCGCCGTACGGCCGGTGCGGGACTCGTACGGCCGGCCACCCGCCCCGCGTTCAGTCCTCGCGCCCCGGTGGGACGACCGAGCTCAGTGCCAGAGCCAGCCACAGCCTGAGCCGGTGCGAGGAGTCGGAGAAGGCGCCGCCGGACAGCCGCTCGGCCGTACGCAGGCGGGTGCGCAGGGTGTTGCGGTGCACCCCGATCCGCCGGGCCGCCGCCTCGACGTTCTCCCCGCACTCCAGGAACGCGTGCACCGAGACCACCAGGTCGGTGCCGTGCCGCACGTCGTGGTCGCGCAGCGGGCGCAGCACCGTGTCGGCGAACAGGCTCACCCCGCCCGGGTCGAGCGCGTCACGCAGCAGCGCCCACGGCTCCATGTCGTCCACGTGCGCGTACCCCGACCCGCGGCGGCCCGCCAGCCGGGCGGCGTGCCGGACCGCGGCCGGGATCTCGTCCAGGTCCCGCGCCCGGCAGCCGCCGGCCGCGATCTCCCGTCCGGACAGCGACGCCAGCCGGTCGATCAGCTCGCCGCCGAGCCGGCGGCCGGTGTCCGGCAGGACCAGGACGAGCCCTTCCGGTCGCGCGCACACGAACGCGAGCTCCTCGGTCGCCTGGTCGCCGAGCACGTCCGCGACGGCGTCGATCGCCGGGTCGGCCAGCCGGGCGACCTCCGGCGCGGGCTCCTCGGCGGCGCTCCGGGCGAAGGGCCGGGCGACGACCACCTCGTACGGCGGCGGGGCGATGGGGCAGATCTCGGCGAGCCGGGAGGGGGCGAACGCGGGGTCGCCGGTGAGGACCCCCGCGAGTACGGCGGCCCGCTGCGCGTGGGCGCGGGCGCGGGTGCGGCGGACGCCGTCCAGCTCGATCGCGAGCAGGCACGCCGCCTGGTTGGCCAGTACCCTGACGTGCCAGTCCGTCGGGCCCTGGGCGGACAGGGCCAGCCAGCCGCGCGGCGGCCCCGTGAAGCCGAGGCTCTGCATCAGCAGGACCTGGTCGCCCCGGTCGACGGCCACCGCGCTGTGCCGCGCGGGAAGATCGCCCACTGTCCGCACCGCGTCGTCGTGCCAGGGGCGCGGGGCGTCCGGAGCGGCGGCACGGGGACGTCCGGACGGGTCGAGCAGCAGCGTCTCGCCCCCGGTGTGCTCGGCGAGCGCCCGCAGGATGCCCGCCGGTCCGGCGCGCAGCGCGGCGCGGGCCATCGCCTCCTGCCCGCCGACCGTGCGGCGTTCGCCGCGCACCCGCTCGTCGGCGTGCCACTGGGCCACCATCTCGGCGACGGCGATGAACGGCGTCCGCCCGGTGATCTCCAGGACGGGCAGGCGCAGCCGGGTGCCCGACTCCAGGACCTCCGGCGGTACGGCGGCCAGCCGTTCGTCCAGCGCGAACGCGAGGCCCGCGCAGCCCGCGGCGGCGAGCCGGTCGACGTACGCGCGGCGGCCGTCGGGGGTGTCGGGCAGGCCGAGGCCGACCGTCATGACGAGCTCGCCGCCGCGCAGCCACGGCACCGGATCGGGGAGCTCGGTCACGTGCGCCCATCGCACGGGATTGGCCAGGCCGTCCCGGCCGGCGAGCAGCCGGATCGACAGGCCCGGAGCGGTGAGCACGTCGGCGACGGTGAGGGGCATGCGGGTACTCCCGTACGGAGCGGAGGCTGTGCGGTTCGCACTATAGCCGCCCCCGTACAGTGCGAACCGCCCACGGCAAAGCCTCCTGAGCTGCGCATATGGTCTGTGAAACCCCAGCACGATCCTCGGAGGACCACATGGGTGAGCGTTCGGCCCCGAGCGGCGGCCCTCGGCGCGCCGCCGTCGCGGCGTTCATCGGCACCACGATCGAGTGGTACGACTTCTACGTCTACGCGACCGCCGCCGCGCTGCTGTTCGGCGACCTGTTCTTCCCGGACACCAAGGACCCGCTCGTCGGCGTCATGGCCTCCTTCGCCACCTACGCGGTCGGTTTCTTCGCCAGGCCGCTCGGCGGCATCATCTTCGGCCACTTCGGCGACCGGGTGGGCCGCAAGTCCGCGCTGGTGGTGACGCTGCTCATGATGGGCGCGGCGACCTTCCTGGTCGGCCTGCTGCCCACCTACGACTCGATCGGCATGCTCGCGCCGGTGCTGCTGGTCGTCCTGAGGATCGTCCAGGGCCTCGCGGTCGGCGGCGAGTGGGGCGGCGCGGCGCTGATGGCCGTCGAGCACGCCCCGGAGAAGAAGAAGACGTTCTACGGATCGTTCGCCCAGCTCGGCAACTCGGCGGGGGCGCTGCTCGCCACGGGCGCCTTCAGCCTGATGAACGGCCTCGGCGACGGCGCGCTGCACACGTGGGGGTGGCGGGTGCCGTTCCTCGCCTCGGCGGCACTGGTCCTGGTGGGCCTGTTCATCCGGCTGCGGGTGGAGGAGTCCCCGGTCTTCGAGCGGGTGCTCGCGGACGCGCCGGCCGCGCTGCCGATCAAGGAGGCGCTCCGGACGTCCTGGCGTACGGTGCTGCTCGGCATCGGCGCGCTGCCCGTCGCGATCGGCGGTTACTACATCACCACGACGTTCCTGCTGGCGTACGCGACCGGCCCGGGTGTCGGCGTCGCCGAACAGGTCGTTCTGGACGCGCTGAGCTTCGCCGCGTTCGTCGAGCTGGTCGCCACGCTGGTCATCTCGTGGCTCGGCGACCGGGTCGGCGCCCGGCGCGTGGTGATCGCCGGCCTCGTGGCCGTGGCGCTCCTCGCCGCCCCGCAGTTCACCGTCATGGGCACCAAGAACACCTTGCTGATCTTCGGGATGCTCGGGCTGATGCGGCTCGCGATGTCGGCGACGTACGGCCCGATGGCCACGCTGCTCGCCGGGATGTTCCGCCCCGACATCCGCTACACCGGCATGTCGCTGGCCTACCAGGTCGCGGGCGCCGTCTTCGGCGGGCTCTCGCCGCTGGCCGCCACCGCCCTGGTCCAGGCGTACGGCGGAGGGCCGGCCCCCGCGATCGCCCTGCTCATCGGCATGTGCCTGCTGAGCATCGGCTGCCTGGCCGCCGTACGGCCGGCCCGCCGCGCCGCGGAGAACCCGCTTCCCTCGGCCGTCTGACACCCGGCCGCTTTTCCCCAAAGGAGAACCCCTTTGTCCACGATCGTCATCAGCAACGCCAAGGTCATCACGATGGACACCGGCCGTCCCGACGCGGAGGCCGTGGCCGTACGGGACGGGCGGATCCTCGCGACCGGCCGGGCCGAGGAGGTGCTCGCGGCGGCGGGGCCGGGTGCCGAGGTCGTGGACGCCGGGGGCAGGACGGTCCTGCCGGGGTTCATCGACCCGCACAACCACCTGCTGTCCACGGCCGAGTCGCTGGTCTCCGTCGACGCCCGCTATCCCCGGGTCGGCAGTGTCGCCGACCTGGTCGCGGCCATCGCCGCCGAGGCCGCCCGCACCCCCGCCGGCCAGTGGATCCGGGCCTTCGGCATGGACGACGCGAAGTTCCCCGAGGGCAGGCCGACCCGCCGGCAGCTCGACGAGGCCACGACCGAGCATCCGGTGATCATCTACCACGTGTCGGGCCACCAGGCGGTGGTGAACTCCGCCGCCCTGGCCTGGCGCGGTCTCACCGACCAGGTGACCGACCCCGCGGGCGGCACGTTCCTGCGCGACGAGGGCGGCCGGCTCACCGGCATGGTGATCGACTCGGCGATGGAGCTGCTGCTGCCGCTCGCGGTCGACATCGGCTGCCACGGGCCGAACTTCCACACCGACCTGCCCGCCGAGCAGCTGCTGTCGTGGCTGACGGCGGCAGGGGACACCTACCTGGCAGCGGGCGTCACGACGGTCTGCGACCCCCAGGTGTCGGCCCGGGAGATGAAGATCTACCGCGCCGCCCACGCCGCCGGGACCCTGCCGGTCCGCACGGTCTGCATGCCTCTGTCGCATCTGCTCGATGACCTGATCAGGGTGGGCCTCGCCGGGCCGTTCGGCGACGACCGGCTGCGGTTCGGGCACATGAAGTTCTACTGCGACGGCACCCTGCTCGGCGGCACGGCCATGTTCGACGAGCCGTACGGCGAGCGCGGGCAGTTCACCGGCTCCCTCTACCACGACCCCGAGCAGCTCACCGCCCTGGTACGGCGGGCGGCGCAGGCCGGCTGGCAGGTCGGCATCCACACGCAGGGCGACCGGGCGATGGGCTTCAGCCTGGACGCGATCCGGGCGGCGGTGGCGGCGTACGGCGACGACGCCCGGCCGCGCATCGAGCACTGCGGCCACCCCACCGCGGCACAGGTGAAGGAGTTCGCCGACCTCGGCGTCATCCCGGTCAACCAGCCGAACTTCCTGTACGACAGCGGCACCGACTTCGTCCGCCGCCTCGGGCCGGAGCGGGCGCACCGGCTGCAGCCGATGCGCGAGGAACTCGACGCGGGCCTGCGGCCGGTGCTGTCCAGTGACGCGTTCGTCTCGTCGCTGCGCCCGATGGAGACGGTCGCCAACGCCGTGCGGCGGCGCACCCGCGAGGGCGGCCCCATCGGCGAGGAGCAGGCGGTGACGCTGCGCGAGGCGCTGCGCGCCCACACGATCGACGCCGCCTACGCCGTGCGCATGGAGGACCGCATCGGCTCGCTCACCCCCGGCAAGCTCGCCGACGTCGTGGTCCTCGACGGTGACATCGAGGCGCTGCCGGTCGACAAGCTGTCCGGCGTGGACGCCTGGCTGACCCTCCTGGACGGCCGGGTGGCGCACTCGGCCCGCTGAGGGAGGGGCCCGCGCCCGTGCCGCACGTCTGCCGCCGCCCCCGGCTTCGTGCCGGGGGTGACTTCGATCATAGGTCTCCGGTTCCCCGGTGAAGGTGATCTTCCTCGGCCTAGGATCGTCCGCATGATGATTCGCCGGACATTACGGATGATCACCGTCCTGGCCGCGACCTGCACCGTCGCGCTCGCCGGGGCCGTCGCCACCGGCGTCGGGACCGCGCAGGCCGAGGAGAACCAGCAGACCGATCGCCAGCTGCTGTTCTACAACCACGCCTACAGCGTGCTCGACAAGGAGACCGCCGACGCCATCGAGAACTCCGCCTACCTGCGGAAGTTCGCCGGCCTCGAGGTCCGCACCACCTCCGGTGGGGGAATGACCTGGAAGGGGCGGTACATCTACGGCCGCCAGACCTACTTCGAGTTCTTCGGCGAAGGCGACCTGCCCGGGCAGGACGCCGAGTTCGGCTCCGCCGGGCTGGGGATCTCGACCGAGCACGCCGGCGACCTGGGGACGGTCACCCAGCGGCTGAAGGACCAGGGGATCGCCGAGCCGTTCCCGTACCGCCAGACCCGTGACTTCGGGGACGGCGTCCGCGTGCCGTGGTTCGACACCATCCGCGCCACCGGGGAGCAGTACGACGCCTTCGACCCCTGGGCGATGGAGTACCTGCCGGAGTACTTCGCCGACCCGCGCAGCAAGACCGGGCCGGAAAGCTACCCCGGGGACGTCAGCCGGGACCGGTACCTGCCCGACACCTACCGCGACCACCAGATGCTGAACGTGACGGGCGTCCGCATGGGCGTCCCCGCGCGCGACCTCGGCAACACACTGCCGCTGCTGAAGGCCGGCGGGTTCACCCTCCAGTCCCTTCCGAACGGCGGCGTCGTCGCGCTCGGCGGCGGCACCCGGATCCAGCTCGACTCGGTGCCGCGCGAGCGGGCGGGCCTGAAGCAGCTCCAGCTCTCGCTCAACCAGCCGGTGGCGTACGTGCACGTGGAGCGGATCGGCCACTCGACCCTCGTCGTCGGCCCCGGCGCCCGCGCCGTGTGGACCTTCGACGCCCGGAAGTAGGACACCTCCCGCCGTCTCTCCCGAGGCCGGCGGGATATCAATGGACGACGACCTCCGGCCCCCGGACGTCGTCGTCCTCCCACACCCCGCGAGAGAGGCGGCCTCCTTCGTGAAGCTCAACGTCCACGAGCACGGCGACGGCGACAGACTGGCCCTGCTCATCCACGGCGGCATGTGGGACCACCGCACGTGGCACGCCGTCGAACGCGAACTCGCCACCGCCGGTTACCGCGTTCTGGCTCCCGACCTGCGCGGCCACGGCCTCAGCCCTCGCGGCCCCTGCCGCCCGGAACTGGTGGCCGGCGACCTGGTGGACAGCCTGCCCACTGGAGCCGACCTGGCCATCGGCCACTCCTTCGGCGGTCTGGCACTCAGCCTGGCCGTCGAACGGCTGCGGCCCCGGCGCGCCGTCTACTCCGACCCCGGTTTCAGTCCGCGTAACGTCACACCGCAGGCGCTGGCCTTCATGCGGCAACTGCTCGCCGGCGCCACCGCCGAGTCCCTGCGCCGAATCAACTCCCGCTGGACCGACGCCGACATCGAGGCCGAGCTGGCCGGCCTCGCCCTCGTCGACCCCGCCTTCCTGGACGAGGCCGCCGCTCTCGACGCCGACTACCTGCCCGAGCGGCCCTGCGTGCCGTCGCTGGTGCAGCTGGCCGACCCCAGCCTCGCCCTCACCGACGCCGAGGTCGCCCTGCTCCGCGAACGCGGCTTCGAGACGCGGACGGTCAAGGGCGCGGGCCACTGCATCCACCTCGACGACCTGCCGGGATTCCTGGCCTCCCTCGACGGCTGGATCTGACGTCCGTCCGGCTCGAGGGATTCGGCGTCGACCGGGGAAGGGCTCAGCTGTTCGTACCTGGCTGCTCTCCCAGATGTTCAGGAAGCAGTGGACGCATGAAAGTCCGTTCGTAACGGAGTACGCACCCGCTTTCGTCCCTGATGCGGTCCGCTTCCACGAAGTCGGGGTGAATGCCGAACAGGCCGCGGTACTCCTCGTACGCGGCGAGGCTGGGGAAGCTGAACAGGGCCAGGGCCTTGTCGCTGGCGCCTTCGGACGGCAGGAAGTAGCCGTGGTGTGTGCCACCGTGGCGATTGACCAGCTCGATCCAGCGACGGCCGAAGCGCTCGAACGCGTCGATCTTCCTCGGGTCGATGACGTACTCGACGACACAGGTGATCATAGGGTCATTCTCGTCCGCCTCCGGCGCTCCGACGCACTCACCCGCCGCCGCACGCTCGGTGAGCGGCGGGCCGGTGGGCGAGGGCGTCGCCGTGCGCCATCAGGTGGGCGGCCGCGAGAGCCGTCCACGGCCGCCACCGTTCCGGTGTGGGATGTGCGGGGTCCAGGCCGAGGTCCGCGAGCGCCGCTCGGAGCGAGGCGTCGCCCTGGGGGAACGCCTCACGCCGGCCGAGCCGGAAGCCCAGGTGGTGACCGAAGTCCTCGTCGACGCCGGGCAGATCGCCGAGTTCGTCCAGGCTCGCACCGTAGCTCAGGGCGCCGTCGCCGAAGGCCGCCGCCAGCGCGGCGATCGCGGCCGCGTCCGAGGCGGGGAGGCCGAGCGCGGCGAGGGCGTCCTGCGTCAGCGTCCCGGCGTCCGGGAAGGTGTGGGTGAGGCCGCCCGGCAGCCCGGCCACGGGAGTGCCGATAGCGGTGACGATCGTTTCGAGCCGGCGGGCCACCGCGTCCGGGGAGCGGCCGAGGCTCAGGACGGCCCTCATGCCGACCTCCAGCGGGCTCCAGGTACCCGGTACGGCAAGGCCGGGCCGGGCGCGGACGACGTCGCCGAGCAGGGGGTCGTGGGAGAGCGCGGCCACCCCGGCGGCCGGATCGGTGTCGATGCCGAGCAGCCGCCCGACCTGGTCGACCACATGGATCAGGCCCTCCCAGTACGGCAGGTGGGCCCGCAGGAGCAGATATTCCTCGCCGCCGGGGGAGACCTCCAGGACCCCGGGCGCGCCGTCCACGACGATCGTGCGGCGGTAGGTGCCGCCGTCCACCGCCTCCACCCGCGGCGTGGCACGGACCGCGAGGAAGGCCCGCGTCGCCTCCCAGTCGTAGCCGGGCAGCACCGGCAGCCGCAGCGCGAGCCCGCCGTCGGTGACGAGCCGGTCGGCGCGGTGCCGGCGGTCGCGCAGGTCGGTCGGCGAACGGTGGAACACCTCCCGCATCGTCCTGTTGAACTGCCGCAGGCTCCCGAACCCGGAGGCGAAGGCGATGTCGAGGACGGTCAGGTCGGTGTCGTCCAGCAGGCGGCGGGCGAAGTGCGCCCGCCGGGAGCGGGCCAGTTGGTCGGGTGTCGCGCCCAGGTGTCTGAGGAACAGCCGCCTCAGATGCCGGGGCGACATGCCGACCCGCTCCGCCAGCACCGCTTCCGTGCCGTCGTCCAGTACTCCGTCGATGATCATCTGCCATGCCCGGCACACCAGCTCCGGCGTGTCCGCCGCCATGGGGCCGGCCACGCGGTACGGCCGGCACCGCAGGCAGGCCCGGAAGCCGGCGGCCTCCGCGGCCGCGGCCAGCTCGAAGGTGCGGGTGTTCCTGGCCAGCGGCCTGGCCCCGCACCCTGGACGGCAGTAGATGCCGGTGGTGATGACGGCGGAGTACGTGGTCATGAGACAGAACTACGCCATCGCCCCCGCGGACGCCGGTCGGATTCGGACGTGACCCCCGTCGATTTCATGACAGGTAGCCGCCGTCGATGTCGAGGACGGCGCCGGTGACGAAGGAGGCGTTCGGACCGGCCAGGAAGGCGATGCCGGCCGCGATCTCCTCTGGGGTGCCGAAGCGTCCCATCGCGTTGGCGGCACGCTGGACGTCGGCGAAGGGACTGTGCGGCGGGTTCATGTCGGTGGCCACCGAGCCGGGTTGGACGACGTTGACCGTGATGCCGCGCGGCCCGAGGTCGCGGGCGGCTCCCTTGGTGTAGCCGACGATGGCGGCCTTGGTGGCGACGTAATCGGCCACGCCGGGGAACCCGGGCCGGGTGGCCTGCATGGAGCCGACGGTGATGATGCGTCCGCCGTCCCGCAGGACGACGGCGGCGGCTCGGATGGCGGCGGCGACCCCGCCCAGGTTGACGGCCAGTTGCCGGTCGAGGGCGGCCAGGTCGGCCTCGGTGTCGTCGACTCTGCCGGTGACGAACACCGCGGCGTTGTTGACCAGGATGTCGAGCCGGCCGAAATCGGCGGCCACACGGCGCACCAGGTCGGCGACCTGGCGCGGGTCGCTCTGGTCGGCCCGGTGGGCGGCGGCGCGCCCGCCCGCGCGTTCGATGGCGGTGACCACGCCGTCGGCCTTGCCGCCGGAGGCGGTGTAGCTGATCGCCACCGCGGCGCCGCCGGCCGCGAGCGCGCGGGCGGTCGCCGCGCCGATGCCTCGCGATCCGCCGGTGACCAGGGCGACCTTGCCGTGCAGAGGCTGTTGCGTCGTGTCCATGGGTGATCTGTTTCCTTGTGCGATCGTCAGCGGTGGGCGGCCGGTTCCTGCGGGGTGGGTGCGGCGGCGGGACGGCGGTCGCGTCCCAGCGAGTAGAGCGCGACGAGCAGGCCCACGACGGTGAGGACGGCGGCGACCGGGTAGATCGAACGCGGTCCGGGGCCGTCGATGAGCCGTCCGCCGAGCCATCCGGCGAACGCGGCGGCGAGTTGGAAGCCGGAGGCGTTGACGGCGATGGCCAGGGTGGGGGCGGCTTGGGCGGTGGCCACCACGCGGGTCTGCATGCCCGGAACGATCGCGAACGCCAGGACGCCCAGCACGAACCACAGCACCGCGGCGGAGACCTGGTGGACACCGGCCACCCAGCCGGCCGCGAGCACGCCCGCCAGGACGGTCAGCAGGCCGGCCAGCGAGGGCATGAGGGCCTTGTCGGCCAGCCATCCGCCCAGGAAGTTTCCGATGACGGCGCCGGCTCCGTACACCAGCAGCAGCACCGGCACCGCCCCCTCGGAGAACCCGCTGACATCGGTGGCCAGCGGTGCCAGGAAGCTGAAGACGGTGACGACCCCCAGGTTCCCCGCCAAGGTCAGGGCGATGGCCAGAACGACGTCCCGCCCGGCGAACACGCGCAGCTCGCCCACCAGCGAGCCGACGGCCGGTGCGGGCTGGTCGGGGACCGATCGCAGCACCAGGACCAGGGCGGCGGCGCTGAACACGGCCACGGCGGCGAAGATCGCCCGCCAGCCGAAGTTGTGGCCGATGAAGGTGCCCAGCGGAGTGCCGGCGACGATCCCCAGGTTCATGCCCAGCGTCAGCCGCGCCACGGTGGAGGCCTGCCTGCCCTCGGGGGCGGTGGAGATGGCGGTGGAGATCGCGACGGCGAAGAAGGTGGCCACGACCAGACCGGCGACGAAGCGCGCGGCCAGCAGGACCGGGTAGGTGGGGGCGAGGGCCGAGGCGGCGTTCCCGGCGACGGAGGTGGCGACGAGCCCAGCGATGAGCGGCCGGCGGGGCAGCCGCGCGGTCAGTGTGGTGACCACCGGCCCTCCGACGATCATGCCGAGGGCGTAGGCGCTGACCAGCAGCCCCGCCGCCGGGACGGACACCGACAACTCGCGTGCCACGTCCGGCAGGATCCCGGCGATGACGAACTCTCCGGTGGTCAGGCCGAAGACCACCAGCATGAGAGAGAAGACCAGAAGCGGCATGGCATCGCCCCAATTTGATTCGAGCTCGTATGTTCCGAGTCATAACTATCATGACTCGAAACAGTTCGACTACACTGGCGGCATGGCGGAGCGACGTGACGCGGTGGCGGACCCGGAGACGGAGGGGCAGATCGACCGGGACGTGTGCAAGCTGATCCACCGGTTCACCCAGAAGCTGGACACCCACGTGCGCGCCGTCGCCGACGAACTGGCTCTGACCCCCACCCAGGTGATCGCGCTGCGAGAGCTGTCGGACCCGATCACCGCGCGCGAACTGGCCAAGCGGATGGTCTGCGAGGCCTCCAACGCCACATTCGTTCTCGACCGGCTGGAACAGCAGGGCCTGATCGAGCGGCGGCCTCACCCGACCGACCGGCGCGCCAAGCAGATCGTGCTCACACCCGCGGGCGAACGCCGCCGGGCCGACGTTCTGGAACGACTGAACGCCCACTCGCCGCTGGCCACGCTCAGCCCCACGCAACAGGAATCCCTGCGCGACCTGCTCAAAGCCCTCGTCGCCTGAAGAAACCGCGGTCGCGGCGACAGATGGGCGCGCCTGGACCGCCAAGGAGCTGATCGCCGGCCGATGCACCCCCGGCCTGTCCGAATATGTCCGGCCAGGCCGGGTGGCCCCCGGTAGCGTGGAGCACCATGACCACAGACCCGATGACAGGAACCTCCATGCGCGACCAGGTGCGTCAAGCGAAGATCTTCGCCGGCCTCCACACTTCCGGAGACCCGTTGCTGCTGCCCAACGCCTGGGATGTCGCCTCGGCGGTCACGATCGCGGGTGCCGGAGCGAAGGCCGTCGCCACCACCAGTGCGGGCGTCGCATGGTCGCTCGGTGTGCCCGACGGCGCGGACCTGGGGGCCGAGCGCGCCGCGGCGGTCGTCGAGCGCATCGCCGCCGCGGTGCCGGTGCCGGTCAGCGCGGACATCGAGGCCGGCTACGGGCACGAGCCCGAGGCCGTGGCCGCCACCATGACCGCCGTCGTGCGGGCCGGCGCCGTCGGTGTGAACATCGAGGACCGCTCGGGGCGCGCCGGCGCCGCGCTGTTCGATCCCGCCGAGCAGGCCGAACGGCTCCGCGCGGCCCGCGCCGCCGCCGACCGCCTCGGGGTGCCGGTGTGGATCAACGCGCGCACCGACGTGTTCCTCGCGGGCTCGGGTTCCGTTCGCGAGCGGGTGCGGGAGACCCTGCGGCGCGCGGCCGTGTACGCCGAAGCGGGGGCCGACAGCCTGTTCATGCCCGGACTGATCGACCTCGACGCGGTCGCCGAACTCGCGGCCGGACCCTTGCCGATCGCGGTGATGGCCTGGGCGGGCGCGCCGTCCGTGCGGGAGTTCGCCGCCGCCGGCGCGGTACGCGTCAGCCTCGGCGCCGCCATCGCGCAGGCGGCCTACGCCGTGGCCGCCCGCGCGACGGCCGAGCTGCTCGGCAAGGGCACCTACGACTCCACGGCCGACGGCATCCCCTACGACGAGACCAACCGCATCCTCGCGACCGACCACCTCTGATCGTCCCGCCGCCGGGGCCGAGCGGGCCTGAGCATCCGGTCTCAGTCGACCCGGCGAAAGGCCGCGCGGTAGTCCCTCGGGCGTCGTCCGGTGTGCTTGGCGAAGAGGGCTGCGAACGTGCCGGGGTCGCCGTATCCGACCGCGGCGGAGATGTCGGCGACGGTTCGGTCCGTGGTCTCCAGGAGGTGGCGGGCGCGACGGACACGCGACGACTGCAGGTACTCCAGCGGGCTCTGGCCGGTATCGGCCGCGAAGCGCCGCAGCAGCGTCCTGGTGCTGACCCTGAACGTGTCCGACAACGCGGCGAGGTCGTACGGAGCGGCAAGGTTCTGGTCGAGCCGTCGCATGACCTTGTGGGAGAACTCGTTTCCGGGCTGCGGGAGAAATCGCGCGTCGACGTACGGAGTCTGGGACGATCGCGCGTCGTCGACGAGCGCCACCCGGGCGGTGGTCCGTGCCACGCCGGCACCGCTGTGCCGGCGGATCAGATCCAGCGCGAAGTCGTACATGGCGCTGAAGGCCGCCGTCGTCGTCACCCCCGAGTCGGTGACGACCAGGCGCTCAGGCCGGACGTCGGCGTCCGGGCAGCGTCGAGCCAGTTCGTCCGCGAGGAGCCAGGCCGTCGTAGCACGGCGTCCGTCGAGGAGACCGGCCTCGGCGAGCAGGAACGCTCCGACACAGATCGAGACGACGACGGTGCCCGCGGCGGCGTGTGCGCGGATCGCCGCGATCTCAGGGGCGAGGGGTGCGAGCTTCGCGTCCACGTCGAGGCCCGGCGCGAGCTCGAACCCCGGCACGACAAGGACATCCACCTCGCGCAGCGGTGAGATGTCCAACGCCGCGCCACCCGACGCGGTGACACGACGACGAGGCGAGACGATCGACACCTCGTACGCGGAGCCGCCCGGTCCGGCAACGTGCGTGGCCATCGTCAGGAGATCGGGCACGCCGAACACCTCGGACGCGAAGCAGCCCGGATAGGCCAGGACACCGACCCGCAGCGCGCTCACGCTCGCCTCCTCACCACCCGTGCATGGCGAGATTACCTGCATATGTGGCGATCCCGCCCCTCACCTCGTACGGGGGCATCGGGCCACGCTGTCGCCATGAGCGCTGCCAACGGACGACTCGACGACATGATCACGGACTTCTCCCGGCGACTCGTGGACGTGGAGGGGGTGGTGAAGACCGTGTACGCCGCGGGTTCCGGCCCGGCCGTCGTGGTGATGCCGGAGATGCCCGGCATCAGTCCCGACGTCCTTCGACTGGCGCGGTGGGTGCGGGACGCGGGCTTCACCGTCTACGTCCCCTCACTCTTCGGGATCGACGGCGCCTATCCCACGGCCGAGGAGGGTACGGAGGTCGTGCGCCGCGCGTGTGTCAGTGCCGAGTTCCGCGCGTTCGCCGGGGGCGGCACCAGCCCGGTCACGGCATGGCTGCGCGGCCTGGCGCGCCAGGCCCATGCCGAATGCGGCGGCCCGGGAGTCGGCGCGATCGGACTGTGCTTCACCGGCAACTTCGCTCTCACCATGGCGCTCGAGCCGGCCGTCATCGCGCCAGTGGTCAACCACCCGTCGCTGCCGCTGGACGACCCTGCCGGACTCGAGATCAGCGACGAGGACGCGCGGGCGGTCCGGGACCGCATCGCGCGCGACGGACTGAAGGTGCTCGCCTACCGCTTCGACGACGACCGCTGGTGCACCGGCCGGCGCTTCGCCGCCTACCGGGCACTCCTCGGTGACGCCTTCGACGGCCGTGTTCTTCCGGGCGGTTCCGCGAACACGAGCCCGCCACCGTTCTTCCGCGACGTGGTCGGGACCCCCCACAGCGTTGTCACCGCCCACCTCGTCGACGAGGAAGGACATCCCACGCTGAAGGCCAGGGACGAGATCATCGCCTTCCTGGCCGGCCGCTTGAACCCGCTCGGACACTCCGAGACATCCGGCTGAGCGGCGCAACGGTCGCCGGCGCGATCGGCGATCAGATCCGGTCCGCCCCATCGGGACGCGAGTGATGATCTTTTGATATCTTCGGCGTCGCCGTGCACCACCGCACATCCGAGGAGGTGAGACCGATCAACGCTGTGACACGTCGGGGCTCCCTCCTTCGCATGGCCTAGGGAGCGCCCGTCCAAGGCACCCCGAAAGGCTTGAAACGCTGATGCGCTTCATTTCCCAGACGTCGTCGGACGGCGTCACCGAACAGTTCTTCACCCTCGGCGAGATCCCCGGTGTGCTGTGGACGCCGGAAGGCGCCCGCGGCACTCGTCCCCTGATCCTGCTGGGCCACGGCGGCGGGCAGCACAAGATGGCCCCCGGCATCGTGGCCCACGCGCGCCGCTACGCCGTCGAAGGCTTCGCGGTCGTCGCGATCGACGCACCCGGCCACGGGGAGCGGCCCAGGACCGAGGAGTTCGCCCGGATCGTGGCCGAGATGCGGGCCGGCATGGCAGCCGGTGAGAACCCGGGCGCGCTGGTCGCCGGCATGCACGGCCACCTGGCCGGTCAGGCCGTCGCGGACTGGCAGGCGGTCCTGACCGCGGTCCAGCTCCTCGACCACGTCGGCACCGGTCCGGTGGGCTACTGCGGCATGTCGATGGGCTGCGGTCTCGGCATCCCGCTCATCGTCGCGGAGCCCCGGATCCGCGCCGCGGTGCTGGGCCTGCTCGGCGTGCACGGACTGGCCGAAGACGCCGCGCGGATGACCGTACCGGTGCAGTTCCTGGTCCAGTGGGACGACCAGTTGGTGCCGCGGGACCAGAGCCTGGCGTTGTTCGATGCCCTGGCCTCGGCTGAGAAGACGCTGCATGCCAATCCCGGCAAGCACGGGGATGTGCCGTCGTTCGAAGTGGACAGCTCGCTGGGTTTCCTCACCCGGCATCTGAGCTGACCCGACATCGCAGTGCCCGGCGCGCCGGCCGGAACCCGTTCCCGGCCAGCGCGTACATGGTCACAGGGCGAGCGTCGCCTGACGCGGCACCGGTCCCCGCTCGCCACGCCGGCAGGCGGGATGGCCTGATCAGTGGCCGGCCGTGAAGGCGAGTATGCCGTTCTTGATGCCGCCGAGGAGCGACCGCCATTCACCAGGGGAGAAGACGACGACAGGCCCGCCGGGATTCTTGCTGTCGCGGACGGCTACGAGCCCGGGGAGGTTGGTGGCGACCTCGACGCAGTTCCCGCCATTCTCGCCACTGCGGGAACTCTTCTTCCACGTGGCCATGGTCAGGTCTGGTGCTTCCATTGGTCTCGCGCTTCCTTGATCATTTCGACGGATTGACCAGGACGGTACGCCTCTGCTCGTATCTTGTCATATCTCGCCCAGATGAGCGCGACGAACTTGTGGTCCGTTGACACTTCCCCCTCTCCTGCGGAGTCCACGGATACCGCAGTTGGTGCGTCTGGGAGTTCGGCGATGATGAAGCTCGACTGCCAGCCCGTTGTGCAAGTGGTGTCATAAGGGACAACCTGCACCGTTACGTTCTGAAGCGCGGCCATGGTTACGAGGTGGTCGAGTTGTTCGTACATGACTCTGGCTCCGCCGACAGGGCGGCGAAGTATCCACTCATCGAGTAGCACCCAAAGGGTGGGGGGTTTCTCGACGTCGAGAATCACCTTCCGTCGCATGCGGGCCGCGACTTGCTGTTCGATCTCCTCCTCGGTGGTGGCGAGGCCGCCACGGAAGATGGCCCGCGCGTAGTCCTCGGTCTGGAGAAGCCCGGGAACCAATAGGGGATCCCAGCTCCGCATCACGTGCGCGCGAGGTTCGATCTCATCCGTCCAGCGGAGGTACCAGCCCGGACCGGCTGGAGAGGTGATATTGCGGCATAGTCGGGAAAAACGGTCTCCCGTCCCGAAGATGCGATCGCATCCGGCGGCAAACTCCGGTTTTGGAGTTCTGTCCCCTTTTTCAATGTGTGCGACAAGTGATGACGAGCAGTCCAGGTGCTTGCCGAGCCGTATCTGTGTAAGACCTGCCGCCTTTCGAACTCGAGCCAGCTCCCTTCCGAAGCGCTGAAGTGGCGTCAAGCGCGGATCAAGGTCGTTCGACATTCCGTTCCTTCGCTGCTGTCCTCTCGGTGTGACACCTATTTGACGAAACTTGACGAGGCTCTCCTTGTGGTGGGGCACTTTGGGATCCGATTGTCCACCGATCTCACCTCCGGTCAAGCCATTTCGTCGGCACTCTGAAAGTCGCGGGAGCTGTCACTGCGTGGATGTGACAGTAATCGGACAAATTGGCGCACATGTCGAAGGGCGTTTGACAGGAAAGGCTCTCGCGTGTGCGCGGATCCGGAGAGGTGGGCGGTGAACGTGGGCACCGATACGGCGCAGTACTCCCAACAACAATTCATTCACCTGGTTCGGCTGGCCTGGGAGCTGCGGTTGCGGGGACTGGGAGCGGCCGTGGAGCTGAAGGTGAAGAAGGAGCCGGTCCTTCTGGTGCCGCGTTCCTCGGCTGCGCTGAGGGTCATGGCGGTGTCCCGCAAGGGGATGTGGTTCTTCACGTGGGGGCGGGGCGAGGGGCAGAGGGTGCGGGCCCTGGCGGAGGACGCGGCGGAGCGGGTCTGGGAGGTCGCGCAGTGAGGACCATGGATCTCCTCGGCTCGGTCGAGCTGCTCGGCAGGCTCAGCTCGGTGGCGATCGCGCGGGCGTACGTGCGCATGGTGCTGTCACAGACCGGACGAGGAGAGGCGGACGACGTCGAGCTTCTGGTCGGGGAAGTGTTCGCGAACGCCGTGAAGTATTCGGAGTCGGGCAGCCGGCCGGGCGGCATGGTCAGCGTTCGGGTGTACGACGACGGCGAGACGATCCGCATAGAGGTGGTCGACGAGGGCTCGACCACCTCTGTCCCGATGATCCCGGCGCAGGCCGACCCGTTGAGCGAGAGCGGACGTGGTCTCTGGCTGGTCAGGGAGCTGTCCTCGGCGTGGGGCTGGACACAGACCGGGACGAGCCGGACGGTCTGGTTCGAGATGATGACGTCCTCTCCTCTGGGATCAGGAACAGTCGGATAAGTACTTCAAAGGGACTTCCACGGCGCCATTGCATCGCCGACGTGCCCGAACACACATGAGTCTCAGTGAGATGTTTGCGATGATGGCTCGGTAGCCGGGCTTGCGCCGGTCACGACGCGAGAGGAGGTGAAGCGGGTGTCCTACAGTCCGAAGCTGGCCGCAGCGTTGTCGGGGGCCACGCTTCGCCAGCTGGCTCACTGGCGGAGGGCCGGTTCGGGCCGCGGAGCGGTACTCGTGCCAGAGATTTCCGATGTGCGGCCCATCCTCTATTCGTTCCGAGACGTCGTAGCGCTACGAACATGCGTCAGGCTGCGCAACGACGCGTCATTGCAGAAGATCCGGCGGGCCTTGGACACGCTGCGGGACGATCTAGATGAATGTGAGCATCTATCGGCATACCGGCTCGTGGCCGACGGCAGCACGATCTACCTGGTGGAACACGAACGGGCGACCGACCTCGTACACCAGAAAGCGCACCTCGTCATTCACGACATGGTCGACGTGCTCCGCCCCTTCTATCGCGATGGCCGGCACATTCCGGATCTACTGCAGCCACGCGAGCACGTGACCCTCGATCCGGGAGTCCGTGGTGGCGTCCCGGTGATCGAAGGAACCCGCATCCCATACGACGATGTGGCGGCGCTGCTACGGGACGGTGTTCCCGCCGATCGGATCTCCGAGTACTACCCGAATGTCACCGCATCGGCCGCGAGAGACGCGGCGGACTTCGCCGATTACGTCGACAGCTACGAACCTTCCAGGGAGCCCCGTGAGGCTGTTGCTGGATGAGAACGTCCCCAAGCAACTGCGTCAGGCGCTCGATGCCTTCATCCTGAACCACGAGATCACGCATCTGCTGGAGCTTCCGGGCTGGTCGGGGACCCGTGACGAGAGTCTTTATGCTCGTGCGGCGGCCGAGGGTTTCCATGTGATCTTGACCAATGACGGCCGGCAGATGCGGCGCGAGCGAGAAGTGGCCGCCATCAGGGTTTCTGGGCTGCATCGGATCGAGTACCCGCACAGACACGCAGGTTTGACTGGATTGAGCATCGCGATCGCGACGGTGGCCGCAGGTCTGCCAGGAGCGCTGGCGCTGCTCGAAGAAGCGGACGGTCAGCGCTTGATCGCATTACGAGGAATAGACCCGACCCCGTCGAACCGACTCCATGTGGTCGATCCGAAGATCTCCCCTCCCAAGTTCTGGTTCAGCTCCTTGTGAACCTGATCCCACCGGCGAACCCCATCACGGAATCGACCGACTCGGTGAGCCGTGAGGAAGGATCAGGTCGCCTTCCGCCGCTGCCGGTCGCTCAGATCACCGGCCCGCCGTGCCGTTGCCTCGGCTCGGGGCTCACTGGGTGGGGCGGCGTGGTGGGGTCGCGGTGAGGATCGAGGCCAGCAGGCCGGGGAAGCGGCGCTCCAGATCCTCCTTGCGCAGCCGGCTCGGGCGCGCCGTGCCGTCGATGCGCGTGGAGACGATGCCGCTGTGACGCAGGACGTTGACGTGGTGGGACACCGTCGAGACCTTCACGGGCAGGTCGAGCGCGGTGCACGTGGACTCGTCCGTCTGGTCGAGCAGCTGCACGATGCGTAGCCGCATCGGGTCGGCCAACGCCTGCAGCACCGTGGACACGTCGATCTCGTCGAGGTCCGGCTGAGCCATCCAGGTCTCCACCGCGTCACTCCTCCCGACAGCCGTACCCCTTTACGATACTCGTCGGAATAGTATTACGATCTGGATCGTAATTAACGACGTCTATCGGAGGATGCGTCATGGCCTCGACGCTGCACACCGACCCACCTCTCACGCGCTGGCGGCCACATGCCGCCGTCCTGGCCTTCGGGGCGTTCGCCGTCGGCACCGACGGCTTCGTGGTCGCCGGTCTACTGCCGCCCATCGCCACATCCCTGCACGTCAGCGTGGCGGCGGCCGGACAGCTGGTGACCGTGTTCGCGATCGCGTACGCGGTGTTCGCGCCCGTGCTCGCCGCCCTGACGGCGTCGTGGCCGCGACGCCGGGTCCTGGTCACGGCCCTCACGCTCTTCGCCGTCGGCAACGCCGTCACGGCGCTCGCGCCCGGCTTCGGCCTCATCCTGGCGTCCCGGGTGATCGCCGGCGCGGGCGCCGCCATGTTCACCGCCACCGCGAGCGCCACCGCGGCCATGCTGGCGGGCGAGCGCGAACGCGGGCGGGCGATCTCGATCGTGATGCTCGGAATGACGTCCTCGCTGGTCCTGGGCGCCCCCCTGGGCACGGTGATCGGCGGCTTGCTGGACTGGCGCATCACGATGTGGGTGGTCACCGCCCTGGCGCTGCTCGCGGTGCCGGCCATCGCCTGGCGCCTTCCCCCGGTACACGGCAACGGCAGCCGCGGACTGCGGGCCTTCCTGGCCCCCCTGCGCGATCGGCGGATCATCGCCGTGCTGGCCACGACCGTCGTGGCGTTCGTGGGCATCTACATCCCGTACACGTACATCAGCGAGATCTTCGCCCCCGCCGCCTCGGGCGGCTCGACGCTGGCCGTCCTGCTGCTGGCCTTCGGCCTGGCCGGCACGGCGGGCAATCTCACCGCCGGCCGCCTCGCCGATCGGTACGGCCCACGGCGCGTGATCGTGATCGTGACGCTCACCCTGGCCGCCGCCTTCGTCCTCACCCCGCTGGGACGCGACACGCTCGCGGCGGCCGTGGTGGCCGTCGTGGTGACCGGTTTCCTCTCGTTCTCGGTCACCACACCACAGCAGCACCTGATGATCACCATGGCGGGGCCGGGCTCCGGGATGGTCACCTCCCTCTACCAGTCGGCGCTCTATCTCGCCGTGTCGTTGTCGGGCGCCCTGGGGGCGTTCGGGCTCGAATGGCAGGGCGCGGCCCGCCTGCCGTGGCTGGCCGCGCTGCTGATGCTGGCCGCCGCGGTGCTCACGGCCGTCACGGCGCGGCGGTCGCCTTCGCCGCCGCCGAGCCGGTGAGCCGGTGGTGAGCGGGCGGTGAGCGGGCGTCGCGAAGGTTGACCTCGTCGCCGGGTCCAAGGGGATCGGGCACTGAGCGAGGAGCTGACAGATGGGCATGCTGACCGGGAAGACGGCGCTGGTGACGGGCGGTTCGCGGGGGATCGGGCGGGCGACCGCGCTGCGGCTGGGCGCCGAGGGCGCGCTGGTCGCCGTCCACTACGGCGGCGACGAGGGTGCGGCGAAGGAGACCGTGGCGCGGATCGAGGAGGGCGGCGGGCAGGCCTTCTCCGTCCGGGCCCGGTTCGGTGAGGACGGCGCGGTGGACCGGCTGTTCGAGGGCGTGACCGCCGGACTGGCGGGACGCGGGCTCGACATCCTGGTCAACAACGCGGGCATCGCTTCGAGCAAGCCGATCGCCCAGGTCACCCAGGAGGAGTTCGAGAGGGTTCTCGCGGTCAACGTCGCCACGCCCTTCTTCGTGATCCAGCGGGCGTTGCCGCTGCTGAACGACGGCGGCCGCATCGTCAACATGGGCTCGACCGCCAGCAGGTTCGCGGTGTCCACCCAGATCGCGTACACCATCAGCAAGGCGGCGCTGGAGTCGATGGCCCCGTCGCTGGCCAACGAGCTCGGCCGGCGGGGCATCACGGTGAACACGGTCGCGCCCGGCGCGGTGCGCACGGACATGACCGCCGGCTACGCCTCGATCCCCGAGGTGGTCGCCGGGATCGAGGCGATCACCGCGCTCGGGCGGCTCGGTGAGCCGGAGGACATCGCCGACGTCGTCGCCTTCCTGGCGGGCCCGCAGGGCCGCTGGGTGACCGGCCAGACCGTCGACGTCTCGGGCGGCACCTACCTCGGGCCGATCGCCTTCGCCTGACGACAGGGCCTCGGCGGTACGCGGGAGGTGTACGGCCGCTTGGTGCCGGCGGTACGCGCAAGTCGTACGGCCGCGTCATCTGGGCGTACGCACCTCAGGCCGATCGCCGGGCCGCGTACCCGTGGATAATCGCCCGCATGCGGTTCGGAATACTCGGTGAGACCCGGGCGTGGCGTGACGACGGGACCGAGCTTTCGTTGGGAGGGCCGGCGCGCCGGGCCCTGCTGGCCCTGCTGCTGGTCCGCCCCGGCGAGGTCGTGTCGGCCGACCGGCTGGCCGACGAGATCGACCCGGCCGGGGCACTGTCGGCGCACTCGCTGCAGTCCCAGGTGTCCAGGTTGCGTGCGGCCCTCGGCCCCGAGGCCGCGATCGAGCGGGCCGGGGCGGGGTACCGCATCGTGGTCCCGCATGACGACGTGGACGCCTGCCGCTTCGAGCGGCTGGCCGGGGACGGCCGCGCCGCGCTCCGCGACGGCGACGCCGGACGGGCGGTCGCGCTCCTGCGGGAGGCCCTGCGGCTGTGGCGGGGGCCCGCGCTGGCCGACCTCGCCGAGAGCGAGACGGCCCAGGCCGCCGCCGTACGGCTGGAGGAGCAGCGCCTCGGAGCGCTGGAAGACCGGATCGAGGGGGAGCTGCGGCTCGGCGAGCACCGGGCGGCCGTACCCGAGCTGCGCGAGCTCGTGGGCCGCCATCCACTGCGGGAACGGCCGGCGGCCCTGCTGATGCGGGCACTGTTCGCCGACGGCGGGCAGGCCGCGGCGCTGGCGGTGTACGAGGAGACCCGGCGGCACCTGGCCGACGAGCTCGGCGCCGATCCGTCGGCGGAACTGGTCGCGCTCCACCACGAGCTGCTGACCGCCGACCCGTCGCCGTCGCCCGCCGCGCCGCCCGCACAGCTGACGGCCTTCGTGGGCCGTGCCGAGGACGTCACCGAGGTCACCGGCCTGCTGCGCGTGGCCCGGCTGGTCACGCTGGCCGGCCCCGGCGGCGTCGGCAAGACCCGCCTGGCCGTCGAGGTCGCCGGGCTCGTCACCGACGACGTGTGCTTCGTCGAGCTGGCGCCGCTACGCGACGCGGCCGGGCTCACGCAGGCGCTGCTGGGCGCGCTCGGCCTGCGCGAGAACGGCCTCCAGATGGCCGCCGGCGGGCAGGCGCCGCTCGACCGTCTGATCGCGGCGCTGTCGGACCGGGTGCTGCTGCTCGTGCTGGACAACTGCGAGCACCTGGTCGACCAGGTCGCCGCGCTGGCGGCCCGGCTGCTCGCCGCCTGCCCGCGGCTGCGCGTGCTGGCCACGAGCCGGGAGCCGCTCGGCATCATCGGGGAGAACCTCCGGCAGGTTCGGCCGCTCGACGCCGACGCGGCCGTACAGCTGTTCACCGACCGCGCCGCCGCCGTGCGGCGCGGTTTCGCCGCCGACCCCGCGCTGGTACGGCGGATCTGCGCCGCCCTGGACGACCTGCCGCTGGCCATCGAGCTGGCGGCTGCGCGGCTGCGCACCCTCGACGTCGACGACCTCGCGGGACGGCTGGACGACCGGCTCGGCGTCGCGGCCCGGGGCAGCCGTACGGCCGATGAGCGGCACCGCACGCTGCGCGCGGTGGTCGCGTGGAGCTGGGACCTGCTGCCGGAGTCCGAGCAGGAGGCGGCGCGGCGGTTCACGGTCTTCGCCGGGGGCGCGACGGCCGCGTCCGCGCTGCGGGTGTGCGGCGCCGACGGCGAGACGCTGGAGTCGCTGGCCGACAAGTCGCTCCTGGAGGTCGCGGGCGGCCGCTACCGGATGCTGGAGACGATCCGGGCGTACGGCGCCGAACGGCTGGACGCGGCGGGCGAACTCGAGACCGTACGGCGGGCGCACGCCCGGCATCTCCTGGAGCTGCTCCGCGCCGCCGACCCGCATCTCCGGCGGGCCGAACAACTGGAGTGGATGCCGGTCCTCACGGCCGAGCACGGCGATCTCCTCGCGGCCCTGACCTGGGCGGTCGAGGCGCGGGAGGTGGAGATCGGCCTCGAACTGCTCGCCGCGGCCTCGACCTACCTGTGGATCCGCGGCGCGGCCGCGGCGGTCGCGCCGCAGGCGATCGCGCTGCTGGAGGTGATCGGCGAGGAGCCTCCGGCCGGACTGGGCGAGGAGTACGTGGCCTGCGTGCTGCTGGCGGCGTCCGGCGCCGCCGGGCGGCCGGTGTGGCGGCGGCACCGCGAACGGGCCGGGCAGGCCCTGGCGGCCGCCTGGCCCGGCGCCCGGCCGGGCCGATACCCGGCCGTCCTGTTGCTGTGGGTCATGCGGAACGTGGGCGAGGGCGACCTGCTGGACGCCTACACCCTCGTCTCGTCCCAGCGCGACTGCCCCGACCCGTGGGTGCGCGCGACCGCCATGTACGTCCTCGGATGGGGGAACCTCGGCGAGAGTGACACCGCCCAGGCCGAAAGCTTCTTCGGCGCGGCGCTGGACGGGTTCCGCGCGCTCGGCGAGCGGTGGGGCAGCGCGCTGGCCCTGGACTCGCTCGCCGCCCTGGCCGCCACCAGAGGCGATCGGGGGACGGCGGTCGCGCTGACCGACGAGGCGTTCACCCTCACCGAGCGGCTCGGCGCCCTGGAGGACGGTGCGGACCTGCTGGTCAACCGGGGTGACCACCTGGCCGGCGGCGACGTGGCGGCGGCCCGCGCCGACTACGGCCGGGCCGCGGCCCTCGCCCGCCGCGCCGGCAGCTCGGCCTCCCTGGCGGCGGCCCTGCGCGGGCTGGGGGACATCGCCCTGCTGGAGGGCGACCTGGCGGAGGCGGAGCGGCTGTACGGGGAGGCCGCCGAGAAGCTCGACCCGCACTGGGTCAGGAGCATCGGCAACCGGGTGCGGGCCCTGGCCGGGCTGGGCCGTGTCGCCGAGGCGCGCGGCGACCACGCCGGAGCCCGGAAGCGCTACCGGGAGGCGGCCGAGTCGGCGGCGGTGATGGGCGGCCCCCTACCCGATGTGCTCCGCATGATGGGCCTCCCCGAGAGCGTCGTCGAAGCGGTGAGCACTCGCTAGCGGGCTGAAGGGCTGGGTGAGCCGGCGGTGAAGGCGGTGAGCGCGCGGTGAGGGCGCGGTGAGTGGTCCGGTGGAGGCTCTGGGGCATGGAGAACACCAACGTCCTGATCTCCGGCGCCTCCGTCGCCGGCCCCGCCCTCGCCTACTGGCTCCACCGGCACGGTTTCAAGGCGACCATCGTGGAGCGCGCCCCCGCTCTCCGTGACGGCGGGTACGCCGTCGACTTCAGGGGTGTGGCGCACCTGACCGTCCTGCGCCGCATGGGGATCCTGGCCGACCTCGAACGCGCCCGCACCGGCGTGGGCGCCATGTCGTACGTGAACAGCGCCGGAAAGGAGCAGGCCAAGATGCCCGCCGACCTGTTCGCCGGCGACATCGAGATCCTCCGGGGCGACCTGGCGCGGATCCTCTACGAGGCGACCAGAGACCACACCGAGTACATCTTCGGCGACTCGATCAGCTCGCTCACCGAGGACGCCGACGGCGTGTACGTCACCTTCGAGCGCGGCGCGCCCCGCAGGTTCGACCTGGTGATCGGTGCCGACGGGCTGCACTCCGTCACCCGCAGGCTGACCTTCGGCCCGGAGGAACAGTTCGTCAAGCACCTCGGCGTGTACTGCGCGATCTTCACCACGGCCAACCACCTGGGGCTCGACCACACCGGGCACGGCTATCGCACCGCGGGCAAACTGGTCGCGATGTACAGCTCCCGGCACAACACCGAGGCCAAGGCCGTCTTCTACTTCGCCTCCCCGCAACTGGACCTCGACCGCGGCGACGTCGCGCGGCAGCAGGCCGTCCTCACCGAGCACTTCGCGGGCAACGGCTGGCAGAGCGACCGGCTGCTGCACGACATGCGGTACGCCTCCGACTTCTACTTCGACTCGGTCAGCCAGGTCCACATGGACCGCTGGAGCCGCGGCCGGGTGGCCCTGGCCGGGGACGCCGCCTACTGCCCGTCGTCCCTGTCGGGCATGGGCTCCGGGCTCGCCCTGGTCGGCGCGTACGTCCTGGCGGGCGAGCTCGCCGCCGCGCGCGGCGACCACCGTGTCGCCTTCGCCCGCTACGAGGAGGAGATGCGGGCGTACGCGGAGGGCTGCCAGAAGATGGGCGACGGCGTCGCCTCGCTGATGGTGCCCAGCAGCCGGCTCCTGGCCGGGTTCCTCAACCGGTACTACAAGGTGATGCCGTACCTGCCGGGCAGGAACCTGCCGGCCAAGATGGCCCGCAGGGCCGCCGAGAACATCGAACTGCGCGACTACCGGGGCTGAGAGGTGTGTCAGGCGGCCTCGTCCACCGGCCGCCGCCGGGAGCGGACGAAGTCCAGCAGCGAGGGGCCGCCGCCGAAGCACCACAGGGCGATCACCGGGTCGCAGATGGCGCAGCCGAAGGACGAGGTGTGGAAGAAGGGGATGATCGGGCTGCCCTTGAGGTGGTGCACGACGTCCCACGCGGTGTGCAGCAGCCACGCGATGCCGATCCAGTTCCACGACTTCAGGCCGCGGTAGGCGCAGTAGGTGGCGACGACGGTGAAGGGGAACTCCCAGCCGCCCATGCCGCCGCCGCTGAGGTAGGCGGCTCCCGCCCCCGCCACCATGACGGCGTTGAACGGGCGGCGGTGCGGTTCGGGGATCAGCGACATGACCAGGGAGTAGATCAGGCCGACCAGAATCGCCGAGCCGACCTGCACGATCATTTGGCCGCCTCCGCGGGCGCGAAGCTCATGGGTGCGGGATCCGGGCCGGTGCCGGCGCAGACGGACGGGTTCACAATTCCTTCTCTCGTCGATGCTGGAAATCGCCACCGACGGTAGTAGGCGGCCGAATCACCTCCCAGTGGCATTCACGACACCTCCCAACGGGATACCGCCAGATGCTCTGACCAGCATGTCCATGGATTCGTGCTGGCTCGGCCGCTTGGCGGGAAACAGGCGGGCGGCTAGCGTTCCGCCATGCACACCGTGGCCGTCCTCGCCCTCGACCAGGTGATCCCCTTCGATCTGTCCACCCCGATCGAGGTCTTCACGCGTACCCGTCTGCCGGACGGCCGTCCCGCCTACCAGGTGCGCGTCTGCGCCGAGCGGCCCCAAGTGGACGCGGGCCTGTTCACCCTGCACGCCCCCTGGGGACTGGACGGGCTCACGGACGCCGACACGATCATCGTCCCCGGCACCGCCGACCCCAAGGCCCCGCTCTCACCGGCCGTCCGCGACGCGGTCAGGGCCGCCGCCGCCCGCGGCACCCGGATCGCCTCCATCTGCTCGGGCACCTTTCCCCTGGCGGCCACCGGACTCCTCGACGGCCTGCGCGCCACCACGCACTGGCTCGCCGCCGACCTGCTGGCCACCGCGTACCCCGGCATCGAGGTGGACCCGGACGTCCTCTACGTCGACAACGGGCAGATCCTGACCTCCGCGGGCGCCGCCGCCGGGCTCGACCTGTGCCTGCACCTGATCCGCCGCGACTACGGCTCCGCCGTGGCCGCCGACGCCGCCCGTCTGTCGGTCATGCCGCTGGAACGGGAGGGCGGGCAGGCCCAGTTCATCGTCCAGGAGTTCCCGGCCACGAGCCGGGGCTCGGCGCTCGAACCCCTGCTCATCTGGCTGCAGTCCTCCCTGGCACGCGACCTGACCGTGGCCGACATCGCCGCCCATGCCGGGATGAGCCCGCGCACGCTGATGCGCCGCTTCCGGGAGCAGACCGGCACGAGTCCGCTCCAATGGCTGCACCGTGCCCGCATCCGCCAGGCGCAGCACCTGCTGGAGACCACCGACCACACCGTCGAACGCATCGGCGCCCAGGTGGGCTTCACCTCTCCCACCGCCTTCCGCGACCGCTTCAAGCGCGTGACCGGCGTCAGCCCCCACGCCTACCGCCGCGCCTTCCGCTGAAGAGGCGCTCGGCGCCGTTTCTCTTATGCTGTAAGTCAAGTTGTGAGGCGGTGGTGCATGGAACGCGGGAAGCTGTCCCGGGAGCGCGTGCTCGACGCGGCGCTCGTCCTCGTCGACAAGGTCGGGGTGGCCGGGTTGACGATGCGCAAGCTCGGGGCGGAGGTCGGCGTCGAGGCGATGACGCTGTACTACTACGTGCCGAACAAGGAGGCCCTGCTCGACGGGCTGGTCGAGCGCGTCCTGAGCCGCGCCGTGGCCGAGCCGCCCGCCCCGGGCACGCCGTGGCGGGCCATGCTCCGCGAGGCGGCCGTGGGGTACCGGCGCGAACTGCTGCGGCACCCCGGCGTGCTGCCCCTCGTGGCCGTACGCCCGGTGAGCCGGCCGGAGGCGCTGCGCGTGCTGGAGGCGGGGGTCGCGGTCCTGAAGGAGGCCGGGTTCGGGCTGCGGGAGGCCTTCCACACCATCACCGCGACGATCACCTTCGTGGTCGGCCACACCCTGGCCGAGGTCCCGCCGCCCGGCCAGGACGAGCCCGACCTGGACACCGACGGCTTCCCGCTGATCGCCGAGGCCGTCGCCGATGGGCTCGGCACCCCCGAGGACCACCAGTCCCGCTTCGACTACGCCCTCGATGCCCTCCTCGACGGCTTCACCGCCCGGCTGAGGGAGACGGCCGGGAACCCGCCGTGAACGGCGCCGGAACCGCCGCACCACGTCCCGCCGCACCGGCGCCGGGAAGGGGACCGATGGGCCGGAGCGGTGGAGGGGCCGCGGTGGTCACGGGATGGGCCGGGAGGCCGGGGTGGGGACGACGATGGCGGTGAGGATCAGGTCGTCGTCGACCAGCCAGCGGCCGGAGAAGCCGGTGAGCTCCACGCCGTCGGTCCGCGGGCCGGGGACGAGGAGGCGGGCCGAGAAGGTGCCCGTGGCGGGGTCGATGCGCACCCTGGCCTCGCCGAAGTCGAGCCAGCGGCGGGCGAGCGGGTACCACGCCTTGTAGACCGACTCCTTGGCGCAGAACAGCAGCCGTTCCCAGTGGACCCGCCCGTCCTGCCGGGCCAGCTCGCGCAGGTGGTCGCGCTCGTCGGGCAGGGTGATGATGCCCAAGGTGCCCTCGGGCAGCACGTCGTGAGGCTCGGCGTCGATGCCGATGGTGGTCACGTCGGACGACCGGCCGACGACGGCCCCTCGGTACCCCACGCAGTGTGTGATGCTGCCGACGACGCCGTCCGGCCAGCGAGGCTCTCCGCGCGGGCCCGGGAGCAGCGGCGTGGGAGGCAGCCCCAGCAGGCCGAGGGCCTGCCGGGCGCACATGCGCGCCGTCGTGAACTCCCTGCGCCGCTTCTCGACCGCCGGTTCGATGAGCTTCTCCTCCTCGGGGAAGAGCGTCACCCCGGGCGGGTCGTCGAAGGTGTCCGCCCACACGACGCCGGGAGGAAGGATCTTCTCGATCACGAGGCGGTTTCGTCGGGGAAGACGTGCCTCATCGCCCGCATGCCGTCCAGGCCGTACATCTTCCGCTCGCGCGGGTAACCCAGCGACACCTCCTCGTGGCGCACGCCGTCGTGGCGGGTGGTCCTCGGGATGTGCAGGTGGCCGTACACCACGGCCGCCGCGTTGTAGCGCAGGTGCCAGTCGGCCGTCCCCACCGTGCCGCACCACTGCGCGAACTGCGGATAGCGCAGAATGTCGGTGGGCTCACGGACCAGCGGGAAGTGGTTGACCAGGACGGTCGGGATCTCCGGGTCACGGGCCGCCAGACGCCGCTCGGTCTCCCGCAGCCGGGCCCGGCACCAGGCGTCCCTGCTGGGGTACGGGTCCGGGTGCAGCATGAACTCGTCGGTGCACACCACCCCGGACTTGCGCGCCCAGGCGAGCGCCTCCTCCTTGGTGGTGTCGGGCGGCCGGAAGGTGTAGTCGTACAGGACGAAGAGCGGCGCGATCGTCACCGGCCCGCCGTGGCCCGTCCACACCGGGTAGGGGTCCTCGGGGGTGTGCACGCCGAGGCGCCGGCACATCTCCACCAGGTGCATGTAGCGTGCCTCGCCGCGCAACTGCACCGGGTCGTCCTTGGGCGTCCACAGCTCGTGGTTGCCCGGAACCCAGACGACGGTCGCGAACCGCTCGGCGAGGAGGGCGAGGGCCCACTCGATGTCGGCGGCGAACTCGCCGACGTCGCCGGCCACCAGCAGCCAGTCGTCGTCGGAGCCGGGCCGGAGCTTCTCGACGATCTCGCGGTTCTCGGGGTAGGCGACGTGCAGATCACTGATCGCCAGAAGCCTGCCGTCGCCGCCGCTCGTCACCCAATGATCGTAACCGGGCGGTCCCGGGACGGGAACGGCCTGCACGGGTGTTAATCGGTCGATGTGCTCGCCGGGACGGATACCGTTTCAGGCATGAGCGCCACCATCGTCGCCAAGGACATCGCCGCCGGACACGGTGACCGGGTGCTGTTCTCCGGGCTCGACCTGGTCGTGGGCCCCGAGGACGTCGTCGGCCTGGTCGGCGTGAACGGCGCCGGGAAGTCCACGCTCCTGCGCATCCTCGCGGGGCTGCTCGCACCCGAGCACGGGGTGGTGCAGGTGACGCCCCCGACGGCCGCCGTCGGGTACCTCCCGCAGGAGCCCGAGCGCAGGCCCGGTGAGACGGTGACCGACTTCCTGGCCCGCCGCACGGGCGTCACCGCCGCGCAGCGGGAGCTCGACGCCGCCACCGAAGGGCTGGTGGAGGGCCGTCCCGGAGCCGACGACGCGTACTCCGCCGGCCTGGAGCGCTGGCTCGCCCTCGGCGGCGCCGACCTGGCCGAACGCGCCGAAGGCGTGGCCGCCGACCTCGGCCTCGCCGTCGACCTCGACCAGCCGATGACCTCGCTGTCCGGCGGGCAGGCCGCCCGCGCCGGGCTCGCGTCGCTGCTGCTCAGCCGGTACGACGTGTTCCTGCTCGACGAGCCCACCAACGACCTCGACCTCGACGGCCTCGAACGCCTGGAGCGGTTCGTCACCGGCCTGCGGGCGGGCACGGTGCTGGTCAGCCACGACCGCGAGTTCCTCGCCCGCACCGTCACCCGCGTCGTCGAGCTCGACCTCGCCCAGCAGCAGGTGAACTCCTACGGCGGCGGCTACGAGTCGTACCTCGCCGAGCGCGAGGTGGCCCGCCGCCACGCCCGCGCCGAGTACGAGGAGTACGCCGAGAAGCGGTCCGATTTGCAGGCCAGGGCCCGCACGCAGCGGGCGTGGATGGAGAAGGGCGTCAAGAACGCCCGCCGCAAGGCCACCGACGGCGACAAGATCGGCCGGAACTTCCGCAGCGAGGCCACCGAGAAGCAGGCGGCGAAGGCCCGGCAGACCGAGCGCATGATCGAGCGGCTCGAGGTGGTCGAGGAGCCCCGCAAGGAGTGGGAGCTGCGCATGGAGATCGCCGTGGCCCCGCGCGCGGGGGCCGTGGTCGCCACCATGCGCGGCGCGGTGGTCCGGCGGGGCGGCTTCACCCTCGGCCCCGTCGACCTGCAGATCGGCTGGGCCGAGCGCGTGGCGATCACCGGGGCCAACGGCTCGGGCAAGTCGACGCTGCTCGCGGCGCTCCTCGGGCGGATCCCGCTCGACGAGGGGCACGCCGCCCTCGGGCCGGGCGTCGTGGTCGGCGAGGTCGACCAGGCCCGCGGGCTGTTCCTGGGCGAGGAGCCGCTGGTGGAGGCGTTCGGCGCGGCGGTGCCCGATCTCGCCCCCGCCGACGTCCGCACGTTGCTGGCGAAGTTCGGGCTGAGGGCCGACCACGTGATGCGTCCCGCGGCCACCCTCTCGCCGGGCGAACGCACCCGGGCGGCTCTCGCGCTGCTGCAGGCCCGCGGGGTGAACCTCCTGGTGCTCGACGAGCCCACCAACCACCTCGACCTGCCCGCGATCGAACAGCTGGAGTCCGCGCTGGCCTCCTACCCCGGCACGTTGCTGCTGGTCACCCACGACCGGCGCATGCTGGACGCCGTGCACACCTCCCGCCACCTACGGGTCTCCGCCGGGAAGGTCACCGAGACGCAGGGCGGCCACGAGCGGGACGGCAGCGGCCGCCGGGCCCTTTCCTGAGGAATTCTCCGATCGGCTGAACCGAACGTGACGGCGGCGCGTACCTGCTGCTGCGAACCGTCGCGAAGCACCGCGGGTCTGCCTGAGCCCCCGCAGGCAGACCCGTCCGCGGTGCCGGCTGATCAGGGAAGGGGTCTGTGTGCCCGTGCGCAGCATCCGGACGAGAGTTGTTCCGGCGGTCGCCGGGCTGGCCGCCGCCGTCCTGCTGACCTCGCAGGGGAGCGCGGCCGCCGAACCGCGCCCGACCGTGGCGCAGGCCAAGGCGAGGCTGGCCAAGCTCCAGGACCAGGCCGACAAGACGGTCGAGCGCTACAACACCGTCGCCGAGAAGTACAAGGCCGCCAAGAAGAAGTACGACCGGCTCGACCACGAGCTGGGCGGCGAGCGGAGCAAGGTCGACTCCCTCCGGGAGAGCGTCGTCTCGACGGCGTCGAGCATGTACCAGTACGGCGGCCTGTCGAGCATCGGCGGCATCGTCACCCAGAGCGACCCGGCCGGTACGCTGGCCGGGCTCGCGCTGGCGAACCAGGTGTCGGAGGGCCGGGCCCAGACGCTGGCGCGGTTCGACGAGGCAACGCGCGGCCTCAGGCAGCGGGTCGGCACGGCGAAGGCGGCCTACGACGACGTGGCGAAGACCCTCGCCGACGTCGCCAAGGAGAAGAAGCAGGTCGAAAAGCTCGTCGGCGAGCAGGAGCGCCTGCTGAGGCGGCTCAACCAGTTCAACCCGGGCAACCCCGACAGCCGCGGCATCAAGTACACCGGCACGGCGTCCGGCAACGCCAGAACGGCCCTGCAGTTCGCGTTCGCCCAGGTGGGCAAGCCGTACCGCTGGGGCGCCACCGGGCCGGGCTCCTTCGACTGCTCCGGCTTCGCCCAGGCGTCCTGGGCCAGGGCCGGGGTGAAGCTGCCGCGCACCACCTACCAGCAGTGGGCCTGGGGCGCCTCCCGCCGCGTCTCGATGGACGACCTGCAGCCGGGGGACCTGCTGTTCAGCAACGGTCTCGGGCACATGGGCATCTACGCGGGCGACGGCAAGATGGTGCACGCCCCGCACACCGGTGACGTCGTCCGCGTCGTCACCCTCGACTCCTACGGCCGGAGCCGCTTCATCGGGGCCGTCCGGCCCTGACGCCGTCAGTCCTTCTCGGTCAGCGGCGGGACGGCGTTCTTCGCCCGGTCCAGCGCCAGGTCGGGCCACCACTGCCCCGAGGCGGGGGTCACGAAGCCGTACACCGGGTCGGCGGGCCCCGCGGTGCCGCGCACGCACTGGCCGTTGGAGAAACCGGGGCTGTTCAGCCAGAGCAGCGCGTCCGCGAGAGGGTGCCCGGTGGCGGTGGTCGGCCGCGCGCCGGCGCCCCGGCCGGGCGGGTTGCACCATTCGTCCGGCACCTTGTACCGCCCGGCCGGCGGCTGCCACTCGCCGGTACCGTTCCGGCTGGTGTCCACCACGAAGTGCGGGAGGTCCGGGAGGTCGTCCGGTACGGCCGCGAGCTCGTTCTCCAAGCAGGTGGCCGCCGGTGACGAGGACGTCTTCAGGTGGACGCACCTGGACAGCTTCGCGCCGTAGGCCAGCGACGCCTCCGTGGTCCGGTAGCCGACCATGTTGACGTAGAAGCCGTCCGCCTTGCTCACCCCGGCGTTCACCAGGCGCTCGGCGCTGTCGGCGACAGAGGGCCAGCCGGCGAGGCCCCCGTCGAGGTAAACCGAGGTGCGGGCGAGGCCGCCGAGGGTCTCCACCGCGTAGGAGAGATCGCTGTAGCGCTGCCTGGCGGCCGTCTCGCCGCCCTCGGGGCACTGCGCGCTGCCGGGCATCCTCGCCAGGCTGCTGGGTTCCAGGACGACGACCGCCGGACGGCTCCCGATGCCCTCGGCCACCGCGTCGATCCAGTCCCGGTAGGCGCCGGTGTTCGCGGCACCGCCGTTCCAGCAGTCACGGCCGGGGATGTCGTTGGTGACGAACACCGGGACGGTGTGCCCCTGCTCGGCCTCGCTCGCGGCGGTCCGAGCCGTGCGGGAGACGTCGGCGGGTGAGCCGCCGGCCAGCCACATGGCCTGGGGGACGCGCGACAGGGCCCGCATGAGGGACGCGTCGGCCGTCCGTCCCTGGTCGGACCAGGTGCGCGCCTGGCGGGCGGCGTCGGTGCCGGGCTGCTGGTAGAACCGCACGTCCTTGGCCCGCAGCGGGTTCTCACCCATCGGGCCTCCGGTCGCCGGAGGTTGCCCGGGAAGGTCGCCGCCCGAGAGGCCCGGGTACGGAGGGGGCTGGAAGATGGTCAGCTTCGCCTGCGAGGTGAGGACGACGCCCGCCGTCACGAGCGCGAGCGCCGCCGCGCCGGCACCGGCCCACCTCCAGCGCCGCCGGCGTGGCGGGCCGAGGCCGGACGGCCCTCCCGACGCGGCCTCCGTCTCGGCGTCGGCGGCGACCGCCTTCGCCTTCGCGCGGGGAAGAAGCGAGCCGCGCGGGACCGCGACGACCACACGGCCGGCCTTGCCGGCCGCCAGGGACTCGACCAGTTCGGCGGCGGCGGGCCGGCCGGCGGGGTCCTTGTCCAGCGCCCGGGTGACCAGCTCACCGAGGACGCCGTCCAGCCGAGGCAGGTTCGGCGCGTCGTGCACGACCCGGTAGAGCACCTCGTGCCCCGCCCCCGCGCCGAACGGCGGCTGCCCGCAGGCCGCGAACGCCACCACGCCCGCCCACGAGAAGATGTCGGACGACGCCGAGATCGGCAGCCCGCGCACGTGCTCGGGCGACATGTACGCGGGCGTGCCCATGACCGCGATCGAATGGGTCGAGGAGTCGGGCAGGTAGGCGAGCCCGAAGTCGATCACCTTGGGGCCGACCGGGGAGAGCAGCACGTTCGACGGTTTCAGGTCCCGGTGGATGACGTCGGCCGCGTGGATGGCCCGGAGCGCGACCGCCATGCTCATGGCCAGTCCTTCCAGGCTGGAGCCGGAGAGCGGGCCCCGCGTGCGGACGGCCTCGAAGAGCGTGGGCCCGGGGACGTACTCGGTGACGAGGTAGGCGATGTCGCCGTCCACGTCAGCGTCCAGCACCGGCGCCGTGGAGAACCTCGCCACGCGCAGCGTCGCGGCCACCTCGCGGCGGAACCGCCTGCGGAACTCGGGGTCACCGGCGAGGTGCCGGTGGATCACCTTGACGGCCACCTGCACCCGCGAGGGCCCCTCGGCGAGGTAGACCACTCCCATGCCGCCTTCGCCGAGCCTGCGCAGGACGCGGTAGCCGCCCACCTGCCAGGGATCGGCGTCCACGGGCCGCCCGCCCGCCGGGTGGTCGTGCCTGGTGCCGCGGATCATCGGCCGTCCCGCCGACCCGCTGCCGGGATATAGCTGCTCGTAATTGGACTTTCTCCTCCGAACACCCAAAACCGATCCAGATGGCGATACGGCTCCCACGCGGCCTCGGTTCACGCCCTCGTCGGATGTGAGGCTTTCGCTTGATGTCCGAAGGGTGGTTCAGTTCGCCCGCGAGCTCTCCCGGTCCGCTCGGCGCCGAGGCGGCGGGACGGTGTGCGCCGAGGCCTCCGGCCGGGGCGGTGGAGGTCAGTCGCCGGACGAGATCGTGAAGCCCTGCTGGTCGCCGAAGGTGGTGATGCGGTCCTGCCAGGACTTCAGGCCCGCCGCGAGGTCGCCGCCGTCGAGGGCCTGGCCGACGGTGTCCTTGAAGACGCTGTTGGCGTACACCTGGAACGGGAGGTACTGCCAGTCGGTGCGGACCGCGGCGGAGGCGTCGCTGAGGATCTGGTTGGCCTTCTGCCCGCCGAAGAACTCCAGCGGCGCGTCACGGAAGGCGGGGTCGCCGAGCAGGACCTTGGTGGCGGGGAACAGCCCGGCCTCGGTGTTCAGCGACTTGACGGCCTCTGGGTCGGAGTTCAGCCACTCGGCGAACGCCACCGCGGCCGGGATGTTCTTGCTCTGCGGGATGACGGCGACCGACGAGCCGCCGTTCTCGGCGTTCATGGGCTTGGCCGGGTCGTACTGCGGCATCGGGGCGACCGCCCACTTGCCGGCCGACTTCGGGATGGAGCCGGCCATCGGGGAGGGCGCCCAGGCGCCGGCCAGCCAGAGGGCGTACCTGCCGGAGTCCATGCTCTTCCACCACTCGTCGGTCCAGCCGGGCTGCGGGTCGACGAGCTTCTCCTTCAGCAGCGTGCCCCAGGTGTCCACCCACTGCTTGACGCCGGGGTCGGAGGCGAGCCCGATGCGGACGTCGCTGGTGCCGGAGGTCCTGAACGGCACGCCGCCCGCCTGCCAGATCAGGCTGTCGACGCCGCCCGCGTCGCCGGGGTCGATGGAGGTGATGAACTTGTCCGGGTCGGCCTTCTTGATCTTCCTGGCCGCGTCGAGGAACTCGGTCCACGTCGTGGGCGGCTTTATGCCGACCTTGTCGAAGACGTCCTTGCGGTAGAACATCGCCATCGGCCCGGTGTCCTGGGGGACGCCGTAGACGCCGCCGTTGATGGCGACCTGTCCCCAGGCGGAGGCGGCGAACTTGTCCTTCAGGGACCCGGCGCCGTACTCCGCCAGATTGACGACCTGCTTCGACAGCGCGAACTGGGGGAGGGCGAAGTACTCGATCTGCGCGACGTCGGGCGCGCCCGAGCCGGCCTTCAGGGCGGTCTGCAGCTTGGTGTACTCGTCGGCGGACTGCCCCGCCTTGACCACGTTGACCTTGATGTTGGGGTATTTCGCCTCGAACCGGGCCACGGTCTTCTCGATGCCCGTCACCCACGTCCAGAAGGTCAGCTCCGCGGGCTTGTTCAGCGCGTCCTGGACGGCGGCCGTCGCGCTCGGGACGGGGGCCTGACCGGAACCGGAGCCGGCGTCGGAACCGGAGCCGCCGCCGCAGGCGGCGAGCGCGAGCGCCAGGGCCGCGCCGATGCCGGCGGTCACGACACCGCGCCGCGAAGGAAGTGTTCTCATGGCGGTTTCCTCATTCGTTGGGGGGTTACTGCTTCACGCTTCCGGTGGCGAGCCCCGACTGCCAGAACCGCTGCAGCACCAGGAAGGCGATGATCAGCGGCACGATGGAGAGCAGGCTGCCGGTCAGGACCAGGTGGTAGGTGGCCTCGCCGGCACCCGAGGAGCCGGTGTTGGCCTGGGCGTTCCACTGGTTGAGCCCCACGGTGAGCGGGAACCAGTCGGGGGTGTTGAGCACGATCAGCGGCAGGAAGTAGTTGTTCCAGGTCGCCACCAGCGAGAACAGCAGCACGGTGACGAAGCCCGGGGCGAGCAGCCGCAGCGAGATGGTGCGGAAGATCCGGAACTCCCGCGCCCCGTCGATGCGGGCCGACTCCAGAATCGAGTCGGGCACGGCGTCGGTCGCGTAGACGCGCATCAGGTAGAGGCCGAACGGGCTGGTGAGCGAGGGGATGAGCACGGCCCACGGAGTGTCGACGATGCCCACCTTGCTGAACAGCAGGTACGTCGGCACCGCCAGTGCCGTGCCCGGGATGGAGATCGCGCCGAGGACGATCGCGAACAGCAGCCTGCGTCCCGGGAAGTCGTACTTGGCCAGGGCGTACCCGCCGAGGGTGGCCAGGACGGCTGCCCCGCCCGCGCCGACCACTGAGTACAGCAGGGTGTTGCCGAACCAGCGCAGGTAGATGCCGTGGTTGTAGCTCAGCGTCTCGCCGATGTTGGCGAACAGGTGGAAGTCGCCGCCGAACCACAGGCCGAAGGTCGAGAACAGGTCGCCGCTGTCCTTGCTGGCGTTGGCGAACAGCCAGAACAGCGGCATCACCGTGTACACGAACATCGCCAGCATGATCACGGTCAGCGTGGCGCTCCTGCGGTGGCGCCTCGGCCTGAGGGCCCGGTGGGACGACGAGGCGACGGCCGTCACAGCGTCTTCTCCCTTCTCGCCGTGAAGATCTGCACGGCGTAGGCGACGACGATCGTGACGAGCCCGAGGACGACGGCGACCGCGGCGGAGTAGTTGAACTGCTGGCCGTTGAACGCCAGGTTGTAGGCGTACATGTTGGGCGTGTAGCTGGTGGTGATGACCGCGGGGGCGAGCGTCTGGAGGATGTTGGGCTCGTTGAAGAGCTGGAAGCTGCCGATGATCGAGAAGATCGTCGCGACGAGCAGCGCGGGCCGCAGCGCCGGGAGCTTGATGCTCCACGCGGTGCGGATCGCGCCCGCGCCGTCCATCTCGGCGGCCTCGTAGAGCTCCTCGGGCACCGCCCGCAGCGCGGCGTACAGGATGATCATGTTGTAGCCGACGTACTCCCAGGTCACCATGTTGCCGATCGAGGCGAGCATCCAGGAGCGCGACAGCAGATCCGGCAGCGCGACGCCGAGACCGCGGCCGATCTGCCCGGCCAGGCCGAACCGGTCGCCGTACATGTAGCCCCACATCAGCGCCGCGACGACGGCGGGCACGGCGTACGGCATGAAGATCGTGACGCGGAACAGGGACGGCCAGCGCAGTCGGCCGCTGTCGATGGCGAGGGCGCACAGCAGCGAGATGAGCAGCATCACCGGCACCTGGACGACCAGGAAGAGCGCGACCCGCAGCAGGCCGGCGCCGAAGAGCGCGTCGCTGAGCGCCCTGGTGTAGTTGGCGAGGCCGGAGAAGACGGTGCCGCCGATCAGCCGGTCCTGGAAGAGGCTCAGGTAGACCGCGTACGCCAGGGGCGCGACGACCGTGACCAGGAAGACCGCGAAGAACGGCAGGAAGAAGGCGTAGCCGGCGACGCGCGGGCGCAGGTACGGCCGGCCCGGCACGCCGTGGGCGCTCATCGCGTGGTCCTGACGCGCGATGTTCGCGTTGCCACGAGGACTGGCACTGAACTCTCCTTGTCGGGCGGCGGCGGCCTGGGCGGCCCCGCTGCGACCTGGGCCGCGCGCGGCGTCGTAGCGGCGGTGTGGGTGAGTGGCGTGTTTACGTGAACATGACGAAGGTGAGCCGTAGTCTGGACCGACCCCCCATGTGTGTCAATAGGGAACATCGGGCCACCAGCAATGTCCGTTTTAGGCGAATGTGTGACCTTCATTTCCTTGTCCCGCAGCGTCATTGACGGACGGGCGTGTTTACGTAAACATCGTGCGAGAGTTTCCACAGGCGATACGCCGATCGGACGACATGAGGTGGCAGTGGACGGGGGCACCCAGGAAGCGCGGGATTCAGGCGCCGCGCGGCGGCCGCGCCGGCGGGCGTCCATGGCCGACGTCGCCGCCATGGCGGGCGTGTCGAGCCAGACGGTCTCCCGGGTGGCCAACAACCGCAGCAACGTCGAGGAGGAGACCCGCCGGCGCGTGCTGTCGGCCATGCGCGTCCTCGGATACCGCCCCAACACCGCCGCCCGCGCCCTGGTCACCGGCCAGTTCCGCACCCTCGGGCTGATCAGCTTCGGGTTCAGCAACTTCGGCAACGCCCGCACCGCCGACGCCATCGCCAGGGTCGCGCAGCGGTCCGGCTACACCGTCAACATGGTCGCCATCGAGTCGCAGACTGAGCGGGCGGTGCACCAGGCGTTCGACCAGCTCACCATGCAGGCGGTCGACGGCATCGTGCTCGTCGAGGCGCAGATCCTTGACACCCCGGCGCTGCGCCTGCCACCCGGCGTGCCCGTGGTCATGGCACAGGGCGACCTCAACCTCCGCCACCCCATGGTCGACACCGACCAGGCCCTCGGCGCCCGCCTCGTCACCCGTCACCTGCTCGACCTCGGCCATCGGACCGTCTGGCACGTCTCCGGCCCCGAAGACTCCTACTCGGCGCGCGGCCGCGCGGAATCCTGGCACGCCACCCTCAAGGAGGCCGGGGCGACGGTGCCTCCGGTGCTGTTCGGCGACTGGAGCGCCGCCAGCGGCTACGAGGCCGGGCTCCGCCTCGCCGAACGGCCGGAGGTCACGGCCGTCTTCGCCGCCAACGACCAGATGGCCCTCGGCGTCATGCGGGCGATGACCCAGGCCGGGCGGCGCATCCCCGACGACGTCAGCCTCGCCGGCTTCGACGACATCGAGGAGTCGGCCTACCTCTCGCCGCCGCTCACCACCGTCCACCAGGACTTCGATGTCGTGGCCGAGCGCATCGTGTCGCTGATGCTCACCCAGATCGAGACCGGCGAGATCCCCTCCACGATCGCCCTGGTCGCGCCCCGCCTGGTCGTCCGTGAGAGCACGGGCGCCCCGCCGTCCCGCTGATCCACGCTTCGCCGCGCCGCCGGCCGGCCGATCCCACAGACCCGCACCTGACCGAAGGGAGGAGCGGCGGACCCCGGACAGCCGGGCCGGCCGCGCCGACAATGGACGTCAACGATCTCAACCCGGCGCCCGGCGCCGCCTCCCGGCTCTGGCGCGGCCTCGGCGGCCTCGCATTCGGCGGCGACTACAACCCCGAGCAGTGGCCCGCCGAGACCAGGGCCGAGGACCTCCGCCTCATGGCCGAGGCCAAGGTGAACCTCGTGACCGTCGGCGTCTTCGCCTGGGCCCGTGTCGAGCCCGTCCGCGACGCCTACGACTTCTCGTACTTCGAGAAGGTCCTCGACGACCTGCACGCGCACGGCATCACCGCCGACCTCGCCACCATGACGGCCTCGCCGCCGCCGTGGCTGGTCCACGAGCACCCCGAGATCCTGCCCGTCACCGCCGAGGGAGCCGTGCTCGGGCCCGGCGGACGGCAGCACTTCTGCCCGTCGAGCCCCGTCTACCGCGAGCGCGCCGCGATGCTGGCCGAACGGCTCGCCACCCACTTCCGCGACCACCCCGCGCTCGGGCTGTGGCACGTCGGCAACGAGTACGGCTGCCACATCGCGGCCTGCTACTGCGAGGTGTCGGCGGCGGCCTTCCGCCGCTGGCTGCGCGAACGCTACGACGACGTCGACGCGCTGAACGACGCCTGGTCGACCGACTTCTGGTCGCAGCGCTACGCGTCGTTCGACCACGTACGGCCGCCCGCCCTCGCGCCGACCTTCCCCAACCCCGCCCAGCAGCTCGACTACATGCGCTTCAGCGACCAGGAGCTGCGCGCCTGCTTCGAGGCCGAGGCGAGCGTCCTGCGGCGCGTCACCCCCGGCGTCCCCGTGACGACGAACTTCCTGGGCGGCCTGAAGTCGGTCGACGTGTTCGAATGGGCGCCCGGGCTCGACGTCGCCGCCGTCGACTGCTACGCCGACCCGCACGACGAGCGTCCCCACCTCGCCCCCGGCCTGGTGTACGACACGATCCGCGGCTCGCGGGGCGGGGAGCCGTGGATCCTGATGGAGCAGGCGCCCAGCGCGGTCAACTGGCGGGCCAGGAACGCCGTCAAACAGCCCGGGCGGATGCGGTTGTGGAGCTGGCAGGCCGTCGCGCACGGCGCCGACGCGGTGATGTTCTTCCAGTGGCGGCAGTCACGCGGCGGCGCCGAGAAGTTCCACTCGGGCATGGTGCCGCACGCCGGAGCCGACAGCAGGGTGTACCGCGAGATCGCCGCACTCGGCCAAGAGCTCGCCTCGGTGCCCGGCCTGCTCGGTACGCGGGTGCGCAACCAGGTGGCGATCCTGCTCGACTGGAACAGCTGGTGGGCCCTGGAGCTCGACTCCCACCCGTCTGCGGGCGTGCGGCAGGCGGAGCGGCTGCTCGACCACTACGGTCCGCTGCACGACCTCGGCGTCGGCGTCGATGTCGTGCCGCCCTCGGCGGACCTCGGCGCGTACGCGCTGGTCGTGGCCCCGAACCTGTACCTGCTGTCCACCGAGGACGCCGAGCGCCTCACGTCGTACGTCGCGGGCGGTGGCGCGCTGGTGGTGTCGTTCTTCAGCGGCATCGTGGACCAGCACGACCGGGTGCACCTCGGCGGGTACCCCGCGCCGCTGCGCGAGGTTCTCGGCGTGCGGGTCGAGGAGTTCTGCCCGGCCGCCGAGCATGAGACGTTCGCGGTGCGCGGCTGCGGCGCGCTCGAGGGCGCCGAAGGCGTCGCCGACCTGTGGCGCGAGGATCTCCAGCTCACCGGCGCTGAGCCGGAGTTCGTCTTCGACTCGGCCGACTGGGCGGGCCGCCCGGCGGTGACCAGGCACGAGTTCGGCGCGGGGGTGGCCCGCTACCTCTCGACCCGGCTCGACGAGACCGGCATGCGCGCGGTCCTCGGCCGGGCGGTCGCCGAGGCGGGGGTGCGGCCTGCCCTCCAGGGGCTGCCCGCGGGGGTGGAGGCGGCCGTCCGCAGCGGGGACGGCGGCACCTTCCTCATCCTGCTCAACCACACCGGCGACAAGCACGAGGTCCGCCTTGACGGCGAGTGGACCGACGCGCTCGACCCGGCGGACGCGCGGGTGAGCACGGTGGCCCTGCCCCCCGCCGGGGTCGCCGTGCTCCGCGCCGGCTGAGCCTCCTGCGGGGCTCAGCCGGGGAGGGCGGCGGACGCGGCGCGCAGGGCGGCCGGGACATCCCCGGTCACCGGCTCGCCGTGCCCGACGCAGGCGAGGCTCGCGTCCAGGCGGGCGAGGGCACGGAACGACTCCACCGTCCGCCCGGGGTCCTCGTTGAAGACGCCGGGCATCAGCCGCTTGTCGACGTTGGCCACCGTGTCGCCGGTGAACAGCACTCCGGGGCCGGGCAGGTGGATCGCGATGCTGCCGCCCGTGTGGCCCGGGATGGCGACCACCTTGGCCCCGCCGCCGAAGTCGAGGACAGCACCGTCCTCCAGTTCCCGGTCGACCGGGCACGGCGGGCCGGGCGGCAGCTCGTCGATGCGCAGGGTCCGCCAAAGCTCGCGCTCCCAGTCGGCGAGGGCGGGCCGGTGTCCTGGGTCCTCGCCGCGGATGACGGGCGCGTCCAGGCGGTGCGCCATCACGGGGGCGCCGTTCCAGGCCCTGACCTCGGCGGCCGAGCCGTAGTGGTCGTTGTGGCCGTGCGTCACGATCACGCGGTGGAGGTCCTCCTTCCGCAGGCCGAGCGACTCGATCGCGGCCGCTATGTCGGCCCCGCTTCCGGCCGTCCCGGTGTCGATGAGTGTGAGGGAGTCGGAGTCGCGCCAGAGGTAGGCCTGCCCGAAGCCGAGCAGCAGCATGTGAAGCTCCGGACGGAGCTGGATGATCTGCATGGGTCGGACCGTAGACGGCCGTCGCCCCTGTGGGGGAGGCGTTCCGCCTGTGGCGCATCCGCCAAGAGCGCAACGCGGCGCTGCGCTCGCCCGGTGGCCGGAAGCGGTCAGGTGGGCCTGGACCGGTTTCGGGGCGGCGGCGAATCGGGCAGATGGGTGAAGAGCATCAGGTGCCAGGCGGGAGGCCGGATGGGTCACGAAATATCCCTCAAAACCGCCTCACCTGCGGAAGCAATCCCCGCGTTCTTCGCCGCCGCGCGGCGTGTCCCGCGCGGCTCGCCACACTCTGCGGTGACGATGGGCGGAGATGAACCACTGATCCCCGAACGGCGTCAAAGAGAGCATGGATTCCGCAGCCCTTGAGACTGCCCGTGTCAGAGACGCCCGCAGGATCGCGGCCGTTGGCTTGCTGCTGTTCGGACCGGTCTTCGCGGTTCTCGTCCCCTGGGCGCGGACGTTCCCGGCGGAGGCCGCCCAGCCGGCCGGGGACGACCACCACCCCGCCGCGCTGCCGGTCGTGCTGGTCGTCCTGGCCGCCTACCTGACCTGCCTGGTCGGGGTGGGGCTCGCGCAGGGCCGCGCGTGGCTGCTCGAACGGCGTGTCGAACCGGGTGAGCTGTACGACCGTCCCCTCATGGAGCTGTCGACCCGCGTCATGTTCGCCTTCGCCTGGCTGCAGGTCATGTTCGTCGGGGTCGTGATCGTGGCCCTCTTCGAGGACCTGGAGTACCGCGCGATGGTCATCGGCGGCACGGTGGTGGTGTGCGCGTTCTGGCTGTGGGCCGTGCTGACCGGCATGCTGACGGTGTCCAACGTCACCACCGGCATCCGGCTGCTGCTGGCCGGGGACCACCGGCCACTGGACGGCGGCCTGCCGCGCGACGACCGCGAGCGGCGGCTGCGCGTGTTCTCCGCCGCCGGATGGCTCGTCCTGCTGGGCGTGTCGGCACGTTCGGCGGCGATCCTCTACACCCACGGCCAGCACCCGGAAGCCCCCGCGGACACCGGCCCCTCCCAGGTGCTGCTGCTGGCCGCCGTCGCGGCCGCCGCCGTCACGATCGTCGCCGGTCGCCTGGCCGACCGGCGGGTCCTCGCCATGGTCTGAGCGCGGGCGTACTCAGACCAGGCCGGGTACGCGTACTCATGCCCGGCCCGCGGCCATGGGCACATCATCGGGACATGACCAAGCCAATCCAGCCGACCATGACCGGTGCCTACTACGCCCAGTGCATGATCTCCTTCGCCCTGGCCCTGGGAAGCGTCGCGATCGGCATCGCCTACCTGCCGGTGAACCCATGGGTGCGCGCGTTCCTCGCCGTCGGTGTCCTGTACACCGTCACCTCGGCCTTCGTGCTGGCCAAGTGCTTGCGCGACCGCCAGGAGATCGCGAACATGACGAGCCGCGTCGACCAGGCGCGGCTGGACAAGCTGCTCTCCGAGCACGACCCCTACAAGGTCGAAAGCGTCTGAGAACCGCGCTCACTCCCCGTCGAGACCCCGCTCGATCGCGTAGCGCACCAGCTCGACCCGGTTGTGCAGCTGCAGCTTGTTGAGCGTGTTCTGGACGTGGTTCTGCACCGTGCGGTGCGACAGCACGAGCCGCTCGGCGATCTGCTTGTACGACAGGCCCTTGGCGACCAGCCGGAGCACCTCGGTCTCGCGGTCGGTCAGGCGCGGCCCGGCGTCGCCGGCGGGCTCCTGGGCGGCGAGGCGGCGGTACTCGCCGAGCACCAGCCCCGCGAGCCCGGGCGTGAACACCGGCTCGCCGCCGGCGGTGCGCCGCACGGCGTCCAGGAACTCCTCCCGGCTCGCCGACTTCACCAGGTAGCCCGAGGCGCCCGCCTTCACCGCCTCCAGCACGTCCTCCTGCTCGCCGCTCGCCGACAGCACGAGCACCCGGGGAGGCGGCTCGCAGGCGGCCAGGCCCTTGGCCACCTCGACGCCGGGCAGGTCGGGAAGCCTGAGATCGAGGATCACCACATCGGGTCGTGCGGCGGCGGCGACGCGGAGGGCCTGCCGTCCCTCACCGCAGGTCGCGACCACGTCGTACCCCGCCTCGCCGAGGTCGCGGGCGACCGAGTCGCGCCACATCGGATGGTCGTCCACCACCATCACCCGAAACGCCTCCACGCCCGCCACTGTAAGCCGTCACCGGGCGCGGCGGGGGCGCGGAGCGGGCACGGTCAGTTCGACCTCGGTGCCCTGGCCGGGGACCGAGACGAAGCCCGCCGTGCCGCCGAGCTGGGCGAGCCGGCCACGGATCGACCGGGCGACCCCCAGCCTCCCTTCGGCCTCCGCCGCGGCCAGCCGCCCTTCGGGGATGCCGGGGCCGTCGTCGCGGACGGTCACCGTCACCGAGCGGCCGTCCTCCTCGGCGAACACCCACGCCCGTGCGCCCTCGCCGCAGTGCCGTCGTACGTTGTCGAGGGCCGCGCCCGCGGCCGCCGCGACCTCCCGAGCCTGTGAGGCCGGCAGCAGGAGCGGAGTCGCCGGCGTGGACACCGTCACCGCCGGCGCGCCGTACCGGCGCAGCAGCGCGCCCAGGTCGGCCAGGCCGTCCTCGTACCCGCCCGTCGCGGGTTCGCTGCGGATCATCTCGCGGAGCGCCGCCTCCTGCTCGCCCGCGAGCCGTCCCAGCTCGGCCGCCTCACCGCCGATCTCGAGCCCGCGGCGCTGCACCAGGGCGAGCACCTGGAGCACCGAGTCGTGGATGCCCCGGGCCAGACGTTCGCGTTCGCGGTTGGCGGCCTCCATCTCGACCGCGCGCTGCAGCCGCTCCTCGGCCTGCTTGGTCAGCCGCGACACGTGGCCCACCACCGCCCCCGCCAGGGTCAGCAGCACGGCCCCGTTGACGGGAACCGACAGGTCGAACCCGCGCAGGCCGCGCAGCCACAGGTCCGCGGCCGACAGCACGACCGCGGCCACGACGCCGGCCCGCCGCCCGCCGTACACGGCCCAGGCCAGCACCGGCCCGCCGATCCAGGTCGCCGTGACCGGCATGACACCCGCGGGCCCGGCCTGCGGGCCCTGGACGTACGGCGACGCCAGCAGGCACCCCATGGTCACCAGCAGGTCGATCACCAGGAGGGGGCGGCCCCGGGCGGCCGGATAGGCGACCGTCGTGGCCGCCGTCCACAGGGCCATCATCGCGATGACCAGCCATCCGAGCAACGGACGCCGGTAGCCCCCGGCACCCGCCAGCAGCAGGGCCGCGTACGCCACCGAGGCGATGCGGTAGACCGCGACGGCCCTCCAGAACTGGTGCTCTATGCCCACGTGCCCATGATGGCGGGCCTCGTCCGGATTCACAGCAAACTTGCCGCGTGCGGCGCAGGTCCCCTCAGGTGGCCCCTCCACACTGTCGGACGATGATCGCCGACTGTGGAGGGAAGCCGTGGGCAGCTACGATCCGGGACGGCTGCGGGCCGGAGCCCTCGCGGCGGGACTCGCCGTCGGGCTGACGGCCTGTGTGACGCAGGCGTTCGCGGCGTCCGTGCCGGAGGGTACGGCGCGGCTTTCCGCCGCTCAGGCGGTCTCCACTGACGTTCCCTACGTGTGCATGGGGGCCACGCGTTCGTTTCCCGTCACCCTGGACGGCCCCTCCGCCGCCGCCACGGCGGGGGTGCCGTTCCCGGTCGCCTGGGGGGTCGGCACCTCGGCGAGCGACCCGCTGACCGCGCCGTCCACCATCCCGAGCGGAGGGGCGCACCTCACCGGTGAGCTCGCCTGGTCCACCGCCCCCGTGCCCGGCGCCTCCCCGACCCCCACCGCGACCGATACGCCCACGGTGGGCGACACCGCGACCGCCTCGCCGGCGGCGACCCCCACCGCGACCGATACGCCGGCGGTGACCCCCACGGTGGGCGACACCGGGACCGACACGCCGACGGCGACCCCCACCGCGACCGACACGCCGGCGGTGACCCCCACGGTGGGCGACACCGGGACCGACATGCCGGGTGACACCGTTTCCAGCACGCCGGGCGGGAACGAGAGCGTCGCCGGCTCCACGGCGGCGATCGCCAGGGCCGAGGGCCCCGCGAACACCGTCGCCATGGACAGTGGCAGCCCGATCGCCGTGCCCTCGATGACGGCGACGATCACACCGTCCGCGGAGGCCACGCTCGCGCTGACGGCGGGCGCGTTCACGGTGAACCTCGATCCCTCGCCCATCACGTGCAGCCCGGCCCCCGGCGCCACACCCGCGTCCCTCGCCGTCACGGTCGGCCCCTCGGCCGACGCCACCGCGACCCCCACCGACACCTCGTCCGCCCCCGCCGCGACCGTCACGGTCACCGAGACCTCCCCGGCGCCCACCGTGACCGCCACGGTGACCGCGACCTCTTCCACTCCCACCGCCACCGCCACGGTGACGGCCACCACCTCCGGGCCGACGGTCACGGCCACCTCGACCGTGCAGGTCAGGGTCACGCCGGTCGGCGCGGCGCAGACGGGCGAGGCGCCCGGCGAGGGCGCCCCGGGCACCGGCTGGATCGTCTTCGGCCTGCTCACGCTCGCCGGTACGGCCCTCTGCCGCGTCGTCACCCGCCGCGCGGCGGGCGGCCGGCCCGCCCGCTGAACGCGGCGAACACGGGCACCGACGTTTGAGATTCGTGTGGGGGAAAGAGGGAGGGCAACCGCGAAGGAGGCAGTGCCATGACGATAGCCGGAAGCATCTTCCTGATCATGCTCGGCGCCATCTTCACCTGGGCCCTCGAGTTCGACCTCGCCGGCGTCGACATCAACACCCTCGGCGTGATCCTCATGCTGGGCGGCATCGTCGGGCTGGCGTTCGGCATCTGGCGCATGAACAGCGTCCGCCGTACGGTCACCCGCACCACCGACGCCACCCCGGTCACCCCGGTCAGCCCCGTGCACCCGGTCGACGCCACGCGGACCCAGGTGTACGAGGAGCGGCGCTACGACGACGGCATGATCTGACGCCGGGGGAACCCCGCGCTCGCGGACAAGTCATGAAAAGTCATGCGATGTTCTGCGGGAGTGAACGGCTGCCCCAAAGTTTCGGCGGCTCGCGCATGGAGCCGCCGGCCAGGGAAGGAAAACCGTCGGTCGAACAGGATCGGCTGCTTTCGAGGAGGGAGAAGCATGCCTGGAAAAGAGGAACTCCCGTCCACAATCGAGCGCTCGCCGAAAAAGGCGCAGGAGACCTGGATCAAGGCGCACGATTCGGCGGTGAAGACGTACGGCGAGGGGCAGAGGGCGCACCGCACCGCGTTCGCCGCCCTGAAGCACTCGTTCGAGAAGGTCGGCGACCACTGGGAGCCCAAGTCCAAGAAGGGCCCCTCCGACGCGCAGGCGGCCCGCGGCACGCCGAAACCCGGCAAGACGGCCGAGGGCGTCGACGCCAACGCCAGCAAGGAGCACCTGTACCAGATCGCCACCAAGCTCGGCATCGCCGGCCGGTCCCGAATGGACAAGGCCCACCTCGTCGAGGCGATCAAGAAGGCGAACCGCAGGGCGACCGCCAAGGCCCGCTGACGGCCGACCTGGTCCCACCGGGCCGGGCCGGCCGCCCCGGCGGCCGTCACCCGCGAAGCGGCGACCCATCGTGGCCGCCGTCCCTCGAAAGACGCGAAGGATTCGTACCAGGCCGGCTCGCCGCGTGCGCAGCCGGCTTTCGGCATGCGTATTCCCGCCGAGTCGCCATTCGGCGGGAAACCCGTTAGAGCCGGGCGGCCTCGGGTAGCGGGAGTTCATCGCGAAGGAGGAAACGATGGCGGATACCGCGAATCGAGCGCAGGACGCGCTGACGGAAATGAAGAAGAGCGCGGGGGACCTCAAGGTCGTGGCCGGGGAAAAGGCGGGAGTTCTGGCCTCCAAAGCCGGAGAGAAGGCCGGCGACCTCGCCGCGAAGACCGGTGACAAGGCCGGCGACCTGGCGGCCAAGGCGAGTGCGAAGGCCGGGGACCTCGCCGTGAAGGCGGGCGAGAAGGCGAGCGACCTCGCCGCGAAGACCGGCGACGCGGCCGGTGACCTCGCGGAGAAGGCGCGGCAGCACCTGCCCGAGGTCAAGGACGCCGCCGACAAGGTCGTCACCCGGGCCAAGAACCGCCCCTGGGCCACCGCGGCGGTGGTCGCCGGGGTCCTGGTGCTCTGGCGGGTACTGCGGAGGAAGAAGTAATCGTGAAAAAGCTTGCCTACAGGGGAGTGGGCGCGCTTACCGGTATGGCCGGCGGTCTCATTTCCGGACTGGTTTTCAAGCAGGTCTGGAAACTGCTCGCCGGCAAGGGCGACGCCCCCGAGGCCACATCGAAACAGTACGGCTGGGGTGAGGTTCTGGTGGCCGCAGCCGTCCAGGGAGCGATATTCGGCGTGGTCAAGGCCGCGATCGACCGGGCGACCGCGGAGGGCATCGAGAACGCCACCGGGACCTGGCCCGGGGAGTGAGGCGGACCTTCACGCCATCCCGAGCGGCGGCGCACCCACCCCCGGGCCGCTCGGGCGCCGTAGGCCCCGGCCGCGCACGACGGCGGCGGCTGACGGCGCACCCGGACCGACGGGCGGGGGCGGGAGCGTCCACCACGCTCCCGCCCCCGCCCGCTTCCGTCAGCCGGTCGGCGTCTTCCACGTTGGACGACCGGCCGTACGCCTCCTCGTCCGGGCCGTCGTAGGTCTCGGCCCACCACAGGTGGTGGTTCCGGTTCTCGTGGTGCCGGCCTCGGCTTCCCGCTGACCGAGGTCGACAACCGTCGCCGTCCAGGACGCGGCGATCACCACGGTGGAGGGCCTGGGCGGCGACGACGATGGCGACGCTCGACGGCGCCGGACGTCCGCATGAGGACGCCGGCCGCCCTCGGCGACCGGCGTGCGTGCGCGACTCAGCGGCGGACGGCGCGGACGGCCAGTGTCGCCGCGGCGGCCCCGGCCAGGCCGGCGGCGACGAGGCCCCGGTTCTGCGACAGCCACACCTGGAGGCTGCGGTTCTTGGATCGCCGGTCGAAGCTGCCGTGGGCGCCGTAGTCGCGGTTCTCGTCGGCCGGTTCCCACAGGTTGGCCACCCTGGTGGGCTGCTTCTCGCTGGTCTGCTGCGACTTGACGCCGGTCCGGCCGAGATAACGGTCGATCAGCCCGGGGACGATCCGCTCGCCGACGATCGTCGCCGCGGTGCTGCCGCCGACCCAGTACTCCCGTCGCGAGGGGTGCTCGGCGGCGTACACGATGGCCTGCGCGGCGACCTCCGGCTGGAAGATCGGTGGTACGGGCTGCGGGTGCCGGCGCAGCCGGGAGAGCACCCAGTCGAACTGCGGGGTGTTCACCGCCGGGAGCTGCACCATCGTGATCTTCACGTCGCTGTGGTCGTGGAGGAGCTCCGTGCGCACAGACTCGGTGAAGCCCTTGATGGCGTGCTTGGCGCCGCAGTACGCCGACTGCAGGGGGATGCCGCGGTAGGCCAGGGCCGAGCCGGTCTGCACGATCACGCCCTGGTTCCTGGCGCGCATGCGGCGCAGTGCCGCCCGGGTGCCCCAGACGTAGCCGAGATACGTGACCGCCGTCGTCCGCTCGAACTCCTCCGGCTCGACCTCGGTGAAGGGCGCGAACACCGACGAGAACGCCACGTTGATCCAGACGTCGATGGGCCCGAGTTCCTTCTCGATGCTCTCGGCCGCCGCCTCGACCTGCTCGTGGTCGGCGACGTCGGCGGGGAACACCTTGGCGGTGCCGCCCTCGGCGCCGACCTCGGTGGCCGCGGTCGCGAGGCCGGTCTCACCCCGCGCGATGAGCGCGACCTTCGCGCCCTTCTCGCCCAGGATCCGGACGACCGCGCGGCCCACGCCGCCGCTGGCGCCGGTGACGACCACCACCTTGTCCTTCAACATGTCGGCTCCCTCTCACCCTGTGGACCGTGGTCCGCGGCCGAGGCGGCGCTGCCGGCGGACGGCGAACAGTACGTCGATCACGGCGATCACGGCGATCACGGCCAGCACCGCCGTCAGCACGTAGGCCTTGACGATCAGCGTCAGGACGCCCACCGCCACCGCGAAGAAGATGACGAACGACGCCAGGCGGATGTGGATGACGTCACGGGGCGTCGCCTGGACCATGGGCTTGCCAGTCTCGGACCGCTGTTCCGGAGTCTCGTACATCATCGGCCCCCCTTTCCGGTGAACATTCCCCATACCCGACAAATCCGACGTCATGTGCGCTCCGTATGCTCGATGGGACAAAGTGGCAGTCCCCTTCCGCCGGTGAAGCGGCTTCCCTTGCAGCTACCGTCGACAGGCCTCCCCAAACCTCACCGCCGGCCGGACGGGGCCGTGGAGCAGACCGGGACGGAGAGCACCTCGCGCCCCGCGGCCACGACCTCCTCCACGCTCACCGCCCCGCGGTCGGCGCCCCTGGCCAGCACCCGGTGCCAGGGCCGGTCCGCGGGCGGCCCGCAGCGGGCGGGGGATTCCGGCCCGAAGATCACCACCGACGGCGTGTCGTACGCCGTGGCGAGGTGGGCCACCCCGGTCTCCGCGCTGACCACCAGCCGGGCCCCGGCGACCAGCGCGCACAGCTCGGCCAGGGAAGTGCGCCCGGCGAGCACGCGGCGCGGGTTCAGCCGGGCCCGGGTGCCGACCAGCAGCGCCAGCGGACGTTCCCGCCGGCTGCCGGTCACCACGACGGGCAGCCCCTCCGCCGCCATGGCCCGCGCCACCTCCGCGAACCGCTCGGCCGGCCAGCGGCCCGCCACCTCCCCGCCGCCCGGATGGACGACCACCGCGCCCGGCGCGGGATTCGGGCAGCGGGGGACGGCGATGCCGAGATCGTCCGGGTCGGGGCGCGAGCCGTACCAGCTGACGAGCCGGCACCAGCGCTCCACCTCGTGCTCGTGCTCGTGCCAGCGCGGCCCCCTCAGATGCGGCAGGGCCGGACCGGCGAATCCCCACAGGCGCCGCGGCCGTACGGCCATCAGCAGGCGGTGACTCCTCGGGCCGGGGCCGTGCAGGTTCACCGCCAGGTCGGGCCGGCGTCCGCTCCAGGCGAGCTCCTCAAGCCCCCGCGTGGCCAGCAGGCCGCGCACCGCGCCGGTCAGCGGCGCCAGTTCCCTGAGCTCCCCGGGCGCGGCGAGGACGACCTCCAGGCCGCCGCGCCGCAGCGCGCGCAGGGCCGGTACGGCGGTCAGCAGCCCGCCGATGCCCCGTGCGCGCAGCACCAGGGCGAGGCTCACTGGTCCAGGGCCTCGGCGTGGGCCGGGCCGGGGGGCTGCGCGCCTCGGGCGGGACGGTGGGTCGCCGCTTCGGCGGGACGTAAGTTCACGACGCCTTCCTTGCCAGGCGGATTTTCCCCAACGTCTATCCTGAGGCTGGAGGACCAAACCTCTCTCCGGTTTCGCCCCCGGTCAGGCGGGCAAGGCGAAACCTGTACTCGAACGGAGGGGGTAGACATGTCCCACGAGGCTCCGCATGCGCCGCACCACGCCGCCTCGCACTATGACGCTCCCCACTACGTCGCCGCACGGGTGCAAAGGGCGCTCGTGGAGGACGAACGCACCAACGAGATGGGGATACGGGTCGACATCCGCGGCGACCAGCTCTTCCTGCGCGGCCAGGTGGAGGCTCCGGAGCGCCGGCGCCTTGTCGAGGCCGTGGCCGTGGAGAACGCGCCCGGCCTCAAGGTGCACAACGAGGTCACGGTGATCGAGGTGCGGGAACCCGGTGAGGAGGAGACCCTGTGAAGATCAGAGTGGCGGCTGTCGGCGATATCCACCTTGGTGAGGACATCCGTGGCAGATATCGCCAGAGGCTCGACGGCATCGAGGAGCGGGCCGACGTGCTTTTGATCGCGGGCGACCTCACCCGTCACGGCACGCCGGAGGAGGGCCGGGTCGTGGCCGACGAGCTGCGCGACCTGCCCGTACCCGTCGTGACGGTACTGGGCAACCACGACTACCAGTCGGACGCCGAGACCGAGATCGTGGCCCTGCTGCGCGACGCCGGCATCCAGGTCCTGCAGGACGACTCGACGGTCATCGACTGCAAGGGCACGCCGCTCGGCGTCGTGGGTGGCAAGGGCTTCGGCGGCGGGTTCGCGGGCAAGTGCGCCAGCGAGTTCGGCGAGCCGCAGATGAAGTCCTTCATCCGGCACACCAGGGAGATCTCCGAGCTCTGGCACAAGGCGCTCAAGGGCCTGGACACCGAGCACAGGGTGGTGCTCAGCCACTATTCGCCGGTCAAGGACACCCTGGCGGGCGAGCCGCTGGAGATCTACCCGTTCCTCGGGAGCTATCTGCTGGCCGAGGCCGTCGACGCCGAAGGCGCCGACCTTTTCATCCACGGACACGCGCACGCCGGTGTGGAGAAGGGGCTGACGCCGGGCGGTGTGCGGGTCCGCAACGTCGCACTCCCCGTGCTGCGCAGGGCGTACGCGGTGTATTGCCTGGGCGGCGAGGAGGAAGGCGGCTGACGCCGTTACGGTCGGCCGGGTCTCGCGCCCGGCCGTTTCCGTTTTATGGGCTCTGGAGGCGAAAAGGAATGATTATCCGGGGCAAAACATGCGGTCGGCGGGCCGCATGCGCCGGCCCGCCGTTTCCATGTCCCGCGTGATTCTTCTTCGGAGTGCCGCTATGGATGAAAAATGCTGACGCCGCCCGGGCCGATGAGGAACCCGAGGACGATAAGGACGATCCCCCAGAGGAGATCGCGACGGGCCAGGATGACGTAGATCCCGGCGATGACGAGGACGACGGCGATGAGCCAAAGTAGTGTAGCCATGCGCATGCTCTGCCCTGACAAATCCCCTCTTAACGTCCCCTTGAATCAACTCTTTGTATTGCGCTGCTAACGGCCTGGTAACGGCCGCCGAACCGTCAACGAAAACGGGCGCCCCTCCCGTGCCCGGGAGGGGCGCCCGTCCTGTCGTTTCGGCTCAGCGTTCCCTTGTTCCTCTGTGCTTGGAAAGCAGCGGCTGAATGAACCACAGCCACCCGCTCAGCCCCGCCACGCCGCCCGCCAGCAGAGCCGCCGGCAGGACGCCGAGGAACGCCTCCACCACCAGCCCCGTCGAGCAGGTCATGGAGATGGCCAGCGCGATGCCGCCGACCACCGCGAGCTCGTTCGCGCGGTGCAGCATCAGCTCCTTCAGCGAGCTGCGGAACAGGATCCGGTGCTGCGTCGCCGGGGTGATGAAACAGATCGACGCGACGGCAGCGCTCAACATCGCCACGTAGAACAGCCAGCGACCGGCCTGGTCCACCTTGCCGAAGCCCGTGGAGAAGGGCAGGGTGAGCAGGAAGGCGAACAGGACCTGCACTCCGGTGGCGGCCACCCGGAGCCCCTGCAGCAGCTCACCCAGCTCGCGGTCGACTCGTTCCTTGTGGCTTTCCTCGGACTCAGGTCCGGCCATGTCGCTCACGGTCATAGGTGCCGCAGGCTCCTCTTGCGCCGGTAGGACCGCGTCGCGCGCCGCACGCTGAACAGCGCGAGCGCCAGCGCCACGTACGCCAGCACGCCGAGCAGCACCGTCAGCCACACCGACCCGAGCAGCCCCGCCACCACGCTGAGAAGCGTGCAGACGACCAGGCCGAGGACGGTGAGACCGAACCACTTTCCGTAGCGGCTCGCCTGCAGGACCTTCAAGGGGGTGCCGAACAGGGTCTCCGTCATCCTTCCTTCACTTCCCTGGGCGCCTCGGCGGTCTTCATCAGCCGCGTGTAGGCGAGCTGAAGCCAGTCCGACATGGCGACCGCGGTCATGGTGGCCCCGGCCAGGCGGGTGAAGCGGGGCGCGAAGACCATCCCGGCGGCGTACGCCGTGGCGACCCACTGGGCGATGCAGAACGGGCAGGTCAGCAGCTCGCCGACGGCATGACGGATGCCGTGGCCGCGGACCTCCTCCCTCAGTTCGGCAGGGCCGCTCACACCGGCGTACCGTGTGAAGGGTGCACGAAGCGGACTTGTGACCGGATCCTTGGTTATCGTCCGGGACATCCGGTGAGTAGTCAGTCCCATGAGGAGGAGGTCCATCGGGGCGATCCGTTCAGGCGCCCGGGTGCCGGTCAGCTTGCCGAGGGCGAGCAGACCCGCCACCGCACCGCCGTACACACCAAGGACGCGCAGGTAGGACCCGAGAGGCCGATCGGCTCCGTTCTCGTAGGCCTGTTCCTCCTTACGAAGTGTGTCCGTGAAATTGTTGGTCATAAGGCGCCGAATACCCGAGGAGGGCGCGACCATGCCCTCCGTTTGACGTGGAAAGGGGCGGGTAGAGGAGATCCTTCTCTATGGGGGTGAGGCGTGGGAAGTCATACGCATGAGGTCACTGACGCGATCATCGACACGCTCAAGCGTGCGGGATCGGTCCTGAAGGCGGAGGGGGTGAGATTCGCCCTCGCCGGAGGATGCGCGGCCTATGCCAGGGGAGCGGCTCCGTCACTGCACGATGTCGACTTCGTGCTCGTGGAGGAGGACGTCCCCCGCGCGCTCGAGACGCTCAGGCAGGTGGGGTTCCGCACGGAGAAGCCGCCCGAGGACTGGCTGGTCAAGGCCTTCGACGAGGGAGACCGGCTGGTCGACCTGATCTTCAGGATCGAGGACCGCCCCGTCACGCCCGAGATGATCTCCAGGGCCGACATGATCAACACGGCGGCGCTGACGCTGCCGGTCCTGAACGCCACCGACCTGGTGATCTCGTGGATCCTGCCGATGTCCGAGCACGCCTGCGACTACGGGTCGATCCTGCCCCAGGTGCGAGCGCTCAGGGAGCAGGTCGACTGGGACCGGGTCGCCATCGCCGCGTCGGTCTCGCCGTACGCGTCCACCTTCCTGACCCTCCTCGACCGGCTCGGCGTGGCGTGCCCCAAGCCACCGCCCGACGACGCCGACACCAAGTGGCCCTGAAGGCAGGGACGGCGACCCACGAGGGCCGGGATCCCCGGCCCTCGTACTGACCGGAAAACGAGGAGGCCGCGCCCCGAAAGGCGCGGCCTCCACGTGCTGCGGTGAGCTGGTCTAGATGGTGCCGGGGCCGTAGGGGAACCGGCCGTAGTACTCGCCGAGCTGGTCGCGGTAATCGGGCTCCTTGAACGTCGACTCGTCGAACTCGGGAGCGTCCTTGATCTCCTGCTTCGTCCGGCTGACGTAGACCTTCTTCTCCTGCGGGTCGATCTGCGTGACCGTGCTGGCCGGCAGCATGACCTTCTTGCCGAAGATCCACGGACCGGTGTCCACGATCAGGTAGCTCTCGCCGACCTCGTAGGTCGCCTCGTCCACCGAACCGATCTTCCCGTCCGTCGCCTCGACGTGATATCCGACCACGTCGAAGCTCTGGTGGGCTCCCGTGACGGTCGGACTGTAGGACCAGAGATCCTGTCGCATTTCTCGTTCTCCCTTCGATTGGACTTCGTCGGGGGACTCCATCCGCACTACCCGCCGGTCGTGCGGCAAACATGCGAGCGGGGACAGGACGACCTGTCCGAGCGGTGACCCCGCCCTGGGACGGCCGGAACGGCCCGATCCGGAAGGAGAAAACCCTCCCGGTTGCGCGGCCGGGATGTCACGGGCACCCTCTTTATGCCGCTAATCTAGAAGAGGTCATGCGCCGCTAGCTCAGTTGGTTAGAGCAGCTGACTCTTAATCAGCGGGTCCGGGGTTCGAGTCCCTGGCGGCGCACCGGCAACGTGGGCACCTTCCGGCAACGGAAGGTGCCCACGGTCGTTTCCGCGCGCCCTCGGGCGGTCAGCGGAACGTGCGACTCCAGCCCGTCAGGCGGCCCAGGGCATCAGCTCGGCGACCAGTCGCTTGCTCCACGGACGCACAAGGGAGCGCAGCTCTTCGCAGCCGTCGGCGCCGAGCGCGGCGTAGGGCGTCGCGCTCAGCCGGTCCGTCCCGTCCTCGATCTCCGTGCGCCGCTTCGCGCCTTCCTCGGTCAGGCCGCCGTCGCGGAGCCAGCCGCGCTCTTCCAGCCCTTGGACGGCCGTCGCCCAGTCCGCTTCCGTCCAGCCTCTGGTGACGCGGAGCACCTCGGCGGGGACGGCCCCGGTGGCCGCGTGGGTGACGAGGGCTTCGATCCCGCTGAGCCCGGCGGCCAGCAGGGTGGCGAGGTGGGCGTCGCCGCGGTACTCCCGCAGCAGGGTCTGGGCGTGCCAGAGCACCAGGTGGGGAGCGTCCGGCCAGGGCAGGGCGGCGTGCGCGGCGTACAGCGGCCGGCCGTGGAGGTCACCGGCGACGGCATCGGCCGCGCGGACGGCCAGGCCGGCGGCCCGCGACATCTCCGGAGAATCCACCACGTCGCCGAGCACGCGGCGCAGCGTCGCGTCGACCGAGCCGAGCCGAGCGGCGATGATGTCCGCCGGAGAGGCGACCTGCCAGGCCGCCGGGATCGCCTGCCGTACAAGGGCCGGGTTGAAGTTGTAGAAGGTGGCGATCACCACCTCCGCCGGAACCGGGCCGAGAGCGGCCGCCCGGGAGGCGAAGTACCCCATCCGGTCGGTCAGCCCGAGGCGCTCGTAGGCGGCGCTCGCCTCGGGGGAGAAGTAGATCATGCCGTGTAACGGTTCCAGGGTGCGCCAGGTACGGCGTTCCAGCGTCATGCCGGTCAAGATACCGACCGGTAGGTATGCTGTCCACAGCTTGCCGGGTCGCCTCCGGATGGAGGATGGACGGCGACGGTGAACGGATCGGTGACGTCGGTGGGGTGAGGTTCACCGACGTCACGATCGGCGGTGGGCGGGTCAGTGGCTGGGCTGCTGGCCCCGGTCGAAGTACTCGATCAGCTCCGGGTCCAGGGGCGGCACGTCGTACGGTGTCCCGCCGTCGCGCAGGGACATCGTGGCCATGTAGCCCGCCGCCACGCTCATGCGTGCCGCGACCGGCGAGGTGTCGGTGGCGCCGCCCTCCCGGACGAACCTGGCGAACTCCGCGATGATCCGCGGGTCGGCGCCCCCGTGGCCGCCCATGGCCTCCGGGACCCGGTAGGTGATGTCGCAGTCCTCCCGGTAGTCGCCGGGGCCGGAGTTCCAGACCTTGACCACGGCTCCCGGTCCGTCGCCGAAGTTCTCCAGGCGGCCTTCGGTGCCGATGACGGTGTAGTTGCGCCAGTAGTCGGGGCTGAAGTGGCACTGCTGGTAGGCGGCGATGACGCCGTTGCCGAGGCGCATGTTCATCACCGACACGTCCTCGACGTCGACGACGTCGTTGAGGTCCCTGCGCGCCGTCGGCGGCCACTGGTACTCCTCCAGCCAGCCCTCGGGGCGGGGCGTGCCGGGCGCGCGGCGCGGCAGGTCGCCGTACACCATCAGGTCGCCGAACGCGTTGACCCTGGTGGTGTAGCCGCCGGCGAGCCAGTGGATCACGTCGAGGTCGTGCGCGGCCTTCTGCAGGAGCAGGCCGGTGGTGCGGGTGCGGTCGGCGTGCCAGTCCTTGAAGTAGTAGTCGCCGCCGTAGGACACGAAGTGGCGCACCCAGATGGTCTTGGGCTCGCCGATGTCGCCCCGCTGGATCACCTCGCGCATCAGGCGGACCACGCCCATGTGCCGCATGTTGTGCCCGACGTACAGCCGGGTCCCCGTACGGCGGGCCGCGCGCAGGATGGCGTCGCAGCTCTCCACGGTGATGGCGAGCGGCTTCTCCAGGTAGACCGCCTTGCCCGCCTCCAGGCAGTCGATCGCGACCTGTTCGTGGGTGTCGTCGGGCGTCAGGACGATGATCGCGTCGATGTCCGGCCGGTCGAGCAGCTCCCGGTAGTCCTCGGTGAGGAACGAGGCCTCGAACCGTGTGGCCTGGCGCTTGAGCACCGCGGGGTCGGAGTCGCACAGCGCCGTGACGACCGTGCCCCGTCCTGGCCGGTGCGCCGCGAGGGCGAGGCTCGCCCGCAGGCCGAGGCCGATGACTCCGATGCGCAGGTCTTCCACTGGTGTCCTTTCACTTCGAACCGGTGAACGCGATGCCCTGGATGATCTGTCTCTGCATCACGACGAATACCACGATCATCGGCAGACTTGCCAAAAGCGACCCGGCCATGAGCACCGGGAAGTCGTTGACGTGGTCCTGTTGGAGGGAGGAGAGCCCGGCCGACAGCGGCATCTGCTCGGGATCGGTGTTGACGATGAGCGGCCACATGAGGTCGTTCCACGACCACATCACGGTCAGCACGCCCAGGGCCATGAGGCCGGGTTTGGCGAGCGGCAGCACCACGCTCCAGAAGATACGCAACGGGTGCGCGCCGTCGATCCGCGCGGCCTCCTCCACGTCGGACGGCAGGCTCAGGAAGAACTGCCTCAGCATGAACGTGCCGAACGCGCTGAACAGGCCGGGTGCGATCAGCCCCGGCAGGGTGTTCAGCCAGCCGAGGCTCTCCACGATCTGGTACTGCGGGATGAGGAAGAGCTGGCCGGGCACCATGAGCACCGACAGCAGGGTGACGAAGATGGCGTTCCTGCCGGGGAAGCGGAGCCTGGCGAAGGCGTAGGCCGCCATGGAGCAGAACAGCAGCTGCCCCAGCGTCCTGATCACGGTCATGACCACGGTGTTCCAGAACTGGCGCAGGAACGGTGTGTCCTGGAAGACCTTGGCGAAGTTCGACCACTCCCACGACGGGATCCACACCGGCGGGATCCTGGTGGACTCGGTGAAGGTCTTGACCGAGGTGAGGGCCTCCCAGAAGAACGGCATCACCATCGCGGCCGCGCCCACGGCCAGCACCACGTGGACCGGCCACAGCCGTCTAGCCCGCATAGTGCACCCACCTCCTCTGCAGCCGGAACTGCGCGACCGTGAGGACCAGCGTGATGACCAGCAGCACCACCGCGAGCGCGGCGGCGTACCCCTTGGCGCCGTCCTCGAAGGCGTAGGAGAAGAACAGCGACACGACGCTCTGGTTGTCCTCGCGGGCCGGGCTGCCCTTGCGGAAGATCAGGAAGAACATGTCGAACACCTGCAGGCCGTTGATCACGGTGAGCACCGAGACGAAGAAGACGCTCGGTGACAGCAGCGGCAGGGTGATCCGGAAGAACTGCCTGATCCGGCCGGCGCCGTCGATGGACGCGGCCTCGTACAGGTGCTCCGGGATGCTCTGCAGGCCCGCCATGAAGATCACGGCGTTGTACCCGAGGCTGCTCCAGACGCCCACGACGATGATCGCGTACAGCGCGGTGGAGGGCTCGGACACCCAGGCCTTGCCGTGGATGCCGACCAGGGACAGCAGGTAGTTGATCAGGCCGTAGTCGCCGTTGTACAGCCAGGCCCACAGCATGGCGACGGCGGCGGGCATGGTGACCACCGGCAGGAAGTACAGGGTGCGGTACAGGCCGACCAGCTTGAGGCCCTTGGCGTTGAGCAGCGCCGCGACCACGACGGCGAGCGGGATGCCGAGAAGGGTGAGCCCCGCGTAGATGAAGGTGTTCTTCAGCGCCTTGCCGATGCTCGGGTCGGAGACGAGCTTGGTGTAGTTGTCCAGGCCGACCCAGCTGGAGTCGCCGAACAGGGTCCACTCGGTGAAGCTGTAGTAGACCGACTGGACCATGGGCCACAGGTAGAAGATCCCGAGCCCGAGCACCAGGGGCGCGATCATCAGGTAGCCCCACACCCACTCGCGGTCGCGCAGCCTGCGAGGGGCGACTGGGGCGGCGGCCGCCCGGACGGCGACCGCCTTCTCCAGTGTGCTCATTTTTCCTGCGCGAGGGCGGCGTCCATGGTGGCCGCGAACTGCTGGGCGATCGGCGCCACCTGCTGGCCGTCGGTGAAGGCCTTGGTGATCGCGTCGACCTCGGGGCGCGCCCAGGCGGCGGTGTTCCTGGAGATCGGGTACGGGACGGCGCCGTCGCGCGCGTCGACGAAGACCTGCATGTTGTGGCCCGGCATCGACTTGACCCACGTGTCGGCCATGCCCTCGTAGGCGGGGATGACCGCGCCGGTCTCGGCCTGGATGCGGTTGGCCTCCTCCGAGGCGAGGAACTTGACGAACTCCCACGCCTGGTCCGGGTGCTTGGTCTTGGCGTAGATGACGTTGGCCAGGCCGTGGATGATGCTCTGGTTGCCCTTGGGGCCCTTCGGCATCGGCGCGACGTCCCAGTTCAGGCCTTGGGTGCGGTAGTAGAAGCTGGAGTCGTACGACCCGTCGTAGAACATGGCCAGCTTGCCGTTCTGGAACATCACGGTCGGGTCGGTGTCGGTCATCTGCTGCACGGTGGGGGACTGCTTCTTGTCGAGGAAGTCCTTCCAGAACTGCAGGCCCTGGATCGAGGCGGGGTCGCCGAAGCCCGACTTCTTCTTGTCCGGGGAGATCACGTAGCCGCCGGCCTGGTACATCGTGTCGTAGTACTGGGTCTGGTTCCACGCCGGGGCGCCGATGCCGTACACGCCCTTGGCCGAGTCGGTCAGCTTGGCGGCGGCGGCGCGCAGGTCGTCCCAGGTCCAGTCGGCGGTGGGGTACTTCACGCCGGCCTTGTCGAACAGGTCCTTGTTGTAGAAGAGCGCGACGGTGTCGAAGTCCTTGGGGATGCCGTACTGCTTGCCCTCCAGCGTGTAGAGCTCGTTGAGGGACTGCGGGAACTTCGACATGTCCAGCTTGTCCTTCGCGATCCGGTCCGAGATCGGCATGAGGGCGCCCTGGGAGGCGTACAGGCCGATGCGGGGGCCGTTCATCCAGAAGACGTCGGGGGCGCTGCCGCTGGCCGCCGCGGTCTGGAGCTTGGTCCAGTACTCCTTGTTGGGGGTGAACTGGGGTTTCACCTTGATGTTCGGGTGGGACTTCTCGAAGGTCGCGATGATCTTGTCCACTGCCTGCTTCTGGTTCTGGTTGTCCCAGTAGCCGTAGGTCAGCGTGACCGGGCCGTCGGAGCCGTCACCGGAAGAGGAGCAGGCGGCCAGTCCGGCCACCATCGCTCCGGCGCACAGGAGCGCCATCACCCTGCCAGTCATGTCATCCCCATCTGTCGGGCTGGACGAGTGAGCAGAGGCTAACGCTCAAATATGAAACCTTCTAGGGTTAATCGGGCAGAAGTGAGCACCTGATGCGCGCCAGTGACCGGTTCGAGACAGCGCCGCAACAGATTTTTTGTGACGTCCTAGGAGAAAAGCCGGGCCTCGGCGTGGTTCAGGGCCCACCTGACCGCGCCGAGCGTGATGCAGTCGCCGCCCAGCTCCGAGGCCACCACCAGCGGCGGGTAGAGGCAGAACTCGTCGAAGTACTCCTGGATCGGCTCGACCAGCAGGTCGCCCGCCCGGGACAGGCTGCCGCCGACCACCACCATCTCGGGGTCGAGGGGATTGACCAGCGTGAGGAGACCCATGGCGAGGTGGCGGGCGAAGTCGCGGATCACCCGCGCGGCCTGCTCGTCCCCGGCCCGCGCCCGGTCGACGGCGAACTGGGCCGCCTGCTTGGGCGTGCGCATCTCGCCGGGCTCCACCGCCATGGCGTAGTCGGCCACGTGCCGGAAGGCCTGCCAGTGGTCGCCCGCCTGCCGCCCGATCTCGCCCGACGCCGCGTGCGCGCCCCGGTGCGGACGGCCGCCGATCAGCAGCCCCAGCCCGAGCCTCGGGCTGGTGAACAGGTAGACGACGTCGTTGCGGCCCTGGGCCACCCCGCGCCAGTGCTCGGCCAGCACCGCGAGCCGCATGTCGTTCTCGACCAGCACCGGCGCCGCGATCCGCCGTCCCAGCTCGGCCTGCAGCCGTACGCCGGTCCAGTTCGGCAGGACGATGCTCTTCACCACCCGGCCCTCGCCGTCGACCACGCCCGTGGTGCCGACGCCGACCGCGGCGAGCTGCGCCACGGTGAGCCCGGCCTCGGCGGCCGCCGCGTCGACCAGGTCGGCGATGGCCGTCAGCCGGTCCGGCGCCGGCATCGCCTCGTAGTTGGGTGCCTTCCTGCTGACCAGGACGGTGCCGTTGAGGTCGGCGACCATGGCCCGCAGCCAGGACGTGCCGATGCCCACGCCGACCACCTGGCCGGCCGAGGCGCGGAACCGGAACCGCTTGGCCGGGCGTCCGCGCTGGCGGTCGCCGGGCTCCTCGTCGCATTCTTCGGCCCAGCCCTCGCTGACCAGGTCGTCGACGATGACCTCGACGGTCGCCCGGGACACGCGGGCCACCCGCGCCAGTTCGGAGAGCGTCGCGACCTCGGCCTCGCGCAGGCCGCGCAGGATGGCGGCCGAGTTGAGCTTGCGCAGCAGCGAGGAGTCGCCGTTCTGCTCTCGCACCGTCACCTCCATGTCAGGCTGTCTGGCCTGGTAATCCTACTTAATCAACCTTCTTTCGTATTAACGGAGGCTCGGGTGGAGGATCCCGCGGTGCGGGCGGTGCGCTGCTCGTGGATCTGGACGAGCCGCTCGGTCACCTCGACAAGCTCGCCGTAGGGACGTCGCGTGAGTTCGCGGCCCAGCATCCAGGTGAAGGTCCGTTCCTCGCACCGGACGATGGGGCCGTCGAAGACGGAGACGACGGCGCGGCCGCCGTCCTGGTCGCGCCGGCAGGGAATGTCGCGGGTGACGAGCGCCCGCTGGAGCAGGCGCGCCGCCTCCGGCGCCGTCCACGCCACCGTGGGCTCGGGGGCCAGGGGAGCGTCGATCGCGAACCACACCGCCTTGCCGGGGACGGACCGTCCGGGGCCGCCGAGCATCGACCGCGTGAGATGGCACCCCCAGTCGGTGACGACGGCGTCCACGATGGAGAGCCCCCGGCCGTGCTCGTCGAGTTCGTCCGCGGGCGTGTCGGGCGCCCAGTCGCGCAGCGGGTCGAAGGCCTTGCAGACGATCTGGTCCCGCTCGCCGGCGCCTCTGCGGTAGAGCCACAGCTCGGGGGAACGGTCGCGCAGGTCGTGGTGCTTGCTCATCACGTGCTGCACGAGGTTGGCGGTCAGCTCGCTCACGGCCAGCACGGCGTCGTCGATCAGCTCATCGGGGAGGCGCCACTGCCTCAGCGTGTCACGCAGCAGGCCTCTGGCGACACCGGGGCCGGTGTCGCCGGAGGGTAGGGCCCATGCGTGGCAGTGAATTCCCGGCTCTGCCATCGGCGCCGCCTCCGTCAAGGTCGTTGTCATCACAGCTCCCACGGATCGCGATGGTCCTGAAACACGTGGAAGGCGGATCCGGGCGGATCGCACCTCCACACGGAAGGAGGCGACATCGGTGTGCGAACCGTCGTGCGCTGCCAGCCGTACTTCCGGTGACACCTTGGCGAAAACCCCGCGCAGTGCTCACATCCGGTTTTCGCGCTCCGCCGTGAAAGGCTCGGAGTGGACTCCCGAAGTGTGATACCGGGCTTTCGTATTCTCATATCTGTGAAACACAGATTAGTGAGTGCATAGTTGGCTGACAACACGGTCGACGAAAAAGGTCGATCTTTCCGGAAAGCGCACGCCAGGGCGAGGGACCCCGATCAAGAAGTTGTATCGTGCCATCACGCCTCGAGACAGGCGCGGTACATACAAAGATCCCCCGGGGCCGCCACCCCGGGGGATCGAGCCGATCGCCGGACGGCCGCTACGGAAGGTCGTAGCGGCCGGCCCGCGCGTCGGCCAGGAAGGCCGCGAACGCGGACCGGCTGACGACGTGGGCGCCCGCGTCGGGGCGGGTGCTGTCACGCACGGCCGCCACGCCGGGCAGGTTCCCGGCGACCTCGACGCAGCCGGTGTTGGCTCCGTTGGACGCGGCGGCCTTGCGCCACCTGGCCCGAGACAGGTCGATCATGGTTCACTCCAGGGTTTCTGCGAGTCGCTTCAGGTGGGCGGTCGTCGCGGGACCGTCCAGCGCCGCCTTGCGGATACGGTCGAACATCACGGCATAGGCGTCCACCTCGCTCACGCTGTTGACCTGCTCGAGGGCGATGTCGTTCTCCAGGTAGACCATGCTGGGCTCGTCACCCGGGAAGTCGAAGATGCTGATCAGCGACGACATGCCGGGATGCGGCCCATCGGCGGCGCGCAGCAGCTGGAGCGTGACGTTGGGGCGGCGGCTCATCTCGACCAGGTGCTCCATCTGGGCGCGCCGCTCGGCCTGCGTGCCCCACCGGTACAGCAGCGACACCTCGGTGATCACGGCGACCAGCTCGGGCGCCGTGCCGTCGTCGCGCTCGAGGATGCGCTGGCGCCGCAGCCGCGCCTCCAGCGCCCGCTCGCGCCACTGCTCGGACTTGGTCCCGACCCGCATGTAGGCGTCGATGCAGGCCGGGGTCTGGAGGAGTCCGGGGAGGATCAACGGCATGTAGACGCAGATGCGGGCCGCGTCCGCCTCGAACCCGGGATATTCGGACTCGTCGAACACGTCGCTGTATTCACGCCACCACTGGCGTTTCCGGGCGAGCAGCGCCAGCTTCTCCAGCCGCTCCCGCTCCTCGTCGTCGACGCTGTAGATGCGCAGCAGGTCGCGCACGTCGCTCAACTGCGGCAGCCGCCAGGCGTTCGCCTCGAAACGCCCGACCTTGCCGCGGCCCCAGTTGAGCTTGTCGCAGGCCTGGTTGGCGGTGTAGCCGCTCGCCGTGCGGAGCTCGGCCAGGCGGCGGGACAGCCGCCGCTTGGCGATGGTGGCGCCGTAAGCGTCGCTCACCAGGCTCCTCCTCTTGACAAGACCGTGCGGTCAGCATAGCCCGCCTTAAATTGTGAATCACAGATGTTTTTCCGGCAGATCCGTATCTCGCGTATCCGAATGTGCGAGCTTTGTGGGGATATGTCAGTTTCAAAGCGCCGCGTCATCGAACTCACCGTTCCTGACACCGTCGAGAAAACAGCGCCACTCGTGGGCGCTGAAAACGTGGACCAGCCCGGAGGGGTGCGCCGCCACCCGCATCAGGACCCACTGCTCGCCTCCGGCGCGCACGAACGCGATCTCGATGGCGTCCGCGCCCTCGCCCGAACGCCGCCAGGTCAGCTCACCCGGATCGACGCCGAGGTCCTCCACGGACGGCTTGCCGGCCTCGGATGTTCTGAACTCTCCCCGTGTCACGGCTTGCGCGCCACGGCGGCGTAGAACCAGCGGGAGCCGTCGCTGTCGGCCGCCTCGACGTCCTCGGCGCCCCACAGGCCCGCGTAGGTGAGCCCCGGCTCGCCGCCCTCGTACGGCGGGACGAGCTCCAGCCCGTCGAAGAAGCGCCGGATCTCCTCCCGGGAACGGGCCTTCGCCGGGGTGGGGGTCGCGGCGTACACCTTCACCACCGAGTCGACGATGCGCGGGGCCTGGAAGTCGGAGGTCGGCGCCGAAAGCGCGAGGTACGACCCCGGCGCCACCGCGTCGACGTAGCTCGCCACCACCGCCCACGGGTCGTCGGCGTCGGGCACGAACTGCGTCACCGCCACCAGGAGCAGCCCGACCGGCTCGTCGAGATCGATCAGCCGCAGCGTGTCCGGATGCCCGAGGATGCCCTTCGGGTCGCGGATGTCGGCGTGGACGGCCGCCGTGCCGTCCACCCCGGCCAGCAGGTCGTGCCCGCGGGCGATCACCTCTTCGTCGCTGTCGACATAGACGACACGGCCGCCGGCGGTGACCTCCGCCACGACCTCGTGCGTGTTGCGCTGCGTGGGCAGCCCCGCGCCGATGTCGATGAACTGGCGGACGCCCCACTCGGCGGCCATCCTCTTCACCGATCGTTGTAAGAACCCCCGGTTGGCCCACGCCGCGTCGATGATCTCCGGGCACGTCTTCCGGATCTCCTCGACCGCGGCGCGGTCCGCCTCGCTGTTGGCGGTGCCTCCGAGGTAGTAGTCGTACATTCCCGCGACCACCGGGGTGTCGCGTTCCGTGTGTCTCGCCTGGCTCATCGGCCGTCTCCGTGAAGGTGGGGAAGTTACCTTTCAGCGGCCGGGCGGACAGCTCACAGGGCAACCGAGATACCTGTGGCGTCGTTCTTTCGCCCGTGCCACAAAAGTGATCTCGACAAGTCTCGCACCGATGTCCAGCGGACCGGCGGGGAGTCCTCAGAGGAGGTGGGCGATGCGGGACGCGGTGCCGAGGACCAGCGGGGCGACCTGGCATTCGTCCCGCTCGCCGATGGTCACGATGCCGACGCTGGCCTCGGCGGGGCGCCCGGCCGGGGAGATCGGCGCGCCCACGCCCCACGCGCCCGGCTGCAGCTCACCCGAGCTGACCGAGTAGCCGAGGCCGCGCGCCCTGGTGATCTCCGCCCGTTCCCCCTGCCGGGGCGGGCGGCCGGCGAGGATCGCGATCCCGGACGCGCCCCGGTCGGACGGATGGCGGTTGCCGGCGCGGTAGGCCACATGGATGCTGGAGCCGCGCGGTTCGGCGACGGTCAGCACGACCGCCTGGTCCTCGTCGGCGTCGAGCACGGTGATGAACGCCGTCGCGAGGCAGGTGTCGGCGAGTTCCTGCAGCGCGGACGCCGCCGCGGAACGCAGCCGGTGCCGTACGGCGGCATTGAGCTCGACGATGCCGAGCCCCAGGGTGAACCGGTTCCCGATCCGGGCGACCAGGCGGTGCTTGCCGAGCGCCGACAAATGGCGGGAGACCGCGTTGCGGTGCACCTCCGCGACCTGGGCGAGCTCGGTGATCGTCAGGCCGTCGGGATGGTCGCGGAGGATCTCCAGCAGCCGCAGCCCGGTGTCGATGGTCTTGGAGCCCGCCGCGTACGCGGAGCCGTCGGTCACGGTCATGGCGTGCCGAGCCGCGGTGCCGGGGTGTAGCGGACGGGCAGGTGCTTGACCCCGGCGATGAAGTTGGACACCAGCCGGGCGGGCGGCCCGGCGAGCTCGAGGTCCGGCAGCCGCCAGAGGAGTTCCCGGTAGAACGTGCGCAACTGGAGGCGGGCGAAGTGCGCGCCCAGGCACACATGGGGGCCGTCGCCGAACGCCACGTGGTCGTTGGGTCGCCGGGTGATGTCGAACCGCATCGGGTCCGGGAAGTGGCGTTCGTCGTGGTTGGCGGAGGCGTGGAACACCACGACCTTGTCCCCGGCGGCGATCGGCCGCCCGGCCAGGACGGTGTCCTTCACGGCGGTGCGCCGGAAGCTCAGCACCGGCGGGTGCCAGCGCAGCGTCTCCTCGATGGCCGGGTCGAGCAGGCCGGGGTCGGCGAGCAGGCGGCGGTGCTCGCCTGGGTGGTCGAGCAGCGCGAGGATCCCGCCCGGCAGGGCCGAGCGCACCGTGTCGTTGCCCGCGATGACCAGGAGGAAGAAGAACATCGACAGTTCGGCGTCGCTCAGCTCCTGGCCGTCGACCTCGGCCGTCGCGAGCGCCGTCATCACGTCGTCGGCGGGGTTGCGCCGCTTGAAGTCGGCCAGCGAGTGGGCGTACTCGAACATGTCGGCCAGCATCGCGGGGGAGCGGGGGTTGACCCGCGCGGCGCCCTCGGCGTGGTCGGGGTCCTGGTAGCCGATGACCCGGTTCGTCCAGGCCAGGATGCGGCCGCGGTCGGCGGCGGGGATGCCGAGCAGGTCGGCGAGGTTCTGGATGGGGTACTCGTCGGTCACGTCCACCGGCAGGTCGCACTCGCCCCGCCCGGCGATCTCGTCGACCAGCAGCCGCGCCCGCGCCGCGACGTCGGCGGCGAAGCGCTCGACGCGGCGGGGGGTGAAGACGCGCGAGACGATCCGCCGGAGCCGGCCGTGGTCCGGCGGATCCATGTTGAGCATCATCTGCCGGATGAACGGCAGGTCCTGGGGGTCGGGGTCGCGGATCTGGGTGGCCCCGACCCAGGAGCTGTACTCGGCGGGGGTGCGCAGCACGTGGACGACGTCCTCGTGGCGCGTCACCGCCCAGAACCCGGGGCCGGCGGGCCAGCCGTCGACCTCGTGCTCCTCCTGCCAGTGCACGGGGTGCTCGTCCCGGAGCCGGCGGTAGGTGTCGTGGGGGATGCCGTGGGCGTAGATGTTCGGATCGAACACGTCCAGGGTGTACGTGTCGGGCATGGGCGGCCCCCTCGTGCGAAGTTCAGACGGCGAGAAAACGTTCGACGGCGGACACCAGGGCCAGCGGTGTCTCGTCCATGGCGTAGTGGCCGGCGTCCGGGAACGTCACCAGCTCGGCGTTCGGGTACCACTGCAGCCACGTCGCCCGCATGACGTCGGCCGACAGCGCCGGGTCGTGCGCGCCGGCGATGACGAGCGCGGGCGTGGCGTCGCCCTCGACCTCGGTGTGGAAGTCGGTGCGGGCCCAGGCGTCGAGGTACGCGCGGAAGGCCTCCACGGTGGAGACGCGCAGGGAGTTCTCCACCATCTCGTCGAGCCACCTGGCCGGGAGCCGGTTGCCCGTGGTCAGGTCGATGATCGCGCGCCGGTTGCCGGGTTCGTCGGCGGCCCCGGAGAACAGTGCCCAGCCCTGCTCGTCGAAGGGCACCTCGGCGGCGGGCACCGGCGAGACGCCGACGAGCCTGCTGACGCGGCCCGGCGCGTCGAGCATCACCCGCTGCATCACCTTGCCGCCCATCGAGTGGCCGACCAGCGAGAACGTCTCCCAGCCGAGCTTGTCGGCGAGCGCGATCACGTCACCCGCGGTCTCGGCGACGGTGTACTCGCCGGCGATGTCGCGCGCCTCGCCGTACCCCCGGTAGTCGGGGAAGGCGTAGGTGAAGGTGTCGCCGTCGAGGTACGGGCGGATCCCGGCGAAGGCGTTCCGGTCGCCGAACCAGCCGTGCAGAGCGATCACGCGGTGCGGCCCGGAGCCGGTGACGTCGTGGGGAAGGACGACGGAGGACATCGAGCACTCTCCTTCGGGTCAGGGCATCGGTCGTGCGGCCGTCAGCGGGGGAGCCGTCGGCGACGCCTCGCCCGCGTGCCGTCCGTCGCCGAGGCAGTCGAGGCTGAACCAGACGTACTTGCCGCCTTCGTGCTGGACGGCGCCCCAGCGGTCGGCCTGGGCGTCCACCAGGAACAGCCCGCGGCCGCTCTCGCCGAGGAAGTCGGGCGCGCGGCGCGTGGGAAGCGTCGGGTCGGGGTCGCAGACCGCCAGCCAAACCATGCTGCACTCCGCCCTCACGTTGATCCTGATGCCGCCGGTGCCGCGTGCCTCGGGCGCCGCGTGCTGGACGGCGTTGGTGACCAGCTCGCTGGTCAGCATCGCGATCGTCGCCTCGCTCGCGGGGGGCAGGCGAAGGTCCCAGGAACCGAGTATCGCCGACACCCAGCGGCGGGCGACGGAGGGGGCCAGCGGCGAGTCGGGGAGGTCGCACCAGCCGGAGAGGCCGCCGTCGAGGGGGTGGGCGTCGGCGTTCACGGCACGCTCGCTCGGATCGGTGCCGGGGCAGGGTGGGGGGTCCCGCCATGAGTCGCGAACACGGGCTTCGGCTTCCACTCGTAATGCCCAAATCATGGGCATGATGGGCAAAAGATGGGCGTGCAGTGAGCACAGCATTGGCCGGATCCGGTCCGTTGTCAACGGAAACGACGTAACCCGTCGATCTTCGGTGTTAACCCGTCTTTCCCGTTACTTCGCATTAGCCGCAAAAGCCATATAAAACCGGCCACCGCCCTGAAGGCGGTGGCCGGTGCGACGCTGCGGAGGCTCAGGGGCGCCGGGTCTCCAGCTCGATCGTGTCCTCGGTGGTGATCTCCCGCTCGGCCCGGAAGCCGGGGTCGAGCGGGCGCAGGTAGGTCTGCTGCACGCCCGGCACGCGGTCCTCCACCACGAAGGTGGCCCGGGTGTACGCCTCCGAGCCGGGCGCCTGCACGTGCGGCACCACCTTGAAGTCGGCGGTCATCAGGTCGCGCTCGATCCGGGTCAGCACGTAGCCGCGCTGGTTGTTGTAAAACTTCAGGTGCGGGTTGATCGCGAGCCACGGGTGCTTGGCCGGGTCGGAGTCCGCGCCGTCACCGCCGGTCGTGATGGAGGTGGTGACCAGCTCCGAGCCCACCGACGGGCCGGTCGGGTCGTCGTAGTCGAGCTTGAGGTCGCTCGCCCAGTGCGCGTGCACGTCGCCGGTGAGCACGACGGGGTTGCGCACCTTCGCGTCCACCCAGCCCTGAGTGATGCGCCTGCGGGAGGCGACGTAGCCGTCCCAGGCGTCCTGGCTGGTCACCTTGGCGGGCCCGGCGTCGCTGTCGCGCTGGGCGAAGAACACCTGCTGCCCGATGACGTCCCACTGCGCCCGCGACTTGCGGAACCCGTCCAGCAGCCACGCCTCCTGCTCGGCACCGGTGATCGAGCGGGCCGGGTCGACGGCCGCCGGGCAGTCCTTGTAGCCGTCCCCGCATCCCTGGTCGTCGCGGTACTGCCGGGTGTCGAGCATGTGGAACGTCGCCAGCAGTCCCCAGCGGACGCGCCGGTAGATCTGCATGTCGACGCCACGGGGGACCGACGTGCGGCGCAGCGGCATGTTCTCGTAGTACGCCCGGAAGGCGGCCGCGCGGCGGGCCGGGAAGTTCGGCTGCGGCACCTCGGGCTTCTCGGGGGTCTCGTCGGCCCAGTTGTTGTCGACCTCGTGGTCGTCGAAGACCACCAGCCAGGGGGCGGCGGCGTGCGCGGCCTGCAGGTCGGGGTCGGCCTTGTACTGGGCGTGCCGCTGCCGGTAGTTGGCCAGCGTCTCGGTCTCGGGACCCTCGTGGTCGCGGACGTTGCCGCCCGGGATGGTGTAGGTGTCCCTGGCGTACTCGTACTGGTAGTCGCCGAGGTGGAGGACCAGGTCGGGGTGGTCCTCGGCCAGGCGCCGGTAGGAGGTGAAGTAGCCGTGCTCGAACTGGGCGCAGGAGACGAACGCCATCGAGAGCGGCCCGCCGTACGACAGCGGGTGCGGCGCCGTCCTCGCCCGGCCCGCCGGGGAGATGTAGGGGCCGACGCGGAAGCGGTACCAGTATTCGCGGCCGGACGGCAGGCGGTCCACCTCGACGTGGACGCTGTGCGCCCACTCCGGCGCCGCCACCGCCACGCCGGAGCGGACGACCCGGCGGCACCTCTCGTCGGCGTACACCTGCCACAGCACGGTGAACGGGCGCGCGGGCATGCCGCCCATGCCGTCCTCGGCCAGCGGCTGCTGCGCGAGGCGGGTCCAGATGACGAACCCCTCGTGGTCGGGGTCGCCCGAGGCCACGCCCAGGGTGAAGGGGTCGGTGCGCAGGCCCCTGGACGCCAGGCTCTGCGCGGTGTCGGCTGCGGGGTCGGGCTCGGCGAGGGCATCGGTCGCCGGGATCGCGGCGACGGTGCCGGCGGCGAGGCCGGTGACGAGGAACGATCGGCGGTCGAGGTGCGGCACGGGAGCTCCTGAGCGGATCAAGGGCCGGGTCGCCCGTAGCTTGGCTGGGCATCATGACCCTGTGGTTAACATGACATGGCCCGTAAAAGGCGGACATTATCGGCGTAAGCCCTCGCCGGGCGGGCGCTTCCGGGGGGAGCCGTCCCACTGCTCGGAGCCCGCTCGGTCACCGACGGTTCTGCCGCACGTCATCTGTCACCGACGGTAACCCGCGTATCGGCGCCGAAGCGGGAACCGCGCTCCCTCGTGTCGCGGGGGCTGGCGCCGGCGCGCCGCTTGGGGTATGGGGTTTCGTGTGGATCTGTCTGCGGCAGCGAACGAGTTGTACGGCCTTCCGCCCGAGGACTTCGTGGAGGCGCGCAAGCGGCTGGCCGCCGAGGCCAAGAAGGCGGGCCAGGCGGAGCTGTCCAAGCAGGTCGGCGCGCTGCGCAAACCCACGCTGCCGGCCTGGGCCGTCAACCGGCTGGCCCGCTCAGAGCCCGGGGACGTCGGCCGGTTGCTCGATCTGGGCGAGGAGCTGCGCACGGCGTGGACGTCCGGCGGGCGCGTCGGCGAGCTGGACCAGCGGCGCGGCGAACTGGTCGGCGCCCTGGTCCGCCGGGCCCAGGCCCTGGCCGAGGAGGAGGGGCGGCCGCTGCGGGAGCCCGCGGTGCGCGAGGTCGAGGACACCCTGCACGCCGCCACGATGGACCCGGACGTGGCCGAGGAGGTCCGCGCGGGACGGCTCACGCAGCCAAGGAGTTACGCCGGGTTCTTCCCGGCCGGCGACTTGTCCGGCGCGTTCTCCCCGGCGGCGCATCCGGTGGCGGGACCGGCGCGGCCGGCGGCGGCCAAGCGGGAACCGGCCGCGAAGGGGCCCGGTGCCAAGGAGACGGAGGCCAGGAAGCAGGAGGCCGAAGCCCGCAGGCGGCGGGAGGAAGAGGAAAGGCGACGGCGGCTGGCCCAGCAGGCCGAGGCCGCCGCGGCCGAGGCCCGCGAGGCCGAGAACGCCCTGGCCGAGTGGGAGGCGGAGGTGGCCGAGGCCGAGCGGGCGCGCGACGCCGTCGTTGAGGAGGCGGAGCGGCTCAGGCGCGAGCTCGACGCCGTCCTCGACCGTCAGGAGGGCCTGACCAAGCGGCTCGGCGTGGCCGAACGGGAGCGCAACCGGGCCGCCCGCCGCGCCGCCGACGCCCGCTCGCGGGCCGCCGAGGCCCGCGAAAAACTGTGACACAGGTGTCGAACGACTGACGTGGGTAGGCCTCCGGTCAGGATAGGCATGGAGGCTGACATGCAGAAGTTCTCTCTGGTGGCGATGGGCCGCCGGCAGTTGGAGCGCGCGGCGGAGTCGAGAGGCGGGCACGCGGCCGAGACGGTCGTGGGCGGGCACGAACGCATCCTCCGGCAGACGGTGATCGGCCTCAGGAAGGGAGCCGAGCAGACCGATCACGAGGTCAACGGCGAGGCGACGATCTACGTGTTGGAGGGCCGTGTACGCCTGATCGCGGGCAAGGACTCGTGGGAGGGCTCGACGGGGGACCTGCTGGCCGTGCCCGACGAGCGGCACCGTGTCGAGGCGTTGCAGGACTCCACGTTCCTCCTGACCGTCGCCATGCCCCGCTGAGGGGAGCCGCCGCCCGCGGCGGTGACCGGAAATGAGGTATGGGCTAAGGTTTCGGGAGGTGTGCCGGGAAGTCTGGTCGGCGGTGTCGGTTATTTCATCGCCTGTCCAGAATTCGGGAGGTCCGCCGGTGACCGCGATCGCGGCCGTGGTGATCTTTGTCGCCGTCTACGCTCTCATCGCCACCGAGCGGATCCACCGTACGGCCGCGGCCCTCGGCGGGGCCGGGCTGATGCTGCTGATCCACGCCGTGGACGGCCGCTCGGCGTTCTTCTCCGAGAGCTCCGGCGTCGACTGGAATGTGATCTTCCTGCTGCTCGGCATGATGGTCATCGTCGGCGTGCTGAAGCAGACGGGCGTGTTCGAGTACGTCGCGATCTGGGCGGCCAAGCGGGCCCGGGGGAGACCGTTCCGCTTGATGGTCATGCTGGTGGTGATCACCGCGCTCGCCTCCGCCCTGCTGGACAACGTCACCACCGTGCTGCTGATCGCCCCGGTCACCTTCCTGGTCTGTGACCGGCTGGCGCTGCCGGTGGCGCCGTTCCTGATCAGCGAGGTCATGGCGTCGAACATCGGCGGCACGGCGACCCTGGTCGGCGACCCGCCGAACATCATCATCGCCAGCAGGGCGGGATTCACCTTCAACGACTTCCTCGTCCACCTGGCCCCGTTCATCGTGGTCGTGCTGGTGGTCTTCATCGGCCTGTGCAGGTGGCTGTTCCGCTCGTCGTTCGTGTACGACGCCGAGCGGGCGGCCGAGATCATGCGGCTCAACGAGCGGGAGGCCATCCAGGACCGGCGGCTGCTGTGGCAGAGCCTGACGGTGCTCGCCGTGGTGATCGTCGCCTTCGTCCTGCACCCGGTGCTCCACTACGAGCCGGCCGTGGTGGCGCTGCTGGGCGCCGGCCTCCTGGTCGCCGCCACCAAGGTCACCGTCGAGGACGCGCTCCGCGAGGTCGAGTGGGCCACTTTGGTGTTCTTCATGGGGCTGTTCATCATGGTCGGCGCTCTGGTGGAGACCGGTGTCATCGGCCAGGTGTCGCAGGCGGCCGCGTCGGCCACCCAGGGCAGGCTCGGCACGGCCACGATGGGCATGCTGTGGGGTTCGGCCGGGCTCTCGGCGATCGTGGACAACATCCCCTATGTCGCCACCATGAGCCCGATCGTGGCCGACCTGGTCCACGCGGCCGGGCCGCACGGCGACGTGCTGTGGTAGGCCCTCGCGCTCGGGGCCGACCTCGGCGGGAACGCCACCGCGGTCGGCGCGTCCGCCAACGTGGTCGTCCTCGGCATCGCGGCCCGCAACGACGTCCGCATCAGCTTCTGGGAGTTCACCAAGTACGGCCTGGTCGTCACCGTCGCCACGGTCGGGCTGGCGGCGGCCTACCTCTGGCTCCGTTACCTCGCCGTCTAGGAGGCCCTCGTGCACGCGCGAGATCTCGTCACCGATTTCCCCACCGTCAGGCAGGACACCTCGGCGGTCGAGGCGGCGCGCCTGCTCGCCGAGCAGGCGCTGCCCGGGCTGATCGTCGTCGACGACGACGGCACGCCGCTGTGCGTACTGCCCGGCACCCAGGTGTTACGGCTCGCCGTGCCGCGCTACTGCCAGGACGACCCGGCTCTGGCCAGTGTCATCGACGAGGGTCACGCCGACCTGTTCCTGCGCGCCCTCGGGCGGCGCACCGTACGCGAATGCCTGCCCGAACAGCCCCGTGAGCTGCCGATCACCGACCCGGACGCCACCGTGCTGGAGGTCGCCGCGCTGATGGCCCGCACCCACAGCCCCCTCGTCGCCGTCGTCGAGGACGGCCGGCTGCTGGGCGCGGTCACCCTTCACGCCCTGCTGCGGCGCGTGCTCACGGTCTGAGCTCGCCGCCGTGGCTCCGGAGGCGTCGGAGGGCGAGCGCGCCGCCGATCCCCGGGACGAGGGCCCGCCACCGGGCGCCGGACGGGGCGGCCGGGACCAGTGCCGTGGCCACGACGACGCCCAGGTAGCACATGCCGTGCAGGGGGCCGACGAGCGTCGAGATCGCCTTGACGTGCACGGTGAACAGGTTGCCGAACAGGACCACCAGGGAGGCGGCCTCGAACGCGGCCGCGGCCCGCAGGACGCGCATCGTCGTCATGCGCCCGCCCCTGCGCCGGGGCGAACGATCATGAGGACGACGACGGCGGCCCACGCGAGATTGTAGAAGCCGGCCAGCATGGCGAGCGTGCGCAGCCGGCGGCCGTCGCCGGGCGCGCTGAGCGCCTCGCGCTGGCGCGGGTAGATCTGCGTCGCCAGCAGAACGGCCGCCACGGCCGTGAGGATCATGGAGATGGTGATCCAGATCTCGCCCATCCGGCCCTGGAGGCCTGCCAGAGCCATGCCGACGAAGGGCACGACGATACCGAGGACGCTGTACACGCGGGTGATCCGGTGGAGCGTGACGGCGATCGCCGGGTCGCGTTCGCCGGGATCCGGCGACGGCGAGCCGGCGGCGCCGACGGGAACCTCGGCGGCGACCGGCGCATAGCGGGGGAACAGGCTCGTGGCGACGGCCGAACCCCCGACGAACACGATGCTCGCCAGCACGTGCACCGACAGCAACAGTTTTTCCATGAACTCTCCCTTGCCATCCTTCAGGCAGGCTGAAGCCTATCTCAGGCTTCAGCCGCCCTGAAGGTCGGGAGGGAGGGCCGCTTCCCTTCGGCGGATCAGGCCGGCGGACCGCCCTGGAAGGCGGCGCGGAGGGTGTCGGCGACCTGCCGCTGGACGGGCTCCGCCTCCGGGCCGAACATCCGGTCGTCGACCTCGGACACCGCCTCCGTGGCCCGCTGGAGGAGGCGTGCGCCCTCCGGTGTGATCTCGATGGCGGAGGCGGACCCGGCCCGTGCGGTGGCGTCGCGCACCAGCCCCGCCCCGGCCAGCGCCTTCACCGCCGCGTGCACGGTCTGGACCGTGATGCCGGACATCCGCGCCAGGTCGCTGAACGACACCCCGGGCACGCCGGCGATGTGGCCGAGCAGCCCGAGCCTGCTGACCGTCAGATCGAGCGGCGCGAGAGCCGAGTTGAGCTCGGCCTCGATCCGGCGCGCCAGCGTCAGCAGGAGGATGGAGGGGCTGGTCACCGGTGGAGAGGGGCGGCCGTTCTCGATCGTCACACTCTCAGTCTCTCTCACCACCGCTCCGGCGGCACCGATCCGCCGTGGTGGGCGCGGTGGGCCCCAGGGGTGTGGCCGAAGGCCCGGCGGAAGACGTCGATGAAGGCGCTGCTGGAGGCCCAGCCGCATCGGTGCGCGACGGTGGTGACCGGGGTGCCCTCGGCCAGCAGGCGCAGCGCGTGGAACAGACGCAACTGGGTGCGCCACTGCGGGAAGCTCATGCCGAACTCGGCCTTGAAGAGCCGGGTCAGCGTGCGCTCGCCGACCCCGGCCGCCGCGCCGAGCTGCGCCAGCGTCCGGTCGTCGGCGGGGTCGTCCCGGAGCATCGCGCACACCGCGACCAGGCGCGGATCCTTGGCGGCGGGCACGTGGACGGGCTGCTCGGCACAGTGACGGAGCCGGTCGATCAGCACGGCCCGCAGGCGGCGGCGTTCTGGAGTGAGCTTGTGTCCGCCGGCCGGTGAGGGCTCTTCCGCGGGCGGCGGCGCGGTGTAGGCGATGATCAGCTCGCGCAGCAGCGGTCCGACGCTGATCACCGCGGGCCGGTCCAGGCGCAGCGGGTCGTGCTTCACCGGCAGGCCCACCGTGTGGAGGTCGGTGTCGCCGTAGGCCCGATGCTCGTGAACGGTGCCGGCCGGGATCCAGATGGCGCGGTTGGCGGGGGCGATCCAGGTGCCGGCGTCGGTGGTGACCGCCAGCACGCCCCGGCCGGCGTAGACGATCTGGTTCTCGTCGTGCCGGTGGGCGTCGACCTCGGCACCGGCGGGCAGAAGACGCAGACCCGTCGCAGGACGGGTGTGGCGGATTTCCGGCATTTCTCGGCACTTTATCGGAAGCCGGGTCGCTCCCGGATCGGTCGGCGCCGCGTCTCACGCTCCGGCGTCCCGAGCCGGACGACCACGAGCCCCGCGTACTGGCGCCTCAAGCGGCCAGGTAGGCGCGGTCGGGCTTGTACAGGAGCGACAGAGGCTCCACGGGGTCCTGAGCGCTGAGCTGGGTGGCGGTCCGTCCGATGAAGCGGGTCAGCGAGCGGGCCAGGTGAGGCTGGTCGAAGTATCCGAGCCGGTGGACCACCTCGTGGGCCGGCACGCCCTCCTGGATCAGGACCGCCGCCTCCCTGGCGCGGGCGATCTGCCGGATGGCGCCCTGGGTGAGCCCGGTCGCCGTCACGAAGCGCCGCTGGACGGTCCGCTCGGACACCTGCGGTGACGCGCCGTCGAGCACCGCGGTGACGAGCGGGTCGGAGACCAGGACCTCCTCACGCACCAGCCGCCGTACGAACGCCTCGGCGTCGTCGTAGCCGGGACGATGCCACGTGGACCCCTTCAGCCAGAACGACCTGCGGGTCACCTGGGGAATCTCCGCGGAACCGTCGACGAGCAGGCTGATCGGCAGGTGGGGCATCGACGTGCCGGGCGAGAAGACGATCCCGAAGAACGTGGCGTCCTCGGGCACGGGGGCGAAACCCGCCTTCGACTCCGGCCCCTGAATGGACGCGCTGACCTGCCCCCGGTGCTCCCAGAAGACCAGATCCCACGTGGTCGTCGCGACCGAGGTCATCCGGTCGACCTCATGGCTGGTGCTCCGCCACACCCGCTCGATGTACGGCGAATCGGAGGACCGGCTCTCGACTTCCAAGCCCATCCGCCTCATCCTTCCTCGCGCTGTCGCCGACTGACCCGTAGCCTACGGTCGCCCGCCGACATTTCGGCTGCCCGCCCGGCAGTGGCCGGCATGTCAGGGGACGGCGTGCTCGAAGCCGTGCAGGATCGCGGTGAGGCCGAGTTCGAAGTGGTCGTCGACGGCGGTGGCGTCGGCGGCTTCGGCGAGCAGGTTGTAGTCCGGACTTCCGGGCCGGGGTCTGCGACTGCGCCGGTCGGCGCCGAGCTTGGTCACGGCGATGGCGAGGGCGTGGCCCACGGTGAATTCGCGCAGGCAGCGGACGAGGCGCAGCGCCTGCGCCGGCGGGATGCCGTTCTCGCCGAGCTTGGTGAGCATCTTCACGCCCGTCTCGATGGAGGCGGGTGAGCGTACCGGGCGGGTGGCGAACAGCTGGACGGCATGGGGATGGCGCAGGAGGGTGTCGCGCAGCCGCAGGCAGTAGTCGCGGGCCAGCTGCTGCCAGGGGCCGTCCCACGGCAGGGTGTCGACGTCGATCTCGGCGAAGAGCGCCTCGGCGACGCCGTCGAAGAGCGCCTCCTGGTCGTCGTAGTAGCGGTAGGCCGCCATCGGGTCGAAGCCCACCGCCGTACCGAGCTTGCGCATGGAGAACTTGCGCAGCCCATGGGTGTCGATGAGGGTGAGCGCCGCCGCGGCGAGGTAGTCGCGGCTGAGGGTGGGCCGGGTGGGCGGCTGGGGCAGTCCGCCCGGCGGGCTGGGGTGGGCTGTCATGCCTCGAAGCCCTCCAGGATCTTCGCGAGCGTGGCGGTGAATTCCTCCGGGTGCTGCATGAACGGGATGTGGCCGCCGGGGAACTCCTGGCAGGGTACGCCAAGCCGTTCCGAGAGCAGGTGCGCGGGAGCGGAGTACGGCTTGCCGGTGCTGTCGCGGCCGGTGGCGAGGCACCACGGCGCGGTGGTGGCGGCCAGCGCGGCCAGGTCCGGCCGGTAGTCGAAGCAGAACGCGGGCAGCTCGCGGCGCATCAGCAGCTCGGCGTTGCGCAGCTGGCGGATCATCACGTCAGGCTCGCGCCGAGTGATCTTCCGTGCCAGGCCGTCGGCGGCGAGCATGAGGTGGGTGCCGGCGGCGATCACGGCCTGACCGGCCGGCGACAGGAACATCCGCGGCGGGTCGGGCAAGGTCATGCCGCCGAACGCCGCGTAGGCCCGCATCACGTGCCCCGCCTGTCCGAGGCGGCCGATGTGCTCGATCTCCTGCCGCTCGGGGGAGTCCGGCGGCAGGAGCTGGACGAGCGGCGCCTCGTGCGCGACCGCTCCCAGCAGGCGGTCCGGATGCCGGATCACCGTCTCCAGGGTGATGATCGCGCCGCCGCTGTTGCCGAAGACGTACGCGCGCTCCAGGCCGTAGTGGTCGAGGACGGCGACGGCGTCGTCGGCCTGGCGAGCGGGTGTGATCGAGGCGCCGGGGTCGGTGAACGGGCTGCGCGAGTTGCCGCGCCGGTCGTAGGTGATCACGCTGAAGCTCTTCTCGAGCAGGGGGACCACGTCCGCGTACATGCCGGCGTCGCCCCCGCCGCCGGAGATCAGCAGGAGCGGGAGCCCGTCCCCGCTCCGCTCGACGTGCAACCGCGCCCCCGGCACCACGACAGCGTCGTTCACGATGATCTCCTTTCCACATCTACACCGTAGTCTACGTCTACAGTGTAGACAGAAGGCGAAAGGGGTCCACATGTGCATCGCACTGCCGCTACGCGCCCCGTCGGCGATCGCTCCGCGATGCCGGGCGCCCGTTGCCGGAGCGGAGAGGGTTGGATAGCATCACTATCGAATTTAGATAGCGACACTATCCAGAGGTGCCCATGTTCGACACGATCATCATGCTGGCGGTCGCCCTGCTGGGCTTCCGGGTCTTGGGGGCGTTCGGGGTACGGCGGTTCGCGACGTGGTCGGCCTGCGCCGCACACGCGATGGCGGTCATGCTGCTGGCCACCGGTAGCGCGCATTTCGTCCCGGCCGGCGTCACGGTCATGCCCAACCATGCCGACCTGGTGGCCATGGTGCCGCCGTTCGTGCCGTTCCCGGACGCCATGGTCTACTTGACCGGCGTGCTGGAACTGCTCGGCGCCGCCGGGCTGGTCCTGGCCGCGACCAGGTGGGCCGCCGGGTTCGCCCTCACGGCCCTTTTCGTCCTGCTGCTCCCGGCCAACATCTACGCCGCCCTCGCCGAGATCCCGTTCCACGGCGGCCCGGCCACACCCCTGTGGGTGAGGATCCCCGAGCAGATCCTGTACATCACCGTCGCCCTCTGGGCGACCAGATCAGCCGACCCCTCTCTCCTGCCGGCCCCGCTGCGAGCGTTCGCTGAGGCCCGGCCGCGGCGTGGCGGTAGCCGTAGGGCCGCCACATCGTGAGGGGACCGATCGGCCGCGACGCGGTGAGGGCTCCTGTGCGGCCGGGGCGGAGCCTCATTCGTCGCCGGAGAACCTCTCCCAGGCGGACTGGCGGGTCATGCCGAGGGCGGCGCCGATCCTGGCCCAGGTGACGCCGCGGTCGCGCAGTCGCTGGACCCAGACCCGCAGGTTGTCCTCGACCTGCGCGGCCACGGTCGCGATGCGCGGGAGGAGTTCGAGGATCTGCTCGTCGGTCATGCTCTCGGCCCAGGGGATCTCCGGCGTCTCGACCGGCTGGGCCGCCAGGATCTCGTTGCAGAGCCCCACGCACTCGTTGCAGATGTGGACGCCGGGGCCGGCGACCATCTTGTCCACCTCGGTCTTCGGCTTGGAGCAGAACGAGCAGCGGATGTCCTGGTCCGCCAGAGAAGGAGCCGGCACGTCGTCCTCCGGGCGTTCGCTGTCAGGCTGCTCCTGACGTCCGATGGAAGACTAGGACGTCGGGAACAGCCTGACAAGACAGGACCACCCGGGCCGCGACACGGCCTAGGTCAGGGTGGGCTCGTGGGGGTCCCAGGTGTCGGGGAGGGGGATGGGTTCGTCGGCCTTGGTGCGGAGGGTACGGAACTCGCCGGTCTCCGCCGACTCGGCGATCGCGGTCATCGCCTCCAGCACGTGGAGGGCCAGGGCGCCGGAGGCGCGGTGGGGGACGTCCGCGCGCAGCGCTCGGGCCAGGTCGAGCACGCCCAGACCACGGCCGACCGTCGTACCGGCCAGGGGGAGCTCGCGCCAGTCCTCGTCGTCCGCGCCGCGCACCCGCACCGGGCCGTCGAAGGTGTTGGGGTCCGGGAGCGACAGCATGCCCTCGGTGCCGATGATCTCCAACGTCCGCACGCCCGCCGGGGAGTCGAAGCTGAACGTCGACGACGCGCTCGGCCCGCCGGCGAAGTCCAGCAGCGCCATGACGTGCGTCGGCACCTCGACCGCGAAGCTCGTCCCGCCCTTGGGGCCCGAGCCGATCACCCGGTGCGTCCGGGCCTGGCGCGCGGTGGCCGCGACCTTGGACAGGGGACCGAGCATCGCGACCAGCGCGGTCAGGTAGTACGGGCCGATGTCGAACAGCGGGCCCGCGCCGCGCTGGTAGAGGAACTCGGGGTTGGGGTGCCACGACTCGGGGCCGGGGTTCTGCATGACGGCGGTCGCGGCCACCGGCGCGCCGATCAGGCCGGACGCCAGGGCGCACTTGGCGGTCTGCAGGCCCGCGCCGAGGAAGGTGTCGGGGGCGTTGCCGATGAGCAGCCCCGCCGAGGCCGCCTCGGCGAGCAGCCTCTCGCCCTCCTCGGGGGTGAGGGTCAGCGGCTTCTCGCCGTACACGTGCTTGCCGGCCCGCAGGGCGGCGGTCGCGACCGCGGCGTGCGCGGCGGGGATCGTCAGGTTGACGACGATCTCCACCTGCGGGATGGCCAGGATCGTCTCGACGTCCCCGGCCATCGGCACGCCGTACGCCCGGGCCTTCTCGCGGGCGCGCCCGACGTCGAGGTCGGCGACCCCGAGTACCTGGAGGTCGGGGAAGGCGGTGAGGTTGCGCAGGTAGGCGTCGCTGATCGCGCCGGCGCCGACGACGGCGACGCCCACGGGTCCTGTGGTCATGCGCGCTCCAGCCTGGACAGGTAGGCGTGGCTGGCCGCGAGGGCCTCGACGATGTCGGTGGCGCAGTGGTCGAGTTCGACGATCCGCCAGGCTTCGGGGGCGGCGGCGAGGATGCCGGGGACGTGGATGATCCCCTCGCCGACGGCCGTGTGCGGCTCACCCTTGACGCCGGGACCGTCCTTGACGTGCAGGGCGAGGACGCGGTCGCCGAGCCGCCCGAGCAGGGAGGGTACGTCGGCGCCGCCCACCGCGGCCCAGTAGGTGTCGATCTCGAGGAAGACCTCGGGGGCGAGCAGGCCCGCGAGCACCTCCAGGGCGTGCCGGCCGTCGATCTTCGGCTCGATCTCCCACCAGTGGTTGTGGTAGCCGACCCGCATGCCGTACGAGGCGGCCTGCTCGGCGAGGCCGTTGAGGAGGTCGGCGGTGCGGGCGAGGCCGTCCCGCGTGGTGAACTCCTCCTCGGCGATGCCGCCGGGGATGACCACGAGGTCGGTGCCGATCGTGGCGATCGCGTCCAGCACGGCGGCGGGCTCCTGCGACAGCAGGGCGTAGGCGTGGGTGCTGGAGACCGTGAGCCCGAGGTCGTCGGCCACCTGCCGGAAGCCCTTGGGGTCGTCCATGGGGTCGTAGGGCTCGACCGCGCCGTAGCCGATCTCCGCTATCCGCCGCAGGACGTCGTCACGGCTGGTGCTCATTAGATCGCGTACGGTGTACAGTTGCACGCCCAGCGGCTTCGCCATCGGCGTCGGCCCCTCCTCGCTCGCGCGACGGAGTGCCTCGCGACGGCACTGGCACGTGCACTCCCCGAATGTTTCGGTAAAACGGTAAAACGCCTCATATGGAATGACAACGGGTTAGTTTTCCGCCCAAGTGGGAATGGGCGCGCTCCCATGCCGCGAGCCGGGCCGGCCCTGGAACGACGAATGGGGAGGCCGCCACGACGGCCTCCCCACTCTGGTCCGGTACCGCTACGAGCGACCCGCCCCGCTGGTGGCGGGCTGGTTCGGGGTCTCCTCGACCGGCGGCGCCGAGCGGGCCTCCTCCCGGCGGCGGCGCCGGGCGCTGATCTTCTCCTTGCGGCTCTCCACCATCGTGTAGAGAGTGGGCACGAGCAGCAGGGTGAGCAGGGTCGAGCTGACCAGGCCGCCGATGACCACGATGGCCAGCGGCTTGGAGATGAAGCCGCCCCCGCCGGTGAGCCCCAGCGCCATGGGCAGCAGCGCGAAGATCGTCGCCATGGCGGTCATCAGGATCGGGCGCAGCCGCCTGCGGCCGCCCTCGACCACCGCCTCGTGCAGCGGCATGCCCTGCTCGCGGTACTGGTTGATCAGGTCCAGCAGCACGATGGCGTTGGTGACGACGATGCCGACCAGCATCAGCATGCCGATCATCGCCGCGAGGCCCAGCGAGGTGCCGGTCACCAGCAGCAGGCCGATGGCCCCCGTGGCGGCGAACGGGATCGACACCAGCAGCAGCAGAGGCTGGATCAGGCTGCGGAAGGTCGCCACCATCACGAAGAACACCAGGGCCACGGCCGCCACCAGGGCGAGGCCGAGGCTCTTGAAGGCCTCCGCCTGGTCGGCGCTCACGCCGCCGATCTCGTAGCTGGCCCCCGCCGGCAGCGTCAGCGCGTCCAGCTTGGACCTCAGGTCCGCGGTGGTGGCCCCGAGGTTGGAGCCGGTGGCCTTGCCGGACACCGTCGCGCTGCGGTCGCCGTCGATGCGGGTGACCTCGACGGGGCCGTTGACCTGCCTGACGTCGGCGACGTCGCCCACGGTGACCTTACCGGCGATCTTCAGGTCGCGCAGGTCGGCGATCGACGCCGGGGTGTCCTCGCCGCGCAGGATCACGTCCGCGGTCGTGCCGTCGAAGGCCAGCTGGGTGACGGTGGTGCCCCGGAAGGCCTGGGACACGGCCTGGCCGACGGCGATCTCGGACAGGCCCTTCTCGGCGGCCTTCTTGCGGTCGACCCTGACGTCGACGCGGGGAGCGGTGTCCGCCATGCTGCTCGTCACCTCGGCGACGTTCGGCACACCCGCCATGGCCTTCTGCACCGACTGCGCGGCGGTGCGCAGCGTGTCCAGCTCCGACGCCCGCACGACGACCTGCAGCGTGTCGCCGCCGAACCCGCCGGACTGGCCCACGTTGATCTCCCCGACGCCGTTCAGCTTGCCGAGCCGGTCGGTGAGGCCCTTCTCCACGGCGGCGGTGTCGCTGCCCTCGCGCAGCGTGAGGGAGTAGGTCGCGCGGGAGCCGCCGCCGCCACCGCGCCCGCCGAACGAGATGCCGCTGCCGCCGCCCACCGTGACCTGGTACGACTCCACCTCGCGGGTGGCCGTGACGACGTTCTCGACCTTCTTGGCCATGGCGTCGGCCGCGTCGAGCGAGGTGCTCACCGGAAGGGTCTGCTGGACGCTGATGGTGTTCTGCCCGGAGTTGTCGATGAAGCTCGTGCGCAGCATCGGCACCAGGGCGAGCGTGCCCACGAAGATCACCAGGGCGATCGCGACGGTCGTGATCCGATGCCGGGTGGCGAAGCGGATCACCGGCACGTACATCCGCTGGAGCGGGCTGCGCCGTTCCTTCTCGTCGGCCGCCTGGCGGATCGCCTCGGAGTCACCCGGCCTGGGCCGCTTCAGGAACCAGTAACTGAGCACCGGTACGACGGTCAGCGACACCAGCAGCGAGGCGAGCAGCGCGACCGTGACCGTGATCGCGAACGGGCTGAACAGCTCGCCCACCAGGCCCCCGACGAACGCGATCGGCAGGAAGACCGCGACGGTCGTCAGCGTCGAGGAGGTCACCGCGCCGGCGACCTCCCGCACGCCGTTCTCGACGGCCTGGCGCTTGGTCTCGCCGTACGACAGGTGGCGCTTGATGTTCTCCAGCACCACGATCGAGTCGTCCACGACGCGGCCGATCGCGATGGTGAGCGCGCCCAGGGTCAGCATGTTCAGCGAGTAGTCCTGCGCCCACAGGGCGATCAGGGCGATGAGCACCGACAGCGGGATCGACACCGCCGTGACGATCGTGGACCGCAGCGAGAACAGGAACACCAGGATGACCAGCACGGCCATGGCGAGGCCGAGCAGGCCCTCGGTGGTGAGGCTCTCGATGGACTTCTCCACCGACGGCGCCTGGTCGAAGATCACCGTGAGCTGCGCGTCGCCGCCCAGGGCCTTGGCCAGCTCGGGGAGCTTGGCCCGCACGTCGTGCGAGATCGACACGGCGTTGCCGTCGGGCTTCATCGTGACCGCGACGCCGAGGCTGGGCTTGCCGTTGGTCCGGGTGAGCGTGGTGGAGTCGGCCAGGCCGAGCTTGACGGTGGCGACGTCGCCGAGGCGCACCGGCTTGGGCTTGGCCGGGGCCTGCGCCTGGACCTGACCGGCCTGGCCGCCGCCGGGGAAGCCCTGGCCGCGCTGCCCGCCGGGGGCCTGCGCCTGGGCGGTCGGGGCGGCGGTCGCGGCCGGAGGCAGGTAGAGGTTCTTGATGTCGTCCACCGAGCCGAACGCGGTCCCGACCTGCACGCTCAGCGTCTTGTCGGACTTGGTCAGCGTGCCGGCCGGGATCGCGGTGCCGGCCGACTGGATCGCGTTGGTGATCGCGGAGGGGCTCAGGCCCTTCTTGGTGAGCTTGTCCTCGTCCGGGGTGATCGTGATGACCTGGTCGCGGGTGCCGGTGACCGTGACGTCCCTGACCCCGGTCACGCCGCTCAGCGCGGGCACGACCTCGTTGTTCAGCTTGTCGGCCAGCTGCTGCTCGCCCTGCGTGGAGGCGGCCGCCAGCTGCACCACCGGCAGGTCGTCGGTGCTGCCCACGACCACCTGCGGGTCGACCTTGTCGGGCAGCTGCGACTGCACCCGGCTGATCGACTGCTGGATGCGGTTCTGGGCGTCGTCGATGTCGGTGCCGAAGTCGAACTGCACCTGGATCACCGCGCTGGACTCCCGCGAGGTGGAGTTCACCCCCGTCACGCCCGGCAGGTTGCGGACGGCGTCCTCCAGCGGCTTGGTGACGCGGTCCTCGACGATCTCGGGCGCGGCCCCCGCGTACGGCGCGACGACCGACACGGCGGGGAAGGACAGCGACGGCAGGAGCTGCTGTTTGAGCGCCGGGATGGTGTACACGCCGAAGGCGGTCACCACGATGGTGATGAGTGCGACGAGCCCCCGGTTGGCGAGGCTCAGTCTGGCAAGTAGCGACATCGTTCCATTTCTCGTCGTTCCGTGGTCGGGGCGGGGGCACGGTGCCCGGCACGCTCCTTCAAGGCTCATAGCTGCCGGGAGTGCGAACGTCCCCCACGGGGAGGGTTCTCCGACTACCACGAGCGCCGTAGATCTCCTCCCGGAGTACGACGCCCGGCTACCGGGCCCACCGGGAATCGGACGGCCGCGGGCCGTGCCGGAGGGTCAGCGGGACTGCGGGCGCACCAGGCCGGTCTCGTAGGCGATCACGACGAGCTGGGCGCGGTCGTGCGCGCCCAGCTTGAGCATCGCCCGGTTGGCGTGCGTCTTGGCCGTCATGCGGCTGATGCCGAGCCGGTCGGCGATCTCGTCGTTGGTCAGGCCGCCCGCGACCAGCGTCATCACCTCGCGCTCCCGGTCGGTCAGCACCGCCAGGCTCTCCGGGGTGTGGTCGACGGTCGCGCCCGGGGCCGACAGGAAGCGCGCGATGAGCCCCTTGGTGGCGCTGGGGGAGAGCAGGGCGTCGCCGCGCGCCACGATGCGGATGGCGTCCTGCAGCTCGTCGGCGTCGACGCTCTTGCCGAGGAACCCGCTCGCCCCCGCGCGCAGGGCCGCGAAGACGTACTCGTCGATCTCGAACGTCGTCAGCACCAGCACCCGCACCCCGGCGAGGTCCTCGTCGGAGGTGATGGCCTGGGTGGCCGCCAGGCCGTCCATCTCGGGCATGCGGATGTCCATCAGCACGACGTCGGCCTTGGTGTCGCGCGCCAGCCGTACCGCCTCGTGGCCGGTGTCGGCCTCGCCCACGACCGCCAGATCGGGCGCGGAGTCGACCAGCACCCGGAAACCGGCCCGCACCAGGGCCTGGTCGTCGGCGATCACCACTCGCACGGTCATACGCCGCTCCTCTGGGGCGCGGGCAGCACGGCGTGTACGCGGAAGCCGCTGCCGGGGGAGGGGCCGACGCTGAACGTGCCGCCGACGGACAGAGCACGCTCCCGCATGCCGACCAGCCCGTGCCCGGCGCTCTCGGAGCCGGGTGGCGCGGCGGCGCCGCCCGCGCCGTCGTCGGTGACGTCGATGGTCAGGTCGCGGTTGCCGTAGCTGATCCGTACGAGCGCCGACGCCTGTCTGGCGTGCTTGTTGACGTTCGTCAGCGCCTCCTGGACGACCCGGAAGGCGGTCAGCTCCACGGGGGACGGCAGCGGGCGGGGGGTGCCCTCGAGATGGCAGTCGACCTTGAGCCCGGCCGCGGTGAACGACGTGATCAGCTCGGGCAGCCGGTCGAGGCCCGGCGCCGGCTCGGTCGGCAGTTCCTCGGCGGCGCCCGGCTGGCGCAGCAGCCCCACCGTGGTGCGCAGCTCCTCCAGCGCGGCCTTCCCCGCCTGCCGGACGTGGCCGAGGGCCTCGCGGGCCTGGCGCGGCTCGTCGTCCAGGACGTGCGAGGCGACCTGGGCCTGGACGTTGATGAGCGAGATGTGATGGGCGAGGACGTCGTGCAGCTCTCTGGCGATGCGCAGCCGCTCCTCCATCACCCGCCGCTGCGCCTCCTCCTCCCGGGTCTGTTCGGCCCGGAGCGCGCGTTCCTCTATCGCCGCGATGTAGGCGCGGCGGCTGCGCAGGCCCTCCCCGGCGGCGGTCGCCATCACGATCCAGGCGGTCTGCCCGATGAGGTCCGGCGCGAGCGAGTCGGGGGCGAAGGCGACGCGGGCGGCGGCGAGGACCAGCCCGGTGAGCACCGCGGCCCGCCACGAGACGCGGCGCGGGCGATGTGTGGCCAGGGTGGCCAGCGCCACCGCCGCGAGGAGGTCGAGGGAGTTCCTGGCTCCGCCTTGCACGATCAGGTGCGTGACCAGGCCCGCCACGTTCACGGCCAGGACGGCCCCGGGCCACGTGCGGCGGAACACCAGCGCCACACCCATCGCCACGGCGACGGCCACGGTGGGCCAGCTCAGAGGGTGGGCGCTCTGATAATGCCGCGACGGCGGGGCCATGATCGTCCCCGCGAGGAGGAACACGGCGATGGCGGTGTCCACCAGGTAGGGCCGGGAACGTACGGCGTCCCGCACCGCGGTCACACGACTCACGGCCCTAGGTTATGCACCTTCCGGCCTCGGCCTCCTCGTACCTGGGGACAGTACGCGGCTACGGCGATCGCAGTACGGGGCGAACTCGCCGGTCCCGAAACGTCGGGAACATTTGACCCGACGGTGAACACGGCTTTCTCCGCCCCGGGTGCAGTGTTGGTGCAGGTCACTCATTCGTACGGGTCAGGGTGACGGGCGGCCCGGCGGTCCCTCGCCTCGAGGTCAAGGCGCTCCCGCGGCAAGGCGGCCGGTCGCGGGCGAGGAGTGAGGAGAGGACATGGCCGAACCGAGGAAGGCTCCGCGCCTGGTCGGTGAGCTGGCCGCCGAGTTCGCCGGCACGGCGATCCTGATCCTTTTCGGCACGGCGGTGGTCGCCCAGGTGGTCGCGGCCGGCGTCGGCGACCACGACAGCGTCGCCTGGGCGTGGGGGCTCGGCGTCACGTTCGGCGTCTACACCGCGGGCCGGCTCAGCGGGGCGCACCTCAACCCCGCCGTCACCCTCGCGCTGGCCGTGTTCAAGGGCTTCGCGTGGCGCAAGGTGCTGCCGTACTCGCTCGCGCAGACCGTGGGCGCCTTCGTGGCCGCGCTGATCGTGCGGTGGAACTACTCCGAGGTGCTCGCCAAGGCCGACCCCGGTCTCACCGTCAAGACCCAGGTGGTGTTCTCCACCCTGCCCGGCAACGGCGTCCTGCCCGTGCGCGAGTGGGGCGCCTTCCGCGACCAGGTGATCGGCACGGCGATCCTGCTGTTCCTGATCCTCGCGCTGACGGACCTGAACAACACCCCGCCGTCGGCCGGCCTCGCCCCGTTCGTGATCGGGCTCGTCGTCGTGGCGATCGGCATGGCCTGGGGGACGGACGCGGGGTACGCGATCAACCCGGCGCGTGACTTCGGCCCGCGTCTCGCCTCGTTCCTGACGGGGTACGAGACCGCTTGGCGAGATCAGTACGGCCACCTCTATTTCTGGGTGCCCATCGTGGCGCCGCTGGTCGGCGGCGTGCTCGGGGCCGGCCTGTACCAGGTGCTCGTCGGCCGGTTCCTGCCCGTGGCCGCCGAGCAGGAACCGGGACGCGTCCCCACCGAGCCCGAGGCCGTGTGAAGGCGGGGGCGCCGCCGCTGACGGGATCCCGGCGCGCGGACACGCGAGTCGTAAAGGAGGCGACACTTCATGCCTGACTTCGTCGGAGCAGTCGACCAGGGCACCACGAGCACCCGCTTCATGATCTTCGACCACGGCGGCAACGAGATCGCCATCCACCAGCTGGAGCACCAGCAGATCCTGCCGCGGGCGGGGTGGGTCGAGCACAATCCCGTGGAGATCTGGGAGCGCACCCGGGCGGTGATCGAGACCACGCTCGGCAAGACGGGCCTGTCGGCCGCCGACCTGGCCGCGCTCGGCGTCACCAACCAGCGCGAGACCACCGTGGTATGGAACCGCAGGACCGGCCGGCCCTACTACAACGCGATCGTCTGGCAGGACACCCGCACCGACCGCATCGCCAGCGCCCTGGACCGCGAGGGCAAGGGCGAGGTCATCCGCCGCAAGGCCGGCCTGCCGCCCGCCACCTACTTCTCCGGCGGCAAGATCCAGTGGATCCTGGAGAACGTCGAAGGCGTCCGCGAGGCCGCCGAGGCCGGGGAGGCGATCTTCGGCAACACCGACACCTGGCTGCTGTGGAACCTCACCGGCGGCACCGACGGCGGCGTCCACGTCACCGACCCCACCAACGCCGGCCGCACCATGCTCATGAACCTGGAGACCCTCGACTGGGACGACGAACTGCTGTCGTTCTTCGGCGTCCCCCGGGCCATGCTGCCGCAGATCACGCCCTCGTCGTATCCCGACCTGTACGGCGTCACGCGGTCGGCCGGGCCGCTGCACGGCGAGGTGCCGCTGTCGGGAGACCTCGGCGACCAGCAGGCCGCCACCGTCGGCCAGGTCTGCTTCTCCCCCGGCGAGGCCAAGAACACCTACGGCACCGGCAACTTCCTGCTGCTCAACACCGGCACCGAGCTGGTCCGCTCCAAGCACGGCCTGCTCACCACCGTGGGCTACCAGTTCGGCGACGACAAGCCGGTCTACGCCCTGGAGGGCTCCATCGCGGTCACCGGATCGGCCGTCCAATGGCTGCGCGACCAGCTCGGCATCATCTCCGGCGCCTCCCAGAGCGAGTCACTCGCCCGCCAGGTCGAGGACAACGGCGGCGTCTACTTCGTCCCGGCCTTCTCCGGCCTGTTCGCCCCCTACTGGC
>NZ_JAHDTF010000043.1 GCF_018531465.1 Sphaerisporangium fuscum
ACCAAGAGGGCTACCTCAACCGATCCAAGATCGGCCGCCGTAACCGCTACACGGTCAACCCGGATCGCAGCTTCCGCTACCCCACCGAGGCCGATATGCCCGTCGGCGTACTGCTGGACATCTTCACCCGCCACCAGCGACGCGACATCGATCAGTTGCCGGGACGGTAGGGCGGCCCCCGTGCCACACGGTGCGGTGGACGCGAGCATCAGTGCTTCAATCCGCCGATCACGCCGGCGACCTGCTTCCACAGCTCCGGATTGCCGAACAGGTAGCTGAGGAAGGGGATGAACAACGCGAGGTTGTTGAGGCTGACGGCGCAAGAGCGCAGGTTTTCCGCCGCTCGTCTTTCTGTAACTCCAACGGCGGGTGCGTGGAAGTCGCCCGCGACGCCCGCGGCGCGGCGGTCCGGGACGCCAAGAATCCGGACGGGCCCGTTCTCCGCTTCACCGACGACGAGTGGCACGCCTTCGCCCTGGGCGTGCGCGCGGGCGAATTCGAATAGTCAGGAGTTTCAGAAGCGGACCAGGGCGTGTACCCCATCTCCACGTGTCTCCGTGCCTCGCACGGTCAGGGGAGGCGGGCACCGCCTGACGGGATCGCCGAGGACCGGCCAGTTCCCCTGGGTCGACTCCGACCGCGAACCGTGCAGCTCCACCCGCCTCGGAGAACCCCACCAGCAGCCGCGAGGTGAACCGCAAAGACACCGGCGCCTACGCCGCCGGGGGTGGATCGGGCTGGTTCATCGCATACAGGGCACGCCTGATGAGGACGTCGAGTTCGTTGGCGTCCGGCAGGCCCAGGTCGTAGAGCAGACGGTAGTGCAGCGGGCCGTAGAGCAGGTATAGCGCGACGTCCAGGTCGGCGTCGGGGCGTAGCTGCCCGTGTTGTTGGGCGCGGCGCATGCGTTCTCTGAACAGGTCGAGCTGTGGTTCGAGCAGGTGTTCTCGTAGCTGGCGGGCGACGTCGGGGTTCTGGAGCCCTTCGGCGATCACACCGGCCAGCGGTGAGGTCTGTGGCGGGTCGAGGGCGCTGATCAGGCCCAGCATCTGGGTGCGCAGGTCGACGGCCAGGTCGCCGGTGTCGGGATAGCCGGTGGTCTGCTCGGCGATCTCGCCGAGCAGGTCGATGGTCACCATGGCCTTGGACGGCCACCAGCGGTAGATGGTCGGCTTACCGACACCGGCGCGGGCGGCGATGGCCTCGATGGTGACGCCTGCGTAGCCCTTTTCAGCGATCAGTTCGGCGGTGGCATCCAAGATCGCACGGCGGGCACGGGAGCTGCGCCGCGCCGGGTCGGGCGGGGTGGCGGCGGTCGATCGCATGCCGAGATCCTACCTCTCGGGTTACGTAACGTTTCGTTTTGACACACGCGCCGAGCTCGGTCTAACGTCATCAACGTGACGGAACGTTTCGTCACGTTGGTCGAACGAAAGAGGAGCACGGAATGAAGCACGGACGCGTGACCGCCAACGGGATCGACTTCTCCTACGTCGAGGAGGGTGAAGGTCCCCTGGCGCTGCTCCTGCACGGTTTCCCCGAGTCCGGAGAGGCGACCTGGCGGCACCTGATCCCGGCCCTGGCCGAAGCCGGTTACCGAGCCGTCGCCCCGAACATGCGGGGTTTCGCACCCACCGCGCTGCCGGCCGACGGCAGCATGCTGATGGCCGACCTGGTCGCCGACGCCAATGCCCTGCACGAGAAGCTGGGCGGCGGAAGCGACGCGGTCATCATCGGCCACGACTGGGGCGGCGGCACCACCTGGGCCGCGGCGGTGGCCGCCCCGGAGCGGTGGTCCAAGGTGGTCGTCAGTGACGTCCCGCCCCTGCAGTTCTTCGGCGACTACGCCGGCACCTACGCCGGCATCGAGGCGCTGAACCACTTCTGGTTCTTCCAGATGGACATGGCCGAGCACATCGTGGCCGCTGACGACATGGCCTACCTGTTCCAGCTGATGCAGAACAAGTGGACGGCACCTGACTACGACGCCACAGAGGACTTCGAGGCCACCCGCAAGGCCATCGGCGACCCCGAGCGCCTGCGGGCGGCCCTGGGCCTGTACCGGCAGAACTTCGGAGCCAAGATCATGGGAACCCCGGAGTGGCAGGCAGAGCAGGGTGCACTGTGGGGGCCGCTCCCGCAGCAGCCGACGCTCTACCTGCACGGCACCAAGGACAACAGCGTCGTCCTGGACCAGGCCGGCTTGGACGCCATCAGGGCCCTGCTCTCCGAAGGCTCCCGGACGGCCTTCATCGAAGGCGCCGGGCACATCGTCCCCGCCGAGAAGCCCGCCGAATACAACAGCCGAGTCCTGGAGTTCCTGAAGAACTGACCCGTTGGGCCGACAGGAATCCTCGGGTGTATCGGGCTCGAGCAGCCACGTACATCTGCGTCCCTCGGCCGCAGGTCAGCACCTCTTGTCGGCCCAGGCCCTGGTGTGCGCGTTGGCGTAGTGGCCCATCGCCGGTGGCAGAGCCTCGTCCAGGTGGGTTCGACAGGTGCCGATCATTTGTGGCCGGGCAAGCTTGCGGCCATGACCAGGCCGCTGGCGGTGAGGATGAACATCCAGGTGAGGGCTGGGGCGAAGCCGCCGGCCTGGAGGATGACGGCCATCAGCGCGGTGCCGGCGGCGGCGCCGATCCGTTGCACAGTGGTGCTGGCGCTGGTGGCGTGCGGGATGGCGGCCGGGCGCAGGGTGCGGTAGACGGCGACGCTGACGGGCAGGCCGGCGACGCCGAATCCGACTCCGCGCAGGAGCAACGCCACGCTCAGCAGGAGAGTGTCGGTGTCAGGGGTGGCGAAGGCGAACGGAAGGGTGCCCATGGTGGCCGCGGCCATCCCGGCCAGGGCCAGCGGACGCGGCGGCAGACGGTCCACGTACCGTCCCACCAGCAGGGACGCCACTGCGATACCGAAGGTTTGGGGAGCGAGCGCGAGCCCGGCGTCGAGCGCGGACAGGTTGTGCAGTCGCTGGTAGTACAGCGGCAACAGGAACATCGGCCCCCAGCTCGTGACGCCGAGGACGAACATCATGACCGTCCCCGACCGGAAGGCGCGATCGGCGAAGAGCCGCAGGTCGAGCAGGCTCGCCTCGGCCCGGCGGAGCGAGCGCGTGATGAACGCGGTCAGGAGTCCGGCCCCTGCCACCGCCGTCAGGGCCGCGGCCCCGATCCCGGCCTGTGTCTCCAGCCCGGTCAGCGCGTGCAGCAGGGCGACCACTCCAGCCGGCAGCAGGAGCAGCCCGACAAGATCGAGATGACGTTGGTCGCGCTCCTCATCCCGGGGGAACCACCGCCATGTCATGGCCAACGAGACCAGGATGAGCGGCACGTTGACGAAAAAGACCCAGCGCCAGCCCCAGCCGTCGATCAGCACGCCGCCGAGCACGGGCCCGGAGATCGGGGCGATCTGCCCGACGAAGCCGACCTTGCCCATCACCCGGCCCAGGCGCTCGGGTCCGGCCGCCCGGGCCAGGACGAGCTGCGTCACAGGCAGGATCATGCCGCCGCCCAGCCCTTGCAGCACGCGGAAGGCGATGAGCGAGCCTGCCGACCACGCGGCGCCGCACAGGATCGACCCGAGCAGGAACAGCCCCAGGGCCGTCAGCCACACGGCGCGGGCGCCGAAACGGCCGACCGACCAGCCCACCAGCGGGATGACGGCGGTCATGGCCAGCACGTAGGAGGTGGTGACCCACTGGATCGTCGTGACCGGCGCGGCCAGGTCCCTGGCGAGCTCGTCCAGTGCCACCGCGACGATCGTGGTGTCCAGCAGCGCGGCCATCGCGCCCGTCAGCACCGTCACGGTCAGCGGCAGCAGGCCGCGCGTGCTCGTGGCCGACGGGATCTCGTTCGCGGACGGCGCTCTCATGGGATCAGCAGGGTCTTGCCGACCGTGGCCCTGGCCTCGATCGCCCGGTGCGCCTCGGCTGCCTCGGCCAGGGGGTAGGTCTGGCCGATGACCGGACGCAGCCGTCCGGCCGCCGCGTGCGCGAGTGCCTGCTCGGCCAGCGCCCGGATCTGCGCCGGGGACGGTACGCCGCCGTCAGGGACGAGCGTCACGTGGGTGGCCGGCTCGGTCCAGGAGCCGGAGGCCATGCCGTACACACTGGCCCGGCCGCCGGGCCGCACGGCGCGCATGCCCTGTGCGCCCACGACGCCGCCGACTCCGTCGAAGACGAGATCGACGCCTCCGCTCATCTCGGCGACCTCGCGTTCCCAACCCGGCTGGGAGTAGTCCACGTACGCGGACGCACCCAGCGAGGTGACCAGCGCCTTCTTGCCCGGGCCGCGGGCGGCGCCGACCACCTTCGCCCCCGAGGCGGCGGCCAGCTGGACCAGCAGGCTGCCGACACCACCGGCGGCCGCCTCCACCAGCACCCACTCGCCCGGACGTACCTCGGCCTGCCGGTGCAGCAGCACCGCGGTCCGTCCATCGGCCAGCAGCGCCACCGCATCCCGCAGCGTCACCTCCGCCGGGACGGCCACGAGGTCCTCCGTCCGGGCCACGGCCAGCTCCGCGTAGCCGCCGGTGCCGCCCGTCGTGGTCACCACGGTCTGCCCGATCCACGCGGCGTCCGTCCCCGGGCCGACAGCCGCGACGCGCCCGCCCACCCCGTTGCCGGGGACGCGCGGCAGCGGTGGCCGCTTATGAGCCGCTGGACCGCGACCGGCCCGCACCTGTGTCTCGACATAGGTGACGCCGGCGTAGTCCACGGCCACGAGCGCCTGACCCGGCCCCGGCACCGGGTCGTCGACCTCCCGGATGCGCAGCACCTCCGGCCCGCCGAAGCGGTCCATGACCACAGCATGCATGACTGCCTCCTCAATAGGAGCAAAACGCTCCGCTTGGAAGACTGTATGACCGGAGTGATTCGCTCCGCAAGTTCGGTATGCTGCCGGCATGACCGAATCCAAGCGCCGCGGTCCCCGGCGGGCGGAGGCCGAGCGCAACGACCGGGCCCTCCTGCGGGCGGCGCGCCAGGTGCTGGCGGCCGACGGGGAGCATGCTTCGGTCGCGGCGATCGCGGCGGCCGCCGGGGTCGGCATCGGCAGCCTCTACCGCCGCTACCGCACCAAGGAGGAGCTCTTCCAGCGGCTGGCCGAACTGTCCCTCGACAACTGGAATCAAGCGGCCGAACGAGGTCTCGCCGAGGACGATCCATGGGAAGGACTGGCCGGCTTCATCGTCGCCTGCGCCGAGTTCGGCCAAGGGTCGCTCGCCCCCGTCGCGGGCACTATCGAGGTCACCACGGAGATGCAGGCCAAGTCCGACCGCTCGGATGAACTGCTCGCTGCGCTCGTCGCGCGCGCCCACCAGGCCGGCGCGCTCAGGCCGGACGTCACACCCGTCGACATCTCGCTGCTGATCGAGCAGTTCGGCAGGTCGCCTGCCCTGGACCAGCTGCGCAAGCAGGGGCGCGAGGACCTCGTCGAAGCCGCCGCCGACGCTCACAAGCGCGTTCTCGCCATCGCCGTGGACGGCCTGCGCGCCTGCCACCCGCGTCCGCTACCCGGCGCCCCGCCCACTGACCGGCTCTTCACCGAACGCTGGGTACACGAAGGCGGCCAATCTCGCCGCTCGTCATCGACGAGCGCCTGATCGCTTCCTAGCCGCCTCGGTCCGGGCTCAGGCCGGCCGGGCGGCGGGCCGGAGGCCGTCCATCAGGAGGTCCAGCAGGCGACCGGCCTTGGCTTCCTGCTCGCGCCGGGGGGCCACGGTGAAGATGCCGATGAGGGAGGCGGCGATGTCTTCGGCGGTGATGTCGGAGCGGAGGTCGCCCGCTGCGCGACCGGCGTCGAGAATCGTGGTGATGGCCGCCAGTAGCTCGCTCCGGGTCTGTGCATGGGCGATCTCGCCCGACTCGATCATCGCCAGCAGCGTGTCGAGCATGCCGTTCTTGGTCGCGATCCAGTCCCCGAACAAGTCCATCCAGCGCCGCATCGCCGCAGCCGGGGGCAGCCGGCCGAGCAGCTCGCGGGCGCCGGTCGTCAGCCGCACGACCTGATCCCGGTAGACCGCGTCGACCAGCGACTCGCGGGTCGGGAAGTGCCGGTAGAGCGTGGCGATGCCGACTCCGGCCTCGCGGGCGATCGCACGCATCGACGGCTCTGCGTCAGCCGACGCGAACACGCGGGTCGCCACCGCGAGCAACTGGTCGCGGTTACGGGTTGCGTCCGCCCGTGGCGCACGCGTCTCCGCCTCGGTCAAAACGGATCGCGCTCCGGTTGTGTTAGGGTCACCCATGGAAACGGAGCATAGTCCGTTTCGAGGTGTTCCCTCCATTCGCAAAGAGGCAGGCGTACATGCAGGAGCAGAGCGATCAGCCGCCGGCGGGCAGGAGCAGGGCGGTCCGGCTCGATTCGTTCGGCGGCCCCGAAGTCCTGGACATCCGTGAGGTTCCCGCTCCACAGGCCGGCCCGGGACAGATCCGCGTGCGGGTCACCGCGGCCGGCCTGAACCCGATGGACTGGATCATGACCGCCGACGCGGACACCGCCGCCCGGTTCGGCTTGAGCCTCCCGGCCGGGTTCGGGACCGACTACGCGGGACTGGTCGACCAGGTCGGTGACGGGGTGACCGGCTTCGCGCCCGGCGACCGGGTGTTCGGGGGCGCCTTGTCCCGCGCGGTCGCCGACTTCGTGGTGATCGACCCGGCCGGGGGGATCGCGGCGAACGAGGCCCATCACACTCCCGACGGCGTCGACGACCGCACCGCCGCCACCCTCACGATCGCCGGCCGCACGGCATCCGCCGCCCTCGCCGTGGTCGACCCCGGCCCGGACGACACAGTGCTGATCGGCGGCGCGGCGGGCGGGGTCGGGGTGTTCGCTGTCCAGCTGGCCCGGATCGCAGGAGCGCGCGTGATCGGGACGGGATCGGCGACATCATCCGACTTCCTGCGCGATCTCGGAGCCGAGCCGGTCGCCTACGGCGACGGCCTGGCCGACCGGGTCCGAGCCCTCGCTCCCGGCGGTGTCACCGCCGCCGTCGACCTGCACGGGACGGAGACAGTACACGCCGCAAGGGAACTCGGCGTCCCGGACGGCCGCATCTGCACCATCGCCGCTCAGGTCGACGGCGTGCCGACGGCGAACGGCGCGAACGCCGCCCCCGGCGCCCTGGAAGAGGTCGCCCGCCTGGTCGCGGCGGGCCGACTCCGAGTGCCTATCGCGGCGAGCTTCCCGGTCGAGCAGATCCGACGCGCGGCCGAGATGCAGGCCGGCCGGCACGTGCATGGCAAGGTCGTCATCGACCTCTAGATCAAGGCCGTCGCGACGATGAACGCCAGGCCGAGGAGATGACGATCAATAGTGACTCTAAGCTACCTGGAATTACAATGAGTGACTCCGGCTTTCGGGAGGAGCACCAGGCGATACCCAGGACTCCCAGCGTGTGTCACCAGCGCAGCCCTAGCCGCTGCCACCTTGATATGGCGCTTGCGCAAGTAGGCGCGATTACCGCGGGAGGAGTAGGACCGCCCTAGGCGGACCGGCCCGGTGCGGACAGCGCGGCGTGCAGGTCCTCGCGGAGGCTGCCGGCGTCGCGGAAGTGGATGGCGCTCATGCCGGCCGACTCGGCGCCGTTGACGTTCACCAGACGGTCGTCGACGAAGACGAACTCCCCCGGCAGGGCGCCGAGCCGCGCGGCGACCCGCAGGTAGATCTCCGCGTCCGGCTTCACCAGGCCCATGCGGCCGCTGTAGAAGCGGGCGTCCATGGCCTGGATCCAGGACAGGCCCTCGATGCCGTCGGCCAGGCAGGCCGGGGCGTTGGACAGCAGTGCCACCCGATGCCCCGCGTCCTGGAGCTCCGAGAGAAGAGCCACGGTCTCGTCGTTGGCGTGCGTCCAGCTCTCGATGTCGAGCTCGACCAGCCGTTCGATCTCGGCGTCGGCCGCCCGGCGGTCGAGCACCTCCGACCAGTACGCGCCGGGGGTCAGGGTGCCGCGGTCGAACTCCAGCCGGTGCTCCCAGTAGCGCTGCCAGAACCGGTCAGGGTCGACGCCGGCGGCCCGCGCCAGCTTCTCCCGGTCGGCTTCGGGCTGCGCGTGGCACAGCACTTCCCCGTAGTCGAAAAGCACCCATTTCATGATCGTGATAGTACCGAACTTCAAACCTTGAGGTACGGCTCCACGTGCTCGTTGACGGCGCCGCAGCCGAGGTAGTTGCGCACGGTGTGGAAGTCCGCCCAGTCGATGTTGACCTTTTCGTCGGCGGTCACACCGTCGAAGTGGCTCTTCAGCACGCCTGGAATGGCGGCGATGTCGTCCTTGTCGGCGATGTTCACCCAGCGGCGCACACCCCGGGGGCATCGGCCGCGACCGGCCTGCGGCAGCGGCTGCAGCCGTTCGAAGACGACGCCGCGCATCGCGAGCGGGCTCCCCAGGGTGATCAGCAGCTCGACCGAGAGATCGGGATGCGCCCACAGCGCCTCGTAGGCGACGACGCTGCCGAGGGAATGGGCGATCACCACCTGTGCCCGGGTGCGGCGGATCACCTCGGCGACCGCGTCCCGGGACCGCACCCGGGCGGCGGCGTCGGCGCCGGCGAGGTAGGCGGCGACCTCCGGGCAGAAGTCCTCGGCGAAGTCCTTGGCGTGCGGGCCGAGCCGGACCAGCAGCCATTCGGCGAAGCGGTGGATGAGCCCGGTGACCGTCTCGCCCGGGCCCGTGCAGGAGGCCGCGACCTGCCTCATCCAGTCGGCCAGCACCAGTTGCGCGGCCGGGTCCATCCTGCGCAGGTCGCCCTTGGTGGCGGGCGGCTGCTCCTTGCGGAGCAGGTGGGCGTAGTAGGCGACCTCGGCGAGATAGGTCTGCCCCGTGTACGGCGCCCCTCCGGTGAGCCCGGCGTGCAGGTAGCGGTCCCACTTGGCCCGCATCACCTCCGCGGCCCCCTCGGCCGAACCGGCGGCCAGGAAGTAGCGGTACTTGCCGATGCCGTGAACCCCCACGATCCTCGCCACCGCGCGGCCTCCCACCATCACCGGCCCCGCCCAGCGGGGGCGATCACACCGGCTCGAGAACACCGTCACTGTGCACCAGACCCTTGATCATCACAAGAGGCCGGCCGAGCCACGATCGCCCTCCGATCGGACCTTCGCGTCCGGTTCGACGCGGGCGTCCGGGGCCGTCGCGCTTCACATCGGAAGCCGGCCGCGCCCCCTTGCGGGGGAAATAGGGTGATCATTTATGCGATTGATGGCCGCCCTCCTTCTCGTCGTCCTCCTCGCGGTGTGCGGCGCCGACGAGGGCTCGACACGGGTGCCCAGGTGGCGGCTGACGTACGCGGCGCGTCAGGTGGCCTCGACGGAATTCGGCGCGATAGGCGTCACAGGGCAGGGCCAGGCATGGGCCCTGCTGCTCGAGAAGAACCGGCGAGACCCCAGCAGGCCCCGGTGGGCGATGCGCCGCTGGGACGGCGCTTCCTGGCGGCCCACCGCGCTGCCGGAGGGCGTCAGGGGCTTCAACCCGAAGTTCGCCGCCTCCCCCTCGGGTGACGACCTGTGGATGTTCACGGGCGACCGCCCGTTCCAGCTGACCGGCGGCCGGTGGGTTCACCGCGCGTGGGGCGGCAGGTTCGAGCGTGGTTCCGTCGCCGTCGTGGCCGAAGACGACGTCTGGATCTCCGAGTACGGCGGTCCCGACGACTACATGGAGGCCGGACTCGGTCACTGGGACGGCCGCTCCTGGAAACCGGTGCCCAGGCCGAGCACCTTCGGCTACGCGATCTCGCACCTGGCCGCCCCCGGCGGAGGCGAGTTGTGGGCCTTGATCGAGACTGGGAAGGGGAGCGCGGTGATCCGGCGGAACGGCTCCGGATGGGTCCCCACTCCCTCCCTGCCTCCCGCACCCGGCTGCCCCCCTTCGCCCGCCGGCGGGTTCTCCGGCATGACGGCCCGCGCCCAGGACGACGTGTGGCTGTACACCGCCGCCGGCGCCCGGCGATCCGGGTCCTGCAAGGTGCCCGACCGCGGCATGGTCGCGCATTGGGACGGCACCGCGTGGACGTGGCCGAACCTGCCGCTGGCCGAGACGTGGCTGCCCGCCGTCCGCGCCGACCGGGTCGGCGGTGTGTGGTACAAATCGGTTGATCAGGGGTGGGAGCTCCCGGTTACCCTGGGGGCATGCCTGGTCACCTTCACGTCCGCGGCTCGATCTCGATACCCGAGGCCGAGCTCGCCTGGCGTTTCTCCCGGTCGTCCGGGCCGGGCGGCCAGGGGGTCAACACCACCGACAGCCGGGTCGAGCTGAGCTTCGACCTGCTCGCCACCGGCGCGCTCCCGCAGCCGCTCAAGGCCCGCGCGCTGGAGCGGCTGGGGTCACGGCTCGTCGACGGCGTGATCACGATCGCCGCCTCCGAGCACCGCTCTCAGCTGCGCAACCGCGAGGCCGCCATGGTCCGGCTGGCGCGCCTGCTCGACGAGGCCATCGCTCCCCCGCCGAAGAAGCGCCGGGCCACCAAGCCCTCCAAGGGAGCCGTCGAGAGGCGCCTGACGGCCAAGAAGCACCGCGCCGACCTCAAGCGCCTGCGCCGCTCCGACGGCCTGTGACCGCGACGCCGCCGGTCACAGGCGGCGGTCCTCCATCTCCCAGATGTGGTCGACGACGTGCCAGGCGATGCGCCGGGCGGCGTAGCGCGCGGGCCAGCCGCCCGGCACCAGGGGCCCGCCGTCGGACGGCTTGGACAGCACCTCGGCGATGTCGTCCCGCATCGCGGCCAGCGCCACGGCGTCGTCCGGTCTGAAGGGCTTGTGCCGTACGCCGATCTTGCGGGCGTACGACCGTTCGGCCTCGATCACGTGCGAGATCATCTTGTCGCGGTCCCGGCCGCCGCCGCGCGGCCCCTTGCGCAGCTCGGCGGGTGAGGCGGCGGCCACCTCGTCGAAGACCTCCCACGCGGCCCGGACCAGGGCGGTGTCCCGCTCGGCGACCGGCGCGTCCACCGGCCGGGCGTCCAGGCCGGGGACGGCGAACGGGGCGCCGAAGTCGGTCATCGCGTCGCCGGGCACCCGTTCCACCACCACCGGAGCGCCGGGCTCGAACGGCAGCCCCGCCCGTCCGGCGATGACGCGGTAGCGGGGCGCGTACTCCTCCAGCCGTTCGAGGGCGCCCTCCTCTCCCTTGCCGACACGGCACCACCCGGGCCAGTCGAGCGAGCAGGCGAAGACCTTCTTCGGGCCGATCTCCAGATAGACGTCGGTCATGCCCGCATCCTCCCCCAGGAACGTGACAGGTCCTGTCAGCTACTCGACCAGCTCGATGAGATCGGCCACCGACTCCACGACCGTGGAGGGGCGGAAGGGGAAGCGGTCGATCTGGTCCCTGGTGGTGACGCCGGTCAGCACCAGGATGGTGTGCAACCCGGCCTCCATGCCCGACACCACGTCGGTGTCCATGCGGTCGCCGATCATGGCGGTGGTCTCGCTGTGGCCGTTGATCGCGTTGAGGGCGCTGCGCATCATCATCGGGTTCGGCTTGCCGACGAAGTACGGCTCGACCCCGGTCGCCTTGGTGATCATCGCCGCGACCGCGCCGCAGGCGGGCAGCGATCCCTCGGCGGACGGCCCGACGGGGTCGGGGTTGGTCGCGATGAACCGGGCGCCGGCCTCGATCAGCCGGATGGCCTTGGTTATCGCGGTGAAGCTGTAGGTGCGGGTCTCGCCGAGCACGACGTACTCGGGGTCGATGTCGGTGAGGATGTAACCGGTCTCGTGCAGGGCGGTGGTCAGGCCCGCCTCGCCGATCACGTACGCCGATCCGCCGGGCCGCTGGTCGTCGAGGAACCGGGCGGTGGCCAGCGCGGAGGTCCAGATCGACTCCGGCGGCACCTCCAGCCCGGCGCCGCGCAGCCGTACGGACAGGTCACGCGGGGTGTAGATCGAGTTGTTGGTCAGCACGAGGAACCGCTTGCCCGAGTCGCGCAGTCTGCGGATGAACTCGTCCGCCCCCGGAACGGGCTTCCCCTCGTGGACCAGGACTCCGTCCATGTCCGACAGCCAGCATTCGATGGGCCTGCGCTCGTTCACCGTGCCCCCGCGTTTCGCACCTGGATGGACCAGACCAAGGATGGCAGGTATCTGGAAGACATTTCACCTTGTACAGCCCATCTTGTCCGATTGGCGAGACATCACCGCATGGTGCGCCAGGTCTGCTCCTCGACCAGCTCTCTGCTACGCCAGCCGGCGGGCGTGCGGACCATGCGGTGGTGGTACCAGCCGCCGCCCTGGATGAGGCCGGAGGTGTCGGCGGCGATCGCCTCGCGCGAGGGGGCGAGGGTGTCGGCGAAGGCGGCCGAAACCGCGGCCTCGTCCCCGTCCCCGTCGAAGGTGACCGACATGACCCCGATGAGGTGCAGGCGGCCGGGCCAGTGCCGCAGGACGTCGGCCAGCCAGGCCTTGGCCTCGTCCCTGCGTCCCCGGACGCCTCCGGCCGAGGTGTAGTCGATCAGCGCGTCCTCGGTGAAGACGCTGTCGAGCCGGTCCCAGTCGCCGCTGTCCACGGCGTAGGCGTACCGGGCGAGCACGTCGGCGATCTCCAGCCGGTCGGCGGTCTGCGTGGTGAGCGTCATGACCGCCATTCAACCAAACGCTTGGTCGGCTCGCCCGGGAAAGCCGGTCAGCCGTTCCCCGGCGCGAAGGGACCGCCGTCGCCGAACACCAGCCGGGCGAAGTTCTCGCCGATGCGACGGTGTCCCTCGGGGCCGGGGTGGACCTCGTCGGGCAGCGGCAGTTCGGCGTAGTCGGCCTCGCCGTAGAGGGCACGACCGTCGAGATAGTGCAGGTTCGGGTCGTCCGCCGCCCGTTCCGCGACGATCCGGGCGAGCTCGTCGCGGATGACGTTGAGCGTCAGGCGCCCCAGGGCCCGCTCGGCCGGGTCGCCCGTGGCCTTGAACCGCGGCGTCGTGCCGTCGAAGTCCGGCATGAGGGGGCCGGGGGTGTCCTCCTGCACCGGGCACAGGATGGGCGAGACGACCAGCAGCGGCACGGCGGGATGCCCCTCGCGGACGGTGTCGAGGAAGCCGTGGACCGCCGGGGTGAAGACGCGCAGGCGCATCGCGTCGGCGTTGACGATGTTGATGCCCATCTTGATGCTGATCAGGTCCGCGGGGGTGTCGCGCATCGCGCGGGCGGTGAACGGGTCGAGCAGCGCGCTGCCGCCGAACCCCAGGTTGACCAGGTCGACGCCACCCTGCGCGGCGGCCAGGGCCGGCCAGATGGCGGTCGGGTGGACGGCGTTGGAGCCCTGGCTGATGGAACTGCCATGGTGCAGCCACACCCTGCGCCCGCCGTCCGCCGCCGGCTCGACCGGGGCGTCGGTGCGCAGGGCGATCAGCTCGGTGATCTCCGTGTGCGGCAGCCAGATCTCGACGTCCTTGCCCCCGGCGGGCAGGCCCGCGAAACGGGCGGTGCCGGGCGGCCCCTCCCGCAGCTCCACGGCTCCGGTGGTCATGTCGAGAGTGCGGACGTTGCCGCCGGTCACGGTGGCCTGGGCCGTGAGGCGGCCGTCGACGAGCAGGTCGTACACGCCGTCCGCGGGGATGGGCAGGCCGCGGTAGGCCCTCTTGGTGGGCAGCGTGTCCAGCTCGACGATGGTGGCCCGGGTGCGGAAGGCCAGCCGTACGCCGGACGGCTGGGCCTCGGCCACGGCCAGCTGCTGGTCGGGGATCTGCCGCCGGGCCCGGGCCGGCAGCCGGTGCGGCAGCAGGCCGCACGCGGTGCGTTCGGTGTCCAGGGCGCCGCGCAGCATGTCCGCGGTGACAGGGGTGGTGATGAGGGTGTGCTCGCTGCTCATTCTCTCGGCTTTCGATGGTTCGGGTGGGCGGCGCGGTCAGGAGGCGGACCGGTTCCGCAGCAGGGCGTCGAGGGAGTCCAGGACCCACGCCCAGGACTCCTGCGTGTCGACCGGGGTGTGGCTGAAGCCTCCGGCCAGCTCCAGGCTGACGTAGCCGTGGAAGACGCTGCCCAGCAGCCGGACCGCGTGCGTCTGGTCCGGTTCCGCCAGGTCGTAGCCGCGCAGGATCGCCCGCATCATCCGCGCGTGCCGCACGCCGGCGCTGGCCGCGGCCGTCTCCGGGTCGAGCCTGAGCCGCGCCGCGGCGTAGCGGCCGGGATGCTCCCGCGCGTAGTCGCGCAGGACGTCGCCGAAGGCCGCCAGGGCGTCCTTGCCGGCGCGCCCGGCCACCGCGTCGGCGGCCCGGTCGGCCAGTTCCTCCAGGGCGAGCAGGGTGATGCGGGTCGTGAGGTCCTGGGAGTTCTTCAGGTGCGAGTACAGGCTCGCGACCTTGACGCCGAACCGCGCGGCGAGCGCCGAGACCGTCACGTTGTCGAGGCCGACCTCGTCGGCCAGCTCCGCTCCCGCCTGGACCAGGCGTTCCGTCGTGAGCCCTGCTCGCGCCATGTCCTGCCTCCCGTCTTCCGAAAAGGATTATGCACTTACCTAAAGTCTTTAGGCAAATCGCACCCTTGCTTAGGGAGGCGGATCCGGCACGAGACCTCCTTATTTCCGATCACCACGTGCCCGGCTAAGGTTCGGGAGGGTGGAAAAGATCGAGATAAACGGGCGGCTCGCGACGGTGGACGACCTGCGCCACACCGCCCTGCGCGGATACGGCCACTTCACAGCGATGCAGGTGCGCGACCGGCGGGTACGCGGCCTGGACCTGCACCTCTCCCGCCTCCGCAACGCCACGCGGGAACTCTTCGACCGCGACCTCGACACCGAGCTCGTGCGCGCCCGCGTCCGGCACGCTCTGGAGGGCGAGGACGGCGACGCCTCCGTGCGGGTGTACGTCTACGGCCACGACCTGCCCGTCTGGGACGAGGTGGAGCCGCAGATCATGGTCTCGGTGCGGCCCCCCACCGAGCCCCCGTCCACCCCGCGGGGCCTGTGGCCCGCCCCCTTCCAGCGCGAGGCCGCGCACCTCAAGCACATCGGCGGCTTCGGGCAGGCCTACTTCTCCCGCCTGGCCGAGCGGGCCGGCTTCGACGAGGCCCTGCTCGTCGCGGCCGACGGCACGATCGCGGAGGGGGCGATCACCAACATCGGCTTCTGGGACGGCACCTGCGTCGTCTGGCCGGAGGCCCCCATGCTGCGCGGCATCACCATGATGCTCGTCGAGCGAGGGCTGGCCGACATGGGCGTCCCGGTCCGCCACCAGGTCGTACGCCTGTCCGACCTGCCCTCCTTCCGCTCGGTGTTCCTCACCAACTCCTGGGGGGTGATGCAGGTCGACCGGGTGGACGACCTGCGGTTCGCCCTCGACGAGCGGATGATGGCGATGATCAGGAAGGCTCACGAGCGCAACCCGTGGGACCTCATCTGACCCGCTGGCCGGCCCGGAACACCGCCGAGCCGGCCGGGTGAGGGTCAAATCGACGCGCGGTGGGTCCAGCGGCCGGCCAGGAGCGTGCCCAGGACCTCCATGCGGCGCAGTTCCCCGGGGCTCGCCTGCGCCGGGTCGGAGGCGACGACCACCAGGTCGGCGGGGTCGCCGGCCGTGACCGTCGTACGTCCCCGGCTCGCCGCGGCGAGCGCCGTCGAGACGGGGATGGCCTGCTCGGGGTGCCACGGCGGCCGCTCGTCGTCGGTCCGGCCCACGGCCGAGGCGATGCCGTCCCACGGGTCGAGCGGCGCGACCGGCGCGTCCGAGCCGAGCTCCAGGGTCGCCCCCGCCGCCAGCAGCGCGGCGTAGGCGTACGACCGGCCGGTCCTGTCGCGCCAGAGCCGGTCGGCCACCTCGCGGTCGTCGGGAGCGTGGGCGGGCTGGACCCCCGCGACCAGTCCGGGTCTGGCGAACCTCGCGAAGTCCTCCGGCCGGACCAGCTGGGCGTGCTCGATCCTGCCGGGGCAGCCGATCCGCTCGAAGGCCTCCAGGGCCAGGCTCACGGCCGCGTCGCCGATCGCGTGCACGGCGGGCTGGATGCCGTGCGCCGCCGCCTGCGACATGACGTCGTACAGCTCCGCCTGCGGCGTCTCCAGCAGGCCGCGGTCCTCGGTGCCGGGGTAGGGGTCGTCGCAGTAGGCCGTGCGGGTGTTGAGGGAGCCGTCCACGAACAGCTTGACCGGGCCGACCTCCAGCAGGCCGCCCGATCCGGCCACTTCCTGGCCCGTGCGCCATCCGCGCGCGATGGCCTCCTTCAATCCGTGACGGGGGATCGAGCAGCGGACCCGCACGTCGACCCGCCGCTCCCGCACGCGGCGGCTCCAGTCGTCGACGTTGTCGGCGAACTCGAAGTCCAGCACGCCGACCACGCCGCGGGCCGCCGCGGCCGTCATCGCCTCGGCCACCCACCCGTCCAGCTCGTCCTGCGGCGGCGGGGGCAGCGCGGCCATGGCGGTGTAACACTCATGCTCACGCAGCACGCCGGTCGGATGGTCGGCCATGCCGACGGCCGCCAGGGCGGCGGGACTGAACCAGGCGGTGTGCAGATCGTTGCCGACCAGCACGATCTCCCGGTCCGGCGCCGCCGCCTGCAACAGCGACTTGTGCGGCTTGTCCGGCCACAGCGCGTCCCGGAAGCCGTACCCGACCGTGAACCCGGCGTGCGGGAGCACGAGCTCGACGGCCTCCCGCGCGGACGCGGCGGAGCCGAGGTCCACGCGGCGGCGCGTCTGCGCCCACTGGACCGAGTGCACGTGCGCGTCCCACAGGCCGGGCAGCAGTGTCGCCCCCTGGACGTCGACCGCCTCGCCCGAGGCGGGGCCGGGCATCGGCTCGGCGCTGACCTCCTCGACCCGGCCCCTGACGATCAGGACATCCCGCAGCGGCCCCGCAGGGCCCAGACGCGCGTTACGCAACAGCAGAGAAGACATGCGACCGACGGTACGCGCCACAGCCGGAGACTCATCGTCCGGACCGGACCGGTCCCCGCCCGGAACGTACGGGGCCCTCTACGACCCCGGGGCCAGGGCCTCCAGGGCCTCCTCGGCGCGGCGCATCGAGACGGCCGGGTCGGCGTCCGGGGCGCCGATCTCGGGGTCGAAGTTCAGGTCGTGGAACAGCTCGGTCACCCCGGCGCCGGCGAGCGCCTCGGCGTCGGCGCGGATCTCCTCCAGCGAGCCGGTCAGCGGCACGCGGCCGGGCAGTCCGGCCTCGCGTACCTTGGTGACGCCCCGGCAGACGAACCGCAGCGCCTCGGGATCGCGCCCGGCCTCCCGGGCCGCATCCTTTACGATGTAGATCTGTTCACTGATCGTGGCGAGGTCGGTGCGGCTGGAGCTGATCCAGCCGTCGGCGAGCTGCCCGGCGCGCCGCAGCGCCACCTCGGCCGCCCCGCCGAGCAGCACCGCCGGCGCGGGGTGCGGCTTGGGGTCCTGGTGCGACGGCGGCACCTCGTAGAACTCCCCCTTGTGCGAAATCATCTCCTCCTGCCACAGCTGCCGCAGGACCTGCAGGTATTCGACCGCGCGCCGCCCGCGGCCCTCCATCGGCACGCCGGAGGCGACGAACTCCTCCCGGAGCCAGCCGAGGCCGAGGCCGACGTCCAGGCGCCCGCCCGCGACCTCCTGCAAGGTGGCGAGCTGCTTGGCGAGCAGCGCCGGGGAGTAGTACGGCATGTTCAGCACGGCGACCGACAACCGGACGCGGCTGGTCACGCCCGCGAGGTACGCCAGGGTGACGATGGGATCCTGCACGTCGCGGTAGGTCGGGCCCATCTCGTGGCCCACCGGGTAGAGCAGCCGCTGGAACGTCCACAGCGACTCGTAGCCGAGCTCCTCGGCGCGCCGGGCGACGCGGAGCATGTTCGCGGGCCTCGCCCACGAGCCGGAGACGGGCACTCCGAAGCCGATCTTCATGGTCTCCACCCTACGACCATGAACGTAGATTGGGCGGATGACCGTTCAGGACGGAGCGGACGTGGCGCACGGCGATCGGCCCGGGCGAGACGGCGCCTCCGGCTCACCCCCGCCCCCGCCGGACATCGCCGCAAAGCTGGCCGGGATCGCCGGCGACGGTCCCTTCGCCGTCCTGAAGGACACGCGGGTGACGGTCGTGCGGGTGGGCGACGTCGTGGTGAAGGCGCACCCGGCGGACACCGACGAGGCGGCCCTGACCGCGCGCGTGCGCGCCGCACGCGCGCTTCCCGGGCTCTTCCTGCCGCCTCTGGACGACCGGGTGCGGCGCGTCGAGGGCCGTCCGGTGACGCTGTGGCCGACCGGCGAGCCGGTGGACCCCTCCGACCCGGACGCCGCCCCCTGGGAGCCGGCCGCCGAACTCCTCGCCCGGCTGCACGCGGTGCAGGCCGCCGGCCTCCCGTCCCTGCCTCCCGCGGGCGGACCGGCGAGGCTCCTGCGGGCCGTCGCGTCCCTGGACGGCCTCGACAGCGCGTACGCCGCCGGCGCGCGCGCCATCCGGGAGGCCTTCCGCTCCCTGCCTCCCGGGGCCGCCGCCACGGTCCCGGGCACGCGGCTCGCGCACGGTGACTGGCACCTGGGGCAGATCGTGCGGTACGAGGGCGAGTGGCTGCTGATCGACGTCGACGACCTCGGCGCCGGGAGCCCCGCCTGGGACCTGGCACGACCCGCCGCCTGGTACGCCACGGGGTTCCTCGCCCCGGAGGTGTGGCAGCGGTTCCTGGCCGCCTACACCCGGGCGGGCGGAAGCGCGGTGTCGCAGGCGGATCCGTGGCGGGAACTCGACGTGCCGGCCCGGGCGTTGACGGTCCAGTTGGCGGCCACGGCCGTGGCGGCGGCGGGCGCGGCGGGCGTCCCACTCGGCGAAGTGGAGCGCTCCCTCGTCTCCTCCTGCGGGAGGATCGCCCGCACCCCCGCCGCGCAGTAGGGTCGCCTCAGACCACCTACAAGGAGAAGCACTCGATGTCCATGCATTGCCCGAAGTGCCACGGAACCATGCGGACCTACGACCGCAGCGGCGTCCACATTGAGCAGTGCGAGAACTGCCGTGGCATCTTCCTGGACTACGGCGAGCTCGAGACGCTGTCGCGCATCGAGAGCCAGTACGCCCAGCAGCACTACGCGCCCCCGCCCGCGCCGCACGGCCCCGCCTGGGGCAGCCACCACCACGGCCACCACCACGGTCACCACGACCGCGGTTTCCTGGGCATGCTCTTCTCCAGCTGACCCCGCCGCAGCCCGTCAGCCGGGGAAGTCGTCCGGGTCCACCTCACTGGTGCGGGCGTTGCCACCGACGACGGGCTGCAGGGTGAGCTTCCAGGTGCTCCACCTGATGAGGGTCGCGGTACGGATCGTCCGGAACCTCAGCGAATCCTCGAAGCGCTTGAAGGAGCAGTCACGGGTAAAGGCCCGTGCCCTGTCGTCCCAGTCGGCGCCTCCCGTGAAGAAGATCTTGTAGGTGCCGTCCGGCACACCGTTGACGGTCGCCTTGCGGCCCTTGCGGACGTAGAAGCTCGTCACCTTCTTCGTGCCGCGCACCAGTGTGAGGACCGCGTCCTGCCCCCCGCCGTTGTCGACGGTCAGCTGCCCGCGCCCGGAGCGGCTTCCGGAACGGATGAAGGCGCCGTTGGCCAGACGGCGGTCGAGCGCCTTGGGCGCCTTCAGCTTCACGACGTCGGCGGGGTAGTCGCCCTTGGCGGCCAGGTGGCCGCCCGCCGACTTCACCGCGCCCAGCCCGTCCGCCTTGCCGAGTTCGGCCAGGACCGCCGACGCCGTGCACAGACGCCGGCCGTCCACCGACTCGCGCGCGTCGCCGAGGTCGTTCCCCAGCCCGCGAAGCGCGGCGACGTAGTCGGAGTGTTCGGCGCCGATCTCCGGCGGCGGGGTGAGCCCTCCCAGTCGCTCGGCGGCGTCGCCGACGGCGCTCTCGGCCTGTTCCAGCCGCTTTCCGAGCGACTTCAGCGAACGCGACCCGGCCACGGCGTCGAGGGACGAGCCGACCGGCCCGAGCGCCGTCGTGAGCGTGGAGCGGTACTCCTCGGGCGAGGTTCCGGGCGGGACGCTGGACGACGCGCCGGGAGCCGGCGTCGCCGCGGCGTCCGCCGAAGCGCTCGGCGAGGGCGGTACGGGCTTCTCACCCGGGCTGCACGCGGCGAGGGCCGACATGAGGACGAGTCCAGGGGCGAGCAACCGGGGGGAACGCATCCGCCGATGATCGGCGAGCACCGCGGTGCTGTCAAGGCGCCGGAGGGACGCTCAGTCGACGGGACGGAAGACCAGCAGGGAGCGGGGGCGCTTGGTGAGGACGACCTCGGCCGGGGCGGTGAAGGTCTCCCCGTCGCGCGCCAGGCGCAGGCCCGCCTCGGGGACGCCGGCGGAGGTGACGCTCAGGTGGTCGGCGCGCCACTGCAGGTAGTGGCGCGACAGGCCGAACCCGCCGAGGAAGGTGCTGGCCATGGCGCGCAGGCGGGGCAGCCGTGAGGTCGCCGCCAGGAGCCGGATGTCGAGCACCCCGTCCTCCAGCCTGTCGCGGCGGGTCGGGGCGACGCCATGCGACTGGTAGGCGCAGTTGCCCGCGAACAGCAGCCACACCTTGCGCCGCACCCCGTCGACGACCAGCTCCTCGGGGCGGCGGTCGTGCATGAGCACGTCGGCCATGGCCAGCATCAACGCCGGCCACTTGCCGATCTTTCCTTCCCAGTCCTCCCGCCGGTCGACGACCAGCGGGTAGATGCCGAGGCTCGCGGTGTTGAGGAACACCCGGCCGGCCACCTCGCCGACGTCGACCGCAACGACGTGCCCGGCCCGGTAGGCGGCGACCGCCTCCTCGATCGTCTCCAGGCCGAGCGTGCGGGCGAAGTGGTCGAACGTGCCCGCCGGGATGGGCAGCAGCGGGATGCCGCGCTCCATGGCGGCCTGCGCCCCGCAGTTCATCGTGCCGTCGCCGCCCGCCACGGCGAGCACCCGGGCCCGTGCCGCGGCGTCCTGGAGGACCTTCATCAGCTCGTCGCCGGGCTCCGCCTCGACGACCTCGGCCTCGGGCAGGGCCCGCCGGACGGCCTCGGCGGTGCTGGGGTCGCGCCCGGCCCCGTTGTTGACCACGACGACGACTCCGGCACCGCCGGGGTCGAGGTCGTGCAGGGGGGCGGTGACGGCGACACGGGCGTCCCCCAGCACGGTCTGCCCCGGCCACAGCCGCTTGGTGACGAGCGCGGCGGTCGCGCCGATCGCCATCCCCGCGAGCACGTCGCCGGGATAGTGGACGCCGGTGTAGACACGCGAGAAGCAGACGGCCGCGGCCGTCACGGCGACCGGCACGGCGATCTTCGCCGGCGCCTCCATCGCCACCGCCGTCGCGAACGCGGCCGCCGAGGCGGAGTGCCCGGACGGGAACGAGTGGGAGCTCGGCACCCTGCCGAGGCGTTTGAGCGGGAAGTCCACGATGGAGGGCCGCGCCCGCGCGAACGCCTGTTTGCCGAGCAGGTTGACCACCGGGCTCGCGAAGCTGATCGCCAGCAGGCCCCGCGTGGCGGCCCGGCGCATCTGCCGGCGCCCGCTGAGCGCGAGGGCCCCGGCGACGCCGGCCCAGAGCAGGGAGTTGTCGGCCGCCCGCGACAGGCGCGGCAGCACGTGGTGCAGGCCGGGCAGGTGGGCGTCGGCGACCGACCTGAACAGCCGCCGGTCGAGCGCGCCCAGCCGCTTCTTCAGCCCGGCGATGTCGAACGGGCCGCCCGTCCCCGCGGCGACCGGCATCCCGAGCCGCCCGGCCACCCCGGTGGCGTCGAGCCGTCCCATCAGCCCCGTGTCGTTGCTCGTGACCTTCCGCATGCCGTCGTTACTGCCCAGCGAGGGCCCGGTCAGTCCCCCGGACGCCGATCGGTCTCGAACGTCGGCGCACGTCAGGGGCGGGTCGGAGACGGTGCGGCTCACGGCGGGCGGTGCGGGCCGGCGGGAGCGGCGCCGTCACGGGAGGCGGCGCCTGCCGGGGAAGCCGAGCTCGCTCCGGTGGTACCAGGCGAGGCCGGCCTCGCCCTCGATCCAGCACAGCCGCACCGACACGCCGCCGAGCTCGGCGGGGAAGTCGACCAGCACCGGCGCGATGCCCTTGACCTCGATACCCTGATCCTCGAACCAGCTCAGGATCTCGGCGATGCGCGCCTCGAACGCCTTGGCCTCGGGGATGCCGCCGAGCGCGGAGAAGCCGGCCGTGTTGAGGTCGTGGGCGAGCTCGGCGAGGTCGGCGCGGATCGCGACCAGTTCGTCGACGTGCTCACGCACCTGCGGCATCAGGCTCCGCGCCTGGTCGACCGTGAAGATCTTGTCCACCCTCAGAACGGTATCGGCCCGCGCGGGCCCCTGTTCACCGGGGTTCGGCGGGGCCAGGGACGTCGGCGCTGAGGGCGGTGTTCAGGACCTCTTCGAAGTCGAGCTCCACTACCCACGTCTCACCGCCGCCGGCGCCGGGGGCGCCGCATTCGTGCTCGGGCCGCACCGGGCTGAACGCGGCGCTGAAGAAGCGCTCCTCGCCGACCAGGCGGCACAGCTGGATCACCCGGGTGTAGAGGCGCGGGTGGTCGGCGGCCGCGAAGCGGTGGCCGGCGGACGGCTGCCTGTGCTCACCGAGTGCTCCGGCCACGGCGTTCGACGGCATCGGATCACCGCTCATGCCCACCTCCCGTAACAGAGTGTGTCGCTATGGTGACACCAAAGCGTCGATCCGGGGGCGGGAAGGCGCGGCGTGGGAGAGATTTCTTCTCCCCGGGGTGAGCCTCTGTGCCCAGGCGAATAAGTCGCCACGTTGCGGGCGCATCACCGCAGGCGGCCCCAAGCCGCCGCCTCCGAGCGGGTCTCAGCGCGGCAGGCGGGTCACGTAGACGCGCCTGGCCTCGTCGATGAGGTCGAGGTGGTCCTCGAGCTGTTCCTTGGTGTCCAGGCGCGCCCGCGCGCGGATCAGCTGCTCCAGCAGCTCCAGCCACGACAGGCACCAGCGCAGGTCCTCCTCCCGGGCCACCCGCCGGCCGCGCACGTCGACGTACACCGGGCTGGTGTGGGCGAAGACGTGGCTGTAGAGCGAGCGGGGGTGCGGTCCCCCGTCGGCGATCGCGACCACGTACGTCGGCGCGCCGGCGGTGAACTCGGCGCAGATCTCCCCCGGCGGCCCCTCGGCGAGCAGGCCGTCCGCGGTGTGGATGGCGAGCCGCTCGACCTCCGGGCCGATCACCCTGGCCGTCACGCTCACGCGGTCCCCCGGCGCGAGGTCGACGGTGTCCCCCGGCTCGTGGCCGTTCACCAGCAGCTCGACGAACGGGCCCGTGGTGGCGAAGGTGCGCCCGCGGCGGACCGCCTCGGCGTAGGAGGCGGCGGTGAGGGGGCCGGTGACCTTCGCGTAGGTGCGCTCCCAGCCCGGCGGGCCGGCGACCATCTCCATCCGCTGGCGGGTGAACGACAGCATCGAGTCGGTGCCGGCGACGGCGGCGAGCCGGTTGCCCGCGCCGAGCAGCCGGCGGTAGACGGCGGCCGACCCGGCGGCGGAGGCGTAGTGCAGGATCTCCATGCCGTCGACCAGGCCGAGCGCGGCGTCCACGACGGCGGCGCGGGCCGAGCACTGGGGCCGGCCGGTGCCGAAGATGTCGCCGGGGTCCTCGATGGGCGACTTGAAGGTGTGCGCGTAGCCGACGAGGGCGCCCAGCGCCTTCAGCTCCTCGCACACCCTGCCGCTCGGCGGCCAGTCAGGGGCGCCGCCGAACCCGCTGTGGTACCGGCCCGGCGCGGCGGTGAGGCCGAACGCGTGGAGGTGCCCGAGCAGGTCGTTGCGGTACTCGACGCCCATGCGGGCGACGTGCGTGGCGTCCGACCACGGCAGGTCGCGCCCCGCCCAGTGCTCCAGCGCCTCGCGGTCCAGCACGCGCGTCCCGGCGACGTTGGCGGCGAGCAGGTTGAGCACGTGCAGGTCCTCGCCGTGCTGCGCGGCGGCGGCCATGCCGGGGGTCGCCACCACGTCCCCGACGAAGTTGAGGTGGACGTGCAGGTCCCCGCCGTACCAGCCCTCGGCCGCCGCGTCGTACAGCCGGTCGGGAGTGAGCCGGACCAGGGTCACGTCGGAGGGGGCGGGGGTGACCGCGCGTTCGGCGAAGTCGTATTCCATGCCGCGCGTCACTCGCACGGTCAGCGGCTCGGCGGGCACGTCGAGCACGACGTCGTCGCCGTGGAAGTACGGCACGCCGTGGTGGTCGCGCCTCGGCGGCGCGCCCTCGGGGTACCAGCCCTGGCCGTCACCGCTCCACACGCTCCACCGGCACGGGAACCCGGCGCGCAGCCGCAGCCGCGCCGCCGGGGCGGGCCGGGTGAGCCCGGACAGTTCGACCCGGGCGAGGTCCCCTCGGAGGGTGGGCACGGTGACCTCGGTGGCGGTGTCCAGGTCGATCAGGCGGGCGCCTCCCGGGGCGAGCCGGTACGTCCGGTCGCCGGCGCGCACCTCGGCGGCCGAGGGGCGGGCGTTGTCGACCAGGAGGGACAGCGGCACCGGGCGTTCGTCCAGCACGGTGCGCGCAGCGCCGTCCAGCCGGTGCCCGGCCTCCGTCAGCCGCAGCACGGCGAGCCCCTCGGGCGGCTCCCCGCCGCGACCGGCGAGCGCGTCGCGCAGCACCTCGTCGAAGTCGAGCTCCAGGACCCGGGTCTCGAGGTCGGCCTGGTCGCCGTCCGGCAGTTCCGCGCGGGCGCGGGCGAAGGCCGCGCCGGAGAACGTCTCCTCGTCCAGGAACCGCGACAGGCTCATCGACCTGACGTACGGGGTCGCGGGCTCGCCCCAGCTCATGCCGTGCTCGGCCAGCGCTCTGCGGTACCCCTCGAGCGCCTCTGCCACGGCCTGCGGAAGCATCCGGTCGTCGTGCACGTGGACCTCCTGTGACGGAATGTGCCGCCATGGTCACATCCACGCAAGCCGTCGATTTCCGGGGGCGAGCGCGTCGGAGGACTTTTCTTCCACTCCGGATGACCTGTCTGCACAGGCGAGTAATTCCTGCGGTTTGTCAGTACGATTCCCCCGATCACCCTGTAGATCGGTCCAAAACGGCGAGATCAGCTGTCGGCCGCGGCGTCGCTCGTGCTGGCCGCGGGCAGGATCCGCGACTGCTGCGGTTGCTGCGACCGCAACTGAGGCGGGCGGGAGCGCCGGGGGCTCACGAGAACAGCTGGTCCAGGTGGCGGTCGAGCAGGCGCAGGGCCTCCTCGGGGGTGTGGACCTCCAGTAGGACGTAGGTGGTCAGGCCGTCGACCAGGGCGATCAGCAGCATGGCCTCGTCGTCGGGGTCGCGGTGCGGGGCGATCTGCCCGTTCTGGACGGCCTCGCGCAGGCGGCCGGCGATGAAGGCCCGCAGCGCGGGAATGCCCTCCTTCGCGGTGGCCCTCAGCCGCTCGTCGTGGACGGCGCGGATGAAGTAGGCGATCTGCACGAGGATGCCCGAGCGGCTCTTGTCGTCCAGCGGCAGCATCTCGGCGAGCGTCTCGCGCACCACCTCGCGGGGCGAGGGCGAGCCGCTCAGCGCCCTGATCCGCGCGATCACACGGCGTTCGGACAGCTTGCCGATGTGGTCGAGGGCGAAGACGAGCATCTCGTCCTTGGTCGTGAAGTAGTGCTGCAGCCGTCCGAGCGAGATCCCCGCCTCCGCCGCCACGTCGCGCAGGCTCGCGCTCTCCAGGCCGCGCGTGCTGGCGATGCGCCACAGCGCCTCGGCGATCTGCTGCCTCCGCTCGTCGTGGTCGACCTTCTTGGGCACCCGTCACCCTTTCACAAGTCAGTTGTATTGCTATAGTCGTGCCGTATTTAATACAGATGACTTGGAAAGTCTAACCGGACGCCGGACCGCGGCGAGGACGAGGACATGCCCATGACAGAGCACCTGCCGCCGAGGCTGCGGCCTCCGCGCCACAAGGCCGACCCCCTGGCCCGGCGCTGGTGGACGGCCCAGGCCCTGCTGACCGTGACGGCACCGGCGACGCTGACCGGCCTCGCCCTGTTCGTACCGGCGCTGCTGTTCTTCCCCGGGGCGCTGGTCTGGCTCGGCCCGCCGCTCGCGCTGCTGGTGGCGCCGGCCCTGGCGTACGCGCTGGTCATGCCGTCCTGGCGCTACAAGGTGCACGGATGGGAGCTCGGCACGCTGGCGGTGTACGCGGCCAGCGGGTGGTTCTGGCAGAAACGACGCATCGTGCCGCTCTCACGCGTGCAGACCGTCGACACCGTCCGCGGGCCGCTGCAGCGCTCCTACGGGCTCGCCACCGTCACCGTGACCACCGCTTCGACGCACGGCGACGTGAAGATCGCGGGCCTCTCGGACGCCGACGCCGAGCACCTCGCGCGGCGCATCGGCGAGGCCGCGCAGTTGGTGCCCGGGGACGCCACGTGAGCGAGTACCTCGCGGACCGGTCCGCGAACGTGAAAGAGACCGCCGCGGCACCGTGGCGCGGCCTCGATCCCCGGACGATCGCCGTCCACTGCTCCTGGCTGGCCGCGCCGCTCGGCTCCCTCGCCCTGACCGCCGCGGCCTCGGGCGGACGGCTCGGGCCCGGCGAGTGGATCACCGTCGCGTCGATCGGTGTCGCGTTCTCCGTGGTCACCGCCCTGGGACTGGTGCGCCTCGCCCGCACCCGGTACCGCGTGACGGAGGACGCCTTCGAGGTCCGGACCGGGCTTTTCGTGCGGAGGTACCGGTCGGTCCCGCTGAACCGGATCCGCGGCGTCGACCTGACCGCGAACCCCGTGCACCGGCTCTTCGGGCTCGCCGTGCTGCGGGCCGGCACCGGGGGCGGCCCGGGCTCCGGCTCGGGCGAGCTGGCCCTGGAGGCGCTGTCCCGGCCCGCCGCGGAACGACTGCGGGCCGAGCTGCTGTCCCGTGCCGGCGTGGCGGCGTCGGCGGACCCGGTCGTCTCGGTGCTCGACCCGCGCTGGACGCGGTACGCGCCGCTGACGTTCTGGGTGTTCGGCGGGGTGTTCGTGGTGATCGGCACCGCGTACCGGATCCTGCACGACCTCGGCGTCGAGCCGTGGCGCATCCCCGTGGTCCGGCGTGCTCTCCTCACGCTGGGCGGGGTGTCGCCGTGGACGGTCGTCCCGGTGTCCGTCGCGCTGATCGCGGTCGTCGGGTCGGTGGGCGCGGTCGTGCTGTACGTGGAGAACTGGTGGCGGTTCCGGCTGGAATGGACCGACTCCGGGACGCTCGCGGTACGCCGGGGGCTGCTGACGACGCGGTCGGTGTCCATCGAACGCGCCCGGCTGCGCGGGCTGGTTCTGCGCGAGCCGCTGCTGCTGCGCGCGGCCGGCGGCGCGACGCTGAAGGCGGTCGCCGGCGGGCTCGGCGACGCGGACGAGAACCGCCGCCGCAGCGCTCTCCTCCCCCCGGCGCCGCGCGCCGAAGCCCTGCGCGCCGCGGCCCGTGTGCTCGCCGGGCCTGGATCGGCGCCGGAGCCGCGCCTCACCGCCTCGCCCCTGGACGCGCCGCGTCTGTCCCCGTTGGACCGTCCGCGGCTCACCGCGCATCCCGCGGCCGCGTTCCGGCGGCGGGTGCTGCGGGGGATGATTTTCGTCGTGCTGCCCGTCACCGCGGCCCTCGCCGTGCCGGGCGTCCTGTTCACGACGGTGCTGGTGCACTGCGCGTGGGTCTTCCTGCTGGTGGGCACGCTCACGACGTTCTGGCTGGCCCGGGACGCCTACCGCGCCCTCGGCCACGGCCTGGACGGGCCGTATCTGGTGACCCGCTCCGGCACGTTCAGCCGCGACACCGTGGCGTTGCGGCGGGACGGCATCGTGGCGTGGACCTTCTCCAGCTCGCCGTTCGCCCGGCGCGCGGGCCTGGTCACGCTGACGGCCGCCGTCGCCGCCGGAGAGAACGGCTACCGCGTACCGGACATGGCAGAGCGGGAATCGGCGCGTCTCGCCGAGACGGCCACCCCCGGAATCCTCACCGAGTTCCTCGAACGGGCCTGAGCGGCCCCCACCGCGTCGGCGCGGGGGAGAAACCCGACCCGCGGCGACGGGGTTCTCGCGATGACTACGGGAGGGGTCAGGGGGTGTGGTGGGTGAAGGTGGACAGGAGGCGGTCGGCGGCGAGGGTGGGGGTCAGGGTGCCCTCGAGGACGTCGCGTTCCAGCTGGGCGGTGATGGCGGCCACCTCGGGGTCCTGCTTCAGCCGGGCCAGCAGGCGGTCCTGGACGAGGGTCCACATCCAGCGGACCTGCTGGCGGCGGCGCCGGGCGGCGAGTTCGCCGGAGGCCTCCAGGAGGTCCTGGTGGCGGGCGATCTGCCGCCACAGCTCGGCAAGGCCCGTACCGGTGAGGCCGCTGCAGGTCAGCACCGGGGTGTCCCACGAGCCGCCGCCCGCGCGCAGCAGCCGGAGCGCGCCCGCGAGCTCGCGGGCGGCCTTGCGGGCGTCCATCTCGTGGGAGCCGTCGGCCTTGTTGACCGCGATGACGTCGGCCAGCTCCAGCACGCCCTTCTTGATGCCCTGGAGCTGGTCGCCGGTGCGGGCCAGGGTGAGCAGCAGGAAGGTGTCGACCATCTCGGCGACGGCGGTCTCGGACTGCCCGACGCCCACGGTCTCGACCAGCACGACGTCGAACCCGGCGGCCTCGACCACCACCATCGCCTCGCGGGTGGCCTTGGTGACCCCGCCGAGGGTGCCGGAGGTGGGCGAGGGCCGGATGTAGGCGTTGGGGTCGGCCGCCAGCCGTGACATGCGGGTCTTGTCGCCGAGGATGCTGCCCCCGGTGCGGGTCGAGGACGGGTCGACGGCCAGGACCGCGACCCGGTGTCCCTCCCCCGTCAGGTGGACGCCGAGCGCGTCGATGAACGTCGACTTGCCGACCCCCGGCACGCCCGTGACGCCGACCCGGCGCGCCTTGCCCGACAGCGGGGTCAGCTCGACCAGGAGCCGCTGCGCCAGCTCACGGTGGTCGGCGCGGCTGGACTCCACCAGGGTGATCGCCCGCGCGATCCAGGCGATGGACCCTTCGCGCACCCCCTGGACGTAGTCCTCAAGCGGTGGCATGGCCCAGCCGGGCGGAGAGGTCGCGCAGCAGGTCGAGGGCCGCCTCGGCGACCACCGTGCCGGGCGGGAAGATCGCCGACGCGCCCGCGTCGCGCAGCGCCTGGAAGTCGCCCGGCGGGATCACCCCGCCCACGACGATCATGATGTCGTCCCGCCCCAGCTCGGCCAGGCGCTCGCGCAGCTCGGGGACGAGCGCGAGGTGACCGGCCGCCAGCGACGAGACGCCGACCACGTGCACGTCGGCCTCGATGGCCTGCCGGGCGACCTCGGCCGGGGTCTGGAACAGCGGGCCCACGTCGACGTCGAAGCCCAGGTCGGCGAAGGCGGTGGCGATGACCTTCTGGCCGCGGTCGTGGCCGTCCTGGCCGATCTTGGCGACGAGGATGCGGGGCCGGCGGCCCTCCTCGTGCTCGAACGCGGCGCACGCGGCCCTGACCTTCTCGATGTTGGCGGCGTCGCCCGCCTCGTCGCGGTACACCCCCGAGATCGTACGGATCTGGCCGGCGTGCCGCCCGAAGACCGTCTCCAGGGCGTCGGAGATCTCCCCCACCGTGGCCTTGGCGCGGGCGGCGTCGACGGCGAGGGCGAGCAGGTTGCCGTCCCCGGCGGCCCCGCGGGTGAGGGCGTCCAGGGCGTCGCGGCAGGCCCGCTCGTCGCGTTCCTCGCGCAGCCGGCGCAGCTTCTCGATCTGCTGGGCGCGGACGGCCGAGTTGTCGACCTTGAGGACCTCGATGTCCTCGTCGGATCCCGTGCGGTACTTGTTGACCCCGATGACCGGCTGCTTGCCGGAGTCGATGCGGGCCTGGGTGCGGGCCGCGGCCTCCTCGATGCGGAGCTTGGGCAGGCCCGCGTCGATGGCCTTGGCCATGCCGCCGGCCCGCTCGACCTCCTGGATGTGCGTCCAGGCGCGGCGCGCCAGCTCGTAGGTCAGCCGCTCGACGTACGAGCTGCCGCCCCACGGGTCGATGACCCGGCAGGTGCCGGACTCCTGCTGCAGCAGCAGCTGGGTGTTGCGGGCGATGCGCGCGGAGAAGTCGGTGGGCAGGGCGAGCGCCTCATCCAGGGCGTTGGTGTGCAGCGACTGGGTGTGTCCCTGGGTGGCCGCCATGGCCTCCACGCAGGTGCGTACGACGTTGTTGAAGACGTCCTGCGCGGTGAGCGACCAGCCGGAGGTCTGGCAGTGGGTGCGCAGCGACAGCGACTTGGGGTTCTCGGCCCCGAAGCCCTTGACGAGCTTGGCCCACAGCAGCCGGGCGGCGCGGAGCTTGGCGACCTCCATGAAGAAGTTCATGCCGATGCACCAGAAGAACGACAGCCGGGGCGCGAACGCGTCGACGTCCAGCCCCGCGCCGACCCCCGCCCGCAGGTACTCGACGCCGTCGGCCAGCGTGTAGGCCAGCTCGAGGTCGCAGGTGGCCCCGGCCTCCTGGATGTGGTAGCCCGAGATGGAGATCGAGTTGAACTTCGGCATCTTCTGCGAGGTGTAGGCGAAGATGTCGGAGATGATCCGCATCGAGGGTCCGGGCGGGTAGATGTAGGTGTTGCGGACCATGAACTCTTTGAGGATGTCGTTCTGGATGGTCCCGGCCAGCTGCTCCGGGGCCACCCCCTGCTCCTCGGCGGCCACGATGTACAGCGCGAGCACCGGCAGCACCGCGCCGTTCATGGTCATCGACACGCTCATGCGGTCCAGGGGGATGCCGTCGAACAGCTGCCGCATGTCGTAGATCGAGTCGATGGCGACGCCCGCCATGCCGACGTCGCCCGCCACCCGCGGGTGGTCGGAGTCGTAGCCCCGGTGGGTGGCCAGGTCGAAGGCCACCGACAGGCCCTTCTGCCCGGCGGCGAGGTTGCGCCGGTAGAAGGCGTTGGACTGCTCGGCGGTGGAGAATCCGGCGTACTGGCGGATCGTCCACGGCTGGGTGGCGTACATCGTGGGGTAGGGGCCGCGCAGGTACGGCGCGATGCCGGGGTAGGTCGACAGGAAGTCGAGCCCGTCGAGGTCGGCGGCCGTGTAGAGCGGCTTGACGGCGATGCCCTCGGGGGTGTCCCACACCAGGTCGGCGGGGCTCTTGCCGACCTGGTCCTGCACGGCGCGGGCCCAGTCGGGAAGGGAGGCGCCGGCCTCCGGCCGCTCCCCCGGGTGCAGCGGGATGCCTGAGAAGTCGGGGATCATTCGCTCACTCCCAGGTCGTCGAAGGTCGTGCGCAGCACCTCGAGGGCGTCGCATCCGGCGTAGAGGTTGGCGTCCACGCCATCATGGTCCCCCTTCCCCGCCAGCCAGATCCTTCTCGCCCCGGCCCGGCGCAGCTCGGCCGCGACGGCCGCGGCGTGCTCGCCGTACAGCTTGTCACTGGAGCACAGGCAGGCCACGGTGGTGCCGCCGCGGCGGAAGGCGGCGGCGATCTCGGCCGGGTCCGTCGAGGGCCCGCTGGTGACGGTGGCGATGCCGCCCGCCTGGAAGAGGTTGGCGGCGAACGAGGCCCGCGCGGTGTGCGCGGCCACCGGTCCGATCGTCGCGAGGAAGACCTCCGGGCGCGGCTCGGCGCGGTCGGCGCGGTCGCGCAGGGCCTCGAACTCCTGGGCGTAGTGGACGCGGGGCAGGCCGCCGCCGGGTGGCTCGGGGGCGGGCTCGCGGGCGGGGCGGCGCTCGTCGAGGTGCGGGAACTCGCTGACCCCGGTGATCGGATCCTTGCGGCGGGCGACGGCGCGGGCCCGGCGCGACCAGGTGGCCGAGAGCCGCTGGGGGATCAGCCGGTCGAGGGCCGCCTCGACGCCGCCCGCGCGCTCGATCTCCTGGAACCACTCCCAGGCCTTCTCGGCGAGTTCGGCGGTGAGCCGCTCGACGTACCACGAGCCGCCCGCCGGATCGGCGACCCTGGCGACGCCGGCCTCCTCCACCAGCAGGCTGTGGGTGTTGCGGGCGATGCGCCGGGCGAAGGCGTCGGGCAGGCCGAGCCGGGCGTCGAACGGCTGGACGGTGACGGCCTCGGCGCCGCCGACGCCCGCGCCGAAGCAGGCGAGCGTGGTGCGCAGCATGTTCACCCAGGGGTCGCGGCCGGTCATCATCGCCGAGGAGGTGACCGCGTGCTGGGTCTGGCCTCCGCTGCCAGGCGCACCGCAGGCCTCGGCGACGCGGGCCCACAGCAGCCGCGCGGCGCGGAACTTCGCGATCGTGAGGAACTGGTCGGCCGTGGCGGCGTAGCGGAACTCCAGCTGGCCGAAGGCGTCCTCCAGCGGCAGGCCGGCGTCGGTGAGGGCCCGCAGGTAGGCGACCCCGGTGGCCAGGGAGCAGCCGAGCTCCTCGGCCTCGCCGCCGCCCGCGTCGTGGTACGGCGTGGCGTCCACGGTGATCGCCCGCAGCGAGGGGACCTCCAGGGCGCGCCGGGCCAGGCCGGCGACCGTGGACGGCGGGAGCACGACGCCCGTCCTCGCCCGCAGGCCGATCGGGTCGGCGCCGAGGTTGCCGCCCGCCGGCGCGACGCCTCGCTCCTCGGCGAGCCGCAGGAAGGCGTCGGCGGCCTCGGCGGTGCGCGCCCCGGCGTCGAGGACGACGGGGGCGAGGTCGAGGTAGACGCCGTCGAGCACCCGGGGCAGGGCGGCGGGGTCGAGCCCGCCGTCGCCGAGGACCAGCCACAGGGAGGTGACGCCGTTCTCCAGGTCGGCGAGCACGGCCTCGCGGAACACCTCGGGGTCGGGGTGGGCGTGCCGCTGGCGGACGTCCCAGCCGGACGGCACGGACCCGGCGGGGCGGGCGCCGCGGGTGTAGGGCGCGAAGCCGGGCAGGCCGGGATCGCCGGGCAGGTCGGCGGCGTCGTACAGCGGCGCGACGGGCACGCCGTCGTGGGTGGTGAAGGCCAGCGCCTCTTCGGGGGAGTCGACGTCGGCGCCCGACCTGCGCAGCACGCCCACGGCGAGTCGCCGCCAGTCTTCCCGCGTGACCGGCGGGAAGTCGGCGGCGGTCTGGAGTTCCTCAGGCTGCACGGTCATGTCCCGGATGGTAGGCGCTGCCGTACCAGAACAATACTTCGGGGCCCCCGAACGCCCCGGCGCGCCCGTGCTTGATCGCCTCGCTGCGCTCGGCGGCGAGGAGCGCGGGTCAGGTGATGGGGGCCTCGAAGGAGGCGTTCCAGGTCGCCTTGTCGACGACGCCGTCGTCCTTGAGGTTCTCCTGCTGCTGGAAGCCGACGCAGACGTCACGGGACTGCGGCCCGTAGGCGCCGTCGACGTCGAGGGTCCAGCCGCGCTTCTCCATCTGCGCCTGCCAGGTGCGCACGTCGTCGCCGCGCATGATCGGCGGGTACTTCAGCGCCCGGCCGGGCCACTGGGGGTGGGTGGACGGCGGCCCGGGCGGCGTCGGCTGCCGGTCGCCGGGGCGCGGGGCGCCCTTCTTCACCCAGGCGTACAGGGCGTCGCCGGGGCAGTCGGTGGAGTACCCGTCGCGGTGGCCCTTGATCTCCTTGCCCGCTCCGCCGTGCTCGCGCAGGTAGTCGACGGCGTCGAGGATGCCGTGGAGCATGGCGTCCGGCGGCTGGACCAGGCCGGAGTTGCCGACCAGGCCGAGCACGGCGTAGTGGCCGGAGTTCAGGCCGGGGCCGTTGGCGGCGGGCAGGTGGCCGGGGCCGCGCCCGACGAAGACCTTGCGGTGCGGGCAGGCGATCATCGAGTAGCCGATGTCCAGCCAGCCGTTTCCATCCATGTGGTAGTTCTGGATGGATTTCACCATCGCGACGCACTTGGTGTGGTCGTTCACGATCGCCGGCTCGACCCGGCCGCCCGTGTAGTGCACCTTCACGCCCTTCGTGGAGGTGAGCGTCGAATAGGAGCCGCGCGGGGCACGGGCGCCCCACTCTTTGCGCGACACGAGGTCGATGGCCACGAACTTCTCCAAGGGGGAACGAACATTCCGGACGACGACCCACTGTCCCCGCACCGGGTCTCCAAACCGGCCCATTGCGGATCGCAGCGGATCGAATCCGCTTGGCTAACCCTAACCGGGGATTCATCCCGCATCAGGCGGTTTGCGGATGTGCGTTCCCTGAACAACAGCTGAAGACCGGCTCTATACCCTGATTTGCGCGGTCAGCGGGGGAAAACCCTTGGACGGCACCCCGCTCCGGACTGAATCATGAATATATGTCTGTTGTGGAGGAGGTACGTTTCCCCGCCGCCGAGGCTCTCCCGATGAAGGTGTGGCTCGACGACGGCGACTCACCGATCGATGTCATCGACGCGCTCGCGCTGTCCCCGTTCGCCCTGGGGAACCAGCCGTGGGCCCGTTCCGCCGACCTGGAAAGGGTGCGTCCCGACGCGCCGCTGATGCCGGCCAAGGCCCGGCTGACCCGCTCGGCCAAGGAGGAGGACGGCCGCGAGTCGCGGCTGGCCTGCGGCGACGGGTGGACCCTGCGGGTGGTCAGGTACCGCAACCGCTCGGCGACGCTCACCGTGACCGCCGTCAGCGACGAGCTCGCGCGCTCGGTGCTGGAGGAGGCGGTCAAGGACGCCGTCGAACGGCCGCAGGAGGACGGCCAGGTCGAGATGGGCTTCTGGTGGACGGGCGGCCACGGCCCCCGCCGCAACCAGCGCCCGATCACCGCGCCCCGCTGGGAGGCGATCCGCGCCAACTACACGCGGCGGGCGGGCGAGTCGCTGGGACGGCTGATGGCGATGACGCCGTCGGAGGTCAACGGGCGGCTGATCCTCCTGCACGGCCCGCCGGGCACCGGCAAGACCACGGCGCTGCGCGCCCTGGCCCGCGAGTGGGCCGAGTGGTGCCAGGTCGACTGCGTGCTCGACCCCGAGAAGCTGTTCGGCAGCCCCGGTTACCTGATGGAGGTCGCGGTCGGCTACGACGAAGGCGAGGAGCGGCGCCGCTGGCGGCTGCTGGTCCTGGAGGACTGCGACGAGCTGATCCGCGCCGAGGCCAAGGACGCCACCGGCCAGGGGCTGTCGCGGCTGCTCAACCTGACCGACGGGCTGCTCGGCCAGGGCAGGGACGTCCTGGTGGCGGTGACCACCAACGAGGACCTCGCCCGGCTGCACCCGGCCGTCGTCCGTCCGGGCCGCTGCCTGGCCCAGGTGGAGGCGGGCCGGCTGTCGCGGGAGGAGGCGGCGGCGTGGCTCGGCTCGCCGGACGGCCTCGGCCCCGCGGGGGCGACGCTGGCCGAGCTGTTCGCCCTGCGCGCCGGGCGCACCGACGTCGTCCCGCCCGCGCCGGCCGAGACGACCGGCCTCTACCTCTGACGGTCGCGGTCCGCGGACGGCTCCCTCGCCGTCCGCGGACCGCCCGTCCGCCGTCACGGGACGTGACGGCGCCGGACGATCTTCGGCGACGTCCCGGAATCTCACAAATACGGTACGTAAACCTGGCTGTGCCCGCACACGTAAACGCGCCCGTCAAGGCGGGCACGGACGCAATCATCCTCACTATCCGTGAAGTCGTGATGGCGATTAGAAATATCGGGCGACCGCTTCCTATGGCTGAATCCGCGACGTAAGATCCCGATGAGGTTTAACAGGGAGTGCCCCGCGCGCCCCGCGTATGCCATGGCATTCCCTCTATTTCGGGAGGTTTAATGAGCAACGCTTTCCTGCTGGACGACGCCACGACCGACATCGAGAACCTGGACCTCGACCTGCAGGTCTCCTTCGACGCGCAAATGGCCGACGTGAACGGCTTCGACATGCTCGGTTCGCGTACCTCTCCGAACCGGACCTACAACCACCAGTCGATGTGCCCGACCTGCTGCTGAACCAGCGCTGACGGGTCAAGGGAGGGCGCCGCTCCTCGGCGCCCTCCGCCTTTTCCCGACCATATGAATTCGGTGGCGAGCGCGAGGGAACCGGTTTTTGCGAGACGACCTTTTCGAGACGGCCGACGCGATCCTCGTCCGGATGGGCACCGTTCCCCGGGATGGCGTGAAGCACGACGGTGCCGCCGATCCGCATTCTGTGATTCGACAGGTACAGGCCGATCCCCTGCTTCGCGAGGCGATCCGGGTGGCGAGCGGAAGCCTGTCGGGATTCCTCGACAAATTCGCGGACGGCACTGCGGGGAACAGCGAGAAAAAGCTGCTGCGGGCGGCGATTTCCGCGACCCGGTACCGGCTGCGCATGGGCGGCCGGCCGACCCCCTTCGGCCTTTTCGCCGGCGTCGCCGCGGCCCGGTTCGGACCCGAGGCCCGGGCCGAGGTGCGCGGGCCCGGCGAGAAGTCGGTCCGCCTCGACGGCGACTGGCTGCTCGGCCGCGTCCGCGCCTGGCTCGAACTGCCCGCCGTACGTCGGCGCGTGCACGTCATGGTCAACGACCTGTGCTTCCCGCGCGACGGCCGCCTGTTCATCCGGCAGGCCGACGGCGAGATCTCGATCCGTGACACGCCGGTGGTCGCCTGGATCCGCGAGACCGCCGCCTCCCCCGTCCCGTACCCCCGCCTGCTGCGGGACGCCGCCGGGCGCTTCCCGGACGTCCCGGAGGACAGGATCGACGGCGTGCTGGCGCAGCTGATCCGGCACGGGTTCCTGGTCACCTCGATCACGCCTCACCTGTTCGACGCCCACCTGCTCGACCGTCTGGAAGCGGCGCTGGGTGAGGTGCCGGGCGCCGTCGACGACCTGCGCGGCATCCGTTCCGCGCTGGACGCCTACCGCGCCACCGAACCGGGCAAGGGCGAGGACGAATGGCTCCGCCTGGTGCGCCGCCTCGACCCGGCCGGCACCGCGCCCCACCCTCCGGTGCACGTCGACCTGGCCATGGACGCCACCGTCGTGCTGCCCCGGCAGGTGGCCGACGAGGCGCGCCGCTACGCGCACGCCATGTGGGCCATCTCCCCCGAGTGGGTCACCCACGGCCACATGCGCGAGTACTGGGACCGCTTCGTGGAGCGGTACGGGGTGGGCGACGCGGTGCCGCTCGCCGAGCTGGTCGACCCGCACCGCGGGCTGGGCCTTCCCGCGAGCTACCTGACCCCGCCCTCCGCGCACGCGCCCGCGCCCACCGGCGCGGAGACCGAGCAGGGCCGGGAGCGGCGCGCCCTGATCGCCGAACTGGTGCAGGAGGCCCTGCTCGGCGAGCGCCGTGAGCTGGTGCTGACCGAGGCCGACATCGACCGGCTCTCCTGCGCCTCCCCCGCCGACCCGCCCCGCACGCTGGAGCTGTGCTTCCAGCTCCTCGCCGACAGCGTCGCCGACCTGAACCGGGGCGAGTTCCGCCTGCTGTCCGCCCTGCACGCCGGCTCGTGGATGGCCGGGGCGACGGCGGGCCGGTTCGCCGCGCTGACCGGCATGAGCGGCGACCTGTCCCGGATCATGGCGAGCGGCGCCGGGGAGGCCATGGCCGCCCAGGTCTCCTTCCGGCCGCTCAGCGACCGGGGCGCCAACCTCGTGCAGGTGCCGCGGCTGCTGCCGTACGAGATCCCCGTGGGCGTCTTCGCCGACCGGGAGGACCCGCATGTCCTGGACTGGCGGGAGCTGCTGGCCACCGCGACCCCCACGGGGTTCCAGCTCGTGTGGGGACGGGACGGCCGGCAGGTGATCCCGGTGGTCCCCCACATGCTGGCCCTGGATCGCGAGGCGCCCGCCATCGTGCGGCTGCTGGTGGACATGGCCCTCGGCGCGCCCAAGACGCTGACCGGCTGGGACTGGGCCGGCCTGGCCTCCATGCCCTTCCTCCCCCGGCTCTCCTTCGGCAGGGTGGTGGCGGCTCCGCAGCGCTGGAAGCCGGACCGGCGCGTGCGCGAGGCCGCCGCCGACCCCGCCGCGTGGGCCTCCGCGCTCGCCCGGTGGCGCGACCGCTACCAGGTGCCCGACCGGGTGCAGATCGTCCAGCAGGACCGCGTGTACGGCATCGACCTGAGGGACGACTGGCACCAGAGGCTGCTGCGGCACGAGCTCACCAAGGGACGGCTCCTGCTGGTGGAGGACGTGACGGCCGGCGGGCGCGGGCTCGGCTGGGCGGGCGGCCACAGCACCGAGGTGGTCGTGCCCATGACCCGCCGGGACGGCGTCGCCGCCGCCCGGCGGCCGTCGGTACGACTGCGGCCCCGTGAGGAGTACCAGGCGCACCTGCCCGGCGAGGAATGGCTCTACGCCAAGCTGTACGCGGTGCCCGAGGCCCAGGACCCGCTGCTGCGCGACCACCTTCCCCAGCTGCTGCGCGAGATCGACGGTTCGGTCGACCGGTGGTTCTTCATCCGCTACCTCGACCCGGACCCGCACATCCGGCTGCGCCTGCACGGCGACCCCGAGGCCCTGCGCGCGACGGTGCTGCCCGCGCTGGCCCGGCACTGCAGGGCCTGGCAGCGGGCCGGGGCGATGCGCGCGCTGACCCTGGACACCTACGAGCCGGAGACCGGCCGGTACGGCGGCCCCGCCGCGCTGCCGCACGCCGAGCGGCTGTTCTGCCTGGACAGCCAGTCGGTGATCGCCCAGCTGCGGGCCCGCGCCCGCGGCGGCCCGGCGATCCCGGACGAGGTGCTCACCGCGGCCGGCCACGCGATCCTGCTGGAGTCCCTGGGCGACTGGGACTGGTGCGCCTGGGTCGAGCGCACCTTCCGCAAGGGGCCCGAGCACGCGACCTTCCAGCGGCACCGCGCACTCGCGACCGATCTCATCCGTCCCGGACGGACGGCGGAGCGCGTCGCCGAACGCCTCTCCCTCCCCGGGCTCGCCCGGCTGTGGACCGGTTCGCCCGAGGCGCGCGCCTACGGGGCGATCGTCCTGCCGGACGGAGAGCCGGGGGAAGCGTCGCGCGACATCCTGCTCGCGCTGCTGCACATGCAGCACAACCGGCTGATCGGCGTCGACCGGGCCAAGGAGACCGCCGCCGCGGCGATCCTCCGAGGCGTCGCCCGCGCCCACACCGGACGGCTCCGGCACGGCGCCGGGCTCGGCTGACCGCGGCACCAGGCAAGGGGAGGACATGAGCAGGCAGGACCAGCGGGAGCGGGCACGCGAGGTCGTGGACCGGTTGCTGGAGCGGCTGGCCGATCCGGACGCCACCGCGGCCGCCACCGGATTCGCCGCAGAGGTGTCCGACGACGGGCGGGCGCAGTCGCTGTGGGAGGACCTGTCGCTGGCCGACGGGTACCCCGGCGTCTCCCTGGCGTTCAGCGGCACCACCCACCGAGACAAGCGGCAGGTCGTGGCCGCCCACCGCTACCTGGCCCGCGCGACGGCCGCGGGCGAGGGGGCCGCGGGCACGGTGAGCATCTACGGCGGCGTCGGCGCGCTGGCGTTCGCCACCCTGGTCGCCCACCGGCGGACCGGCGGGTACGTCGCGGCGCTCGGGCGGCTGGACGACTACGCCAGGCGACTGACGCGCGCGGCCCTGCCCTCGGTCACCGGCGCCCCGGTGGCGAGCAACGGCGAGTTCGAGGTGGTCCGCGGGATGAGCGGCCTGGGCCGCTACCTGCTCGCCCGCGCCGAGACCTGCGGCGCCGAGCTGGAGATGGTGCTGACCTACCTGGTGTCGATGTCGCGGGGCGACGTCGCCCACCGGGGCCTGCGGGTGCCGCACTGGTGGTCCATGGCACCGCCGCGGGCCGGCATGGAGGACAGGCTGCCCGACGGGCACCTCAACCTGGGGCTCTCGCACGGCGTCAGCGGGCCGCTGGCCCTGCTCTCCCTCGCCTGGCGGGACGGGCACGTGGTCGAGGGGCAGCGGGAGGCCATCGAGAGCATCGTCGGGCTGCTGCGGCGGTGGGCGGTGGAGGACGAGCACGGCCCGCACTGGCCCTCCCACGTGAGCATCGAGGAGTGGGCCGCCGGACGGGCCTCCCCGCGCACGCGGCAGCGCCCGTCGTGGTGCTACGGATCGCCCGGGGTGTCCCGTGCCGTACAGCTGGCCGCGCTGGCCCTCGGGCGGGACGACTGGCACGAGCTGGCCCACGCGTCCGTGCTGGCCGTGCTCGCCACCCCGTGGGAGGAGTGGAGCGTCCCGGACGCCGGACTGTGCCACGGCTGGAGCGGGCTGCTGCACCTGGTCGGGCTGCTCAACGGGCATCTCGGCGACGAACGGCTCGACCGGGCCCGGGACGAGCTGGCCGCGACCGTGATCACGCGCTTCCGCGAGGACCTGCCGTTCGGGTACCGCTTCGCCCAGGGCGCCGACATGTCCGGGTTCCTGGAGGGCGCCGCCGGGGTGGCGCTGGCCCTGGACGCCTACGCCTGTGACGGGCCCACGGTCGGCTGGGACGCCGCCCTGCTCGTGTCCTGACCGGCGCGCCGGGTCAGGGGGAGGCCGGCCGGGGAGCGGTCCTCGCCTCCGGCGACAGCAGTGACGGGTCCGAGCGCGCCAGCAGGGCCGGCTCGGTGCGGGGCAGGCCCCATCTCTCGCCCCCGGACGGGCCGGGCGGCGCCGGGGCGTTGTCCCAGAACGGGCCGACCAGGCCGAGCTCGCGGAAGAACGCCCGCGCCTCGTCGGGGGTGCGGCGGCGGTACTCCCGGGTGAGCCGCCCCTCGTACCAGCGGGTGGCGAGCAGCCACAAGGTGTGCATGTCGAGCAGGACGCCCCGCGGGTAGCGGGTCTCGCGCAGCCACCGTCCCACGTGCTCCTCCGAGCAGAACAGCGACTGGTGCGAGCAGGCGAACCGCACGTCGTCCCACATGCGCGCCACCGGCACCAGGAAGTGCGCGACCAGCTCGGCCGTGGTCGGCTCGTCGGGGCACACGTCGACCGCCAGCGCCCTGCCGCAGCCGGGGCAGTGGGTGGCCACCAGGCACTTCTGGCCCACCAGGGCCGGGATCGCGAAGGAGTCCCACGCGCAGCCGCCCCACCACTTCACCTTCTCGCCGGCGACGACGAATCCGAGCGGCACCGCCGACCACGGGTGCGCCATGATGACGCCCCGCCGCTCGGCGTCGAGCACGAGCAGGTTGGAGTCGTGCAGCAGCCGCAGCGCCGCCAGGGTCTCGTCCAGGCCGATGCCGAACTGGGCGGCCACCTCCTCGGGGGCGGGTGGGTCGCCGGTCTCGGCGAAGCGCCGGTAAACGAACACCCGCACGTCTGCCAGGTCGTCCATGCGTGTGGCCATACCCGCCCTGACCTGGATCGATACCGCTCCAGGTCCGCCGAGGCGGGCCGTCGTGACACGGCTGGTAGCCTCGTGGATCCGCTTCCGCCGCGGCGACGGAACGAAGGAGAAGCCTGGGAGGCACCGGTGGGCAGGCCGAGGAAGGGCTCACGGCGCATCGTCGTCGACGGCGCCGTCTTCCGCTGGCGGGTCCCGAGGAGGCCCCGCTACCGGCAGGGCGACGACCGGATGCCCCTCACCTTCACCGTGGAGCGGGCCGAGGAGCCGGGGTCCGTCCTCGTGGTGTCGCTCCCCTGCGCCCGGCCGGACAACCAGGTCGGAGAACGCACGATCGCGGTCCGCCCCCTCCTGGTCGCCGGCTGCGTCCGGCGGGCCGTCGAACAGGGCTGGGACCCCGGGAGACGCGGATCGGCCTTCCCCCTCACCGTCACCGAGGACGAACTGGCCGTGCTCCTGGGCGGCCCCCCTCAGTACCTGATCCCCTTCCTCTGGGGCATGATCCCCGAGGGCGGAGGCATCAGAGACCTCCCCCGATGCACCCAGATCCGGAGCCGGGACCAGCAGGACACCGGCCAGGGTCGGTAGGGACGGACGGAGCACCTCGTCGGCGGCTTCTCAGGCGTCGTCGGGTGACTCCGACGCCGGCTCCAGACCGAGGCGGGCCGGCAGGCTGCTCACGGCGGCCGTCAGGTCGGGCGGTGCGGGGCGACGGGTCACCATGAAGAGGGTGAGCCTCCCCGGAACCGCCACCGCCGAGATCCGCTCCTGGGGCTCGGCGTAGGAGAGGCCCAGCCCACGGGGCATGACGATCGGGCAGCGAAGCAGGCGCCCCATGCGTACGGCCGTCTCCGCCGTGGCCGCCGCCCGGGGGCGCCCGCCCAGCTCGGAGAGCCGCCGGTGCAGCGTGGCGGTGGAGGTGTCGTAGGTGTAGGCGACCACGTCGAGGCCCGCGAACGGCTTGCGCCCGGAGCCGAGCGGCACGTCCGGCGGGGTGAGGACGGCGAGCCGGTCGCGTGCCACGGGCACGCCCTTCACCGTACCGGGCAGCCGCATCTGATCGGCGATCGCGACGAAGGCCGCGTCCAGCGACCCCTCGCCGACCCACTCGACCAGCCGTTCGCCGTGGTCGGTGACCTGGTGCACCGTCACCTCGCCCAGCAGTTCCTGCAACGCCGGGAACAGCCACGGGGCGAGGCTGCCGAACGTGCCGACGGTGAGGATGGCCGCGCGCGCCGCCGCCCGGGTCCGGTCGAAGATCGCCTCCAGGTGCCGGAGGACATGTGCCGCCTCCGCGGCGAGCGCCCGCCCCGCCGGCGTCGGCCGGGCACCCGTGGTGTCCCGGTCGAAGAGCCGTTCGCCGATCCTGCGCTCCAGCGCGGCCAGCCGGTTGCTCGCGGCCGGCTGGCTGATGAGCAGTTCCCGCCCGGCCGCGCCGATCGAGCCGTGCCGGGCGAGCGCCTCGACGAGCCGCAGATCCTCGACCGTTGGTAATGAGCTCATATGCCGACATTATGAGCTGACAGGGCGATCCGCCATCTACCTGGGGATCTCACCCGATTCCAGGATTGGCTCCGTGACTGCTCGCCGTGACATCGCCGCAATGCTGACCACGACGTTCCTGACCTGGATGGGGCAGCGGACGACCGCCGTGGCGCTCCCCCTCGTCGCCCTCGCCGAGACCGGATCCCCCTGGACCACCGGATTGGTCGGCGGCGCCGTCGGGCTGCCCATGCTCACATCGGCGTGGTGGGCCCGGGGACTACGGCAACGCCTGACGACCGGCCGCGCTCTCGCCGTCGTGCTCGCCGTCCAGGTGGTGGGGCTGCTCGTCGTCCCGATCGGCGCCGCCGTCGGCACCGTCGGCCCGATCCACCTGGCCGCCACCGGCCTGATCACCGGCTGCGCCACCGCCGTGAGCGCCCCGGCCCAGCGGGCGCTGCTCGCCGACATCTGCGACCGCCTGGGCTCCGGCGTCGCCTCCCGGATGCTCGCCTGGCAGGACTTCGCCCACCGCAGCACGATGATCGTGGCGCCGCCGCTGGCCGGCTGGGCGATCACCGTCGGCGGCCCGTTCCGGTTGCTCTGGGCGGAGGCGGTGGGCGTCGGTCTCGGTGCGGCCGTGCTGCTGACGGTGAGAGGCGGCGCGGCCCCCGCCACCGGCGGCGGGATGACGGACGCGCCGGCCCTCCGGCACGTACTGGCCCGTCACCCGGAGGTACGCCGCGCCGTGACCATGTCCGGTGTCGGCGGCCTCGTCTGGTTCGCCTTCACCCTCGGGCTGGCGATCCTCGGCGCCGAGACCGGCCGGCCCGGCCTGCTCATCTCGGCCGGCATGACCGGTTACGGGGCCGGCTCCATCGTCGGGGCGCTCATGGCGCCGGCGCTGGTCCCCCGGCTGCCGTCACTGGGCACCATGGCCACCGGATGGATCATCCTCGGGGCGTCCTTCGCCGCCCTGCCCGCGGTGACCTCGTCGCTCACGCTGATCGCCTGCCTGGCCGCGGTCGGCGGCCTGGCCATGCCGCTCGGCATCGGAGCGATGAACCGGCTGATCACCGTTCGGACCGACGGCGCGGAACGGCGGGCGGCCTTCGCCGCCGAGAGCCTGGTGCACGACGGGGCGGTGTCGCTCGGCCTGCTCGCCGGCGGAGCGGTCATCGGCCTGGCCGGCGCGGGGCCGACACTGATCGTCGCCGGGGCCGCGCAGGTCGCCGTCGCGCTCCTGGCCGGGCCCTGGGTGATCCCGGTGCCCGCTCACCAGGTGCGGGACGACTCCCCCCTCCCGGCCGGACGAGCCCGATCCGCGTCCAGCACCTGACCGTGCGGTGCGCGGGGCCGGCTCGGGGAAACGGCGCCCGGGATGCGTTCGACGGTCAGGGCGGCGGGCCGGGCGAAGGCCGCCGCCGCCGGGCACCTCCCACGCGTGTACGCTGCGGCTTGCACTGGCGGAACCCTCCTGAAGGGGCGCGAACGGGGCAGGTCAGCGGCCCTCCCCGAGCCTCGGGGCGGCCTTCGGGATCGCCGGCGCGACATCGAGACAGGTGGGCACGGCAGATGCTGAAGCTGGACCGGTTGGTGAACGTCCTCGGCGGCTACGGGGCGCGGCTGTGCTGCGCCGTGCCGTCACGGGACGTGGAGCTGCGCAGCGTGGTGGTGCACGATCCGACCGACCCCCGCCCCGCGACCGGTGACGTGTTCCTTTCGGTCGGTGTGGAGTCCGCGGCCGACGCCGTACGGCTGGCGCGGTCGGCGCGTGCCGCCGCGGTGCTGGTGCGAGGGAAGCCGCCCCTCGACGAGAGCGCTCTGTCGGACGCGCGCGACAGCGGGATCGCCGTGCTGCTCGTGGAACCCGCGGTGTCCTGGAGCCAGCTCTTCGGCGTGGTGTACGGCCTGACGCTCGAAGGCCGGGAGACCGAGGCCGGGCGAGGGCCGACCGATCTGTTCGCCTTCGCGGACACGCTCGCGACCGATATCGGCTCCCCGGTGACGATCGAGGACCAGATGTCGCGGGTTCTGGCCTACTCCCGCTCGCAGCAGTCCGCCGACCCGGTACGGCTGGAGACGATCCTGGGCAGACGGGTACCGGACGCCATGCACCGCCTGCTGGAGAGCAAGGGCGTCTTCGCGCACCTGACGGCCTCCGACGAGCCGTTGTTCGTCGAGCCCGCGCCCGAGCACGGGCTGCGGGGCCGCATGGTGGTGGCCGTACGCGCCGGACGCGAGCTGCTGGGATCCATATGGGTCGAATGCGAGCGCCGGCTGTCCGACGATCAGCAGATCGTCCTGTGCGACGGAGCACGGGCCGTCGCGCTGTACCTGCTGCGTTCCCGGGTCAGCGCGGATCTGGAACGGCAGGTGGAGTCCGACCTCGTCATCCAGCTGCTGGAGGGCTCGGCCGACACCCCCCGGGTGATCAGCAGGCTCGGCCTGCCACAGGGGCGGTTCCGGGTGATCGCACTCCAGGCGCACATCGCCGAGGAGAGGCACGCGGCGGTCCTGCTCGCCTTCGAGCGCGCGACCACGGGGTTCGGCTGGTCACGGCCCGGGCGTAGCGCGCTGTTCGGCAACACCCTGTACACGGTGCTGCCCTGCGCGAGCGACGTCACGCCCGCGCGCGACTGGCTCGCCTCGATCTCGGGCGTCCTGCCGCGGCCGGTCACCGTGTTCGCCGGCATCGGCGGAGCGGCGGAGGCCGCCCAGCTGCCCGCGAGCAGGCGGGAGGCCGACGAGAGCCTCGCCCTGCGGGCCGCGCGGCCCGGCGGTGCCCCGGCGGTCGTGTACGACGAGTCGTGGGACGAGATCCTGCTGCAGCGCCTCCGGGCGGCCGCGGCGTCGGGGCGCACCCCCGCCCGCGGGCCGGTCGCCGAGCTGACCCGGTACGACGCGGAACGCGGCACCCGATACGTCCCGACCCTGCGCGCCTGGCTGGAGGCCCAGGGGGACCTGGGCACCGCCGCCGAGCGTCTCGGCGTCCACCCCAACACCGTGCGTTACCGGCTCAGGAAGATGGCCGAGATCACGAACCTGCAGCTCGACGTGCCGGAGAAGCGACTGGCGATGATCATCGCACTCGCCGTCCACCAGGACACACAACCCTGACCGCCCGCGCTTGTCGGAGCAGGACAAACCGCCCCGTCGCGCTTGTCCGACGCGGACAGCACGTTTCCCGTTCACATCGGCGATCCTCATGGCAGGCAAGAGACGCGAGCGGAGAAAAAGGGCAATGCATATCGACGGTGGGCCGCGTTCCGCGGTAGTGATCGGCGCCGGTGTCGTTGGACTGTCCACTGCGTGGTTCCTGCAGGAACGCGGCGTGGACGTCACCGTGGTCGACCGCGGCGGGGTGGCCGCGGGCGCCTCGTGGGGCAATGCGGGCTGGCTCTCGCCGGGGCTGGCGATCCCGCTGAACGAACCCGGCGTCCTGCGTTACGGTCTGAGCTCCCTGCTCAACCCGAACGCCCCGCTGCACGTGCCGGCCACTCCCGACCCGGGCCTGTGGGCCTTCCTCACCCGGTTCGCCCTGAACTGCAGCTGGAAGTCCTGGGGCCAGGCCGTACGGGCGAACATCCCGCTCAACGACGAGTGCCTCGAGGCGTTCGACGTGCTCACGTCCAACGGCGTCGAGGCGGCCACGATCGACGCGCCGATCATGGCCGCCTTCGAGACCGAACGCCAGGCGGTGGGGTTGCTGCACGAGCTCCGGCGCATCAACGAGTCGGGGCTGAAGATCGAGTACACCGCGTTCAAGGGTGACGAACTCGGCAAGCTGCTGCCGCAGATCTCCCCCCGCGTCCGGGCCGGCATCCGGCTGGAAGGGCAGCGCTACATCGACCCCGGGGAGTTCACGCACTCGCTGGGCCGCGCCGTCACCGCACGCGGCGCCGAGATCCGGTCCGGCTTCGATGTCGCCGACGTGCGCACCGGGACCGGCGGGCTCACCGTGGTGTCGAGCGCCGGCGACTCGGTCACGGCCGACGCCGTCGTCCTGGCCACCGGCGCCTGGCTGAACCGTCTCGGCAAGGCGTGGGGCGTCCGGGTGCCCGTGCGCGCCGGACGCGGCTACTCCTTCACCGTGCCCACCAAGGAACCCGTGCCCGCGCCGATCTACCTGCCGGCCGTACGCGTCGCCTGCACGCCGTACCAGGGCAAGCTCCGCGTCGCGGGGACGATGGAGTTCCGCGGCCCGGACCACCCGCTGGTGCGGCGGCGCATCGACGCGATCATCAAGTCCGCCGAGCCGCTGCTGGCCGGGGTCGACTGGGACGCGATGACCGACCTCTGGGTCGGCCCCCGGCCCGTGACCCCCGACGGCCGGCCTCTCATCGGAGCCACCAACGTCCCTGGCGTCTTCGTCGCGGGCGGGCACGGCATGTGGGGGATCACCCAGGGGCCGATCACCGGGCGCATGCTCGCGGAGCAGATCACCACAGGAAAGCAGCCCGCCGCCCTGCGGGCCTTCGACCCCACCCGCTGACATCAGCTCGGCCGGCGACGGCGTCGTGCCCCTCGGTTACAGGCGCTTGGCCAGGAAGGACAGCACCGCGTCGGCCATCTCGTCGGGTACTTCCTCGGCGAGGTCGTGACCGGCGTCGAAGACGTGACCGGTGACGTCGTGGGCCATGAGCCGCATCTGCGCCTCGTTCCGCTCGCCGATGAACGCCGAGCCGCCGAGCGCCAGCACCGGGATGTCCAGCTTCTTCTGCGCCGCCTGCCGGTTCTGTTCGGCGTCCACGAGCATCGCCCGATAGATCGACAGCATCGCGCGGATGCCTCCGGGCATCGAGTAGCAGCGCACGTATTCGTCGACCGCGTCGGTGGTCGCGGTGTCAGGGTGGCTGCGCTCGTTCTTGATCATGTAGGTGATCAGTTCGCGTTCATGGCCGGCGATCAGCAGCTCGGGGACGTCCGGCTGGAAGTAGAAGCCCAGATGCCACAGGTGCAGGCCGCTGGAGACGTTCTCGGGGGTGAGAGCGGTGTGGTCCTCGAAGCCGAATCCGGGGAAGAGCGCCTCGGCGAAGACCAAGGCGTTGACGTGATCACGGTGCCGGGCGGCGAGCTGGTAGCCGATCACCGCTCCCCAGTCCTCTCCGATCACTACGTAGGACTTGTGCCCGAGGTGAGCCATCAGGGCGGCGATGTCGTCGCTCATCGTCGCCGAGTCGTATCCGTCAGCGGGCCGGGCTGAGTCGCCGAGGCCACGCAGGTCCGGTACGACCACGGTGTAGTGCGGCGTCAGCTTCGGGAGGAGGTGCCGCCAGTGGTAGCCGGTCTTGGGCACGCCGTGCAGCAGTACGACTGCCGGGCCGGACCCGCCCGTCCGGTAGTGCAGACTCGTTCCGTTGACCGTGGCACGGCCCGTGCGGACCGGGTCTCCGTGGTGGTCGAACATCATTTGCCTTACCAACTTCCTGTGTTCCTCGGTGCGGCGGCGGCGGAGGCCGGTGCCCGCCTCAGCCGTCTGCCACCGCATCTTCGGCGGTCTGTTCTAGCGGTCGGTGATGTCGTGGTCCGGCAGGTCGATGACGAGGCGGCTCGGCCCGTTGCCGCCCGCCGTCACCGGTTCGGCGCGATGGCCGGCGGGGCGCAGGACGACGTTCTCCGGGTAGAGCCGGCCGAGCAGTGCCAGCACGACGGTGTCGTCCTGACCGGTGGCGTCCAGGGTGACGTCGCCGCCCTCCGTCCACACCAGCCCGGGTGCGCGCAGTGCGGCCCACACGTCCGCGGTCCGGGTGTCGCCGGCGGTCGCGTTGCCTGTGGTGGGGCGGTGGCGGTGGCGGTGGGCGAAGCGGTGGCCGCGCAGGGCCTGGCCGAGGTCGACGCAGGCGGTGGTGCCCTCGTGGGCCACGGCGATGTGGGCGGTCCGGGTGCCGTCGGCGACCGGCCCGATGACGATACGGAAGGGGAGCGGCCCTTCTACCGGGGCGGCGGGCGGCAGATCCTCGATGAGCGTGCGAGGCGCGGCGTAGTAGTCGTCCAACTCGGCGACGTAGGTGGCGGTCTCGCCGACGGCGGGGTCGGGGCGCCAGGTCAGCAGGTGCTGGGGCGCGGTGAGCGGCGGTGCGTCGATGACGGCGGGCAGGGCGGTGCCGCCGTCCGCGTCGAAGCCGTAGCCGTCGGGGCCGGAAGTGCCGGTGACGACGTGGCGGGCGAAGTCGACGATGCTGGTGTGCCGGATCTGGCGGACCAGGAGTTCGGTGAGGAATCGGTCGCGGGCCGCCTCGGTGTGCCGCAGGCCGCTGGGAGTGACCAGGAGCGGGACGTCCTGCCAGTTCGTGAAGGGCAGCAGGGCATCCCGCAGCAGGACCATCTGGTGCAGCCACTCGTTGTAGAGCTGCATCGTGACGGGCCCGCCGCGGCGGCCCCGGAGCAGGTCGGCCGCGGGCGGGGTGAGCAGGTGACCGTAGCAGTGGCTGCGGACGACGAGCGGGCCCGCGGGGAAGGGGATCGGCTCGGTCAGCAGCCGGTCCAGCGCCGTGGTCGCCCATGAGGCGATCACCCGCCCTATGGCCTCGGCCTGCGCGCCCACTTCGCGGGCGGCCGTGGCGCTGTCAGGGCCGACGGCCAGCGGAAGGGAGGTCTCCCGTGTGCCCAGGCCGAGCGTCGCGCGGATCTGGGCCTGAAGCACCTCACCGTCCGCGCTCGTCAGGGCGTTGTCATCAATGATGCCCTGCAGCAGCGGCAGGGCACCGGTGAAGAACTCGCGGGCGGTCATGGTGCTCGCCTCGGGGAAGGTGTTCCATCGGCTGCCGCCAAGGACCGGGGCGGTTTCGGTGTGCGAGGGTGGCATGGTTCCTCCGATGTCGTGGACGAGGCCGCAAGCGGCCTCACCGGCGTCGGTGTCGACGGCGGCGACTTATCTGGATCGCCCGATACAGATTCCGGGCGTGAAAAATCAGCCGAGCGTGCTCAGGGCTACCTCCACGAGGGGTTCGAGGGCACGGGCGTCCGGGGTGATCTTCGAGGAGACGAGGAGCCCGTTGAGGAAGGTGACAAGGAAGGCGGCGAGGGTGTGCGGGTCGTGCCGCGCCGAGATCTCGCCGCGCTCCACCGCCGCGCGCAGCAGGTCGGTGAGCGCGTCCTGGTTGGCGCCCAGCACGTCACGCAGGGTGCGCCGGGTCGGCTGGTCCTCCGGCAGGCGCTCGGTGGCGGCATTGACCAACAGGCAGCCCCGGCCGCCGTGTTCGACGGCGATCCGGATCCGTTCGACCAGCAGCGCGCGGATCGCCGAGCGGGCGTCCGTCCCCTCTTCAAGGCTGCGCAGGGCGGCCGCGGCGAAGGTGGCACGATAGTGCTCCAGCGCGGCCCGGTACAGGCCGTCCTTGTCGCCGAACGCGGCATACAGGGAACCCTGCCCGATCCCGAGGTGCCGGGTCAGGTCCCGCACCGAGGTCGCCTCGTAGCCACGCGCCCAGAACAGCTCCATCGCGCGACGCACCGCCGCCTCGGTGTCGAATTCCCGGGTCCTTGCCATGCGCTCACCCTAGCGTATCTGGATCGCCCGTTCAAGAAAGCGGGTGGCGGGCGCGACCGGCACGGCTCTGCTCTCGTATGGCTACGGCGAACGAGCACGTGGCGCTGTGTGATGCTCGGGATCGAGCCCGCCGCGAGGGCCGGCGGTGCTGTCGCGCCCGTAGGGCCGTCGACGAGCGGCTGTCCGGCATCATGTCGTCCCAGGGCGCGCACGAACCGATCGCCGCTGCGGAGTGCGGGTTCTGGTCGTCGCCGCACGGCGAAACCCCGTCCCGCTTCACCGCTGGACGGGGTTTCCGCACATCAACGCCTACTTCAGCAGCTGCCTCGCCATGACCATGCGCTGGATCTGGTTGGTGCCCTCGTAGATCTGGGTGATCTTGGCGTCGCGCATCATGCGCTCCACCGGGTAGTCACGGGTGTAGCCGTACCCGCCCAGCAACTGCACCGCGTCGGTGGTGATCTCCATGGCCGCGTCCGAGGCCGCGCACTTGGCCGCGCTGGAGAAGAACGTCAGGTCGGCCACCTTCTCCCCCCGCATCGCCTGCTCGGACTTGGCCGCCGCCGCGTAGGTCAGCTGCCGGGCCGCCTCCAGCTTCATCGCCATATCGGCGATCATGAACTGCAGGCCCTGGAACTCGGCCACCGGCTTGCCGAACTGCCGGCGCTCCTTGACGTACCCGATCGCGTAGTCCAGCGCCCCCTGCGCGATCCCCAGCGCCTGCGCGGCGATCGTGATGCGGGTGTGGTCCAGCGTCGCCAGCGCGGTCTTGAACCCCGTCCCCGGCTCACCGATCATCCGGTCCGCCGGGATCCGCACGTCCTCCAGGATCACCTGACGGGTGGGCGAGCCCTTGATGCCCAGCTTCTTCTCCTTGGCCCCGAAACTCACCCCCGCATCCCCCTTCTCGACCACGAACGCCGAGATCCCCCGCGCGCCCGCCTGCGGATCGGTCACCGCCATGACCGTGTAGAACTCGGAGATGCCCGCGTTGGTGATCCACATCTTGGTGCCGTTGAGCACATAGTGCTCACCGTCGCGCACCGCCCGCGTCTTCATCGCCGCCGCGTCCGACCCCGCCTCGGGCTCGGACAACGCGTAGGAGAACATCGCCTCGCCCCGCGCCACCGGCTCCAGGTAGCGCCGCTTGAGCTCCTGCGACCCCGACAGCAGCAGCGGCACCGTCCCCAGCTTGTTCACCGCCGGGATCAGCGAGGACGAGGCGCACGCCCGCGCGACCTCCTCGATCACGATCACCGTCGCCAGGGCGTCCGCCCCCGCCCCGCCGTACGCCTCCGGGATGTGCACGGCGTGCAGATCCGCCGCGACCAGGTCCTTGTAGACCTCCCAGGGGAACTCCTCGTTCTCGTCGGCCGCCGCCGCACGCGGCGCGATCTTCTCGTCGGCGAGGGCGCGGACCGTCTCACGGAGCATGGGGTACTCCTCGGCCGCGGCGTGCAGGTGGCCATCCAGGCTCATGTGTCTCACCCAATCCCGGGAATCGTGCACTTCGTGCCGTATCGTAAGTCACTGAGTGACGTAAGGAAAGAGCGAGTGTTACGGTGGACCGCCCACCGACGCTCGAAGGGGTCAGATGTCCACGAGGCGAGACGTGCGCCGGGAGTTGATGTCCGCGGCGATCAGCCTGTCCCTCACCACGGGGTTCGACGAGACGACGGTGGACGAGATCGCCGCCGCGGCCGGCGTGGCCAGGCGGACGTTCTTCCGGCACTTCCGCAGCAAGGAGGACGCGATCCTCCCTGATCACGACGAGTGCCTGAAGCGCGTGGTGGCGTTCCTGGAGTCGGCCTCTCCGCTGCGCTCCCCCCTCCTGGTGATCGCCGAGGCGGCCGGCATCGTGCTGGACATGTACCTCGAGGACCCGGAGACGGCGGTCAAGCGCTACGAGCTGACGCGGCGGGTGCCCGCCCTGCGGGAATGGGAGGTCGGCGCCACCAGCCGCTACCAGCGGGCCTTCTCGGCGTACATGAACGACCGCGACCCCGGGGGCGCGGAGGAGGCGGTCCGGCTGCGCAACGAGGTGGCCTGCGCCTCGATGGTGGCCGCGCACAACCACGTGCTGCGGAGCTGGCTGCGGGCCGGCGGCTCGGGCGACGCGCGCGCCCGGTTGACCGCGGCGATGGCCGAGGTCACGCGGGCCTTGCGGCCGTGGGTGGACGGCCGGTCGGCGGGGGACGACTCGCCGTCCGACGAGGTCGTCGTCGTCCTCACCACCCGGCGCGCCCCGCTGTGGCGGATCGCCGAGGAGATCGAGACCGTCACCGGCCGCTCGCCGTCCTGACCGGATCGCCGGCCCGCGACCCGGACCAATACCACCTTTCGGACATGGGAAAACGGCTCCGGATCACGAATACGTAAACCATCCGATGCGCCGCCCCGGAGGCGAAACCACAATCGGCAAGGTGGTCACCCCGTCGCCCGCCGATCCGAGCCGCGTCGTCTTCCACCGATGGACCACCGTGGTCCCGTCGGAGAGCGGCGTGACCGGCTACCTCGATCCCTTCGGCAGCGAGCCCACGACCTGGCCCTACACCCGCTGGACCTCCGAGGAGCGCGAGATCGGCTTCCCGGCCACCGAGCTCGTCCCGTCATGGACGGCCGAGGCGCCCAAGGGGTCGTGGCTGCGGATGGAACTGCAGGCGCGCACCGTGACCGGCGGCCTGACCAAGTGGTACGACATGGGCCGCTGGGCCGAGGGCGACGGCGACATCCACCGCACGTCGCTGCCGGGACAGGGCGACGAGGACGGCGACGTCGCCGTGGACACCCTCGTGGCGACCCGCCCGGTGGTGGCGTACCGGCTGCGGGTCACCCTGCACGGCGCGGGCGCGGCCGTCCACTCGGTCGGGGTGATGGCCTCGGCGCTCCCGACGCGCCCGAGCGTGCCGCCCAGCGTGCCCGGAGAGGGCGCCGGGGTCGAGCTCGACGTGCCGCCGCGCTCGCAGAAGATCCACGCCGGCCACCACCCGGAGTGGGACGGCGGCGGCGACTCCTGGTGCGGCCCGGCCTCGGTGACGATGGTGCTGCAGTACTGGGGACGCGGGCCCGGCCCCGCCGAGCTCTCCTTCGTCGACCCGTCCGACCCGTGCCCCGCCGTCGACCACGCGGCCCGCGACATGTACGACCACAGCTACCAGGGCACCGGCAACTGGCCCTTCGGGGTCGCCTACGCCGGCCGGTACGGGCTGCGCGGCTTCGTCACCCGGCTGCGCTCGCTGGCCGAGGCGGAGCGCTTCATCAGGGCGGGCATCCCCCTGATCACGTCGCAGTCGTTCAAGGAGCACGAGCTGCCGGGCTCGGGCTACTCCACACGCGGCCACATCATGGTCGTGACGGGCTTCACCCCCGAGGGCGATGTCATCGCCAACGATCCGGCGGCGCCCTCCGACGAGACGGTCAAGAGAACCTACCCTCGGTCCGCGTTCGAGAACGTCTGGTTGCGCAGCACCAGCAGCGGGGGAATCGTCCATGTCATCCACCCGCACGACATTCCGCTCCCACCGTCAGAAGGCAACTGGTGATCGAATCTCCTATCACTGCCGTCGATGTCGCACGCGTGGACGACCGCCCGCTGTGGGTGGAGATCGTGCCCGCCTCCACGGGAGAGGAGGTGTGGTGGGACGAGCCGCGCCCGGCGGAGGGCGGCCGGCGCTGCGTCGTGCGGCGCCTGCCGGACGGCAGCGTCCACGACGTCCTGCCCGAGGGCTGGAACTCGCGTAACCGGGTGATCGAGTACGGCGGCCGCTCCTGGCGCCCGCTGCCGGACGGCGGGCTGGTGTTCACCAACTGGGCGGACCAGCGGCTGTACCGGTGCCCGCCCGGCGGCGAGCCGGTGCCGCTCACCCCGCCGGGACCGTCCCGGTACGCCGACCTCGTCCTGCACGGCGGGGAGGTGTGGTGCGTGCGGGAGACCGAGAACGTCCGCGACCTGGTGGCGGTGCCCCTCGACGGCGGCCCGCTGCGCGTGGTGGTCAGGGCGCAGCACTTCATCATGAACCCCCGCGTCTCCCCCGGCGGCGACCAGATCGCCTGGATCGGCTGGGATCACCCCGACATGCCCTGGGACGGCACGTCGCTGTGCGTCGCCCCGCTGCTGGACGACGGCACGGCCGGGCCGTACCGCGTCGTGGCGGGCGGTCGCACCGAGGCGGTCGCGCAGGCCGAGTGGCGTGACGACGGCGCGCTGTACGCCGTCACCGACCCGACCGGATGGTGGAACATCCACCTGGTCCCGCTCGACGGCACCCCGCCGGTCAACCTCACCCCCAGGCCGGAGGAGTTCGGCGACGCGACCTGGAAGCTCGGCTACCGCTGGTTCGCGCTCGCGGGCGACCGGATCGTCACCACGCACGGCACGTCGGACGGCAGGCGGCTCGGCGTGCTCGACCCGGCCACCGGCGAGATCACCGACATCGGCGGGTCGTACACCCACTGGGCGGCGACCATCTCCACCTCGCCGGACGGGCGCCGGGTGGCGGCGGTCGGCGGGTCACCGCGCAAGCCGTACGAGGTGGTGCGGGTCGACGTCGGGACCGGGGCGCACGAGGTGCTCTCCCCGGCCAAGCGACTGCCCGACGCCTCGGTGCTGCCGACCCCCGAGGCGATGGTGTTCGACGGCGTGCACGCCCACGTGTACCCGCCGATCGACGCCGAGGCCGGCCGCCCCTCGCCGTACGTGATCTTCGTGCACGGGGGCCCGACCGGCTCCAGTCCCATGGCCTTCGACCTGGAGATCGCCTACTTCACCAGCCGGGGCATCGGCGTCGCGGAGGTGAACTACGGCGGCTCCACCGGGTACGGCCGGGCCTACCGCGAGCGGCTGCGGCACAACTGGGGCATCGTGGACGTCCGCGACAGCGAGACGGTCGCCCGGGGCCTGGCCGAGGCCGGGCTCGCCGATCTCGAGCGGATCGCGATCCGGGGCGGCAGCGCGGGCGGCTGGACGTCCGTGGCCGCGCTCGTGCACAGCGACGTCTTCCGCGGCGCGGTCGCGCACTACGCGATCACCGACCCGGAGGGCTGGGCACGGGAGACCCACGACTTCGAGTCGCGCTACCTCGACGGGCTCATCGGGCCGCTGCCCGAGACCCGCCAGCGGTACCTCGACCGCTCCCCCACCCTGCACGCCGCCCAGGCCTCCGGCCCCGCGCTGCTCATGCACGGCCTGGAGGACGCCATCGTCGACCCCGTCCAGGCCGAGAGGTTCGTCGCCGCGCTCGACCAGACCGGCGGACAGTGGGCCTACCTGACCTTCCCCGGCGAACAGCACGGGTGGCGGCGGGAGGAGACGATCATTACGGCGCTGGAGGCCGAGCTCGCCTTCTACGGGCTGATCTTCGGTTTCCCGACCCCCGAGGTGCCGCCGCTGACACTGAAGGGAAGATCGTGACCGAGGTCGCCGCCATCTGCTCGGACCTGCTGCGCATCGACACCACCAACGACGGGACCCCCGACGGCTCCGGCGAGCGCCCTGCCGCCGAGTACGTCGCCGGGCTGCTCGCCGACGTGGGGATCGAGCCGACGGTGTTCGAGTCCGCGCCCCGGCGCACCAGCGTGGTCGCCCGCATCCCGGGGGACAGCCCCGAGGCCCTGCTCATCCACGGCCACCTCGACGTCGTCCCCGCCGACCCCTCGGAGTGGAAGCTGCATCCGTTCTCCGGTGAGGTCGCCGACGGGTGCGTGAACGGGCGTGGCGCGGTCGACATGAAGGGCTCGCTGTCGATGACGCTCGCCCTGGTCCGCGAGTGGGCCCGGCGCGGCGCCCGCCCGAAACGGGACATCGTGCTGGCCTTCCTCGCCGACGAGGAGGCCACCGGCGAGTACGGCGCCGGCTACGCCGTCACCCACCACCGCGACCTGTTCGAGGGCTGCACCGAGGCCATCAGCGAGTCGGGGGGTTTCAGCGTCACGCTCCCCTCCGCCGGCGGTGTGGCGGCCGGCGAGCGGCGCGTCTACCCGGTCGCGGTCGGCGAGCGCGGCACGGCGTGGATGAGGCTCACCGCGCACGGCGTGGCCGGGCACGGCTCCAAGCCCCCGGTGGACAACCCCGTGGCCGAACTGTGCCGGGCGCTCGCCCGCCTCGCCGACCACCGCTGGCCGGTGCGGCTCACCCCCGGCGTGGCCACCCTCATCGAGCGGCTCGGCAAGGCCCTCGGCACGACGATCGACCTCGACCGGCTCGACGAGGAGGCCGAGCGTCTCGGCAGGGCGGGCACGCTGTTCAAGGGCGTCATCCGCAACTCCGCCAACCCGACCATGCTGGACGCCGGATACAAGGTCAACGTCATCCCGGGCACCGCCGAGGCGCACGCGGACGGCAGGTTCCTGCCCGGCTTCCGGGAGGAGTTCCTGGAGACGCTCGACCGGCTCCTGGGGCCGAAGATCACCAGGGAGTTCGTCAGCTTCCAGGACGCCGTCGACTCCCCCACCGTCGGCCTCTTCGACGACCTGTGCGCGGCCCTGCTGACCGAGGACCCCGGCGCCCGCCCCGTGCCGTACATCATGAGCGGCGGCACCGACGCCAAGTCGTTCGCCTCCCTCGGCATCAGGGGCTACGGCTTCGCGCCGCTGCTGCTGGACCCCGGGCTCGACTACTTCGGCATGTTCCACGGCGTGGACGAACGCGTCCCGGTGGCCGGCCTCGAATTCGGCGTCCGCGTCCTCGACCACCTCCTCACCACGCCCGCCTGACACGCGGGTCTCCCGGCGGGTCCTCACGGAAACCCGAAGGCGTTCCATCGTGGGCTGATTATTCGGGAATCCTTCCCCCGAAGGGGTCATATCTGTCTTCTGATTTCACCAGAAGGTGCGATACGCCCTTGAGGATCCCGCCGGATATGTGGTTATACATTTGCTTCAGGCGCGCTTCGTTCGGGGGGGAACGTGGGAATTCATCGGCATGTGAAGACACTGATCCATATCGCGGCCGCCGGCGGGCTCGGACTGGCGCTCACAGGCGCGGCCTCGGCGCCGATGCGCTCCCCGGGCCCCGCGGCCGACACCGACCGAGCGGCTCTCGCCCAGCTCTACCAGCGGCAGGCCGACGCCTGGGCAAAGGGCGACGCCAAGACGTACGCGCAGACCTACACCCCGGACGCCGACTTCGTGAACGTCACCGGGGAGCACATGCACACCCGCGCCGAGATCGCGGAGCGGTACGAGGGCTTCCTTCACAAGCAGCTCAAGAACACCCGCATCCTCACGATGGAGGAGCGGATCGACATGCTGTCCCCCTCGCTGGCCCTCATCCTGCGTAAGGGCTGCGTCCTGTTCGGCGCGGAGCGGACCTGCCATCCGAACACCTTGTCGTGGAACACCAGCCTGGTGGTCAAGCAGGCGGGCCAGTGGCTGGTCAGGTCGTTCCACAACACCCTGGTCGACCAGTCGAAGATCGCGCCGAGGGCGCCGAAGACGGCGAGCACGCTCCCACCGCGCGCCTCTCGGTAGACCGGCCCAGGACCGGCCGGGCGGGGCGGACCACCTCCCCCGCCCGGCCTTCGCCGTGCCCGCGCCGCCTCCGCGATCGAGCACCGGCTGCCCATCTCTTGAATGTCGGCAGAACGCGGCAAATGTCTTAATTGCGATGAAAGTGGAGAAATATCTCAACGTCAACTCCGAGACTCACCATGAGGGCACGCCCCGGCCTTCACCGTCGAAGGGATCAATTCTTATACGTTTGGTTCAGATCAACTTCGTACGGGGGTGCAGATGAGAATTCATCGTCGCGTGAGGAGAAGCATCCACTTGGCGGCCCTGGGAGGGATCGGCGCCGCCCTGGCCGCCGGCCCGGCGGGCGCCACCGCAACGACCGGCCCGACCACGCCGGACACCCTGATCACCCAGGCCATCGGGGCCCCCACCACCCCGCGGGGCGCGGTCGTCGCCCCACCGCCCGGCAGCGAACGCGATCTGGCCGCCTTCGAGGAGATCCGGCGGACGCAGGAGGCCGCCTGGGCGCGCGGGGACGCGAAATCGTATGCCGCCACCTACACCGAGGATGCCGATCTCATCAACATCCTGGGGGAACACCTGCACTCCCGTGCCGGGATCACGGAGGGGATCCAGCGGCACCTCGACCATGAGTTGAAGAACACGCGCCTGCACGGCTACGGGGAGCAGGTCCGGTTCCTGTCCCCCACGATGGCGGTCATCGTCCGCAAGGGGTGCGTGCTGTACGGCACCGAGACCGCCTGCCGTCCGGACACCCTCTCGATCAACACCAGCCTCGCCGTCAAGAGCGCCGGCCGGTGGCTGCTGTCGACCTTCCAGAACACCCTGGTGCGGCCGCCCGGACGGCCGCCCGCGGCCGGCACCGAGCCCCGGCCCGCCAAGGTGGCGCCGCCCGCGGCACCGCGGGGATCGCGCACCTGAACCGGCGCGCGGTACGTCACAGGGCGTAGGGCGCGCGCCTCCCCCGGGAGGATTCGCCGGCGCGGCGCGGCCGCCGAGACTGGCCCCATGCGTGGACATGAGCGGTTGGGGTACGGCACAGCGGCCGCGCTCCTGGCGAGCAGCGCCTTCCACCTGGTCGTCTACGCCGTCGACGGCGGCGGCTGGGACGGTCCGGTGTCGTGGCGGAAGCCGATCCTTTTCGGGTTCTCGTTCGGGGTGACGCTGATCAGCCTGGTGTGGGTGGTCGGCCGGCTGCGCGTGCCGTCCCGGCGGGCGTGGTGGCTGGTCGGCCCGCTGGCGGCGGCGAGCGTTGCCGAGGTCGGGCTGATCACGCTGCAGCGCTGGCGCGGCGTACCGTCGCACCTGAACTTCGCCACGCCGTTCGACGCGGTGGTCTCGGCGGTGCTGGCCGGGTTCGCCATCGTGGGACTGATCCCGGCGATCGTGGCCGTCACCGTCCTCGCGTACCGCCGCCTGGACGCCTCCCCCAGCATGCGCCTGGCCGTACGGGCGGGGCTGGCCATGCTGGTGCTCAGCCAGGTGGCGGGCGCGACGCTGATCGCGAACGGACGCGCCAAGGGGCTGCCGCCGCAGGTCACGGACCTGTCCATCTTCGGCGCGGCCGGGCAGCTGAAGGTCCCGCACGCCGTCACGCTGCACGCCTTGCAGGTGCTCCCCGTGCTGGCCTGGCTGCTGACCTTCTCGGCGTGGGAGGAGAGGGTCCGTACCCGCCTGGTGGCGCTGGCCGCCTGCGGGTACGGCTGCCTGGTCCTGGTGAGCGCCCTGCAGGCGGCCCAGGGCCGGGCTCCGGCCGACCTCACGGTCCTCTCCGGCGTCGTCCTGCCGGCCGGATCGGCGGCCCTGGTGACGGCAGGAGCGGCAGCCCTGCTCCCGGCGGCGGCGACGGCACTCCGGGCGGCCGGGACGGGCGGCGGGCCTCGCCCGGCAGTGGTGCCGCCTGGACGGAAGGAGGCCCCGAGCGTGAGTGCTGATCGCTAAGGTAGCCCTCATGGCGCTGCTGTCCCGGCTCGGCGAATTCAACCGGCGGCACCCCTGGAGTCACAACGACCACTACGGCCGCTGGGTCGCCGGCCGGGTGGCCGCGTCCGGGGCCCGCCACGTCCTCGACGTCGGGTGCGGTACGGGCAACCTCGTCGATCTGCTCCGCCGCCGCGCCGCCACCGTCACCGGGCTCGAGCCCGACGCCGCGACCGCTCGCGTCGCGGCGGAGCGCTTCGCCGGCGACCCCGCGGTCACCATCGTCGAGGCCGGCTTCGCGGGGCGTGCGCGGCGGCGCTGGGACGCGATCACCCTCGTCGCCGTCCTGCACCACCTGCCGCTGGTGCCCACCCTGCGGGAACTGCGCGAGTGCCTCACCCCGGGCGGGCGCCTGGTGGTCGTCGGCTGTTACCGGGAGGCCGGGCCCGCCGACCTGCTCGCCGCCCTGCCCGCCATGCTGGCCAACCCGATCATGGGGCTGGTCAAGCACTCGGCCCGCGCCGACGCGCCGCCGACGCACATGACGGCGCCCACCGCCGATCCCCGGGAGACCCTGGCCGAGATCCGGCTCGCGGCCGCACGCGAACTACCCGGTGCCCGGGTCCGTCGCCGCCTGTTCTGGCGGTACACCCTGGTCTACGACGCCCCGGGACCCGAGAACCGGCCTGCCTGACCCGGCGAGTCACGCCCGCCCTGCCCCCACAGAGCAGGCCGGCGAACGCCCGTACCAGCCGAACCGGTCGCCGCGTAAACGGAGTGAGTCCTCACTTCTTCTTGACGGAGTGAGGACTCACTCCTTATGGTGCCGTCATGTCCTCCACTCCCCAGCGGCTTCAGCCGCCTCATGACAGCGCCGCGCCGGACCCGTTCGAAGCGCTGACGCCCGTCCACCGGCGGCTGCTGACCGTCGCGGCGCTCGGCTGCGCGTTCCTCGGCATGCTCGACGGCACGGTGGTCGGCACGGCGATGCCGCGCGTCGTCGCCCAGCTCGGCGGCGGGCAGGCGTGGTACGCCTGGACCGTCACCGCCTACCTGCTGACCTCCACCGTCACCGTCCCGCTGTACGGCCGCTTCTCGGACCTGTGGGGGCGCCGCACGCCGTTGCTGGCGGGCCTGGCCATCTTCCTCGCCGGGTCGCTGGCCTGTGGGCTCGCGGGGTCGATGGGCGCGCTGATCACGTTCCGGGCGGCGCAGGGCGTCGGCGCGGGCGCGCTGCTGACGGTGGGGATGGCGGTCGTCCGCGACCTCTACCCGCCGCATCGCATGTCGGGCATGGTGAGGATGCAGACGGTGCTCGCCGGGGTCATGGTGGCCGGGATGGTCGGCGGCCCGCTGGTCGGAGGAGTGCTCACCGACCACGCCGGCTGGCGCTGGGTGTTCCTGCTGAACGTGCCGGTCGGCGCGCTCGCCGCCGCCGCGATCGCGGCCCTGCTGCCGCGCCACCGTCCGTACGGCGACGGCGAGCGCGGGCTGGATCTGGCCGGCATCGGGCTGCTCACCGGCGGGCTGTCGCTGGTGCTGCTGGGCCTCAGCCTGAAGGGGTACGACGCGGGGGCGGGCAGCCCCTCGTGGGGCTCCCCCGCCGTCGCCGTTCCGCTCGCGGCCGGACTCGTCCTGCTCGCGCTGCTGGTCCCGGTGGAGCGGCGGGCGCGCGTGCCGGTGCTGCCGCTTCACCTGCTCGCGCGCCGCACGTACGCGGCGGTGGTGGCCGCGGGCTTCTTCTTCCAGGTGGCGAACCTGCCCGCCATGGTGTTCCTGCCGCTGTACTTCCAGCAGGTCCGCGGGTACGGCGCCACGGCGTCCGGGCTCCTGCTGCTGCCCGCCATGGTGGGCATGGCCGGGGGTAACCGCCTGACCGCGGCCGTGATCACGCGGACCGGACGCGCCAGGCCCGCCCTGCTCGCGGGGGCCGCCCTGCTCACCGCGGGGACCGTGCTGTTCGTCCTGCTCGGGGCCACGACGCCGCCGGCGGTCACGGCCGTGCTGCTCGCGCTCGTCGGGCTCAGCCTCGGACCGGCCATGGGCGGGGCCAGCATCGTCGCCCAGTACAGCGTGCCGCGCGCCGACGTGGGCATGGCGGTCGCGGGCAGCGCGCTGACCAAGCAGATCGGCGCGTCCGTCGGCCTGGCCTGTGGCCAGTCGCTGCTCGCGCAGCTGCTCGCCCCCGCCGGCTCCGGCACCGCGGACAGCGCCGCCGCCATCGGCACGACGATCGCCTGGATCGGAGGGACGGGCGGGCTCCTCGCCGTGGCCGCCGTCCTCCTCATGCGTGATCTTCCGCTCCTGGCCGGTGACCGGCCGCCGGCGGACGGCACACCGGACCGGCAGAAATGACGCCACTGATCACGCAAAGGCCATAACAGCCCGATATTCCCGGAGTTTTCCGGACGAAATTCCCCCGGCCGTGAAGCGCACGAACGACCATCCGGGAATTCACCCTCCACGGCGATTGACGCCCGCCGGACCGCGGCCATAATGAAGCGTGCCGGCGGAGATTCCCGGCGCGCGCGACCGGGATGCCGCGATCTTCATGGAGCGGGGGCCGAAGATCAGAACACCGATGCACCTGGGGCTCGACCGTAGAGCGCCACGACGGGAAAAGAACGGCAGATCGTTTCCCGCCCGATTCACGTCATCATCGGCAGTGGTCATTTCCATCACATTTCCGATATCGATGGCGACCTCGGCCGCACCGCCGGCGGCCCTCACCGACGACATCGTCTTCCCCTATTCCGGGTTGACGCCCATATCGATCGTCAGCGGCGTCGTGACCCGCGGGGGCGCCCCGGCCGGCGGGGCGGACGTGCTCGCCATCGCCTACCCCGCCGGGGACGCGCTCGACGTCCCCGAGGGGAGCGAGCTTCGCACGCTGGTCGTCGGCGCGGCGAGCACGAGCCCGCTTGGCCGGTTCTCGGTGAACGTCGACCCGGCGGCGCTGCCGGCCCGTTACGCCGACGACCGGGGGCGGGTCCATCTGGAGATCGCGATCTCCGACGGCCGCCGGGAGGTGCGCTGGATGACCACGGCCGTACGGTCCTCCCACACCACCACGATCGGCGACGACCCCGAGGAGCGGTGCGGGCCCGACGTCACCGACGGCTGCGATCCCGGCGATCCCGTCTACGTCGTCCCCGGCACCGAGCCGCAGGTGGTCATGGTCGAGACGGCGGACGGCCGCCCGGTGCGGCCCGTCTGGTCCACCGCGTCGGCCGAGCTGCTCGGAGCGTCCGTGCCGGCGCAGCTCGTGGCCGACCTCGGCGCCCGGCCCACCGTCACCGACGCCAACGACGACCCTTCCGCCTGGGTCACCGCGCCCGCCGGAGAGGACGTCTCCCCGTCACCGCCGCCGAGCGGCACGCGCCCGTCCTCGCCGCCCGGCCGGTCCGTCCCGATCGGGCCGCCGGCCGCCGCCGAGGCGAGCCGGGTGGCGGTGACACCCCGCACGCCCGCCTTCCCCGCCCTGGCCGCGGCCCTGCGCGACGGGGTGATCACGCCGCGGCAGGTGTCGGGCGGTAGGGTCGCCGCCGCCGGCATGGCCCCCGGGCCCTGCACCACCCGCCTGGTCAAGAGATACAACGGGCGCGAGGAGACCTACATGGGCGTCTACGCCTGGCGCGGAGCCCTCGCGACCGTCACGCAGGCGGCCGGCGCCGACCACACGCTCGGCGTCGGGGCCGAGGCGGGCCGCGGCAAGTGGTCCGGCGGCGGTTCGCTCACGCTGTCGGTGAAGGGCGGCAACAGCCACGAGGTGTCGCGGGTCTCCGACGCGTGGGCGATCGGCACCGTCAACTACGGCATCACCGCCGACAGCTGCGACGGCAGGCGCGCCCTGGTCCCGTTGAGCCTCGGAGACCCGCTGAAACGCTTCGCCCGCGCCTACCACCCCGCGTTGGCGGCCTCGTGCGTGACGCTGTACGCCCACAGCTCCACCTGGGTGAAGGACGAGGCGCGCAACGTGAAGATCGGCGCCGCCGTGGGCCTTCCCGGCTTCGAGGCGTCGGCGCAGAGCGGGTACGACCGGCGGTCGAAGCTGTCGTTCCAGCCGACCAGGCCGACCGTGTTGTGCGGCGACCGCGGCACGGGCGTGCGGTCGTCGTCCGTCGTCGAAGCGCACAAGGGCTGATGCCGGCCCCCCACCGGCACGGCCGCCACACGGCCGTGCGACGCCGTTCCCGCCGCGGGCCGCTCACCCGTGCCGCTGTGCGCCGCGTCTGCCGCCACGCGGCACTGGCCTGCCTGCTCGTGGGCACGGCCGCCTGCTGCCCCGGGGAGGCCGTGCGCCTGGCGGCGGTGCCGTTCCCGAGCGCGAGGCTGGTCGAGCCGGGGGACGGCGGCCGGCAGTCGTTCGGGCTGCGCACGACCGTGCGGGGGCAGCCCTACCTGTTCGGCAACCTCGCCCTGTGTCTCGACCGGACCGGAGTCGCGGACGTCGTCGACGTGCGCTTCGACGATCCCACGGGCGGCATGACGGTCGAGGCCTGGGCCCTTCGGCCCTTCTACCGCCCGATGGGAGCCGACGGCGTCGGCTGGGGCGAGCCGGACAGCCTGCGGCGGCGCAAGCTGTCGACCTCGCTCAGCACCGTCACCGAGGTCTGCCGGCCGGACGATTCCTCGCGCGTCGAGTTCGCCGAGCTGGTCGTGCAGACCTCCCGTCCTCGCGGCGTGAGCGCCTCCAGCTCCGGCGTCGTCGTCCGTTACACCAGCGGCGCCTCCGAGGGCGTGCTGCGCATACCGTTCGGCATCACGCTCTGCGCGCCCTCGGAGCGGTCGCTGCCGCTGTGCCAGTCGAAGACCTGAGCCACGACGGCTCCTCGTGCCCTAGTCGCTCGGCGTGAGGAAGCTGTCGATGAGGTACACCGTCGCGTTGCGGGTCTGGATGGCGCCGCAGACCACCTTGGCGTCGTCGACCATGTAGCTGGAGTCGGAACGCCTGACGGTCAGCTTGCTCCCCTCCATCGTCTTCACCGGCCCGGCCAGCAGGTCGTTGAGCGACTTGCGCCCCTGGACGACGTGGTAGCTGACGACCTTGGTGAGCTGGGACTTGTTGCGCCGCAGCCTGTCCAGCTCGTCCTTGGGCACCTTGCGGAAGGCGTCGTTGGTGGGCGCGAACACCGTGACGTTCTTGACGGAGTCGGCGGCGCTCAGCATGCCCGCGCTCTTGGTGGCGTTCACCGCGTCGGACAGCTGCGGGATGTGCTGGGCGGCGGTGCCGAGAGGCTCGTTGGCGAGCTGCGCCGCGCTGCCGGGGCCGGACTTCGGCAGGGAGGCGCATCCCGGTCCCACCGGGGACGAGGTCGGGGCCGGCGCGCCCGGCGAGCCCGGCGCCGACACGGACGGCGACGGCGGCACGGACATCGTCGGCGAAGGCGACATCGGCACCGACATGGTCGGCGACGGGGACGGCGGGACCGACATCGTCGGCGAGGGCTGGTGGCCCATCGGCTCGCCGGAAGTGGTCCGTTCGTTCCCGTTCGTGGCCGCGCCCGCACCACGACCGCTCGCCGGGGTGCCGTACGCGGCCGAGAACGACAGGGCCGCCACGACCGGCAGGGCGAGTAGACGAGTGTTCATGTGCCTGTCCCCTTCTGCTGGTGGAGGGGCCGCCACGCTCGCTCGTGACGAGCGGGCCGTGACGTGGCCGGTGGGAGCGGGAGGCGGCGCGCCCGCCGCCGCAAGAGTCGCCGGCCGTCGGGCCGGTGAGAGGACGGCGGGGAAGCCACCCGGCCCGCCCCGCCCGCGAGAACTGACGTCGATCGCGGGCCCTGCGGCGGCCCTTATGAGAAGGCCGCCCCCGCGGCCCCCGCTTCAAACACGGCACCCGTGCGCGGCACGGTCCGCGGCTCCGCAGGGGAGCCGATCGGGACCTCTCCGCACACGGCGACCCTCTCATTATGGCCGAGCGACCTCCAGCGCCTTACATGCTGCGGGACGGCACGCGACAAAGCGTCCACCATCTTGTGCACTGCCCGGACGCCGCCACGGCGGAGATGCGCCAAGGCGCGGTCGGCGGGCGGAGGTCACGCCGGGCGGCGGGAGGCGAGCAGCGGGCCGAGGACGCGGGTCCCCGGGCCGACCCGGCCGCCGGGGCCGGGGACCTGCGTGGTGTTGCCCACGGTCAGCGGCTCCCCGCAGTGGCCGCAGACCGTGACCGGCGTGGTGTCCTGCCCGCAGGAGAGGTGGTGGACGCGGGCGGGCGGGCCGTCCTCGCCGGAGTACCAGCGGTCGCCCCAGTTCATCAGGGCGAGCAGCACCGGGTACAGCTCCTCGCCCTTCGCCGTGGCGCGGTAGTGCTCGCGGGGCGGCCGTTCCCGGTAGCGCTCGCGCACGAGGATGCCCTCCTCGACCAGCCGGGACAGCCGGGCCGAGAGGACCTTGCGGGAGATGCCGAGATCGGTGGCGATGTCGTCGAAGCGGGTCACCCCGGACAGCACGTCACGCATGATCAGCGCGGTCCAGGCGTCCCCGAAAAGGTCGGTGGCGCGGGCTATGGAGCAGGCCACGTCGGTGAGGGGAGTACGGGTCACGACACAACGGTATACGAGTTCCCTGAGGGAACCCAGACAAGGTAGGGTTCCTTTAAGGAACCGAAAGCCGCACGGGTCGAGGAGAGCAGCATGGCCGTCCCCACCATCGCACTTGACACACGATCGCCCGAGGCCGTCGACGGCAGGCAGATCAGGGCCGTCGCCTTCCAGGAGGTGCGGCTGGCGTACGTGTCCGGGGTGCTGAACGACCACGGCCTGGTCGCCGTCGGACGCCGCGCGCTGGTCGTCGGCAGCGGGCGGGGCCTGCTCGCGCGCGGACTCGCGGGCCTGGGCTTCGAGGTGACCGCCGTCGACCCCTCCCCCACCGCCACGGCGATGGCGCGCGAGGCGGACGACGGTGCGGCCGTCGAGTACCACACGGCCCCCGCCGAGGACCCGCGCCTGCCGGAGGCCGCCTTCGACCTCGCCTACTACGCCGACACCTTCGAGATCACCTCCGACCTCGACCGGGTCGTCGGGCACGCCTCCCGGGCGCTCAAACCGGACGGCCTGCTGGTCTACGACACCGTGAACCGCACGCTGCCGTCCCGGCTCGTCTACCTCCTCGCCTTCCAGACCCTGCCGATGACCCGCATCATGCCCGCGGGCCGCTACGCCTCCGCGCGGCTGCGCACCCCCGGTGAGATGACCGCCGCCCTCGCCCGCCACGGGCTGCGCAACGACGACGTCTGCGGCTTCAAGCCGCGCCGGATACGCAACCTGGTCACCGCCACCCTCGCCCGCCGGCGCGGCGAGATCACCGATGACGGGATCCCCGCCATGGCCGACTTCGTCCTGGACCCGCACGGCCGCCCGGTCGTCACCTACCTCGGCCACGCCCGCAAGGTGTGAACCCCGCCGGTTCCCTGGGTACGGGACAGGTGAGGACGCGCCCCGCCCGGGGCGCCTCGGCTGCGACGCGGAACGTGCACGGCGATGCGCGAGCTTCGGGAACTGGCGGAGCGGACCCCCGCACGGCGGGACCGCCACGTCGACCTGGTGCGGGCCGTGGCGATCACGGCCGTGGTCGCCGGGCACTGGCTGGTGGTGGACGTCACCCACGACGCCGAGGGGTTCCGGGGGCACAGCATCCTGGAGGTGGTCGCCTGGACCCGGCCGCTGACCTGGCTGTTCCAGGTGATGCCGCTGTTCTTCCTGGTCGGCGGGTACGCCAACGCCGCGTCCCTCACCTCGCACCTGGCGCGCGGCGGCCACGCCACGGGCTGGGTGCTCACGCGGACGGCCCGGCTCGTCCGGCCCACCACGGTGCTGCTGTGCGGGCTGGTGGCCGTGGCCGTCGCGGCCCGGGCCTTCGGCGTCGCCCCGTCCCTGATCGGGCTGGGTGTCTGGCTGGCGGTGATGCCGCTGTGGTTCCTGGTCGCCTACATCGCCGTGGTGGTGCTCACCCCGCTCACCTACGCCCTGCACCGCCGCGCGGGCCTGGCCGTCCCGGTCGTCCTCGCGGGGCTGGTCGGCGCCGGGGACCTCGCCCGCGTCGTCTTCGGCCTCCCCTACGGCGGGCAGGCGAACTACCTGTTCGCCTGGCTGGCCGTCCACCAGCTCGGCTTCTCCTGGCAGGACGGCCGGCTGCCGTCCCGGCCGGCCGTGGGGCTGCCGATCGCGGCGGGCGGGCTCGCCGTCCTGCTGCTCCTCACCGTGGCCGGCCCGTACCCGGTCAGCATGGTGGACTTCGGCGACGCGAAGCTGCAGAACACCGCGCCGCCCACGCTCGCGCTGCTGGCCCTCGCCGTGACGCAGGCGGGGCTGGCGCTGGCGCTGCACGACCTGGGCAACCGGTGGCTGCGGCGGCCGGGGCCGTGGACGGCCATCGTCGCGGAGAACTCCGTCGTCATGACGCTGTTCCTCTGGCACATGACCGCGCTGGTGATCGGCGTCGTCGCGCTCTACGGGACCGACCTGATGCCCTCCGCCGCGCCCGGGTCACCGGCCTGGCTGCTGCTGCGCGTCCCGTGGCTCGCCTTCCTGACGGCGACCCTGGCCGTCCTCGTGGCGGTGTTCGGCCGCGTCGAGCGGCGCGGCGTCCTCGGGGACCGGCGGGCCGTCACCCGGCCCGCCGGTGAACGGCCCAGGCGGACGGCGCAGGCCGTCCTGACCGTCGCCGGGGCCGCCGCCGTGCTGGCCGCGCTGCTCCAGGTCGCGCTGGCCGGGTCGGCCTACCACGGTCTCACCGGCCTGCCCCCATCGGCGCTGGCGGTGTACGGCGCGGGCGCGGCCCTGCTGGCCGGCGTCCGCGCGGGCGCCGCTCGTGAGGGGGCCGGGCGCCGCTCCGGCGCCTAACCGGCCCCGGCCGGCACGCCGCGAAGACCGTCGCGCCGTCGATCATCGGCGCGGCACCGCCACCACCGCCTCGATCTCCACGGCCAGATCGGGCCTGGCCAGCGCGGCCACCACCACGAGCGACTGCGCGGGCCAGTCGCCGCCGGGATACCAGCGGCCGAAGGCCTCCCCGATGGCGGCACGGCAGCCGGCGAGATGTTCGGTGCCCGCGACCATCGTGAAGAGCTTCACCAGATGCTCCGGGCCCGCGCCCATGGAGGCCAGCAGCGTCTCGATGTTGGCGAACACCTGGCGCGCCTGCGACTCGGCGTCCGGGCCGGCCAGCTCACCGTCCCCGAGGACGCCGACCTGGCCGGCCACGAACACGATTTCGTGTCCGTCCGGGACGGCGGCCAGGTGGCTGTACCGGCCGATCGGCGGCGCGAGGTCGTCCGGGCTCCAGCGGCGGATCATCGTTCACTCCTTCGGTCGGGGGGGCGGCACACACGCCGGGCCGCCCGAGCCGGCGTGCTCGGCCGGCGGGATGCAGGATTTCATGGCGGAACGCCCCGAGGCGGGAGGAGCCGGAGGCAATGCCGTAGATCAAGCATTTACCCACGTGACGGCGTGGAGCCCGGTGGCGCGGGGGAGTCTCACGATCACACCTGGGTGCGTGTGGGCAAACCTGGGAATCGGGCAAACCGGAGATATCGTGGAAGATCTGTACTTGCCGGCGGTGAGCCGCCGTAAGCTGCTGGGCCTGTCGACCGTCGCCCTGGCCGGCGCCGTCCCCCGCGCCGCCTGTCCCGAACCCGAACCCGACGACTACCCGGCTCCCCCGGCGGCACCCGATCTCACGCTTTACAAGCATGAGAGCAAGCCGCACGGGCATGAGGACAGACCGCCGCTGACGCCGCCGGAGGACCTCATGCGCGAGCACGGGGTGCTGAAAAGGGTCCTGTTGGTGTACCGGGAAGGCATCCGGTGGATCGAGCACGACGAACAGGTTCCCGCGCACGCGTTGCACGCCGCCGCCCGCGTCATCCGCGACTACATCGAGCGCTACCACGAGTACCTGGAAGAACGGTACGTGTTCCCGCGCCTGCGCAAGGCAGGCCGGCTCCGCCACACGGTCTCGGTGCTGGAGGTCCAGCACAAGCGGGGACGCGAGCTGACCACCCGCATCCTGGCCGCCACGAAGCACTCGCACGCCTCGTCCCACCGGCGTGAGGCCCTGGTCGACGACATGGCCGCCTTCATCAGCATGTACGAGCCGCACGAATCCCGGGAGGACACGGTGGTGTTCCCCGTCTTCCGCAAGGTGACGCCGGCCAAGGAGTTCCGGCACCTGGGCGAGGTCTTCGAGGCCGAGGAGCACCGCCGTCTCGGCCAGCGCGGTTTCACCTCGGTGGTCCACCGGGTCGCCGACATAGAAAAGGCCCTGGACATCCACGACCTGTCCCAGTTCACCCCGCCGAAGTCGTCACCTCACCGGGAAGAGGGAGGACGTTCGGCACGGTGATCGACGACCGTGGACCGTCCCGGACCACTTGACCACGCCAAGCTCCGCCTGGCGATCCGCTCATCGCCCCGCGCGCGTCCATGTTATGTTCTCCATACCAAACCTTTTGGTATGGAGAGAGGGAGACGTGGGAAGCACGGGAGAACGGGCGTGGCTGTCGGCGGGCCTGGCGTTGCTGTCCGAGCAGGGCGCCCCGTCGGTGACCCTGGAGCGGCTGTGTGAGCGCATGGGCATGTCGAAGGGCGCCTTCTACCACCACTTCGGATCGATGCCGAGGTTCCGGACCCGCTTGCTGGCGCACTTCGAGGCCGAGCACACCACGGCGATCATCGATGCGGTGGAGGCGCCAGGCGGCCTCCCCGCCCGGGAGCGGCTGACCCGGCTGATGGCGGAGGCGATCAAGAACACCGGCCCGGAGCTGGAGATCGCGGTGCGGGCCTGGGCGAAACAGGACCCCGAGGCGGCGGCGGTGCAGACGCGTGTGGACGCGACCCGTGTCGACTATCTGCGCAAGCTGTGCGAGGAGGCCGGTCATGCCACACCGGACATGATGGCCAAGCTGCTGTACCTCGTGCTGATCGGGGGGTCGCACGTGATGCCCCCGCTTTCCCCCGCCGACAAGCACCGCGTATACGACCTGCTGCTCCCGCTTCTCGGCTGACCGCCACCATCGAGGAGGCCACCTGTTGAACAGCCACGTGTCGGGCATCATCGACACCACCCCCGAACTGGCCGGTTTCGTGTCCGAGGCCGACCACATCGATGTGAAGACGGCCGAATCCCGGGCGAGCCTGCGGGAGTTCACCGCGGGGGCCATGAGCTGGCGGCCCGGCTGGCTGAGGGCGCTGTTCCGCGCCAGGGCGGTGCTGGCCAGGCTGCTGCGGCTACGCGATCCCGACGTCCCGGCCGGCAGGCCTCTGGCCCCGGAGGAGATCTCCCTCGTCCCCGGCGACAAGATCGCCTTCTTCGCCGTCAGCGCCGCCGCCGAGGACCGCTACATCGTCCTCGAGGCGGCGGACACCCACCTGACCGCCCGGCTCGCCATCGTCACCACGCCATCGGCGGACGGTGACGCCAGGTTCGATGTGATCACCGTGGTGAAGTACCACCGATGGACCGGCCCGCTCTACTTCAACCTGATCCGTCCCTTCCACCACCTGGTGGTCGCCGGCATGACCCGCGCGGGTGCCAGTCGGGCACCCGGGAGCACGCCGTCATGAGGAGCTCCGCACCCCCGGAACCCGGCAGGCCCGGCACCAGAGGCCGGTGGCGCGACGCGGCGGACCCGCGCCGGGCCCCGGCAGGACGGCCACTCGCACCGAAGAGCCCGGCACCGCTGGTGGCTGAGGACGGTCGGCGACGCTAGCCCCGCCGGCTCCGGTGGCGGATCTTGATGTCGCGCATGTCGGTGACCGCCACCTTCAGGATCCGGTACGGATGGCCGTGCGCGTCGAGCGCGGCGATCGCCGCGTCGGTCGCCTCCTTCTCGCCGTCGTCCGGGCCGGAGGGCACCTGGCAGCGGAAGGTGAACGCCGAGACGCTCTGGTCGAAGGTGAAGGTGCCCGCCTCGGTGAAGGCCGCGGTGCTCTGCTCGCGGAGGGCGGCGCGGGCGGCGTCGCCCAGCCCCTCGAACGTCCCCCGGATGGTGACCCTGAACATCGTCATTCCTCTCGTACGGCATAGGTGAGGACGCGTTCGCCGAGCAGGCCCTCGACGGCGTCCAGGAGCTCCAGCACGGCTTCGGCGATCACGTCGGGGGAATCCCCCGCCGAGACGCGGGCGCCGATCTCGGCGAAGACCAGCGAGTGGAACCAGCCGATCTGGCCGGCGACCAGGCGGGGCAGCGGGTCGCCGGGCGGGGCGGCCGTCTCCTCGGCGAGGACGGCGGCGAGCTCCTCGACCATCTGCCTGCCGAGGTTCCCCAGGCGGGCGGTGAGGGTGGGCGCGGCGCTCATCATCTCGAAGACCCGCCCGAAACCTTCGGTCAGTCCCAGCTTGCGCTCGCGCCGGCGCAGCTCGCCGCGCAGATGGCCGAGGACGGCCCGTGCGGCGGACTCGCCGGCGGCGCGGTCGCGGACGATGTCGGCGAGCCGCCGCGGCGAGGCCTCGTCCGGCGGCAGGACGAGGTCCTCCTTGGCCTCGAAGTAGTTGTAGACGGTGTTGACCGACACCTCGGCCGCCGCCGCCACCTCGGCGATCGTGACCTGCTCGAAGCCCCGCTCCACGAACAACGCGATCGCCACGTCGGCGATGCGCTGCCGCGTCTGCCGCTTCTTCCGTTCCCGAAGCCCTTCTGACACGGCGAGAAGCTTAACCACATTCAAACTTGCAATCGACTCCATTTTTGTTGTCGACTGCAATGGGATGCCCGCCCGCGGGAGGAACGGCGAAACCCTTCTCAGGGAGGCCCCTTCTCCGACGAGAGGATCACCTCGAGCGGGGCCATCGCGACGAAAGTCGTACCCCTGGAGTCGTCTGCGCGACCGAGGTACGCCCGGGGTGCGCGCCGCGATGATCGTCGCCATGCGAACACCTTTCATCGGCGGCGCACTGGCCGCCGCCGTCACCGTGCTCGTCGTCCTGACGCCCGCGAACCCGGCCGGTGCCGCGGCCACCCCGCCGGGCGACCTGCTCAGCAGGGTGCGGACGAACGCGGTCGCCGACGCCACCCCCACGGGGCGCAGACACGGCCTCCCCCTCGCCGTGCTCGGGTTCCGGTCGTGAGGCGGGACGGCGGAACGCGGAAGGCACACCACCTCCTGGCGCCGGTCATGGCGGCGGCCCTCGCCCTGACGGCGTGCACGACGCCGAAGCGTTCGGCACCCACCGCGTCCACCTCCGCGGAAGTCACCCCGGCCGCCTCGGCGTCCGGCGCGGCGACGGCCGCCCCGGACACACCGGTGGGCAGGCAGCTCGGCTGGTTCCTCGGCACCGTGACCAGGCTGCCGCTGCCGGAGAGCGAGGTGACCGCGCACATGAGCGCCGGCTTCCTCGCCGAGGTGCCGCCGGCCAAGCTGAACGAGCTGCTCGGGCAGCTTGCGGATCTGCGCCTGGACGGGCTGACGGAGGCGAAGCCGACGGCTCTGACGGCCATGGTGACGGCGGCCGGACAGCGGTTGACGCTGACGATGGCGGTCGACGAGGCGGGGAGGATCGAGGAGCTCCGGCTGTCCGGAGCCGACCAGCCGTCCTCCGCCCCGGCCCCCGCCGACTGGAGCGAGGTCGACACCCGGCTGCGGGCCGTCGCCCCGGACGTCGGCTTCCTGGCGGCGGAGCTCACCCGCGACGGCGCCTGCCGCCCGGTGCACGCGATCGAGCCGGCCACACCCCGGCCCCTGGGGTCGATCTTCAAGCTGTACGTGCTGAGCGCCGTCGCCGACAGGATCCGCGACGGGAAGCTGTCGTGGGACACCTCCTTGACCATCACCGGCAAGGTGAGGATCCCGCCGGGCGTGCTCTACGAGAAGCCCGAGGGCAGCACGGTGACGGTTCGCGAGGCGGCCAAGCTGATGATCTCCATCAGCGACAACGCGGGCACCGACCTGCTGATCGACACGGTCGGCCGCCCGGCGGTGGAGGCCCAGGTGCGCGAGTGGTCCGGCCACGCCACGCTCAACATCCCGTTCCTCACCACCCGGGAGTTCGTCCTGTTGAAGGCGGCCGACTACCCGAGGCTCGCCGACACGTACACCGCGCTGAAGGGCGAGCGGCGGCGCCACTATCTGGAGACGACCGTCGCCGGCAGGTCCCTGGCCGGCCTGAAGGACTGGAGCCGGCCCCGGCACATCGGCAGCGTGGAGTGGTTCGGCTCGCCAGGTGACGTCTGCCGCGCCTACGCCGGTCTGGCCGCGCTCGGCGGCGAGCGGCTCCACGAGGTGATGTCCGCGAGCGACGCCGGGCTCAAGCTGGACCCCGGCGGGTGGCCCGCCGTCTGGTACAAGGGCGGGTCCGAGGCCGGGGTGCTGACCATGGCCTTCCTCGCCCGCTCGGCCACGGGCCGGACGTTCGTCGTCACGGTCCTGACCTCCGATCCCCGCACCGCATACGACGAGGCGAAGGCCGCGGCCGAGCCCCTGTCCCTGGTCCGCGGTTCTTTCTCCCTACTGGCCAAGAAATGACGACCATGAACATGAAGATCATGACCCCGGTGACGGCGGCGGTGCTGCTGACGGCGGCGCTCGCCGCACCGGCCGAGGCCGAGGCCCCCCGCGGCGTGGACGGGCTGTGGAAGACCGGCGGCTACGGCCTGGTGCTGTCCGTCCAAGGCGACACGCTGAAGTGGTACGAGGTCACCCGTATCAGCTGCCTGCCGGCCGGTGACCCGTTGAGGAGGCTCGGGCGTGCCGCCGACGGCACGGTCACCTTCGGCACCGCCAAGGGCCCCGTCCTGACCGTCCGAGCCGAAGGGCGCGACCGGGGGCTGGCGCACGTCACGGGCGACGTCGCGGACAAGGACCTGACGCGGATCGGCAGGCTGCCCGAGCGCTGCGCGCGCCCGGCGCGCGAGGACCCGGTGACGACGTTCGACGTCTTCTGGCGGACCCTCCAGGAGAACTACGTGAGCTTCGCGGCCAAGCACGTCGACTGGCGGGCCGTGCGCGACCGGTACCGGCCCCGGGTGAACGCGCGGACGGGCGACGACCGCCTGTTCACGATCATGACCGACATGATCAGGCCGCTCGGCGACCCTCACACCAGCGTCATGCGGGACGAGCGGCACTTCTTCCTCGGCCGGCGTCCCGGCACCCGCCTGCCCGTCGGCGACGACCTGAAGCCCCGGATCGACAAGGTCGTCGCAGCGGAGCTGGGCGGGCCGGCGCGGACCTGGGGAGAGGGGCAGCTGGCGTACGCCGACCTGCCGGGCGGCCTCGGGTATCTGCGGATCACCGGCTTCGGCGGTTACGCCGGGGAGAGCGGCACCCTGGAGGAGGATCGGGCCGAGCTCGACCGGATGCTCGACGAGGTGTTCACCCCGTCCAGGATCCGGGACCTGCGCGGGCTCGTCGTCGACGTCCGGTACAACACCGGCGGGTACGACGATCTCGGTCTCCGGGTGGCGTCCCGGCTGACCGACCGGCCGTACGTGGCCTACACCAAGAGCGCCCGCGACGACGCCGACGACCCGGCGCACCGCGGCCGTACGCGGTCGGTCACGGTGCGGCCGTCCCGCGCCCCCGTCTACAGGGGCCCGATCGCGTTCCTGACCAGTGACATGACCGTCAGCGCCGGCGAGACCTTCACCATGGCGATGATGGGCCGCACGCCCGAGCCGCGCAGGATCGGCGGCGCGACCCAGGGGGCGTTCTCCGACATCCTGGGCCGACATCTGCCGAACGGCTGGCGGTTCGGGCTGTCCAACGAGGACTACCGCGCGCCCGGCGGCCGATCGTACGAGGGCGTGGGGATCCCGCCGCACGAGCGCACGCCGGTGTTCACCGAGGACGAGCTCGCCGCCGGTCGCGACTCGGCCTTCGACCAGGCCGTCGCCTGGCTTTCCCGGCCCCTCTCGGCGACCGCCTCACCGGCTTCGCCGCCCCGGAGCCGCTGACGCCAGCAGGGCCACCACCCTGGTGAGGGCCTCGGGGGTGGCGGTGAAGGGCAGCCGCAGGTAGTGGTGGAGGGCACGGTCGGCCGAGAAGCGCGGACCGGTCGCGAGCGCCAGGCCGGGCACGGGACGCACCGGCTCCGGCAGGCGCAGCCACAGCGAGAGCCCGCCGGGCGGGACGGTGAACGACCACTCCGGGTGCGCCGCGAGCAGCCCGGCCAGATGGTCGCGCTGCTCCCGCAGGCGGGCCCGGCGGTCGTCCAGCAGGCCGGCGAAACCCTGGTCGTCCCCGAGGAGCTCACAGGCGATCAGCTGTTCGAGCGGCGGAGGCGAGAACCGCCCCTGGAGCGGGTTCAGCAGCAGCTCGCGGACCCGGGCGGCGGTGGTCCTGATCCAGCCGACGCCGAGGCCCGCCCAGATCACCTTGCTGGTGGACCCCACCGAGACGACGCCCGGGCCGGACAGGAACGGCACCGGGCGCGGCGGGGTGCGAAGGTCGAGGTCGCGCATGGTCTCGTCCACGATCACGGTCAGTCCGTGGCGGGCGGCGAGCGCGGCCACCTCCGACCGCTCGGCCGGCGGCATGTGGGCGCCGGTCGGGTTGTGGAAGTCGGGGACGAGGTAGGCCAGGCGGGGCCGGTGGGCGCGTACGGCGTCGCCGAGCAGGGCCAGGTCCCAGCCGTCGGCCGTCACCGGAACCGAGACGAGGCGGGCGCGGCGGCGGCGCAGCAGGTCGAGCGCGCCGGGGTAGGTGGGGTGCTCCACCAGCACCGGCGCGCGTCCGTCACGCAGGTGGTCGGTGAGCAGTTCGAGGGCGGCCTGGGCGCCCGAGGTGATCAGGATCTGCTCGGGGCGGGTGGGCAGCCCGTCACGGGTGTACCGGCCGGCGACGACCTCGCGCAGCCGGGGCAGGCCCGCGCTGGAGGTCCCGTCGTCCACCAGGAGCGTCGCGAGCCGGCCGACGGCGCGCCGGGCGGCGGCGAGGTAGGCCTCGTGGGGTGCGGCGGTGACCGCCAGGGTCAGATCGATCTCGGGGCGGGCTCCGCCGTGGTCCTGCGACCAGGGCGCGGTGCGCTCGGTGAGGTCGCGGGGCAGCCGGACGACGCTGCCGCTGCCGTGCCTGGTGTGGATCCAGCCGCCGTCGCGCAGCGCGGCGAGGCCGGCGACGACGGTGCCCCGGCTCAGGGCGAGCGCCTGCGCGAGCGCGCGCTCCGAGGGCAGCGCGGTGCCGACCGGCAGCCTCCCGTCGAGCACGGCCTCACGTACGGCGCGGGCGAGCTCCCGAGCCAGGGGACGCCGCCCGCCGCGCCAGTCGCCGAGGCTCACGACGAAGGAACGGGCACCGGGCGGCTGGACGGTCATCGGTCCAGTTTGCCAGCAGTGGACCAGTACGACGCCGCGCCCGCTTCCTAGGCTGGGCGCCATGCATCCTCTGCTCGCCCGAGATCTCGACTCCCTGCCGGAGCTGCTGGAGGAGGTCCGCGGGTACGCCGCCGGCGTGCTCGGCGGCCTCGCCGACCGCCCCGTGACCCGCCCCGCCGTGCCCTCTTCCTCCGCCGCTTCCCTGCCCGTCGAGGGCGCAGGGACGAAAGGGGCGCTGGACCGGTTCGCCGAACGGTGGGAGCCGGGGTTCAGCGGTAGTGCCGGGCCGCGCTACCTCGGCTTCGTCACCGGCGGCGCCACGCCCGCCTCGCTCGCGGGCGACTGGCTGACCGGCACGTTCGACCAGAACCCCACCAGCCGCGCCGACTCCGCCGCCACCGAGCTGGAGCGCGAGACGCTGGGGTGGCTGCGCGGCCTGTTCGGGCTCGGCGAGGAGCACCACGGCATGTTCGTCAGCGGCGCCACCATGTCGAACTTCACCGGCCTGGCGATCGCCCGGGAGTGGCTCGGCGAGCGGCTCGGGGTCTCGGTCACCACCGACGGCGTCGCCGCCCTCGGGACGGTGCCGGTGCTGTCCGGCGCCGCGCACTCCAGCGTCGGCAAGGCCCTGTCGATGCTCGGGCTCGGCAGGGGCGCGCTGCGCCCGGTGCCCCTCCTGCCCGGCCGGGAGGCCGTCGACGTGGGCCGCCTCGCCGAGGCGCTGGCCGCGCTGGACGGACGCCCCGCGATCGTCGTGGCCAACGCCGGAACGGTCAACACCGTCGACTTCGATGACCTGCGCGCCGTCGCGGCCCTGAAGGACCGGTTCCCGTTCTGGCTGCACGTGGACGCCGCGTTCGGGGGCTTCGCGGCCCTCTCCCCCCGCCACGCCCATCTGCTGGAGGGCCTGGAGGCCGCCGACTCGGTCTGCGTGGACCTGCACAAGTGGCTCAACGTCCCCTACGACGCCGCCGTCCAGTTCACCCGGCGGCCCGACCTGCAGGTCGCCGCCTTCCACAACGCCTCCCCCTACCTCGGCATGCCCACCGGCGACCCCGACCCCGTTCACCTGACGCCGGAGAACTCCCGGCGGCTGCGCGCGCTGGCCACCTGGTTCACCCTGGCAGCGTACGGCCGGGCAGGGCACCGCGAGATCGTCGAACGCAACGCGGCCGAGGCGTCGCGCCTGGGCGAGGCCCTGGAGGCGCACCCCTCCTTCCGCCTGCTGGCCCCGGTCCGGCTGAACGTCGTGTGCTTCACCCTCGCCGGGGCGCCCGCCCAGGAGCGGGTGGACGCGCTGCTCCGGCACGTCGCCGCCTCCGGGGAGGCGTTCCTGACCCCGACGGTGTACGCCGGCGTGCCGGCCGTCCGCGCGGCGTTCAGCAACTGGCGTACGACGGCCTCGGACACCGCGCGCGTGCTCGCCGCCCTGGACGAGGCGGCCGCCTCCCCCGCCTGAACGGCCGGCCCATCGGTTCAGGCGGGCAGCGGACGGGTCGCGGCGTCGAGGATCTCGAGCACGTGCCGATACGGGTGCCCGGTCGCCCGGGTCATCCCGAGTTCGCAGGTGCGGTTGACCGACACGTGGGCCGTGGCCCGGTGCCCCTGGACGGCACGGGCCTCGGCGGCGGTCGCCGAGGCGGTCAGCTCCGGATGCAGCAGCCCCCGGTCGCCGGCGAAGGCGCAGCAGCTCCAGTCCTCGGGCTGCACGACCTCCTCGGCCGCCGCGGCCGCCACGCGGAGCAGCGCGGGGTTGATGCCGAGCTGGGTGGACGAGCAGGTCGGGTGGACGACGATCGACGGGACGCGCCGCGCCGCGGGAAGGTGCGGCAGGACGGCGGTGTCCACGAAGGCGACCGCGTCCACGACCTGGACGCCCTCCTCGGCGAGCATGCGCACCAGGCCCTCGGTGCACGAGGCCGCGTCGACCACGACGGGGAGCGCGCCGTCGCCGGTGGCCCGGCGCAGGATCGGCACGACCTTCTCGCGCATCGCGGCGTAGCCGTCGGTCAGCCCCTTGGACTTCCAGGGGGTCCCGCAGCACAGGGAGGCGATGCCCTCCGGCACCCGCACCGAGACGCCGGCCCGGTCGCACAGCGCCAGGAAGGCCTCACGGACGCCGCCGCCGTCGTCCGCCGGGCCGAACATCGTGGACACGCAGGCGGGGAAGTAGACCGCCGCCGGGGCGTCGGCCGGCCGGGGACGGCGACGAGTGCCGCCGCGGGGCAGCTCCGGCGACCACGCGGGCACCACGTCCTCCCCCAGCAGTGCCCGCCCGGCGGCGGTGGCGCCGGACGGCAGGGGCGCGGGCACGGCGTGGGCGGCGGTCAGCGCGGCCGCGGCCGCGCGCGTGGTGCCGTCCCAGTGCCGTGCGGCGGTCTTCCACGCCTTCCGTTCGATGCGGCCGCGCTGCTCGGCGCGCAGCCGCCGGGTCAGGTCGCCGGTGTCGATGAGGACGGGGCAGGCGGTCTGGCACATGCCGTCGACGGCGCAGGTGTCGACGGCGTCGTACTGGTACTCCTGCTCCAGCCGGCCCAGCAGCTCGGCGTCCCCGTTCTCGCGGGCGCGGGCGATCTCGCGGCGCAGCACGATGCGCCGGCGGGGTGTGGTGGTGAGGTCCTTGCTGGGGCAGACCGGTTCGCAGTAGCCGCACTCCACGCAGCGGTCGACCTCGGGCTCGACGGTGGGCGTGGACTTCAGGTGGCTGATGTGGACGGCCGGGTCGTCGTTGAGCAGGATGCCGGGGTTGAGCAGCCCGTCCGGGTCGAGGAGGCGCTTGACCTCGCGCATGACGTCGTAGAGCTCGTCACCGTACTGCCGGCGGACGAAGGGGGCCATGATCCGGCCGGTGCCGTGCTCGGCCTTGAGCGTGCCGCCCTGCCCGAGGACCAGGTCGACCAGGTCGTCGGTGAAGGCCAGGTAGCGTTCCACCAGCTCAAGCCGGTCGAAGTCCTCGTTCAGCAGGAAGTGGACGTTGCCGTCCTTGGCGTGGCCGAAGACGACGCTGCCGGTGTAGCCGTGCCGGTCGAACAGCCCGGTCAGCTCGGTGCAGGTGGGCAGCAGCCGGCCGACGGGGACGGCGATGTCCTCCAGCAGCGCGGTCGTGCCGGACGGCCGCGCGCCGGCGACGGCGGTGTAGAGGCCCTTGCGGATGTGCCACAGCGCGGCCCGCGTGCCGGGCTCGGCGGTGAGCGTGGCCGGAGCCGCCAGGGGCAGGGCGCCGAGGACGGCGGCCGCGGCCTCGGTGCGGTCCCGCAGCTCCTCGGCGGTCGGCCGCTGGTGCTCGACCAGCAGGGCCGCGTGATCGTGGACGGCCAGCCCGCGCAGGTCCGCCGTGGCCTCCGGGTCGCGCTGGGCGACGCGCAGGCTCGTGGCGTCCAGCAGCTCGATGGTGGCGAAGCCCGCCTCGACCAGGGCGGGCAGCGCACCCGTGGCCGCGGCGAGGTCGGGGAACAGCAGCAGCCCGGTGGCCGCGTGGGGGTGGGCGGGGACGGTGCGGAAGGTCGCCTCGGCGACGAAGGCGAGCGTGCCTTCGCTGCCGATGACCAGGTGGGTGAGGATGTCGACCGGGCGGGTGTGGTCGACGAACGAGTTCACGCCGTAGCCCATCGTGTTCTTGATGGCGTACAGCCGCCGGATCGTCTCCACCGACGCCGGGTTGCCGCGCACCCGGTCGCGCAGCCGGGTCAGCCCGGCGTGGATCTCCGGTTCGAGGGCGCGCAGCCGTTCGTCGGCGTCCGGCGCGCCGGTGTCGACGACCGTGCCGCCGGGCAGCACGAGGACGGCCGACTCCAGCGTGCGGTAGGTGTTGAGCTCGGTGCCGCACGCCATGCCGCTGGAGTTGTTGGCGACGACGCCGCCGATCGTGCAGGCGGACTCGCTGGCCGGGTCGGGGCCGAGTTTGCGCCCGTACCGGGCGAGCCGGCTGTTGACGGCGCGCACCGTCGCGCCGGGCTGGACCCGGACCCGGGCGCCGTCGTCGAGGACCTCGATCCCGCGGAAGTGGCGCCGGGTGTCGACGAGCACGCCGTCGGCGGTGGCCTGCCCCGACAGGCTGGTGCCGCCGGAGCGGAACGTCAGCGGCACGCCCCGGGCGGCGCTGACGCGCAGCAGGGCGGCCACCTGCGCCGGGTCGCGCGGGGTGACCACGGCCTGCGGCACGAGCAGGTAGTGGGAGGCGTCGTGGGCGAAGGACAGCCGGTCGGAGGCGCGGGCCGCCACGGCGCCCGGCGCCGCCTCCTCCAGGGCGGCCACCAGGGCCGCGTCCGGCGAGAGCGGGCCGTACGACGACTGGGTGCTGCGGAGCTTCACTCCCGGCTGCCTTCCGATAATCGGTACGGTGAGTCCAGCATCTGGAACGTCATGAAGAATATGCGGATTTTCGGGTAAACGTCAGATCCAGGCGATAACAGTGCGAACCGGACCGGCGACGGCCACCTCCTCGAGGCGGACCGCGTCCTCGCGGTGCCCGGGAGCCGGCCCGGCAGGCACGTGGCCGCCCTCAGTTCAGGAGGGGGACCAGGCCGAGCCCGAAGACGACGTAGAAGCCGGCGGCCACCGCGAGCCGGGTGGGGGTCAGCTTGTGCGCGGCCATCGTGGCCAGCAGGTAGACGATCGCGGCCATGGTGATCAGGCCCGACCAGAGCAGGGCGGCGTCGAACCGCCAGGGGGTGAACAGCAGGCCGAGACCGCTGGGGACGGTGGCCTGGATCATCATGGCGCCGGAGATGTTGGCCAGCGCCAGCTTGGTCTTGCCCTGGCGGACCCAGATGACCGCGTTCATGATCTCGGGCAGCTCGGTGGCGACCGGGGACAGCAGCAACGCGGTGACCGACGCCGAAAGCCCGATCATGGGGCCGATGGCGTCCAGCTGGTGCACGAACAGCTGCGACGCGAAGAAGATCACCACCAGGGTGAGCAGGGTCTGCGCCACGACCGCCCAGGTGGCCGGGGAGGCGGCCTTCGGCTGGAACTTCAGCGGCTCCAGGTCGGGACCCTCGTCCTCGTCGTCCCCGCCGCGGATCTCCCGCCAGAAGTAGACGGCGTAGGCGGCGAAGAACAGCAGGCCCAGGACGGGCTTGAACGCGAAGGCGGCCAGGCCCAGACCGACCTTGACGATGAAGATCGGCAGGAACCACGTCTGGTCCTTGGCCAGCCGCCTGGTCTCGCTCTCCGTACCCAGGACCTGGGCGCCCGCCGCCGGTGAGACGTCGGCGCCGGGTCCGGCCACGGCCACCGGCCGTGCCGCCCGGTCCTTGCGCCGCTTGAGCAGCAGCATGGCGCCCGTCACGCCGTAGGCGACGGTGGCCAGGGCGAGCGGGCCGCCCATGGCGGCGCCGACCCCGATGTCCTTGGCCTGCGGCGTCGTGCCGGTGGTGACCGCGACCAGCGTGACCACGGACTCCGGCAACGCGGTGCCGAAGGCGGCCAGAATCGTGCCGACCGCCATCTTCCCGACGTTCAGCCGCTCACCCAGCCACTCCACGGCATTGACGAACCACTCGCACGAGAGGTAGATCGCCACCGCGCAGGCGATGAGCAACACGAAATGGATCACTGAAACGTCCAGCCTTCCCGCCTCGGCGGGGGCTTCGAGGACGACCGGCGCGAGGGGCGGTGCGGCTTCGACCCCGCCGAGACGTAAATCGTCATCGACAAAGGTCGAAGGTCTCGCCCGCCCGCATGGCGCGGGCCCGGCCACCGGGAGCCCGGACAGGGGCTCCAGCATGTCGACGACCGGTTCGCGGGGCTACTCCCCTTCGCAGGGGCCCAGTGTAGGCGACGGGGAGGAATGCCGCCATCGGGGGTCACCTGTGATCGTCAGCGGAGCTTGGGGTCCAGCGCGTCGCGGACGACGTCGCCGAGCATGAGGAAGCTCAGGACGGTGGCGGTGAGGAACAGGGCGGGGAAGACCAGCAGGTGCGGGTAGTCCGCGAAGAACTGCTGGGCCACGTTGAGCTGCAGGCCCCACGACACGTCCGGGTACTGCAGGCCGACACCGAGGTAGTCGAGGGTGGCCTCGCCGGAGATCACGTTGCCGACGTTCAGCATGGCGACGACGAAGACCGGCGCGATGGCGTTGGGGAGGATGTGCTTGATCATGATCCGCCGGTCGCTCGCCCCGAGGGCCTTGGCGGCCTGGACGTAGTCGGAGTCGCGTACGGCGATCACCTGGCCGCGCATGAGCCGGGTCATGGTGGTCCAGCCCAGGAGAACGAGCACGATCGTCATGGCCCAGATGCCGTGCCCGGGGAAGGCGACCAGGATCACCGTGGAGCCGAGCACGAACGGGATGCCGAAGAACACGTCGGTCACCCGGGAGATGACCGCGTCCAGCACGCCGCCGTAGTAGCCGCCGACCAGCCCGAGGGCGATGGCGATCACGAGCGCGAAGACCGTGACCGCCAGGCCGATGAGCACCGAGGCGCGGGTGCCGTGCACGATCTGCGACCAGTAGTCGCAGCCCTGGAGGTCGTACCCGAAGATCGCCGAACCCAGCGGGCCCTTCTTGGACATCCGCAGGTTGCACTGCTCGTTGGGGCCGAGCCGGGCGAACAGCGACGGGAAGGCCGCCATGGCGACGGCCAGCACCAGGATGACCACCGAGATCCAGAAGATGACGCGGCGCCGCAGTTCGAGCCAGGCGTCGTACCACAGCGAGCCGCGCACGTTGCGCGCCGGCTTGGCGCCGGGTGCCGTCGCCTCCACGGAGGCCTTGAGATCAACCACGGCGGATCCTCGGGTCGAGCACGCCGTACAGCAGGTCGACGAGCAGGTTGGCCAGGATGAAGATCATCACAAGGAGGGTGGTGACGCCGACGACGACCGGCCCCTCCTGGAGCTGGATGGACTGGAAGACCTGCTGACCGATGCCCGGCAGGTTGAAGATGCCCTCGGTGACGACGGCCCCCGCCATGAGGTTGCCGAAGTCCACGCCGAGGTAGGTCACCACGGGGATCAGCGAGTTGCGCAGGGCGTGCCGGCCGATGATGCGGGTGCGCCGCATCCCCTTGGCGGCGGCGGTGCGCACGTAGTCGGCCCGCAGGTTCTCCACCACGCTGGTGCGGGTGAGCCGGGCGACGTACGCCAGGCCGAACGAGCCGAGCACCATGCCCGGCAGCAGGTAGCTCACCGGCCAGCCGTCGTCGGTGCCGGCGGTCGGGAACAGGCCGAGGTTCAGGCCGAGCAGGATCTGGGCGGTGTAGCCGACGACGAACACCGGCACCGCGATCACGAAGGTCGTTCCGGCGAGCACGGCGGTGTCGGCCAGCTTGCCGCGGCGCAGGCCCGCCAGGACGCCGAGGCCGATGCCGACGACCAGCTCGAAGATCCACGCGGTGACGCCGAGCTGCGCGGTGACCGACCAGCGGTCCTGCAGCAGCTCGCTGACCGGCTGCCCGGTGAAGGTCTCCCCCAGGTCGCCGCGCAGGAAGACCCCGGCCATGTAGAGGCCGTACTGGACGATCAGCGGGTCGTTGAGGTGGTAGTGCTCGCGCAGGGTCTGCAGGACGTTCTCGGGGAGGGGCTTGTCCCCGGCGAGCGTCAGGATGGGGTCGCCGGGCAGGGCCCACACCATCGCGTAGATCAGGAAGGTGGTGGCCACGAAGACCGGGATAGCCTGCAGGAGGCGGTGGACGGCGTACCTCACTGGCGTGCCCCCGGCTCCCGGCCGCCGGTGACGCGGCCCGCCGGGCACGCGCCGGCGGTTCCGCGGGCGGAGGCCGCACGGCCGGCGGTCCCGCCACCCTGGGCGGGACGGCCGGCG
>NZ_JAHDTF010000044.1 GCF_018531465.1 Sphaerisporangium fuscum
CCCGGCGCCCGCGGCCACCGCCGCGCCGTCGCCGATCGCGCCGGCCGCGCCCGCCGCCGGTGGCGAGAGCCCGTACGTCACGCCGCTGGTGCGCAAGCTCGCCGGCGAGCACGGCGTCGACCTCGACTCGCTGACCGGCACCGGCGTCGGCGGCCGCATCCGCAAGCAGGACGTCCTTGAGGCCGCCCGCGCCCAGCGTGAGCAGGCCGCCCAGGCTCAGGCCGCTCCCGCCCCGCAGGCCCAGCCCGCGCAGGCGGCGCCCGCTCCGGCTCCCGAGCCGGTCCAGGCCGACACCAAGCTGCGCGGCCGCACCGAGAAGATGTCGCGCCTGCGGCAGACCATCGCCAAGCGCATGGTCGAGTCCCTGCAGACCGCCGCCCAGCTCACCACGGTGGTCGAGGTCGACGTCACCAAGATCGCGCAGCTGCGCGAGCGTGCCAAGGCCGACTTCCAGCGCCGCGAGGGCGTGAAGCTCACCTTCACGCCGTTCTTCGCGCTGGCGGCGGTCGAGGCGCTCAAGCAGCACCCCAAGCTCAACGCGACGATCAACAACGAGACCAACGAGGTCACCTACTTCGACGCCGAGCACCTCGGCTTCGCGGTGGACACCGAGCGCGGCCTGCTGGTCGCGGTCGTGCACAACGCCGGCGACCTCAACCTCGCGGGCCTGGCCCGCAAGGTCGCCGACCTGGCCGACCGCACCCGCAGCAACAAGATCACCCCGGACGAGATCACCGGCGGCACGTTCACGCTGACCAACACCGGCAGCCGTGGCGCGCTGTTCGACACGCCGATCCTCAACCAGCCGCAGGTCGGCATGCTCGGCACCGGCGCGATCGTCAAGCGCCCGATCGTGGTCGACACGCCCGAGGGCGAGGTCATCGCGATCCGCTCGATGATGTACCTCGCGCTGACCTACGACCACCGCCTGGTCGACGGCGCCGACGCCGCCCGCTTCCTGACGACGGTCAAGCGTCGCCTGGAGGAGGGCCGCTTCGAGGCCCAGCTCGGCCTCGCCTGACACACCGGGCTCTCGCGGGACGTCCCGCCGGCCCCCTCAGGGAGCCGGCGGGAGTCCGCGCGCCCGCGACGTCAGCCGGGAGCCCCTGCGACCCGCCACGTGATCCGCCGCGTCCCGCGACGTAGAGTGACCGCATGGCAGTCGTCGTCACCGGCTCCTCCGGGCTTCTCGGTTCGGCCCTCGTCCGCGCGCTGCGCGACGAGGGCCGTTCCGTCGTCAGGCTCGTACGCCGCACGCCCTCCGGCGCGGACGAGGCGTACTGGGACCCCGCGAAGGGCGTCCTCGACCCCGCCGCGATCGAGGGGGCGGACGCCGTCGTCCACCTGGCCGGGGCCGGCATCGCCGACCGGCGCTGGAACGACGCCTACCGCCGCGAGCTGGTCACCAGCCGTCTCGACGGCACCCGCCTGCTCGCCACCACCATCGCCGAGCTCGAACGCCCGCCCGCCGTCCTGCTGTCCGGCTCGGCCATCGGGCTGTACGGCGACACCGGCGAGCATCCGGTGGACGAGTCGCGCGAGCCCGGTGCGAGCATCGAGGCGCCCGCGGACGCGCTGAAGGACCCCGGCGAGAAGGGCCAGTGGCTGGCCGGGCTCGTGCGCGCCTGGGAGGGCGAGACGCTGCACGCCGCGGAGGCGGGCGTCCGGGTCGTACGGCTGCGCACCGGCCACGTCCTGGCCAGGCAGGGCGGTTTCCTCGGCAGGATGCTGCCGCTGTTCAGGCTCGGCCTCGGCGCGCCGCTCGGCTCCGGACGGCAGTACGTCTCCTGGATCTCCCTTCCCGACTGGCTCGGCGCCGTCTCCCACCTCATCGCCCACCCGGAGGCGTCCGGCCCGGTCAACCTGACCGCTCCCGTGCCGGTCACCAACGCGGAGTTCACCAAGACGCTCGGCCGCGCGCTCGGGCGTCCCACCCTGCCGGTCCCGGTTCCGGCGTTCGCGCTGCGTGCGGCGCTGGGCGAGCTGGCGGACGAGGGCATACTCATCGGCCAGCGCGTGCTGCCGAGCCGCCTGCTGGAGATGGGTTACCGGTTCAGGCATCCACGTCTCGACGACGCTCTGGCCGCCATACTCTAGGGTGCCGTTCCGGTGAAAAAGGGAGAGGACGCCGCGGCTCGCCCAGGGCCTCGAAGGTGAGACCTCCGCCCCTCGAGGCAGCAGGAGACTTCATGAGCAGAATCGGACAGTCGCACATTCTCGCCATCGGCGGCGGATCCTTCCGCCCGTCACCGCGCTACGGATTCATCGAGGCCTCCGGCCTGCTCCGCTACGCCCTCGACCTGACCGGGCAGGACCGCCCCAAGCTCGGCCTGCTCGCCACCGCGACGGGCGACAACGCCGACTGGCTGCTGAAGATGTACGGCGCCTTCCGCGAGTGGGACGTCGAGGTGAGCCACCTCACGGTCTTCCCGATGCCGAACGTCGAGAGCCCCCGTGACTGGATCATGGAGCAGGACGTCATCTACGTCAGCGGCGGCAGCGTCGCCAACCTCGCCGCCCTGTGGCGGCTGCACGGCCTCGACGAGGCGCTGGAGGCGGCCTGGCAGTCGGGTGTCGTGCTGTCGGGGCAGAGCGCCGGGGCGCTGTGCTGGCACGTCGGCGGCAACACCGACTCCTTCGGCCCCGTCCTGCGCCCGTGGGCGGAGGGCCTGGGCTTCCTCCCCTACTCCTGCGGGGTCCACTACAACTCCGACCCCCAGCGCCGCACCCTGCTGCACGAGTCGGTGGCCTCCGGGGAGCTTCCCGAGGGTTACGCCGCCGACGAGGGCGTGGCGCTGCACTACGTCGGGCGCGAGTTCATCCAGGCCGTCACCGTCGACCCCGAGGGCTACGCCTACAAGATCGAGCGCGACGGCGCCGGGGGCGTGAAGGAACTCCGCGTCGAACCTCGCCTTCTCACCCCGTGACCTCGCGTTAGGCTGGCACCCGTGAGCGAGCGCGCCAACCAGGTCAACCACGAAGGCACCACCGGCGGCGGGGCCGGAAGGCTCGCCCTGGTCCGGCTCGGGGTCGACGTCCCCTACGAGCAGGCGTGGGCGTTGCAGCGCGAGGTCCACGCCCGCCGGGTCGCCGGCACCCTCCCCGACACGTGCCTCATGCTCGAACACGCCCCGGTGTACACCGCGGGCAAACGCACCCGCCCCGAGGAGCGTCCCACCGACGGCACGCCGGTCATCGACGTCGACCGGGGCGGCAAGATCACCTGGCACGGTCCGGGCCAGCTCGTGGGCTACCCGATCGTCCGGCTCACCGAGGAGCTCGACGTCATCGCCTACGTCCGCCTGCTGGAGGAGGCGCTGATCCAGGTCTGCGCCGACTTCGGCGTGGCGGCGGGGCGGGTGGCCGGGCGCAGCGGGGTCTGGGCCGCCGGCGACCCTGCCAGCGGCCTGCCCGACCGCAAGCTCGGCGCGATCGGCATCCGCGTCGCCAGGGGCGTCACGATGCACGGTTTCTCGCTCAACTGCGCCAACGACCCGAGCTGGTACAACCGCATCATCCCCTGCGGCATCACCGACGCGGGAGTCACCTCGCTGTCGGCCGAGACCGGGCGCCGCATCACGGTCGACGAGGTGCTCCCCTTCGCCGAGAAGCGGCTCGCCGAGTCCCTCGGCGCCGAAGGCCTCGACGTCCAGGAGGAGGACCTCCTCTCCGGCCGCCTGTGAGCTGCGAGCGTCCGGTTCGGGGCCGGCGGTGGATTGAGGAGGAGGGAGGGTGAGGTACGAGCCCGTACGACGACGAAAGCCGCCGCCTCAAAGAGGCCCCGAACCCGCCGAGCGCAGCGAGGCAATCAAGCACAGCCGGCGGTGGATTGAGGAGGAGGGAGGGTGAGGAACGAGCCCGTACGACGACGAAAGCCGCCGCCTCAAAGAGGCCCCGAACCCGCCGAGCGCAGCGAGGCAATCAAGCACAGCCGGCGGTGGCTTGAGGAGGAGGGAGGGTGAGGTACGAGCCCGTACGACGACGAAAGCCGCCGCCTCAAGGAGGCCCCGAGCCCGCCGAGCGCAGCGAGGCGATCAAGCACTCGAACCCGCCGAGCGGAGCAGAGCGAGGCAGGAGAACGCAGTGATCCCCGCCACCCTGCCCTGGGTCCGTGCAGGGCGATGCGGAGACGTAAGCTTGAGCGCGTGACAGTTGCTCCTGAAGGCCGAAAGCTCCTCCGCCTGGAGGTGCGCAACAGCCAGACCCCCATCGAGCGCAAGCCCGCGTGGATCAAGACCAAGCTGCGGAACGGGCCCAACTTCAACGAGATCAAATCCCTCGTGAAGGACCGCGGCTTGCACACGGTCTGCGAAGAGGCCGGCTGTCCCAACATCTCCGAATGCTGGGAGGACCGCGAGGCCACCTTCCTCATCGGCGGCGACCAGTGCACGCGGCGCTGCGACTTCTGCCAGATCGACACCGGCAAGCCCGCCGAGTACGACCGGGACGAGCCGCGCCGGGTCGCCGAGTCGGTCGCCCAGATGGGGCTGCGCTACGCCACCGTGACGGGCGTCGCCCGCGACGACCTGCCCGACGGCGGCTCCTGGCTGTACGCCGAGACGGCCCGGCAGATCCACGCGGCGGTGCCCGGGTGCGGCGTCGAGCTGCTGGTGCCCGACTTCAACGGCCACCGCGACCAGCTCGAGGAGGTCTTCTCCAGCCGCCCCGAGGTGTTCGCGCACAACATCGAGACCGTGCCGCGCATCTTCAAGCGCATCCGCCCCGCCTTCCGCTACGAGCGGTCGCTGCAGGTCATCACGATGGGGCGTGAGGCCGGGCTGGTCACCAAGTCCAACCTCATCCTGGGCATGGGCGAGGAGCGCGAGGAGATCAGCCAGGCGATGCAGGACCTCCACGACGCCGGGTGCGACCTGCTCACCATCACGCAGTACCTCCGCCCGTCGCTGCGTCACCACCCCGTCGACCGGTGGGTGAAGCCCGAGGAGTTCATCGAGCTGAAGGAAGAGGCCGAGGAGATCGGCTTCGCCGGTGTCATGTCGGGCCCGCTCGTCCGTTCCTCCTACCGCGCCGGCCGCCTCTACCGCCAGGCCATCGAGTCCCGCCAGACCACCTGACGCCGTCCACGCCCGACCGGCCGGGGCCACCTCGGCCGGTCCCGCGCATCCAGAGGGCCGCGAGTCGTACGGCGCGTGCGCGGCCGGTCGCCGTACGCGACGGCCCAGGTCACGGACCGGGGTGCCGCAAGGTCACGTTTTCCTCACTCCAGCTCAGCGTTTGTATCCTTTAACCATGGCGAACAAGCCCGCAGACCCAGAGCGCCCGGGGCGCGTCAAGCAGCTCCGGATGATCGCTCAGATCATCAGTAAGGCCAATCCCAAGGGGATGCCGATCGTCTTCGCGTCGGCGATCGCCACCCTGGCCGTGTTCATCGTCCTCGGGCTGGTCACCGGTTACCTGTGGCAGCTGATCATCCTCGGGGTGATGTTCGCCGTGACGGTCGGCATGGTCGTGTTCGGGCAGCTGGCGCAGAAGGCGCAGTACTCCATGCTCGACGGGCAGCCCGGCGCCGCCGCGGCCATCCTGCAGAGCATGCGGGGCAACTGGGAGGTCACCCCGCACGTCGCCGTCACCCGCGACCAGGACGTCGTCCACCGCGTCGTCGGGTACCCCGGCATCGTGCTCGTCTCCGAGGGGCCGGGCAACCGCGTCCAGAAGATGCTGGTGGCCGAGAAGAAGCGCGTGCAGCGCGTCGCGGCCGACGTCCCGGTGTACGACATCCAGTGCGGCGACGGCGAGGGCCAGGTCCCGCTGCGCAAGCTCCAGCGCCACCTGATGAAGCTCCCGCGCAACATCAAGAAGCAGGCGGTCTCCGAGGTCAACTACCGGCTCCGCGCGCTGCCTCAGACCCTTCCGGTGCCCAAGGGCCCGATGCCGAGGGGTGCCCGCATGCCCCGGGGCAAGATCCGCTGATGCCGGGTTCGCCGGGCGTCTCGCGGCGGGCGGTGGCCGACGGGCCGACCGTGCGCGCCAACCGCCGCTGGTGGGACTCCGAGGCCGACGACTACCAGGCCGAGCACGGCGGGTTCCTGCGTGACGCGGGCTTCGTCTGGTGCCCCGAAGGGCTCGATGAGGCCGATGCCCGCCTGCTCGGCGACGTCCGCGGCAGGCGGGTGCTCGAGATCGGCTGTGGTGCCGGGCAGTGCGGCCGGTGGCTGGCCGGCCAGGGGGCCGAGGTGGCCGCCTTCGACCTGTCCCACCGCCAGCTGCAGCACTCCCGGCGCATCGACGAGGAGACGGGCCTGCGCCTGCCGGTCGTCCAGGCCGACGCGCTGCGCATCCCGTTCGCCGACGCGTCGTTCGATCTGGCCTGCTCGGCCTACGGGGCGCTGCCGTTCGTCGCCGACGCCCGCGCGGTGCTGGCCGAGACCCGCAGGGTGCTCCGGCCCGGTGGCCGGTTCGTGTTCTCGGTCAGCCATCCGATCCGCTGGGCGTTCCCCGACGACCCCGGCCCGCGCGGCCTGACCGCCGACCGCTCCTATTTCGACCGCTCGCCCTACGTCGAGGAGGACGACGACGGCGAGCCGACGTACGTCGAGCACCACCGCACGCTGGGCGACTGGGTGGGGGACATCGTGGCGTCCGGCCTGACGCTGACCGGCCTGGTCGAGCCCGAGTGGCCGGCGGGCCACCACCGCACCTGGGGCGGCTGGAGCCCGCTACGAGGCCGCCACCTCCCGGGCACCGCCATCTTCACCTGCCTCAGCTCCTGAGCGCCCCTCGCCGCCGAGCGCAGCGAGGCCGTCGAACACAGCGAGGCCATGAGCACGGCACAACTACAGGCGGACGACCACCGTGCGGGCGGCGCGGTCGTGGAGGCCGCGCTGGTCGCGGTCCCAGATCAGGGCGGGCACGGCCAGGCACAGCAGAAGCGTGCGGACGAGCACCGATCCGAAGCCGGGCCTGCCGCCGTCGAGCGAGGCGACCCTGATGTTGAACAGCCGCATGCCGAACGTCATGCCGATCGTGCCGACGAGCAGGACGTACTCCAGGGCGAACACGCCGAGGCCCACCCAGCCGGCGTTGAGCGGGCCGGCGTGCAGCAGGCCCTTGGCGATCAGCCAGGTGCAGATCAGCCAGTCGACCACGACCGCGCCGATGCGCCGGCCCCAGCCGGCGACCGCCCCGCTGCCCTCGCGCGGCAGCCCGAGCCGCTCACCGGGATAACCGAGATCGACACCGGCGGCGCGGGTGCCGCTGATCCAGGTCTGGGTCCATCTCGGTTCCTTGCTCATGCCGGTAACCTATCCATTCGACACAGCGGTCCGCTCAGCGGCTCCACCCCCCTCTCCTTAACATCCGTGAAACAAGCGAGACACGGGGCAGAAACGGCACAGTCCTAGCTTCAAGTCTGTACGCCCGTGCCCCTGGGAGGTTGGATGTTCAGCTCCGCCGATGACGTCCTGAAGTTCATCAGGGACGAGGGGGTGCAGTTCGTCGACGTCAGGTTCACCGACCTGCCGGGCACGACGCACCACTTCACCTTCCCCGTTGAGAACTTCGGGGCCAGCGTCTTCACCGACGGCCTCATGTTCGACGGTTCCTCGATCCGCGGTTTCCAGGCCATCCACGAGTCGGACATGCTGCTGCTGCCCGACCCGTCGACGGCCGTGCTGGACCCGTTCCGCCAGCACAAGACCCTCAACATCAACTTCTTCGTCCACGACCCGCTGACCGGCGAGGCCTACAGCCGCGACCCCCGCAACGTCGCGCGCAAGGCCGAGGAGTACCTCAAGGGCACCGGCATCGCCGACACGGTCTTCTTCGGCCCCGAGGCCGAGTTCTACATCTTCGACGATGTGCGGTTCGCCAGCAGCGCGAGCGAGTCGTTCTACCACATCGACTCGATCGAGGGCGCCTGGAACACCGGCAAGGCCCAGGAGGGCGGCAACCTCGGGTACAAGCCCCGCTACAAGGGCGGCTACTTCCCGGTCCCGCCGATGGACCACTTCACCGACCTGCGCTCGGAGATGGTGCGCCGCCTGATCGAGTGCGGCATCGAGACCGAGATGCAGCACCACGAGGTGGGCACGGCGGGCCAGGCCGAGATCGACTTCAAGTTCGGCACGCTGCTCAAGACCGCCGACAACCTGATGCTGTACAAGTACATCATCAAGAACACCGCGCTCGAGTACGGCCACACCGTCACGTTCATGCCCAAGCCGATCTTCGGTGACAACGGCTCCGGCATGCACTGCCACCAGTCCCTGTGGAAGGACGGCGAGCCGCTCTTCTACGACGAGGTGGGCTACGCCGGTCTGTCCGACACCGCCCGCTACTACATCGGCGGCCTGCTCAAGCACGCGCCCGCGCTGCTGGCCTTCACCAACCCGACGGTGAACTCCTACCACCGCCTGGTGCCGGGCTACGAGGCGCCGGTCAACCTGGTCTACTCCCAGCGCAACCGCTCGGCCTGCATCCGGATCCCGATCACGGGCTCCAACCCGAAGGCCAAGCGCATCGAGTTCCGCGTGCCCGACCCGTCCTGCAACCCGTACTTCGCGTTCGCGGCGCAGCTCATGGCGGGTATCGACGGCATCCGCAACAAGATCGAGCCGCCGCAGCCGGTCGACAAGGACCTCTACGAGCTTCCCCCGGAGGAGGCCGGCCAGGTCCCGCAGGTCCCCGGCTCGCTGCCCGAGGTGCTGGCCGCCCTGGAGGCCGACCACGAGTTCCTGCTCGAGGGCGGCGTGTTCACGCCCGACCTGATCGAGACGTGGATCTCCTACAAGCGCGAGAACGAGATCGACCCGATCCGCCTGCGCCCCCACCCGCACGAGTTCGAGCTGTACTACGACGTGTGACGCCCGGACGGTTTCCGTCCGGCGCCTCCCGGCCCTCCGGCCCGCCCTTGTGGGCGGCCCGGGGGGCCGCCGTCGTTCCCGGGGAATCCGACTGGACCCTGCCACGGTGTCAGGCTGTACAAAGGACGCCATGACGGTCGACATGGAGCGGGCGCTCGACGGGCTCGTGCGGGCGGGCAGGGCGCCGGATCTGCACGGTGTGGTGGTCATGCGGCACGGGGACGTGGTGTTCGAGCACTACGGCCGGGGGGTGGACTTCGTCCTGAACGAGCCGCTCGGCGAGGTGACGTTCGGGCCCGGCACGCTGCACGACATCAGGTCGGTCACCAAGAGCGTGGTCGGGCTGCTGTACGGCACGGCGCTGGCCGCCGGGCAGGTCCCCGAGCCGCGCGAGCCGCTGCTGGCGTGCTTCCCGGAGTACGCCGACCTGGCCGGCCGCACGGAGCTGACCGTGGAGCACGCGCTGACCATGACCCTCGGCCTGGAGTGGAACGAGGACGCCCCCTACACCAGCCCGGCCAACAGTGAGATCGCGATGGAGCTGGCCCCCGACCGCTACCGGTACGTGCTGGAGCGTCCTGTCGTGGAGGAGCCGGGCACGCGCTGGAGGTACTGCGGCGGGGCGTCCGCGCTGATCGGCGCGCTGATCGCCAGGGGCACCGGCATGCCGCTGGAGGACTTCGCGCGGACCGCGCTGTTCGAGCCGCTCGGCATCGCCGCGTTCGAGTGGTCGGCCGGCGGCGACGGTGTGGCCGCGGCGGCCTCCGGGCTGCGGCTGGCCCCTCGCGACCTGGCCCGGATCGGCGCTCACGTCCTCGCGTCCGACGACCCGTGGGTCGCCCGCATGCTGCGGCCGCGCGTGACGATCGGGGACGACTTCTCCTACGGGTACCAGTGGTACATGGGGTCCCGCTGGTACGGCGGGTTCGGCAACGGCGGCCAGCGGCTGTACGTGCGTCCCGATCTCGATCTGGTGGCGGCCGTCACCGCCGGCCAGTACAACGAACCCGACCAGCCGACCGCGACCGCGGTGCTGGAGGAAGTGGTCCTGCCGGCGTTCGCCCGCTCCTGAGCTCCTGGGCAGGGCACCGCGGCCGGGGACGCGGTGCCGTGCGGATGTCCTAGCGGTGACGCCGCGGCGGGGTGATGGTGTGGCGCTTGCCGCGCATGTCCACCACCGGGCCGGGGCCGGTGGGGTTGCCCTTCGTCCCGGAGGAGACGGCTGAGGCCAGCGCGCTCACCACGCTGAAGAGCTCCTGCACGAGGCTCTTGTTGCTCTTGGGGGCGCTCGACATGGGTTCGGTCCTCCTGAAGGTGGCGTGCCTATCGCGCAACATCACGATATGTCGCGTACGGACGGCATGTCCACCGGTTCGGCATTCCTTCCCCGTCACCGCGCGGCCCCGAATATGGACCGAGGCAGGCGGCGGATACTCTTCCTGTGACATCGGCGACAGTCCGTTCAGGAAGCCTCCGCTCGGACACGGCGTTGTCATCGGTGTTCGAGGACGGCCGAAGTGTCGGCCGTCCTGTCATGCGAAAGGCGTTTCATTGTTCGGTCGTAAGCCCATCGAGGAGCGACTCGCCGAGCGCCGCGCGCAGCTGCCCCCCTTGAAGGAGGGGGAGCACTTCGAGCACGCTCCGGCGAAGTTCATCTTCATCTTCTTGATCGTCTTCGTCGTGCTCGGCCACCTGGTCGGTCTCTTCGTCCTCATGGCGCTCAACCTGCACTGACCGCCCGGCCCCGTGCCGGGCGGCCGGCGGTCAGTACGGCAGTGTGTAGCGGGCGAAGCGCGGCGCGGCGTACGGGGCCTTGAACTTCGGGAACGCGACGGTCCTGACGTCCCCGTCGGAGGTGTAGCGCTCCTCCGGGTGGGCGTTCAGCCAGTCGAGCCACGCCGTCGAGCAGAAGCGCGCGCAGTCGCCCACCTTGTCCATCGCCCGTATGCGCGGGATGCCGAGCGGGTCGAAGTCCTTGCTGAACGGCGAGGGCGCCGGGGTGTACCCGGCCAGGAAGACGCCGGTGTAGTTGTAGTTCGTGCCCCCGGCGCCGCCGTGCATCGCCCAGTCCTTGGTGCTCGGCTGGTTGCCGTACGGCAGCGCGAGAGTGGACGGGGCGTCCTTGATCAGAGACGTGATCAGCTTGTGGCCCGCGACGATCTGGTCGGTGACCTGGTCCTTCGACTTGCCTCGCAGGTTGAGGTGGTCACGGGTGTGGTTGCCGATGTCGAAGCCGTTGTCGCGCAGCCATCCGAGGGTCTGCGCCTGTGCCTCCGGGCCGAACGTGCCGAACATGTCCTTGATGACGTAGAACGTGGCGACGGGGCGGAAGCCTGGGTTCTTGCGGGCGACGTCCTGCAGGATGCCGACGGCGGTGTCCGGCTTGGGGGCGCCCATGCCGTCCAGGGTGAGCTGTGAGGGCGAGGAGTCGTCGAAGGTCAGCACGACGGGGTGGCGTCCCGCCGGGATGCCGATCCGTCCCGTGGTGTACTCCTTGGCCGTGATGGGGACGTAGCCGTCCTTCGCCAGCCGTTCGAGTTCGCTGCGGAACTGCTGGGGGGTACGGTCGTCGGGCCCGGCGGGCTTGGCGACGACGCGGTGGTACATGATCACCGGGATCTGCCCGAGTTCGTTGGCCTTTACCTTGGCGGCCCGCTCGGCCGCCGCCTTGTGCGCCTCCTGGGCCGAGGCGGGCTTGCCCGACTTCTGTGCCGCGGCGTGCTGCGCCGAGACCTTGGTCTCCCCTTGAGAGCATCCGGCGAGCGCGACCACCGCCAATGAGAGCAGCCCGATATGACGTTTCCCGAAGCCCCGCATGGTCCCCCCAACCGGCCCGAGGAATGAGCTACGTCTCTCCTACCCCTCTGACCTGGGAGTTCCACCAGCGCGTAGTTTGGCGGACACCAAAGGACCGCAGTTGATTCCACATTTCTCGGCATCGCGGACATATCGCCATATATGCCGATATGCGGGGATTCGGTGGTCCGCTACTGCTTGGTCTCACCCGCCCGGACCCGGATACCGGTGAGACGGCGGAAGATGTCCCACCAGAACGGGGCCCCGAACAACAGGGCGAAGAACGTGATCAGGAACCCGGGCCAGTGGCCGGGCGTCAGCAGGCGGTGCAGCCACTGGCCGCCGTTCCACGACCAGCTCGGGCTGCCGTCGCCGGGGATCCTCACCGACACCGGCGCGTTGCCCACGATGTTCACGAACGCCGGAGCCGACAGCACCTCGGTCACGCAGCCGTACGGATCGGCCGGGTGGTCGGGGCACCTGTCGCGCAGGCCCGCCAGCGACTGCGCTCCCCCGTCGGCCACCGCGGCCACCTGGGCGCGGATGGCATTGTCGGTGAGGATCGCCTTGCCGTACTCCAGGGAGTCCATGCTGAACAGCAGGGTGAGCACCAGGCCCAGCGCGGCGATCACCCAGCGGACGTAGCGCCGGTACAGCATCGTGAGGCGCTGCATCTCGCCGTCGAACCACTCCTCCACACCCTTGCGGAACGCGTCCAGGTCGCCGCGGGCGGTGTCCCAGATGCCCTGCAGCGGCCCGTACAGCGGGCTGTGCGCGTCCTTCAGATTGGCCAGCATCGGGGCGACGCCGCCCTCCCCCGTCACGATCTCCATCATCGCCACGGCGAAGCGCGCGGGCGGGATCGAGGCGATGCTCGTCTTGCCGTCCTTGCGGTGGTCGATCTCGCGGAGCCGTTCGTACAGCCGCCCCGACCAGGTCGTCGCGGCGCTCTCCACGGGGGCGGGCAGCGGGCTGAACGACGGCCGGGCGTCCTTCCCGCCGAACGGCAGCCGCGCGAAGACCTCGGCGACGGAGCTCGGGATCCACGACTTCTTGCCGTCCGGGCCGTCGAGGGTGTCCCTGAGGTAGGCCCACAGGAACTTGCTGCGGATGCCGAGCAGCCGGACGAGACCTTCGTTCACGCCGCTGACGAGCATCGAGAACAGCAGGAACGCGAGGACCAGGCCGATGGCCAGGTCGAGGTAAACAGAGTCCAATGGAGATCACCCGTGACTCTAGATACACCCTCGGCTACGGTCGCCGCAATGACATGGCCCCAGCGGGAATGGATCAGCGCCCGCGGGCCTCAGCGCCCAGCGGGCTCGCGGGTCTCCGCACGGGCGCGCCACCAGGCGTACACCTCCGGCAGCACGGCCGGCGCCCAGGCGGTGAGCCGGAACGTCGCGGCCTCGGCCTCCGTCACCCACCGGGTCTCCGCGATCTCCACCCCGTCGGGCCGCGCCGTGGTGGCGCCGGCGGTGCAGCCGTAGGCCGTGATGACGTAGGAGACCTGGTCACCGTTGGGGTAGACCGAACGGAACTGGGGCCCTCCGTACACGCCGATGAGGCCCTGGACCTCGATGTCGAGCCCGACCTCCTCGCGGATCTCACGGACGACGGCGGTCTCCGGAACCTCGTCGGGCTCCACCATGCCGCCCGGCGGCGCCCAGACGTCCCCCAGCTCGTTGTGGCGGGCGAGCAGCAGCCGCCCCTGGTCGTCGAAGACGCACGCCGTCACCGAGGGCAGGACGAGCAGGGCGTTGCCGACCAGGCTCCGCACGCCGGCGAGGAACTCCGAGATGGGCACGACCGTCTCCCCCAATGCTGACCCCAAAGGACCTCACCCAAGGTACTCAGCCGGATCGACGCGCGGACGAACTCCGCTGGAACCCGCCGGATCACCCGCCGTAGAACACCCGCTCGGTGACCGCCCTGGCCCGCCGGGTGGCGCGCAGGTAGTCCTCCACGAAGTCCTCCGACCCGTCGGGCGGGTAGCCCAGGGCCCTCGCGATCAGCGCGCGCTCGCGCACGTCGGCGGGAATGCTGTCGCCCGCCCTCCCGCGCACCAGCATGATCGCGTCGCGGACCCGCGAGGCGAACCGCCACGCCTCCGCCAGCACCTCCTCGTCGGCCTCGGACAGCAGCCCCGCCCCCACCGCGGCCCGCAGGGCGTCCAGCGTGCGGGTGGTGCGCAGCCCGGGGACGTCGTGGGCGTGCCGCAACTGGAGCAGCTGCGCCAGCCACTCGACGTCGGACAGCCCGCCCCTGCCGAGCTTGGTGTGCAGCAGCGGGTCGGCGCCCCTCGGGAGGCGCTCGGCCTCCATGCGGGCCTTCAGCCTGCGGATCTCGCGCACGGCCCCGTCGTCGATGCCGCCCGGCGGATGGCGCAGTGGCTCGGCCAGGGCCATGAACTCGGCTCCGAGCTCGGGGTCGCCCGCCGAGAAGCGGGCGCGCAGCAGAGCCTGCGACTCCCACGGCGACGACCACCGCCGGTAGTAGGCCGCGTAGGACGACAGGGAGCGCACCAGCGGGCCCTGGCGGCCCTCGGGACGCAGGTCGGGGTCGATCGGCAGAGGCGGGTCGGGGGCGGGCAGCGCGAGCAGGCGGCGCAGCTCGTTGGCGACCGCGAACGCCACGTCGGTCGCGGCCTTCTCGTCGGCCCCGGGAAGCGGCGAGTGGACGAACATCACGTCGGCGTCGCTGCCGTGGGAGCATTCGTACCCGCCGAGGCGGCCCATGGCGATCACCGCGAACCGCGTGGGCAACTCCCCGCGCCGCTCCAGCGAGATCTTGTGGACGGCGGCGTCGAGGGCCGCCTGGATGGTGACGTCGTTCAGCTCCGACAGTGCCCGCCCGACCTCCTCGACGTCGATGTACCCGGCCAGCTCGGCCACGGCCGTACGGAACAGCTCGCGGCGGCGCAGCGCCCGGACGGAGGCGACGGCGGTCTCCGCGTCGGCCGCGTGCCGCCTGACCAGCGCGTCGGCCTCGGCGACGAGGGCCTCCTTGGGGCGGGCGGCGAGCTCGGCGTCGGACCCGAGCATCGCCACGACCTCGGGGGCGTGCAGGAGGAGCCCGGTGACGTAGCGGCTGGTGCCGAGGAGCCGGGCCAGCCGCTCGGCCACGGCCGTCTCGTCGCGCAGCAGGCGGAGGTACCAGGGGGTGGTGCCCAGCTTGTCGCTGACCTGGCGGAATCCGAGCAGCCCGGCGTCGGGGTCGGGCGCGTCGGCGAACCAGCCCAGCATGACCGGCAGCAGGGTGCGCTGGATGGCGGCCCTGCGCGAGACACCGCTGGTCAGGGCGGCGATGTGCCGCAGAGCCCCCTCAGGGTCGGCGTAGCCCAGGGCCGACAGCCGCGCGGCGGCGGCCGAGGCCGACAGCCTGACCTCGTCCCCGGGCAGCCTGGCCACGGCCTGCAGGAGCGGGCGGTAGAACAACTTCTCGTGCAGCCGCCGGGCCTCCATGGCGTGGCGCTTCCAGCGGGTGGTGAACTCGCCGACCGGGTCGGCCGTCATGCCGAGGGCCCGGCCGATGCGGCGCAGGTCGGTGTCGTTCTCGGGGACCACGTGGGTGCGGCGCAGGCGGTGCAGCTGGAGCAGGTGCTCGACCTGCCGCAGGAAGGTGTAGGCCTCCGCGAGGGCCTTGGCGTCGTCGCGGCCGACGTACCCGCCCCGGGAGAGCGCGGCGAGCGCGGGCAGCGTGGCGCGTCGGCGCAGCAGCGGGTCGGAGCGGCCGTGCACGAGCTGGAGCAACTGGACGGCGAACTCGATGTCGCGCAGGCCGCCCGGCCCCAGCTTGATCTGCCGGTCGGCCTCGCCGGCGCGGACGTTGGCCTCGACCCTGCGCCGCATCGCCTGCACGTCCTCGACGAAGTTCTCGCGGGCGGCGGCCTGCCAGACCAGCTCGTTGACGGCCGCGACGTACTCTTCGCCGAGCTCCATGTCGCCGGCCACCGGACGCGCCTTCAGCAGCGCCTGGAACTCCCAGGTCTTGGCCCAGCGGCGGTAGTAGGTGAGGTGGCTGGCGAGCGTACGGACCAGCGGGCCCGCCTTGCCCTCCGGCCGCAGGGCCGCGTCGACCTGCCACAGCGCCCCTTCGGGGGTGCTCGCCGAGCAGGCCCGCATCATGCCCTGCGCGAGCCTGGTGGCCGTCTGGAGCGCCTTGGTCTCGTCGACGCCCTCGCACGGCTCCGCGACGAAGATCACGTCCACGTCGCTGATGTAGTTGAGCTCCCGGGCGCCGCACTTGCCCATGCCGATCACCGCGAGCCGTACCTGGTCGCTCTCGGGGACCTCGGTCCTGGCGATGGCGAGGCCCGCCTCCAGCGCGGCGGCGGCGAGGTCGGACAACTCCGCGGTCACCTCGGGCAGCGACGCCACACCGGTGACGTCCCGCGCCGCCAGATGCAGCAACCTGCCACGGTAGGCGGCCCGCAGGGCCGACATGGTGTCGATCCCGCCACCAAGGCCACCGGGCCGCGGAGCGGACGGGCCGGCGCCGACGGCCGAAAGGAGCTCGGCGCGCATGCCGGGCTCGGACATGCGTTCGGTGGCCTGCTCGCCTTCGAGGAGCTTCCAGTGCTCGGGGTGCCGTACGAGGTGGTCGCCGAGCGCCGCCGACAGGCCGAGGACGCCGATCAGCCGCGCACGCAGCCCGGGGTCGGCGCGCAGCGCGCCGAGGACGCTCGGGTCGCGCTCGACGAGGCGGTCGAGCGAGGTGAGCGCGAGGTCGGGGTCGGCCGTGGCCACCAGGGCGCCGAGCAGGCCGAGATCACCGACGGCCTCGGGGCCGAGCCCGTCGAGGAGCCGCTCGGCCCGCGCTCCGTCGGCGAACCCGAGCCGGGCGAGCCGCCCGGCCGTCGTCTGCATCCGGGTCTCGGCATTCACAACCCAAACGTAGCCGCTCCTTCACTCCACCGTCGTCAACGCTCCCCCACCGTCTTTGGCGCTTCACTCCTCCGCCTTGAGCGTTTCGCTCCCGCCACCTTGGGCCGTTCGACAGGCGCGGGACTCAGGTGCCGGTCGGGTTCCGGCCGGCTTTCACGATCTTGGTGAAGGCGTCGGCGAGGAGGTGCCAGGTCTTGGTGAGTTCGTCACGGGCGGCGAGGACGTCGGCGTCGAGGGCACGCGGGTCGGCGCCCGTGGCGGCGATCTCCTGAGTGGTCGAGGCGGTCCAGGACGCGAAGATCTCCGGGGTGGCCTCCGGGTGGAACTGGACGGCCCAGGCCCGGTCGCCGAGGCGGTAGGCCTGGTTCGGGTACATCGTCCCGGTGGCGAGCGGCACCGCGTCCGGCGGGAGGGCCGTCATGGCGTCCTGGTGGTACTGCACGGCGCGGACGGCCCGCGGGAGAGCGCGGAAGAGCGGGTCGTCGGACGCGGCCGGCAGCAGCGAGATCTCCCCGAGGCCCACCTCCAGTCCCGCGGCCCCGCGTTCGACCTTTCCCCCGCAGGCGAGGGTCATCAGCTGAGCGCCGAGGCAGATGCCGAGCGTGGGGACGCGGGCCTCGACCGAGCGCCTGATCAGGTCGCGGGTGGCGGGCAGCCAGGGGTAGCCCGTGTCGTCCCAGGCAGCGGCGGCGCCTCCGAGCACGATCACGCCATCGGGCCGCGCAGGACCGTCCCCGCCCACAGGGGCCTGGGCTTCGACCGGGTCACCGGCCGCGGGAACGCCGGAAGCGAGGTCGGCGGACGCGGGCCCATCGGAAGTGAGGTCACCGGCCGTGGGACCACCAGAGACGAAGTCCGCGGATGCGGGCCTGCCGGAAGTGGGGTCGGCGGGCGGGAGGGTGGGGAGCTTTTCGCCTAGGTAGGGGCGGACGACGTCGTAGGACAGTCCTGCCTCCGCCAGCCAGCCGGCGAAGAATCCCAGGCCGGCGTCGGCCTCGTGCTCGATGATCAGAACCCGCTGCTTCATGCCCCAATTATGGATGACCGAAACCACCACCTTGCCCCGGAACAGGCGATATAGCTGCCCATATACCTATTAAGACACCCTTTCCCGCTCATTTCCAAGCAGCACCGTTATAGATGTGACCCACGCGACATCCGCCCACATACCCTGCAAAGAAGACCCACCCAGCTCGACATAAAGCTCATTATCGGACAACTTGCTCCCTACCAGGTGGGGGCCTTTCGTGGCTAGAGTTACAGGCGGCAGGAATTCCGGTATTTCTGAGGAGATAGATGGCGCCTTCCCCCGAAGAGCCGCACCCGCCTCCCTCCGAGGAGGCATCTCCCGGTGATTCCTCCCCTCCCCAAGGCCCCCCCGAAGGCCCTCCCGAGGGTGCCGGAGAGCTGGCCCGCCAGGTGGAAGAGCTCACCCGGCTGCTCACGGCCCTCACCGAGACGGTCCGGCGCGAGCACGATCGGGCGGCGCACCGCGAAGAGGTGATCGACCGGCTGCACACCGAGAACCAGCGCCTGCGGCACGGTCTCCTGGAGGAGGCGCTCACCCCGGTCAGGGCGGGTCTCTACCGGCTCCACGACACCGCGGCGCGCGAGGCGGCCCGCTGGCAGGCCTCGGACCCTCCGCCCGCCGCGCTCGCCGGTCCCCTGCTGTCGGCGCTGGCCGACGACGTGGCCGAGGTGCTCGGCCGCACCGGCGCCGAGCGGGTCGGCGTCAAGCCGGGGGACGCCTACGACCCGGCCGTCCACCGCCCGGTCGAGACCCGGACCGTGGACGCGGACGCCGACGGGACGGTGGTGGAGGTGCTGGTCGACGGCTTCGCGCAGGGCGAGCGGGTGCTGCGCAAGGCGTCGGTGGTGGTCGGCAGGGCCGTGACGGACGGCAAGGACGATGACGACGAGGAGAGCGAGTAAAGGGATGGCTGTTCACGGGATCGACCTCGGCACGACGTACTCCTGCATCGCCTACGTCGACGACGTCGGACGGCCGACGGTGCTGCGCAACCTGGAGGGCACCGACACCACCCCGTCGGTGGTCTTCTTCGAGTCTCCCGACAACGTCGTGGTGGGGGCCGCCGCCAAGGACAGCGCCGTGCTGGAGCCCGACCTGGTGGTCAGCCGGATCAAGCGCGACATGGGGCAGGACGTGCCGCGGGTGCGGCACGACAGGGCGTACACGCCCGAGGAGATCTCCGCCTTCATCCTGCGCAAGCTCGCCGACGACGCCCGCACGGCGACCGGCGAGGACGTCGAGGACGTCGTGATCACCGTGCCGGCGTACTTCGGCGCCGCCGAGCGCGACGCCACGCGCAAGGCCGGGCACATCGCCGGGCTCAACGTCATCGACATCATCTCCGAGCCCATCGCCGCCGCGATCACCTACGGCGTGCTCAATCCCGACCAGGACCACACGATCCTGGTGTACGACCTCGGCGGCGGCACGTTCGACACCACCGTGATCACGCTGAAGGGCGGGGACATCGAGGTCGTCTGCACCGACGGCGACCACGAGCTCGGCGGCGCCGACTGGGACGACCGGCTGGTCGAGCACCTGGCCGAGCGCTTCCGCGCCGAGCACCCCGACGCGGGCGACCCGCTGCTGGACAAGCAGTCCGAGCAGCAGCTGCGCCGTGACGCCGAGGACCTGAAGAAGACCCTGTCCACCCGCACCCAGCACGCCGTCCGCGTCGTGCACGAGGGCAGGGTCGCCACCGTCGAGCTCACGCGCGACGCCCTGGCCGACCTCACCCGCGACCTGCTCGACCGCACGATCGAGATCACCCGCAGGACGATCGAGACCGCCGCGCTCAAGGGCGTCCAGAGGTACGACCACCTGGTGCTGGTGGGCGGCTCCACCAAGATGCCGGCCGTGGCGGAGGCCCTGCAGAAGGAGTTCGAGCTGGTCCCCCGCATGCAGGACCCCGACCTGGCGGTGGCCAAGGGCGCGGCGCTGTACGCCTTCGAGGAGACCTACCGGCGGCTGCTGCGCTCGGGCGAGCGCGAACGGGCCGAGGACATGGCGGCGCGGGCGGGCCTGTCGGCCGACCAGCAGGAGCAGATCGCGGGGCGCACCATCAGGACCGTCGCCTCCCGCGCCTTCGGCATCGTCGTCACCGACAAGGAGACCAGGCGGCGCGGCGTTGAGCACCTCGTGCACGCCAACGACCCGCTCCCCGCCTCCGTCACGCAGGACTTCTACACCGTCGACACCGGCCAGACCGGGGTGAACGTCGAGGTCATGGAGCAGGCGGGCAGCGCCGAGTCCGACGAGCCCGAGGACAACGCGCTGATCGCCGAGGGCGTGCTGAAGATCCCGCCCGGCAAGCCCGCGGGGTGGCCGATCGAGGTGACCTTCGCGCTCGACGCCTCCGGCCTGCTCCAGGTGACCGCCCGTGAGCGTGAGACCGGCGAGGAGCTGGAGCTGCGCATCCAGATCGGCGGCATGTCCGAGGAAGAGGTGGCCGAGTCGCGGGCCGCCCTCTCCCGCGTCCGGGTCGGCTAGCCGGGCGGCCGCGTGGCGTTCGACGAGCAGCGTTACACCCGTGAGGTCCTGGAGCCCGCGCGCGAGGCGGGCGGGCTCCCGCCGGAGGGCCTGCGCGCCCGCTACCAGCTGAGCGAGGCGATGAACGCGGCGGAGGTGACCGAGACCGTCAGGCAGGTCCGCCAGTGCTGGCGCCGGGCGCGCGGCATGCTCAAGTACAAGCGGCTCGCCGACCGCCTGGAGGCCGACCACGCGCGGATGGCGCCGATCTTCTCGGCCGCCGCCGAGGGGGACCTGGGGCCGTTGCGCGAGGCGCTGGGCGAGGCCGAGGGCCGTGCGGAGCGCCGGCTGCGCGACGCCCGCCGCCGCCTGGACGACGCCGCGGGCACCCTGCGCATGCTGTCGCCCGCCCTGGTGGCCACGATCGCCCGTTCGAGCGGCGTCACTCCCGAGGAGGCCGCGCGCCTCGCGGCCGAGCGGTCGATCGAGGTCCGGGCTCCCGACCCGCTGCCCGCCTCCGCCCCCTACGCGGGGTACGGCAGGGCGCGTGAGGCGCTCGACACGCTCGGCATGGGCCACCTGGGCCGTTTCGTGTTCGGCGAGCGCTGCGCGGGGATGCGGATGCCGGCCGGCGATTCCGCGGCACGGCCGGGCGGGTCCGTCAGGGTGCCGGACGGCGGGACGGTGGAGGATGCGATCAAGGACGCCGAGCGCCACTGGGCGGCCCGTACGCGGGGCCCGTGGACGACGAGCGCCGACACCGTGCTCGCGGCCCTGCGCGGCTCCCACGACCCGTCGGCGCTGATCCTGTACGACGTCGTGACGCGCCTGCGCGAGCGGGTCCGGGAGCATCCGTACGACGACACGCTGCTGCGGCACGCCACCACCGAGCTCGACCTGGCGCCCGAGGACGCCCGCAGGCTGGTCTTCGCCGTCCGCGCGGAGGGCGGCGCCGTCGCGGGCGGGCCGTCGGCGCGGCTGCGCGAGCTGGTCGACGCCGGGGAGATCCACGCGGCGGCCGACTTCGCCGAGGCGCTCGAGCCGGGCGCCCTCACCGGCGAGGCCGCCGAGCTCGCCGTGGAGGTGCGGGCGCGGCTGGCGCGGGCCGTGCAGCTCAGGGAGCGGGCGCGGGCGGCGCTGGACCCCGACGAGGCGTGGCTGGCCCTGCGCGACGCCCTGCAGCGCGTCCCCGACCTGCCGGGCGCGGCCGAGCTGCTCGCCCGCCTGGCCCCCTACCCGGCGCGGACGCTGCGCGTGGAGGTGCGCGACGACGCGGTCGACCTGCTGTGGCAGCCGTCGCCGTCGCGGGCGGGGCGCATCGTCTACGACGTGTACCGCAACGGCGTGCCGCTCTCGTCCACCGAGCGCACCTCCGCGCGCGACGAGCGGCCGCCCGTCAACGAGCCGCTGGCGTACTGGGTGGTGGCCCGCCGCGACGAGGCCGCGTCCACGCCCTGCACCGCCGCTCCGCTGATCGTGCGGCCCGAGCCCGGGGACGTCCGGCTGACGGCGGGCGACGGCGTGGTGTCGGGGCGGTGGGCCCGTCCGGAGGAGGCCGCCAGGGTGGTGGTGATCCGCGACGGACGGGCGATCGCCGCCGGGGACACCGGGTTCCTCGACAGGGACGTGGTCAACGGCACGAGCTACACCTACCTCGTCGCCGCCTGCTACCCGGCGCCGGAGGGGGAGGTCCTGACACCGGGGGTGCGGCGCACCGTCACCCCCCGGGGCCGTCCCCGGCCGGTCACCGGCTTCACCCTGGAGCCCGACTCCTCGGCCCCCGGCACCTACATCGTGCGCCACGAGGAGCCCCCGGCGGGGACGGTGGAGATCGTCGCGCTCGACGGGCCGCCGCCGTGGCCGGTGGGGACCACGGTCTCACTCGCCGAGCTGCGCGCCGCCACCCGGGCCGTCCCCGCCGTCCCCACCAGGGAGGGGCAGGCCGTCCGCCCGCGTCCGGGACGGGTCGTGCTGCTCGCCGTCACCGTCGCCGGAGAGCTCGCCACGATCGGCGCGCACCGCGACCACGTCAACCTCACCCCCGTGGGCGGGCTGACGGTCCAGCGGCGAGGCGCCACCGTGTACGTCGGTTTCGACTGGCCGGCGGACGTGCCGGAGGTGGAGGTGCGCTGCGGCGGCCACTGTCTGCTGCTCAACTCCGCCGCCTACCGGGCGCAGGGCGGCGTACGGCTGGAGGTGCCCGAGCACCTGCCGGTGACGGTGGAGGTGGCGGCGACCACCCTGGTGCGCGGGGAGCGGGTGCGCGGCCCGGCGGCCGATGCGCGTCTCGCCGCGCGGGTCCCCGTCCACTACGACCTCACCCGTCAGGGGCCGGTGTGGCGGCGCTCGGTGGTGGTGGAGGTCACCTCCGACCCGCCGGTACGGCTGCGGCGCCTCCAGCTGGTGCTCAAACCGGGGCATGTCCAGCCGAAGTCCGCCGACGACGGTGTCGTGCTGACGTCCTGGACCGACCTCGCGGTGCCCGCCCGGCTCACCGTCCCCGAGCCCCGGCAGGCGAGGCCGTACTGGCTGCGCTGCTTCGCCGACGGGGACGCCCCGGACGTGGTGCTCGTCGACCCGCCGGTCCGGCGGATGAAGGCGGAGTGATCCGTTGGTCGTCACCTGCCCCTTCTGCTTCGCCCGCCTGGAGCGGAACAAGATCGCATTCCGCTGCGCGGGCCGTGCCGGGCGCGGCGGCGGCTGCGAGGCGCGGCTGGACGAGACGCTGGCCGACTACCTCGGGTCCAGCGCGGCCGCGTCGCTGCCGCCGGTCTTCTCGGTGCGCAGGCCCGGCCGCCGGGCCGACTGCCCGCACTGCGGGCGCTCCACCGGGTGGCGGGTGTGCCCCGAGTGTCACAACCGGCTGCCGGCGGAGTACTGCGCCAACCCGGGCCGGATCGTCGCGCTGGTCGGCGCCAAGGGGTCCGGCAAGAGCACCTACATCGCCGTACTGCTGCACGAGCTGACCAACCGGGTCGGCGCCGAGCTGGACGCCTCCCTCGTGGCCTGCGACGACCGGACGATCGCCCGCTACAAGCAGGACTTCGCCCGCCCGCTGTACGGCGAGCAGCGGCTGCTCAGCACGACGCGCCCGGCGGCGACCGAGCCCCGCGACCCGCTGGTGTACCTGCTCACGCGCACGGTGCCGGGGCGGCTGCGCAGCAGGACGATGTCGCTCACCCTGGTGTTCTTCGACACGGCCGGGGAGGACCTCCGCAGCCGCGAGTCCACCGAGACCCACCTGCGCTACCTCAACGCCGCCGACGCCGTGGTGTTCCTGGTCGACCCGCTGGAGCTGCCGGGGGCCAAGGCCTCGCTGGACGGGCTCGCCCAGGCCAGGGGCGGCCTGAACGCGGGCGACCCCGACAGCGATCCGATCAACGTGATCAGCAGGGTGACCGAGCTGCTGCGCGACCGTTCGGGGGGCGGGCGGCTGAAGGTGCCGGTCGCGGTGGCGCTCAGCAAGATCGACGCGCTGCGCGAGGGCATGGACGCGCAGTCGGCGCTGCACCGCGCCCGCGTCCCGTCCGGCACGCTCGACCTCGACGACAGGGACGCGGTGCACGAGCAGGTCAGGGCCCTGCTGGACGAATGGCAGGCGGGCATGGTCGACCGGTACCTGCGTCAGCACTTCACCGACTTCGCGCTGTTCGGGCTGTCGGCTCTCGGCGGCGTACCGGGCGCCGACCGGGTGGGGCCCGGCGGCATCCGCCCCTACCGGGTGGAGGATCCGCTGCTGTGGCTGCTGTACAGGTTCGGCATGCTCGCCGGGACGCGCCGATGACCGGACCGGGGTACCGCCGCCCGGATGGCGGGAGGGGTCTCGTCCGCGGGCACGCCGGCGGCGGGCGTGCTTCTTCAAGCGGGCGGACCTCTTCAAGCCGCCGGGCCTCCTCAAGCCGCCGGGTCTCCTCAAGCGGGCGGGGGTGAGGGCGGGTGGCCTGGCAGCTGCACTACACCTCGGCGGAGGCCGGCACCGCCGGGCGGGCGGGGTTCCAGTTCGTGGCCCGGTCGCCGGGCCTCCCCCACGGCCTCGCCGATCAGGTGGCCGCCTTCCTCACCTACCGGCCGCCGCCCGCCGCCCCGCTGGCCCCCACGCCGGACGAGATCACCGCCTTCCCCGTCGCGCTCGGCTACGGCCGGGTGGGCGCGTTCCGCGTGCTGACCCGCTGCGTCTACCTGGGACGCGACTACTCCGGGCGGTACGGCAACTTCCTCGGGCACGCGGTGGTCGCCGGTCCCGGCGAGCTGACCGGGCTGAGGCCGGTGGAGCTGTGGCGGTCGCCGGTGTGGTCGGACGCCCCCGCTTCCCCCGGCAGCGACCTGCCCGAGCTGTCCGACCTCGCCCCCGGCGACCACCTCGACCCCGAATGGCTGTCGGACTGGCTGTCCCGGCAGGGCGAGGCGGCCTACGCCCGGCTGGGCGCCCTGCTGTCCACCGTCTGCCACACCCTCGCCCGGGGGCACGGCCGCGTCGTGCTGGTGTGCCCGGACGTCGAGGAGATCGTCCGCTGGATCGCGGTGATCTCCTATTCGCTGCCGTGGCCGGTGGCGGCCCGGCTGCCGTTCCTCACCTACAGCGCCGACCCGGCCACCGCCTCCCAGGTCATCGTGGGCACCACCCCGGACGTGTGGCTGCCGTCCGACGTCGAGGCCGCCGTCGTCCGCCTCGACGTCCCCGACGGCGGGCCCGGCGCGCCTCCCGGCCGCTTCGCCCGCACGATCGCCGACTGCTGGCGGCGGACCGATCTGGAGGGCATCGACGCGATCGGCGAGCTGAGCGGCCACGTACCGCCGGAGACCGAGGACGGGCGGGCGCGACCGGAGACCGAGGACCGCCGGGAGGACGGCGGCGGCTTCGATCCGGAGAGCGGCGCGGCGCTGCTGGCGTTCTGCCGGGGTGATCCCGGTGTGACCGCCGAGGAGCAGTCCGCCGTGGCCCGCGCGCTCTCACCCGGCCTGCCCGAGTGGATCTGGCACGAGCTCGGACGGGCGTCGGAGCGCATGGGGTTCGAGCTGGCCTCCGCCGCCCGCGCCCTGGCCCCCGCCGACGTCGCCGAGCGCTGCGCGGCGCGGTGCGCCGTCCTGGCCCTGCGCGACCGCGCCCTGCCCGCGCCGCCGCCCGCCCGGCGGGACGAGACGCGTGACGCCCTCCGCCCCGAGGCGGCGCGGGCGGTCGCCGCCGCCCACGACCTGGACGAGGTGGGACGCGTCGTCCGCACGGCCCACGCGATGGGCGTGCCCGTGGCCGCAGAGGGCCTCGAACACGCCGCCCGCGCCCTCGCCCGCGACGGCAGGGGCGACCTCGGACGGCTGATCGAGGGCCTCCCGGTCGAGCTGCGGGAGAGCGCGCTCGGCGGCGCCCTGCCGGGGCTGGAGGAGGCCACCGTAGAGGTCCGCGAGCGGATGCTGACCGGCGCGGTGTGCGAGCGGCTCGCCTCGCGCGACCTGTCGGCCACCCCCCGGACGGGGACGGCGGTGGTGCTCTCCCGGCTACGCCACGGCCACCTCTCCCGCGCCGACGCCACCGGGCGGCTGCTCCACCTCGCCCCCTCCCCCGATGCCGCGGACCCGGACGCCGGCCTCCCCGGGGAGGCCGGCGAGTGGGACGAGGCGCTGGGGCTGATCTGGGAGGAGGCGCCGGGAGCGGCCGAGTGCGCCGACCTGGTCGCCCGGCTCGGCCCCGCCATGGACGCCTCCCCGCACCTGCGCGACCTGCCGGCCCGCGCGTTCCTGGCCGAGGGCCTCGGCTCCCCCGGCACGGTACGGCTCGCCGAACTGGTGCGCGACCGCGTGCCCGGCTATCCCTCCAGGGACGCCGAGGCCGTGCTCCTCGCCGCGGCCGCCGGCGCGGCGGGCGGTCCCGGTGACGCCGCCACGCTTCTCCGCCGCCTGGACGACCTCCGGCAGGAGGCCCACGAGGAGCTCCTGCGCGAGGCGACGGCGGCCGCGGCGCGGTGGCTGGCCGGGCGCGACGCGGCGTTCCGCGCCGAGGTCGCCCGATCGCTGCCCGACGGCCCCCGGGCGGCCCTGGTCCGGGCCTGGCTGGACGGCCGCAGGACGCGCGACGACCGCCTGGCCCTGCTGGAGATCGCCGTACGGCTCCACGTGTCGGGGGCCGCGGCCGCGGCGCTGGACTCGTGGGCGAGGGCGGAGCTGGACGGCTGGGGGGTGTCCCGCTCGCTGGAGTCCCGCCTCCGGCACGACACCGCGCTCCTGGACGGCCTGAGGGAGATGACGAGACCCCGGCGCGGGCGGCCCTGGAAGCGCGAGGACGTCTGATGCCGCTCGCGGTCCTGCTGGGAGTGGCGGTCTGGGCCGTCTGCATGTACTTCGGGTTCCTGTACGGCTTCCCCGTCGCCTGCGCCGTCACGGTGGTGGCCGCGACCGCGGCCGGGCTGGCGCACTACATGTTGCGGGCCACGCGCATCCTGCTGCCCGCCACCGCCGAGGGCCTCTCGCCGGCCGTCCCCGGCGACCCGGACGCGGGCCGCGACCCGGCCTACCGGCACTACCTTTTCACCCAGGCGTCCCGCGACTGGTGGCAGATCCTCCGCGCGGCCGTCCCCGCGATGATCGGCACCGCGGGCCTCGCGCTCCGCACCGCCACCCGGTGGCTGATGGGGGGCTACCAGGGCCTGTTCCTGGTGCCGATCTGGCTGGCCATGGTCGTCGGCCTGGTCCTCACCCTGCTGCCCCTGGCCGGACTGGGCGCCGGGCTCGCCGCCGCGTACGGCGTCGTGACGGCGGTCGGCACGCTGCTGTGGCTCGCCTGCGTGCTGGCGCTGCGCGGCGCCGAGCAGGCCTTCATGCTGGTGCGGCGCATCCTGCAGACCTGCCCGCATCCGCAGTGCTACGCCCGGATCGCCCTGCCCGAGTACGCCTGCCCGACCTGTGGGGAACGTCACCGGCGGTTGATCCCGAACCAGGACGGGGCGTTCCGGCACGTGTGCCGGTGCGGCACGCGGCTTCCCACCGCGATCGTGCTCGGCCGTTTCCGGCTGCAGGCGTACTGCCCGAACTGCGGCCGGGCCCTGCCGCCCCGGATCGGCCGGGTGCGGATCGAGCCGCTGCCGTTCGTGGGCGGCCCGGACGCGGGCAAGACGACGTTCATGGTGCTGGCGATCAGCGCCCTGCACCGGGCGGTGAAGGCGGCCAGCGGGCGGGCCGGTTTCGTGGTGCGGGGCGACGAGATCGCCTTCGCCCGGTCGCGGGAGGAGCTGCGGGCGGGCAAGGTGGCCAAGACGACGACGGCGGCCCCGTCGGCGACCATGGTGGACGTCACGCTGCCCGGTTCGCGGTCGCGGAGCGGGAACCGCCTGCTGTACCTGTTCGACCCTTCCGGCGAGGGCTTCACCGGGGCCGCCGGGGTCGAGGAGATGTCCTACCTGGCCCACACCGAGGCGATGCTCATCGTGGTGGACCCCTTCGCCCTGCCCCTGGTGCAGCAGGGGCTTTCACCCGGTGAGCGGGACGAGCTGCGGGCCGCGGGGGTGGTGCTGTCCCCGGAGGACCCGGCCGACACCTTCCAGCGGGTCAGGAACGAGCTCGCCGCCCGCGAGGACGGCGGGCGGCAGAAGCGGGTCGCCGTGGTGGTCACCAAGGCGGACCTGCTGCGGCGCACGGCCGTCGGGCAGGACTGCGAACACCTGCCCGGCTGGTTCGACGGCGTGGGCCTGGGGAACATGGTGCGCGACCTGGCGAAGACGGCGGGCGAGGTGCGTTACCTGGCCTCGGGGCTGCCCGCGGACGACGCCGCGATCGTCGTGCTGCTGGCTTGGCTGACCGGCCTGCCGCTGGCGTCCCCGCCGCCCGCCGAGGACGCCGAGGTCACCACTGCGGACCTGCGCGAGCCATGGGCCGGGGGCAGGGTGGCCGAGGGGCGGGCGCCCCTCGGCTACCGGCTGTTCCGCTGGTCGATCTTCGCCCTGTCGGTGGTCGTCGGAGCGGGCACGCTCGCCCTGAGCGCCGCCGTGGCGTTCGCGCTGGTCACAGGCTTCGCCGCGATCTGGTGAGACCGCGGCGAGACTCGTGCGTCGTGGTCAGGCGGGCAGGATCCAGGTGGCCTTGGCGGCGCCGACCAGGGTGCCGTCGACCTCGTAGACCGCGCTCTCGCCGAACAGCTTGCGCCCCTCGCGGCCGCTCGCCCGGCCCACGACGGAGTAGGTGCCGTTGGGGTAGACCCGGCGGAACACCTGGGCGGTGATGCGGCCGAGCAGCCCCGGGCCACCGGGGACGTCGTGCGCCCAGCCGGTGGGGCAGTCGAGCGCCGCCCATACCAGCGCGCTCGGCACCACGCCGTTCTCGTCGGTGACGGTCACCGGGACGCGCCAGCCGGCGGCGACCACGTCGGCGCCCTTGACCGGGCCAGGGAAGATCCGCAGACCGTCACCGGGGTTGCGCAGCCCGCAGACGAAGCAGCCGGGCACGGGGTGCTCCCCGGTGAGCCCGGGGAACCCGGCCTCGGCGCGGGCGGCCTGGTTGAACGGCACGAACGGCGGCGGTGTGATGTCCTCCGCCACGGGGATCGCCTCGGCGAGCAGCTGCCCGTCGTGGGACAGCGAGACCGAGTTCGCCATGTGACCGATGGCCAGCCCGGTCTCGAGGGGAATCGGCCGGTGCAGAGTCACCTCGAGCGCGTGCGAGGCGTCCAGCGTGCCCGCCAAGGTGCCGGCGAGCGTGCCGGCGATCCAGCCGCCGTTGGCCATGCCCTCGGGGCCACGGAAACGAGCCGGAACGGTGAGCTCGGTCTGCAGACCGGCGGAAGTCGTCATGCCAGCACCCCCACGCCCCAGCACATGGAGCGACAACTCGTAAATTTAGTGAGATAGCGTCACATTTTACGCGTACTCCCCTGCCAACATCGCACCAGGTGGCGATGACGGACCCGTTAGCCCGGCGTGACGGCGAGGTGACGACCTGCGGCGAGATGGCGTGAACGACCACTTCGCCCTTGCCCGGCCCGCGCCGTCCGGGCCCCGGTGCGCCCGGGGAGCGTTCGCACTGACTGGCAACGACCGAGGTGGACGCCTGATTCCCGGATGACGGACGACCTCTTCGCCCAATCGGAGAAGAGGCCGCCCGGAAGACCTACAGCACCGGCAGGTAGCGGCCGAGCTCGAACTCGGTGACCTGGCGGCGGTACTCGTGCCACTCGGCGCGCTTGTTGCGCAGGAAGTAGTCGAAGACGTGCTCCCCGAGGGTCTCGGCGACCAGTTCGCTGCGCTCCATGGTGGTGATCGCCTCGTCGAGGCTCTGCGGCAGCGGCTCGATGCCGAGGGCGCGCCGCTCGGCGCTGGTCAGCGCCCACACATCGTCCTCGGCGCCGGGGGGCATCTCGTACCCGCCCTCGATGCCCTTCAGGCCGGCGGCGAGGATCACCGCGTAGGCCAGGTAGGGGTTGCAGGCGGAGTCGAGCGACCGGAACTCCACGCGCGTGGAGCCGCCCTTGTGGGGCTTGTACATCGGGACGCGCACCAGCGCCGACCTGTTGTTGTGGCCCCAGCTGATGTAGCTCGGCGCCTCGCCGCCGAGCCCCGCGATGGCCTCGGCGCCGCCCCACAGCCGCTTGTAGGAGTTGACCCACTGATTGCAGACGGCGGTGATCTCGGCGGCGTGCTTCAGCAGGCCGGCGATGAACGAGCGGCCGATCTTGGAGAGCTGGTACTCGGCGCCGGGCTCGTAGAAGGCGTTGCGGTCGCCCTCGAACAGCGACATGTGGGTGTGCATGCCGGAGCCGGGGTACTCGGTGAAGGGCTTGGGCATGAACGACGCCCAGACGCCCTGCTCCAGCGCGACCTCCTTCATCACCAGCCGGAAGGTCATGATGTTGTCGGCGGTGGTGAGCGCGTCGGCGTACCGCAGGTCGATCTCCTGCTGGCCGGGGGCGCCCTCGTGGTGGCTGAACTCCACCGAGATGCCCATGGCCTCGAGCATCATGATCGCGTTGCGGCGGAAGTCGTGGCCGGAGCTGTGCGGGGTGTGGTCGAAGTAGCCGCCGGAGTCGATGGGGACGGGCCTGCGGCCCTCTTCGGGGCGCTCCTTCAGCAGGAAGAACTCCACCTCGGGGTGGGTGTAGAAGGTGAAGCCCATGTCGGCGGCCTTGGCGAGCGTGCGCTTGAGCACCCAGCGCGGGTCGGCGTGGGAGGGCGAGCCGTCGGGCATGAGGATGTCGCAGAACATGCGCGCCGCGCCCGGCGTCTCGCTGCGCCACGGCAGGATCTGGAACGTGCCGGGGTCGGGCTTGGCCAGCATGTCGGACTCGTGGACCCGGGCGAAGCCCTCGATGGCCGACCCGTCGAAGCCGATGCCCTCGGCGAAGGCCCCCTCGAGCTCGGCAGGGGCGATCGCCACCGATTTGAGGAACCCGAGGACGTCGGTGAACCACAAACGGATGAACCGGATGTCGCGCTCTTCCAGTGTGCGGAGCACGAACTCCTGCTGGCGGTCCAAGGCATCCCCTTCTGCCGGACGGTGATCGGACACCATCGTCGTCGCGCTGAGCCATTCTCTGAGTCGGCGGAAGACATGTCTGGTCTTCTACCAGTCTGCCCGCTTGGTGTTTCGGACACGTTACGCGGGAGAGCAGCTCCGCGCACAACTCCGCTCACCCGACACGGCAACATGCCCTCCGACCTGGGCGTCTGCCCGACATCGCGGCGTGAATCACCGGAACAGGCCATCATCACGTAATGTGACACCATGATATCGCAGCGTGTTCGTCAAGCCTGACGTGGGCGAGGGGGAGGCCATGAACACGGATCGGCGGCAGCGCCTGGCGTGGGGCGTGTCGATGGCGACGGCGCTCGCGCTCCTGGCGCTCGGCGCCCGCGCCGGCAAGGACGCCGCCTGCGCCGCCACGGGAGCCGGAGCGTCCGGGCTCCGCAGGCACGACGACGCCTGGCCGGGCGGCGGCGACTGCTCGCTCGCGGGAGCGGTGATCGGCGACCTGGTCGCGGCGGTCTCGACCGAGGAGTACGCCGGCTCGGCCGCCTGCGGGGCCTATCTCGACGTCTCCGGTCCGCAAGGCACGGTGCGGGTGCAGGTGACCGGCCGGTGCGAGACGTGCGACCCGGGCGAGCTCGACCTGAGCCGCTCCGCCTTCGCGCGGGTCGCCGGGCCCGTCGGGAGGCTCGTGCGGGTCACCTACCACACGGTGCGCAATCCCGAGGTCGCGCAGCCGGTGGGCTTCCGGCTCAAGAGGGGCTCCTCCGCGCGCTGGCTGGCCATCCAGGCCGTCGACCACGGCAATCCCCTGCGGCGGCTGGAGATCCTCCGCTCCGGCCACTGGCAGGCCCTGTCCCGCCGGTCCGACAACTACTGGGTGGCCGCCGAGGGCGCCGGCCCCGGGCCGTACACCGTGCGCCTCACCGACGTGTACGGCCAGCGGCTGGTCGTGGGCGGTCTGCTGCTGGCCCCCGGGGATCTCCAGCGCACCTCGCGCCGGCTGTACCGCACGGGGCAGCCACCGGCCGCCCGCATGGCGACGCCGCCCTCCTCTCCGGCCGCCCACGTACCACCGCCGCCTTCCTCCCCGGCCGCCGGCACACCGGGGAAAGGGGTGGAGGGGGCCTCCGCGCACAGTGCCCGCCACGAGGCCGGCCGGGTCCCCGGGCGTGGCCCCGCCCGCGCGAGCTCCTCGAAGGAGGCCGGGCCGCGGCCGTCCGCCTCGCGGGGCGGGGCGTCCGCCTCGCGGGGCGGGGCGTCCGGCGAGCCGCCGGCGAGTCCCTCGCCGACGCCCGAGAAGTCCGGCAGCGCGGTCTCGGGGCACGACGGCGCCGAGGGCCCGCCGCTGGCCGCGCTCCCCTCGGCCCGCCCCTTCTTCTGCTGAGGCGGGTTTCAGGAGCCGCCGACCAGGGCGTCCCCGGTGGCCGTGCGCTGGTAGAGCACCTCGCGGCCGAGCCGCCTGCGGGTGACCAGGCCGTTGCCGCCGAGCACCGAAAGGTGCTGGGAGACCGCGCCGGGGGTCAGCGACACCCGCCTGGCCAGGGCCGTGGTGGAGGCGGGCTCGCGGAGGGCGAGCAGCAGTTGTGCGCGCGTCCTGCCGATCAGCGCGGCGAGCGCGCCGGGGGCGGGCGGCGGGCCGGCGTCCCAGACGGTGCCCACACCGTGCGCCGGGTAGACGAGCATGGGCTGGTACGGCTCGATCATGACGGCGATCTCGGGCCAGCGGAACACGCTCGGCACCAGCAGCAGCCCGTCGCCGCCGATCTCCCCGGAGTGGTCGTAGCTGCCCCGGGTGAAGAGCCGGTCCCCCTTCCAGCTCACGGAGGGGTGCAGGTCGGCGAACAGCTCCCTGGCGCCGCCGGCGGCCAGCCGCCTGGTGCGCCGCATCACGTCGGCCTCCAGCAGGCCGTAAACCCGCGGCCAGAATTCGGCGAGCGCCAGCTCCCAGTAGGCGGCGAGGGTGGCCGTCACCCGCTCGATCCCCGCGACCGGGTCGGCCTGGAACCGGGCGACGGCCCGCCGGTCGCCCGTCATCGCCCATCCGGCCTCCTCGGCCGCCCGGGCGGGCGGCGTCCGCCGTACCCTGTCGAGTTCGGCGGTGAAGTCGGGCAGCAGGGTGTCCGGGGGCGGGGTGAGGAAGTCGGGCATGTAGCCGCGCGCGGGCACCAGGGCGAACAGCTCCGACAGGTCGATCGCGCCGAGCCGGGGCCGTACGGCGCGCAGCCAGGGCAGGTGAAGGGAGTGGCGCGCGGGGACCTGCAGCACCCGCAGGCTCGCGACCAGCTCCCACAGCGGTGAGAAGGCGAAGCGGAGCCGGGCCAGGTCGTCGGCCCCGAACCGCCACTGGATCCCCACCCGCGCCCCCGAGGTTTTAGCCAGAGCTAAAAGATTGGCACGAGCGCGGGACAATGTCCAAAAGTGGTGCCCGTGACCAGCGCAACCACCACCAAACCCTCCCTCCTGCAGTCTCGCGTCGGCGGCCTCCCCCGGGCGTTCTGGGTGCTCTTCGGCGGCACCTTCGTCAACCGGCTCGGCACCATGGTCGAGCCCTTCATCGGCGTGTACCTGACCCAGGCGCGGCACATGCCGCTCGCGACGGCCGGGGTGGTCATGGCGGTGTTCGGCGTCGGCTCGCTGCTGTCGCAGCTGGTGGCGGGCTGGCTGGCCGACCACATCGGCCGCAGGGCGACCCTGACGGGCGGCATGGTCGCGACGGCCGCCGCGATGATCGTCCTCGGGTACAGCACGTCGCTGCCCGCGATCGTCGCCGTGATGGCGGTGCTGGGCCTGGTGGTCGACGCCTACCGGCCCGCGTCCCAGGCCATGGTGACCGACCTCATCTCGCCGGACGACCGGCCCAGGGCGTTCGGCCTGCTGTTCTGGGCGATCAACATGGGGTTCGCCGTCGCGATGGTCGCGGGCGGCTGGCTGGCCCAGTCCGGTTTCACCTGGTTGTTCTGGATCGACGCCCTGACCTCGCTGGCCTTCGGCCTGCTGGTGTGGCGGGCGGTGCCCGAGACCCGGCCCGAGAAGAACGGCCACGAGGGCGGCGGCTTCGCCGAGGTGCTGAAGGACCGGCTGATGGTGGCGTACGTGCTGTTCAGCCTGCTGTACACCTTCGTCTACCTCCAGGCGTTCACCACGATGCCGCTCGCGGTGACCGGCCAGGGCCTGCCCACCACGTCGTACGGCGTGGCCATGGCGGTCAACGGGCTGCTGATCGTCCTCGTCCAGCCCCTGATCAGCCCGTGGCTGAGCAAGCGCGACCCCAGCCTGATGCTGGCGATCGGCATGGCCGTGGTGGGCGTGGGGTTCGCGCTGACGGCACTGGTGTCCACCACCGCCGGGTACGCCGCCACCGTCGCCGTCTGGTCCATCGGCGAGGTCCTCACGGCGGGCATGGCCGGGGCGGTCGTCGCCGCGCTCGCCCCGGCGCACCTGCGCGGCCGGTACAGCGGGCTGTACGGTTTCGCCTGGTCGGTCGGCGGGCTGCTCGCGCCGCTGATCGGCACCCGGCTGCTGGCGTCCGGCCAGGTGGTCCTGTGGCTGACGGTGGGCGCGATGGGCCTGCTCGGGGCCCTCGGTCAGCTCGCGATCGCCCCGGCGGTGCGCCGACGCTCGGCCGCCGGGTGAGCACCTTTCCCAAAATGTCACCCTTCGGCGCACCGTAACCCTCTGCCGCCGCCCGGAAACCTGCGCTACCGTCCCCGGTCGGGGAGGGAAGCGGGGATGGTCAAGATCACTGGGCCGCGGGTGGCGGCCACCGCCGCGGCGGCGTGGTCGCCGCTGCTCGTCATCGCCGCCATGAGCCTCTACGTCGGGCTGCCGCCCGAGTGGCGCCCCCGTCCTCCGGCCACCCCCGACACGGGCGCCGGCCTGATGTTCCCCGTGGTGGGCGCCTTCCTGGTCTACCAGCGGCCCCGCCTGAGCATGGCCTGGCTGATGTGCGCCGGCGGCCTGGCGGCCGGGATCAGCCAGTTCTGCGGCATGCTGATGTTCCGCATGGCCGCGGACGGGCACCTGGTCGCCGCCGGTCACCTGCGATACGTCAACCTGGTCGGCTGGGCGGTGTCCGGCGTATCCCTGGCCATGCTGCTGCCGCTGCTCTCCCCCGACGGCAGGCTCCCCTCCCGCCGCTGGTGGCCGGTCGCCGCGCTCGGCGTCCTGTCGATCTCCGTCGAGCTCGTACGGCAGATCGTCCGGCCGGCGCCGCACCCGAACCCCCGGCCCGCCCTCATCCCGAACCCCCTGGCGATCGAGGCGCTGCGTCCCTACGGCGACGTGATCAGCGCGGTCGCGTGGGTGGGCATCATCGCGGCGGTCGCCCTGGCGATGCTGTCCCTGGTCGCGCGGTTCCACCGCTCCGGCCCCGAGGGCCGGCGCCAGATCGCCTGGCCGCTGCTGGCCTTCGCGGTGTACGTGCTGTTCCTGCTGTTCGGCCCGGGCATGTGGCCGATGGCGGCGGTCTGGGCGGCCGTGGTGCCCGTGGCGATCGCCTTCTCGGTGATGCGTTACCGGCTCTACGGGATCGACACGATCGTCAGCCGGGCCTTCGTCGCCGCCGGGATCCTCGCGGTCGTCAGCGCGGTCTACTTCGGCATCGGCGCCCTCGCGGGCCTGGTGGTCTCCGAGCAGCACCAGATCGGCGGGCTGGTCGCGGCGCTGTTCACCGGCGCGTTCTTCCAGCCGTTGCGGCGCTGGCTGCAGCGGCTGGTCGACCGCATGCTGTACGGCAGCGTCGGCGACCCGCGGCTGCTGGCCGAGCGCCTCACCCAGGAGGTACGCCGGGCCGACCCGTCCAGGGCCCTGTCGTCGGTGGTGAGGGTGCTGCGCGACGGGCTCGCCGTCGAGGGCGCGGCCGTGGAGGTGGTCGACGGCAAACCGGGGTACGTCGAGAACGGCGAGGTGGGCGACTCCCCCAGGCAGATCCCGCTGGAGTGGCACGGGGAGACCGTCGGCCGTCTGCTGCTGGGGCGCCCCGGGGCCCGGCGGTTCCCCGCCGCGCACGACGAGCGGGTGCTCGCCACCCTCGTCCCGTACGCCGCGGACGTGGCGCACGCGGTGCGCATGGCCGCCGACCTGCAGCGTTCCCGTGAACGGATCCTCGCCGCGCGCGAGGAGGAACGCCGGCGCCTGCGCCGCGACCTGCACGACGGCCTCGGGCAGACGCTCTCCAGCATGGCCATGACGATCAACATGGCGCGCAGCAGCCTGAAGAAGTCCCCCGACTCCGCCGACACGCTGCTGCGCGACCTGCGCACCGGCATGGACGCGGTGTCCGGCGACATCAGGCAGCTGGTGTACGGGCTGCGCCCGCCCGCGCTCGACGACCTCGGGCTCGGCGGCGCCGTGCGCGCCCTCGCCGGCGAGGGGCCGCCCGCCACGACGGTGCGGGTGACGGGCGAGCTGGACGGATTGCCCGCGGCCGTGGAGGTCGCGGCGTACCGGATCGTGCAGGAGGCGCTCACCAACGTCCGGCGGCACGCGCACGCCGAGAAGGCCGCCATCACGATCGAGCGAGGCGAGGACGCGCTGCGGGTCCGCGTCGAGGACGACGGCGCCGGGCTCCCCGGCCGCCCCCGCGCGGGGGTCGGGCTGGCGTCCATGCGGGAGCGGGCGGCCGAGCTCGGCGGCACCTGCGTAGCGACCCCCGCCCCCGGTGGCGGCACCATGGTGGAGGCCGTCCTCCCGCTGTGACCGGCATCCCCGTGCGGACCCTCCCCTCCCCTCCATCTCCTGTGCGCCTCGGCTGCCCGTCAGGGCGGGCGGAACAGGCTGGGGCTCCTGGTTTTCCACAGGCGAGGGCGGATAGCCGTTCTTCATCCACAGGAGGCGATCCAGCCCGTTCGCCTCGTGACCTCCGCACGTAAGGTGGAGACCGTGCCACAGCTGCGTATAGCCCTCGCCCAGACCAATCCCGCGGTCGGCGACCTCGCCGCCAACGCCGACACGCTCGTCGAGTGGACACGTCGCGCCGCCGACCGCGGCGCGCACCTGGTCGTGTTCACCGAGATGTTCCTCACCGGATATCCCGTCGAGGACCTGGTGCTGCGCACGTCGTTCGTCGACGCGTCGATCGCCACGCTCACGGCCACCGCCGCCCGGCTGGCCGACGAGGGGCTCGGCGAGATCCCGGTCGTCGTCGGATACGTCGACCGCTCCGGCATCACGCCGCGCCCGGGCCAGCCGAAGGGCGCGCCGCTCGACGCCGCCGCGCTCATCCATCGTGGCCGCGTGGTCACGCGCACGGCGAAGCACCACCTGCCCAACTACGGCGTGTTCGACGAATACCGCTATTTCATCCGCGGCGACCGCCTCCCGATCTTCCGGCTCCATGGTGTCGACGTGGCGATCGCGGTCTGCGAGGACCTCTGGCAGGACGGCGGGCCGGTGGCCGCCGTCGCCCAGGCCGGCGCGGGGCTGCTCGTGGTGCCCAACGCCTCGCCCTACGAGCGCGAGAAGGACGACGTCCGGCTGGAGCTGTGCGCCAACCGTGCCCGCGAGGCCGGGTGCGCCCTGGCGTACGCCAACCAGGTGGGCGGCCAGGACGAGCTGATCTTCGACGGCGACTCGATCGTGGTCGACGCCGCGGGCGAGCTGGTCGCCCGCGCGGGCCAGTTCCGCGAGGAGCTGCTGGTCACCGACCTGGAGCTGCCGCTCGCCGACCCGGCCGCCCGTCCCGGCTCCTTCCCGGTCGACGCCGGAGACGGCACCACGATCACCGTCGAGCGGCTGGAGCTGTCGTCCGAGCCGCTTCCCGCCTACACCCCCGAGCCGCCGACCGTGGCACCGCGCCTGGACGACCTCGAGGAGGTCTACTCCGCGCTGGTCCTCGGCGTCCGCGACTACTTCACCAAGAACGGCTTCCGGTCGGTCATCCTCGGCCTGTCGGGAGGCATCGACTCGGCGCTGACGGCCACCATCGCGGCCGACGCCGTCGGCCCCGGGCAGGTCCATGTGGTGCTCATGCCTTCCCGCCACTCCTCCGAGCATTCGGTCAGCGACGCGCAGGACCTCGTCGAGCGGCAGGGGCTCAACTCCCGGGTGGTGCCGATCGAGGGCATCGTCGACGCCTTCGAGAAGGAGATCGACCTGCACGGCCTGGCCGCCGAGAACCTCCAGGCGCGGGTGCGGGGCATGCTGCTCATGAGCCTGTCCAACGAGCACGGCCACCTGGTCCTCACGACGGGCAACAAGAGCGAGCTCGCCACCGGCTACTCCACCCTCTACGGCGACTCGGCGGGCGGCTTCGCGCCCATCAAGGACGTCCTGAAGACGATGGTGTGGCAGCTGTCCACCTGGCGCAACGCCCAGGTCGGCCACGAGAACGACCTGCTGCACCCCTTCGCCGTGCCGCCCATCCCGGAGAACTCCATCACCAAGGAGCCCAGCGCCGAGCTCCGGCCCGACCAGCGCGACACCGACTCCCTCCCGCCGTACGACGTGCTCGACCGGCTGCTCTCCGACTACGTCGAGCACGACATGGGCAAGGGCGAGCTGATCGCGGCGGGGCACGACCCCGAGCTCGTGACGAGAGTGATCCGCCTGGTCGACCTCGCGGAGTACAAGCGCCGCCAGTATCCCCCGGGCCCCAAGATCACCCCCAAGAACTTCGGCCGCGACCGCCGCCTTCCGATCACCAACCGCTGGCGGGAGACCACCGCCTGACGCTCGCCCGGGGCCGGTGCGGCGGGCGGTTCGCAGGGCTGTGCCATGCTGGGCGACATGGGAGATCTTGGCGGCATCGACACCGTTCGCCGGAGTTATGACACCGTAGCCGAGAAGTACCTGGCCAACCTGGGTGACGAGCTCGCCGGCAAGCCGCTCGACCGGGCGCTGCTGGCGGCCCTCGCCGAGCAGACGGAGCCCGGTACGCCGATCGCCGACCTCGGCTGCGGGCCGGGGCACGTCGCGGCCTGGCTCGCGGCGCGCGGGGCGACGACCGTCGGCATCGACCTGTCCCCCGGCATGGTGGCGGTGGGCCGCCGGGAGTATCCGGAAGTGGAGTTCCGCGAGGGCGACCTGGTGGCGCTCCCGGCCGAGGACGGCGAGTTCGGCTCGGCGGTCGCGTTCTACTCGATCATCCACATCCACCCGGACGACCTCCGCCGGGCCGTCGGGGAGGCCTACCGGGTGCTGCGCCCCTCGGGTCTCCTCCTCGTGTCGTTCCACGTCGGCTCGGAGGTGCGGCACGTGGAGGAGCTGTGGGGGCAGAAGGTCGACGTCGACTTCCGCTTCCTCGACCCCTCGCACGTCGCCGGTCTCCTGGAGGAGGCGGGCTTCGCCGTGGAGATGCGCATGGAGCGCGTCAACTACCCCCACGAGGTCGAGACCCGCCGCGCCTACCTCCTGGCCCGCCGCCCCTGACCCCGGCGCCTCCGCCCGGAACGCGCCCCGCCGTACGACGGCGCCGCCTTCGCCGTACCCTCGTCCCGCCCGTACCGGCGCCGGGAAGTACGCACTGACAGCAGGTGAGGGCGCCTCGGACGCCGCTGGAATACACGACCCGCGCCCTCCGGTGGAGGAGCGGCGCGGGTCGGGCACGAAGACTCCTGGGAACACGCGACCCGCGCGCTCCGGTAGAGGAGCGGCGCGGGTCGGGCGTGGAGATGGGGCCGGTGGGTCGCCGGTCAGGGGCGTAGGCCTGTGAGCATCTGGTCGGTGATGCGTACGGCGATGTCGGGGGAGAGGGCGTCGTCGAGGTCGCGCCATTTGGTGAGGAACAGCATCGTGCCGCTCAGCGTCGCCATCGCCACCTCGACGTCGACGTCGGGGCGCAGCTCGCCGCTGTCGACGCCGCGCTGGATGATCCTGCGCAGCGCCTCCCGTCGCGGCTTGACGGCGATCTCGCGGAACCGCTCGGCGAGATGCGGGAAGCGGTCGGACTCGCCCAGCGCGATGTTGATGATGCAGCGGGTACGCGCGTGGCTGCTCTCCTGCCGCATCAGCTCGAGGTAGCTGATGATGTCGTCGCGCACGGACTTCCCGGGCAGCTCCGGCAGCGGCGGCTTGAGGGTGGCGAGCGCGTCGACGACGAGGTCCTCCTTGTTGGACCAGCGCCGGTAGATGGTGGTCTTCCCGACGCCCGCCCGCGCGGCGATCGCCTCGATGGACAGCTCGGCCACGCCGGTGCCCTCGGCGAGCATGTCGATCGTCGCGTCGATGATCGCCTTCTCCGCCTTCTCGCTGCGGGGACGGCCCGGCGTGCGCGCCGCCCCCATCTGCTCAGTCACCATGGTCAGATCACACTACTGCCGGTTCCTTGCTTTCGGGGCGTGTCGGCACCGCATCGGCCGGCTGCTTGCCGGGAAGCCACTTGGCGACGACCGCTGCCCCGATCAGCGCGACCACGGCGCCGCACAGGGCGGTGATGTGCATGCCGTCCATGAACGCCTGCTTGGCGGGCGCGACGAGCGCGGCGCCGCGGGGGCCGAGCGCCTGGGCGACGCCCATGGTGGCCGTGATCGACTCGCCCGCGGTGTGCCGGATGTTCTCCGGGAGCACGGACAGCGCCGGGGCCATGTTGTCACGGTAGGTGGCCGACAGGATCGACCCGAGGATGGCCACGCCGAGCGCGCCGCCCACCTGCCGGACGGTGTTGGTCATGGCCGAGCCCACGCCGGCCTTCTCGCGCGGCAGCGAGGACATGACGGCCTCGGTCGCCGGCGGGTTGATGTTGGCCATGGCCGCGCCCTGGACGAAACCGATGATCTCGAAGACCCAGATCGGGGTGTCGACCTTGAGGAAGGAGTAGCTCACCAGCGCGCCGGCCACGACCACCAGGCTGGTGGTGGCGACGGCCTTGCCGCCGAACCGCCGCACCATCTGGGCGCTCAGCGGGGAGAAGATCAGCTGGGCCGCGGCGAACGGCAGGACGAGGGCGCCGGCCTCCAGCGGGGTGTAGTTCTTGACGATCTGCAGGTAGAACGCCATGAAGAACATCACGCCCATCATCGCGAAGAACACCAGGCCGACGCTGGCGACGGCCGTGGAGAACCTGGCGATGCCGAAGTACCGCACGTCGAAGGCGGGGTGGGCCGTACGGCGCTCGTGCCAGACGAAGGCCGCGAGCACCAGGACACCGGCGATGCCGGGCGCCCAGACCTCGGGGTCGGTCACCGTGCCGAGCTCGCCGCCCTTGATGATGCCGTAGACCACGCCGACCAGACCGATGATCGACAGCAGCACGCCGACGGGGTCGAGCTGGGCCTTGTCGGGGTTCCTCGACTCGGGCACCAGGAACGCGATCAGCACCGAGCTGATGGCCACGACCGGCACGTTGACCAGGAACACCGAGCCCCACCAGAAGTGCTCCAGCAGCAGGCCGCCGGTGATCGGGCCGATGGCGATGGCGAGGCCGACGCCGCCCGCCCAGATGCCGATGGCCTTGCCGCGCTCCTGGGGCGCGAAGACGTTGGAGATGATCGCCAAGGTCGCGGGCATGACGGCGGCGCCGCCGAGGCCCATGGCCGCCCGAGCGAAGATCAGCTGTGTCGGGTCCTGCGAGTAGGCGCTGGCGAGGGAGGCCAGGCCGAACAGCACCATGCCGACCTGCAACATGCGCTTGCGCCCGAACCGGTCGCCCAGCACGCCGAAGGTGAACAACAGGCCCGCGAAGACAAGTGTGTAGGAGTTGATCGCCCACTCGAGCTGGCTCTGGGTGGCCCCGAGCCCGGCGACCGGGTCGGAGATCACCTTCAGTGCGACGTTCAGAATCGTGTTGTCAAGGACGATGGCCAGCAGGCTGAACACCATCACGCCGAGGATCTGCCATCGGCGCGGGTGACCTGTCGGTTGATCCACTGTGCCCCCCAGTTAGGAATCAGTAGTCCAGTTTCGATACGGTTGAGTTTCGCTACGCCACCGTAGCGGTTCCTGATTCGATACGCAACCGTCTCGTTTCGATATTCCCCACGGGCACCCCTGCGCCGTACGGCCGGGTAGCCTGGCGGGGCCGGCCCCAAGGCCGATCACACCCCTGTTTCCTCACGTCAGGGCATCCGCGACAAGTCGGGGTGACCACCGAGGAGTGAAGGGATGAGGAGGGGGCAGCCCGGGTGTTGCCATGGCGGTCAGGCATGCGATGATCTGACCGTCCGGGGACGCCACAAGGGCGCCTCGAGGCCTGGAGGGATCCATGATGTCCTCTACGTCAAGCATTTCCGGCTCGCCGACCACTCTCTACGGCGGCAAGGCCGGGCGGAGGGTCACCGTCCGCGACATCTCGGCCGCCAAGGAGCGCGGCGAGAAGTGGCCGATGGTCACCGCCTACGACGCGATGACGGCGAAGGTCTTCGACGAGGCGGGAATCCCCGTCATGCTCGTCGGCGACTCGGCGGCCATGGTCGTCTACGGCTACGACTCCACCCTTCCCGTCTCGGTCGACGACCTCGTCCCGCTGACGGCGGCGGTCGTGCGCGGCTCGTCGCGCGCGATGGTGGTGGCCGACCTGCCGTTCGGCTCCTACCAGTCGTCGCCGCAGCAGGCCCTCGAGTCGGCGGCGCGGTTCATGAAGGAGGCGGGCGCCCACGCGGTCAAGCTCGAAGGCGGCCGGCGCGTGCTCCCGCAGGTCGAGACGCTGGTCTCGGCCGGCATCCCCGTCATGGGCCACCTCGGCCTGACCCCGCAGTCGGTCAACGTCTTCGGCGGCTACCGCGTGCAGGGGCGCGGGCAGTCGGGCGACGAGCTGATGGCCGACGCCAAGGCGCTGGAGCACGCCGGCGCGTTCTCCGTCGTCCTCGAGTGCGTCCCCAGCGAGCTCGCCGCGCGGGTCACCGACGCCCTGTCGATCCCCACGATCGGCATCGGCGCCGGCCCCTCATGTGACGCCCAGGTGCTGGTCTGGCAGGACCTCATGGGGCTCACGCCGCACCCGGCGAAGTTCGTCAAGAAGTACTTCGACCTCGCCGGCGAGATGGACCACGCGGTCCGCGCCTTCGCCGACGAGGTCGTCTCCGGCGCCTTCCCCGCCCCGGAGCACAGCTACCGCTGACCCACGGTCCCCTTGTCGCCGCCCCATCCACCGGCGACAAGGGGACGCCCCGGCGCCGATCGGAAGAAGGGCCCGGTCAGGTCAGGGTGGCGGGGTCGGTGTTGGCGCCGCAGACGACGACGGCCACGCGCTCGCCGGGGGCGGGAGCGTAGGCGCCGGAGCGGAGCGCCGCGAGCGCCGCGGCGCCCGCGTGCTCGGCGGCGACGCGATGGTCGCGCCACAGCTCCCTGCGGGCCTCGATGATGGCGTCGTCGGTGACCAGGACGGACCTCACCCCCGCGGCCGTGACCGTGTCGAAGGCGATGCGCCCGATCCGGCTCGCGCCGAGCGAGTCGGCGGCCACGCCGCTCACCTCGACCAGTACCGGCTCCTGCCGTGCCAGGGCCTCGTGCAGGGTGGGGATGCGTTCGGGCTCCACGGCGACGACCCGGGCGGCGCCCGCGACGGCGGCCGTGATGCCGCCGATCAGCCCGCCGCCGCCGACCGCGACGAGGATCGTGTCGACTCCCCCGCCGTCGCGCGCCTGGTCGAGGATCTCCAGTCCGACGGTGCCCTGCCCCGCCACCACCTCGGCCTGGTCGTAGGCGTGGATCTCCAGCGCACCGGTCTCGGCGGCCCGCTTCGCCGACGCCTCGTACGCCTCGGCGAAGATCGCCCCGGTCTGGTGGACGTGGGCGCCGAGCGCCCGCAGCCCCGCGACCTTCACCGGTGAGGAGATCACCGGGACGAAGATCTCGGCGCGTACGCCGAGCACCCGCGCGGCGTACGCCACGGCGAGCCCGTGGTTGCCGCCGCTGGCCGCGATGATCCCCGCCTCCGGAAGGTGCTCGGCCGCCAGGATGCGGTTGAAGGCGCCGCGGACCTTGAACGACCCGGAGTGCTGCAGGCTCTCGAGCTTGAGCAGCGGCCCCGGCCCGCCGTCGAGCAAGGGGGTACGGCGGACGTGCCCGGCGATCCGTTCGGCCGCGCGCTGGACGTCCTCTCGTGTCAGAAGCATCGCGTCACCCTAATCCCATTTCCCGTACGTCGCCCTCATCGGCCTGGCCGCGCACCCTCCACCCCGGGAGCCGGGGCGGAGGGTGACGGGTCTAGCTCTGGGCGAGGGCCTGCTCGAAGTCGGCCCAGAGGTCGTCCGGGTGCTCGATGCCGACCGCCACGCGGACGGTGCCCTCGCCGATGCCCGAACGCGCGAGCTCCTCGGCGGTCAGCGACCGGTGGGACGTCGTCGCCGGGTGGAGGATCAGCGTCTCGACGCCGCCGAGGGACGGGGCGAGCAGCGCGAGCCGTACCGAGCTCATGAACTTCTCGCCGGCGGCGCGCCCGCCCACCAGGTCGAACGAGAAGACCGCCCCGAAGCCGGGCAGCAGCCCGGCTGCCAGCTCGTAGGACGGGTGGCCGGGCAGGCCGGGCCAGTGGACGGCGGCCACGGCGGGATGCTCGGCGAGGCGGGTGGCCAGCACGCGGGTGTTGTCGCAGTGCCGCGCCATGCGCAGCGGGAGCGTCTGCAGGCCGCGCAGCGTCAGCCAGGCGGCGAACGGGTCGAAGGTGGCGCCGAGCTCGCCGGCGAACGACCAGATCTTGCGGTACATCGCGTCGTCGGCGAACACGGCGATCCCGCCCAGCAGGTCGCTGTGGCCGCTGAGGAACTTCGTCATGGAGTGGACGACGATGTCGGCCCCGTGCTCCAGGGGCCGGCACAGCACCGGCGAGGCGAAGGTGTTGTCGACCACGGTGACCACGCCCGCCTCCCTGGCGGCCGCGCACATGCCGGGCAGGTCGGCGACCTGGGTCATCGGGTTGGCGATGGTCTCCAGGTAGAGCATCTTCGTCTCCGGGCGGACCGCCTGGCGCACCGCGTCCGGGTCGGCCTCGGGCACGTAGGTGACCGAGACGCCGAACCGCCTGGTCAGGTCGTTGACCAGCGCGGCCGTGCCGCCGTACAGGGCCTTCTGCGCGATCAGGTGGTCGCCGGCCCCGAGGAGGCCGAGCAGCACGGCGCTGATCGCCCCCATGCCGGATGCCGTCGCGACCGCCGCGACCCCGCCCTCCAGGCCGGCGACGGCCTCCTCCAGGACCCGCACGGTGGGGTTGCCGTGCCGCCCGTACACGAACGCGCCGTCGGGCCGGCTCATGCCGTCGGCGAAGACGGCCGGGTCGTCGAAGGCGAATCCCGAGGTCTGGTAGATGGGGGTCGTGATCGGCACGCTGCCGTTCAGGGGTGGCTTCGGCAGGTGGACGGCGCGGGTGTCCGGATGCAGAGAAGTCATATCGTCCAGCTTGCTGTCGCGGGGGTCATTCCGCTTCCGAAAAAACGACAAGTGCCGCGGAAGATCCGCCATGCCCGGTGCGTGGGCCTTCGGCGCCGGAGCCGGCGCTCACCGGCACGTCCACACCCTATCCGCCCTGAAACGACGGCTCCGGCACAGGTCAGACGTCGGTGATGCGGATCCCGGCGTGAGCCTTGTAGCGGCGGTTGATCGAGATGAGGTTCGCGGTGAACGCCTCGATCTGGTGGGCGTTGCGCAGCCGGCCGCCGTAGACGCCCCGCACGCCGGGGATCCGCGACGCCAGGGCCTGCACCGTGTCGGTGGCCTCGCGGTCGTCGCCCAGCACCAGGACGTCGAGGTCCACCTCGGCGACCTCGGGGTCGAGCAGCAGGACGGCGGAGACGTGGTGGAAGGCCGCGACGACCCGGCTGTCCGGGAGGACCGCCGCCGCCTGCTGCGCCGCGCTGCCCTCCTCGACCGGCAGCGCGAAGGCGCCCTGCTTGTCGAACCCGAGGGGGTTCACGCAGTCGACGACGATCTTGCCCGTCAGCTCGGAGCGCAGCGACTCCAGCAGGGACTTGTGCCCGTCGTACGGCACCGCGACGATCACGATGTCGGCCTCCGCCGCCACGGTGGCGTTCTCGCCGCCGCGCACGCCCAACTCGGCCCCGAGACCGTCGGCCGCCTCCTGCGCGCGAGAGGCGCTGCGCGAGCCGATCAGCACGGTGTGGCCCGCCAGAGCGAACCGGCGTGCGAGACCTTTGCCCTGGTCACCGGTGCCGCCGAGGATGCCGATCGAAAGGCTCTTCACGTCCTGAAGCTCCTCAGTCATGATCATTTCCTTTTGCTCGCCCGATAATTCTCCAGATCATGCCAGGTGTTTCTTCCCGGGACGGGAGCGGGGGCCGTGATGCACCATGGTGGCCATGGACGCTGCGTCGGTGGCCTTCCTGCGCGAGGTTCTCTCCACGACCGGGTGGGTGGAGCGCACCCGCGAGCTCGGGCTGTCCCTCCGCTCGACCCGTACGCCGGGCGGGCTGCTCGTGGTCGGCACACCCGACGACGAGCCGTGGCACCTCGCCGCCCACCTGGGCGACGAGGCCCGGATGTCGGGGCTCGCGCAGCTCTCCCCCACCCTGGTGCGCTGGTCGCCCCCGCCCGGCGCCCCTCCGCACCTGTCGGTGGGCGTCGACCGCATCCAGGCGGCCCGGCGCGGCGAGACTCTGTTCGTCGTGGCCGAGCAGAAGGCCCCCGCTCCCCTGCTCGAACGCGTCGACGACGCCAGGCGCACGGGGGCGACGATCCTGGCGCTCGACGGCGGCGACCCCGAGCTGGAGGACCTGGCGCACGACGCCCTCGCCGTGCCGCCGCACGACGACCTGTTCAGCTTCGACGCCGCCCAGCACCTGGTGAGCATGGCGGCGGGCGAGGCCTCCCGGTCGCGCGGCAGGCTGCTCGACCGCCTGGCCCGCCTCGCCGAGCGCATCACGGGCCCCCACGTCTCCGACTGACGTCCCAGAGACGCCGGCCCTGACCGCCGGGATGCGCGAACCTGACCGAAAACCCCCGCGTGGTGCACAAAACCTGCATCCCGATATGAGGCGCTTTCCCTTGAATTCGAAGCCTGCCCACCCGGGTTGAACCTCCGTCCTCGCACTCCGGAAGGCACGCCTGACGGCACGCGTAGCGTGGAGCGTGGCTCCGATCCCCAGGAAGGCAGGAGGGTCAGTTGCAGCTCAGCGCGATCCGCCGGAAGCACGCCGCTTCCGGCACGTCGGGACGGCGGGTCCGTCCCGGTGAGGCCCGGGTCCGTGTCCGTTCTCGTTGACGTCTGCGGCATGCTCGGCGCCGCGGCGTTGCTGTTCGCCTACGCCCTGCTGTCCATGTCGAAGATCTCCGGTGACAGCCTGTCCTACCAGCTCGCGAACCTCCTCGGCGCGATCGCCCTCATGGTCAACTCCGCCTACCACTTCGCGTGGCCGTCCGCCGTCCTCAACCTCATCTGGAGCGCCATCGGGACGTTCGCCCTCTGGCGCGTCTTCACCGCCCGGCCCTGGAGACGGCGGTACGGCTCACGCGGCTGACCGCCCGGCCGCCGCGGCGCCGGGCGCACCCGACCGGGGAGGCGCTAGTCGTCCTCCCACTCCTTGTCCTGCTCCTGCCAGGCCTTGTTGCGCGCGGCGGCGGTCTGCAGCGCCGCCGCCGCCTCCTCCTGAGTGGGATAGGGGCCGAGACGGTCCTTGTTCGGGCAGCCCCTCTCGGGCTCGACCGCCATGTGCTTCAGGCAGAACCACCACTGGCCTTCACTCATAAGCCCCTCCAATGAGAACCGCGCCGGACACACCGCCGCGCTCGTCGTCAGGCAGATCCTGCCCTCTTGGGGGCGGAACTAGACTTGCCGCATGACGACACTGCTCCGGCCGGGACGGCTCTCTCCCACCCGCAAGGTCCCCGCCCACATCGCACGTCCGGAGTACGTCGGCCGCAAGGAGCCCCGCAGGGGAGAGACCGACGTCCAGACGCCGGAGACCATCGAGCGCATGCGCGTCGCGGGGCGCATCGCCGCCCAGGCCCTGGAGGAGGTCGGCCGCCACGTCGCGCCCGGCGTCACCACCGACGAGCTCGACCGCATCGGCCACGAGTTCCTCTGCGACCACGGCGCCTACCCCTCGACGCTCGGCTACCGGGGCTACCCCAAGTCGCTGTGCACCTCGATCAACGAGGTGATCTGCCACGGGATCCCCGACGACACCGTGCTCAACGAGGGCGACATCGTCAACGTCGACATCACCGCCTACATCGGCGGCGTGCACGGCGACACCGACGCCACCTTCCTGGTGGGCGAGGTCGACGAGGAGTCCCGGCTGCTGGTGGAGCGCACCCGTGAGGCGATGATGCGCGCGATCAAGGCCGTGGCGCCGGGTCGCCAGCTGAACATCGTCGGCCGCGTCATCTCGGCCTACGCCAAGCGGTTCGGATACGGCGTCGTGCGCGACTTCACCGGGCACGGCATCTCCACCTCGTTCCACTCCGGCCTGATCGTGCCGCACTACGACGACCCGTCCCTGACGGTGACGCTGGTGCCCGGCATGACGTTCACGATCGAGCCCATGCTGACCCTCGGCACCATCGAGTACGACGTGTGGGCCGACGGCTGGACGGCCGTGACCAAGGACCGCAAGCGCACCGCCCAGTTCGAGCACACGATCGTGGTCACCGAGAGCGGCAACGAGATCCTCACCCTCCCCTGACCCTCCGGGGCTAGAAGAACGCGAACCACCACACCACGAAGGCCACGGCCACCAGCGCGGCGACGGCGGCGCGCGGGCGCGAAGGGCCGCGGACGAGCAGCACCACGTCGAGCAACGCCGAGAGCACGGCCAGCGTGCCGTACCACGTCAGCGACGACGGCACCCCGACCGCGAGCACGGTCGGGTTCGACGTCGCCACGCCGTACACCACCGCCACGGCGAGCAGGGTGAAGACCACTCCGGTGACCCCCGCCACGGTGGTCAGGGCGACCGCCGAGGAGACCGTCCTGCTGCCGGGGCGCCGCACCAGCGCCGTCGTCCCGGCCGCCAGCTGAACGGCCGCCACCAGGAAGAACAGGGCGAACGGCACGAGCAGCCACCAGGCGCCCGTGCTCACCCGGTAGACGGCCGAGGTGAGGTGCAACTCCCCCGGCCCGGCGATCTCGTAGGCGGCCTGGCGTGGATCGCACGGCGCGGCGGCCCCGGGATCGGCGACGAAGGCGGAGATCGTCTGACGGCCGCACCGGCTCGAGAGGAAGACCGCGTGCCCGACCCCGGCGAACTCCACGAACCGGGCGCGGGGCAGCGCCTCGGCGGCGGCCCTGGCGGCCGACGGCGGGGTCGCCGGGTCGTACTGCCCGCCGAGGACGAGCACGGGCGCGGTCGTGCTCGGCGGGTCCGCCGGCCGCTCGCGCGGCGGCAGCCCCCAGGCGTCGCACACCGCCTGGTCGCCGGTCACGGTGAACAGCCTGGGATGGCCGCGGCCGGCGGCGAAGGAGTTGGCGGGGGCCTCGTCCTGGCACATCACGGCGTAGTACAGGCCGAACTCGTGGGACAGCAGCGCGCTCCCGGCCTGGTCGGCCAGCGCCTGCAGCAGGTCGTACCTTCCCGCGGCCACGCCGTCGACCAGCGCCGGCACGATCGGCAGGACGTCCACCTCGTGCATGGCCTCGGTCAGGACGGTCGCCACGTCGTCGCCGGTGAGGACCACCGTCAGCGGGCGGCCGGTGAGCGGGTCGGCGGTGCGGAGCCGGGCCGGCCGCCGGTTGAGGCGATCGACCATCGCGGCGAACCGGTCGGGCAGGCCCTTCCAGGTCCCGCCGAGCCGGGCCAGGGTGTCCTGCAGCTTGGCCACGGCGCCGTCGTACCAGCGGTCCTGGAAGGTCCAGAACGAGTCGAGGACGACCGAACGGGTGCCGCGCGGGTCGGCCGCCGCGGCGGTCAGCATCGTCCTGGTCGAGTAGCTCACCCCGAACAGGTTCCACTGGTCGTACCCGAGCGCCCGCCGCAGGTCGGCGACGTCGGCCGCGATCTCGGCCGTCACGTACCCGCGCAGGTCGACGCCCTGCCGCGTGAGCCGGTCGCGGCAGGCGGTGGCGCCCTGCGCCATGCGGGCCCGCTCGCCGGGGTCGGCGGTCTGGCCGGGAAGGGTGAGGGTGTCGACGAGCGCGCGGGCGATCTCCGGGCAGTCGAGGCGCGGCTGCGACCAGCGGCTGCCGCGCTGCTCCAGCACGACGACGTCCCGGTCGCGGGCGAACGCCATGTCGGCGAGGTAGCCGACGAGCTGGATGGAGGAGGAGGCGGGGCCGCCGCTGGTGTACACGACGGGGTCCGGTCGACGGTCGGCGTCCGTGGAGCGGTGGACGGCGAAGCCGACGCGGATCTGCCGGCTCCCGGGGACGTTCCTGCGTTCGGGCACCACCAGGAAGCCGCAGCGGGTGCCGCCGGGCACCGGGACCGGGCACGGATGGTCCTCCAGCCTCGGCACGGATTCCGCGCGGACGCCGGTGGAGGCCGCCCCCGCCGCGGTGGCCGGCGTGGAGGCGCCGGCGGTCAGCACGAGGGCACCGGGCCCGGCCGCCGCCGCCCGGCCGCTCGTGAGCGGCAACGGAACGACCAGGAGCAGGGCCAGGATGGGGACGAGCGCCCAGAAAGGTCGCGGGCGACCGGTGCGCCCTGCTGTACGACGCACGGCCTCGTGGCCGCAGGAGGACATCACCTGATCGGCTCCCTCCGACGACGGTTCCGGCTCGCCTCCCCGAGAGTAACCGCCGATCGCACGGCCGGGCGGAACCGAGACTGATCGGTGATCAAGGCTGTGGTTTTCCGCAATCGAACGGCTGCGGCGTACCCCCGGAAACCGGACGGTGATCCTCATGCCCGACATATCATCTGATCAATAGCGTTATCAGCATGGAAACCACGACCGTCGATGGAGTCGCCGGATGGGCGATCGGCCTCATGGAACAGCTCGGAGCCCCCGGCGCGGGCCTCGCCATCGCGCTGGAGAACCTCTTCCCCCCGCTGCCGAGCGAGGTGATCCTTCCGCTGGCCGGTTTCACCGCGAGCAGGGGTGACATGAGCCTGCTGGACGCGCTGCTGTGGACCACGCTCGGGTCGGTGATCGGCGCGCTCGCCCTGTACGCCGTCGGGGCGCTGCTCGGACGGGAGCGCACCCTGGCGATCGCCGCCCGGCTGCCGCTCGTCAAGGTGTCCGACATCGAGAAGACCGAGGCCTGGTTCGCCCGCCATGGCCGCAAGACGGTGTTCTTCGGGCGGATGATCCCGATCTTCCGCAGTCTCATCTCGGTCCCGGCGGGCGTCGAGCGCATGCCGCTGCTCTCCTTCCTCGCCCTGACGGGCCTCGGCAGCCTGATCTGGAACACGGTGTTCGTGCTCGCCGGGCACCAGCTGGGCGAGAACTGGTCGCTGGTGGAGACCTACGCCGGGATCCTGTCCAAGGTCGTGCTCGGAGCCGTCGTCCTCGCCGTCGTCACCTTCGTCGCCGTACGGCTGGCCGACCGCCGCAAGGGCAGGCATGCCGGCCGGTGAGAGCCGCGGCGCGGTGATCGCCCGTCCCGAGCCGACCCGCCCGCTGGAGGCGGGCACCGGACCGGCCGGCCGCGCCGGAGCGATCGGCCGCGCCGCGCTCGTGCCGGTCGCGCTGCTGGCCGGGACGGCGACGGCGCTGCTGCAGCTCGCGTTCCTGCTGGTGGCCGCGGTGGTCGTGCTCGCCTGCCTGGCGAGCGTGCGCGCGCGGCGCCGCACGGCGTCCCTCATCCTCGCGGTGACCGGGCGGCTGACCGCGCTGGAGCTGCGGCGCCTGCGCCTGACGGCCGGCGAAGAGGATCCCGTGCCCGGCACGCAGGCCCGGTACGACGGGCGGCGCTCGCTGTCGTACGTCATGGCGCGCTGGCCGGTGGGGATCCTCGGCGGCGCGGTGCTCCTGCTGTTCGCCTTCGGGCTCTCCACGGCCGTCCGGGCCGCCTGGAGCTGGCTGAACGGCGGGAACGTCGACGGCATGCCGCCCACGACGCCGATCCTGCTGTACCTCGGCGTCGCCGGGCTCGTGCTGCTGTTCCTCGTCGTCTCCGGAATGGCAGGGGTCGTGGCCCTGGAGCGGGCACTGGCCCGGCGCATGCTCGGCCCGAGCCCCACCGAACTGCTGGAGCGCAGGATCGCCGAGCTGGCCGAGAGCCGCGCCGGGATCGTCGCGGCCGTCGACCAGGAACGGCGGCGCATCGAACGCGACCTGCACGACGGGCTCCAGCAGCGGCTGGTGGCGCTGGGCATGCTGATCGGCAGGGCCCGCCGGGGCCGCTCGCCGGAACTCCTGGACACCCTGCTCCTGCAGGCCCACCAGGAGGCGCGCGACGCCCTCGCCGACCTGCGGGAGGTCGCCTGGCGGGTGTACCCGACGGGGCTCGACACCCTCGGCCTGCGGGAGGCCCTCGCCACGGTGGCCGAGCGGTCGGCCCTGCCCGTGCGGATCCACTACGACCTGGCCGAGCGGCCCGAGCCCACGGTGGAGACCGCCGCGTACTTCGTGGTGTGCGAGGCGGTCACCAACGCCGCCAAGCACGCGGACGCGCACCTGGTCACCGTCCACCTCGCCCGGCACGGCACAATGATCGTCGTGCGGGTGGAGGACGACGGGCGCGGCGGCGCCGATCCGGAGGGGACCGGCCTGTCGGGGCTCGCCCGCCGGGTGGCGGCGCTGGACGGCCGATTCCGCCTCGACAGCCCGCCCGGAGGTCCCACCGTCGTCACCGCGGAGCTGCCATGCGCGTGATCATCGCCGAGGACTCGACGCTGCTGCGCGAGGGACTGGTCCGGCTGCTGGTGGAGGAGGGGCACGAGGTCCCCGCGGCGGTCGGGGACGGCGACGCCCTGGTGGCGGCGGTCTCCGAGCACCGGCCCGACATCGTGGTCGCGGACGTGCGCATGCCGCCCGGCCACACCGACGAGGGCCTGCGGGCGGCGATCGAGATCCGCCGCCGATGGCCGGGGACGCGGGTGCTCGTGCTCTCGCAGTACGTCGAGAAGCGGTACGCCACGGAGCTGATGAGCGGGGACGTCGAAGGGGTCGGGTACCTGCTCAAGGACCGGGTGGCCGAGGTGTCGGACTTCCTCTCCGCCCTGGAGAGGGTGGGGGCCGGCGGCGCGGCGTTCGATCCGGAGGTGGTGCGCCAGCTGCTCGCCCGCACCACCCACGCCGACCCGCTCGCCACCCTGACGCCGCGCGAGCGCGACGTGCTCGACCACATGGCGCAGGGGTACACCAACGCCTCGATCGCCGCCCAGCTGCACGTGTCGCAGAGCGCCGTCGAGAAGCACGTCAACGCCATCTTCGACAAACTGCGCCTCTCCCACGTCACCGGCTACAGCCGCCGGGTCCTCGCCGTCCTCCGCTATCTGGGTTCCTGACAGCGTGGAGGGTGCTCTTCTAGGCTCGCCGGAGCACGGTGAACACTCGTCATCCCAGGGAGATCCCGCATGGACGACTTCCAGCCGGCGACCGCCGCCGAGCACCTGCTGTGGCTGCTCGCCGAGCACGGTGTCGAGCATCTCTTCCTCAACCCCGGCACCGACTCGGCCCCGCTCCAGGAGGCGATCGCCACGCTCGCCAAGGCCGGCGTGCCCGCGCCGAAGGTCGTCCTGTGCTCCTTCGAGTCGGTGGCGCTGGCCGCCGCGCACGGCTACTGGCAGGTGACCCGCCGCCCGCAGTGCGTCTTCGTCCACGTGGACGTGGGCACCCAGAACCTCGGGGCCATGGTGCACAACGTGATGCGCGACGGCGCCGGGGTGATCGTGATCGCGGGCAGGACGCCGTACGCCGAGGAGCGCGACTCCCCCGGCGGGCGCTCCCACACGATCCAGTGGCAGCAGGACGTCCCCGACCAGGCGGGCATCATCCGCGGGTACGCCAAGTGGGTCATGGAGATCACGCGGCCCGGCGTGCTCGCGCGGGCCGTCGGCCGGGCGGTGCAGGTGGCGGCGGGCGGGCGGCCCGGCCTGGCGTACCTCATGGTCTCCCGCGACGTCCTGATGGACCCGCCCGCGCCCGAGCGCGGCCGCACGACCCGGTACGCCCTTCCGCGCCCGCCGGCGGCGGACCCCGAGACGGTGCGGTGGATCGCCGACCGGCTGGTGGAGGCGGAACGGCCGTTGCTGATCACGGGCAAGGTCGGCCGCCGTCCGGAGGGCTTCCTCGCCGTCACCCGCCTGGCCGACATCGCCGGGGTCCGGGTCATCGACCTTCCCGAGACCGGCTGCCTCAACATCTCGACGTCCCACCCGATGAACGTGCTGACGGCGGCCGACGGGCAGCGGGCGGTCGAGGAGGCCGACCTGATCGTGGTCGTCGACGCCGACGTGCCGTGGATCCCGAAGTTCACCAGCCTCCGGGACGGCGCCACGGTCGTCCACATCGACGCGGACCCGCTCCAGGCCGGCATGCCCCTGCGGACGTTCCCGGCCGACGTGGCCGTCACCGCGGACGGCGCCACCGCCCTCGCTCAGATCGTCGCGCACCTGGAGGAGACCGGACGCACGACACCCCCCGCCGGACGGCCGCCGGCGTCCCGGGCCGCCGCCCCGGCGGTCCCGGGTCCGGACGATCCGATGAGCCCGCACGAGGTGCTCGCCGCGCTGAACGAGGTCCTGCGCGACGACGACCTCGTCGTGGAGGAGTCGGTGACCTCCGCCCGGACGCTCCACGAGGTCCTGCGCCGCACGCGCCCGGCGACGTTGTACGGCACGGGCACCCCCGGCCTGGGCTGGGGGCTCGGCGGGGCCGTCGGAGTCAGCATGGCCTCGCCGGGACGGCGGGTGGTGACGGTGGTGGGCGACGGGTCGTTCATGTTCGGGGTGCCGACGGCGGCGCTGTGCCTGGCCGCCGAGGCGAACGCGCCGATCATGGCGGTGGTGCTGAACAACGACGGTTACCGCGCCAGCAGGCTCCCCGTCTACGAGCTGTTCCCGGAGGGGCTCTCCGCCGCCCGCGGCGACGCCGAGGGGACGCGCTTCGGCTCGCCCCCCGACTTCGCGGCCGTGGCCCGCGCCTGCCACGCGCACGGCGAGATGGTCACCGGCCGCGCCGACCTGCTCGCCGCCCTGCGCCGCGGCCTTGCGGCGGTGGAGTCGGGCCGCTGCGCGGTGGTGGACGTCCGCATCGCGCGGGACTGACTCAGGCGCCGGTCCGCGCGGGCGACCGGCCCGCGCCCGGACGAGCGTGCGCCGCCGGGAAGAGGCGGCACGCCCGCTCCCCCGCCGCCCAGCTGGCGGGGGAACGGGCGTGGTCTGTGACGGGCGGCTATCCGGCGGACGCGCGCACGGGCCGCCGTACGTTCCCCTCCGCGCGGACGGCCTCACGCACGCCGTCCCGCTCGGGGGCGGCGGCCAGGGCCCGCAGGACCCGGTCGCGCCGGCGGAGCAGCTTGGCCGGGTTGATCGGCATGTCGACGACGCCGGCCGGCGTGATGCCGAGACCGATCATGTCCGGGAGCGGGATGGCCGCGATCTCCCGCGCCCAGCCGGTCACCCGGCTGCCCGCCGCCCCCTCCACCCCCCTGATCTCGAAGACCATGACCCCGGCGGGGCAGGAGAATTCACATCTCAGCCCTTCCGCGGTTTCCACCACCGGCACGGATTTCCGTGCCATTGTTTCCCTCAGCGTCAGACCGGCCACCGCCACGATCTCCGCCGCCCTTTCCGGAGCGAGCGGGAAATCGGCGGTGACGCACTCCACCGCGATCCTCCCCCTGCGGGTCCTCCGGGTGGCGAAAACCCCGGAAAACAGCACGATCGCGAGGATGGCGACGGTCACACCTTCCATAGCCGGCTCCTTGCCCGTGCTCGTACGGACACGACTTCACACGGCCGTCACCGGTGCCCGCGGCCGGAAAGCCGCCGACCACCGACAAACCCCTCCCTATTGACATAAGGACGATATCCGGCCTGATCACCGGTAGCGCCTCCATCGGCGGCGGGTTTTCGGCGGGCGGAGGTCAGTACTTAGTACTGGTCGCGCTCACTCCGTGAACTTCGGTGAACGGTCGGTGACCGTCCGATGAAGTGACACCTCACCCGCCCCGCCGTCGGCCGGGGTCAGTCGAAGAAATGCTCCAGCTTCGCGGCGATGCCCGACCGCTGCTCGACGCCGAGTTTCCGCAATATGCGCGAGACGTGCCCCTTGATGGTCGACTCGGTCACGAACACCCTGGCGGCGATCTCCTTGTTGGTCAGCCCCCCGCGCGCGATGAGAAAGGCGATCTCCCGTTCCTTCGACGACAGCGAGTTGACGAGGTTCTCGGCGCGCACGGACGGCCGGGCGATGATGTCCATCGTCGCGGTCTGTCCCTCCTCGCACTGCTCCCGCAGCTCCCGGACCATACGGACCAGCTCCGGCCCACCGTCCGGGAGGGCCTCCTCGATCGCGCAGATCTTCGCGTGCAGGGCGGCGAGGACGGCGGAGACGTCCTGCACGACCTCGGAGATCGTCGGCTGGTCGGTCTCGGAGCCGCCGGCCGGTACCGCGAGCTCCTCGCGGTTGAGGGCGTCCTCGCGCTCCCGGGCGAGCACCGTGGCCACCGACCGCGCGGTCCACTCGAACGCCCTGACGTGCTCGTCGGTGTAGGAGTCGGGGCGGTAGGACTGGATCGACGCCAGGCCGATCACCTCCCGCTCGCCCTCGTCGCGGGTCTCGAAGATCGGGATCGTGATGGCGTCCAGCGAGACCCGCCGCTCGTCGCCGAAGGCCACACCGTGGTGCAGGAGCAGGCCGCCGTCGCAGGCGTAGGTGTAGGGACGCCGGTGCCTGAGGATCCACGCGGCCTGCCCCCTGGGGCCGTACGCGCAGACCTCCGGAGGCACGTATCTCTTCACGGCGACGCTGTCGTCGTAGGTGTACGGGTAGACGATCTTTCGCCCTTCCCGGTAGAACCCGACGTAGAACGCGTCCACCGCGCAGATCGTGCTCAAGGCGAAGCGCCAGTAGTCGAAAAGGGCGTGATGGTTGCCCATCCGGGCACGGATCCCTCGATCGGCCTGACTCAACGCCGCGGCGACGTCCGGCGAGAACCCGGAGTTCGCACGAGGCACTGACACTCGCCCTCCCATGACTGACCTCGACGTCCGAACGACTCGGTGCCCGGAAAACCCGGGCACGGCTTTGAGCCTTACCGATTCCCGCGCGTCTTGTCACTATTCAACCTGATTTGCTGCCATTAAGAGATCATTCGGTGCCCGCCCAGAATTTCGCCTGCCCGCCGTACCGGCCATCCGTTACCGTTGGTAGCCACACAGCTACACATAGCATTCGGCGTCGTGTAGAACGGCCGCCCCCGTAGCGGATCAACGGAAATCGGCGAGGAGCCCAAATGCCGCGTATGACGAAAATCAACCCCGAGGACTCGGCTCGCGCGAGGTTCGCGTACGAACTCCAGCGCCACCGCATTCTGGCCGGGCTGACACAGGGGCAACTCGGCAGTCGCATCGGCTTCTCCGGGAGCCTCATCGGCGCCGTCGAGAACCTCAAGCGCACCCCGAGCGACGATTTCGCCAAACGCTGCGACCAGGCACTCGGGCTCGACGGCGGGCTCACCACCCTTCACCTCCAGGGCTGGCCGCCCCCGCCCCCGGTCCCCGCCCACTTCCGCGACTGGACGATGGAGGAGCGCCGCGCGACGGCCCTGCAGATGTGGGACCCGATGCTGATCCCCGGGATATTCCAAATCGAGCCGTACGCCAGGCGAATCTTCGAGCGGGCGCCCGGAATCACCCCCGACGAAGTGGAGCAGCGCCTCGTCGGGCGGATGCGCCGCAAGGAACTCCTGTCACTGGAAAACCCGCCGATGGTGCTGAGCCTGATCGACGAAGGAGTTCTCCGCAGAATGATCGGCGGGCGCGAGGTGATGCGCCGGCAACTGGAGTACCTATTGGAGATCGCCCAGCACCCGAAAGTCACGATTCAGATCGTTCCCTTCGATGCCGAGGTCGTTCCCGGATTACTCTCGGCCTTCGTTATAGCTGAGCTACGCGGCAACCCGAGTGCGGTATATGTGGATTCCATACCCGAGGGACGTACGATGAGCGACCGAAACGCCATCGCAGCGCTCACCGCCCGCTATGACGCCATCAGGACTGAGGCCTACCCCCAGTCACTGTCGCTGAAAGTAATCAAGGAATCGGCAGACAAATGGACTTAAACAACGCGCAATGGCGCAAATCAAGCTTCAGCGGGGACACCGGCGGCCACTGTGTCGAGGTCGCGAGCAACCTGCCGGGCCTGATCGCCTTGCGCGACTCCAAGAAACCCCACACACGCCCCCTCCTCCTCCTTCCCGACGAATGGGTCATTTTCCTCAAGAGCCTTAAACAGGGCAGATCACATTCCAGCCGGTTCGCATAGCCGCGCTTTCCCCTTTCGTGTGAACGCTCCCAACCGGGGTGCCGCAGCGCACCGGGCAGGCGGATAACCACTGGTCACCACGCCCCGCGCCAGCGACAATGTGCCGATGAGCATCCGATTGGCGGGCGTCGCCGAACTCCCCGTTCTGCAGGACATCGAGCGAGCCGCAGGGCGGCCCTTCCGTGACATCGGTATGCAGGCGATAGCCGACGACGAGCCCCTCTCGGTGGAGGCCCTGTCGGGCTACCAGCGCGCCGGGCGGGCCTGGGTGAAGGCCGACGCCGACGACCGCCCCGTGGCCTACCTCATCGCCGACGTCGTCGACGGCAACCTCCACCTGGAGCAGGTCTCCGTGCACCCGTCCTCCGCGCGCCGCGGCATCGGCAGGTCGCTCATCGAGCACGCGGCCGCCCACGCCAAGGCCGAAGGCCTTCCGGCGCTGACCCTGATCACCTTCACGCGGGTGCCGTGGAACGCCCCGTACTACGAGCGCTGCGGGTTCTGGTCCCTGGACGACGCCGAGCTGACGCCGGGGCTGCGCGCCCTGCGCCGGCGCGAGGGCACCCTCGGCCTCGACCGGTGGCCCCGGGTGTGCATGCGCCGCGACCTCTGATCCGCCCTGCGCGCCGTTTTCTATATCGGCGTGCGCCACATATCGGTCGAAAACGGTTTCCGTAATCGGATCGTCACCCGGGAAGAATGACGAAACCAGCACGCCGGTGGCAGCCGATTTAGGCTGGAAACGTGGATGACCCCCGCCCCACGCCCCCTGGCTCATCCGGCGCCGGAGTCGAGGCCGGGCCGTCCCGCGACCCCGACGAGAGCTACCGGCGGCGGCACGAGGGCATACGCGAGTTCCTGCGCGTCTTCGACCAGATGCGCACCCGCCCCACCTGGCGTACCGGCGACCTTCCCGTTCCGGTCCTGTCGGTCACCGGGCCGTACGCCGCCACGGTCGCCGTCGCGGAGGCGCTCGAACGCCTCTGCGACGGCACCCCCTTCGCCCGCGTCACCCCCTCCCCCGACCCGGAGACGGCCTCGCCGTTCGCCGCCGAGCAGCCGGCGGCCCCGTACGTCCCGCTGATGAAGCAGCTGCGCGACGCCACCCGCGAGCTCGCCACCGTCGCCCCGCCCGGCGAGGCCCATCTGCGTTTCCCCCTGTTCGCGCAGGTGCTGTGGCTTCTGGAGCTCCAGGTGCCGGAGGACGAGCCCGACCGGCTCCACGACGGCGTGAAGAAGGCCATCAGCCAGCGCCGCCGGCAGATCCGGGCGGGCTCCGGTCAGGACCGCAGGAACTTCTGGGCGAACGTCCGCGCCTACGCCGAGGGCCCGCTGCCCGCCTGGGCGGCCGGCACGGCCCTGCTCAGCGCCGGGTGGGCCAGCCAGCTCACCACCCTGTTCGGGGTGTGCGCCATCCTCGCCGGGCCGGTCATCGGGTCCCTGCACGTGCTGCTGCTGTCGCGCAGCTGGGCCGGGCGGCGCAGGTACCGCTGGTTCTGCCGCCAGCCCTACCTCATGCCCGAGCAGCGCCGCAACCAGCCCCACGACATGGCGGGGTTCGCCGTCCGCCTCCTCCAGGCCCGGCGCCGCGCCACGGCGGCCCCCACGCCCCAGGCCGGCCGGAGCGGCGGCGACCCGGCGGAGGAGCGCAAGCGGCAGGAGGCCGCCAGGGCCAACGAGGGCATCGAGCACCTCCTCGTCAACGCCTTCCTGGAAGACCTCCGCCAGGGGTACGAACGGCGGCTGTGGAAGGTGTGGCGGCGGGTCGCCTGGGCCCGCACCTCCTACCCCGTGCTGCTGCTGGAGGGCGGCAACGAGCTCGTCACGCGCGTGGAGGAGGTCCGGGCCACCACCTGCCTGCCCGACCCGCTGCTCGTGGTGGTGACGGGCCCGAGCAGGCGACCCCTCATGCCGGCGCCCCAGCCCTCCGCCGGCCGCCCGGCGCCGGTCATGGCGGGACGCCCGGAGCTCACCGAGGAGCTGTGGGCGCAGTGGCGCGCGGAGCTCGCCAGGGACCGCGCCCTGGGGTCCCAGCGGGTGCTGCGCATCGACATGGACGAGAACGACGCGCCGTACCTCAAGAGCAGCGCCGTACGGGCCGTGGGGCGGCGGCGGCCCCTGCTGGCCCACCCCCTGCTGCCGTGGGTGGCGGTGTCCGCGCTGGTCTCGCTGTCCCTGGTCCGCGTGCTCGCCACGGCCACCACGCACTGCGGCCCCGACATCTGGCGCGCGCAGAGCGGTGAGTGCGTGGGGATCAGCGAGGGCGGCTTCGTCTTCGCGCCCCACCTCGCGCCCGTGCTCCACCTGATCGACGACCAGAACCGCCAGGTCCTCGCCTCGGGGCATCCCTACGCCACGGTGATCTACTTCGGCAAGCTCACCACCTCCGGACACTCGCAGGCCGGCGCGGGCGACGCGCTGTCCGACATCCACGGCGAGCTGACCGGCATCGCGATGAAGCAGCGCAGGCTGATCGCGACCGGGGGTGACGGGAGCAAGCTGCAGATGCGCGTCCTGGTGGCCAACGCCGGGGCCGACTTCCGCTACGCCCAGGACGTCGCGAGGGAGGTGCTCCGGCGGATCGAGGACGACCCCACCGTCGTCGGCGTGGTCGGCCTCGGGGAGAGCAGGCAGTACGTGCAGGACGCCGTCCAACTGCTCGCCCGCCGTGCCGTGCCCGTGCTGAGCACCACGGCCAGCTACGACGATCTCGGCCTGCGCGCCGGCACCCGTGAGGTGATCCCGTCGTTCTTCCCGCTCGCCGCACCCGACGAGCGGCTCGCCAGGACGGCCGCCACGTGGGCGCGCGCCGGCCTCGGCGACCCCAAGGTGGCCCCCGCCCGCACCGTGGCCGTCTTCATCGACACGACGATCAGCGATCTGTTCGGCAAGGACCTCGGGGTCAGGTTCGCCAGGGAGTTCGGCAAGGGCGCGGGCGTCGTCCAGTACGACAACGCCGCCTCGCTGGAGTCCAGGGTCGCCGACATGTGCGCCCTGCCCACCCAGCCCGACCTGGTCTACTACGCCGGGCGCACCGCGCAGTTCGGGGCGCTCGTCGACGCGCTCGGCTCCTCCACCTGCAAGCCGCTCACCGTGATGGCCAACGACGACATCACCCAGTACGTCAACGACAACGCCAGGGCGCTCGGCCGGAACCGGCGGGTGCGCGTGACGTACGTCGCGCTGGCCTCGCAGATGGCCTGGGCGAACGTCCCGGCGCAGTACTCCACCGGCTTCTACCAGGACTTCGACGCTTTCACCGCCTCGCTCGGGGTCAAGGACGTCCCCCCGGTCCTGCGGCCGTCCAAGGAGTACGCCGTGCAGGCCAAGGACGCCACCGAAGCCCTCATGCGTGCGGCGCAGGAGGCGTACTCCGGGCAGGGAGGCCCGTCGTCCCAGGGCGGCGAGCCCGGCACGGTCGACCGTGGAGGAGTGCTGCTGGCGCTCGAGAAGCTCAAGGAGTTCGGCGGCGACAGCGGGCTGGTGAAGCTGCACGGCGCCGCGGACGGCCGGCACGCGCTCGACCGCCCGATCCTGCTGGTCACCGTCGACGACGACGGCGAGCAGAAGGTCGTCCGCCAGTGCGGGCGGCTCTACGCCCAGCAGCCCAAGCCCGCCACCTGCCTGATGTGACGGCCGGGCGGCCGCGGCGTCCCTCACGGCGGGCCGGCCGAGCGGGTCATGTCGAGCACGAGTTCCGCCTCGCCCCCGGGCTTCGCCCCCGCCGGCGTGATCACGGCGAGCAGCGCGACCGCCAGGGCCACGAGGCTGAGAACCGGGACGTGCGGCTTCGTGCGGGCCATCGAGATCCCCTCCGAGTACGGCATGGCGCGGGCGCCCGCGTCGGCCGTCACGAGATACGGGACCGAGGAGCCGAACGTTCGACAGGCCGTCGGGTTCAGATCCGGCCGCTGACGGTCGTGCCCTCCCCCACGACGCTGTTGACGGTCAGCGTGCCGCCGACCTCGCTGAAACGCCGCTTCATGGTGTCCACGCCGCGCCCGGTGCGTCCGGGCTGGAACCCTATGCCGTTGTCGCTGACCGTGACCCTGAGGCCGCCCGGCCCCACGGTGAGAGCGACCGACACCGTGTGCGCGCCGCTGTGCTGCTCGACGTTGGAGAGGGCCTCCAGCACCACCGCGTACACCGCGTCGGCGACCGGGCCGGTCACGCGTTCCTTGGGCATCGCCCAGACCTCGACGGCGACGCCGGTGCGCTCCGACCACTCCGTGAGGTACTCCTCGATCGCCCGCGCCAGGCTCCGCCTCCCGCGCATGCGTACTTCTTCGTACAACTCCCCAACCCTCCTGGGCGCTATTCCACGCTACCTTTGCGCAGGTATCGGCGCGCTCTGGAGTTGGCAGACCTTCCCCTTTCCGTCACCCTCCGGGAGGGGACGGCGTCACTTCCCGCCGCGGTCGAGCTTGGCGAGGTAGGCGTTGTAGGCGTCGAGCTCGGCGTCGCCGCTGCCGCCCTCCTTGGCGGCCTTGGCGTCGGCGCGGCGGTCGGCCCGCTTGGTCCGGCGGTCCTCGTCGCGGTACCACTGGAAGGCCAGCGCGATGATCACGATCAGCGTGGGGATCTCACCGAACGCCCAGGCGATCCCGCCGCCGGTGCTCTGGTCGGACAGCGAGGAGGCCCCCCAGGTGCGGCCGAGCTGGTCGTACCACTCACTGGCGATCACCGTGCTCATCGACATCAGCGCGATGCCGAAGAACGCGTGGAACGGCATGGTGACGAACAGCAGCAGCAGCCGCCCGACGTACGGCAGCTTGACCGGCGCCGGGTCGATCCCCACGATCACCCAGAAGAACAGGCTTCCGCTGAGCAGGAAGTGGAGGGTCATCGCGATGTGCCCGAGGTGCTCCTCCATGGCGCCGGCGAACAGCGGCGTGAAGTAGAGCGCGTACGTCGAGGTGATGAAGATCGCGGTGGCGACGGCGGGGTGGCTGACGACCTTCATGACCCTGCTGTGGAGGATCACCGTGAGCCACTCGCGGGGGCCCCGGTCGCCCCGCCGGGCGGCGGGCCTGAGCGCCCGCAGGGCCAGGGTCACCGGGGCGCCGAGCACGAGGAAGATCGGCACGATCATCGACAGGACCATGTGCTCGGCCATGTGCACGCTGAACAGCACGGGGGCGTAGCGCGCGATGCCGCTCTGCGTGAGGAGCACCAGCACCAGCACGCCGAAGCCCCAGCTGACCGTGCGGCCGACCGGCCAGTGGTCGCCGCGGCGCCTCAGCCGCACCACGCCCGCGGCGTACAGACCGGCGAGCAGGACGGCGATCACCGCGAAGAACAGGTCGAACCACCACAGGGTGGCGAGGTTGGCGAGCGAGACGGGCGGCGGGACGAGGTAGCCCAGCAGCTCGTAGGCGCGGTCGACCGGCTGGTCGAGCGGCGGAGGGGCGGTGCGGGACAGCGCGACGGCCAGGCCCACCGTCAGCAGCATGATCAGGCCCTCGACGCCCGCGAGCCTGGTGAACGCGCCCGGCTTGCCGGCGGACACCTCGGGCAGGGTGCGCTCGCGGTGCCACCAGCCGATCACGCCGAGCACGGCGAACGCGACGACCTTGGCCACGATGATCAGACCGTAGGAGCTGGTGAAGAGCTCCTGCACCGAGGTGAGGCGGGAGATCGCGCTGAACACCCCGGAAAGGCCGACCCCGGCGAAGCACCACAGCGCCATGCGCGAGAAGCGGGCGGCGGCGACGTCGAGCCTCGGCCCGCCGCGCAGGGCGTGCACCACGAGCAGCAGCAGCCCGCCCACCCACAGCGACAGCACCAGCAGGTGGAGCGCGACGCTGGTGGTGGCGAGGCCGTGGTTGGGCGCCGAGGAGGAGTGGCCGGTGAGCGCCGGGGGCATCAGCGTCGCCAGTGCCAGGACGAGCAGGCCCGCCGACGCGCCCGCGGTGATGGCGCCGCGGGCGAAGAGCGCGATCGCCGCGCCGAACAGCACGACGAGGGTGAGCGCGATGCCCTGGGAGGCCTGGCTGGCGTAGCTGGCGAGCTCGTTGCCGCCGATCACCTCGGCGACGGGCGTGCCCAGCGTCTCCGACAGGCTGAAGACCAGCGTGGAGGCCGCCGCGACCGCCCACGCCAGGCCCGTCCAGGCGGCCGCCCGGGTGTAGGCGAGCGCCGGCTTGCCGAGCAGGCCCTTGTCGCTCGGCAGCAGCGCGGTGGCCAGGAGCAGCAGGCCGACGGTGACGACGCCCGCGACGTCCATGGCGAGTTTGGAGATCGGCAGCGCCCACCGGGTGAGGGTGCCCTCGTCGGGCAGCCCGGGGATGATGCGGGGAGTCGCGGCACCCCCGACGATCATCGCGACGAACAGCCCGGCGAGGGCCGCGCAGACGCCCGCGACGGCGAGGCGGGCGGCTCTGCTCACGGCTTCTTCCGCAGGCTGATCGCCATGCCTATGCCGATCCCGGCGATGCCGAAGACGACGATCCAGACCCAGACGGGGATGCCGCCCGACGACTGCTCCTGCCGCGCCGCGGGGCTCTGCGACGCCGGCGCGGTGCTCGCGGCGGGCGGATCGGTCGCGACCAGCGAGGCGCTGAGCGTCGGCATGGGGCTGGAGATCTCCGAGGCGACCGGGGCGCTCTCGGCCGCCGCCTTGACGGTGAAGGGGATCTCGCCCTGCACGGGGTGACCGTCGTCGGAGACCACCCGCCAGGCGATGGTGTACTTCCCGGAGGGAAGCGTGCCCGCGATCTTCCGCGTGACCTTCGGCCCGTCGGCCTTGGCCTTGCCGTCGCCGTGGTCCTTGCCCGCGGCGTCGCGCACCAGCACGACCGGGAAGCCCACGGACTCGGTGAACGTCAGCGTGACGGAATCGAGGCTCTCGACCGTGGCGCCCTTGGCGGGGTCGCTGCTCTTGAGAGAGGTGTGGGCCAGTGCCGGGGCGGCGAACGCCGTGCCGAGCACGGCGGCGATGATGAACGCGAGCGCGGCGCGCAGGGAGGTTCTCATAACACCCTCAAGGCTACTCAGCCATGGGGGCGGTCCCTACCCCAGCGTGGCCCCCACTTCACCGGCGGCCGGGGGCCACGGCTGATCACAGACCGGCGCAGGCCAGCGCCCGATGGTAGGCGGCGATGCTCGACTCGCCCTCGTCGAGCCGCTCGAGGGCGGTCGCGGCGGTCAGCCACCCCTCGGCGGCCTTGCGGGACGGCGGGGAGTTCTCGAGCATGCGCTCGACCGTCACCAGCTCGATGGCCGCCTCCGTGCCGTCCTCGGACAGCAGAAGAGCGTTGCCGAGCACGAGGTGGGCCTCGGCGCGCAGGTCGGGCGTGCGGTCGTCGAGCATGTCCTTGCCCCGGCGGGCGTATTCGACGGCCTTGGCGGGGTTGCCGAGCGCGATCTCGGCCTTGGCCAGGTCGACCGCGCAGTGCGCGAGGTCGACGGTGCCGGCGGACGACTCGCGCAGCTCGCCCTCGGCGCGCAGCATCAGGTCGCGGCAGGTGGCGGCCTCGGCCGGCCGTACCCGCAGCAGGAGCAGGGCGTAGGCCATGCGCAGGCGGGCGAGGTTGCGGGGCTCACCGGTCTCGGACTGGACGGCCAGCGCGCGCTCGGCCAGCGACAGGGCCTCCTCGCCGCGGCCGGTGATCTCGGCGATGATCGCGGCGTTCCAGCAGGCCGCCACGGTGGCGCGAGGCGTGCCGAGCAGCTCGGCCGCCGCCAGCAGCTCGGAGGAGAACTGGCGGGCGCGCAGCAGGTCGCCGCGCTCCACGTAGGCGGCGAGCAGGGTGGCGCCCAGCTCCACGAGTTCGTCGGTCCAGGTGGGGCGGCCGGGACCGAGGAGGGCCTCCTCACCGACGCGCACGGCGGCCACGAGGTCGCCGCGCACCCGGTAGCTGCGGCACAGGGCGACGGCGACGGCGGCCGCGCGCTCGCTGGTGAGCGTCTCGGACGACTGCTGCAGGCGCGACAGCACGCTGATCGCCTCGTCGAGGTCACCGCAGGCCTCGCTGGCCAGGGCGTAACCGAACTCCGCCTGCTGCCGCAGGTTCGACAGGCCGGCCAGGCTGCCGTCGTCGAGGAGCTCGGCGTAGCGGCGGCGGGCCTCGGCGACCTCTCCGTTGTCGAGCGCCATGCCCGCGTAGCCGAGACCGAGCTCGAGGTCCTGCATCTGCTCGGCGGTGACGCCGTTGATCAGATAGGTGAGGGAGCACTCGAGCTTGGCGGCCAGGAGTTCGAGAACGGCGGCGGTAGGGGTTCGCTTCCCGCTCTCGATCAGTGATACATAACTATCGGACAGTTCGGGGTGCGCCAGTTGTGCCTGCGAGAGGCCCCGCTGGCGGCGGATCGTCTTGATTCGCTGCCCTATAAGATCTTGACCGCTCACCGGCACCCCTTGAAGATGTAACCCCGACACACTGCGACAGACAGGAGTCAAGCATGCGTCGCCGCCGCCTCGCACTATGTGCCCTTGTTGTATCACTCTCAGCCATCTTCGGCTTCGCGGGCAATGTTACGACCGTGCAGGCCGCAGCCGGTACGGAGACCACCACCGGCAACTGGTACTGCTGCTGATCCATCTCTCACCCCGCCCGTAGCGCGAGGAACAGGTCAACCCTGTCCGCCATGGTGGACAGGTCTCGTCCGGTCAGCTCCTCCACGCGTCCGATCCGGTACCGCACGGTGTTCACGTGCACGTGCATGCGTTCGGCGCAGACGTTCCACGATCCCGCGCAGTCGAGGAACGTTCCGAGTGTGCGGACCAACTCCGACCGGTGCCGCCGGTCGTAGGCGTAAAGCGGGCCCAAGATCCGCTCAGCGAAGGATCTGCGCACGTCGTTGGGCACGGTGGCCAGCAGGAGTGCGTGAGTGTAGATCTCATCGCTGGTCACCACCCCTCCGCCGCGCGCCTCCGCCAGGCGCCTCGCGTGCCCGGCTTCCTCGACGCCGCCGCGGAGGGCCCCGGGACCGGTCAGCGCGGCGCTGACGCCGACTGACACGCGCGTTCTCGGGAGTGCCTCCTGAAGCGTCGCCACCCGCCTCCCCAGACGGTCCAGAAGCGCTTGCACAGTACGCTGCAATTGCGATCGTCCTTGCATCTGCACATTACCTCGAACTCGCGCTCTCGTCGCGGGTTCGAACCCAATTGATTCGATCTTCTTTACCGTCTCCCCCTCGGGCTCGTTCCCCGGCTCCCCGAGCAGGCGATCGTCGTCCGGATCCTCGGCCGCGTCCAGCGGGACGAGCGCCACCGCCGCGTCGGCTCCGGCGGCGGCCACGACGCGGCGGTCCAGCAGTTCCTCGATCACCTGCCCGCCCAGCACGGCCGGGTCCGGCCCGTCGGTCGCGCCGGGCCGGCCCGCCGTCGCCGTCACGACCGCGTACGGCTGCGCCGCGCCGATCCCGCAGGTACGCAGCCGGGCGGCCACCTCGGCGGAGTCGGCGTCGGCCGAGCAGGCCAGTGCGACCAGTTGCCCGGCGAGCCGCCGCTCCACCCTGCGCCCCTCCTCGGCGCGGCTGCGCTCGAGCGCGACGCAGGCGGCCAGCTCGAAACCGGTGCCGGCGTCCTCCAGCAGATCGGCGCCGCAGACCAGGGCCCAGCCCGACGCCCGGTGCGACCGGTCCACGCCGAAGATCGTGAAGGGCCCCTCGGGGGCGCGCACCACGTGCGGCAGCCGGGTGGCCGTGAGGTACTCACGCGAGAGCCGCGCCGGAAGGTCCCCCGCCAGCCGGCCCGCGATCACCGAACCCGCGGCCGAGACGACCGCCGCGGTGACGCCCAGCTCCGCGGCGGTCAGGTCGAACAGCTCGTCCAGGCTCGCGCCCTCGGCGACGGCGGCGACGATGCGCCGGTGCCGGCCGAGGGCGCCCCGCGGGTCGGCGGTCGTCTCCCCGGCGAGCCGGGCCTCCACCAGCCCGGCGAGCGTCCGGAAGGAGACCTCGGTGGGCACGTCGAGCAGCGGCACGTCGAACTCGCCGCACGCCTCCAGCAGATCGTCCGGCACGTCGCCGAGCAGCGCCCGTCCCGCGCCGAGGGCGGCCACCCCCGCACCGGCCAGGGCCTCGACGAAACGGCGGGAGTCGGCGGGGTCGCGCCGCCACATGAGGCCGGTCAGCACCAGCTCCCCGCCGGACAGGTACCGGCCGGGGTCGGGCAGGTCGGTGATGTGCACGCCGGTGAACGGCCGGTCGAGGTGCTCGTCCCTGGACAGCAGGGTGAGGTGGAGCCCGCGCATCGCGATGAGATCACGTATCCGCACCTGACCAGGCTAACCGCGCGCGTTTGGACGAACCTACAAGCCCCCGCGGCGGTCTCTCACGGCGTTTCGCGGCTGCGTCAATTGGAGGCGCCGTACATCGCTGATGTACTGCCGCTGTGACCCACATCGCCAGCGGCCGCAGCCAGGGGCAGGGCGTCGGGGCGAGCGCGAGCCGCCCGGACGGCGTCCTGAAGGTGACCGGGGAGTTCGCCTACTCCTCGGACCTCTACCTGTCGGGCATGCTGTGGGGCGCCACCCTGCGCAGCCCGCACCCCTCGGCGTGGATCCGCTCCATCGACGTGGGACCGGCGCTGGCCGTGCCCGGCGTGCACGCCGTGCTCACCCACGAGGACGTCCCAGGTGAGCGCTTCTACGGCCTGGAGCACAAGGACCAGCCGGTGCTCGCCGTCGACCAGGTGCGCTACCAGGGGGAACCGGTCGCGATCGTCGCCGCCGACCACCCTGAGACGGCGCGGCGGGCGGCGGCGGCGATCAAGGTCGGGTACGAGCCGCGCGAGGCGGTGACCGACGCCCGCCGCGCCCTGTTCGACCCGGACTGCCCGAAGGTGCAGCCGGGCGGCAACCTCGTGCGCCACCAGCCCGTACGGGTCGGGCGCGTCCCGGCCGGCGCCGAGATCGTCGTGACCGGCGAGTACGAGGTGGGCATGCAGGACCAGGCCTTTCTCGGCCCGGAGTCCGGCCTCGCCGTGCCCGCCGAGGACGGCGGGGTCGACCTGTTCGTCGCCACCCAGTGGCTGCACGTCGACCAGGACCAGATCGCGCCCTGCCTCGGCCTGCCGAAGGACAAGGTACGGCTGACGCTGGCCGGCGTGGGGGGCGCGTTCGGCGCCCGCGAGGACCTGTCGATGCAGGTGCACGCCTCGATGCTGGCCCTGCGCACCGGCCGGCCGGTGAAGATCGTGTACGGGCGGGAGGAGTCGTTCTTCGGCCACGTCCACCGGCACCCGGCACGGATGCGGTACGAGCACGGGGCGACCCGCGACGGCCGGCTGGTGTACGTCAAGGCCGAGATCGTGCTGGACGGGGGCGCGTACTGCTCGTCCTCCCCGGCCGTGGTCGGCAACGCCGCCTCCCTCGGCGTCGGGCCGTACGAGGTGCCGAACGTCGAGATCGACGCCTACGGCGCCTACACCAACAACCCGCCCTGCGGTGCGATGCGCGGCTTCGGGGCGGTGCAGGCGTGCTTCGCCTACGAGTCGCAGATGGACAGGCTCGCCGAGGCCTGCGGGCTCGACCCGGTGGAAATCCGGGTCCGCAACGCCGTCTCCCAGGGCTCCCGCCTCGCCACCGGCCAGGTGATCGACTCCCCCGCCCCTCTGGCCGCCATGCTCCGCGAACTCGCCGCCACGCCCCTGCCCCCGCCCTCCTCGGGCACGCCCGACCTTCGGTCCCTTCCCGGAGGGGTGGCGCAGACGACCCACGGCGAGGGCGTGCGGCGGGGCGTCGGGTACGGCGTCGGGATCAAGAACATCTGCTTCTCCGAAGGCTTCGACGACTACTCCACCGCTCGCGTACGGGTCGAGCTGCTCGGCGGCGAGCCCCACGTCCTGGTGCACACCGCCGCCGCCGAGGTCGGGCAGGGCCTGGTCACCGTGCAGACGCAGATCGCCCGCACCGAGCTCGGGATCGAGCGGGTGACCGTCGCCCCGGCCGACACCTCGGTCGGCTCCGCCGGCTCCAGCTCGGCCTCCCGTCAGTCGTACGTCACGGGCGGCGCGGTCAAGACGGCCTGCGAGGCGGTGCGCGAACGGCTGGACGGGCTGCACGCCGCGGACCCGGGGCGGACGCTCGCGCAACTGCTGGAAGCGCACGGCCCTGTGGAGGAGACCCGCGAGTACCGGCACCGGCCCACGTACCCGATGGACCCGGTCACCGGTCAGGGGAACTCCCACGTGCAGCTGGCGTTGTGCGTCCACCGGGCGGTGGTCGACGTGGACGTCGAGCTGGGCCTGGTCAAAGTGGTCGAGCTGGCCGCCGTGCAGGACGTCGGCAAGATCCTCAACCCGGTGGCGCTGGAAGGGCAGATCCACGGCGGCTCCGCGCAGGGGCTCGGGCTCGCACTGATGGAGGAGATCCAGGTCCGCGACGGGAAGGTGCTGAACCCGTCCTTCACCGACTACCTGATCCCGACGATCCTCGACATGCCGCCCATGCGCCTGTCCGTCCTGGAGAACCCCGACCCCCACGCCCCGTACGGCCTGCGCGGCGCCGGGGAGCCGCCCACTCTGTCCTCCACTCCCGCCATCACCGCCGCCGTCCGCGCCGCCACCGCCCTCCCCCTCCACCGCGTCCCCGTCCGCCCCCAGGACATAGCCCTCCGTACCTGAGGGAGCCGGCTGAACGAGCCGGTCCAGCAGTCCGGCGTTGTGGGCGAGCAGGGAGGTCAGCCGGCCTCGTCGCGTTCGCAGGCCACGCCGTCGTGGTCACGGTCGGGGTACCAGGAGTACTCCTCGTGGACGCCCTTGGTGTACGGACCGTAGCCCGCCGCGTTGGCCCGCTTGCAGGTGGGGAAGCGCGGGTCGGGCTTGCGGACGCGCTTGGACGAGGCGTCCCCCGCCGGGGCGGGAGAGCGGACCTTGCCGCCCACGGCGGAGGTACGCGTGGTGGACGACGGCACCTCGCCGCCGGCGGGCGCGGTGCCGGCGCCGCCCGTGCCGGGGGTGTGGGCGGGCCCGGTGGGCTGCAGTGGCATGGAACCCGGCTGGGAGGCGGATCCGCCGGGGCCGCCGGTGGGCGCGGCGGGTCCGCCGGTGGAGGGGGCGGCCGGCCCGCCGGTGGACGTTCCGCTGGTGGACGTCTCGCCGGTAGAGGTTCCGCCGGTGGACGTCCCGCTGCCCGGGGGGCAGTCGGAGGCGCTACCGGGCAGGCCGGAATTCGTCCCCGTCCCGGGGTTCCCGCTGCCGGGGTTTCCGGTGCCCGTCCCGGGGTTTCCGGTACCGGTTCCGGAGTTACCCGTCCCGGTGCCGGGGTTGCCCGTGCCGGCGTTGCCGGTGGGCGGGTTGATGATGGGGCCGCCTGTGGCGGAGGTGTTCGGGGGGCAGGTCGACTGGGAGGTCGGTGAGGAGGCGGGGGCCGTGGTGCCGGTGTTCGGGACGCCGGTGACGGTGCCGGTGGTGCCCATCAGGCGGGCGAACAGCCCCTCCGCCGCCTCCTTGCTCAGCCCCGTGATGCTCAGGCTGTCCTGCGTGATCGGCTGCGCGACCCTGGGCGCCGTGACGACCCTGTCCGCCACGACGATGGCGAGCTGTTGGTCGACCGAGTCCCTGATCAGGTCGGCAAGCCTCTGGCGGCTGTCCGGAGCGAGCACCACGCGCACGTCGTACGTGCCGTCCTTCTCGGCGACCGTCTCCACCTTGATCACCGAGGTGACGGTGACTCCCGGGTCCAGCTGGTAGCAGGTGGTGCCGGCGTCGTCGAGCACCGCTTCGGCGCCGGGACAGGGGGCGGCCTTGACTCCGGTGACCGGGGCGAAGTGGATGGGGGTGGCGAGCCGCTTGGGCGGGGGCGCGCCGAGCGGCAGGTCGGGCTGGCGGGTCATGAGGACGGCGATCGTGCCGAGGACCCCGGTGACGAGTATTCCCACGAAGAGCGCGACGATCAGGACGATCGTGGTCGAACGGGCGGCTCGGGGCGGACCGGACGGAGCGGCCGGCGTCCCTCCGGGCGCGGCCGCGCCGCCACCGGCACCCGGAGGCTGGCCGCCGGGACCGGGAGGCGTACCGCCGGGCGCGAGGGGAACCCCGCCGGGACCGACGGACGGCTCCCCGGGTTCCCCGGCCGGCAGGCCGGGTTCGCGGAGCGGCTCGCCGGCCTCGCCGGGAAGCGTGCCGGACGCCAGGAGCGGCGCACCGGCCTCGACCGGCGGCAGGCCGTCCGCCAGGAGCGGGACACCGGGCTCCACCGGTGGCAGGCCGCCTTCCAAAAGCGGGACACCGGGCTCGACTCCTGACGGGCCGCCTTCCAGAAGCGGCACACCAGGTGCGGCCCCTGGCAGGCCGGGCTCCAGGAGCGGCTCGCCCGGGAGCGCGCCGGACTCCAGAGGGAGCGCGGCTTCGGCCGCGGGCAGGCCAGGGTCGAGGAGCGGATCGCCGGGCCGACCGGAGCCGGTCGCCCGCCCGCCGCTCGCGGGCCCCGGCTCGCCGCCCGCCCGCCACGTCTGGCCCGCCCCGGCGGGGAGGCCGTCCACTGTCGGTTCGTCGGCCACGGTGAAGAGGTCGACCAGGGTGTCGTCCGACAGCTCGTCCTCACGAGGGTCGCCGGCCGCGAAGGGCACCAAATCGTCCTCGGGCGGCCCCGCCCGGCGGGGCTCGCCCGCCTCGGCCGCCGGACTCCTCGTCCCGGACGGCGGCTCGGCCTCCTCGGACGCGCCGCCGCCCACCCCCGAGTGCGGTTCGCGCGGAGCATCGTCGGCCCTCGACCACGCCGACGCGCCGTAAGGGGAATCGTCCCCCCTCGACCGCGCCGATGCGGCGGATGGGGCATCGTCGGCCCTCGACCGCGCCGGTCCGCCGGATGGGGCATCGTCCGGTCTCGGTCGCGCCGCGCCGGCCGGGGGATCGTCCGCCCCCGGTCGCGCCGGGTCGTCGTCGTGAGGGAACAGGGGGCCGCCCAGGCCGACCAGGGTGTCCTCCAGGTCGGCCGGCGGCCGTCCCGGATCGGCCGGGCCGGAGCCGGCGGGCGAGTTCCCGGGAAGGGCCGACGACCCCTCCGGGCGATCTTGCTGATCGCCCGTCGCCCGCTGGTTACGCATCCTCACCCCTGAGAGCAGACATCGCTCGGGCGAGCCTACCGAGGCTCGCGTGATCGAGCTAACCGCAGATCGGACGCTCGCAGCAGGGTCCTACGCTGTAGATGTCCTGACAATTTGCCACGTACCTGGAGCGATTGCTTCCAACCTGCTCCATGACGAGGGCTTCCAGGGCGGGAATGCCCCCACGGTCGGCGGCGCCGCGAGACCGGTCCGAGCCGGTCGCGCACGGCATGGCGGAGGGTCGCCGCCGGGGCGGAAGGAGGATTCATGAAGGTCGGAATACCCCGAGAGGTGAAGGACCAGGAACACCGGGTCGCGCTGACGCCCGCTGGTGCCAACGAACTGGTCCGCGACGGCCACCAGGTGTTCGTCGAACGCGGCGCGGGTGCCGGGTCGTCCATCACGGACCAGGACTACACCGTGGCCGGCGCGACGATCCTGGACTCGGCGGAGGAGGTCTGGCGCGAGGGGGACCTGATCCTCAAGGTCAAGGAACCCATAGCATCCGAATACCCCCTCATGCGCCGCGGGCAGGTGCTCTTCACCTACCTTCACCTCGCGGCGTCGCGGAAGCTCACCCTGGCCATGCTGGAGTCGGGGGTCACCGGCATCGCCTACGAGACCGTACAGCTCGAGAACGGGGCCCTGCCGCTGCTCGCGCCCATGTCCGAGGTGGCCGGGCGCCTGGCCCCGCAGGTGGGCGCCTACCACCTGATGCGGCAGGGCGGCGGCCGGGGCGTGCTCATGGGAGGCGTGCCGGGCGTGTACCCGGCGAGGGTCGTCGTGCTGGGCGCCGGCGTGACGGGCCTGAACGCGGCCACCATCGCCCTCGGCATGCAGGCGGAGGTCGTGCTGCTGGACAAGAACATCGACAGGCTGCGCCAGATCGACACGATCTACCGAGGGCAGCTGCGGACGGTCGCGTCCAACAGCTACGAGATCGAGCGGGCCGTGCTGGAGGCCGACCTGGTGATCGGGGCGGTGCTGGTGCCGGGCGCCAAGGCGCCGAAGCTGGTCACCAACGAGATGGTGTCGCGGATGAAGGAGGGCTCGGTGCTGGTGGACATCTCCATCGACCAGGGCGGCGCCTTCGAGGACTCGCGGCCCACCACCCACGCCCATCCGACCTACCAGGTGCACAAATCGGTCTTCTACTGCGTGGCGAACATGCCGGGGGCCGTTCCGAACACCTCGACGTACGCGCTCACCAACGTGACGCTCCCGTACGTCCTGGCGATCGCGCGGAAGGGCTGGCGGCAGGCCCTGCGGGACGACCCGGCGCTGGCGCTGGGCCTGAACGTCCACGAGGGCACGCTCACCAACCGTCCGGTCGGCGAGGCCCACGCCCTGGAGGCCGTGGAGCCCGAGAGCGTCCTGGCATAGGCCCGTTTTCCGCACATCGCCCTCATCGACCTGGGCTGATCACTGATCGTACCCGGCCGCATATAGCGCAGGGAGATTCGGGCTCGTGCGGAGAACAGGCCTAGAACGCGTCTCGGGGTCCTGTGGCGAGGTTCCGGCTCCCGCCGGTCACTTGCTCGGCGTCGGGGCCGGCGAGGCGCTCTTGCCCATGGTCGGGTCGGGGGCGGCCGAGCCGGTCGGCGCCGCGGTGGGACTCGCCGTCGGTATGGGTTCGTCGGCGGCCGTCGCCTGCGTGCTCCCGTCGCCGGTGCAGGTGGCGCCGTACTCGGGCGTGGTGCTCGGGTTCTGCCTGTACTTGGTGATGTACCTGGGCAGGCGGGGGTCGTCGGCACCCGTGAGCACGAGCTGGTGGTTCCACGAGCTGACCACCACCGGCGCCTTCAGACCGGGGTACGGGCTGAGCAGCATGTAGTCGGAGGTGATCATGGCCTTCAGCTTCGAGACGTCGGCCTTGGGCAGATCGGGACGGTAGGTGATCCACACCGAGCCGTGCTCCATGGAGTGCACGCCGTGCTCGTTGTTGATCGGCTGGTCGTAGACGCCGCACTGCTGCCAGACGGGGTTGTGCGGGCCGCCGACCGGCGGGGTCTCCTTGTAGTTGACCTTGATCGCGGTGTGCTCGGACCCCTTGTAGGTGTAGCTCGTGACGGCGTCGAGCGAGGTCTGGGAGCGATCCCGGACGATGTAGAAACCGACGACCCCGACGAGCAGGACGATGACGAAGGCGCCGGCGCCCCACATCAGCATCGCCGCGCGGCGCTCCTTGCGCTTCTGTGCGGCGCGCAGCTGGGCGAGTTGCTCCCGCCGAGCCTGCGTCCTGTCCTTGGCCATCGATCCTCCAACGGCTGTTAATGACCCTGAATGCTCAAGCTCCGATGCTTATGTGGAGGATAGTGGCTAAGTAATAACGTTTGCGTTTGACGCTCCCGACCGCTCACAACCCTGGCTGGCCATGACAACCCCACGTACCCGCCTGATCCTGGTCGCACTGATCTCCTGCGCGGTCACCGCCGTCGCGATGCTGCTGATCAACGGGAGGACGGCGCCTCCGGGGGACGCCTCACCGGAGGCGGGCTTCTCGCGGGACATGGCGGTGCACCACGCCCAGGCGGTCGAGATGAGCTTCGCGGTGCGCGACGCGAGCGCCGATCCCAAGATCCGGTCGCTGGCCTACGACATCATCACCACCCAGACCGCCCAGCGCGGCGTCTTCATGGGCTGGCTGCAGCAGTGGGGCCTCGACCAGGCGGGCAGCCGTCCGGCGATGGCGTGGATGGCCGGGCACGGGCACGGCTCCTCGCCCGACATGTCCGATATGGCGGGCGGCAAGATGCCCGGGATGGCCTCGGTCGACGAGCTGAAGAAGCTCAGGGCCGCCAAGGGCAAGGACGCCGAGATCCTCTTCCTCCAGCTGATGATCCGCCATCACGAGGGCGGCGTGCAGATGGCCCAGGCGGTGCTCAAGCTGTCCGAGCGCGAGGAGGTGCGCGGTATGGCGCAGAACATCGTGAACACGCAGGACAGCGAGATCGGGTACATGACCGAGCTGCTGAAGGAGCGCGGCGCCCAGCCGTACCCCTCGATCCTCAAGTAAAGCCGCCGGCCCCCGCCCGAGGAGACGGGCGGAGGCCGGGAGGCGGGGTGGGTCAGGCCTGCGCCATCTCCTCGGCGACGGCCGCGGCGAAGGCGTCCACGTCGGCCTCGGTGGTGTCGAACGCGGTCATCCAGCGCACCTCGCCGGTGGTCTCGTCCCAGGTGTAGAACGGGAACCGCTTGCGCACCCGGTCGGCCGCGTCGCCGGGCAGCACGGCGAAGACCGCGTTGGCCTCGACGGCCCTGGTCACGCTCACCCCCGGGATGCCGCGTACGGCGGCGGCCAGGCGCGCGGCCATGGCGTTGGCGTTGCGGGCGTTGCGCAGCCAGAGGTCACCGGCCAGCAGCGCCTCGAACTGCACCGACACGAACCTCATCTTCGAGGCCAGCTGCATCGAGCTCTTGCGCAGGTACGCCATGCCCCGCGCCGCCGCCGGGTTCAGCACGACGACGGCCTCGCCGAACATCAGCCCGCTCTTGGTGCCGCCGAACGACAGCACGTCGACGCCCGCGTCGGTCGTCAGCGCGCGCAGCGGCACGTCGAGCGCCGCGGCGGCGTTCGACAGCCGGGAACCGTCGAGGTGGAGCAGCATGCCGAGGTGGCGGCAGTGCGCGGCGATCTCGGCGATCTCGTCGGGCGTGTAGAGCGTGCCGAGCTCGGTGCTCTCGGAGATCGAGACGACCTTCGGCTGCGCCCGGTGCTCGTCACCGAAGCCCCAGGCCTCCCTGTCGATCAGCTCGGGGGTCAGCTTGCCGTCGGGGGTGGGCACCGTGCGCAGCTTGATGCCGGCGCTCTGCTCCGGCGCGCCGCCCTCGTCGGTGTTGATGTGCGCCGACTGCGCGCACACCACGGCCTCCCAGGGCGCCAGCATCGCGCGCAGGCCGACGACGTTCGCGCCGGTGCCGTTGAACACCGGCCACGCCGAGGCCTCCGGCCCGAAGTGCCGCTGGAACACCTCCTGCACCCGCTGGGTGTAGACGTCGGCGCCGTAGGGCGGCTGGTGGCCGCCGTTGGCGAGGGCCAGCGCCTCGAAGACCTCCGGGTGCACGCCGGCGTAGTTGTCGCTGGCGAACCCCTTCATCTCGGGGTCGTGGTGGCGTCGTGCCTCGGTCACGATGTCAGGTCCAATCGGATGCCGTTGACCTCCTCGGCCGGCCGGTCCCACAGGGCGGCGACGGCCTCGGCGAGGTCCTTCACGTCGGTGAAGCCGGGGAACTTCTTCTCGGGCGAGGCGGCCCGCATCTCGTCGTTCACCAGCGCCTTGATCACCAGGATGGTCGCCGCGCTCGGGGTGCCGCGCAGCGCGTCGGCCAGGGCGAGCGTCCACGCCTCCGAGGCCGCCTTGGCGGCGGCGTAGGCGGCGTTCCCCTGGGTGGGCTGCTGGGCCGCCTTGGCGGAGACGATGACGAACCGGCCGGACTCGCTGCGGCGCAGCAGCGGCTCGAAGGCGAGCGAGACGTTCTGCAGGGTGCGGATCAGCAGCCGGTGCAGGAAGTCCCAGTCCTCCAGGTCGGTCTCGGCGAAGGTCTTCGACCCCCGCCAGCCCCCGACGAGCTGGACGACGCCGTCGATCCTGCCGTGCTCGTCCTCGACGCGGCGCGCCAGCTCGCGTACGGCCTCGGCGTCGGTGAGGTCGGCGGGGACGTCGCAGTCGACGCCGTGCCGGTCGACCCCGATCACCGTGTCGCCGCGCCGGGCCAGCCGCTCCTTCACGGCCTTCCCGGTGGGGCCGCCGGCTCCGGCGACCAGGATGACTCGGTTGGAGCTGCTCACGCGCGGATTCCCTTCGTGGCCTCGATCACGCCGGAAAGCTTACGGCGCAGGGCCTCGTAGAACATGCTCAGGGGGAACTCGTCGGGCAGGACGGCGTCCACCACGGCCTTCGGGAAGCCCTCCACCGGGAGCGCCTCGGCGCCGTGCTGCCACACCGAGGCCGGGTTCGGGGCGACGTAGTTCGCGACGAGCTGGTGGGCGGCGAGCCAGTGGGCCAGCTTGGAGCGGTCGATGCCGTCGCGGTACAGCTTCTCGACCTCTCCGCGCAGGTCGGCCACGCAGTCGGCGACCCGGTCCCAGTCGATGCTGAGCCGGTTGTCGGTCCAGCGGACGACGTCGTTGCGGTGCAGGTAGGCGAACAGCAGCTGGCCGCCGAGGCCGTCGTAGTTGCGCACCCGATCGCCGGTGATCGGGAAGCGGAACAGCCGGTCGAAGAGGATGGCGTACTGGACGTACCGGGCGTGCGGCACGCCCTCGCCCTCCAGCTTGACGGCCTCGCCGAACGCCGTCAGGTCACAGCGCAGCTCCTCCAGCGAGTAGAGCCAGTACGGCATGCGCTGCTTGATCATGAACGGGTCGAACGGCAGGTCGCCGTGGCTGTGGGTGCGGTCGTGCACGAGGTCCCACAGGACGTAGGTGTCCTGGGCGAGCTCCTGGCTCTCCAGCAGGCGGGCGGCGTCCGGCGGCAGCGCCAGCTTCAGGGTGTCGGCGGCGGCGCGGCTGACGCTGCGGAAGCGCGCGGCCTCCCGGTCGCAGAAGATGCCGCCCCAGGTGAAGCGGGCCGGGGTCTCGCGGACGGCGACGGTCTCGGGGAACAGCACCGCGCTGTTGGTGTCGTAGCCGGCGGTGAAGTCGACGAAGGCGATCGGCACGAACATCGGGTTGTCGTACCGCTCCCGCTCCAGCGAGGCCAGCCACTCGGGCCATACGGTGCGGATCCAGACGGCCTCGATGTTGCGGTTGAGGTTGCCGTTCTGGGTGTACATCGGGAAGACGACCAGGTGCTCCAGGCCGTCGACGCGCTGGGTGTCGGGATGGAAGGCGTTCAGCGAGTCGAGGAAGTCGGGCACGCCGAACCCGGCGGCCCGCCATTTGCGCAGGTCGTCGACGACGGTGGCGAGGTACTTCTCGTCGTGCGGGAACCTCGGCGCGAGCTTCTCGACGCCCGCGATCACCCGCTCGACGATCGGCGCGGCGGCCGCGGTGTCCTCGATGGACCCGTCCTTGGCGGTCAGCGGGCGCAGTTCCTCGACGGCGGCCTTGAGCCCGGCGAAGTCGGCGTCGACCTCGCCGGTGGTGGCGGCGCCGGCCGGGACGCGGGCGGCCCAGGTGACGATGTTGCCCCACAGGCGGGCGTGCCGGAGGTCGTCTATGGAGTCGTCACCGAACAGGTCGGAGTCGGCGAACACCACGACCCGTCCCTTGCCGTGACGAAGGGCGACCGCGAGCGCGCGGCCGGGGAGGTCGGCGGCGGCCGAGGTCTCGTACAGCACGGTGGCGCCGGGCGGCGGGGTGAGCACGCCGGCCCGGTAGAAGCACGCCTCCCGCGCGCCCGCCGTGAGGTCCTCCTCGGCGGTCGGGACGGGCTTGCCGAGCACCCAGGTGGCGACGTTGTTGTAGCAGTTGGCGGGGTCCTGCACGGTGGCGTGCTCGATGCCCACGCCGAACCGGGCCAGCAGCTCGGGGATGTTGTTGCCGTACTTCTCCTGCTCGCACTCGGCGAGCACGATCAGCCCGCCGCCGCCGGCGACGTACTCCTCGATCGCGTCGATCTCCTCGACGGGCAGCGCCGGGCTGCCGAGGCCGACGGTGCGCTCCCATCGGTCGGCGGAGGGGTGGGCGATGACGAAGACATCGTGGGCGTTCAGGACGGCCGGTGTGATCGCGCCCTCGGTGTGGGCGGCGACGGTGTGCCCGAGCTTCCGGAGCACCTCGGCCGCACGCGCGTAGCTGTTGTCGTCAGGGTGCGCCGGGTTGATCGCCTCGGCGACCTCTCGGCGGATCGTCCACGACTCGTTGTGGGCTTCGTCGAACAGCACTCGCGGGAACGCCCTCATACCGGTCCAACCCTCCGCTTGGCGTAATTTCTCCGGCTACGTCCGGTTCTGGACGAAAAATATACACACAGATGCCCCTCTTGCGGAAAACCCAATCCAGATCTGCCGGTCAGGACGGGACATGGCGGCGCGACCGTCCCTCTGGGGAGATCGCGGAGTTCCGCCGGGCGGAGGAGGGGGAGTCACCCGGTGGGGGGACGACCCGGGCGGGGCCGGGCCCGTACCGTCCTCGGCGTATCAAGGAACGCCATGCCTCCGCCCACGAGGCGGACCCTCCCCTTCACCGAGGAAGCACAATGCCCAAACTGTCCGACTCCGTCGGCTTCCGCCGCTGGCTCACCGGAGCGGCACTCATCGTGTCCCCCGTGTTCCAGCTCACGGCCACCCTCGTCGACCCCGGAACCTGGGGCGACGACCGTGAGGTGGTCAGCTACGGTGACAACCCCGCCCTCGCCCAGCTGCAGTCGGCGCTCTACCACTGGAGCTGGATCATCCTGCCGCTCGCGGTGGTGGGCCTGCTGCACGTGCTGCGCAAGCGCGCGGTCGTCCTCGGCCACATCGCCGGGATCCTGACCACTCTGGGATTCATCAGCATCTCGGCCCTGCTGATGGGCGACCCGGTCGAGTGGTACTTCGGGCAGCACTACGCGCCCGATGAGGCCACCAAGATGTTCGACCAGGTCTTCGACCTGCCCGGCGTGATCTTCGGCTTCCAGATGCCGTGGGTGTTCCTCGGGCCGGTCGGCCTGGTGCTGCTGATGGTCGCCCTGTGGCGCGGCGGCTTCATGCACTGGTGGGTGCTCGTCGTCGGTGTCGTGGCCTGGGCCTCCCCGTACGTGCTGGACTACGGCCCGCTCAGCCTGCTGTGGAGCGGCGGCAACCTCGTGGTGCTGGGCTACCTGGGCCTGAAGGTGCTGCGGATGGGCGACGAGCGCTGGGCGTCGTACTACCCCGTCTCGGCGCCGGGGCGCACGACCCCCGACTCGTACGCGAACACGACCGCCTGAGCGCGGTCGCGCAGATGGAGCTTCATCAGCACACGTGCCACGTGGGTCTTGACCGTGGCCTCGCCGACGAAGAGCTCGGTGGCGATCTCGGCGTTGGTGAGGCCACGGGCGAGGTGGCGCAGCACCTCGAGCTCCCTCGGGGTGAGCTCGGCCAGCTGCGGCGGCCTGACCGGCTCGTGCCGCCCGGCGAACGACGCGATGACCCGCGTGGTGACGGCCGGGTCGAGCAGCCCGTCGCCGGAGGCCACCACCCTGACGGCCTCGACCAGCTGCTCGGGCGGGGAGACCTTGAGCAGGAACCCGCTGGTGCCGGCCCGCAGGGCGGCGTAGAGGTTCTCGTCGGTGTCGAAGGTGGTCAGCATGACGATCTTCGGAGGGTTCGGGCCGTCGAGGAGCTGCCGGGCGGCGGTCAGGCCGTCCATGCGCGGCATCTGGATGTCCATCAGCACGACGTCGGGCCGCAGGCGGCGCACCACGCTGAGCGCCTCGGCGCCGTCGGAGGCCTCTCCCACGACCTCCATGCCGGGCTCGGACTCCACCACCATGCGAAGGCCGGCCCGCACCATGGCCTGGTCGTCGGCGACGACGACGCGGATCGTCATACGAGCACTCCTTGCGGGATCGGTAGGCGCGCGCGGACACGGAAACCCTGCCCGGGAGCGGGAAGAGGTCCCGCCTCCAGCGAGCCACCGTACAGCTCCGCGCGCTCCCGCATGCCCACCAAGCCGTGCCCTGTGGACAGCTCCGCGGCGCGCCGGCCGCCTCCCCGCGCGGCCTGGTTCACGATCTCCAGTTCGACCGCGCCGGGCAGGTGGTCGATCGTGATGCGGATCTCGGCCCCCGGCGCGTGCTTGACCGCGTTGGTCAGCGCCTCCTGGACGATGCGGTACGCCGACAGGTCGAGGCCCGGCGTGAGCCGTACCGGCCGGCCCCTGACGGTCAGGTGGATGTCGGCCCCGGGCAGGGTGGCGACCAGGTTCTCCAGCACGTCGAGACCGGGCTGCGGCAGCGCCTCGTCCTGCTGCATGCGCAGCGCGCCGAGCATCACGCGCAGTTCGTCCACCGCCTCCCGGCCCATGCGTTCGATGCCGGACAGCACCTCGTTCGTCCCGCCCTGCGCCCTGCGCAGCGCCCCGGCCTGCATCACCATCATGCTGACGCTGTGGGCGACCACGTCGTGGAGCTCGCGGGCGATCCGGGTGCGCTCCGCGGCGACGGCCTCGGCGGCGCGGTGCTCCCGTTCGAGCTCCAGCAGGCGGGCGTGCTCGGCGAGCCGCACGGCCCGCGTGAGGTGCGTCCGCACCGCGAGGCCGGTCAGGTAGGCGCCGCCGAACGCGACGGTGAGGAAGGTGATCTCCTCGAACGGCAGCGGGCGCAGGTCCACGGCTCCGGAGTCGAAGACCAGCACGCCGGAGAGCGCCCACGCGGCGCCCGGCCCGAACCGGAGCTCGGCGCCCACGGTGTGGAAGACGATCAGCAGCGCCGCCAGCTGCCAGACCGGGCAGCTCTCGTTGCCCTGCCGGTGCCAGGCGTACTGCGCGAGGATCATGAGGATGAAGACGGCCACCGGCGACCTGCGGCGGTAGAAGAGCAGCACACCGGTCACGAGCGCCTGGAGCACCCACCACAGCTCGGGATCCTGCGCCGCGCCGTACGCCGTGGCCGACGTGAGCGCCTGCATCGTCCCGAGCCCGACGACCGTGCCGCCGATCATCAGATCGACCCGGGGAATCGCGGCGAGGCGCCGCCTGACGTCCACCCGAGGGATCGTGCCGAAGTGCCGCCTGAAGGTGATGAATGCCGCCATAGCGGCGAGGTTAATCTCTGCCCGCGCCCGGCGATACGCCCGAAAACCCCAGCGCAAGCCGACTCCAAGTCGCCTTCAAGTCGATCAAGATCGATCGGCGTGAATCACCAGGTGGCCCGGCGGCCGATTGCAAGTCCGTGACGGCCGTGCGCCGAGCCTTGAACGGCATCGCCCGCGCTGCGACTCTGAAATCCCCTGGTACTTATTAGGAGGCGGCGATGCCCCGCCTACAGGTCCTTTTCGCGGGGCTGAGCGCCATCACGGCGCTCGCCGCCGGCAACGTCCATCCTCATCCCAGCGGATCCACCGACCGTGTCACCCCTGGAACGGTCCGGGTCGAGGCCCGCGCCCACGTGACGATCACCCTTTTCGACGACCGGAACGTGTTCAAGCAGGTGATCCGCGAATACGACGTCCCGGTGGGGAACGGCAGCGGCTTCATTGTCTCCCCCGACGGCGTCGTGGTCACCGCCACCGCCGTCGTCCAGCCCGACCAGGACCCCGGCGTGTACGCCGTCAACCGGGCGTTCTCCGAGTACTTCAAGGTCGACCTCCCGGGTGACTTCTCCCGCCACAAGGTGAAGGACGCCGAACTGAACTCCCGGCTGCAGGCCTGCTACCCGCCGCGGCGGCAGCACTCCACCTGCGCCGGCCAGACGGCCATCGTGATCACGGTGTTCCCCTACGCCGAGCCTCCCGCGCCCGACGGCTACCCCGCGCGACTGCTGCGCGGCGGCCCCTCCCCGGCGGCGCCCGCGGTGCTCAGGCTCACCAAGGGCGGGGAGGACTCCACGCTGCCCACCGTCCCGCTCGGAACCTCGGTCGGCGGCGGCATCGAGTCGGTGGACGTCATCGGGCTGCCGGCCAGGCCGGGCGCCAAGGCCCCGCCGAAGGTCGAGACCGCCCACCTCGACCCGCCGGGCGGGCGTACGTTCAAGACGGCGGAGCGGGCCAAGCTGGAGGCCTTCCTGGACGCCGACGGCGAGGGCGGGGCCGTGGTCGACGACGCCAAGAGCGAGGTGGTCGGCCTGGTCACGGGCGGCCACGGCGCGGCGGGCAGGCTGACGCCGGTCGACGACATCCGGGCCGCGCTGGTCGCGGCGGACGTCGCCCCCCGGCGCGGCCCGGTGGACGTGATCTACGAGACGGCGCTCGCCCCGTACCACAACAAGTTCTACGCCAACGCGATCCCGGTGCTGGAGCAGGTGCTGAGGCTGCGCCCCGACCACGCCGTGGCCCAGGACCACCTGCGCCTGGCCCGGGCCAACCGCGCTCCGGCGCCCGCGGCCGTCCGGACGAGGAGCCCGGCCGGGGGCTCCTCGGCGCTGCCGCTCGCCACGGCGGGGCTGATCGGCGCCGGGCTCCTGCTGGCCGCGGCGGTGCCCATCGTGCTGCGCCGGCGCCGGACGGCGGCGGCCGGGATCCCGCCGGAACCGGTCGCCGCCGCCCGGCC
>NZ_JAHDTF010000045.1 GCF_018531465.1 Sphaerisporangium fuscum
GCAGGCCGGCGATCGCCTTGCCGACCAGCTCTTCGGAGTGGCCGAGTCCGTAGACGGCGGCGGTGTCGATCCAGTTGACGCCGGAGGCGATGGCGTGGCGGATCGCGGCGATCGACTCGGCGTCGTCGGTGGCGCCCCAGCCGAAGCGCCAGCCGGATCCGGAGACCGCCCAGGAGCCGAAGCCGAGGCGGGTGATCTCCATGCCGGTGGTGCCGAGAGGCTCGGTCGGCATGTCGGTGGTGCTCATGTCGCAGTGCTCCCTGTGAGATCGGATGGCCAGGCGCCCTTTGCGGGCTCTGGCGCCGGAACCGTTCCGGTGCACACCACTGTGGTCTCCCGGCAGCGGCCGACCCAGTGCCCGCCGACGCCTAGGCATGGCATGACCAGGCCCGCAACGGCAGCACGGGACGGGCCCGCGATCTCGTCGGCTTCCTGCGGCTGGATGCCGGTGGTCAACCCGTCGACCCGTCCACGGCGGCCCTGGTCCAAGAGCTCTCCGCCGCCAGCGCGGAGTTCCGCCAGCTGTGGGCGGAACACCAGATGAAGGACAAGGGACACGGACAGTACCTGTACCGGCATCCGTTGGTCCGGCGAGCTCGAGCTGGCCTACGGGACTCGGCACCTGTCGGGCGACCCCGGACTGGCCCTGGTGGTACACACCGCCGACGAGAGATCGGTCGCCCACGCCGCGCTCCAGCTCTTGGCGACCTGGCCGCCGTAGGCGGGCAGGTCGCCACCGCGACGCCGCCGCCGCAAACCGCAAGCCCGCACATCGACGCCGGGCGAGTCTCTTCCGGCTTCGAACCCACCGGGGTGGCGGCCGGGCTGCACTTCGTGGTCTGGCTCCCGGACGGCATGTGGGAGGACGACGTGGTCGCGGCCGCCGCCGATCACGGCGTCCGTGTCGCCAGGGTCGGACCGCACCGGCTGACTGGACCGGGACGCCAGGGACTGATCCTCGGCTACGGCGACCTGACCGAAGACCGGATCGCCGAAGGGGTGCAAGCACTGGCGGCCGCGGTACGCACCCTCAACGAACGACCACCGGGGGAACCCACACGGAGCCCACCCACGGGGATCACGGACCGGTGACCTCGCCCATTCAAATGGCGTCAGGTGGTCTGGTCGGTGATCCCAGGCGTCGAGGCGCGCCTGGCGGCAGCGATCGAGCGTGAGGCGCCGTTCGGCCCGGTGACTGCTCGGCATTTGCCGGTCGGCTAGGGAGCGGTCGTCTTCCTCGGTGAGCTCGTCTTCTCGCCGTCCGCCGGTACCCGCCGGAGGCCGAAGGCCGTGCCGCCGAAGCCGGCGATCAGCAGGGCAGCGCCGAGCAGCGCCACCGGGCCGAGGTCGATGCCGGTTACCTCCCAGATAGGCAAGGGCCGTCAGCAGTGCCCAGCGGCAGGAAGCGCAGCCATTGCCGGGGATTGTCGATTGTTGAGAGCGGACCGGCGATAGAGGCGGACATGCTTGTGGCCTTCCGTACGAGTGATGTGAGGGGTCTGGCGCGGCCGGTCGGGACGAGCCGATGAGCTCGCCCTGACCGAAAGGACGTCGCCGCCAGCCCGAAGGCGCGGCAGCCGACCGCGTACGGTCGGTATGGGTGACGCGGCAGCCGGCGTGCGGCCGGCACGGGGCGCGGCGGCCGGCTCCGCGGGGACGACTGGAAAGGTGGAGCGGCCGGGCGGCGGTCAGGCGGCCGCCGGGGCGGGCCGGCGGCGAGAGGCGATCTTGTCGCGCAGCCGCTCGGCGGTGGCCGCCACCGGCCACAGGCGGGTCGCGAGGTTCCGGACGACGATCCCGGTGCAGGTCGCGGGGACCATCAGTGCGGCGGCCGTCTCGACGTTGCTCTGCTTGGGGCCGACCAGGGTGCGGTGCCTGGCCTCGTACCGGGCGAAGGCCGACCGGGGGTCGTCGGGAGTGGCGGCCAGTTCCTCCGCGAGTGTGTACGCGCCGGCGATGGCCATGGTGGAGCCGTCGCCGAACAGTGACACCGAGGAGGCGGCGTCGCCGAGAAGCGCGACGCGGCCGGTGCTCCAGCCGTCGAGTCGTACCCGGCTGACGGAGTCGAGCCACAGGTCGTCGGCCGCGCGGACCCGGTCCAGCAGTTCGGGGACGCGCCAGCCGTCGCCGGCGTAGGCGTCGGTCACGATTCGCTTGTGCTGGGCGATGTCGCGGGGGTCGAAGCCCTCCACGGCCGGGCTTCGGAAGATGAAGGCCGCCAGGGTGCGGCCGTGCACGGGGTGGAGGGACACCAACCGGCCGGGGGCGTTGTAGAGGACGACGTCCCGCTCGTTCTCGGCCGGGGCGTTCAGGTGCATCGTCGCGACGTACAGGCCGATGTGGCTGACGAACTGCTCCTCGGGGCCGAAGGCCAGCCGGCGGGTCATCGAGTGAAGCCCGTCGGCTCCGATGACCAGGTCGAACCGGCGGGGTGCGGCCTTTTCGAAGGTGACGTCCACGCCGTCGTCGTCCTGGGTCAGTGAGGTGATGGTGTCGTCGAACAGGAACTCGGCCGAGTCCCGGCTCGCCTCGTAGAGGATCTTCGCCAGGTCGGTGCGCGTGACCTCCACCTCGCCGCTGCCGGCCGCCTGCTGCAGGCCGACCCGACCGACCTCGCGGCCGGCTCCGTTGACGAAGCTCATCGCCGTCACGTCCGTGGCGGCCTCGCGCAGCCGCTCCATCACGCCCATCCGTTCCACCACCTCCACGGCCGGCCCGCGGACGTCCACCGGGTTGCCACTGGAGCGCAATCCCGCCGCCCGCTCGACGACGGTGGGACGGAATCCGTGCTCGGCCAGCCAGTAGGCGAGCGTGGGCCCGCCGACACCGGCTCCGGAGATCAGCACCGAGGGGTTGGTCTGCAAGGTCATGAGCGGGCTCCTGTCATCTGCTGGGGGTGTGTCGGCTCGCTGGAGTTCGTCGCCGTCGCCATTAATGTATGACCAGATTTGAAAATTGGTCAACTGTCTTCTAGACATTGATCGTGAAGGACCCGGCGGGCAACTCGGGTACGGCTGGAGTGCCGATCACCGTGGGCAACACCGCACCGACGATCAGCTTCCAGGTGCCGCGCGAGGGGTCCGGGCACCATCGGCCAGCTGTACGTCGAGCTCGTCCGCTCAGCGGCCGGCCTGCCGGACCTGAAAGTCGAGATCGAGGGCACCTTCAGCTTGCCGATCACCCTGCTCACCGCTCATGCCGGTCTCCGGTCAGGCAGTGCGATTGCAGCTGAACGGACGATGCATGGCCTTGAACTGCGGTGTGTTGGGGGCGTTGTCGTCGAGTTTGAAAGCGCCGCTTGTGTCGGGGTCGGGGAACGACGGCACGCCGTTGCTGCGCATGCAAGCGGCGTACTTGTGATGCAGTTGGGCACGCGCGGGACGGATCCGCGCACGTAGCCGGTGGCGAAGGCCGAACCGCCGATCGACCGCTTCATAGCGATGTCCGGCGATGCCAGCGATCCGGCGGTGCTCGCCCATGATCGGATTGCGATCGAGGTGCTGCTGCTTGAGGTGGGTCACGCGCCGAGCCGGCTGCGGTCCTCGTTGGAGAAGACAGCCCGGCCCGTGGTCGTGTTGAACCGCTCGGCCGGCGGGCCTGGAGCTTCCTGCCCGAGCGGTTCCTTCAGGGCGGTCGGTGCGCGGTGTCGCTCTCTTTTCGCGTCTTCTGAGCCTGGGCGAGCTGTGGTCAACATCCCCCGATCGCTTCAGGAAGCGTGTCGGTATCAGGATCGACCGCAATTTTCCGGGCAGAGCTTGACCTCCGGGTACTGCGTTGACGGCTTGTCCAGGAGGGTCTGCCGTCGCGCCTGCAGGTGCTGGTCGAGGAAGGCAGCCACGTATGTGCGGATGATCTCAGCGCTGCGCTTCCCGGACAGGACGCCGTAGACGGGTTTGATGCCGAGGGCGCCCGACAGCAGTGGGGTGTCGGTGCAGGACTCGTGTTCCGCGCCCGCCAGCACGATCCAGCGCTTCCATCCGGTGAGCAGCTTCCAGTCGCGGTCCCACGTGGGGGTGGGGCCTCCAGGGACGTGCTGCTCCGAACCGATGAACATGAACGGCCGGGAGAATCCGCTCTTAGGAATCCGGGCGTAGGTGCTGCCGTCCATGTCGATCCCGGCGCGTACGCGGGAGTTCTTCACCATGGTCGCCAGAGCGGCGGCCCCTCCAATCGACTGGCCGACCATCGCGATCCTGGAGCGGTCGATCAGGCCGGAACCGTCCCACTTCGATGGCAGCTGGTCGAGTACGAAGGAGACGTCGGCCGCCCGACGGCGTTGTCGTCGGTGGGTTGGTGGGACCCGGCTGGATACCGGGCCAGGGTTCGAGGTCGTCCGTCGTTTCTCCAACCTCGAGGGCTTCACCGAGTGGGCGTTCGCATGCGCCAGATCTGGTTCGGGCCTCCCCAGCAGGTGGCCTGCAGGACGTGAGCGCCGTGGGCGCGGCTGGCGTCCTGAACGTCCAGGCACATGCCGCTGTGCTTGGCGATCAGCTCGAAGGGGAAGCCGGTGCCGCGCCACTTCGGTCCGCGCACACTCTGCATCCTCCACAGCTGGTTGTCTCCACCCCAGCAGTTCGCCTGCAGGACGTAGGCGCCGTGGGCGCGGCTGGCGTCCTGGACGTCCAGGCACATGCCGCTGTGTTGGGCGACGTACTTGTAGTAGGGGGTGTCCGCCATAGCCGGGGATGCGGCCAGCGGAGTCACCAGGGCGGTCGCGGCGGCCAGGAGGAGCAGGCCGCGGCTCATGACGTTCATAGCGATTCCTTCCGAGTTGTGAGGATGGTGCTGATCACGGGGATGGAGCCGGCGATGCGCAGGGCGGCGATCGGCACGGCCAGAGCCGGGACGTCGAGGAGCATCGCGGCGGGGAAGAGCCCGCCCAGCCCGACGGCCGCCGCCGCCCAGCCGGGGACCGCGCGGGAGCGCCACAGGGACAGCGCCTGCAGCAGGGAGCCGACGATGAAGAGCGGGAACAGCAGCAGCGGGTACAGCGGTGGACTGTCCAGCCGCCCCGCCAGCTGATCCAGGCCGGCGTGCTCGGGCAGGCCGTTCATCAGCATCACCGGGACGCTGAGCATGGCGTTGCCGTACATCGCCGTCAGTCCCAGGAAAGCGCAGGCCAGCCCGGTGGCGGCGAGCCGGGGTGTGCGGCGGGCGGCCCACGCCGGCACGACGGCCGAGCCGAACAGGAACGGGAAAGCGAGGGCGGCGAGGTTGAACGACAGCATCGCCAGGCCGTGCTCGGCATCGATGACCTGGTAGTCGGGGCGGTCACCGTTCCAGATGGGCGGCAGGGTCGCCAACGCCAGCCCGATCAGGGCCGGCCCGGCGATCAGGCTGGCCGTCGCGAGCAGCGTGCCCATCGGGCGGCGGGTCGTGGTGGTGAGTGCGTTCATGAGGTAGACGATGGCCCCGGCAGCGGGTCGCGGTCCTGGGTGGCGGCCCTGCGGTTGGCTCCGGGTTATCCCGGAGGAGATCGGCGGGTTGCCCCCTTGTGGCAGGTGGCGGCCGGAGGCGACGATCGCCTACGTGGAAACTCGTGGCGAGGCCCTGCGGGCCGCCGGCTGGATCGTCGGCGTGTCGGCGGGGTTGTCGGGCCTGCTCGGCCCGGTGCTGGCGCGGGCGTGGGATCCGACCTCGTTCGTGGGCATCGTGAGCGGATCCGGGGCGTGCGTGCTCGGCGCCGTCATCGTGGACCGCAGGCCCGCCAACCGCGCCGCCTGGGGCTTCCTGGCGGGCGGGATCCTGATCGTTGCCTTCGGCCTGTGCTACAGCTGGGCGGCCGGCCAGGTCCGCGCCGGGAACCTCAGCTCGCAGGTCGGCACCGTCGCGGCCATCGCGGAGATCGTCGGGACGCTCGCCGGGGCGTCGCTGCCGCTGTTCCAGTTCCTGTTCCCCGACGGGCGGCTGCCCTCGCGCCGCTGGCGGCCGGTGTTCGCGCTGTACCTGGCCGGCTGGCTGGGCGGCGCCGTGGCGGTCGCGGTGGCGCTGTGGCCGCACCGGGTGGCGGCCATCGTCGCCGACAACGGTCCCGTCGACATCTCCATCCCGGCCGAGCTGGACGGTCCGCTGCGCGTGATCGCGGCGACCGAGGCGTTCGCCGCCGTCGCGATGCTGGCCGGGGTGGTGGCGGTGGTGGTACGGCTGCGCGGCGCCCGCGGCAACGAGCGTGCCCAGCTCCGGCTGTCGCTGTGGGGACTGTGGCTGACGGCCTCGCTGATCGCGGCCACGGCCGCGCTCTCGCAGGCGGGTTTCGCCGGCGCCGAGAACGTCACCTCGCTGGTCGCGCCGATCCCGTTCCTCGTCGCGGTCACCGTGGCGATGCGCAGGCACCGCCTCTTCGACGTGGAGCGGCTGGTCGGCCAGACCATCACCTATGCCGTCATCACGGCGCTGCTGGTGGGGCTGTACGCGGCCGTCGCGATCGGCGCCGGAGCACTCGCCGCGCTGCTCGGCATCGGCTCCAGCTGGGCGGTCGCCGCCGCCACGCTGGCCGTCGCCGCGGCGTTCCGCCCGCTGCTGCGAGCCGTACACGCGCTGGTCGACCGCCACTTCGACCGGCGGACCTGGCTGGCCGTGCGCACCATCGACCGGTTCACCCACGACCTGCGCGCGGGAAGCGCCGCACCCGCCGACCTGCTGGCGGCGCTGCGCCGCGCCGTGGACGACCCGACCGCCACGATCGCCTACCTCGACGGTGACGGCGCCATCGAGCTGGACGGTACGGCGGCGCGGCCAGGACCGCCGCGGCTGCGGCGCGAGGTGTCCGCGGGCGGCGTGCCCGTCGCCCTCGTCGACCTGGACCAGCGGCTCGCCGACGAGCCCCGGCTGGTCGAGGCCGCGCTGACCGCCGCCGCGCTGCCGCTGGAGAACGCGGCGCTGCACGCCCGCGCCGCCGTACGGCTGGCCGAGGTGACCGCCTCACGCAACCGCATCGTGCAGGCCGACGACAGCAACAGGCGCCGCATCGAACGCGACCTGCACGACGGCGCCCAGCAACGGCTGGTCGCCCTGGCCCTGCGACTGCGCATCGCCGAACGCGACCTCGCGCCGGCCAACCGCAGGGCCGCGGCCGTCCTCGGCGAGGCGGTGGCGGAGCTGCGCGCCGCCGTCGACGAGCTGCGGGAGCTGACCCGCAGTATCCTGCCGCCGGTCCTGGCCGATGAGGGACTGGCGGTGGCGCTGCGCACCGTCTCGGCCCGCCTGCCGATCCCGGTCACCCTCGACGTCACAGAACAGCGGCTGCCGGACGTCGTGGAGGCCACCGCCTGGTTCTTCGCCTGCGAGGCGCTGACCAACGCGGTCAAGCACGCCGCCGCCACCCGCCTGTCGGTCACCATCGCCCGCCGGGACGACTCGGTGGGAGTCGAGGTCCGCGATGACGGCAACGGCGGCGCCGTGCTCGCCCCCGGCGGCGGCCTGCAGGGCCTGGCCGATCGGGTCGCCGCCGTCAACGGCACCATGCGCCTCGACAGCCGGCCAGGTCACGGCACAACCCTGCGGGCGGAGCTGCCATGCGCATCGTGATCGCCGACGACAGCGCCCTGCTCAGAGAGGGCATCGCGCACCTGCTGTCCGGTGCCGGGCACACCGTCGCCGCGACAGCGGGCACCGCTGACGAGCTCCTGGCGCAGGTCGCCGAGCACCAGCCCGACTTCGCCGTGGTCGACATCCGGATGCCGCCCACCCACACCGACGAGGGCCTGCGGGCCGCCGCCACACTCCGTGAGCGGTATCCGCAGCTCGGGATCCTGCTGCTGTCGCAGTGGGTACACGCCGGACGGGCGCTCGACCTGTTCCGCACCGGCGGCACCGCGCTCGGATACCTCCTCAAGGACCGCGTCACCGACATCGACGACTTCCTCGACGCGATCCGTCGCATCGCCCGCGGCGGCTGCGTCCTCGACCCGGACGTCATCGCCGCCCTGCTCCCCGCCGCGCCCGGCAGGGACCCGCTGCACCAGCTGACCGACAGGGAACGGCAGGTCCTGGCCCTGATGGCCGAGGGACGCAGCAACGCCGCCATCGCCGAACGCCTCTACCTCGGACGCAAGACCGTCGAGACGCATGTGAACGCCATCTTCACCAAGCTCGGCCTGGAACCCGCCGCCGACGACAACCGGCGCGTGCGCGCCGTACTGACCTGGCTCCAGAACCGGTAGCACACCGGATGGAGAACTGACCGCGCGCGATCTCCTTCAGGCCGGCCCGCCATGACCACGACAGGGTCGGCCACCGCCGAACACCCACCTCACTCTTGACGGCGAAGCCCAGCCGACTGCTTCATCATGTACGTGATAATGATCTGTTCACGTACATGAGCAATGATCGCCGCGTGCCGACCAGGGGACGGGCTCTCCGGGCTGATACGCGACTCGGGCAGGTTGTCCAGTACGTCGGCCCCGGAGCGGATGGGGCGCGATGAGGGCGGCCGCCTCCCGGAAGGTGACCGCGCTGCGCGGCGCCGCGATCACCCTGGCCGACGCGGCCGACGCATTCCTGCCGAGTAGTAGCGGCTCACCCGCAGCGAGTTGGGGTCCGCGTGACGCATGTCGGGACGGATTTGCCACTAATGCTCCCGGTCGCCATCTTCCGGTTTGTCCGGGTCGCGGAGGATGGCGGCGCCCTCCCATATCTCGCCCAGGCACTCGTCCAAGCTGGTCGTCTCGAAATCGAGGAACACGAACTTGCGGCGCATCTGCGCTCCTTAATCTGATGAATCGGGGTGCGGGCCGTTCCGGCCCCCGGCGCCAGGACGTGCATCCCACGGGTTCTCGGAGCGCAGGAAGGCTCGCCCATAGGGCGACCGCGCGTAGCGCGGCTTGGCCTTCCGGAGCGCAGAGGTTCCGTGGGAGAGTCCCGGAGGCGCCGGGACGGACGGAGGCAGCGACCAGGATCCGGGCCTTTGTGGTCTCATTTACAGGAGGCGGTCACTTCGTTTGCGATGTCGCAGGTACCCAGCAGGGGAGAGTCGCCAGTGCCCTTGGCGAGGAGTAGGGAGAGGCCGGTGGCGGCCAGGTCGCCCCGCACCGGTGTCCACCTCAGGTGTGGCTAAACGACGTACCGGTGGCCGGGCTCGGCGTTGGTTTCCCTGGTGAGGGCCCCGGCGCGGCTTGTTCCGCCCGGACGTGTCGAGGAATTCCTTGAGCCTCGCGACGCCGGCGACAGGGATTCGCAACCGGGTCACTTCGGCGCGGTGCCCGCGGGCCAGCACGGCGAGGCGGTAGGCGGCGTTCGCGGTGCGAATCTTGTGCCGCCGGACCGGCCGGCCGGCAACGGCCTCAACCGGATCACCTTCCCTCCGCTCACCACCGGCCAGGTGCGGCTGCTCTTCACAGGGGAGTCGGTCGGCGTCGTCGAACTCCAGTCGTGGAGCCCGTCCAGTGACGCGATGACACTCCAGGCGACCCCCGCCTCCGTCGTGCCCGGGCAGCCTGGCACGGTGACCACCACCCTGGTCAACCAGGGCCGCCTCGCCCGCGACGTGACCGTCCGGCTGGCCCTCCCTGACGGGTGGACCGCCCGGCCGCTGACCGACGCAGCTGCGGCTGCGGCCGGGCGACAAGGTGGTGCTGTTCTACGGCTCCGCCAACCGCGACGAGGACGTCTTCGACGACCCCGACCGCTACGACATCACCCGCAAGCCCAACCCCCACGTCGGCTTCGGCGGGCCCGGCCCCCATTTCTGTCTCGGCGCCGACCTCGCCAGGCAGGAAATCAAGATGATGTACCGTGAGCTGTTCACCCGGCTGCCCGGCATCCGTGCCGTGGGGGAGCCCGAGCTGCTGCTGTCCAGCTTCGACAACAGCGTCCGCAGCCAGGCCTTCACGTTCTGACGATTCACCGGTGATTTCCGGCTTTCCGCTGGGTTTTTCGCACACCTCGACAGCTCATTCCGATTCGCCTTACGGGGTGGCGCCGAAGCGCGTGATCACGCCGCGTCGGTAGCCTGCCTACTAATTGTGAAATTTCGTGACAAAACTAATCATGTCTGCTTATTGTGACGGCGATCGCGAAGCGGGGCTTCTGTCCGGCTTTCCGGCACAGCACCAAGCCGGCGATCACCTCGGCTCACCCACCTGAAAGGGGCTCGAAATGGGAGTGAACACTCTGACCGAGACCGAAACCGTGCTCGACGTCGTCATCGGTGACCTGGAGCAGGAGATTCCCGCCCAGGAGACGCCGGTCGCCACCACCTGCGTCCGGGTCTACTGCCTGCCCTGGTGACGCGAGCGGCGCCGTCCCGCCGGGCGGCGCCGCCCGTCCGACCGACACCGAACAGGGCGCCGGAGGCCGACGACCGATGACCGATGTGCTGTGGGAGGTGTGTCCTCCCCGGACCGGAGCGCGGGCGAAGCCGCTGCCGCCCGCCGCCGAGCGCGTCCTGTCCGCCGTCCGCCAGGGCAGGGCGGACGGAATGTTCCCGCCCGTCATGCGCGTGGACCCAGACGGCCTGCTCAGGGTCGAACGCCACCTGGCCGGCGAGGACGACGCCGGGCTCGTGGCCCATGTCCTCGCCGACGACCGTTTCGCGCCGCTGGTCGGTCTGCTGAGCGGCCTGGACGCATGGCTCGGGTCCGCGGCGCGCCGCCACGGCGACATCGTCGCCCCGGGCGTCCTCGACGTCACCAACGCCGAGCTGGTCGGCCCGCTCATCACCGAGGCGCTGGCCGCCTGCGCCGCGGACGGCGACGCCGGCCCGCTGGTGTCCGGGCTGCGCTCGGGCTTCGAGGCGTCCCTCTCCCTGTTCCTCCGGCGGCTGGAACGCGACCTGCCGGCGTCCTGGTTCGAGGCCCCGGCGTTCCGCCCGCCGGTCACCCGACTGTGGGCCGGCCCCGCCGAGACCCACAACGGACGGCGGCAGGTGCTGCGTCTGCACATGAGCGGCGGCGGGCGGGTGGCGTACAAGCCGAGACCGGCCAACGGCGAGAGCCTCTTCCTGGCCGACAGCCCCCCGGCCCGGCCCGCATCGGTGTTCGCGCTGCTCAACGAGCTGCCGCCCGCGTCCGGGGAGATCCGCCTGCCGGTGATGGCGTGCCGCGACGGCATCGAGGACGGCCGGCCCGCCTACCTGTGGCAGGAGTGGATCGAGCCGCCCGCGCAGTGGGGCACCGTCCGCGCGGACGGCGAGCTCCGGCTGCGGGGTGTCACCCTCGGCGAGCAGGAGGCGGCGCGGTTCTGGCATCGGGCGGGTTCCCTGACCGCGGCCTGCTTCGGGTACGGCATCACCGACCTCGGGGAGGGCAACGTCCTGGCCGGGGCGCGCCCCGGCGACACCGAGCCGCTGACCTACCCCGTCGATCTGGAGATCTGCTTCGCCCCCGTCAGGCGCCTGTTCGACACCGGCCTGGTGGCCGACGCCGACGGGGGAGGCTCGCACCACGTCGGGCTGGAGCGGGCCGCCCACTGGTGCACCGGCGAAGGCGACGGCCTGTGGTTCTCGGCCGGGCCGCACGGGAGCCTGCGGCTGCGCCGGCGCAGCCTGCCGTGCGCGCGCGAGGAGACCCGCTCCGCCGTATCCGACATGCGCGGCCGCGTCGGATACGGCCCCTACCTGCTCGACCACCTGCGCGGCATGTTCGACGCGTGGACGCTGATGTGCCGGCACCGCGAAAGGGTCCGGCGGCTCGTCCACGAGGCCGGCGAACACTACACCCGCGTCCTGCTCAAACCCACCGCCGCCTACGGCGAGGCCCTCGACCGGCACGCCTGGAGCGGCTCGGGCTTCGAGGAGCACGAGCTGGAGCAGCTGCGCCGCCGGGACGTCCCCTACTTCTTCCGCAACCTGGACGGCGGCCCGCTGTTGTACGTCGACCCGCCGACCGGCGCATACCTCCCCGTCGGCCCGCAGCCGGTGGACGACGAGGGCCTGCCGCCGTCGCCCACCGTCCGGGACGGCGGGAACCTGAATCTGGCGGGCCTCGGAGTGGCGATCCGCGACGCCGTCGCCTACGTGTACGCCGACCTCCCCGAGCGCACGCTCGTGCACCCCGGCCGTGGCGTGCGGGCGCGCCTCACCGGGCCGTACAGCGGCGAGGTCTGCTTCGACTGGCGCGAGGCGGACCGGCGGATCACCTACGAATGGGACCGGACCACGGTGCGGCTGAGGCTGGACCCCCTGGATCCGCCGGCCGGCGCGGGGGAGGGCGTCCGCCGCCGGTTGCTGCGGATCGACCGGCTCGACGCCTCGCTACGGGAACGCTGGGCGCGGGGCGGGTTCGCCGACGACGCCCTCGGCGATCGGATCGGCATCCTGACCCGCGCCGCCGTCGCCTGGCTGCGCGCGGTCGTGGACGAGCACGGGTGGCCGGGCCGCGCCCTCGTCGGCGAGGAGGCGGCCGCGGCGGCCTGCCGGCTGGTGCAGCACGCCTCAGGCCCGCGCACTTTCCAGGAGCACTGCCTGGAACTGGTCCGCGAGGCCGCGCGCGGCGGCGAGGCGTCCCCGCGCGACGTCGCGTACCTGACCGACGCGCTGCGCGTTCAGGACGGACGCCCACAGGTGTACGGCACGAAGTTCCACCAGGAGAACGGAGAACTGGTGCCTCTTCCCATCGAGCGGGCCGGCCAGGTCGACGAGCGGAGAAAGGCCATGGGGATGGAACCACTGGACGAGTACGCGGCGCGCCTTCGCCGCCGCTTCCGGACGGAGACGTCGTGACGACGGGCTGGGACGACTTCGTCGCACGCTACTGGGACACCGCGCCCTGCGTGCTGCCGTGGTGGGAGGCCGAACCGCCGGTGGACCTGGACCGCTGCTACCGGACGGTCCTCGCCGCCGCCCAGCCCTTCCGCGCCGGCACCCGCTTCAGGGCCCTCCCCGACGTGCGGTTCTTCTCCGGGGGCGGGCGGATCGCCGCCCCGGGCGACCTGCTGCCCGGCCCGGACGACGAGACGGCCGAGCTGTACGCCGGACGGCTCGCCGGTACCCGGTACGTGCTCAACGTGCGGCAGCCCCTGGCGCTCGACTTCCGGATGTGGGCCGAGGTCCGCGACCTGGTCTCGCCGCTGTGGCGGAGAGCCGGATTCCCCGTCCTGCCCGTCGACGTGGAGATGACCATGGCCAGCGGTCATCCCCACCGCGACGAGCGCGGGGACGAGGCGACGCACACCGTGCTCACCTGGGTGCTGCGCGGGCGGCTGGAGGCCCGGCTGCGGCGTGCCGCGGACGAGCCCGAGCAGACCCTCGTGGCCGGCAGCGGGCACCTGCTGTACTGGCCGGCGCCCTACCACTACGAGGACCACTACGGCGACGACTGCCTGGTGCTCCGCCTGCGCGTCCCCGCCGACCGGAGGCTGCCGGTCGCGGCCGTCAAGGACGTGCTGGCCGACCTCGCGCAGCACGGGCGCGACGGCGACGCCGTTCCCTACCTGCCCTACCCTCCGCGGCGCCGCGCCGACGGATCGGTCGCGCCCGCCGCGCCCCTCGTCGCCGCCGAGGACCTGCTGACCGGTGCCCGCGAGGACCGGAGGCTGCAGCGCGCCCTGCGCATCATGTGGGCGCGAAGGGTGAGCGCGTACGGCCTGGAGATGCCCCCCGCACCCAGGGACGCCGTCACGCTCCGCCCCGACCAGCGCATCCGCTCTTCAGCGGAGATCGTCAGGATGACGGAGGAGACCGGGGAGTCGATCTGGGCGGTCAACGGGCACGTGTTCACCGTCAGGGGCACGGCGGCCGACGCCGTCGTGGAACGCCTGGGCGAGCCGGTCACCGTCGCCGAGCTGGCGGGCGAGGATGACCGCGGCGTCCTGGCGCTGCTGGAGAAGCTCTACCGCGTGCGCGGGATCGAACCGGTGGGAGGCTGAGCCATGGTGGCGGTCGAGCGGGTCTTCGATTGGGCGGCGTTCGCCGGCCGGTACTGGGACCGTGCCCCGGTGCTCTACAAGGCGATCACCGCCCCGCCGTTCGCCGAGGCGGAGGTGTTCGAGGCCGCCTCGCGCGCCTGCGAGCCGGGGCGCGTCCACTCCAACGTCCAGTTCACCGTCGAGAGGCTCCGGCAGCCGGCACCCCCCGGCGGCTGCCTCCCCCAGGCCTCGGACACGTCGTTCGACGTCTACCAGGACCGTCTCGTGCGGCGGCTGGACGGGCGGCGCTACGCGCTGGTCATCGCGGCCTTCCACGCCTTCCACCACCCCCAGTGGACGCGCGAGCGCGACTTCTTCGCCGGACTGTGGGAGAACGTCGGGCTGCCGCTGACCAGCGCGATCACCACCCTGTTCCACGGCGACTACGAGCACAGCCCGGCGGGGGTGCACAAGGACCGCTTCGCCACGTTCATGTTCGCCCTCAAGGGCCGCAAGCGGATGCGCTTCTGGGCGCGCAGACCGTGGACGCAGCCGGTCTCCACGGTCCTCGACTACGACGCCTACCTTCCCGGCTCCTTCGCCGTCGAGGTCGAGCCCGGCGACCTGCTGTACTGGCCGTCGGAGTACTTCCACGTGGGGGAGAGCGTCGGCCCCGAGCCCGCGACCAGCGTGAACGTCGGCGTGCCCCGCGAGGAACACCGGGTCCTGTACGAGATCGAGGAACTCCTCACCGACCTCGACACCCAGTTGCTCGTCGACCGGGACGGCACGGCGCTCACCGCCCGGCTCCCCTCGGCCGACGCACCGCTCCTCGCGCCCGGTGCCGACGCGGGCGGCCGGCTGCCGTCCGTGCTCCCACCGGCGCTGGGCCTGGCCACCCAGGCGCTGGCGAGCGAGAGCCTCCGCGGCCGGACGGTCGAGCTGTCGTTGCGGCGGTGGACCGCGGGCGGCTTCGAACCGGTGCCGCCTGCCGCCGCCCGGCGGAGGCTGGACGACGACACCATCGTCGCCGGCGACGCGCGGTTCCCCGCGCTGTGGGCCGACGCCGGGCCGTACCGGGTGTGCTCGGCCAACGGGCACGCCGTCCGTACCTCGATGCGGGCGGCGGAGCTCCAGGTGGTCGTCGAGCGGCTCGAAACCGGCGAACCCTTCCGCGTCGGCGACCTCGCGGCGGCGCCGGGCACGTCCGACCACCCGGATGCGCTCCCCGGCGGCGCGGAGGGGACGCGCCTGCTCCTGGAACACCTGGAGAGCTTCCACGGCGTCCGGCGCGTCACCGATCCGCGCCTGTGACACGGCCGGACGGTCCTGCCGCGCGGGCGCCCTTCTTGCCGGGGCGGGGCTCGCGCGTCCCTGGAGGTCGTCGACGATCCGGCCGTACGGCACGGCCTGCGCGGCGACTACCACGGGCGGGCGGGAAGTACGACATCACGGTCGAGTACTTCGAGCACTACGGCGGCGCCAACCTCCACCTGAGGGGGGAGGGCCTCGGCCTGCCCGAGCAGATCGTCCCGTCCTGCGCTCTGTATCCCGCTGGCTGAGGAGGTTTGGGCCTGGCTCCGCCGTCGTCACCGTGACACTCTGTCCCCGACCACCTTACTGATCAGTAGGGCCACTGGGCGTGCTCCCACCCCCCAAACGGAGGCAACGTGATCACCCTGCGTCCCCGCCGCGGCGGGCGGTCCGTCCTGGCTGCCTTCCTCTCGCTCGTCGTCGCCCTGGCGCTCGCCGTCGCCGCGCCGGCCGCCCCGGTCTGGGCGGCCGGCCGGCACAGCGGTGAGCTGGGGTCGGCGTCGAACCCCGACTGGATGAGCGGGCTCCCCGACGGCGCGAGCCTGGCCGGCCTGTCGATCCCGGGCACGCACGACACCATGGCCTACCAGGCGTCCATCGTCTCGCTCACCCAGGAGAGTCCGCTGCCCGTCCAGCTCCAGGCGGGGGTGCGGATGCTCGACATCCGCACCCGGCACTACCGTGACGCCTTCCCGATCCACCACGGCGCCGAGTACCTGCACGCCAACTTCACCGACGTGGTGCGTGCGGTGGCCGCCTTCCTGGCCGCCCATCCCAGGGAGTCGGTACTGATGCGGTTGAAGGAGGAGCACACGCCCGCCGAGAACACGCGCACCTACGAGCAGACGCTGAACTGGTACATCAACGACAACCCGGACACGCGGGACCTGCTGCGCGACCACCTGTGGCGGCCGCCCGCCGGCTACGACGGCCGCATTCCCACGCTGGGGGAGACCCGGGGGCGCGTCGTCATCCTGCAGGACTTCGGCAGCGGCAACGCCTACGGCCCGCGCTGGAGCGGCGACCGCATGGACGTCCAGGACGACTACCAGCTCGCCACGCTCTTCCACATCCCGCAGAAGTGGAACGCCGCCCGCACCCAATTCGAGCAGGCCAACCCCGGCACCCCCGGCATCCTCTACGTCAACCACCTCAGCGCCTCCGGCGGAGCGCTGCCCAAGTCGATCGCCTACGGCGCGCTCGGCGTCACGGGGATGAACGAGCGGGCGCTGACCTATCTGGCCGCGGGCAACGTGCGCAGGACCGGCGTGGTGGTGGCCGACTTCCCCGGCCCCGACCTGGTGAACACGATCATCGCCCACAACTCCTAACACCCCTCGTCGGCGGAGCCGGCAACGGCTGCAGGAGCCACCACATCGTTCGGCGGTCAGGGGGAGATCTCGGCGGTGGCGGTCAGGACCGCGCGGCCGAGGATGTGGCCGGCGATGGTGAAGCCGCGCCGCCGCGCCGAGGAGCGCGCCGACCTTCCAGCGAAGCGCGAACAGGAACTTCACCAGCCGGGGTTGCTTGTCGAGTCCGCCGGCGGTCCGCATCGCCGTGAGCATCTTCGGGAAGTCGTCGGGCCCGGCCCCGGGGGTGCGGAACGACCACACGTCCTCCACCGAGAAGTCACGCGTGAGTTCGTGGATGCGCCACGGGCGCGAGGCGTGCGCGGCGACCACGATCCGCTCGGCGTCCAGCCAGGTGGCGTACTCGTCGAGGTCCACCGCTTCGATCGCCTCTGTGAAGGACAGGCCGCGGGCGTGGGCGGCGTCCGCCTGCTCGACCACGTGGGTGAGGTAGCCGCGCACCGCGCGGATCCCGTCGGGGTCGGTGACCGGGCCGTGGCCGGGGACGATGGTGTCCGCGCCGGTGGCGATCATCTCGTCGCAGGCGGCGATCCAGTTGGCGATCGGGCCGCTCCACACGATCGGGGTGCAGCCGACGAACAGCAGGTCGCCCGCGAAGAGCACGCCCGCGTCCGGCACGTGGACGACGGAGTCGGCGGCGGTGTGGGCGGGGCCCAGGTTCATCACGCGCACCTCGCGGCCGCCGATGTCCAGGGTGAGCTCCCCCTCATAGGTCAGGTCGGGCAGCCGCAGGCGGATGCCGCTGAAGTCGAAGGCGCCGAAGCGTTCGCGGAAGTAGGGGGTCGCCGGGCCGATGTCCATGACCTGGGTGGCGGTCAGCATCTCGGGGGGCATCTCGTGCCGCATCTCCGCGCAGGTGGCCGCGGCGGAGATGATCTGGACGTGGTCGCCCAGCAGCTGGTTGCCGTGGGTGTGGTCGCCGTTGGAGTGGGTGATGGCGGCGTGGGTGAGCGGGTGCCGGTCAGTGATCCCGCGCATGGCGCCGAGCATCTCGGCGGTCAACGGCAGGTCGAACAGGGTGTCGACCAGGAGGGAGGCGCCCTCGCCCGCGACCAGTCCCGCGTTGCTCCAGCCGTACCCGCCGTCGGGCAGCAGCCAGGCCCACACGCCCGCGCCGATCTCGTGCAGACCTCGGGTGTAGGGCAGTTTCGACGGGGCGCGGTTCACGCGCGGGCGCGGAGGCCGCCGGTCGGGGTCGTGCCGGGGCGTCAGTGGGTACGGCGCAGCGGACGCGCGGACGCTCTGGCGGGTACGGCCCAGCCCCTCGACCGTCAGCTCGACGACGTCCCCGTCCCGCAACCAGCCGGGGAACGCGGCCGGAGCGGCGAGGGACAGGTGCTCGATGAGGCAGCACCCGGGCACCGTGCCCGAGCCGAACACGTCACCGGGCACCAGGTCCACCCCCCGCGAGGCGTAGGAGATGACCTCGCCGAAGCTCCAGTCCATGGCGTTGGTACGGCCCGAGCCGATGATCTCACCGTTGACGGTGGCCTCGACCCGCAGGGCGAGCCTGCCCTCGCGGCGGTAGGAGCGGAGCTCCTCCGGGGTGACCAGGAAGGGGCCCAGCGTGGTCGCGCCGTCCTTGCCCTTGGCCTGCCCGATCGCCAGTGGAGTTTCGCGTAGTTGCAGGTCGCGCGCCGACCAGTCGTTGTAGATGGTGTAGCCGATGATGTGCTCCTCGGCCTGCTCCGGCGTGAGATCCCGCCCGCCGGGTCCGATGACCGCGGCGATCTCCAGCTCGAAGTCGAACCAGGCGCTGCCCGGCGAGATCGTCACATCGTCGTTCGGGCCCACGATGGTCGAGGGGGAGGCGAAGTAGAAGGCCGGGATCCGGTACCAGGCGTCTGGGAGCGTGCGGGGCTGCCCGGCGGCCTGCCGGCAGTTGCGGATGTGGTCCAGGAAGCACAGGCAGTCGCGGACCGAGGGCGGGCGCGGAATCGGCGCACGCAGGCTGGCCTCGGCCAGCGGAACCGCCTGCGCCACCGACGCCAGCGCCGCTTCCCCTGCGGCACGCAGCTCCTCCGCGCCACGGCCGATGAGCTCGATCAGGCTGAGGCCCGGCGCGACGGGATGGATCAGGTCCTCTCCGATCACCCCGACGCGGTCTCCGGTGTCCGTCGCGTAGGTCACCCAGCGCATGAGAACTTCCCATCTCTATGTTGGTCAACATAGGCTATATCGTCCAGCATTTGCACTGCCATCCGGCATACCTGGTTTGATGGTCCGCATGGCCACGCGACGTATCCAGAGGACCGAGGAGAGCCGGCAGCTGCTGGTGACGGCCGCCGCCGAGCTCTTCGCCGAGAAGGGATACCGGCAGACGAGCTTCATCGACATCGCCGAGAAGGCCGACATCAGCCGCGGCTCCATCCCCTGGCACTTCGGCAACAAACTGGGCCTGCTGCAAGCGGTGCTCGACGACCAGCTCCACGCCGTGCTGACCACGTTCGGGGAGCCCTCCGGCGACCCGCTCGACCAGGTCATGGGCTTCATCCGCCTACCTGCCACGCGCTTGTTCATCACCCTGCTCGCCGAGGCGGTGGAGGTCGACTCGCCGATCCGCGAGCACTACGCGCGGCTCCACGCGGCGCTCCGGCAGGGGGCACAGGCCCGGATACCCCCGGAGGCGCTGCCCGCGGGAACCACCCGGGAGGCGTTCACGGTCCTGCTGGTGGGGACCATCATCGGGGTCCACGCCCAGTGGCGGGTCGCCCCCGAGGCGGTGGACCTCGACGCCGTCCAGGCCACGATCCGCGCCCTGCTGCCGGCCGGGCTGGGCGAAGCCTGACGCGCCGCGCTCGGGACGGCCGGCACTCGTACCCTTGACGCTCGGCCCCCGCCGCCCAGGACGCGGAGCCGGGCGATGGCGCGGCGAGGTCTGTGGGCGGTGGGCGGATGTTGGACGAGAAGTGCCGGACGTGCGGCCGTGCGCTGCCGCGTGGTACCGGCGGGCCGGGGCGCGCCTCGCTGTACTGCTCGGCCGCCTGCCGCCAGAAGGCCTACCGCGCTGGAAGCGGTCGTCGATGAGAATGGGATCATCGAGCGGGCCTCCTATGAGCTGTGCGTGATCGTGTCGCTGAAGAACGCGCTGCGCCGCCGCGAGATCTACGTGACCGGTGCCCGCCGCTGGCGCAACCCCGAGGAGGACCTGCCGTCCGACTTCGAGGACAACCGCGACGTCCACTACGGCGACCTGCGTCAGCCACTGAAAGCCAGCGTGTTCATCGCCACGCTGCAGGAGGCCATGCGCGCGGCGATGACAGCGTGCGGGGAGGCGGTGTCGCGCAACAGTCCGGCGGGACGAAGGTCAAGACCCACCGCGGCGAGCCGCGCTGGCACATCCCCGGCCTGGGCAAGCTCAAGGTCCCTGAGAACCTGCGCGCGCTGCACACCGAAGTCGCCGCCCGCTGGGGCATCATCGACCTGCTGGACTTCCTGAAGGAGTCCGACTTCGTCACCGACTTCACCGACGCCTTCACCACGGTCGCGACCCGCGAGGCGACCCGCGCGAGGTGATCCGCAAACGCCTGCTGTTGGTCCTGTACGCGCTCGGCACCAACGTGGGGATCAAACGCGTCGCCGACGGCGGCCGCCACGGCGAGACCGAGGCTGCCCCGCGCGCGACCCGGCATCTGTTCGTCAACCGCGACAATCTGCGCGCGGCGATCGCCACGCTGGTGAACGCCACCTTGAAGATGCGGGACCCGGCCCGGGAAACCGTCCAATCCCGACATCCCCAAGACCGAAGACCTATAGATCACCTGACGGCAGAGGACATGCTCGAAAGTGGAAGGCCACATCCGTGGACAGGCGCGGATCCAGTAGAGCACATCAGCCGACGGCACCTGGCCGGCGGCACGGTCCCCGCGCCCTCTCCCCGTCCGCTCAGTCCTGGCGGCTCACGATTGGTCGGGCGGATCCGGTTTTCGTGGCTCCTGCCCGACCATCGTGTCTGCCCGGTCCCGTCAGGCGGCCTCGAAGTCGGCTCGGTGGTCGGCGGCCCACTCTGCCAGGGCGCGGCCCGGCCGCCCGGTCACCACGGTGACGGGACGCGGGACGTCGGGGACGGTGAGGGTGTCGTGCCAGTAGTCGAGCAGCATCTTCATCACCGGCTCGGGGATGAACTGCGCGGTCTCGGCGCGGAACTCCTCGGGCGTGATCTCCACCAGCGGGATCTCCCGCCCCAGTGCCTCGCCGATGATCGCCACCTGCTCGGAGCGGGTCAGGGCTTGCGGGCCGGTGAGCGGGATCACCTCACCCAGATGCTCGTCGGACAGCAGGGTCTCGGCGGCGGCCTCGGCGACGTCGTACTCGTGGATCGGGGCCTGTGCCGATGCAAGGTACGGCGCCCGGATCGGTGCGCCGGAGCGGATCTGCCAGGCCCAGGAGAGCAGGTTATTGGCGAAGGTGCCCGGCCGCAGGATCGTCCAGGCATCGGTGCGGCCGGTCACGACGGCCTCGACCGCGCTGTGGTGAAGCTGGCTCGCCGACCCGTGGTCACGCGGGAACTCCTTCGCGGCGGCGAGGGAGGACAGTACGGTGAAGCGGTGGACGCCATGCGCGATGGCCGCGGTGACGAACGCCTCGACGCCCTGAGCGGGGAAGACGAAGGCGCGATCGACACCGTCGAACACCTGCGACCCGAGCGTGGTGGCGTCGGCCAGATCGCCGGCGACGACCTCGACCGCGGCCGGCAGGTCCGCGTCATCGGGCTTGCGGGTCAGCGCACGTACGGCGGCGCCGCGGGAGAGCAGGGTCGTGACGAGGTGACGGCCGACAGCGCCGGTCGCGCCGGTGACAAGGATGGTCAAGATGGCTCACCTTAGGTAAGTAGTGCCGGTCGGTCCGGCTTGAACTCCAACCTAGGGACGGTTTAGGTCATTTTCTGCCCGCATTTCGGCTAGCTTCGGGAGAGTCGTTCTGCCCGGTGTCCTGCTTGAACAGGTACTCGGCGCGTTCGTACGACAGGCGGCTTTGTCTCCCGGGCGAAATTCACCGTGAAAGCCCGAGGTTAGAGCCGTCTCGCGCGTGTCGATCCGGTCCAGCAGGTGCCTGCCGGGGTCCTGTCCGGTCATGTGGGACGTCAGGGCGGACTGGAGGTGCCGGTCACACGATGCCGACCGGTGGTGAGTCCTGGAGCGCTCGGGAGCCTGGAGAAGGGGACAGAGAAGATCCTGTCCCCTTCTAGCAACCGGCGAGGGTCCCGCTACTGCGGCGGGTTCTCCTCCGCGTCACGCAAGGCCTGGCCGGAGGTGTTCTTCAGGTTGGCCACCCAGGCGTCGAGCCGCTGCTTGAGCGTCTGGCTGGCACTGCTGTAGGAGTTGTCGAGTTGGTAGGGGTCCACGGACAGGTCGTACAGCTCATGCTCGCCCGTGTCGTAGGCGACGTAGTTCAACGGACCGTGCGTGCCGAGCGTGTTGGGCTTGGCTCGCAGGCCGGCGTAGACGGGCGCTCCCCCGGTGGCCAGCGCCTGCGCATCACCCGGATCCTGCGGTTCCAACAGGTTGTTCTGGGTATTCGTGTTGAGAGTGGTGGGCCCGGCGTGCTCGTTCAGGAAGGCGAGACGCCACCGCGACGGCGTGACCCCCTTGAGGAACGGTACGAGTGACCGGCCGTCGACGAAGCTGGGCGGTGTCACCCCGGCGAGTTCGGCGAAGGTCGGCGCTAGGTCGATGTTGAGGGTGAAGGAGTTGACAATCTCTCCGGCGGGAACGCCGGGCCCTCTGATGACCAGCGGGATATTGAGGTCTTCCTCGTAGGCAGTGTTCTTGCCGGAGTTCAGCCGGTGCTGTCCCTGGTGGAAACCGTTGTCGGAGGTGAAGACGATGTAGGTGTTGTCGAGCGCACCCTGTGTCCGCAGGGTGTCGATGGTGTCCTGGACAAGGTCAGTGACCGATCGAAGTGACTCCCTGCGCTTCTCGTACAGGGCGTCGATGTTGTCTATCTGGGTCTGTGTGAGCTTGGCCTTGTTCCGTATCCAGGCTGGCTTGTCGCTTACGTCGTCTTCGTTGAACGACGGAGTTCGCGGAGCCTTGGCGCCGGCGTAGATGCCGTCGTAGCGGGGCGGCGGGGTCGCCGGCCCGTGGGGAATGTAAGGAGCGACGTAGGTGAAGAAGGGCTTGTTCGGGTAGTTGGTGGTGGTGTTCTTGATGAAGGTTGTTAACTTGCGCGAGATCACGTCGACCCCGTAGTCCGACGGTGCGCTGCCGTAATGGACGGTCGTGCCGTTGTCGTTGACGTCGTAGTCGTACTCGGAGTAGGGGCTTCCGCCGTTGGGGCTGAACCAACGGGTCCATCCGGGTGGGATATAGGTGCTGCTCGGCGCTCCGTGGGGATAGCCGTTCAGGTACTTGCCGAAGAACCCCGTCCGGTACCCGGCGCTCTGGAGCCACGTCGCGATCGTCGAATTCTCCAGCCCCTTGTTGTACACGGACTCGAATCCACCGCCGCTGGCAGCATCGTTCGTAAAGATCCCCGTGTTGTGGGCGAACTGCCCGCGCAGCGTCGACGTTCGCGACGGGCAGCAGAGGGAAAGCTCGACGAACTGCTTGTTAAATGTGGTCCCCTGGCTGGTCAGGAGCGTCTGGAGCCCGGCGTCCTTGCCGAAGACGTCTTCGTTGAGATCGTCGGTCAGAATGAAGACGATGTTGGGTCGCGTCGTCGCCGCCAACACCGGCGAACCCTCGAATCTCAGACCCGTGTAGACGGCGCTCGCGAGCAGGATGAGCAGGGTCAACGAGAGCGTCAATCTCCGACGATGTGCCGTGTACGATTTCACACCTGCGCCTTTCTTCCTGTGCTTTCAGATTTATTGCCGTGTGTCCTCGCACTTGTCTCGGCGCATCACCCCCTTGCCGGGTATCGGCAAACCGCCGGGTTCGTCACCTCTGGTGGTGGTCTCCACAGTGCTCACCCCGGAGGTAGACAGCCCCGATGCCCGCCGATGCGGCAGACATCGCGAGACAGGGATACGGTGGCGGCGCACGCGGTGGTATGCCGTGCGCGACGCGGGATGGGTCCATCCAGGACGGCACGTCGGCCGCATGCAGGCATGCGCCGCGGCTGGTGACGCCTGGGCTGGGTGAGGGTTGGAGAGTGTCAGCGGGCCGATGCCGAGCGACACAGGGCACTGCTCACCCGTGCCAGATCGATGTGCCGCCGCACGATGGCGTGGAACTCGAATCCACAGCGGGCGTACGGCGTCATGGGTTTATCGAACTCATAAAATCCCTATAAGTCAAGTAGGGATGGAATTCGGCATATGTGGGTGCCATGTTGCTGCCGTGGCTCGTCTGCCGGACTTTCCCCGGGTGACAGACGGCTGGCCAGATGGGGGCTGCTCGCCTTGGCGGCGCGCCCGGTCGGCTCGCGCAGTGCCTCGGGCCGCATCACGATGCCCTTGCCGTCCACGGACAGGGCCCACCACTCGGGTTCGCGCCACCAGCCCCAAAGACATCCCAGGAGCTTAGGTGTCAAGCGGCGAGCGGTTTGGTGTGGTGTAACCAAGTGGTTGTTTCGTTGTAGAGAGTGTCGGTCTTCAGGGGGTTCCCGTAGTACTCGCGGAAAATCGGGCGGATATAGCCCGATAGGCTCCTGAGCCGGGGATCTTCGGACTCTGGCAGGAGGCGGCCGGTTGGCGACGCGGGTGTTCGCGGACCAGGAACTGGAGGCCCTGCGGAGGTTCCCTGAGATCGGCCGGGAGGAGCTGTTTCGGTTCTTCACGTTGCCCCCGGCGGACGTGGCGTTCATCGCTCCCGGTCGTGGCCGGGGACCGGCGGACCGGCTGGGGCGCATGCCGCCATAGGTGACGAGCTCTATGATCAGTTTCGTCCTGATCGTTGAGATTCGGAGAGATGTCAATCTCATGCGCCGCGCCATGGTCCTTCTGGGGGGCGTCGCCCTCGCCATCGGCGCGTTCGTCCTCTTCTACCGGGGCCCGGGACAACCGTTCATCCGCGGCTACGTGAGCGACGTCGGCGCCACCATGCTGGTCTACGCGTTCTTGGGGCTGTTGTGGCGCACCACCGCCGCGCGCCGCACCCTGGCCACGGCCGCGATCGCCGCCGCCGTCGAGTGCTATCAAATAGTCGGCATGACCCCGCCGGGCATCGGCGGTGTCCTGGTCGGCGCGTTCCCCGACCCATGGGACCTGGTCGCCTATGCCATCGGTGTGGTCGTGGCCCTGGCCTGGGAACGCCGATTGGTCCGATCCGATGATCAGACCGGCTGACTCTCGAACGCCACCCCACCGGCACGCTGACGGTACGGATGCCCCACAGCGGTGAGGTCATCGGGTTCGTCCTGCGCGGCGGCCAGCCGTCGCAAAGCAGGACCGCCGTATCTCAGGACAAGCCGGCGCGTCGCGTCGCGTTCTTCTTGAGCGCGGTCAGTCATTATCGTCCTTCCAGGAGCTCCGGTAGAAACGGCAAGATCAAGAGATTACGTGGCCATCGACCAGGATTTCCGATGTCCGCCTATCGGTACCCTTCTGGCCATCCGCCTGGATTCACCTGTCCGTCGACCTGGAGTTTTAGATGGCCGCTTACAGATGTCCTGGATGGTGAGCAGGTCGCCAGGGCCGCCTTTCCGTTCGAGGGCGATGCGGAGCAGGAAGCGTCGCACGACCTCCGCAACGGCGTGGCAGATGGCATCGCGACTAGTGCGGGCTGTGCCGGTGTACGGGAGCTGACGGCCGCCATCAGCCGGTAGGAGTCCGCGGTCGCTGTGTCGAGGTGGTCTGTCAGCGGTCAGGTGGGGGCCATCCCGAGCGCGGCCAGGCCCGGCTGCGGTTCGGCGCGCCGCTGTAGCGCGTAGGCGGTGACGCCGTTGTGTTCGACGGTGCGCACTACCGTCCAGCCTTGGACGTCTCGGTAGTAGGAGACGAGGCCGGGGTAGGGGCCGGTGCCGCGCCGTACCCAAGCGAGCCCCTGCTTGGCAGCTCGGTCGAGGGCCCACCAGGCTATGAGGCAGCCAGGCCGGTATTCGCGGTAGGCCGGATCGGTGACGGTGGTGGCCAGGAAGAGCGTCCCCTCGGACCGTTCGGTCTCGTCTGGCCACAGCAGCGGGGACGCCTGGTCGTAGAGACTGGTAACTCCGACGATCCGCTCGCTGTCTTGCTCGACCAAGGCCCACACTGGGAAGGTCTCGTCGCCTGCCTGGCTAGCGAGAGCTTCCGCGTTGTCCTGCCAGCCCTCCCAGCCTGGCATGCCGCTGTCTCGCATCCAGGCAGCTCGTGTACGGATCAAGTCACGTACAGCGGGCCGATCCTCGGCGACGGCTGGTCGGATCGTGAACACGCAGCCACGGTAACCGAACCTCTGGGCGGGCCACCGGTCATGCCGAGACAGCACTCTCAGAGAGCCGCCTGTCAACCATTCCGCTGCCTCAGGCGTCTCACGCGTACTGCAGAGCCTGCCGTGGGGACGCTGATGTACCCGATGGATCCGCCTACCTACAAGGACTCTGGCGGCGGCAATGGCTCTCGCATCCTTCTCATCGTGCGTTGCCGGCGCCTGGGTGTGGGGTCGTGTAGTCAGGGATTTCGAGGCCCGACAAGCCGGATGGGCTCCGGCAGCCACGGTGAGCCGACATACGTCCGGCCGTCTGTCACGTCTTCACTCTCCTGCCAGGAATGGCTGGAGAAGCAGCCGCGATTCCTTGGCTATCGATGTGCTGACGGGTGGCGCTCTCCATCGACGGGGCGTGGGACTTGCAGTCACCATGGCGGGATCCGCTGGTCTCTACGGCTCAAGAACGGGCGGCAGGTGATGTGGCCGGGTCGCAGGTGTTGGCCGTTCGCGAGCGTCTGCTTGTCCCGAATGACGTACATCTTCGAGTTATCACATGATCACATTGCGCGATGTTTCTGCGTGATCGATGATGACGGGTATGCGCGGAGGTGTGCTCTTCTGGGGCGGCGCCGGGGTCGCGATGGTCGCCATGGCGGGGCTGGGTGTCTACCTGGTCCGGGTGGGGCTGGACGCGGCGGACAAACTGGCCAGCGTCGGTGGGCTGTTCGTCGCGGTGGCCGGGCTGGGGGTGGCGGTGTACGCGCTGATCGCCGACCCGGCGCGCGGCGGCGGCGGAGTGCGGCAGCGGGCCACGGCCACCCGGCGGGGCCGGGTACGGCAGGCCGGCCGCGACATCAGCGAAGGATCACGGCCTGTGGTGTTCGACAACGGCTCCGCAGCCGACGAGGCGCACCGTGAGGTGCGGCAGTGGGGCAAGGCCACCGGTGATGGCCAGGTGGATCAGGCCGGCCGCGATATCCACCAGCGGTGAGCTGGCGACGCAGGTCACCCAAGGTGACCCAGCACGCGCGGGCGACCGGACTGGCCAGTATCGTCCAGGCGGCCGGCGACGTCATCGTTTACGGCGGGGAGGAGCCTTACCGGTGGGCGTCGTGGCCGGCGCCGGCGGTGCCGGAGGCGCGGGCGCAGCCCAGTGAGCTGCTGCGGGCGGCGAACGCGCTGGTCGGCTTCACCGGTCGTGACGCGCTGATCGCGTGGTTGCGGGAGTGGCGGGATGGGGATGCCACGCTGGCGGTTCATCTGATCCATGGGGTGGGCGGGCAGGGCAAGACGCGTCTGGCCCATCGGGTGGCACGGCTGTGGCAGGGCGAGGGGTGGGTTGTGCTGGCTGCGCACCATCGGCGTGACCGCTCGGTGCCCGCGGAGTTCGAGGTTCCCGATTTCGACGGGGCGGCCGGGGTGCTGGTGGTGGTGGACTACGCCGAACGGTGGGAAACCGCGGACCTTCTGACGCTGTTGGCCGACGTGCGAGCACGTGGCGGGCTGGCGGTGCGGGTGCTGCTGCTGGCCCGGCCGGCCGGCACCTGGTGGCAGAGCCTGAAGGGGCGGATCCAGCGTGATATGCACCTGGTGCCCACCCGGGAGGAGCTGGCGCCGCTGGAGCAGGAGAGCGGCATCACCCGTGGCGGGTTGTTCACCGAGGCCCGCGACCGGTTCGCCGAACTGCTCCAGGTGCCCGGCGCCGACGGCGTCGCGCCGCCACCGGCGTTGGAGCGGCACGAGGCGTACCGGCTGGTGCTGACCGTGCACATGGCCGCCCTCGCCGCGGTGCTGGCCCATGACCGGGGCCACCCATCTCCCGCCGATCCGGTGCAGGTGTCGGAGCTGTTGCTGGCACGTGAGCGAGACCATTGGGAGGCGATGTCGACCCCGAGCCGAGACACACCACTTGCCACCACGGCGGACACGATGGGTCAGGTCGTCTATACCGCCACTTTGACCGGCCGGCTCGGCTACGTCGACGGCAAGGCCGCCCTGGAACGGGCGAGTGTCGATTCCGCACTGGCCGCCGGGCAGCTCCTCAAGGACCACGCGGTGTGCTACCCGCCAGCGGGGACGCCCGGACCGGCACACCTGGAGCAGCGGTCCCCGGCAGGCCGGGGCGGCGTCACGGTGCTGGAGCCGTTGTACCCGGACCGGCTGGGCGAGGATTACCTCGCGCTCTGCACCCCGGGCCACTCCTTCGACTTCCCGGCCGATCCGTGGGCGGAGGAGGCGCCGGCCCGCTTGCTCGCCCCGCCGGACGGCGACCAACCCGCACAGCCAGGCGACGGCGTCGCGATCTGGGTCCGCCAGGGGCTCACCACGTTGATCGAAGCATCGCGCCGCTGGCCGCACCTGGCCACCACGCAGCTGTATCCGCTGCTGAGCGCCCATCCACACCTCGCGCTGCACGCAGGTGGGGCCGCGCTGGCCGCGCTGGCAGAGCTGGAGACCATTGACACCACGCTGCTGGAGGCCATCGAATCCGTCCTGCCCGCGCACCGGCATATCGATCTGGACATCGGCATCGCGGCGGTCGCCGACCGCCTGGCGAAGCACCGACTGGCCGCCACCGACGATCCGGTCACGCGCGCTCGTATTCACGAGGGTCTGGCGGTCCGCCTGTCCTACGCCGGCCTGCACGCCCGCGCACTGACCGAAGGCCGACAGGCCACCCAGCTGTGGGATCACCTGGTCCGGACCATCCCCTATGCCTACCTGCCCGAGCTGGCCGGTTCGTTGATCAATCACGCGGGCCGGTTGGCAGATGTAGGGCGGCGGGCCGACGCGGTCGTCTTCTCCGAGGCAGCCGTCGGCCTGTACCGGGAGTTGGTGTCGGTCGACCGGGATGCCTACCTGCCCGAGCTGGCCGGTTCGTTGATCGATCACGCGGTCCGGCTGGCGGAGGTGGGGCGGCGGTCCGAGGCGCTCGCTCTCTCCCACCAGGCCGTCGATCTGTGGCGGGAGTTGGTGTCGGTCAACCGGAATGCCTACCTGCCCAACCTGGCCAACTCGTTGACCCTTCGCGCGGTTGGGTTGGCGGAGGTGGGACGGGGGTCCGAGGCGCTCGCTCTCTCCCACGAGGCCGTCGATCTGAGGCGGGAGTTGGTGTCGGTCAACCGGGATGCTTACCTGCCCGACCTGGCCAATTCGGTGCACAACCACGCGGTCCGGCTGGCGGAGGTCGGGCGGCAGGCCGAGGCGCTCACTCTCTCCGAGGAGGCCCTCCACCTGCGGCGGGAGTTGGTGTCGGTCAACCGGGACGCCTACCTGCCCGACCTGGCACTCACGTTGACCAATCATGCCAACCGGCTGGCGGAGGAAGGGCGGGCCGAGGCAGTGATCCATTCGCAAGAAGCACTCGACCTGTATCGGGAGTTGGTGTCGGTCAACCGGGATGCTTACCTGCCCAACCTGGCCAATTCGGTGCACAACCACGCGAACCGGCTGACAGAGGAAGGGCGGCAGGCCGAGGCGCTCACTCTCTCCGAGGAGGCCCTCCACCTGCGGCGGGAGTTGGTGTCGGTCAACCGGGACGCCTACCTGCCCAACCTGGCCAACTCGTTGACCAACCACGCGAACCGGCTGGCGGCGGTGGGGCGGGCCGAGGCGGTGAGTCTTTCGCAAGAAGCCGTCGACCTGTATCGGGAGTTGGTGTCGGTCAACCAGGACGCCTACCTGCCCGGCCTGGCCACCTCGTTGCACAACCACGCGCTCCGGCTGAGGGAGCTCGGACGCCTGGCCGAGGCGGTCACCATCTTCGAAGAGGCCGTCGGCCTGTACGGGCATTTGATGACGGTCAACCGGGACGCCTACGTGTCCGACTATGCCGGAACTCTCGCAGTTCTTGGGTACCTTCTGATCGAAGTGGAACGGTTTCGTGAGGCGGTCGAGCCCCTGCTCACAGCGTTTGTCGCCACGCACGTGATGCCCGAGTACGCCGGCGACAAGCTCGGCACGATCGTCGAACTGCTGCGCCGCTCCTACGCGGGCGATGCCGGCGGAGTGAGCGAGATGCACCTCTCGCTCACCGGTGAAGACGTTCCCGAATGGATGAAACACCCGCCCAGCGACCCCGCAAGCTGAACGCCACGAGAAGGCCCATTCGCACTGACCTTGCCGTCCGGATAGGCATGGCCTCCAGCGTCTTTCGCGTACGTACTCCCGTTCCCCGGACTGGTGGTGTCCCCTGGAGTGGTGTAATTCGTAGCGATAGGTGATCGATACCTACCAGAAGGTGAGCTATCGTGCGACGGTCACAGGGAAGGGCTGAATCCTCCCTGGAGGACACGTCCACGATGCTCTGCCGCAGTCTGACTTAACCAACCTGCTGGAGTCACTACGCGCCGCCGACAGCGTCGAGATGATCCGCCGGGTCCTGCAGCGGTGGCTGCTTGCGCGGCTCAGGCCACGCCGATGCTTAGGGCCTTGACGATCGTCCGCCGGCCAACCCGGTACTTCTTCTCGATCGCAGGGCCTGACATCCCCGCGCGTGCATCCCGGCGGATCGCGGCGTAGAGCTCGACCTTCGAAGGGGCAGGAGGACGCTCCTCGACTGCGAAGCGCATCCAGCTTCTCACCACATGCCACATGGTGCGGTCGAAACTCACGAACAGCGACTTCACCGGAAAAGCGCCGTGGCCTGTCCGGAGAGCAGGTGAGCGGGACTCCCTCCCCGCTCACCTGGTAGGCCAGCTTCACCCCGTCATTCGCCATCGTGAAAGGCACTTCACGCATTCTCCCCGGACGAACCGGCGCCGCGGCCGCCGCTCCTCTCATGGTCGCGCGGCCGCGGTCGTCGCGAACGAGATCTCGAATTTCTTCCAGGCAGAGATAGGCGCTGATCGTTCAGAGTCGCTCTGACCGCCTGTCTTCCTCACCTCGAGCTCGTTGAGGCGGCTCGGTCCGGTTCATGACGGTCAGCGGCCGTCCGGGGTGGGGCGGTGGTGGACGTACTCCACCACCGTCCCGTCAGGGTGCCGGGCGTTGAAACCGGCTCCGGTCGGCACATCCTGAAGCGGGACCACGATCTCCGCACCCTCGGCCGTCAGCCGCTCGTAGTACGGCCGCACGTCGTCCACCAGCAGGGTGCCCACCGTGTCCCGGAATGGGCGCACGGTCGCCTCATCACCGGCGATGATCAGAAACGCCCCCACCGTGGCCAGCTCCAGCCCCGCCGCCGCGTAGGTGAACCGCGCGTCGGCCGCCGTCCCCTGCAACCGCTCATAGAAGTCGATGCTCTTGCCCAGTTCCCCCGGCGGCACGAACACCCGGATCAGCACGCGGGGTTCGGCCAGGCCGGAGGAGTCGTTGCGGAGTCGCCACATGTCATCGCTCATGGCATCCACAGTGGCGCCGGGCGCCTGCCGGTAGGCAGGGGGGAGTTCATGGGATGAGTGGCACTCATAGGATCGTGGTCATGGACGATGCCCTGCGCCGCGAGCTCGGCGCCCACCTGCGCGCGGCCCGCGAGGTCGTCGACCCGGCGGACGTGGGTCTCGCCGGCGGCGGGCGGCGGCGTACCCCCGGGCTGCGCCGCGAGGAGGTCGCGGCGCTGGCCGGGGTCAGCGTCGCCTGGTACACGTGGCTGGAGCAGGGCAGGGCGAGCACCACTCGCCAGGTGCTGGACGCGATCTGCCGAGTACTCGGCATGGACACGGCGGCGCACCGCCACACGCTGGCACTGGCCGGGTTCATGCCCGCCGCGCCGGTCACGGGCGAGGCCGTGCTCGGCGAGCCGACCCGGGCGCTGCTGGACAGCTGGACGTCCACGCCGGCGGCGGCCGTTGACGCGCGTTTCGACGTGCTCGCCGGCAACGCCGCCTACCGGCGCTTCTGGGGCGATCCGGACAGTGTGCCGAGCGAGCGACGCAACCTTCTCATCATGCTCGCCACCCGCGCGGGCCACCCCCTGATCGGGGTGGAGCCGCTGCTGCGCGGTCTGTACGAGCAGTTCCGGGCCAACACCGGCCACATCCCCGACGACCCCCGCGCCGCGGCCGTCGTCGATCTCCTGCGGCGCGAACGGCCCGACGCCGGGCACTGGTGGAGCTGCCGGGCGGTGCGGGAGTTCGCCCCTGTCACGGCCGGCCGGTTCACGTTCAGCCTGCTGCGGCCGGTCGGCGAGGAAGGCGTCTACATCTTCACGCAGTTCCCGGCCTGAAATCTCTCCTCAGAGACCCTCCGGGCAGGGGCAGGGCCGACGGGTTGGGGGCGGATCGGGGAAGGTCCAGGTCGGCAGATCGGTGCGTGGTCGCAGGTAGGAATGGTGGTACGGCAGGACCTCATAGCCGCGCAGCCCGGCCGCGGCCGCCAGGTTCCTGGCCCGCTCGAGTCGCCACGCCCAGTGGTTGCTCGCCCCGAGGAGACCCACGGTGCCGTCCTCACCAAACCCGCGAAGGCCTCCACGGCCTCATCCAGGGGCACCTTGGAACCCTCGAGGTACGCGTGTGCGTACAGCACCCAGGCCTTGAGCATCGGGCAGGTCGCCGAACGCACCGGCCTGAGCGTCCACGCGTTGCGCTTCTACGAACGCGAGGGTGTTCTGGTGGAGCCCGTACTGCGGGGGCCGCGGTGGCCGGCGCGTCCACAGCGACAGGGATGGGGAGTGGCTCCACCTCTGCGTCAACCTCCGCGCCTCCGGCGTGCCGCTGCCGGTCATACCGACTGCCGCAACGACATCACCGCCCACGGCGCGAGTTCGATCTCCAGGTCGAGAACACCGGTGTCGGGCACGGTCAGCGTGAACCTGAGGAGGGAGTCGGCCACTCCGCTCAGGTACTCGCTCTCGGCCCGGGACAGGTTGAGGGGCGACCCGAGCCGGTACCAGGCCTCGGCGGCGTTGCCGTGCTCCCAGTCCACGATCTCGACAAGGAAGGTGGCGCCCGGCTCCAGCCCCCCGATCGAGTGGCGGATCCTCCGGCTCGGTCCCATCTCGCTCAGCGCGCGCGTCGCCGCATACGAGTTCTCCGAGCCGACACTCCTCATGGCCATGTCCTCGGGATAGTTGAAGAACACCGCGCAGACGGCCGACGTCCGGCTGTCACGGGTCACGACCCCGTCGGACGTCGCGAGCAGCAACCGGTCGCCGAGCCGTTCTAGCATCGCGAACGCGTGGAACGTCGGCTTGTGAATGCCCCCCTCGTTCACCAGGCCGAACCCGCCGTGAAACGGTCCGAGCCCCGCGCCCCCCTCCTCGAACACGTCGGTGAAGGTCCAGTAGGAGATCGAGTCGGCGAGGGTGGCGCACTTCAGATACGACCGTGTGATGGAGGTCGCCGCGAACACCGTGTCGTGGATGAAGTCGCGGGATGACGGCGACGTCGACCATTCGGTGATGTGGATCTCCGCGTCGGGATACGCGCTGTTCTTCACGAGCTTGCGGAGGAGGGTCAGGTCGTCGAACGTCGCATCGGCGTACCGGGTGATCTGCACCACGTCCCCGTCCGCGCCGAAGGCGAAGTCGGTGGGGTACAGGTGAGTCGAGATGAAGTCGATCGGGAGTCCGCGCTCCGCGCACCAGGCGATGAAGTCCTCGATCCACACCGGGCGCCAGTCGAGGGCGTCCACGTCGGCCGCCATGGCGGTCTCGCGCGTCGCGGAGCGGTCCTCGACTTCGCCCTTGTAACGGTCGTCGGGCACGAAGACGCTCGTCGCGGGCCCACCGACCTTCAGCTCGGGATCGATCTTCTTGATCGCCGTCACGGTCTGCTCGTAAAGCTCGAAGTACTCGGTTTTCGTCCCGGTCCAGAAGTGGGGAACCAGGTTCGGCTCGTTCCAGACCTCGAATCGCCACTTCCGCACCTCGGCGAGGCCGTAACGCTCGATCCAGTGCTCGACCGACCTCGTGACCAGTTCGACCCAGCGCGCCATGTTCTTGGGCGGGCTGCAGTGGGCGCCCCACCAGAACACCGTCTCGGTCACCGTCGCCAGCTCGCGCGGCATGAAACCCAGCTCGACGAATGGACGGACACCGCAGTCCACGATGAAGTCGAACACCTTGTCCACGTAACTGAAGGTGTACAGGGGGGAGGTCAGGCGCTCGTTCTGCCCGAAACCGCCGCCGTAGCTCTCCCGGTACACGAACATGTCGTCGTGGAAAATGCCGTGAAAGCGGATGTATTGGACTCCGAGTGTGGCGACGACCTCGGCGAATTGCCGTTGCCAGTCCGCGCGCAGCGCTTCGTTCGCCCGTCCGGCGCCGATACATCTGGTCCAGACGTGCGGGAGCGGACTCTCGTCGCACAGCTTGCCGTCGATCCGCAACCGGGGTCCGGACACACCGTCGCTCGTCATGGTCTCACTTCTCTTCTCAGGATCGTTTGCGAGTGGAAGATGGTCGGCGCGCGCACGCGAGACCGTCGCGGGGCGGATGTCGTACGGCCGCCGCGGAATGGGGATGCCGGATCAGATACCAGGCAGCCGGAATGTCGCCCCTAACCCTTGATGGCGCCCAGCGACAAGCCTGACTGCCAGAACCGCTGCAAACTGAGAAACGCGATGATCAACGGGATGATCGTCAGCAGCGCGGACGTGATCACCAGATTCTGGACGAGGGCGCCGTTTCCAGCCGTCGACCCCAGCTTGTTCCACTGATTGATACCGACGGTCAGCGGATACCATTCGGGATCCTTGAGCATGATCAACGGCAGGAAGTAGTTGTTCCAGATGGACACGAACGAGAAGAGCAGGACCGTCACGCTTGCCGGCGCGAGCATCGGAAGCGCGATCTGGAGAAAGGTCCTGAACTCTCCGGCGCCGTCGATCTTCGCGGCCTCGAGCAGGCCGGTCGGGACGGCTTCCGCCGTGAACACCCACATCAGGTACAACCCGAACGGGTTGATGAAGGACGGAACGAGAATCGCCCACGGGGTATTGGTCATGCCGAGATGCGCGAACAGCAGGAACTGCGGGATCGCCAGGGCGATGCCGGGGACCGAGATCGATCCCAGTACGACGAAGAGGAACACCCGCTTGCCGGTGAAATCGAGCTTCGCCAGGGCGTAACCGCCGAGGGCGGCCAGAAAGGTCGAGACGGTCGCACCCACGACGACGTACAGAACGGTGTTGAGAAGCCACCGGGAGAAGATCCCGTCCTGGTAGACGAACACCTCAATGATGTTGTCCCAAAGGGCGAACTCGCGGCCGGGCGCGAACCCGAACGACGACACGAAGTCGGCCTGCGACTTGGTCGCGTTGATGACCAACCACACGAGCGGCAGCAGGCAGTACAGGGTGAACAGACCCGTCATCACGGTGAGAGTCGTGCTCTTCTTGGGATTCTCCACCGTGTGGAGCCTGTGGCCGCGACCAGAACGACGGGGCGGCGTGCCGGAGGCCTCGGCTCGCCGGCTACTGATCGGACGCATTCCTCATCCCTCTGATCTGGACGGCGTAGGCGACGGCGATCGTGATCGCTGCCATGACGAGCGCGAGCGCCGCCGCATAGCCCTGCTGGGACCCGGTGAAGGCCAGGTTGTAGGCGTACAGGTTGGGCGTGTAGAAGGTGGTGACGCCGCTGTTGGCCACCATCGAGGGCAGGATCTGCGGTTCGTTGAACATCTGGAACGTGCCGATGATCGAGAAAATGATCGTGACGACCAGGGATCCGCGGAGTGCCGGCAGCTTGATCGCGCGGACGACCTGGAACTCGTTCGCCCCGTCGATCGCGGCCGCCTCGTAGAGTTCGCGCGGGACGGCCTTGAGCGCGGCGTAGAAGATGAGCATGTTGAAACCGGTGAACGCCCACGTCACCATCAGGCCGATGGAGATGAGCGTGGTGCCGGGGGCGAAGGGGTCGATGTCCGTCCCCAGAGCGCGGTTGAGGCTGCCGAACAGGCCGTACTTGACGCCCAGCAGAAATCCCCACATGAGAGTCGCCACGATCGCCGGCACCGCATAGGGAAGGAAGATCGCCACCCGCGCGAACCTGGTGCCGTGCAGGCGCATGGAGTCCAGCGCCAGCGCCAGCGCCATGGCGAAGATCAGCATGATCGGCACCTGGACGAGTGTGAACCGGAAGACGCGTCCCACCCCGTCCCAGAACTGGGGATCCTGGAACAGCTTGCCGTAGTTGGCGAATCCGACGAACGTGTTGCCCCCGACCAGCTTGTCCTGGAAGAGGCTGAGGTAGGCGGCGTACAGGATCGGCACGATGAACACGAGCGTGAACAGCGCCCCGAAGGGCGCGATGAACGCCAGTCCAACCTGCGATTTCCGGCGCCTGGGGGCCGGCGCCGGAGGCTGTGTCACATCCGGCGGGGCCGTGGCCGGAGGGGCGACGTCGAACCGACGTGCCAGGTCCATGTCCGTGTTCCTTCCGATCCATCGCGTTGTCCGGCTCGCTTCTTCACCGGCCCCCGGGTGCGGCGACCGCCGTCGCCGCACCCGGGGGCCGTGGAACCGCTAGTCCACCTGGAAGCCCTGCTCGTTGCCGTACTGGACGCAGCGCTGCTTCCACTGTTGGAGGATCTCGGCGAGCGAGACCTTGCCGGAGGTGTAGAACGGTGACGCGATGTCGCCATAGATCGAGCGGGCCCACTCGAAGAACGGCGGATACTGCCAGCCGCTCCCGACGATCTCCGACGCCTCGGCCAGCACGGCGCCCACCTTCTGGTCGCCGAAGTACTTGTTGACCTTGCCCTGGAACGTCTCGCTCTCCAGCACCGACGTGTTCGGCACGAAGGCGCCCGCGTCGACGCGGGACGAGAGCCCTCCGCCGTGCGTGAAGTACTCGAGGAACTTGAAAGCCGCGTCCTTGTGTCCGGCCGCGGCCGGGATGCCGAAGGAGCTTCCGCCGTTCTCCGCTCCGACCTTGTCGCCCTGCTTCCACTGCGGCATCAGGGCGACTCTGAAGTCACCGGCGGCCTGCGGTGCGCGCTCGGGCAGCGTCGAAGTCAGCCAGCCGCCCATGGTCTGGGTGGCGAGGGTCCCGTCGTTGAGCGCTCGGTTCCACTCGTCGGACCAGCCCGTGATCTTGGTGTTGACCAGGCCTTCGTCGAGCATCTTCTGCCAGAAGGCCACGGCCCTGGTCGTGCCCTCGTCCGTGAAGTCGATGTGCACTTTGTTGCCGTTCACCGTGAACGGGTGACCGCCGGCCTGCCAGATGAGCGAGAGCAGGAAGAAGATGTCTCCCGTGTCCTGCGCGATGTAGTGGTCACCGCCGAGGGCGCGGACCTTCTTGGCGGCCGCGTAATACTCGTCCCACGTGGCGGGCGCCTTGTCGATGCCGGCCTTCTTGAGAGTGGCCGCGTTGTAGAACATCGCCGAGGGCCCGTAATCGGACGGTAGCGCGTAGACCTTGCCGTTGACCGTGACATCGTTCCACGCGGCCTGGACGTAGTCCTTCTTGAAGTTCTCGACGCCGAACCCCCCGAGATCGGTGAGCTTGCCCGGAATGGCGAAGTAGGGCACTGCGAAGTACTCGAACATCACCACGTCTGGTACGCCGGAGCCGGCCTGGATGGCGTTGTCGAGCGCCTTGTACTCGTCCTGGGACGAGCCCGCGTTGACGACCTCGACCTTGATATTCGGGTTCGCGGCCTGGAAGCCGGGAACGGCCCGCTCCACGGTGCCGTCCCAGCTCCAGACCGTGAGCTTCACCTTTTCGTCACCGCCTCCGCCGGCCGCGCTGCCGCCACCCGCGCCACCCGAGCACGCGGCCAGCGCCAACATCGGCACGAGTGCTGCGGAAAGGAGCCTTACCTTCTGGGAGAGCCGCATGAGCCTCTCCTCTCATCCCGAGGATGGTTTCGAAATTTTTTCGCAACTTGTTCGGTGCTGCCAGGACAGTAGGTGGTGCGTCCAGCCTGTGTCAACGGGTGAAAAACCGAGAATTCCTGCGGTGACCGGCCGAAAGAGATCATGGTAGATTCGAAATAGTTTCGATACCCGAGAGGAGCCCTGATGCCACGGCGAGGTCGTTCCGAGCGAGCCACCTTGGCGGATGTCGCCCGACTGGCCGGCGTCTCGCCGACGACCGCCTCGAAGGTCCTCAACGGGCGCAGCGATGTGGGGACCAAGACGCGCGAGCTTGTCCTCGGAGTGATGGCCGAGATCGGCTACAAGCCGACGGCGGCGCGTCACGAGCGAACACGGGACCGGGCCCTCGTCACCGTGCTCGACATCGTGGAGTCCCGTTACGCCGGAACGGTGCTCCAAGGGATACTCACGGCCGCGACCTCCGCCCAGGCCGAGCTCCTCCTTCGCCTGCCGCCCGACGAGCCCATCAGCACGAGCCGCACGGCGGCCCGTGCCTGGATGGCGGAGCAGAAGGAGTCCGGTGTCGTCGGGTTCATCGCGCTCGCCGTCGCCGTGCCCGACTCAGTGCTCCTCGCCGCGGAGGATCTCGAGGTACCCGTCGTGACGATCGACCCGATCGACCCGATCGAATCCCGTGTCGTCAGCATCGGCTCCACCAACTGGGCAGGCGGTCGCGCGGCGACCGAGCACGTCATCAGGCTCGGCCACCGCAGGATCGGCTGGATCGGCGGCCCGCTGGGATCTGCCCCCTCGGTGGAACGCTTCCACGGGTACCAGGCCGCGCTCGACTCGGCCGGCATCACGCCGGACCGCACACTGATCCGCCACGAGGCATTCTCCGTCGAGGCGGGACTCCGGCACGGCCATGACATCCTCACGCTCGACGAGCGCCCGACCGCGATCGTCTCGGGCAACGACGAGATCGCTGTCGGAGTCCTCGCGGCGGCCAAGGAGCTTCACATCACCGTCCCGGGCGAGCTGTCGGTCACCGGCTTCGACGACACGCCGCAGACCCAGTGGACCGCGCCCCGGCTCACGTCCGTCCGGCAGCCCCTCGCCGGCATGGGCCAGATGGCCGTCCAGACAGTCCTCGGCATGGCGGACGGCGTCCAGCCCGCCTCCCGGCACCTCCAACTGGCGACGACCCTCAGCGTCCGCGACTCGACGGGTCCGGTCCCGCCGTCCTGATCGGCCCGCTTGAGCGTGGGATGAACCGTCCGGACCGGCCACGGTGATCAGTACTGCGGCGTTCAGATGCCGGTTTTCTCAAAGCTCAGCGCGATAGGCGCTCGTCTGCTCGCCGGGTCGGAGCGAGCAGACGAGCATGGGGTGCTTGGTGGCGTGGGTCTACATGGTCGTCCCGCCTGAGACGTCGAGGCGGTGTCCGGTGACGTAGCGGCTGTTGTCGGAGGCCAGGAAGGCGACGGTGTCGGCCACGTCGGCGGGTGTGCCGAGCCGGCCGAGGGGCGTCTGTGACGACAGCCAGGCCAGGGCCTCGCCGACCAGGCGTCCTTGGTGCATGTCGGTGTCGATGACGCCGGGGGCCACGAGGTTGACCGTGATGCCGCGCGGCCCGAGCTGCTTGGCCAGGGCGACGGTCATGACGTCGAGTGCGGCCTTGGACATGGCGTAGTCGATCGCCCGGGGCATGGCCGCCCCGCGGGTCAGCATGGTGCCCACGGTGATTATCCGCCCGCCGTCGCGCAGGCGTGGCAGCGCGAGCTGGGTGATGAAGAACGGGGCGGTGGTGTTGACCGCGAACAGGCGCTCGAGGCCCTCCCGGGTGACGCCGTCGATCTCGCTCTGCCCACCGAGGATGCCCGCGTTGTTGACCAGGATGTCCAGCCCGTCGGCGTGCGCGTCGAAGGCGGTCCACAGGGCTTCGGCGTCGCCGGGCGCGCCCAGCTCGGCCCGGACGGCGAAGGCCCGCCCGCCAGCCGCTTCGATGGCGGCGACGGTGTCCTTGGCGGCGGCGTGGTTGCCGCCGTAGTGCACGGCGACCCGGGCGCCTTCGCGGGCCAGCCGGGTGGCGATCGCGCGGCCGATGCCCCGGCTCGCGCCGGTCACCAGCGCCGTCTTGCCGGTCAATGTCGTCATGATCATGCCTTTCTGCTTCATGCGGTGTAAGGGGTGGTGATTTTGGCGTCGCGCAGAATCCGCGCCCACCACGTCACCTGGTCCAGCAGGGTCTTGGCGGCGGTGGCCGGGCCGGTGGGGTCCTTTGGCTGCCCGTCGCCGTCGAAGCACTCCCAGGCGCCGTGGAAGCTGACGGTGTCCCTGGTGGTGACGGCGTGCAGTTCGGCGAAGACCGCGCGCAGGTGCTCCACCGCGCGCAGACCCCCGGAGACGCCGCCGTAGGAGACGAACGCCACCGGCTTGGCGTGGAACTGCTGGTTGTGCCAGTCGATGACGTTCTTCAGGCCGGCAGGGTAGCTGTGGTTGTACTCGGGGGTCACCACCACGAACGCGTCGGCGGCCGCCAGCCTCGGGGTCAGCCCGCCCAGAGCCTCCAGCACCGGCGTAGGCGCGGACATCGACGGGGCCGCCCCGCCGATCGGCACCTCGGCCAGATCGATCACATCGACGTCCAGGTCCGTGCGGGAGGCGGCCTGGCCGGCGAACCAGCCGGCCACGGTCGGGCCGAAGCGCCCGTCGCGGACGCTGCCGACAATGACGGCCAGCCTCAGTGGGTCAGTGGTCACGGTGTTCTCCTTTCGTGGTGGCGGCCTGTCGCAGGGCCGCCAGCAAGGTGGTCTCGGTCTGGGATCCGGTGAGCGGGGCCAGGTTCTCGATGAGGAAGACCGGCACGCCGGTGATGCCGAGGCGGCGCACGCCCTCAAGCCGGGCGCGCAGCTCGGCGGCAGGCACGTGGCCGGTGGTGATGCCGGCCTCGGTGGCCAGCCGGGCGAGCGTGGCGGGGTCGCCGATGTGCAGCCCGTCGGTGAAGTGGGCGCGGAACAGGCGTTCGGCCATGAGCTCGGCCTTGCCCTGGCGGGCGGCGTCGGCGATGAGGCGGTGGGCGTCGAAGGTGCCGGTGGCGATCGCCTTGCCGTACTCCAGCCGCAGGCCTTCACCGGCCGCGCGTTCGGCGAAGGCGAGCGCGCCGGCGGCCGCCTGCGGGCCGAAGGTCTGTTCCAGGACCGTCAGCAGCGGACGCCCGTCGGCCGGGGCACCCGGGGCGAGTTCGAAGGGCAGGAACTCCACGGCCACCGGCAGGCCCTCGGCCCTGAGCCGGTCCGCGGCGCGGGCGAAGCGGGTGTAGCCGAGGTAGGAGTGTACGCAGATGACGTCCATCACGAGCTGGACGTTCACACTCTTTCGCATCGGTGCCCCGCCTCACGCGGCCGCGGTGGCGGGCTCGGCCGACGGGGCGCCATCACGCAAGGGGACCTCGCGGATGAACCAGGCCAGCACGAAGGCGAGGATGCCCAGCGCAGCGGCGCCGAGGGCCATGGCGTGGACGCCGTCGGAGACGGCGAGGCGAACCGCCTCCCGCGCGGCGGGCGTGAGCCGGCCGAGCGCCTCGGGCGTCAAGGCGACCCGGGTGGCGGTCTCCGCGCCGAGGCGGTCGATGAGGGTGTCCTGCAGCCGGGCGGTGTACAGGGCGCCCAGGGCGGCCACGCCCAGTGAGGCGCCCATGGTGTGCCAGAGGGTGACCGAGCCGCTGGCCGCCCCCATGTCGCGCGGCTCGGCACTGTTGATCGTGATGATCGTGGTGGACTGCATGAGCAGCCCCACCCCGAGCCCGCCGATCAGCGTCAGGGCGGAGGCGAACGCCAGATTGACGCCGGGGCGCAGCAGGAGCAGCGCGAGCATGCCGGCCGTCACGGTGGCGCCGCCAAGGATCGGGTAGATCCGGTAGCGGCCGGTGCGGCTGATGAGCCGGCCGGTGCCGATCAGCACGGCGACCATGCCCAGCATGGCGGGCAGGATCAGCAGCCCGCTGGCGATCGGTGAGGCGCCGTGGACCAGCTGCATGTACTGGGGCAGGAACGTGGCCGCCACCACCATGCCGACGCCGCCGAGGAAGCGGATGACCTGGGCGAGGGTGAAGTTGCGGTCGGCGAACAGGCGCAGCGGGACGATCGGCTCGGCCGCGCGCCGTTCCACCAGCAGCAGGGCGGCCAGCGCCACCAGCCCGACGAGGATCAGGGCGAGGATCGGGGCCGATCCCCAGCCGTACTGGGTGCCGCCCCAGCTGGCGACCAGGCTGAGCGCGACCAGGACCACCGTCAGCAGCAGCGCTCCGGGATAGTCGATGCGCGCCCTGATCCGGCGCGGCTCCAGCCGTACGGCGGCGCCGATGAGCAGCAGGGCCGCCGCGCCGACGGGCAGGTTGACGAAGAACGCCCACCGCCAGCCCACGTCGGCGAACAGGCCGCCGAGCAGCGGCCCGGCGATGAAGGCGATCGGCATCATGACCCCGAACAGCCCCATGAGCTTGCCGCTGTGCCGGGGCGGCACGAGCTCGCCGATCAAGGCCAGTGCCCCGGTCATCAGGCCGCCCGCGCCCAGTCCCTGGACCATGCGGAAGCCGACGAGCTGGATCATGTCCTGCGCGGTTCCCGACAGCCCGGAGCCCAGCAGGAAGATCGCGATCGCGGCCATGTAGACGACCTTGCGGCCGTACAGGTCGCCGAGTTTGCCCCAGATCGGCGTCGTGGCGGCCATGCAGATCAGGTAGCCGGTCGCCACCCAGGAGAAGTACTCCAGCCCGCCCAGGTCTTTCACGATCACCGGCAGTGCCGGGCCGAGCATCATGCCGTCCAACGGGGCAGTGATCATGCCCAGCATCACGCCGATCACGCCCACACGAAGAGATCGGTCCATACGTCCTCCAATTCGCGTACTCCGTACGTGAATGGACCATAGTCATTCAGGTACCATGTACGCAAATGGGAGAGAAGGGATGCGCATGGCCGACGAGGAACCCACCAGCATCTGGATGCAGCCCGAGGCGCACGAGCGCTCCGGCCCGGGACGGCGCCCCGGCTACAGCCGTGAGCAGATCACCCGGACGGCCGTCCAGATCGCCGACGCCGAAGGAGTGGAGGCCGCGACCATGCGGCGGATCGCGGGCGAGCTGGGCACCGGCGCCATGTCGCTCTACCGCTACGTACCCCGGCGCGACGACCTGTTCGACCTCATGATCGACCTGGCGATGAACGAGATCGAGCTCCCCGACGGCCCCTCTGGCGACTGGCGCGGCGACCTGACGCTGCTGGCCCGGCAGACCCGCGCCGCCGGCCTGCGCCACCCCTGGCTGATCGCGCTGCTCACCAGCCGGCCCACGCTGGGCCCCAACCTGCTGCGCGTGCACGAGTTCGCACTCAGCGCCTTCAACGGGACCGGGCTCGACATCGACGACATCACCGGCTTCGTCGGCATGCTGAACGACTACGTACACAGCGCGATCCGCCGCGAGATCGGCTGGCTGGAGGAGGCCCGCCGCACCGGCCTGGACCCCGAGCGCTGGAAGCGGGACTACATGGGACCGTATGTCCGCCAGGTCGTCGAATCCGGCGCCTTCCCCCTGTTCAACCGATCCGTTCTCGACTCCCGCACCGCCCACCTCGCCCCCGAGGAACGCTTCCGGCATGGACTCGATCGCATCCTCGACGCCATCGCAGCGCTCATCCCATCGCTCTGTCCTCGTTGAGCAGGACGTCAGCAATGCTCCTGCGAAGGAGCAGCTCGATCGCCGGGCTCAATCGGCCGCCGACAAGAACGAGGCTCGGGGCCGCCGTGCTGGCGGACGGAGGAAGCTGCGGACCGCTGGCAGACGCTGCGCAGCGATCTCGGCAGCGAGAGCCGGATCGGCCAGATCTGCCACGGCGGCTTCCTCGGTTTCCGGCTGGTCGATGGCAAGAAATTGCAGGATCGTCCCGCTGTGCCGGAAGTTCCGGGTCCCGCCGCGGGCGCATCGTCTCGTTCAGTGCGCCTGGGTGGTGTGGCTCGCGGCGAAGGCCAGAAGAAGCGCGGCGGTCCGCGGCGGATCCTCCATGATGGGCGTGTGCCCGACACCGGGCAGCAGCTCGACTTGCGCGCCCGGAACGGCGCGGTATTCGGCGGCGGAGGAGGATCGCCATCTCCGGTCGTCCTCGCCGAAGATCACTAGCAGCGGTTTGCCGAGGGGAATCAGCCGATCGGGGAGCGCGCGCTGGTTCACATAGTCGTCGCCGGTCTGCGATGTCGCGACGAAGGCGTGGTAGGTCATGCCCCGCGCGTCGTCCACGACCGTCTGCGGAATCGTGTAGCCGCGGCGGCTGAACGCATCGCTCGCGGCATTGCGGATCAGGCTGTCGGTCCGAAGCCGCCACAGCAGCTGCCCGATGACGGGGTCATCCAAGAGCCCGCCGACGAAGCCGCTTGAGACGGAGGCGTTCAGGCGGGGCGCGGTGTCGATGATCGCGAGTGCGGTCACCAGGTCGGGGCGTTGCTCGGTGAGAGCGGTGGCGACCGCGCCACCGGTGGAATGACCGACCACGACGGCGTGCTTGACGCCGAGCCGGTCCATTGCCTCGGCGACCCGGCGTCCCTGCTCCGGCATCCCGTAGCCGCCGCCGGCCGGTTTGGCCGACCGGCCGTGCCCGAGCAGGTCGATCCGGATGACGCGATGAGACTTGGCCAGCAGCGGAACGATCGCGTCCCACGAGCGGGTCGACGAGGCGAGCCCGTGGATCAGTACGAGTGCCGGGGCATCGGCGGGGCCGTCCTGGCGCACGTAGATGTTCCCGCCGGCGAGGGGCAGGGTGGGATTCCCGCTGGCCTCGGCGCTCTGCCGCGTCACCACCGCCGCGTTCACGAGAAGCAGTCCTACGACGGCGAAGAGGACGGCCGAGGCGATCAGGAGGCGCCGCCGGCGCCGTGCGGCGCTGCTCATATCAGCCTGCCGGTGCGGAAACCGCAGGTCGGCGTCGTCGAAACACCGGGGTCATCGAGCTCCAGGGAAATAATCATGGGCCTACTGTCGCCGCCGGTGGGCGCCGGCATCTTGTACAAATGTTCCGCTCAGTAGGCTCGCCTCGACGGATCATTCCGAATACGGTCAGGGGTCATAAGAGGTGACCGGCTGGCCGGTGCGGAAGTTGTGCCAGATCACCGGCGGTGGTGGGGCTGCTGGTTGTCCTGTCTTGTTGGACTTGAGGTACGGGTAGGCCCTGACGCGCGGTGGCCGATACCCGGACGCCGGGCGGACCCGCCCCGAAGGAACTCGGCACCGGGGTGGCTTTCATCCCTGACTCTACGCAACAGCCTCCCTGAAGGATCGTCATGAGGCCCCATCGTGCGGAGGTTGCCTCAGTCGTCCTGGCGAAAGATGATCGCGGTGCCCAGGGCGGCGTTGGCGGGCACGAACATCTCTCCGGTACCGGTGTGGGTGACCGGGATGTCGTTGTCGCGCAGGAGCTGCTCGGTGGCGGCGATGTCGCGTACGGATACTGTGTAGGCGACGAACGCAGGCAGGGCCACCGGGCGTTCACCTGGCAGCAGGCTGGCGAGCGCCGATGCTGCCACGATGGTGATGTTCGCCCGGTCGAAACGCGTCACCTGGCCATCCCGTGCCTGGCCGAAGTAGGTGCCGTAGCGGTGCTCAAGCTCGGGCAATGCCGAGTCGGCGACGCACAGCACACATTCGACCAGCCCGGTGGCGCCGTTGGGATGGTCGGTGTGCTGCTCGTCCGCCAGCGCCTCGACCGGAGTGTTCTCGGCGAATCCGATCCTGCCTTCCGGCACCCGCCCGGCAGGCAGATGGGGGTGGGAGATCTCCAGGTAGCGGGCGGGCTCCATCTTGGTCCCGGTGCTGGTCTCGACGGGTCGCTGGATGGCGTGCACGCCACCGTGGCTGACGTCAGCGGCGGTCAGCCGCGCGGCGACGCTGTCGATGTCCGGCGTATCGGCGATCATGATGTGAAGGCCCTGGAAGCGCTGGAGCAAGGACGTGATGTTGGCGGCGGTGGCGCGGATGGCCGCCATCAGCCCCGGCAGCTTGTCGTCAGGCACCTGCAACGGGATGGGGCGCGCTTCGCCGGGCATGCGGCCGGTGTCGTCGATGACGGCTACCAGTTCGATGAAGTTGCGGGGGAAGTACACATGGGTGTTGGCCACCCCGAACGGTTCGGCGGGGCCTCCCACGACGCGCGGGAGGACGGGATAGGCAGGTGCCGGCACGGTGAAGCCGAGCCGGCGGTACCGCTCCATCGCCTGGTTCATGTCCTGCACGACGTGCCCGACGTGATGCAGGCCGTTGATGTCGTCGCCCATAGCGGGTCACCTCCGTATCCGGGAAAAATTCGATAGCGTACTAGCTTTTGAGAGTACACTATCAAATGCGTGAACGATAAGATTGGTGCATGAGTGACAGCGGGCTACGCGAACGAAAGAAAGCCAAGACCCGGGAGGCGATCCTGCGCGAAGCGTTCAGGCTCTTCCGTGAGCGCGGCTACAACGCCACCACCGTCGAGCAGATCGCCGCGGCCGCCGAGATCTCCCCCGCGACCTTCTTCCGCTACTTTCCGACGAAGGAGCACCTGGTCACGCTCGATCGCTTTCCGCCTCTCGTCGAGGCCCTGGCCGCTCAGCCGCCGGGCCCACCGGTCGCCGTGCTGCGCGGCGCATTCCGCACGGCGTTCGCCGCCCTGTCCGCCGAACAGATCGCCGCGGGACACGCACGAGAGGTGTTCGCGGCCACCGTGCCCGAACTGCTGGTGGCAAACCTGCGCAAGAGTCCGGGCGTGATCCGCGAGGTCGGCGAAATCGTGGCGGACAAGGCCGGATGTGCCGCGGACGACCCGCGGATACGCAACGCCATCGGTGCTGTCATCGGGGTCGTCGCCATGGTCTGGCTCCAATGGGCACAAGATCTCGATATGGACGGCCCCGCCGAGATCGACACGGCGCTGGCGCACCTGGAGTCCGGCCTGGGTCTGTAGACCGACCACTCTGGTCCGCGCCACCCGAGGCAGTCGGCTTGTCTGAGGCTATTTCTCACTCCGCTGGAGGCAGGTCTCGCTCAGGCCCTCGCGTATCTACCTCTGCTGGGACGGCGGACGATCACCTACCTCTGCAGGATCATCCGGAGATCGTTACCTCATATTCGCAATCACGTGCCCATCGCACGGACCCGAGTGGAGGGCCGAGTACCGCGACCTTCTGCACAACTGACGGACACCGCCGCGATCAACGCAGCGGGCGGCGCCCACCGCTCGCCGACCATGTCGAGTGCATGGGCTGTGGCACACGCGTCGCCGTAGCTCCGCACATCGCGCGGGCGGAGCTTCCACGAACTGGGGACCGCACGAACATGGCTCGGACGACCGAACCGCACCGACCGTATCAGGTGATCGACGATGATCGCCTGATATGGCAGGGGGACGCGGTTGGCCGAGGTGGGGAGCGGCAGCTTCGACTTCACCGGAGTGGGATCTTGATGGCCCTGTATAAGGATGCCCTGACCGCAGCATGTCCCGTGGCCCCGGTGCCCGGGCTCTTGGACGCCCTCTTCCAACTGATTGATGAGTTGTTCACGTTGACGACGGTCACGGTGTCACCTCAAGCGGACTTGGAGTCAAATGGGTTCCATGGGTGACGGGCTTTTTGGGATCGGCGAGGTGGCGACGCGGTTCGCAATGGCGACCTCGACCTTGCGCTATTGGGACGAGTGCGGACTGTTGCTGGCGGCGGAACGCCGGTCGGGGCGGCGCTACTACCGCGCCGAGGACCTGCATCGCATCGCTTTGATCCGGACGTGGCAGCAGACCGGGCTGATGAGCCTGGAAGAGATCGGCGCGGTGCTCGCCGGCAGTGCCGACGGACAGGACTGGCGGACCGTCGTCGAGGGGCGAGTACGGGCCATCGACGCCCAGGTCGAACGGCTGGTCACCGCGCGCGCTCACCTGGAGCACCTGCTGGAGTGCCCCAACCACGATCCGGCAGGCGGCTGCCCCTACCTGCGGCAGGCCACCCGCCGGTGGACCGAGGAGGGCGTGGCCGCCGTCCCGGCGGCCAAGGACGAGCCCGGTCAGTCGGCCACCGGTTCTGAGGCCGTCACCGGCGTGGCGGGCGGCCGCTCGGGCGCCCGCCGCTGAGCGGCCAGCAACGCGGCGGCGGCGAGTGTCACCGCCCCGGCCACCAGCAGGCTGGACCGCATTCCGTGCACCGGATCGCCGTTCCCGGCGACGATCGAGCCGAGAACGGCGATGCCCAGCGCCGTACCGACCTGTCGGGCGGTGTTCACGGTGGCGGCGGCGACGCCCGACCGTTCTCGCGGCACGATCTCCAGCACCGCGGCCGCCGCCGGAGTGATGGCCAGCCCCTGCCCGATCCCCGCGACCACGAACAGCGCGGCAATGACCGGGTAGGAGATTCTGGTGTCGAAGACGGCCATCGCGGCCAGCGACGCGCCCGTCACCATGTAGCCGGCGAGCATCGGCCGCCGCGGCCCATACGCGGCGTTCAGGCGCCCGGCAACCAGCGAGGCCGGCAGAATGGCGAGTGTCATCGGCAGCAGCATCAACCCGGTCTTCATCGCCGAGTACCCGCGCAGTTGCTGCATGTACACCGCCGACAGCAGGAAGAATGCGCCGTTGGCAGCGAACCCCAGCGCGACCGAGGCCAGGTTGGTGACGGTGAAGCGGGCGTCGCCGAACAGGCCCATCGGCAGCAGCGGCCGGACGGCCCGGCGCTCGACAGCCAGCAGCAGCACGGCCGCCAGCGCGGCCGCGGCCAGCGCACCGACCGTGATCGGTGATCCCCAGCCATGCGCCCGAGCCTCGATCACCCCGTACGACAATGCGCCCAGCACGCCGATCACCAGGAGTTGCCCAGCGGGGTCCAGCGCCGCGTGCTCGGGGTCGGCGCTCTCGGGGATCGCGCGCAGGCCGATCGCGATGGCGGCCACCCCCACCGGCACGTTGACCAGGAAGATGCTCGGCCAGCCGAGGGTGTCCACCAGCAGTCCGCCCAGCAGCGGCCCGGCAATGACAGCCAGGGCCCCGGCCATGCCCCAGTAGCCCATGACCCGGGCTCGGGCACGCGGATCGGGCACCGCCTGCCCGATCAATGACAGGGCGCCGGGAACGATCAGCGCCGCCGCGGCGCCCTGCAGGCACCTGCCGATGACCAGAACCGCAAGGGACGGCGCCACCGCGCACAGCACCGAGGCCGCGACGAACATCGCGAGCCCGCCGAGGAACACGCGCTTGCGCCCGTACCGGTCGCCTAGCGATCCGCCCGACAGCATCAACGCCGCCAGCGCCAACGTGAACCCGTCCACTATCCACTGCAGCCCGGCCAGATCGGTGTTCAGATCGGCCTGAACGCTCGGCGCCGCCACATTGACGATCGTCAGGTCCAGCAACGCCATGAATGTCCCGGCAAAAGCCGAGACCAGCAGCCACACGGCGCCGCCACGCCTACTCCTCATCTCCACCCGTGATCCCCTTCGGTCGGCTCGCTATCACGACGAGCCCGACCGTAGAAGTTCAAGCCGACTTGAACACAAGGCCTCGCACCGCCGAGTGACCAGGGACACATCCACCCGCTCAATGAGCGAGCGAAGCGAAGTAGATGGACCGCCGTTGCCTGGTTGAGTCTCAAGTGAGGTGAGGCCTCATAGTCGTTCACATCTGTTCCCAGCCTCGGGGAGTTGCCAATGGCTGCTGCGCGTGCCCGTTGTTGGCCGTCAGCTCAGGTCGTGTTCTTTGGCGGCGTCGGCGTCTTCCTTGACCGCCTGGTCCGGGGGCCGGCCGGTCCTGCGGTGCCTGTCGATGAGTGGGGCTGGGCCGCGTGAACGACGACGGCCTTTACACGATCGGCGAGGTGGCCCGGCTCACCGGGCTGCCGGTGCCGACGATTCGCTTCTACTCCGATGAGGGATTGGTGCCGCCGGTGGGCCGGTCACCTGGTGGATACCGGCTCTATGATGACGCGGCGCTGTGCCGGCTGGAACTCGTCCGGACGCTCCGTGATCTCGGTGTCGATCTTGCGACGGTCGCGCGGGTGCTCGCGGATGCGCAGAGCCTGGCTGATGTTGCCGATCGGCAGGTCATGGCTCTGGAGACCCAGATTCAGACTCTGCGGATACGGCAGGCTGTGCTGCGCTATGTCGCCACTCATGGTGCGGACGCGGCCGGGATCGCGCGCGTCAACCGGCTCGCCCGGCTGACCGCTGAGCAGCGCCGTCAGATGGTGGCCGACCTCATGGGGGAGGCGACTCGCGGGCTTGGCATGGAGCCCGGCTTCGCCGCGTACCTGCGATCGATGCTGCCAGATCTGCCGGATGACCCCACGGCCGAGCAGATCGAGGCATGGCTGGAGCTGGCTCACCTCGTCAGTGACCCGTCCTTCCGGGAAAGCGTTCGTCGGGCGTTTGAGCGACATGCCGCCGACCGTTCCTCCGGTGCCGAACAAGGCGACCCGGAGAGTTGGCGACAGGTCGAGCGGGCCGTCGTGGACCTGGCCGGCGGGGCCATGGCCGGCGGTATGTCTCCGACTTCTGTGCCGGCCCAGGCCATCGTGGAGGAACTGGTCGCCGCATTCGCCGCCGCACACGGGCGCGAGGATGACGCCGAGTTCCGGATCTGGCTTGTCGAACGCGTCCGTATCGGGGCCGACCCTCAGGTCTCGCGGTATTGGCGTCTGCTGGCCTTGATCAACGACTGGCCCCCCAAGTTCGATCCGGTGCCGGCGGCCCGCTGGTTCCTCACCGCGCTCCAGGCGGCCGCCGGCATCTGAACCGATCGCTAGGTTCTTTCACCCGGCCGGCCGGCGTCTCGGCGCCGCTGGCGCGAGAACCCCGCCCTTGCCTGTTGTGGAAGGGCGGGGTGACTCGGCGAGTCGGGGCCATCCTTCTATGGGGTGGGGTGGTGGCGAAGGGCCTGAATGAACCAGCCGAACACCGGTGCGAGGCTCGGTGGTGCCGGCCAGCCGTTGATCGTGGACAGCAGACGAAAGTACTGCCCGGCGCGCGGGTCGTTCGCGACCTCCAGCCGGGTCAGCAGCTTCCGACGGTACTCGGCGCTGTCGGGGTGACCGAACGTCGCCGTATAGCCGGCGATCAGGTGCGTCAGGACCGGCCGTGCCGCTGGTGAGCCTGGTTCGATGCCGTCGGCCTGGGCTTTTTGGACCCGCTCGCGGACCAGATCGGTCACCTGATGGTGGAGCCCGGTCTGGTCTCCGGCTGCCCTTTCGGCCGCCTGATGTTCGGCCATGCGGCGGACACTGGCCTTGAAGTCGGGGTCCTGGATCAAGGCGGACAGTTTCGCCCAGGCCTCCAGCTGCGCGGGAGTCGGATCGGCGGGCATTTCAGGGACGGCCGACCGCATCATGGCGACGAAGTCGGGGTTGGTGTCCAGATCGCCGAAGATCTCGTCGACGAAGCCGTTGATGAGGCGCTTGCAGTCCTCAGCGGACGGTGTCGCTTGTCGGGACATGAGGATTCCATCTTCCAAGAGGGCCGGATTCGATCGTGGTCGTGAGACGGAATACGCTCTGAGCGAGTGCTCGCCGTTCACAGCACCGATCCTGGGGCCTCTGGTCACTTGAGACTCAAGCCCGAGAAAGCGACGTGCCTGCGGATAGCGCGCCCAGTTGGTCCTCCATGCCTTCGTAGTAGCGCTGGAACAGCTGGCTCTTGCGGCCATGGAAGACCTTCTCGGCCAGGGAATGGCGGCCTTCTTGCAGGTTGCGGATGCCCTTGATGCCCCGGCGCAGGCCCTCATCGTCGATCAGGGCCAGCACGTGCAGGCGAGCCGAACGAAGTCCGCCGATCAAGCCCCGGTTCACCAAGGATTGTGAGCCGACGTCCGGCGACGCTCGATACGCCGGGCTCCGGGGGTGACTCGACACCTGGCGCCGGAAGCTGCACAAGCTCCGATTGCCCGACGCCGTGGCGCTGCTGATCGCCGCCAGGGAGGCCACTTGCCCGGGCGTAGGGAGGATTCTGCTGCTGGCGCCACCGGTGTTGCCGTCGAGTTCGGCGCGCAGCGTCTTCAGCTCGGCCCTGTCCTCTTCGGCCTGGGCCTCGGCGCGGGCCGAGGCCTCCTCAGCGTGGGTGGTGACCGTGGCGATCCGGTCCTGGTAGGCGGCGGTGATCGCGGCCACCTGCTGCAGCGCCTCCAGCTCGCCGGCCATCCGGTCGCGGGCGGCCTCGGCGGCGGTGGCGCGCTGTTCGGCCTTGCCGTGCTCGCGCTCGTGGTCGACATCCGAGACATGGATGGCGATCTCCGGGCCGGCCAAGGCCACGGCCGGCCTCGTGCGTGCGGTCGACGAGCTGTGGGTGGAGCGTGGCTGCAGATCATCGTCAGCCGGGGTCCGGCATCGCCGCCCGCTCGATGATCACGATCGGGATCTGTCTTGACGTCTCTCGCTGGTAGCCGATGTAGCGCGGCCATATCGCGGTCATCGTCTCCCACAGTCGGAGTCGCTCGTCCTCGGTCGCCGGACGGGCCACCGCGTCGAACACCTCGGCCTCGACCTGCACCTTGACCTGCGGTTGAGCGAGCAGATTGTGGAACCAGAGCGGATGGTCGGCGGCGCCGCCGTTGGAGGCGACCACGAGGTAGCGGTCGCCGTCGCGGCCGTAGATGAGGGCGGTGCGCCGGGGAAGTCCTGAGCGGCGGCCGATCGTGGTGATCAGCAGCGTGGGGGCGCCGTGGAAGAGGTGGCCGCGAGTGCCGCCGGACTCGGCGTAGCTCTTGACGTGCCTGGCCACCCACCTGGTCGGGCTGTCGATCGGCTCCTGGCTCATCGGGCCGCTCCGCCCACGCGGCGGTCGGCCCACTCGCGTGCCTGGGCGAACCAGTGGGGCGCGGTGCGGTGGCCGTTGAGGACGTGCCCGGTGCCGGGGACCACGACGGTCTCCAGCTCGGCACGGGGACTGTAGAAGGGGGCCTCCTGGGCGTGCAGCGCGGCGGAGGAGGAGCGGGCTCCGGCCAGCAGCTTGTCGTGCTCGCCGTTGACGATCAGTACGGGGGCCTGGATCTGCTTGTTGATCGAGGGCGGGGTGTAGGAGTCGCCGGGAGGGAAGACGTCCGTCGTCTTGGTGGCCTCGTCGGCGGCGATGACCTTGGGGTCGGCGTTGGGGCGGTGGTAGAACCAGGTGGCCCGCAGGCCGGGCCGGGTGGTGAGGTAGCCGTCGTCGAGCCCGCGCCCGGCGAAGCGGGGGTCGTCGGCGGCGCGATGGATTCCCGCGCCCATCTGCTCGAAAGCGGCCTCGTTCGGCACGCTCGACTCGCCGGTCAGGATGACGCCGTCCACCTCCGCCGGATGTGTGGCGGCCACGGTACGGGCTAGGGTCGAGCCCAGCGAGTGGCCGACCAGGACGACCTTAGAGAACCGGCCGCCGCCCAGACGACCCTCGCGCAACTGGCGGATGAGCTGGCGGATGACGATCTGGTGGGTGTCCTGCTTGAAGCGGGCGCTCGGCGGGTAGGAGCTCGCCCCGGTGCCGAGACGGTCGATGGCCAGCGTGGCGTACCCGGCGGCGGTCATCGTCTCCACATAGGAGGGGCGCTGCCGGTCGCCGCGCATCCGCCAGTAGGCCTGGCCGTAGAAGCCGCCGGGAATGAGCAGCTGAACGGTGGCGGCACGGCCGCGCGGCAGGCACAGAGTGCCGGCGACGTGCTGGTCGGCGGGGCCGCTGGAGGTCATCGCCACCTTGGCGCTGACGGTCCGGCAGGCGGGGGCGGCCTGCGCCGCCACCGGGATCGAGGTCGCGGGGATCGAGACGAGTGCCAGAAGTACCGCTGTCGTGATGCGCATGAGACTCCCTTCGATGTACCCAAATTTGGGTAACCAAATTTGGGTATCGAACTATGGCTCATCCATCCTCGTACCGTCAAACCGGTCTCCGGCCGGTCAGGCCGGCTCCTCGCCGCGCTCCAACCGCCCGATCAGGTCACGGACCCACGCCGCTTCACCCGCCGCCTGGGCCGCGCGCAGGGCGAACAACTCTGTCACGTGCCTTGGGCGCCTTCCCTCCTGGGCCGTGGCCACGATCTGCGCCCGCTCGTCCTCCAGGGTGCGCACCCGCTCCTTGAGCAAGGAGATCACCTCCTCCTCGGGCAGCGCGGGTAGCAGCACCAGGGCCGCGTTGAGCAGTTCCGGACGCCGATCGGGCACCCTGAGGGCGCTTCTGAGCAGTCCGAGGAACTCCGCCTCGCCCTTCTCGTTGATGGCGTAGTCGACGCGGCCCGGCCATTCGTGCACCTCGCTGGTGTCCAGAAGACCTTCCTTGGCCAGCTGACGCAGCGCGTGGTAGATCGAGCCCGACCTGAGCCCCGCCCATTGCCCGGCCTCCCACGACTCCAGTTCGGAGCCCACCAGGTAGCCGTGTGCCTGACCGTGCAACCGCACCACGCCAAGGACCAGCAGTCGCGTCGCCGACATCGTCTCCCTCACTCGCCGGGCCGGCACCCGCCAGACCCCTGCCGAACAGGCTAGCCGTCGTGCCCCTCGCGGAGACCGGCTTGACGGTAGGAGGGGGATGAGCCATAGTTCGGTAACCAAATTTGGTTACCGAAAGAGACTTATGCGCATCACGACAGCGTGCACCCCTAGGAGTTGTTCTTGGATCAGGTTCGGAGCCAGATGACCAGAGCAGCCAGGGTGACGGTGCCGAGGAAGATGTAAGGCCGTGGGGTTCGGGGATGGTGTGGCGGATCTTGCGGCGGCGTAGGTAGGCGCGGTCGGCGCGAGAGGAATCTCAATGACCGTGTCAAGCGGCAAGCGCTGTGACCTGGGACGGCGGAATCGTGGAAAGACCCGGTTGTCGCCCGGCAGCCCTCGGCTAACTATTTGATCTTCCGCTCGTCCTGCTTGCCTGGCCTGCTCTACCTTCGGCGTCTATGCCGGTTGAGTTCTTGAGTGATGGTGAGGCGGCCGCGTACGGCCGCTTCTCAGGCGCTCATTCGCAGGCGGAGCTGGAGCGGTTCTTCTACCGGGACGACGTGGATCGGGCATCGACCTGGCCAGCGACGACCCCGGCACCAAAATGATGGTCTCCGTCTTGGCCGCCGTACTGGAATTCCAGCGCGACATGATCAGCGAGAACACCCGCGAGGGCGTCGCCGCCGCCGAGGCCGCAGGCAAGACCCTCGACCGCCCCGCCGCCCTCGACCAGGACAAGGCAGCCACCATCGTCGAGGCGTCGGGCACCGCGCGCTCGCACCGGGCCCGGACGTGATTCTCGATCTGCCCGGGCTGCTCGCCGACCACCTGCGCGCCACCGGTGACGAAGCCGTCCGCCAGGTCCTCACCTCCGGGCAGACCATCCGCCGCGGCCACGGCTTTTCGGTTCGCATCTCCACCGCGTGGCGCTGGAGCAGAGCGCTGCCCTCGCCGATGCCGGCCCGGCCGAGCGCAAGGCGCACCGCGTGTACGCCGCCCGCGTCACAGCCGCCCGGACCAGCCAACCGTGATCAGCTTCACCGATGACCCCGCCCTGCTCCACCGATCCCTCAGGTGGCAGGGCGAGTCCACGAGCGAACATGAGGGTCAGGCGCCGGGGTTGTCGGTGATGTCCTGTGGCGCCTGCTCGTAGTGCGGTCGTGGCGCCCGGCGGCTTGCCGGGGTCTGTCTTGTACCGGCTGGGGGGTGGACGGGTTTGTAGTTGAGGGTTTGTGCGCTCAAGACACAGGTGGCGAGGATGGCGAGGATGGCGCCGGTCCACATGGCGGCGGTGGTGGTGTCTCCGGCGGCGCTGATGGCGGCGCCGCCGATGGCGCTGCCGGCGACGACGCCCAGGGTGATGACGGACGTGTGCACGGTGTTGACCAGCCCGCCGGCTCCGGCGACTTCGACGACGCGGGCAACGAGTGCGGGGTTCATCGTGACGCCGACGAGGCCGACCACAAGCACGCCGGGCAGGGCGGCCCAGGGCAGGTGGGCGAAGAGGGCGAGGACCACCAGCGAGCCGGCCAGGGCCAGGTGGCCGATGCGTAGCAGGGTTATCGCGTGGCGGTCTGCGTAGCGGCCCACCACGTTGTTGCCCAGGACGGTGCACAGGCCGTAGCCGAAGAGGATCAGGGTCGTGGTGTTGGGAGAGAAGCCCGCGTCATGTTCCAGCAGGGGAGTGAAGTAGGAGAATGCGCCGTAGGTTGCTCCGATGGTGAGCAGGCTGACCAGGTAGCGGCTCCACAGCCGCGGCGAGCGGAACTGCCGCAGGTCCTCGGCGGAGGTCTGCGCGGAGACGGCGGGCAGTGCGGGCAGGGTGCGCAGGTCGAGCAGGGCGATGATCAGGCCGGCGCCGCCGAGGGCGAAGAAGCTCGCCTGCCAATTCCAGGTGGTGGCGATGGCATGGCTGATGGGCAGGCCCAGGACGGCGCCGAACATGAGGCCATTCAGCACGATGGAGATCGACGACGCGATGCGGTCGGGGCTGGAGGCGAGCCGGGCCGCCATGGTCAGGGTGAGACCGAACACGGCACCGCCGAGACTCCCGGTCAGCAGGCGCAGCGCGGCGATCCACCAGTAGTCGTGCACCAGGGGCACGCAGGCTTCGAGCACCGCGTAAGCGGCGACGACGCCCAGAAGCGCGCCCTTGGGCGGGACCAGGCGCAGGGCCATGACGATGAGCGGGCCGCCGATGGCCATGCCGAAGGAGTAGATCGAGATCAGCGTGCCGATCGTGGTTGTCGAGGCGCTGAGACTCCGGGCCATTTCGGGCAGCATGCCCATCGTCTGTAGTTCGCTCATGGCGACGACGAGGAGGGTGAGCATCAGCCAGTAGAGAGGCCGTTTCATGAGTAACGCCTTTCTGTATTCTCAAATCCAAAACTTGGGCAGCTTGAGCGAGCGGGGGCTGTCCGCCCTCTTCGCTCAGCCCAGCAGGGAACGAAGCCCGTCGAGGGCGATCCGGTGCAGAATTTCGGGGGTGACTCCGGTCTGGGCCGTCACCCGGATACCGGAGATGAGGGTGTTGACCAGGAGTGCGCCTTCGCTGGCATCAGGGCCGTCAGGCATGCTTCCGTCCATGCGGCCGGCACGGATGGTGTCCTCCAGCAGGCCGAGGCGCTCCTGGAGATCCCGCTCGAGAATGCGCGCGATGCGCTCATCGCGCGCCCGCAGGTCGGGATTCATCAAAGTGTGCACGCCCATGCAGCCGGCGGCATGCCCCTCGGCGCGCGCGTCACGCTCCTCGTCGACGATCGCGTCGATCAGCTTCCGGAGTCGTTCGGCACCACTGAGGGAGGTGTCGGTGAGGATGGACTCCTGGCGTGCCCGCATGCTGGATGCGTAGTGCTCGAGTGCCCGCACGAAGAGCTCATCCTTGGACGTGAACGCGTTGTACAGACTGCTGCGTCGCACGTCGGCCGCCTCGCAGAGCTGCTCGGTCGACGTGTCGGCGAAGCCGTGCACGCGAAACTGCGCCGCTGCGGCTTCGAGAACCACCCTCTCGTCGAAGGTTCGCGGTCTGGCCATGAGCGAACGCTAGCACATTCTGTATTCTGAAATACAGAATGGCTGGAGCGTGGATCTCCACGTTCGCGGTTGCGACGTTGCGCGGGCTGTGTGCTTGGGCGTTGACGCCGCCGCAACACCTCGGTCGCATGCGGATACTGGTCGCCGAGGACGAGCGGATTCCTCTCCGGCCAGGTCGCCGAGAGGATGGTCAAGCCATGACGGTGGACGTCGTCGACGCCATCGCGCTCCCGCCGCGGCTCACTTTCGCATCCGCAGCCAGCACCTCACAGCCCCACCAGCCTCGCCCTGTATGGCTTATGACCTGCGAAAACCTTCCAACCAAGCGCATCCGGACGAAAAGTCACGGCAAGCCGCTCAACTCGGCTCCGCTAACGGGACTTTTCGTTCGGATGCTCGTCAGGCTCCGGACCAGCCCTGTGCGACGCGCAGGGCGCGGATCCGTTTGCGTACGAGGCTGTCCAGCGCCCCATCTTCTTGCGTCATAGGCAACATGGTATGCCGGTAATGCAACGTGGGCTTATCGTCGAATACAGCTGGTCCAGCTACAGGGACCAGGCGCGACGAAAGGGCGCGACATGTCTGCGCAGACTTCCCGCTACGACAGCGACATCCTGCCCGCCCAGACCGTGGACGTGGTGGTGATCGGCGGCGGTGCCGCGGGCCGGCCCGCACCGAGGGCCTGGGCGGGCTGAAGCTGCCGATGCAGGACCTGCCCGACAACATGGGCCGCCGCTTCGCCTCCGCCATGGCAGGCACTACCGACGTCCCCGGCGTGTGGGTGGCGGGCAACCCCACCGATCTGACCGCGCAGGTGGGTGCGTCCGCCGCGGCCGGAGCCCACATCAACGCTCTCCTGGCCACCGCCGATACCGACGCGCCGCTCGCCGCCGCTCAGGAGCGAACACCGCCCCCTGCCCCTCGGCCTGATCCGCGCACTGCAGCCGGCGGTCCGCGCGACGAGCCCCCTGTCTCATCCCTCTTTGGCGACCGGTCCTGTCCGGGGGCCCGGGACTCTACTGACGGGTAGCTACGCTAAGGACAGACCCCTGGTACTGATCTTGAACTCCCGTGACGAAGTGCCCGTGTTCGCATTCCCGGTGTGCGAGGCGAGGGCATGAACCATCAACCGGTCCGAGGCCGTGACTCGCCTGTGCCCGACCTGCCGGTCCACTGGCCCAGGGACCGACGACACGGTGGGCACCCTGTGGACCGAGAACGGGGTGATGATCGAGCAGTTCCACGCCGCACACCGCCACCAGCGTGCGCGCACCTGGAAGGCCACCTCGTAAACCGGGCCTGCCCTCTGTGGAGCCCGCCGGAGCTCCTGCAGCGCGCCGGCGTCGGCCACCGGGTCGAGTTGGCTGGCGTCCACCCACTACCAGCATCCGGAGGTTGCCTGGGTCCCCGATACCGTCGGCGACCGCCTGCACCGCGGCCTGCGCGCTGCCGGCCTCGGCCGGTGCGAGCAGCCGATACGACAAGCCCGTGATGACGGCATCGCGCCCGAGGCCAGCCTGGATCCGGGCGGGCAAAGGCGAAGCCGCGCAGCGCCTCGTAGGAGCCGGCCACCGGCGAGTTGGCCCAGACCAACGCCACCAGCGCGGCGCCGATGAGCAGCAGGCCACTGACCAGATCCGAGCGCAGCGCAGCGATGATCCGGGTGAGAACAGCAGGCATGAAGGAACGTCTCCCAAGACGGTACGAAGGGGTGCGAGCCGACAGCGGCGAGGCGAAAGCCTCAGCCCGCGCGCCTCCGCCGAAGTGGTGAGCTCAGGCGTCCTTCGGTGGACAGACGCTCGTGATCGCGCCCCACGTGCTGACGTAGCCGTTCGTGCCGATCGGCCGGAACTCCAGCGGCCGCAACTGCCGGGCAGACCTGCCCGGCAGGGCTGCGACGCAGAGGCGCATGCGAGGGTCAACGTGGTGCACTGCCGCCTCCTTCGCGCCCTCAGCCTGCCGTCTTGACGCCGCCTTACAGGCTCGATACGGAGCCCGACCGGAGTGGAGTCAGGCTGCCGTCCCGGCCGGCTCCGCCTCGGCCAGGGCCCGGTAGACGCTGGCCACCGAGGGGTGCCGGCCCTTGTTCTTGCCGGTGGGGATGACCAGCTTGCGAGCGATGTCGGGCACGGCAATGCCGCGCTCGCGCAGCGACCGCGCGTAGGCGATCATGTCGTCGTCGAACACCTTCGGCCGCCCGCCGTGACGGCCGCGCTCGCGGGCTGAGGCCTGGCCTTCGAGGGACTTCTCGCGCACGTACTCCCGTTCGGATTCGGCCATCCCGGCGAAGAAGGCGAACAATGCCGCGCCGTGCCCGGAGGGGTTGTAGATGCCCTGCAGCGGCCCAGTCAGCAACTCCAGTTCGATGTCGTGGTGGCGCAGGTCCTCGGCGATGGCCAGCAGTTCGGGGGCGCCGCGGCCCAGGCGCTTCATCTCGTGCACGGTGAGGATCACCCGCTGGTGCGGGACGGCCTGCTTGATGGTGTGGGCGTAGTTCATCGCCTTGATGACCTCCGGCCGTACCTTGATGCGCGTGCTGATCTTCTCGGCGAAGATCGGTTCGCAGCCCGCCTGCTTCAAGGCGTCGGGCTGGCTGTCCAGCTCCTGCTGCGCGGTGCTGCACCGGGCAAGCCGACCCGGGTCGGCCTGGCCGCGGCCGCCGCCGACGCGTCCACCGCCGGGCCCGCCTGCCAGAGGCGGCCCGGCCTGCGCTCGGCCGGGGTGCGCACCTCCAGCTCGGTACGCAGCTGCGGCACCAGCATGAAGCGCGGCGTGTGGTACTTGGGCGCGACCTTTCCGCCCCGGGTCCGGCAGGCGCTGCCCGCCGGTGCCGCACACATCGGGCAGTCGAAGGCTTCGACGGCGGCGGCCGGATCGGCGAGCTCGGTCATGTCGCGGAACCTACCGCAAGCGATGTTCTGAGAAGACAGTTTTGCGAGAGGTTCTGAGAACGAAGATCGAGGATAAACCGGACATGGTCCCGGCGTCTGATCATCTTCTCAGAACTGACCATTTCTGAGAACACAAACAGTCACGACCACTACACAGAGCTACCATGCGTCCGATCGCTCCGACCCGAGTGGTGGGCCCAGACGATGGTGGCGGGCCGTCGGCCGCCGACTCCGCAGGAACATTTGTCCAAGACTGATAGTCAACCGCCCATGCATAGTCTCCGCATGAATGAGTACGACATTGAGCACTCGCATGGGATGCACGTGGTCCATGACGGCCCGCGGCAGGCGCCGCCGTTGTTGCTCATCCACGGATCGGGGGCCTCGGGCGGTTTTTGGGGCCCGGTGGTCCCGGCGCTGGCCGGCCACCATCATGTCATCCGGGTGGACCTTCCGGGTTGCGGCCAGTCCCCGCCCGCACCGTCGTATGACGTGCCTGCCCAGGCGGGCCAGGTGGCGGCGCTGCTGGACGACCTCGGCCTCCGTCACGTCGCCGTGGTCGGGCACTCCAGCGGCGGCTACGTCGCCACCGCGCTTGCCGAGCAACGTCCCGACCTCGTGGGTTCGCTTGCGTTGATCAGTAGCGGCCCGAGCCCGGATGCGCTCCTCCGGCAGCCGTTCATCCTTCGGGTGCTGCTGGCCCCGCCGTTGGGCCCGCTCCTGTGGTCGAGGCGTTCGGATGCGATGATCCGCAAGGGGATCAGCGCGACGGCCGTTCGCCCGGTGGACCTCCCGGACGACGTGGTCGCCGACGTGCGGGGCATCACCTACCGCGTGATGAGGACGGTGCTGCGCCGGAACACCGCCTACATCGCCGAACGGAGCATGCCGGAGCGGCTCGCCGCCCTCCAGGTCCCCGTGCAGGTGATCTTCGGCGCTGCCGACCCCCGTTGGGAGCCGTCGTCGGCGCACCGGTACGACGCGGTGCCGGACGCACGGGTCGAGGTGCTGCCCGGCGTCGGGCACCTACCCATGCTGGAAGCGCCAGAGACGGTCGGCAAACTGTTGCTGAGCTTCACGACAACGGGCCGCCGACAACCCATGATCCCCGATGCCTAGACTGGCCATGTGTTGCCGACCGGTACGCCACCCGGCCGGGCGTGGGTGGACGTCGCGGTCCCACGCCCGTCGCTTCGGCTGCCGGGGGTCAGCATGGCCGGGTTCCGCCATCGTGCCCCGGCCTTGGTGGACATCTCCATGGTCGCGTACCCGTCCGTCACCCTGCTCGTCGATCTGGGCGAGGGAGAAGGCGTCGTCTACGAAACCCATGGCCGGCACGAGCGCGGTAGTGTCGTCGTCGGGCTCCTGCCCGGCGATCTCCGGGCAACTGGCCGGGGAGCCGGCCAGTGCCTCCAGATCCGCCTGGATCCGGTCACGGCAGCTGCGTTGTTCGGCGTATCGACCGAGCTCAGCGGGACGGTAGCAGCCCTTGCGGAGGTCTGGGGCCGCGACGCCGGGCGGGCCGAGGACAGGCTGCGCGCCGCCGCGTCGTGGGACGAACGCTTCACGATCGCGGTGGACATCCTCAGCCGGCGGCTGGGTTCCCACCCTCCGGTCGATTCGCAGGTCGCCTACGCCTGGCGGCGGACGCTGACCAGCCGGGGGCGGGTGCGGGTCGATGGCCTGGCGGACGAGGTCGGCTGGAGCCGCAAGCGCCTGTGGTCCCGTTTCCGGTCCCAGCTCGGCATCACCCCCAAACGCGCCGCCCGGCTGGTGCGCTTCGACCACGCCGCCCACCTTCTCGCGGCGGGTCACGCCGCCGCCCGCGTTGCCGGCGAGAGCGGCTACGTCGACCAGTCCCACCTGCACCGGGAGGTCGCGACGTTCGCCGGGCTCACGCCCACGGCCCTGGCCGCCGCGCCGTGGCTCGCGGTCGACGATGTCGCGTGGCCGACTTCATCGCCCGCCGGCGCAAGCACGCCCTCCTGCGAACGCCGGCCCAGACCCTGCCGAGACACGAGCGCGCGCGGGCGGCGGTGTTGAGGAACAGGGTCAGCCGCTGGTCGCACCGCAGAGGGCCGACGTCGCTACGAGGTTGAAGCGTCTGCATATTCGCGGCCCGCTCGTGCCGGATGGCTCGGACGACCGCCGATCAGGCCGAGTTGAACGGCTCCGTCAGGTGCGGTGTCGCCAGGTGCAGTGTGGTGCCGGTCTGGTGGCCGAGCATGCGCTTCCTTGAGTGCCTGGCCGCCTCAGGGTCGAGCTCGTGCGAGTAGGCGAGCTCGGCGCGCAGCGGCGTGTCCCCGTCGAGGAGCCGGAGCTGACCGGCCGCCGAGAGCGGGTCGGTGAGGGTCTCGCGTAGCTGCGGGTTGAGCGCGTCGAGCGCGTCGAACTCGGCCCGCTGGAGCAGGTATTCGGCGTTCGGGAAGTAGGGGCGGCGGTCGCCGGTCGCGCTGCCGGACGTAGGGGCGCCATCCACCGCGCCGCCCATTGACGGGACAGCCGCCTCGGTCACGATCGCCCATCCGACGTGGTCGGTGTGCAGGTGCGTGAGCACCACGGTGTCGACCTCGGCCGGATCTATGTTTGCGGCGGCGAGCGACTCGGGGAGCACGCCGGGCACGGGCGCCCACGAGACGGCGGGGCCGTCCGCCGGGCCGATTCCGGCGTCCACGAGGGTGAGGCTCTTATCGCTGCGGATCGCGTATGCGCGGAACTGGAGCCGCCAGCGACCCTCGGCGTCGACCGCGCCCGGGTCGTACCGGTCGGCCTCGGCCCACTGACCGGCCGTGGCCTCAGGGAAGGCCTCGGCGCGCGGGGAGAAGAACGGGCCCTCGCCATCGGCGAGGGCGATGATCTCGGTCGAGCCGATCCGCAGGTGAGGAACGCTTAGGGACATGGCCGCGATCCTGCCATGCCATGCACGCGACTGATCATTCGCCCTGCTACCGGCACCTGAACGTGCTGCGCTCGCGGACCACGGCCTGTGCGGTCCGCTCCTTGCCCCGTACGACAGGGCACGCCCGCGCGCGGGAGGTCCTCACGGACCTGGAAGCCGCCGCGCTAACGCCGCTGACCGTTCCATTGCTGCTCGCCCCCGTTCTTCAGGCGCGGGACCGTCCGGCACTGACTGTTCGAGAACGGCTGTTCGGGCATTGTGCGGCTCGATTCGACCCGCCCGAAAGACCAGAAACACCCGCATGCTCACCATGGTTGGTCGCGGGCGGCCAGCCCGTGCTTGGTGATGAGCGCCGGCCAACGCGGTGCGCAGCACGGTGATCCGGGCGGCGGCGTCCGTGCCGTAGATCCCGACCGTCACGGTGGTCTCGGTGGCGTGGAAGGTGGTGCGGCGCTGTTCGGCGGCGCTGCGTGCGGCCGCGAGGATCCGGCCGCGCAGCCGCATCGCCTTACGCGGGTCGCCTTCGCGGTCCAGGCCGTCAATGGTCAGGTAGGCCAGGAACAGAGGATCCGGGGCGGTGTCGATGCTGCCGGGCCCGGGTTCGGCCTCCAGCGCACACCGCAGTTCGGCACGCTCGGCAGGGGTCAGGGGCCGCCGTCCGAGCAGGTCGGGCCATCCGTCGGAGCGGGACGGCACGGTGAAGCCGGGCCCGGGCCCGGCCGCGTCCGGGCCTGGAGTGGAGTCGTCGCTCACCGGGTGCCTATTCCTCCGGCTCGTCCTCGACGGTGTTGGGGTCGCGCAGGTCCCGCAGGCGTCCTTCCTCCAGTTGGGGGCGGTGGAAGGGGTAGGAGCCGTGGAAGTTGATGTGCTCGAACAGCAGAGGTGACAGGCGGGCCTTGATCTCGCGGCTGATGCCCAGGCCGCCGGCCTCCAGCCGGGCGACGGCGGCGTCGATGTAGAGGCTGTTCCACCAAGTGATCGCATTCAAGCCGAGGCCGAGGGCACCGAGCTGGTTCTCCATACCGCGTTCATAGGCTTGGCGGAGCTGTCCGAGGTTGCCGAAGAATACGCGGCGGGCGAGCTGGTGGCGGGACTCTCCGGTGTTGAGCTGGTCGCCGATCATCCGCCGGTAGGACTCGACGTGGATGATCTGGAGCAAATGCAGCGTCTTGAAGATCCGGCCGTAGGCGGCGAACGCGTTGCCCAGACCGGTGAGCCGCCCGCCCGCAGTCATCATCTTGATCAGGTCATAGGCGCGGACCTTGTTCGTCGACAACGATCCGGCGACCCGGACCATGTCATCCCAGTATTGGACGATCGCGGGGACCGACACCCGCCGCAGCTGCAGTTCGTTGAACGCGCCCCACCCGTTGGAGCCGCGGTGGTCGCGGGTGATCTCGCCCTTCAGCATGGCGGCGTCGGCCCACCACAGCTGGGTGTCGGTGATGTCGGCATGACGGGGCGCGAACTGGTAGCCGCAGATCGCGAACATGCCGTAGACGACGTCACTGTAAGAGCCGGTGTCGGTCGTGACGATGTCGGGCGGCTCGGTGGCGTCCAGGCGGTGGATGGCGTCCAGGATGAACATCGAGTCCCGCATCGTCCCCGGCACCACCAGACCGCCGAGCCCCATCACCTTGTCCGACACGGTGTTCAGCCAGGTCGTGCTGCGCGGCCGCTTCCCGATCCCGAAGTACAGCGGAGAAGGCCGCGAGTGCAGGGAATGGACGGGAACGACGAACCGCAACCCGTCGGTGGAAGCGACCAGGCCGCCGCCCCAATCCGCAGTGATCTCGATGCTGGCCTGCTTGTCCACCAGGATCGCTGAGGCCTTCCCGATGCCCTCACCATGGAAGTAGCCCTTCTCCACCCCGACCAGGCGGCTCTCGCCCAACGCAGCGGTGCCGGGCTTGGCGACCGGCGTCAGCCCGATGTTGCACGACCGGGCCACCAGCAACGCCGCCAGGCTCAGATCGAGGTCGTCGCGGCGCGCCTGCGACCCGGAGATGTGCGGCATCGCGTCCAAGAACCCCGTCCGGGCGTTGACCTCCAAGATCAGCTCCGGGTAGTCGATCCGGGGCAGCATCCCCGCGACCGCGTCGTGAATCGCGGCGAAACCCTCGGGGTGCGGGGCCGCCTCCAGCCGGGCCAGCGACAGCTTCCCGCCCGAGATCCTGGCCGCGTCGTTGCCCGCCAGGCCCTCCCCGACCTGCCGGAACGCGCCGTCCAGAAGGTCGGCGAGGTCGGCCAGGTGCTCGGCGGGATCCGCCGGGAGGCCGAGCGCGGTCAGCACCGTGTCCCGCTCCCGCACCCACAACCGGGGTTCGATCAGCTGGACACGCGGATCGGCCCACTTGTCGGAGCCGACCGCGTACACGTCCCGGCGGCGCAGCGCATCGTGCAACAGCTCCAGCACGCAGAACACATAGGCAGGCCTGTCGATCGCCGGGGCCTCCAGCTTCGGATTGGCGAACACCAGCCCACGCCACGACCCCGTCACCAGACCCTCGAACCCCCGGATGTGCTCGGTGCCCGGCTTACGGGCCGCGATCACCTTCGGCAGGCCGCGGAGCGCGGAAAGGACCTCGGCGCCGGCCTCGGTCGCGCCCCAGGGGATCACCGCCGACAGCATGTCGATGAACGGCTTCACCGTCGCGTACCGGTCGACCAGCGACGCCCGCCATTCGGCATCGCCGTCATCGTCACTGCCCGGCGGCGGCAGCAACTCGCGCACCGACTCCACCGCGGCGGCCAGATCCGCCCTGGACACCACGGTCTCGACCGCGGCCATCATCTCCGCGACCGACGCCGGCCCCTGACCCTCGGGCCGCTCCGCCAGGACGATCGCCCACGCCGCCGCCATGCGGGACGCCGCCGTCTTCAGCTTCGGGAAGGTCTTCAGCTTCTCCTTGTTGCTCGCCCGGGTCGCCCCCGACAGGAGCTTCGTCGACATCAGCAGGTCGAACAGCAGCAGGGCGTCATCCACCGACGACCGCTCCAACTGCCGGGCCGTGGCCACCAGCGTCGCGACCCGCCGCTCACCCTTCAAATTCTTGATCTTGGGGGCCTTGGCATGCAGCCCGTAGGAGGTCAGCTCCGCCAGCTTCACCGGCGCGACCGCCGACAGATCCACCGCACCCGTTCCCAACCCCAGCACGCAGGAGGTGCGATCCAGCGCGGCGACCATCCCCTTGCCGGTCAGCTGCACCACCGGGGTACGCATCCACTCCAGTGTCGAGACCCGCCTGCCCTCCGGCACCTCCAGCGTGCCGATCAGCTCCCGCCGCGTGTGCAATGGCGTCGGCGCCACTACCGCCGCGTTGATCTCCTCCAGCGTCGACAGCTGCACATCCCGCACCAGCCGCGCCAACGTCGTGATCCCCGGCAGCCGCACCCGCTTCTCGATCAGATGAAGCACCGCCCGGTCGAACAACTCCCGCCGCGAGTCCCGCGTCGTGGCCACCCGTGAGGCGACGAACCGCACGATCTCCTCTTCGGCCTCGGCGAACTCCCGGAACTTCAGCAACTTCCGGATCTCGCCGGTGTGCTCGTACTGCGTCTCACTCCGCTCGGCGTACTGCTTGATACACGACGGGTCGTCGATCCCCAGTTGCTCGGCGACGTAGTCGACCACCGCCCACGGGACCTCGGTCGGATCCTCCAGGAACGTCCCCAGCATCCGTACGGTGCCCCACTGAACGCTCCAGCCCAGCCGATTGTGCTTGCGCCGCTTCTTCCGAGCCTCCACCAGCCCCTGCTCATCAAGGAAGAAGAACTGCTCCAGCTCCTTGGGCGTCGGGTCCGCCACGAATGCCCCATAACGCTGGACCTGCTCGTCCGAGAGATAGTCAACAGCCACAGAAAGCGACGCTATGGATGCAGACAGCCACTACCGGTCAGTACACCCAAATCGAGATCAACCAAACGCCAGCCAACCTCACACCCCTGCCGACCTGTGGATCCGTCCTTAGCGTAGCTACCCGTCAGTAGAGTCCCGGGCCCCCTGTCCGGCGCTGATTCTGCAATGCCCTTTTTGCGAGGAATTCATGAGTAGCAACCAGCCTCCCCAGGCAGCGGCCGCGCCGGTCAGCGGCGAGGCCACGCTGGATGCGCGTCAGCTGCGCGCGATCCTGATCGCCGTATCGATCGCGCTGATGGCCGTCATCGCGTCGGTGTCCGGCCTGAACGTCGCCCAGACCCACATGGCCGTCGAGTGGGGCGCCTCGCAGACCACCGTCCTGTGGATCATCAATATCTACACCCTCGTCCTGGCCGCCCTGCTGCTGCCGCTCGGTGCGGTCGGTGACCGATTGGGCCGCAAGCCCATGCTGATCACAGGACTGATCATCTTCGGCGTGGCCGGCATCGTCGCCGGGCTCGCCCCGTCGGCCGCAGTGATGATCGGCGCCCGGGTGGCCGCGGGCGTCAGCGCCGCGATGATCATGCCGATCACGCTGGCCGTCATCACCTCCACCTTCCCCCAGGAGGAACGAGGCAAGGCGATCGGTGTATGGACCGGCGTCGGCGGAGCCGGCGGCATCCTGGGCATGTTCCTCTCCGCGTTCCTCGTGGACGTCGCGGACTGGCGGTGGGTGTTCTTGCTGCCCGTGGTACTGGCCGTCGTCGCCCTGGCGATGACCCTGAAGTCGGTGCCCGACTCCCGCGAACGCTCCACCCATTCCTTCGACACCATCGGCGCATTGGTGTCCGCCATCGCCGTGATCGGACTCATCTTCGTCCTGCAGGAAGGCCCCGAGCGCGGCTGGACCGACCCCGTCTGCCTGATCAGCCTGGCCGTCGGCGTCGCCGCCGCCATCGTCTTCGTGGCCTGGGAGCTGCACCGCCGCGACGCATCCCTGCTGGACGTACGCCTCTTCCGTGAGCGCGGCCTGGCCGGCGGCTCCATCACGCTGCTCGTCGTCTTCGGTGTCCAGGCCGGTATCGCCGTTGTGCTCTTCCCGTTCTTCCAGGCCGTGCTGGGCTGGTCGGGCCTGCTGTCCACCGTGGCGATGATGCCCATGGCAATCATGATGATGATGACGTCCGGCCTGGCCCCCAAGGTGGCCGCCAAGATCGGCGCCCGCTCCACCATGACCGTGGGCATCGCCCTGTCCACCCTCGGCCTCGCGCTGATGGCGCTGTTCGTCTCCGTCGATGGCGGCTACCTGTCCATCCTCGCCGGCATGCTCGCCATGGGCATCGGCATGGGCCTGTCGATGACGCCCTCCACCGAGGCCATCACCAGCTCCCTACCCCACGCCAAGCAGGACGTGGCCTCCGCCCTCAACGACGTCACCCGCGAACTCGGCACCGCCCTGGGCGTCGCGATGCTCGGCGCACTCTTGGCCAACGGCTACCGCGGCGCCATCGACAACAAGCTCGGCGGCATCCCCCAGGGAGCCGCGGACACCGCGCGCGAGGCATCGCCAACGCCGTCGAGGTGGCCCCGAGCACTGGCAGCCACGCCCGGGACCTGATCCATACCGCGCAGCAGTCCTTTGTCGACGGCTGGCAACAGGCCATGTGGGCAGGCGTCGCCGTCATGGGCGTTCTGCTCGCCTACGTCGCTCTTCGCGGGCCGAAGGGCTCAGACCTCGCCATCGCGGACGAGGCGGAGACCGTCGCCGTCCAATGACCGGGTGACAACCTGGCGGACCATCCGTCAGGCGTGAGGCATCGCGATACCGCGATGCCTCACGCCCCAGCTCAGCGGCGCACGTCGCAACAGGGACGCCCCAGCCGAGCGCGCTACCGGCCACCTTCATCACCGGACTGTACGTGAAGATCGACGACGAGATCACGGAGACCCGATGGCTGGGCAGACCACCGCAGTTTGAGCGACTCCGAGCTGGTGTGTCTCGCGGTGGCACAGGCTCGCCATGCCCCCGAGAACAACAGCTGACCTGGGCGAACGTAGGGGTTGAGGCGCTGGCTCCCGAACTCACCGGTCACCCCGAACAAGCCGGCGAGCGGCGGCCACCGGATCACGATCAGCCCACAGCGCCGGCGCCCTCCTGAACCAGTCGGGGATCTGCAGCACGATCCGCCCGCGCACCGATATGCACAGCTACATCGCCGGCGACTTCTCGGCGTCGCCCTGGTGCTCGTCGACCGCCGCGGCTGCGGCCGTTGAGCTGCCGTGGGGGCCGTAAATGTGAGTACGCCGTTTGGGTTGATATGAGCTGCTCAGTACGATCCTGGGATCTCAGGAGCTTTCCACGAAGCGCGCGCCCGGCCCGGGCGTGCGGCAGACGTCTTGCGGGGCGAGGTGGCTGTGCCCCGCAGCGCACTCGAGGACGACCTTGACCGGCTCGTCGCAGGAGCTCGCATCGTCGACGGGCCGGTGCCGGACGATGACCGACGGGCCCTGCGGGTCGGCAAGGTACGTGTCGCCCCATTCCAGGAGCGCCACGAGCGTGGGCCGCAACGCCCGGCCCTGCTCGGTGAGCTCGTAGGCGAAGCGCTGCCGATCCCCGGGCTCCTGATAGGGCACGCGGCGCATCACTCCCGCGGTCACCAAGGTCTCGAGCCGAGTCGCCAGGAGATTTCTGGCGATCCCGAGGCGGGAGTGGAACTCTCCGAACCGGCGCGCGCCGTCCAGCGCTTCACGAACGATCAGCAGCGACCAGCGTTCCCCCACCACCGAGAGGGCGCGCGCCACCGAGCAGTTCACTGGGTCGATTCGCCGCGTCTCCATGGGACGAGTGTATCCATCTGAGTTTACAAGTTGTACTTAGCCCTCCTAGACTCCGGCCTGAGTTGAAAAACTAAACTCATGAAGGAGATCGACCATGCCCATGCTCGACGTGTACATTCCCGACGGCGCGCTCCAGCCGGACGCCGAGGCGGCCCTGCTGAACCGCATCACCGAGATCCTCGTCCGCAACGAAGGATTCGACCCCGCCGACCCGGTGAGCCGTTCCGTCTCCTGGCTCTGGCTGCACCGACCGGTCGGCATCTACGTCGGCGGAGAACCCGCGGACGCACCTCGCTACAAGGTCGTCCCGTCCGTCCCCGAGGGCCAGCTCGACGAGCGGAAGCGTGCGAGCGTCATCGCCGAGGTCACCGAGGCAATCCTCGACGCGGAGAATGGCGCCTGGCCGCGTGACGCCGGCCGGATCTGGGTATTCCCCACCGAGATCCCCGAGGGTCACTGGGGCGGCTGGGGCCAGATCAGGCCGCTCGCAACGATCCTCGCCCGACTCACCGGCGACGACACCAAGCGGGCCCGTACGCTCGCGCGTGAGCGGATCGCTGCCACCCGAGCCGAACACGCCCGCCTGCCCTGATGAGCGGCGAACGAAGTGGGGATCGATGCGGCCGGTGACACAGTCGTTGGGATCAGCCCGATTCAGGCGACGTTGGCCTTGGCCACGACCTCGCGGAGGCGTTCGTCGACGATCGCGTAGAGGTGCTCGACGCGGGTCTTCTTCGTGGCGTGGTCCGGGTGTCCCGGACCCGGTCCGCGCTGGTGAACGTCACCTCGGCGATCTTCCCAACCGGCATGCCCTGCGCGGACGGCAGCACCATCTGGGCCCGCCGCCAGGTCACCACCGACCCGGTGCCTCTGCGGACAATCCGCAGCAGGCGCCGGCCCTCGCAGCGGGTCACTCAGCGTTTGCGGCCCTTGCCGGTCGGGTCCAGGCTCATGATCATCATCAATCCACAGGGAAACGGCCGAAGTTAAATGCCGAGTAGCGATCCAGACCGTCCAGGTGCCGGTACCGGCCGGGGATCGCGTCGATCATGACGCTGGTGTCCAGGACCTGGTCGTAGAAGGAGAAGGTGTTCGACGGGATGCTGCCCAGACCCGCCTCACGCAACTGCGTCCACACCTCGCGGCGCAGCTTCGCCGCTGTCTCCTGCAAGGTGCCGGCGTCGATCCGGCCGGCCCAGTAGTCCTCGGTCGCGAACTTCAGCTCCCGGCGTCCGCCGATACGCGGATACCCCGAGATCGTTGTTCACAGTTCCCTCGCTGTGCCACAGGCGACCCCGGGCAGGAGGAAACGGCGCACGCCGCTGCCGAGCAGCCGACGGCGCGTCCCAGGCCCTCCCACGAGGCCGCAGACCACCGCACGCCGAACAGCGCACGGGCGGAGGCAGGTCTTCGGACTCGCGGGCACGATGCCTGAAGCAGGCATCACCTACTGGCCGTCGCTTCCCAGACCCTCACGAATCCAGTGCTGATGACGGCGGTCGTTCCCACACACCGCTGCGGGGCAGTCCCGGACTCACACCGGGTTCCCTCTTACGACATCCGGACCGCCGAAGAGGCCCGGATGAACCATCCGCACCCAGGAGTCTAGCCACGTCCACAGAATGCGCCAGCGGGTGCTGCCTTCCGATCGGCTCGGCGCCCAAAGGGACACCGACACCTGCACCACGACGGAGGTCTCGGACGAGCCGCTGACAACCACCGAGACCCACAGTCTTCGCGGGTGATGGGCGGAGCGGGACCGGCCTGGGTCGGGGACAGAGGGTATTTGCCGCGGAAGCTGACCTATTGCGACTTATTGGCAACAACGAACACTTTGCTTTACTGTCGCCTCGTGAGGCGTAGATCGGCAATATTCGTGGCGGTGGTCCTGGCGCTGGCGGCCTGTTCGGCCCCGTCGCAGGGGGGCTCGGCGCCGAAGACGGACGACACGGTGGTGCTGGGGCTGGGCTCGGAGCCCGACACGCTCGACCCGGTGCTCGGGTACGCGCCCGATGGGGGCTCGCTGCTGTACGACGGATTGGTCCGCCGGACCCCCGACCTGAAGCTGGAGCCCGCTCTGGCCGAGGCGCTGCCCAGGGCCGAGGGCACCACGGTCACCTTCACGCTCCGGCAAGGCGTGTCCTTCCACGACGGCAGGGCCCTCACCGGCGCCGACGTCGCCTACACCTACGGTCAGGTGCTGAAGCCGGCGAACAACTCGCCGATCCGGGGCGACTACGCGGCCATCGACAGGGTGGACGCCCCGGACGCGCGGACGGTCGTCTTCCATCTCAAGTATCCGTACGCGCCGATCCTCCAGCGGGCCACGCTCGGCATCGTCCCGAAGGACTCGCTGCCGGGTGCCGCGCCGGTCGGTACGGGGCCGTACGCGTTCGTGTCCTGGACCAAGGGTGACAAGGTCACCTTGAGGGCCAACGAGCGGTACTGGGGCGGCGCTCCTGCGATCAAGAAGCTTGTCCTGGCGTACACCGCCGACGACAACGCCCGGGCCACCCGCATGGCCGCGGGGGAGTTCACCGCGACCGAGCTCCCGCCCAAGGCCGTCGCCCGGTTCCGTAACCAGCCGGGGAGCAAGGTCTACGAGGCCTCGAGCGCCGACTACCGGGGCGTGATGTTCCCGCTGGAGCAGCCTGTGACCGGCGACATCGCCATCCGCAAGGCCCTTGGCCTGGCCGTCGACCGCGGCGCCATGGTCGCGGCGATCCTCGCCGGCGCGGGCGCTCCCGCCTTCGGGCCGATCGCCCCTGGCATCGACTGGCACAATCCCGTCGTCGACGGGTCGGCGACCCCGGACCGCGCCCAGGCCGTCCAGATCCTGGAGCAGGCCGGCTGGAAGGCGGGCCCGGGCGGCGTCCGTACCAAGAACGGTACGGCGGCGAGGTTCACCTTGATGTACCCGGCCGGCGACTCGCTGCGCAAGGAGCTGGCCCTGGCGGTGGCCTCGGACGCCAAGAAGATCGGCATCGACGTCGAGACGGCCGGCCTGGACTGGGACGCCATCGAGCCGCGCATGGCCAAGGATGCGCTGGTCATGGGCTACGGCACCCCGTTCGACCCCGACTACACCAACTACGAGCTGTTCCACTCCTCCTTCTCCGGCCAGGGCTTCTTCAACCCCGGCCACTACAAGAACCCCGAGGTGGACCGGCTGCTCGACACCGGCCGCAGGTCCTCCGATCCCTCCATCCGCAAGAAGGTCTACGACGAGGTGCAGCGGCACATCAGCCAGGACGCGGTCTGGCTGTACCTGGTCTACCTCAAGCACACCTACGTCGTCCGCGGGAACTGGAGCGGCCTCGCCGTCGGCGTCGAGCCGCACGAGCACGCCACCGGCGGCCTGTTCGGCACGGTCGCGAGCTGGAAGCCCGCCTCGTGATCTGGATCCGGATCGTGGCCTGGCGGCTGGCCTTCGCCGTCCCCCTGCTGCTGGCCGTGACGTTCGGGATGTTCGCTCTGGCCAAGGCCTCGCCTTTCGACCCGGTACGGCAGTACCTGGGGGACCGGGCGATGACGACCAGCCCGCAGATCATGGCCGAGATCAGGGCCAACTGGGGGCTGGACCGGCCGCTGTGGGAGCAGTACGCGAGCTGGCTCGCTCACCTGCTGCGCGGCGACCTCGGGGAGTCGCGGTCGCTGCGCCTGCCGGTCGCGCAGGTGATCGGCGAGCGGCTGGGCTGGACGCTGCTGGTCACCGGGTGCGCGCTGGCGTTGATGCTGGTCGGCGGCCTGGCGGTCGGGACACTGGCGGCCTGGCGGCGCGACTCGTGGCTGGACCGGCTGGTCACCGGTACGGCGTTCGCCAACGAGGCGGCGCCGGTGTTCTGGGTGGCCCTGCTGGTCATCTGGGTGTTCGCCGTCAAGCTCGGGTGGCTGCCCGCGGGCGGGCTGACCGACGCCGCCGCCACCGCCGTCACCCTTCCCGACCTGCTGCGTCATCTGGTCCTGCCGGTGGCCGTGCTGGCCTTCTCGCAGTCGTCGTGGCTGCTGCTGTTCGTGCGGGAGTCGGTCATCGGGGTGCTGCGGGAGGACTTCGTCATCGGCGCCCGGGCCCGCGGCCTGCGGGAGCGGACGGTGCTGGTGCGCCACGCGCTGCGCTCGGCCCTGCTGCCGTTCGTCACGATCATGGGTGCGCGGGTCCCCGAGCTGGTCACCGGGGCGATCCTGGTGGAGGCGGTGTTCTCCTGGCCCGGCGTGGCCGGCACCACCATCAAGGCGGCGCTCGCGGTGGACTTCCCGCTGCTGGCCGCGCTCACCCTGCTGGCCACGCTCGCGGTCGTGGCGGGCAACCTGCTGGCCGACCTGGCCTACACCGTGGCCGACCCCCGGGTGCGCGTGCTGGGGGTGAGCTGATGGCCACGACGAAGACGTGGCGGCGCCAGGGGCGGGGAGAGAGCGGCCGGGTCGAAAGGCCGCGCTCCCGCCGCCACCGCCTCGCCCTTGGGGCCCTCGCGGTGCTGGTCGCGGCGGTGGTCCTGGTGCCGCTGGTCGCCCCCCTGGACCAGCAGCTGGTGGACCTGCGCGCCGCCGGCCTGCCCCCGTCGCCGTCCCATCCGTTCGGCACCGACGAGGTCGGCCGCGACGTCCTGCTGCGCTCGATCTACGGGCTGCGCGTCTCGCTGCTGGTCGGCCTGGTCGCGGCCGTGGTGAGCGCGGCGATCGGCGGCCTGGTGGGGCTGGCGGCCGGCGCGGCCGGAGGTGTGACCGACCGGCTGCTGATGCGGGTGGTGGACGGCTTCAACTCCCTGCCGCACCTGCTGTTCGGCATCTTCATCGTGGCGCTGTTCGCGCCCAGCGCGAGCGCGGTGGTGGTGTCGGTCGCGGTCACGCACTGGACGACGGCCGCGCGCATCGTCCGCTCGGAGGTGCTGTCCCTGCGCGGGCGCCCGTTCGTCGACGCCGCGATCTCCGGCGGGTCGAACAGGTGGCGGATCGTCCGGCGGCACTTCCTGCCGAACCTGGCGCCGCACCTGCTGCTCGCCACCGTCCTGATGATCCCGCACGCGATCTGGCACGAGACCGCGCTGAGCTTCCTCGGCCTGGGCCTGCCCGCCCACCTGGCCTCCCTCGGCAACATGATCAATGACGGGCAGCGGTCCCTGCTGGCGGGGGACTGGTGGTCCAGCCTGTTCCCGGGCCTGCTGATCCTGCTGCCCACACTGGCGGTCTCCGCGCTGGCCCAGCACGCCCGCGACCGCGCAAACCCGCGATGGAGATCGGAGCTGGTGCTGTGATGCTGCGCGTGGAGGGGTTGTCGGTCCGCTTCCGGCTGCCGGGCGCCGTCGTCGAGGCGGTCACCGACGCCCGGTTCGAGCTGCGTCCAGGCCGCTGCCTGGCGCTGGTCGGCGAGTCCGGATGCGGCAAGTCGGTGATGGCCCATGCCCTGCTCGGCCTGCTGCCCGGCAACGCCACCGTCACCGGGCACGCCTGGCTCGGCTCCCTGGACCTGGTCGCCGCCACGGAGAAGGTGCTGGCCGGGCAGGTCCGCGGCCGGCGGATCGGCCTGATCCCGCAGAGCCCGGCCGCCCATCTCACCCCGGTGCGCACCGCCCGTGCCCAGCTCGCCGAGACCCTGCGCGAGCTCGGCCGCGACGAGACCCCCGACGAGATCGCGGCCCGCGCCGGCCTGCGCCCGGGAGACCTCGACCGCTACCCGCACCAGCTGTCCGGCGGCATGGCCCAGCGGGTCGCCAACGCCCTCGCGCTGGCCGGCGACCCACCCCTGATCGTCGCCGACGAGCCCACCACCGGCCTGGACCGCCCGCTGGTGGAGGCCACCATGGCCGAACTGCGCCACCTGTGCGACCAGGGCCGGGCCGTCCTCATCATCACCCACGACCTGCGCGCCGCCGAGCAGGTCGCCGACGACGTCGCCGTCATGTACGCCGGACGCATCGTCGAGCTGGCCGAGGCGCCGGCGTTCTTCGACGGCCCCCGGCACCCCTACAGCCGCGGGCTGCTGAACGCGCTGCCGTCCCGTGATTTCGTCCCCATCCCCGGTGAACCGCCGCAACTCACCCGGCTGCCCGACGGCTGCGCCTTCCGGCCCCGCTGCGCCGATGCGACAGCGGTGTGTGAGGAGCAGCCGGTCCTGAACGGAGTGGCCTGCCATCATGCTTGAAGCCGCCGACATCGCCCTCTCCTTCGGACGCCGGCGGGTGCTCGACGGGGTGTCACTGAGCCTGCGCCCCGGCGAGGTCCTCGGCCTGGCCGGGCCCAGCGGGTGCGGCAAGTCGACGCTGGCCCGCGTGCTCGCCCTGCTGCTGCGGCCCTCCGGCGGCACGGTGACCGTCGACGGGCGGGAGGTGCACCGCTGGCGGCACCGGGCCCCGCAGCGCACCTCCATCGGCCTGATCTTCCAGCAGCCCCGCCTCGCCGTCGACCCCCGCTTCACCCTCCTGGAGGTGATCACCGAGCCGCTGCGCGCCACACGGCGTCCGCTGGAGCGCGCGCACCGGCTGGCGAAGCAACTGGGCCTCACATCCGAGCTGTTCACCCGGCGCCCCCATGAGGTCTCCGACGGGCAGCTCCAGCGCGCCTGCGTGGCGCGCGCGCTCGCCCTGGAACCCAGGTATCTGATCTGCGACGAGATGACCACCATGCTCGACGCCTCGACCCAGGCCCACCTGATCGCCCGCATCGAGGACTACCGCGCACGCACCGGCGCCGGAGTGCTCGCCATCAGCCACGACACCGAGCTCCTGGAGCGCTGGTCGGGCGGCAACGTGCGCACTTGGGAGTAGCACAGGCGAAACCAGGCGGGAAGTTATTGCCCATGGCTAGCTATTGCGAGTAACTTGCAATTAGATCAAATGAGGGGAGCACCGATGGGGCAGTACACCCTGCCGGACATGCCATATGACTACGCCGCGCTGGAGCCGGCGATCACCGGGGAGATCCTGGAGCTGCACCACGCCAAGCACCACGCGGCCTACGTCAAGGGCG
>NZ_JAHDTF010000046.1 GCF_018531465.1 Sphaerisporangium fuscum
ATCTCCGCGGCGAACGCCTCAAGGCGCTGCCGCACAACCGAAAGCTCATGGGGGGTCATCGCAGCATGAAACTACCCACACCGTCACAGTGGCTCCACGACACGCCGACCTAACAAAGCACTACTAGCGAGCTCGTTCCTCGAACGCCCCGCCCGATATCGGACGGGGCGTTTTCGTTCGGCATGGATGCCCAAACTTCGGGTATGCCCGACACGCTGCAACTAATGATCTACCTTCTGTTAGGGAAGGCTGGCCGTTAGGGTCTTGCCATCGCGGGGCCGGTGATGCAGTGTCTAGCAAAAGAGGCTTCATCTCATGGAGGTGCCCATGTCGTTGAACCACTCACAGGAGACGCAGAGCAAGCTGATCGCCAGGGTTCCGGACATCACCGGACGCGCACTCCCCGAGTGGTTCCAAACCATCGACAACGGCCCGTCTTTCCTTCGCTGTGACGAGCGAGCCAACTGGCTCGCCGACGAGCACGGGCTGACCCACGGCTACGCCGCCGCGATCGTCATCGAGCACGAGCGGCAGCGCCGTTCCCGCATGGGCTTCCTGTAAGCCCTGCCACGCCTCAGCGCCCACGCCCCGAATTCGGCGTGGGCGCCGTCTTGTCCTCGGCCATCATGGACACATGGATCTGGACAAGGCACGTGAATTCCTCAGAGGCAACCATCGCGCGGTCATGCTGACCACCCATCCCGACGGCCGGCCGCAGATGTCGCCGGTGACCGTCGGCGTGGACGCCGAGGGGTACGCCGTGGTCAGCACGCGGGAGACCGCCGCCAAGACCCGCAACCTGCGCCGGAACCCGGCCGTGACGCTGTGCGTGATGAACGACGGGTTCTTCGGCGCGTGGATCCAGATCGACGGCACCGCCGAGATCGTCCCGCTGCCGGAGGCGATGGAGCCGCTGGTGGAGTACTACCGGAGCATCTCCGGCGAGCACCCCGACTGGGACGACTACCGTGCCGCCATGGAGCGGGACCGGCGCGTCATCGTCCGCATCGACCTGAAGCGCGCCGGCCCCGACACTCACCGGTGAGGGGCGCGGCGGTGGTCTGAGGAGGAGGGAGGGTGAGGGACGAGCCCGGACGACGACGAAGGCCGCCGCCTCAAGGAGCGTCCCTCACCCGCCGAGCGGAGCGAGGCGATCGAACGCTGCTAGCTGAGGCGCTCCAGCACCATCGCCATGCCCTGGCCGCCGCCGACGCACATCGTCTCAAGGCCGATCGACTTGTCGTGGAAACGCAGGCCGTTGATCAGGGTGGAGGTGATCCGGGCGCCCGTCATGCCGAACGGGTGCCCGACGGCGATGGCGCCGCCGTTGACGTTGAGCCGGTCGAGGTCGATGCCGAGCTCCTGGTACGACGGGATCACCTGGGCCGCGAAGGCCTCGTTGATCTCGACGAGGTCGACGTCGGAGATCGACATCCCGGCCCGGCTCAGCGCCTGCCGGGAGGCCTCGACCGGGCCGAGGCCCATGATCTCGGGGGACAGGCCGGTGACGCCGGTCGAGACGATGCGGGCCAGCGGCGTGATGCCGAGCTCGGCCGCCTTGACGTCGCTCATTACGATCACCGCGGCGGCGCCGTCGTTCAGCGGGCAGCAGTTGCCCGCGGTGACGGTGCCGTCGGGGCGGAACACCGGCTTGAGCTGCGAGACCGCCTCGTAGGTGGTGCCCGGCCGGGGGCCGTCGTCCTTGCTGACGACCGTGCCGTCCGGCAGCGTCACCGGCGTGATGTCCTGCTCCCAGAAGCCGTTGGCCAGGGCCTTCTCGGCGAGGTTCTGCGACCGGACGCCGAACTCGTCCTGCTCCTTGCGGCTCACGCCCTTGAGCTCGGCGACGTTCTCGGCGGTCTGCCCCATAGCGACGTAGATGTCGGGCAGCCGGCCGTCCTGGCGCGGGTCGTGCCACTCGGGGCCATTGCCCTCGGCGCGGGCGTCGGTGCGGGCCTTGGCGTCGAGGAACAGGGGGTTGGTGGTGTCGGGCAGCGAGTCGGAGTTGCCCTTGACGAAGCGCGAGACGCACTCGACTCCGGCGGAGATGAACACGTCCCCCTCGCCGGCCCTGATCGCGTGGAAGGCCATGCGCGTGGTCTGCAGCGACGAGGAGCAGTAGCGGGTGACCGTGGTGCCGGGGACGCCGTCGAGGCCGAGCAGCACCGAGACCACGCGGGCCATGTTGAAGCCCTGTTCGCCGCCCGGCAGGCCGCAGCCCAGCATCAGGTCGTCGACGTCGTTCGGGTCGAGCTGCGGGACCTTGTCGAGCGCGGCTTTGATCATCTGGACGGTGAGGTCGTCGGGACGGATGTCCTTCAGCGACCCCTTGAAGGCTCGGCCGATCGGCGAACGTGCGGTCGCGACGATGACTGCCTCGGGCATGTGGCTCTCCTGGGTTCGTGGCAGGGGACTCCCTCCTGCGGAGGTTACCGCGCGGTAGCCCACTTGCCACGACCCGGGGCGCCAAGAAACAGAACTATGTACGGCAAGCGCGCGTTAGGGGCACTCGTCGCCGCAGGGTGGGGGCCGCCGCCGGCCTCGCGGCGTCAGCCGTACATGCCCGGCGTGGTGCCCGTGCCGTCCTTGACGGCGTGCACGGCGCCCTTCTCGTCGCGCCACAGGCGCCAGCCGTCGTGGCTGCCGGTGAACCAGGCGGGCGGGACCGGCGAGCCCGGCACCCGCGCGCCGGTCGCGAGGTCGAACTCGCACAGCGCGGCCACGGCGTAGAACCCCGGCGCCTGCCCCGCCAGCGGCAGAGGCTTGGGGTCGGTGACGCAGAACGACCAGCCCCGCTGCCCCTGGAGGGGGACGGCCTGGCCCGAGGGCAGGTCGAACGCGGCGCCGGCCTTGCCGGGCTTGAGGAAGCCGAGCCTTGCCATGTTGCCGGGGAAGGCCAGCCACCAGCCGGTGCCGGGCACCTGCCCGGCCGTGATCTGGCCGATCACCCGTCCCGAGGCCGGGTCGAGCCTGGCGAAGCCGCCGTATTCGCCATGCTCGTCCACGGGACGGACGATCGGCGCGAACCCCGGGCTCCCGCTCGGGTAGACGCGCACCACCGAGGGACGCAGCCAGTTGACCGTGCCGTCGGAGAGCTTGACCGAGAAGAGGCCGAAGGCGGAGGTCTTCTCGGTCCTGGGGTTGGTGTACGGCGCGACGTATCCGATGAGGTTGTCACCGGATGCGCCGAAGGCCCATCCGCCGGAAAGGTCGACGCCGGGGCTGACGGCGTGCTCGACGGGGAGCTGCCAGGACGGCCGGCCGGTCTTCAGGTCGTGGGACGACAGCACGGGGTGTTTCGCCATGTGGAGCATGACGACCCTGGAGGAGTCGGACCACTCCACCTCGGCGATGCCGGGCACCTTCCACAGTGTCCTGCCGGTGGCCGGGTCGAGGACGACCATGCGGGCGGAGGCGAGCGCGGTGTTCTCGGTCATGCAGATGTAGGGGCCGCAGCTCTGGGGGCCGAACGTCGAATGGACCGGACGGGTCCACTTCTGCCGCCCGGTGCGCGCGTCGCCGGCGACGAGCCGGGCCTTCGCGCCGCCGTGGTCAGGTGGGGCGATCGCCGCGATGACACCCTGGCCGGGCCCGGTCTCGACGGCGGCGGGCGGCTGCACGCCCATGCCCGGCAGCCGCCCGGCCAGCGTCGCGGGGTGACTCCAGAGGGTCTTGCCGCTGGCCAGGTCGAGGGCCGTGGTCGCCAGCGTGCCGTCCGGCTTGATGGAGGTGAGGGCCGCCACACCGGCGGCGACACCGGCGCGGCTGACGGCGTTCACCTCGGTGTTGTGCCAGGTGGGCGCGGCCGAGGTGTCCTCGGTGGCGGCCTTGCTGCCGGAGCAGCCGGCCAGGGCCATGACCCCGGCGAGCGCCAAGGCCGGTTTCGCGAGGGGCCGGATCACGGGCATACCACTCCAATGCGGGCGAAAAGTGACGACCGCGTCGCGGAGGGTGACCGGATTCAGGCGCTGCGAGGCATCACCCCCGGCCGCCGACGGAATATCGTGGCCCACCTTCCCTGGGGGCCGGTCGCACGGCCGGCGACGCGGGTCGCGGTGACCTCGGTGCCGGGCTCCTCCGCGGCGATGGCCGCCGCGAGGTAAATCGATTGCGATCCCTCGCCGCGCTGAGGCTCGGGTTCTGGCCACAACCCCAACGCGGCGCATACAGAAGGTAGCACTACGTAAGCGGCTCGTTGGTAGCCTCGCGCAGATGGGTGGTATCGGTCGGGTCCGAACATCTCGCCCGGATATGAGGCGAATTCCGGGCCGAGGACGTCGGCGAACGCCACGGAACGTCCGCCCTCCTCGATCACCGCGACCGTCTGGGCGGCGGCCAGCTGGCGGCTCCACCGCCGGGTGACCCAGCGCAGCGGCTGCGCGATGGGACGGATGGTGCCGAGGTCCGGGCAGGTGCCCACCACCACCTCCGCCCCGGCCTCCCGCAGCCGCCGCACGGCCTTCTGCAGGTGCCGCACGGCCTGGCCGGGCATGGTCTGGGTGGTCACGTCGTTCGCGCCCACCCAGATGACCGCGACGTCTGGCTTCTCCTTCAGAGCCCGGTCGACCTGGATGTCGAGGTCGGCCGACGCCGCCCCCGAACGGCCGAAGACGTTCAGCCGTACCGGACGCCGGGCCGCCTCGGTGAGCCCCTTGGCGAGGATCACGGCGGGGGTCTGCTCGGGGTCCGTCATGCCCAGGCCGACCGACGTGGAGTCGCCGAGCATGACGAGGCTGATCGGTTCGCCCCGGGGATTCTCGCCGTCCGGCCATCTCCCGTAGACGCCGTCGGAGGGAGGGCCCTCCATGCCGTGCGGCCGCCCGACGATCTTGCGGGCGAGCAGTGCCTCGGTGAAAAGCAGTCCGTAGACGGCGGCGCCGAGGAGGGTGACGCCTCCGCCGCCGACGGCCGCGGCGGCCGCGATGCGGCGCGCCGCCCGTGAGGTTGCCGGGGTCCAGATCACTTCCCGTTTCCCCTTCCTGTCCGATCTGCCTGCGCGGGATCTCTTCCTTCCGTGGACTCCGTTGTCATATGGCCTGTTCCCGGCGGGTTGCCCGTCGGATCAGGGTGTCGAGCATTATGATCGCGGCCTCGCCGGACGACGAGCGTGCGACTCGCGGACGCCTGTCCCTCTCGGTGGTGGTCGTGACGGTACGGTGAGGAATTGAACACAGGCCGGACACCGGATCATCCTTCGGAAACCGGCATCGTCAAGCTGGCAAAGCTTTGGTAAATGAGGTGCTATTCCCGGTGCGCGTACACGATTCGCTCATCGAGCTCATGGGCGACACCCCGCTCGTGCGGCTGCGCAAGGTCACGGCCGGCGTATCCGCCCAGGTCCTGGCCAAGGTCGAATACTTCAACCCCGGCGGGTCGGTGAAGGACCGTATCGCGCTCCGCATGGTCGAGGCCGCCGAACGCTCCGGCGAACTGCGCCCCGGTGGCACGATCGTGGAGCCGACCTCCGGCAACACCGGTGTCGGGCTTGCGATCGTCGCCCAGGAAAAAGGCTACCGCTGCCTGTTCGTCGTGCCCGACAAGGTCGCGCAGGACAAGATTGCGGTGTTGCGCGCCTACGGCGCCGAGGTGGTCGTCTGCCCGACGGCGGTCTCGCCCGACCACCCCGACTCCTACTACTCCGTCTCCGACCGGCTCGCCCGCGAGGTCCCCAACGCCTGGAAGCCCGACCAGTACTCCAACCCCGAGAACCCCGAGAGCCACTACCACTCGACCGGCCCGGAGATCTGGGAGCAGACCGAGGGGCGCGTCACCCACTTCGTGGCCGGCGTGGGCACCGGCGGCACCATCAGCGGCACCGGCCGCTACCTCAAGGAGGTCTCCGGCGGCCGGGTCCAGGTGATCGGCGCCGACCCGGAGGGCTCGGTCTACTCCGGCGGCAGCGGACGGCCGTACCTCGTGGAGGGCGTCGGCGAGGACATCTGGCCCGCGACGTACGACACGACGGTCGCCGACCGCATCATCGCCGTCTCCGACAAGGACTCCTTCGGCATGACCCGCCGCCTGGCCCGCGAGGAGGCGCTGCTCGTCGGCGGCTCGTGCGGCATGGCCGTGGTGGCGGCGCTCAGGGTGGCGGCCGAGGCCAAGCCGGACGACGTGGTAGTGGTGCTGCTGCCGGACGGCGGGCGCGGCTACCTGTCCAAGATCTTCAACGACGAGTGGATGGCCGACTACGGCTTCCTGACCACCTCCAGCGAGGAGGGGCTGGTGCGCGACGTGCTCGGCCGCAAGGCGCCGGGGCTGCCGGAGTTCGTGCACACCCACCCGCACGAGTCGGTCAGCACGGCGATCTCCATCATGCGCGAGTACAGCGTGTCGCAGCTGCCGGTGATGAAGGAGGAGCCGCCGGTCATGGCCGCCGAGGTGGTCGGCTCGATCGTCGAGCGCGACCTGCTGGAGGCCCTCTACCGCGGCAAGGTGCGCGGCGAGGACCCGATCGCCGACCACATGTCCGCGCCGCTCCCGATGATCGGCGCCGGTGAGCCGGTGTCGAAGGCCATCGAGGCCCTGGAGAAGGCCGACGCCTCGGTCGTCCTCGACGACGGCAAGCCCATCGGCCTGGTCACCCGCCAGGACCTGCTCGCCTTCCTCGCACGGTGACGAGCTAGCCGCGAGGGGCGCGGCGGTGGTCTGAGGAGGAGGGAGGGTGAGGAACGAGCCCGTACGACGACGAAGCCCGCCGCCTCAAGGAGCGCCCCTCGCCGCCGAGCACAGCGAGGCCATCAAGCACTGCGCTCCAGCGGGAACCAGGCGCGGACCTCCCAGGTGCCCTCGTGGGTGGGCCCCGCCTGGAGGTCGCCGCCGACGGCCTTGACCCGCTCCGTCATGCCGACCAGGCCGAACCCCCCTCCGAGCCGCGAGACCCGCGGGTCGGAGGACGACCTGGGGTTGCGGACGTGGAGCAGCACCCCGCGGTCGGCGGCCTTCAGGTCCGCCTGCACCCACCAGGTGTTCGGCGCGTGCTTGCGGATGTTGGTGAGGCTCTCCTGCAGTACGCGGTGCAGGGTGGTGAGCACCTCGGGCGCCAGCGCCGACTCGGTCACCCCCTGGCCGATCTCGAAGGAGACCTGGGGGCCGGCCGCGGAGAACTTCTCGACCATCAGGCGCAGGTCGGCGAACGTCGTGCCGGCCTGCCGGGAGGCGTCGTCCTCGGCCCGGAGCACCCCGACGAGGCGGCGCATGGACGTCAGGGCGTCGGCTCCCGCGTTGGCGATCGCCTCCAGCGCGGGCTCCACGGCCTGAGGCTTCTGCGCGGCCACGGTCTTGGCCGCCTGGGCCTGGACGACGATGCCGGTGATGTGGTGGGCGACCAGGTCGTGGAGCTCGCGGGCGAGTTCGAGCCGTTCGGCGCGTCGTACGGCGTGCACGGCCTCCTCGCGACGCTCCAGCTGGTAGCGCAGGTAGCCGCCGATGGCGATCGCCACCGCCCAGGCGACGAAGAACAGGAAGCCGAAGGCGACCTCGGTGCCGTTCGGCCCGCGCAGGCCGGCGGCCATCTGCAGCACGACCATCGACACGCCCGACAGCACCAGGGCCAGCCGCAGGGGCTTGACCCAGCGCAGGACGCCGACGGTGAGGAGCAGCAGCACCCCCGCCTCCGCGAAGCCGGGAGAGCCCTGCCAGTTGAGGAAGCCGGCCGCGAAGGACACCACCGCCGACATCGCCGCCAGAAGGATGAAGCCCTCGACGCGGAAGCGGCGGCGCAGCAGGTAGGTGCCGACGGCGAGAAGCCCCAGCAACGGCACGAGGAACTGTCCCCGGACGATGCCCGCGGCCCGGTACACCGACCCTACGGTGTCGACCAGGAGGAGCAGCCCGAGCCAGCAGACCAGTGCGATCTCGCTGAGCCGCTGAACCCACGACGCGATCCGCTGGGTCTTCCTCACCTGTACCTCACGGTCACCGAGCCTAGACCGAGTGGTGGAGTGCCGGATCGGCCATTCGGACGAGCCGCGACCAGCAGGATCGATCGTTGTGGCGAGGTCGCGCCGGGCCTCTCCGGGCGAAGCTTGATGCCAGGAGGGGAGAGACAAATGACTCTTTTCGGAGTGATCCTGCTGATCGTAGGGATCTGCGCCATCGGCCTGCTGGCCATCGCGGACCCCCTACTGCTCTCGCGCATCACCGGGGAACGCGAGAAGCCGGTGTTCCTCCACCGCGACCTGCCCTCGGGAGGGCGATAACGTGGGGACATGATTGAAGGCTTCGAAACCCTGGCCATTCACGCAGGCCAGGAGGCCGACCCGCGCACCGGCGCGGTCGTGCCCCCCATCTACGCCGTGTCGACCTACAAGCAGGACGGCGTGGGCGGCCTGCGTTCCGGATACGAGTACAGCCGTTCGGCCAACCCCACCAGGACCGCCCTGGAAGAGTGCCTGGCGGCGATCGAGGGCGGGACGCGCGGGCTGGCGTTCGCCTCGGGACTCGCCGCCGAGGACACCCTGATGCGCACCGTCTGCAAGCCCGGCGACCACGTCATCATCCCGGGCGACGCGTACGGCGGCACGTACCGGCTGTTCGCCAAGGTTCTGTCCCGCTGGGGCCTTCAGTACGACCCGGTGCCGCTCGGCGACCTCCAGGCGGTGCGCGCGGCCGTCCGGCCCGAGACCAGGGCCATCTGGGTCGAGACGCCGACCAACCCGCTGCTGGGCATCGCCGACATCGAGGCCCTGGCCGAGATCGCGCACGCCGCGGAGGCGCTGCTGGTGGTCGACAACACCTTCGCCTCGCCGTACCTCCAGCAGCCGCTGGCGCTCGGGGCGGACGTCGTCGTCCACTCCACGACCAAGTACGTCGGCGGCCACTCCGACGTGGTGGGCGGAGCCCTGGTGACCCGCGACCAGACCCTCGGCGACGAGCTGGCCTACCACCAGAACTCCATGGGCGCGGTCGCCGGCCCGTTCGACGCCTGGCTGACGCTGCGCGGCATCAAGACGCTGGGCGTCCGGATGGACCGTCACTGCGACAACGCCGAGAAGGTCGTCAACCTGCTGCTGTCGCACCCGAAGGTCATCGAGGTGCTCTACCCCGGGCTCTCCGAGCACCCCGGCCACGAGGTGGCCGCCAAGCAGATGAGGCGCTTCGGCGGCATGGTGTCGTTCCGTGTCGCCGGTGGCGAGGAGGCCGCGGTCGAGGTCTGCAACCGTGCCAAGCTGTTCACCCTCGGCGAGTCGCTCGGCGGTGTGGAGTCGCTGATCGAGCACCCCGGCCGCATGACCCACGCGTCGGCCGCCGGCTCGCCCCTGGAGGTGCCCGCCGACCTCGTCCGGCTCTCGGTCGGCATCGAGACCGTGGGCGACCTCCTGGAGGACCTCACGCAGGCGCTTGCCTAAGAGGGGTTGAACCACACCATCAGCGCCAGGATGACCAGCCAGATCAGCGCCATGATCGACGAGAGCATGGCGATGCGGCCGGTCTGAACCTTGGCGTCGTCATCCTGGGCCTCGTTCGACAGCACGCGGACGGCGGTGCCCTGGTCACGATCGATCATGATCAGGAGCACCGCCGCCACGATGAACAGCGTCATCGAGACCGAGAGGTAGGGCTTTCCGAGGTTCGATCCGCCCAGGGCGAGACCGAAGAGGAATACGCCGAGGGTGAGGACGCCGAAAATGCGCGTGCTGCGGTGCAGGTAACGCAGCACGGCGACGTCCTTGGCCCTGATGTATCTCGGGGTGAACATGGTGGTGGCCGTCACCGGGCCGATCGCGAAGATCGCGAAGCCGATGTGCAGCCAGAGCAGGAGGTTGCCGAGAAACGACATGCCGCCGACATTATCGTCTCGGTGATCAGTGAGGGAACGCCCGCCGCCGAGCGTACGCAATCATGAGAGATGTCTCATGATTTCGGGACGTCCGGCGTGGCGTGCGTCTCCGCGACCTGCGCCTTCGGCTCCTCCTTGGGCGCTTTGGGATGCCGGGGCCGGTTGTTCACCGTCACCTCGAACATCGCCACCGTGAAGATCATCAACACCAGGAGAGCGACCGCAGCGAACATGTCACCCTCCTCCCGTGCCGTGGGGAACCGCCTGGCCGTCGTAAAGGGTGTGCGTCGAACACCCCTCGAAAATATCCTCGGCCATTGCATATCGATAGGCAACCGATTAATGCGGCGCTCGTAAAAGCGACCACTTTCCGCGCGCCGTGAAATATCCGGATATGTACCCACGTGGGGCGGCCATGCAACGGCCGGTGCTCAGCGGGCGCGGCGGGAGCGCAGGAAGTCGCTGACGACGTACTCCCCGAGCCGGTCGGCGCTGGGGGAGAAGACGCGCCCGCCGTTGCGCCGGGCGAGCTCGTCGACGAAGTCCTTGAGCCTTTCGTCGGCGGCCAGCATGAACACGTTGATCGTCGCCCGGCGCCGGGTCATCTTGTCGACCTCGGCGAGCGTGAGTTCCAGCGTCTCGCGGGAGGGCGGCCACTCGAACCAGTAGCGGCCGTTGCGCATGAGGTGGGCCGTCGGCTCCCCGTCGGTGACGACGAGCACCACGGGCTCGAAGTCGGGGTGCCGGTCGAGGTGGCGTCCGGCGATCAGCAGGGCGTGGTGCAGGTTGGTGCCCTGCACCATGTCCCATTCGAGCCCGGCAAGCTCCTCGGGCTGCAGCACCCGCGCGTAGTTGGAGAAGCCGATGATCTGCACGGCGTCCTGCGGGAACTTGGAGGCCACCAGCGCCTGCAGGGCGAGCGCGGTCTGCTTGGCGGGCCCCCACGTGCCGCGCAGGGCCATGGAGTACGACAGGTCGACCAGCAGGCAGACCGCGGCGGCCGTCCGCCGCTCGGTCTCGGCGACCTCGAAGTCGTCCACCGACAGCGTCACCCCCCGGCCGGCGCCGCGGCGCACGCCGTTGACCAGGGTGCGTACGACGTCGATGGGCTGCTCGTCGCCGAACCGCCACGGGCGGGAGGTGCCGGTGAGCTCGCCGGCGGCCCCGGCGTCGCGCTGATCATGGTCGCCGCGCCGCCCGCTGTCGAGCGAGTCGAACACCCGGCGCAGGGCGGTCTCCCCGAGCCGGCGGACGGCCTTCGGGGTGAGTTCGAGCTTGCCGCGCTGCCGCCGGAGGTATCCCTGCTGCTCCAGCTCGCGCTCGATCCGCCTGAGGGTCTCCAGGTCGTCGACCGCCGACCGGCCGAGGGCGCGGCGGATCGCGGCCTCGTCGATGTCGTCGAGGCGCGCTCCGGGGTAGTCCTGGCGGAGGGCGGCCTCCAACTGGCTCAGGTCGGCCAGTTCCTCCAGGACGCTGACCGCGTCGCCCATGCCGAGGGGCTGGTCGCCGTCCATGCGCTCGGGGGTGTCCCAGGCGAGGTCGGGACGGCGGGCGTACAGGGCCTCGCCCAGGCGGGCCATCTGCTCGGCCAGGCCGGCCTGCTCCAGGGTCTGGTCGATCAGGGCCTGGAGCTCGGCGCGCTGCTCGGGGCTCATCGAGGCCATCATGCGCTGGGCGGCGGCGGCCCGGCGGGCGAGGATGTCGACCAGCTCTTCGAGATTGCGGGGGTTCTCCGGGAAGAATTCCCCATATTTCTGCATGAAGTGATCGAAATCTTCTTGCGTGTGCTGCCCGCGGGCGTCCCGGTCCAGCATCTCGTTCAGATCCGACATCATCTGCCGGACCCGTTCCATCGCCGCCGGGTCGGGATTCGCCAGGGCGTCGCGCATGCCGCGGAACCGGCTGTCGAGGACCTCTCTGCGCAGGAGGTCACGCAGCTCCTCGAAGGTCTGCCGCGCGGCCGCCGACCGCCACTCGTACGAGCCGAGCTGCCGCACCGCGCTCGCGGTGTCGCCCGGCACCGAGTCGAGCTCGGCCTCGCGCAGGCGCGCCTCGTCGGAGGGGTCGGGGAACAGCTCGGCGCGTTCCTGCCCGATCGCCTTGTCGAGCAGGGCCCGGGCGCGCTCCAGGGTGCCGTCGAGGTTGCCGCGTTCGCGCAGCTGACGCCGCCGCTCGCGCACCTCGCGGAGAAGATCGTCCAGCCCCCGCCGGTCGGGGGCCCCGGGCAGGCCCCGCCTCAGCAGGTCGCGCAGGGAGTCGAGCGGGCTCGTGCCCGAAAGGATCGCGTCGCCCATCTCGTCGAGCGCGGCGCGGACGTCGTACGGCGGCGCCAGCGGATCGGGCCCGTCGTGGTACTCGCCGTATCGGTAGCCACTCATCTCTTCGGAGCCTAACGTCGTGTGCCGGTGTGGCGGGAAGGTCGCATGACCGGTCCCGGCTCGGCGCGAACCGAGCCGGGAGAGCAGGGGTCAGGTGCGGTAGACCGAGCCGCCGTCGGTCTCGTCCTTGGACAGGCGCCGCATGAGGTAGAGACCTTCGAGGGCGAACTCCAGCGCGGCGGCGGCGTGGCCCGGGGACTCGTCGCCCTCGCCCATGCCCACCGCGGACATGATCTTCGACAGGCCGTTGACGGGCCCGATGCGCTGGAGCAGCTCCGTGGCGGGGGTCAGCTCGCCGGACTCGATCTGGGCGCCCTCGGTGAACTTGTCGAGCAGGGCGGACAGGTCCATGCCGCCGAGGGTGCCGCGGAAGGTCTCGGCGACGGCCCGCCGCAGGAGGTGGGCGAGCACCTCGACCTCGCGCCCCTCCTCGCTGACCTCGAACTCCACCTTGCCGCGCAGCGTGGGGACGACTCCCGGCAGGTCGCAGACCCGGGTGACGGGCCGCTCCTCGCCGGTGATCGCCGCCCGTCGTACCGCGGAGGCGGCCGCCGTCTCCGCCGCGGCGATCGAGAACCGCGCCGACACGCCGGACCGCGAGTCGACGGCGGTGGACTCGCGTACCAGGCGGGTGAAGCGGGCGATGGTCTCCACGATGTGGTCGGGCAGCTCGGCGCTCAGCCCTGGCTGCTCGCCGTCCTTGCCGGCCGTGCCGCCCGTGGGCCGGCGCCAGTCGAGCTCGGCCTCCTGGCGGATCAGGTCGAGCTCGTCCTCCAGGGTGAGCGGGTAGTGGGTGCGGATCTCGGCGCCGAAGCGGTCCTTCAGGGGGGTGATGATGCGGCCGCGGTTGGTGTAGTCCTCGGGGTTCGCGCTGGCGATCAGCAGGATGTCGAGGGGGAGGCGCAGGTTGTAGCCGCGGACCTGGATGTCGCGCTCCTCCAGCACGTTGAGCAGCGCGACCTGGATGCGCTCGGCGAGGTCGGGCAGCTCGTTGACCGAGAAGACGCCCCGGTTGGTGCGGGGGACCAGGCCGTAGTGGACCGTCTCGGGGTCGCCGAGCGTGCGGCCCTCGGCGATCTTGATGGGGTCGACGTCACCGATCAGGTCGCCGACGGAGGTGTCGGGGGTGGCGAGCTTCTCGCCGTAGCGCTCGTCGCGGTGCTTCCAGGCGATCTTCAGCTCGTCGCCCTGCTCGGCGGCGAGCCTGCGGCAGCGGACGCACTCGGGGGCGTACGGATGATCGTTGATCTCGCAGCCCTCGACGACGGGGGTCCACTCGTCGAGGAGGCCGGTGATCGTGCGGATGAGCCGGGTTTTGCCCTGGCCGCGCTCGCCTAGCAGCACCAGGTCGTGGCCCGCCAGCAGAGCCCGCTCCAGATGGGGCAGGACGGTCTCGTCGAATCCGACGATGCCCGGGAATCTCGGCGCGCCTGAGCGTAGTCTGGCCAGCAGGTTCTCGCGGATCTCCGCCTTGACCGTGCGGTATGGGTGGCCACTTTCGCGTAGTTCGCGGAGATTGCGGGCGTGCGGAGCTTCGGTTCGCGGTGTGGGCGATTCATGCACGGAACCGAGACTACGTCGCGGGGGAAGGTCACGGCAGCGGATACAGATTTCGGATCTTGACCATTATGAGACGCTATGGGTGCGTTGTCGCTCCGGTAGTGGGGAGAATCCGGCCAAGAGGGTCTATTGTGCGACACGCTACGACTCGCGACCACTCGCGACCTGTGCGCGACCGCTCGCGACCTGAGGGGAGGCGAGGCGTGTGGCAGTGCTGACCAGCCGCTTCGCGGATGGTCTCGCCGTCGGTTCCGACCTGGTGGTAGCCGCCGAGCAGGCGGTACGCCAAGCGCTCTCCGGCCTGTCGGGACCTCCCGACCTCGTGTGCTTCTTCATCTGTGGCGACGACCCCGAGGAGGTCGCCCGTGCCGGGTTGCGCGTCATGCGCATGGCGCCCGGGGCCCAGGTCATCGGGTGCAGCGCCACGGGCGTCATCGGCGACGGCCGGGGCGTCGAGCTCACCTCGGCGGTCAGCGCCTGGGCGGCCAACCTCGGCGGCGGCCGGGCGACGACGTTCGCGCTGGAGACCCTCCGCATGGAAGACCGCTTCGTGATCATCGGCCTGCCCGACCGGGATCCGGACGACCGGGTGGCGATCCTGCTGGCCGACCCCTACAGCTTCCCGGCCGACGCCTTCGTGGAGCACTCCCGCGACGTCCTCGGCGACCTCCCGCTGGTCGGCGGCCTGGCCAACGGCCTGCGGGGCCAGGGCTCGGTGCGGCTGTTCGCCGGCGGTGAGATGTACACCGAGGGCGCCATCGGCGTGATGCTCAGCGGCCCCATCAACGTCAGCACCGTGGTCAGCCAGGGCTGCCGTCCCATCGGGCCCACGATGGTGGTCACCCGGTCGGAGGACAACCTGCTGCTGGAGCTCGCCGGGCAGCCCGCCCTGGCGCGCCTGGAGGACATCGTCAGCAACCTCGACGAGGAGGACCGCGAGCTCGTCGCCTCCGGCCTGCAGATCGGCATCGCCATGGACGAGTACGCCGAGAGCCACGAGCGCGGCGACTTCCTGATCCGCGGCATCCTCGGCATCGACCCCGAGCGGGAGGCCGTCGCGGTCGGCGACGTCCTCGACATCGGGCAGAGCGTCCGCTTCCAGGTCCGCGACGCCGCCGCCGCCGACGAAGACCTGTACGAGCTGCTCGACGCCCACACCGAGGAGCGCGGGCGGGTCGACGGCGCCCTGCTGTTCTCCTGCAACGGCAGGGGCACCGCGATGTTCGGCAGCCCCGACCACGACGCCCTCGCCCTCCACGACACGCTGGGCCCGATCGGCATGGCCGGCTTCTTCGCGGCGGGGGAGGTCGGCCCGGTCGGCGGCCACAACCATGTGCACGGCTTCTCCGCCTCCATCCTGGTCTTCTCCAGCGACACCGGCCACGAGGTCCCCGGGAGAAGCGAGAAGGCCACCGGCCACATGTAACGGTTTTTACCCCTTCGTCCAAGCAGGGGCGTAAGTATGCGGACGACGAAGGGAGCGAGGCCGGTGCGCCTCAAACGTTCGGGGTTGGCGTCGATCGCCGACGACCCCGAGGCTTTCGAAGCCTTCTACCGGCGGCACGTCGACGAGGTGACGCGGTTCCTGGCCCGGCGGGCCGGCGATCCCCACACCGTGGCCGACCTGGTCGCCGAGGTCTTCCTCGCCGTTCTCGACTCGGCCCACACCTACCGCCCGGCCCTCGGCAGCGAGACGGCCTGGCTGTACGGGGTGGCGCGCAACACGCTGCTGGCCGAACGGCGGCGGGCGGCGCGCGAGCTCCGCGCGGGCGGCCGGATCGCCGGCCGCCGGCTCCTGGAGCCCGACGACGTGGCCCGCCTGGAAGACCGCATCGACGCCGAGAGCCCCGCGCGCAGGGCTCTGGAGGCGATGAACGACCTGCCGGAAAGCGAGCGGGCCCTGCTGGAGCTGGTCGTGATCGACCAGCTCACCGTGTCCGAGGCCGCGGCCGCCCTCGGCATCCGCCAGGGCACCGCCCGCGTCAGGCTCTACCGCGCCAGGCGGGCGCTCCAGCGCGTCCCCGGCGTCGTCCCGCCCCTGGTCATGGAAGGAATCAAGTGAACAGCACGTTCGAGGACAGACTGCTCGCCGAGCTGAAGACGGAGATGGCCGCGAGGCGCTCGGAGGCCCGTACGGCCGTCCCCGCCCGCCGCTGGACGACCGGCCGCCGGTTCTTCGCCGCGGCCGGGGTGCTCGGGGTCGCCGCGGCGGCGGCGATCGCCGTCCCGCTGGTGACGGGCTCGTCGGCCCCCGCCTACGCGGTGACCAAGAACCCCGACGGGACGATCAATCTGAGGATCAACGAATTCCGGGACCCGGAGGGGGCCGAGAAGGAGCTCGCCGCGGCCGGCGTGAAGGCCGACATCACGTACATGCCGCTCGGCAAGCGGTGTGAGGAGGGACGATTCCACCGGCTGCCCGAGGACGAAGTGTCGGTGTCGAAGGAGGAATTGGAGAGTCGCGATCCCCAGGTGCGGGCCGAGGTGAGAAGGAAGATGCTGGACACTCCTTCCGGCAAGGCCATCCAGATGAGGAACGGCATCACCATCCATCCGGAGTACATCAAGCCCGGCCAGACCGTGGTACTGGAGATCGCGGAGAACTCCAAGGAGCCCACCGCGGAGCACCCCGGCGTCGCCTACCAGGTCATCAGCGGCCTGACCGACGGACCGGTCCAGCCGTGCAAGCTGATCGACCAGCCCGATGCGTTCGACATCGGCGACGCCACACCGCCGCCCGGGGCGCACTGATCCGGAGCCGGGGCTCTCCGGCCGCCCGCCTGATCGGCCGTGATGCCGGCACGCGAGCCGGTCAGGCGCTACGGGGCCCCGTACGCCCATGAGGGCCTCCCGAGACTTGTGGGGCGGTGGAGGCGCGGGCGGGCCGTCAGTGGGAGACTTCGGGCATGGCGCACCCTCAGGTGACCTATGACGACGTGGTCGCCGCCCGTGAACTGCTGGACGACCTGATCGTCCACACGCCGCTGCTGCATTCCCGCGTGCTGTCCGACATGATCGGCGGTCCGGTGTACCTCAAGTGCGAGAACCTCCAGCGGGCCGGTTCGTTCAAGGTGAGGGGCGCCTACGTGCGCATCGCCCGCCTGAGCGACGAGGAGCGGGCCCGAGGGGTGGTGGCGGCCAGCGCCGGCAACCACGCGCAGGGGGTCGCCCTGGCGTCCGGGCTCCTCGGCTGCAAGGCCACGGTGTTCATGCCCGAGGGCGCGCCGCTGCCGAAGGTCGAGGCGACGCGCTCCTACGGCGCCGACGTGATCCTCACGGGCACCACCGTCGACCACGCGCTGGCGGCGGCCAAGGAGCACGCGGAGGAGAGCGGGGCCGTCTTCATCCACCCGTTCGACCACCCCGACGTGGTGGCCGGCCAGGCCACGGTGGGGCTGGAGATCCTCGAGCAGCTCCCCGACGTCGGGACGATCACGGCGGCGGTCGGCGGCGGCGGGCTGGCGGCGGGCATCGCCCTGGCGGTGAAGTCGCTGCGTCCGGGCGTCCGGGTGGTGGGCGTGCAGGCGGAGCGGGCCGCCGCCTACCCCGCCTCGCTCGCCGCCGGCCACCCCGTGGTGGTCGAGCCCATGTCCACCATGGCCGACGGCATCGCGGTCGGGCGTCCCGGCGACATCACCTTCGAGATGATCCACTACCTGGTCGACAGCGTGGTCACGGTCTCGGAGGAGACGCTGTCGCGGGCGCTCCTGCTGTGCCTGGAGCGCTCGAAGCAGGTGGTGGAGCCCGCGGGGGTCGCCGGTGTCGCGGCGCTCCTCGACTGGCCGCACGCCTTCGAGCCGCCCGTGGTGGCCGTGCTGTCCGGGGGCAACATCGACCCGCTGCTGCTGTCGAAGGTGCTGCGGCACGGGCTCTCGGTGGCCGGGCGCTACCTCGCCTTCCGCATCCGGCTGCCCGACCGTCCCGGGGCGCTCGCCACGCTTCTCTCCCGCCTGGCCGAGCTCGGGGCCAACGTCCTCGACGTCGGCCACGAGCGGGTCGACCCGCGCCTGCACCTCGACGAGGCCGAGGTGCTGCTCCACCTGGAGACCAAGGGCCCCGTCCACTGCGACGAGGTCCTCGCCGGCCTCCGCCGCTACGGCTACAAACTGATCTTCAGCTAGTCCCGGGCGAGGACCCGGGTGAGGACGTCGTGAAGCGCCGTGGCGGGGTCGGGGGCCGGTGAGGGGGAGCGCCAGGCGACGTAGCCGTCGGGGCGCACCAGCACCGCGCCCGCGTCGGTGACGCCGTATCTCGCCGCCCAGTCGCCGCTCACGTCCCGGACATCCTCGCCGATCCGGTACACCTCCAGCTGGACACCCAGCCGTTCGGCGGTGGTGGCGGCGGCGGACGCCCAGGCCCCGGCCTGCGTCCCGGCCCCCGTGAGCAGGACGAAGGCCCGGCCGAACAGCTCGAGCACCGACATCTCCTCTCCGCCCGCGGAGATGGTGAAGTGCGGCGCGCGGCCTCCGGGGCGGCCGGTGAGGTGGCGGACGTCCTCGGCGATGGAGCCGTCGTCGCCGGGCTCGGTCAGGACGGCCTTCGAGTGGTAGCGGTGCCCCAGCATGTACGAATACGGGTCGGCGACCGGCTCGGGGAAGTCGACCCGCTGGGCCGGAGGCATGCGGAAGCCCAGGTTGGCGAGTTGCGCGTCGGCGGTGAGCTTGCCGATCGGCCGCCGTTCGGCGTCGTAGGAGTCGAGGAGGCCGGGACCGGCCTGCCCCGAGAGGACCAGGGCGAGCCGCCAGGCGAGGTCGCAGCCGTCCTGCAGCGCGGTGCTGCCGCCCTGGCCGCCGGTCGGCGGCATCGTGTGCGCAGCGTCCCCGGCGAGGAAGACGCGGCCGGAGGAGAACCTCGTGGCCACTGCGTGTCCCAGCGCCCAGGTGTTCTGGTCGACGATCTTCACCTCGAGGTCGGGGACGCCGGTGCCGATCCGGACCAGCTCGACGCACCGCTCCTCGGTGAAGTCGGTCTCGCTCTGTCCCAGCGAGGGATCGAAGTTGATCGCCATCACGTGAACGCCGACCCCGGTGCCGGTGACGATGGCGCCGTCGAAGGCGTCGTTGCGGAGGTACCAGAGGGTCAGCGTCCGCTCGTCCACCTGCTCGGACAGGTCGGCCCTGAACATGATCGAACGGCACAGCCCCAGCTCGCCGCGTCCCTCGACGGGGACGCCCAGGCGCTCGCGGACGCCGCTGCGGTGCCCGTCGGCGCCGATGAGGTAGTCGGCGCGGACGGTCCGGGTGTCCCCGCTCGCCCGGTCGCGGATCACGGCGGTGACGCCGTCGTCGTCCTGCTCGAAGTGGACCAGCTCGGTGGAGAACCGCAGGTCGGCGCCGTGACGCTCGGCCTCGGCCCGCAGGGTGCTCTCCACGAGCGACTGGGGGAGGCCCACGCCCGAGGTGGGGGTGACGTCCCGGACGAAGGCGAAGTCGTCGCTGCCGTGCACGATCATCTGCGGGTCGGGGTCGGTCAGCGTCGAGGCGATCGCGATCCGGATGTCCTGAGGGATGCCCTCGGACCGCTTCCGCAGCGCCTCCTCGACTCCGGGGACGACGCGGAGCAGCTCCATGGCCCGCTCGTTCACGCCGAAGGCCTTCGGCTGGAACGAGGTGCTCGCGTGCCGCTCTACCAACAGCACCCGTACCCCGCGCCAGGACAGCAGGAGGGCCGCCGAGAGCCCGGCGTACCCCGCGCCGGCCACCAGGACGGGCACTCTTTCGTCGTACATCGGTCGTCTCCCCTCGGTCGAGATACATCGCGTCTCTACTCGAAAGACGATATGTCGCGTCTTCGGTGAGGGTCAAGATACGTCGCGAAAACCCGTCCGAACTTCTGGCCCTCCCGGTGCATCCAACCGATACGTGAAGACACCGAAGCGGACACTCGCGCTGGCCACCCTTTCCCTGGCGGCGGCTGGGACGCTGTTCGTCCCCGCCGCCCAGGCGGCGACCGGGAGCGCGAACTCCTGTCCCACCCCCAGCAAGGCGGAGATGAAGCGGTCCCACGACGTCAAGATCGACAAGCCCGCGAGGGGGACCGGCGCCATCAAGGGACTGCGCGTCGGCCACATCCCCAAGGGCTTCACCTATGGCGGGGTCGTGACCGGCAAGCACGACGGGGCCGTCGAATACGGTTACCAGTGGGGCGACGACCGGGCGAACGCCGACCCCGAGCAGCGGAGCCTGTGGGTGCGCGTGGTGTGCTGGCCGGACGCCCAGAAGCTCGCCGACCTGAAGAAGCTTCCCGTCACCTATGGGACCTTCGGCGCGAACGTGAAGACCGCGAAGATCGGCGGCCGCCAGGTGCTGACCAAGCCGGGCGACGGCGCGCTCGGCGACGGCACGTACGTCGGCTGGGTGGAGCGCAAGGGCGTCGCGATCACCGTGATGGCCTCCACGCCGCTCGTCCCCGAACTCGACAAGATCGTCAAGAGCATCACCCTGCCGTGACGCCCTTCCGGCCGTCCCGCCCCCCGTGCGCCGGTCACGCGGGGCGGGGAGGATCGTCCGGCGCTATTGCTGCGACGGGCGGACGGGCTTGAACAGCCAGGCGTCGAACAGGGCGTCCAACTGCTGCCCGGAGAGCTTCTCGGCGAGCTTGACGAACTCGTCGGTGGTGACGTTGCCGTACTTGTGCTGGTCGGTCCAGGTGCGCAGGAGCGTGAAGAACGTCTGGTCGCCGATGCGCTGGCGCAGCGCCTGCAAGGTCATCGCGCCGCGGATGTAGACCGAGCCGTTGAAGAGGTCCTTCGGCTGGGCGACGCCCGGAGGGTACTGCCAGATCGGGGCCTTGGTGTCGGCGTAGTAGTCGTCGAAGGTCGCCTGGGCGGTGGCCCCGCCGTTGTGCTCGCTCCAGAGCCACTCGGCGTAGGTGGCGAAGCCTTCGTTCAGCCAGAGGTCCTTCCAGCGCTTGACGCTCAGGCTGTCGCCGAACCACTGGTGGGCGAGCTCGTGGGCGATGATGCTCTCGTCGGGGTCGAAGCCGCCGTACATCGGCTTGGTCTGGTTCTCCAGGGCGTACCCCGCGGCGAAGTCGTCGATCACGCCACCGGTCGACGAGAAGGGGTAGGGCCCGAAGACCTTCGACCAGTAGTCGGTGACCTTGGACGACACCGAGTAGAGGAAGTCGAGGTTGCGGCGGTACGTCGGGTCGACGGCCGCGTACAGCGGTATGCCGTCGGCGGTCTTGCCCGTCTTGACGTCGAACTTCCCGAGGGTGATCGTCGCGAGGTAGGTGGCCATCGGGTGGCCCTCACGCCAGCTGAACGTCGAGCGGCCGCCCGAGGTGACCGGCGCGCCGCGCATCTCGCCGTTCGCGACGACCGTCGTGCCGGCGGGGACGGTGACGTCGAAGTCGTAGGTCGCCTTGTCGGCCGGGTGGTCGTTGCACGGGAACCACGTGCGGGCGCCGTTGGGCTCGCTGGTGACGAACGCGCCGTCCTTGGTGGGGATGAAGCCGTAGGTGCCGAGGTTGGAGGAGTTGCGCACCGGGTCGGGCTTGCCGGCGTAGTCGACGGCGACCGTGAACGTCGTGCCGTCGGCGATCACGCTCGACGGGGTGATGACCAGCTCGTCGCCGTCCCTGGTGAACGTCGCGTCCCTGCCGTCGACCGTCACCTTGCGCACGGTGAATCCGTGCAGGTCGAGGTCGAACCGCGACAGGCTCTGCACCGCCTTGGCCTTGACGCTCGCGGTGCCGGAGAGGCTCTGGGTGGGCGGGTCGTAGGCCAGCTTCAGCGCGTAGTGGTCGACGTCGTAGCCGCCGTTGCCGTCCTTGGGGAAGTCGGGGTCGCCGATGCCGGCGGCGCCGGGCATGCCCGCACCGGCCGGCGGATTGCCGGGGTTGGCGACCTGACTGGGCGCGGTCGCCCCGATCGACGGCGAGCAGGCGTTCACCCCGAGCACCGTGGCGGACAGCAGGACGGTCGTCAGCCGCTTGGGCCGCTTGAGCTGCATGTCTCGCAGACTACGCGAGAAAACCCAGGTCATCAGGCATCTACGACAATGGTCGAGGCGGCTTTGTCATGCAAAGCCTGCTTCTTGCCGTCGAAGAGTATCCACAACAGGTCCACCAGACCCAGGCAACAGACCAGGCTGAAGATCCCGTACACCAGCTCCCGGATCGCCGCCTGGCCCGGGGTCACGCGCTCCTGGGTGGGGTCCTGCACGACGCGCAGCCGGAAGAGCTTCTTGCCCAGCGTCTGCCCCCGCCAGAAGGCCGTCAGCAGCCAGAAGTAGAGAAACCACACGACGGCGACCGCGAGCCCGTTGCGGGCGCTGACCACCTCGACCGTGCCGTCGGGCATCCGCTGGGCGACCGTGGTGGACAACGGCGAGGTGATCACGGCCACGATGAGCAGGTCGGCGGCTCCGGCCAGCAGCCGCCGGAAGCGTCCCCCCAGGGGCGCCCCCCAGGGGCCGTACGGCGGGCCGCCCCCGCCGTAGGGCGGTCGTCCGTACGGCGATGGCTCGCCCGCTGGTGATCCCATGGCTGCTTGATCACCAGCGGGCGTTCACCCCAAACGCGGTCAGAGGTTGCCGCGGCGGGCCTGCTCCCGCTCGATGGCCTCGAACAGCGCCTTGAAGTTGCCCTTGCCGAAGCCCAGGGAGCCGTGCCGCTCGATGAACTCGAAGAACACCGTCGGCCGGTCCTGCACGGGCTTGGTGAAGATCTGCAGCAGGTAGCCGTCCTCGTCGCGGTCGACCAGGATGCGATGCTTCTTCAGCTCCTCGATCGGGGCCCGCACCTCGCCGATCCGGGCGCGCAGCTCGGGGTCGTCGTAGTAGGAGTCCGGCGTGTCCAGGAACTCGACCCCGGCCGCCCGCATCTCGGTCACCGTGCGGATGATGTCGTTGGTCGCCAGGGCGATGTGCTGCACGCCCGGCCCGCCGTAGAACTCCAGATACTCGTCGATCTGCGACTTCTTCCGGCTGACCGCGGGCTCGTTCAGCGGGAACTTCACCTTGCGGGTGCCGTTGGCCACGACCTTCGACATCAGCGCCGAGTACTCGGTGGCGATGTCGTCGCCGATGAACTCCGCCATGTTGGTGAAGCCCATCACCCGCTTGTAGAACTCCACCCATTCGTCCATCTTGCCGAGCTCGACGTTGCCCACGCAGTGGTCGATGGCCTGGAAGTACCTCTTGGCGGGCGGCTCCACGATCGGCTCGGCGGGGACGTAGCCGGGCAGGTAGGGGCCGCTGTAGTTCGACCGGTCGATCAGGGTGTGCCGGGTCTCGCCGTAGGTCGCGACGGCCGCCATGACGACCTTGCCGTGCTCGTCCTCCAGCGTGTACGGCTCCACCAGGCCGCGCGCGCCCGCGCCGGTCGCGTGGGCGTAGGCGGCCTCGACGTCGGGGACGTCGAGGGCCAGGTCGATCACGCCGTCGCCGTGCTCGGCCACGTGCCGGGCCAGGTCCGTGCCCGCCCGCACCGAGCCGCGCAGCTCGAACCGCGCGCTGCCCGAGGTGAGCACGTACGCCGCCTCGTCGCGGCTCCCCGTCTCCGGGCCCTTGTACGCGACCAGGCGCATCCCGAAGGCCGAGGAGTAGTAGTGCGCCGCCTGCTTCGCGTTGCCCACCGCGAAGACCACCGAATCCATGCCGTGTACGGGAAATACATCGCTCATGAGGTCACTCTCGGATGGCGTGACCGATATGTGCAAGCGTTACCCAAATGGGTGGGCAGTCTGTCTAGCGGATCCGCGATTCGACTCGTAATCCTGTACAGCATGACGATTGACGAACTCGACGCCCGCCTCATCAAGCTGCTCGCGGCCGAGCCCCGCGTCGGCATCCTGGAGGCGTCCCGGAGGCTGCACGTGGCCCGGGGCACCGTGCAGGCGAGGCTCGACCGGCTGGTGGCGAGCGGCGTGATCACCGGGTTCGGCCCGGACGTCGACCCGGCCGCTCTCGGGTATCACGTGACCGCGTTCGTCACCCTGCAGATCAGGCAGGTCAGCGGGCACGATCCGGTGGCGAGCCTGCTCGCCGCCATTCCGGAGGTGCTGGAGGTCCACACGATCACCGGCGGCGGGGACATGCTGTGCCGGGTGGTGGCGCGCAGCAACGCCGATCTCCAACGGGTGATCGACCTGATCGTCGACGTCGAGGGTGTGGTGCGGACGTCGTCGGTGATCGCCCTGGACACGCCGGTCGCCTACCGCGTGCTGCCGCTGGTGGCCGAGGTGCCCCGCCACCGCTGACAGCCGGTCCCGTCAGCCGTCGGCGCGGGTGAGCGACCGCAGGCACGGGCGCAGCAGTTCGACGATCTGCTCGGGAGGGGCGTCGCGCAGGTCGTCGAACTTGAGGAGATGGCGGCTCACGACGAGGCCGATCATGATCGCGCTGATGGTGGCGGCGCGCACGCCCGCGTCGTCCCCGGGGATCGCCTCGCGCAGCGATTCGCTGTAGCGGGCGGCGTTCTCGGCGGCCGCCCGGGAGGCGCCGGGGTGGGTGAGCATCGACCGCATGACCGCCAGCGAGGCGACGGGCTCCTCCGCGAGGGAGGCGGCCAGGGTGGAGAGCAACTGCTCGGTGAGCTCCGCGGGCGTGCCGCCGGCCGGTTCGTCGGCGCTGGTGCGGGCGGTGGCCCGCAGGAACAGCTCCTCCTTGGAGCCGAAGTAGTGCATGACCAGGCCCGCGTTCACCCCGGCGGCGGTGGCGACGGCCCGGATGGTGGTCTGCTCGTATCCCGTGTCGGCGAACAACCGCTTCGCCTCGGCCAGGATGCGGGCTTCGGTGTTCCTGCGCTGTTCCGCCCGGGAGACGCGTGGTCGGGGCTCGCTCACGGGTCGATTGTACGGGCGTTGACCCGGCCTCCATTTCGTTATACGCTCGTTTAGTAAACAAGCGTTCAATGAAAAGGAGCCCGTCATGGCCACCCCGACCCCGCGTGAGATCATCGACCGCCGCCGCCGTCTGGTCCTCGACAAGGACGCCGACGGCTTCGCGGACCTCTTCGCGGCCGACGGCGTAGTGGAGTTGCCCTTCGCGCCGCCCGGCATGCCCAGGCGCATCGAGGGGCGCGACGCGATCCGCGCCTTCTCCTCCCACGCGTTCAGCCCCCGGGTCCGGATCGACGACCTGTCGGCGAGCGCGGTGTACGAGACGACCGATCCCGAGGTCGTCATCGTCGAAGTGGAGAGCAGGGGGACGGTGACGGCGACCGGGCGGCCGTTCCAGGGCACGTCCGTGCAGGTGTTCCGGGTCCGGGACGGCGAGATCGTCCTCTTCCGCGACTACTGGAACCCGCAGGGCCTCGCCGAGGCGCTCCACGCGATCACCGACCGAACGTGACGGGCCGCTCCCGGGCGCGTCACGTGGCTCGACGCACGCGGCATCGTTATCTATCGTTTACTCTGGACGATCCGCCCAGCTTACGGGGGTTTGCTGAGCAGTAGATCGGGGGTTGCGCCGTGCGGGACGGACGGAAGAAACGCCGCTCGAGGCGTCGGCTGCTCCACCGGTTCCTCATCGCGGGCGGCATCGCGGTGCTGGCCCTCGCCGGGATGGTGGCCGTGGCATGGGCCCTCACGCCGATCCCCGACTCCACGCAGAAGCTCGCGACCGCGCAGGGCTCGCTGATCTACTACCGCGACGGCAAGACCGTGCTCGCCCGGCAGGGCGTCAACCGCAAGAGCGTCTCCCTCGACCAGGTGCCCAAGGTCGTCCAGGACGCCGTCATCTCCGTCGAGAACCGCACGTTCTACCAGGACCAGGGCGTGTCCCTGCAGGGCACCGTGCGCGCCATGTGGTCGACGGTCACGGGCAACCAGGTGCAGGGCGGCTCCACCATCACCCAGCAGCTCGTGCGCAACTACTACAGCGGGCTCAGCCAGGAGCGCTCCGCGACCCGGAAGTTCAAAGAGATCCTGATCGCGCTCAAGGTCGACCAGTCGAAGCCGAAGTCGTGGGTGCTGGAGCAGTACCTCAACACCATCTACTTCGGCCGGGGCGCCTACGGCATCCAGGCCGCCGCCCAGGCGTACTTCGGCAAGGACGTCGGCGGCCTCGACACCTCCGAGGCCGCCTACCTGGCCGGGGTCATCCAGCAGCCGTCGCGCTTCGCCTCCCCGCAGGGCGCCGACCTCGACGCCGCCAAGGCCCGCTGGCAGACCGTGGTGAACGCCATGGTCAGGACCGGCGCCATCGACCAGACGCAGGCGTCGGGGCTCACCTTCCCCAAGCTCGCCAAGCTGAAGAACCCTCTGTCGCTCAACGGGCAGAAGGGCTACATCCTCGCCCAGGTGCGGGCCGAGCTGAACCGCAACGGCTACAGCGACGAGGACATCCAGCAGGGCGGCCTGAAGATCACCACGACGTTCGACAAGCGGCTCATGGCCGCCGCCGCGCGCGCCGTCTCCGACAGCCTCCCGCAGGACACCTCCGACAAGGTGCGCACCGGCCTGGCGGCCGTCGACCCGGGCACCGGCGAGGTCGTCGCCTTCTACGGCGGCAAGGACTACGCCGTCAACCAGTACGACAACGCCTTCTCCGCCAAGGTGCAGGCCGGGTCGACCTTCAAGCCGTACACCCTGGCCGCGGCGCTGGAGAACGGCTACGGTCTCGACACCCGCGTGCAGGGCAACTCGCCGATCCGCGTCGCCTCGGCCAAGCAGCCGATCCCCAACGCCGGCGACCAGTCGTTCGGCTCCGCCATCGATTTGGTGGAGGCGACGCGCAACTCGGTCAACACCGCCTTCGTCGATCTCGCGCAGAAGGTCGGCCTGTCCAAGGTGGCCAAGGCGGCCGAGGCCGCGGGCATCCCGGCCGACCAGATCGCTCGGCAGAAGGACTTCCCGACCTTCCCCCTCGGCACGGCGTCGGTCAGCGCCGTGCAGCAGGCCTCCGGGTTCGCGACCTTCGCCGCCGAGGGCGTCCACCGGCAGGCGCACGTCATCCGGTCGGTCACCGACGCGCAGGGCAAGACCAGGAAGTTCACGGCCGAGGGCGTGCGCGCGTACAGCCGGCAGACGGCGGCCGACGCGACGTACGCCATGCAGCAGGTCGTCGAGGGCGGCACCGGCACGGCGGCCCGCCTGTACGACCGCCCGGTGGCCGGCAAGACCGGCACCAGCGACTCGGCGAGCTCCGTCTGGTTCGTCGGGTTCACACCGCAGCTGTCCGCGGCGGTCAACATGTTCCGTGACGACAACAAGACGGTGTCCGTCCCGGGATACGGGGCTCTGTACGGCGGCTCGCTGCCCGCGCGGGTCTGGCGGGCGTTCATGACGGAGGCCATGGCCGGCAAGCCGGTGAAGGACTTCCCGCCGCCCTCGTCGTACAACCAGGGCTACGACGACTGGTACGGCGACAACGGCGGCGGCTGGGACCAGAACGGCGGGAACGGCGGGAACGGCCAGGACCGCCAGAACGGCTGGGGCGGCGGTGGCGACGGCGGCGGCGACCCTCGTGGCGGCCCGCCCACCACCGCTCCGTCCCCCCAGCCCAGTGACACCCCGCCGACGTCGGACCCGCTCCCGACCGGCGGCCCCGACCAGAGCCCGCCCCCGGACTCCGACCAGACCACTCCCGACCTCGTGGAGACCCCGCCTCCGCCGGCCTAGTCTCCCGGGCCGGCCGCCGGTCACCCCCTCCTGGAACCCAGCAGTTCCCTCTTCAGGTCGCCGGGGGTGGTGACCGGGGCGTGACAGGTGAAGCCGCGGCAGACGTACGCCGCGGGCTCCCCGCCGACCAGGCCGCGGCCCTCCATGAGGGGCACCTCGCCGTCGCCGAGGGCGATCACCAGGCCGGGGACGCCGGCCATGAGCGCGGCTCGGTGCAGTGCGGCCGTACGCGGATCGTCCAGACCGCCGGTGATGGCGACCTCCACCGGACCGGCCAGGGCGGCCTCGGTCACCGCCAGGCCCCACCCGGCGAAGCGAGCGTGCCGTTCGGCCAGCACCGACACCGTCCCCAGCGCCGCCTCGGCGGCCTCCCGGTGCCGGGCCGAACCGGTCAGCGCGCCGTACGACAGCAGCGCACCCGCCGCCGCGAACAGCCCCGACGGCGCGGCGTTGTCGGTCGGGTCCTGAGGCCGCTGGAAGAGCCGCTCCCCGTCGTCGGGGGTGTCGTAGAAGCCCCCGGAGCCGTCGGGGAACCGCGTCAGGACGGTCTCCAGCAGCTCACCCGCCCGATGGAACCAGCGCGCGTCCCCGGTGACCGCGTACAGGGCCAGGAAGCCCTCCGCCACGTCGCCGTAGTCCTCCAGGACTCCGGCGTTGTCGCCCGCGCGGCCGTCCCGCGAGGTGCGCACGAGCCGGCCGCCGTCGATGTGCACCTCGTCCAGCAGTTCGGCCGCCCGGGTCGCGGCCTCGACCAGGCCGGGCCGCTCGAACAGCGCCCCGGCCTCCGCCAGCGCCGCGACGGCCAGCCCGTTCCAGGCGGCCACCACCTTGTCGTCCCTGCCGGGACGCACCCGGGCCGAACGGGCGGTGAGCAGCTCCGCGCGCACGTCGTCCAGCAGCGCCACGTCATCGGGGTCGGACAGCAGTTGCAGCACCGAGGTGCCGTGCTCGAAGGTGCCCGCCTCGGTCACCTCGAACACCGACGCGGCCCACGCGCCCCGCTCCTCGCCCAGCGCCTCGCGCAGTTGCGAGGGCGTCCAGACGTAGAACCTGCCCTCCACGCCCTCGCTGTCGGCGTCCAGCGCCGAGGCGAAACCGCCCTCCGAGGTGCGCATCTCCCGCAGCAGCCAGTCGGCGGTCTCCAGCGCCACCCGTCTGGCCAGCGGGGACCCGGTGGCCCGCCACCACTGGGCGTACACCCGCAGCAGCAACGCGTTGTCGTACAGCATCTTCTCGAAGTGCGGCACCACCCAGCCGGCGTCGACGCTGTAGCGGGCGAAACCGCCGCCGAGCTGGTCGTAGATGCCGCCGCGCGCCATGGCCTCCAGGGTCTTCTCCGCCATGCGCACGGCGTCCGGGGTGCCGTGCCGCAGCAGGAAGGCCAGCACCATCGACGGCGGGAACTTCGGCGCGCCGCCGAACCCGCCGCGCACCGCGTCGAAGCTCCGCTCCAGGTCGCGTACGGCCTTCTGCGTGGTCTCGGCGGTCGGCAGCGGCCCGGGGGGTAGCGCGGCGGCCTGGCCGAGCGCCTCCACCACCTTCGAGCCCTGCGACAGCACGGCCTGCCTGTCGGTCGCCCACGCCTGCCCGACCCCGGCGACCAGCCGCTGGAACTGCGGCCGTGGGAAGTAGGTGCCGCAGTAGAACGGGTCGCCGTCAGGGGTGGCGAACACCGTCATCGGCCACCCGCCGTGCCCGGTCATGGCCGTGGTGGCGTTCATGTAGACGGCGTCCACGTCGGGACGCTCCTCGCGGTCGACCTTGACGTTGACGAACCGCTCGTTCATCATCCGGGCGGTCTCGGGGTCCTCGAAGCTCTCGTGCGCCATGACGTGGCACCAGTGGCAGGCCGAATAGCCGACCGAGATCAGCAGCGGGACGTCCCGCCGCCGCGCCTCGGCGAAGGCCTCCTCGCCCCATTCGAACCAGTCGACGGGATTGTCGGCGTGTTGCAGCAGGTACGGGCTGGTCGCGTCCTTCAAGCGGTTCATCGAGATCCCCCCGCGTTCGCTCTGCTCGCCGGCCACCGGCTGTGGTGCTCCTGACCCCTGCGGTCCCTCTCACACTAGACCGGCGGCGCGAGCGCGATCACCGCGCGGGTGAAGGGCCGCCGTAGGCGGCGGCGAGGGCGTGGAAGGCCTTTTTCGGCTCCCAGGCCAGGTCCGGGTAGGCGGTGCCCGTGCCGTCCTTCAGCACCCGCACGACTCCGTACGCCCCCAGGTCGAGGTCGAGGCGCGGGTCGGGGTCGTACGGCATGTGGTAGCCGGCGAAGGTGAACCAGAAGGCGGTGTCCACGGCCTCCTCCTCGAAGATCGCCAGCAGGTCGGTGAGGTAGCGGACCTGCTCGTCCTCGTCGCGGACGTAGTCGCCGTTCAGACGCGGAGGCGTGGCTTCGTGGTCCACGATCGCCCAGGCCATCCCGCCGCGCGCCCCGGCGCCGGTGTACGCGCAGGTGCCGAACTCCGTCACCGCGACCGGCTTGCCGTGCCGGAAGTACGACCGCAGCTCGTCCCGGTAGCTCGCGGCGTTGCCCTCGTCGCGGTACCCGTCGAGCGCCACGATGTCGAAGGGCGTCCAGTCGACGTTCTCCCACATGCCGGAGGCGTAGCTGACCTGGCCGCCGAACACCTTCCGTACGGTCGCGACCGCCTCGGCGAGGAAGGCGTTGAACCGGGCGGGCAGCGTGGCCATCGCCTCGTACACCTTCGGGTCGCCGGACATGAGCGCGTCGATCCGCTTGTGGAAGTCCTCGCCGGGGATGAACCCGGCGGCGAACAGGCTCATCTCGCAGCCGGTCACGAAGACCACCTCCGCCCCGCCACGCCGCACCTTCTCGGCCCGCTCCGCGCAGTCGGCGAAGAACGGGAGCAACTCCTCCGGGCCGAGCTCGCAGGGGAAGGGGGAGAACCAGACCGCAAGGCCGGCGTCCGCCGCGTGCCGGGCCGCGACCTCGATCCGCCCGGGGTCGCCGCCGGTGATCCGGACGGCGGTGCAGCGCAGGTCGTCGGCGATGACCCGCATCTCCCGGCGGACGACCTCGGGGTCGAAGTGCTCGCGGGAGTTCCTGCCTGCCGGGAAGAAACCGGTGTCGTAGTTGATGCCCTTGCCGCGCATGATGGTGCTCCTTTCGTAGGGAGGATGTCAGGCCTTCCGGGCCTCGGCGTCGATCATCTTCTGCATCGGGTCGAAAGCGGCCCCGCCGCTGACGATCATGGCGAGGACGATGGCGCCGATGAGCATGACGGTGGACAGCCAGACCATGGTCGAGATCGGCAGCGTGAAGGCGCCGATGATCCTCGCGGCGCACTCGGCGAGCAGCGCGCCACCCCAGATCATGCTGTACAGGCGTTCGGCCCGGCGGAACCGCTGCGAACCGGCCGACAGCCGGTCCCAGGCGGCCGTCCTCACCGGGTCGCCCTTGGTGACGAACGGCTTGAGACCCGCCGACATCAGCGGCCTGCCGCGGAACGCGGAGACCAGGATGGACAGGCCGATCACGCTGCTGATCGCGGAGTCCTTCGCCATCATCAGCCGGGCGTCCCCGGCGACGAAGGTGAGCAGGATGCCGGCCACGTTGACCACCAGCATCAGCCCGGCGAGCCCGTTGAACGTCCTGTCGCGGACGATCCCGGCCAGCGTGCGGACGGCGGGGACGACGCTGCTCAGCGCGAGCGAGGTGAGGAGGTCGAGGCCGAGGCCGTCCTTCAGGAGGTAGTAGGTGCCGAGGGGGACGGCGACGTCGAGCACCAGCGGCTTCAGCGTCTGGATCAGGGGGTTGCCCTGCGGCTTCGCCGTCGCTTCGGGGATGGTGGTCTGCGCCATTCGGGGGCTCCTGCGGGTCTCGCCGTCGTTGTGCGACAAGCTTCGCGAGAACCGGCGTCCGCCCGGCAGAGCGACCTGTCCATGGCTCGGCGGTACAAATGTCCCGGCCGCGCCCCCCCGGAGGGACGGCGCGGCCGGTGGCGGTCAGCGGACCTTGGCGAAGAACGCGCCCAGGTCGGCGGCGAAGTGGCCCGCCTGGTCCATGGCGATGAAGTGGTGGCCGCCGGGGTTGTCCTCGGGCCAGTGGACGATGGTGCTGGTGCGCTCGGCGAGCCGGCGGATGCCGGGCGGCCCGCTGTACACGCCGGTCGGCACGGCCTTCTGCCCCTCCGGCCAGCCGAATCCGGTGCTCTCGTAGTACGGCCAGGCCGAGGAGCCGAACGTCCCGGTGAACCAGTACAGGCTCAGGTTGGTCAGGAACAGGTCCCGGTCGATCACCTGGTCCAGCGGTTCGTCCGAGGCGTTGAACTCGTGGAACTTCTGCGTCATCCAGGCCAGCGCGGCGACCGGGGAGTCGTGCCATCCGTAGGCGAAGGTCTGCGGCGCCGCGCGCAGCAGCCCGTGGTGGTCCACGCCGTTCATCCAGTCCTGCCCCATGAGCCGCTCGTAGCCCTCGCGCTCCTCCTCGGTCATCTCCGGGAGGTCGTCCTGCGTCGGGAAACCGAGGCCGGCGGTGATGTAGACGCCGGCCACCTCGTCCGGGGCCGCCTTGGCCATCTCGGGGGCGACGTACGCCCCGAAGTCCCCGCCCTGGACGCCGTACCGGTCGTACCCGAGGCGGCGCATCAGCTCCACCCACAGCCCGGCCACGCGGGCGGCGCTCCAGCCCGTGTCGCGCGGCGGCGCGGAGAATCCGAAGCCCGGCACCGAGGGCACGACGACGTGGAACGCCTGCGAGGGGTCACCGCCGTGCGCGGCCGGATCGGTGAGCCGCCCGACGAGCTCGGCGAACTCCACGAAGGAGTTCGGCCAGCCGTGGTTCAGGACGAGCGGCAGCGCGCCGGGGACCGAGGAGCGCACGTGCAGGAAATGGATCTCCTGGCCGTCGATCTCCGTGGTGAACTGGGGGAACTCGTTCAGCCGGGCCTCGTGCCGGCGCCAGTCGTACTCCTTGTGCCAGTACCCGGCGAGCTCCTCGAGGACGGTGACGGGGACGCCGCGGCTCCATCCCTCTCCGGGCAGCTGCCGGGTCGGGCGGACGCGGGCGAGCCGGTCGTGCAGATCGTCCAGGTCGGTCTGCGGGATGTCGATACGGAACGGCCGGATCTCGGTGCTCATGGATCTCTCCTCGTGCGTCGCGGTGACCTGACCGACGATAGAGACCATGTAGGTCGGATCCTGTCCTACATAGCGGTGCATGATGGATCCCGTGAGCGACAGTCCCGAACGCCTTTTCCGACTTCTGTCCCTGCTGCAGACCCCACGCGAGTGGCCCGGCAGCGAGCTGGCCGAGCGTCTGGAGGTCAGTCCCCGCACGGTCCGCCGCGACATCGAAAGACTGCGCGACCTGGGATATCCGGTGCAGGCGACCATGGGCGCGGCCGGCGGATACCGGCTGGCCGCGGGCACGGCCATGCCGCCGCTGCTGCTGGACGACGACGAGGCGGTGGCCATCGCGGTGGGCCTGCGCACCGCCGCCGGGCACCCGGTGGACGGCATCGAGGAGGCGTCCCTGCGGGCCCTGACCAAGCTGGAGCAGGTGCTGCCGTCCCGGCTGCGGCACCGGGTCGGGACGCTCGGCGCCGCCACGGTGCCGATGCTGAGCGGGGAGGAGGCGAGCGTCGACCCGCGCACTCTGGTGGTGCTCGCCGCGGCCGTCGCCAACCGTGAACGTGTGCGCTTCGCCTACCGCGCCGCCGACGACGCCGAGAGCAGGCGTCAGGCCGAACCGTACCGCCTGGTCGCCGCCGGGCGTCGCTGGTACCTGCTCGCCTACGACAACGACCGCGACGACTGGCGCGTCTTCCGCGCCGACCGGATCAGTGACGCGCGGCCGACCGGCGTACGCGTCCCGGCCCGGGTGCCGCCCGAGGAGGACCCGGCGGCGTTCGTCAGGCGCAAGCTGCACTCATCGGCGCCCACCTACGAGGTGGTGGCGACCCTGCGCCTTCCGGCCGGGCAGGCGGCCGCACGGCTGGGCGCGACGGCGGCCGGCATCCAGCCGGTCGACGAGCACAGCTGCCGCCTGCGCGGGCACGCCGACACGCTCGAATGGCTCGCGGCACGCCTGCTGATGCTCGGCTGCGATTTCGAGGTGCACGAGCCGCCGGAGCTGGTGGCGTACCTGCGTGAGGTGGGCGCCCGCGCCACGCGGGCCGCCGGATGATCGGCAGCAGAACAACGGCGCCCGCCGATGGCGTGCGCCGTTGACCGGACTTCTGGACCGGTGAAGGTCAGGCGGTCGCGGTGACCAGGAGAGCGATGCCGAGCAGGATCACGACCGGGATCAGCCACATCACGGCCTCAACCGCGAACTCCTTGTACATGTGCAGTGTCTCCCTCATGGATGATCTGTTGCGCCGTGAATGGCTCGCCATGCAGCTTAACCGGACGAGACGAGAGCGTTGACCAGGTAGATCACATTCTCCGGGAGGCGCTCGGGTTTCAGGCGGCGCCGGCTTCCGCCAGGTGGGCGTTGAGGGCCTTCCAGGCCTGCCAGGCCCTCGTGGCGCCGAACTGGGCGTTGAAGCGCAGGACGGCCCGCACGTCGTCGTGCGACGCGCCGGCGCCCAGCGCGCGGCCGGTGTGGATCCGGAACGTCTCGTCCAGCGTCTGGTAGTGCACGTCGATGCTCATGGTCACGAACGCGCGCTCCCGCACCGAGAGGGTGCCGGGGCCGTAGCCGGTCCGCATCCGGGACTGCAGCTCGAACCATTCGGTGAAGTGCGGGTCCAGCGCGAGGAGGTGGGCGCGGACCGGCTCGGGCAGGGGTGTGGGCGCGGCGCCGGGGCCGGTCAGCAGCAGCTCGGGGGCCAGCGGTTCGGCGTCCGGGCGGGGGAGGCCGTCCGCCGCCTCGATCTCGGCCAGCCGTTCGAGCGCGGCCAGCGCGGCGTGGTACCCGCTGTCGTACGAGATGAGGCGCAGCAGTGCGCGGATGTCGGCGGTCGACACCCCCCGGGCCATCCCCCCGCGTACGTGGATCTCGAACGGGAGGCCGAGGCTCTGCTGGCAGACGTCCGCCGTCACGGCCAGGAGGACCTTTTCACGGTCGCTCAGCTGGGGGAGCGCCCAGGCGTGCTCGACGGTGGCGACGGCCATCTGGGCGAAGACGGGGTCGAGGGCGATCACCCGGTCGCGGGGGGAGGCGCCGGTTGCGAGGGTCATGGTGATTCTCCTTGTTCATATGTAGCGCTACAGGCGTAGCGCTACGACTGTAGCCCAATGTCGATCTCGATACAATGGCGCGGTCATGGACACCACCCCGGCCCCCAGCGCCGCCACCCGCCGCCGGCCCAACGCCCGCGGGCAGGGCGAGCGGCTGCGTGAGGAGATCGTCACGACGGCCGTGGGCATGCTCGACGAGCTCGCCGACGACGAGGCCCTGTCCCTGCGCGCCGTGGCCCGCGAGGTCTCGATCGCCGCGACCTCCGTCTACCTGCACTTCCCCGACCGCGACGCCCTGGTGCAGGCCGCCATGCGCCGCTGCCACGAGGAACTGGTGCGGACCGGGGACGCCGCCGAGGCCGCACACGAGGACCCGGCCGCGCGGCTACGCGCGCGCATCCTGGCGCAGGCCGCCTGGGCGGAGGCGCATCCGGGGCTCTACAAGGTGCTGCACGAGAGCAAGGTGCACCGGCGGCTCGGCATGCCGTTCAAGGAGGTGCTGGTCGAGCGGACGACGACGGCGGTGCGGCGCTGCATGGACGCCGGCGCCGCCCCGCCCGGCGACGCCGCCACCGTCGCCATCGATTTGCGGGCCGCCGTCAACGGCATGCTGTCCCAGCGCATCAACGAGCCCGACCTGCGGTGGCCCCCCGCCGCCGAACAGATCGACCGCTTCCTCACCAAACTCGTCGGTCTCACCCTGCCGACCGCCGACTAGCCCCGGATAAGGCCCTCTCAGACCTGGAAAAGGTCCTCGCCTCCGCGCCCTGGGGGCGCTCCGGCTCGGGCTGTTTTTCTGGGTGCTTCGCCCTACCGCACGTCAGCGCATGAGCGATGAGTGCGAAGGTGTGGATGGTGAAGCCGGATCTGGTCGTCGATCTCGGTGATGTCCTCGCCGTGGTCGCCGTCCGGGAACGAGGTGACGATGACGCGACCGTTGATCAGCTCCACCCGCAGATGATCAGGAGCCACCCGGTCGAGGACCTCGAAGTCCTCGACCGTGACGTCGGGCCGCCCGGTGGACATGCGTTGAGAACAGGCCGATCGCGCGTCAGGAGTAGCTGTTCTCGCCCTGCGCCACATCTCGCCCGCCGTCCCACAGCTCGGTGACGTGGTAGGCGAAACGGTCGAAGAGGCCGTCGTCCTGGCGGCGTCTGAGGTGCAGCATCGGGGCGTCGTGGCCGACCAGTCTCGCCAGATGGGGTGTGACCAGCATTTCGGTGTCGAATCTGAAGACGCTCATCGAGATGTGGTCGTCGCTGAACCTCGCTTCTATTCCGGGAACGGCCCGAAGTCGCTCCAGTTCCGAAAGGGTGATGCGAATTCGGGTGGAGACGGTCAACGGGACGCCCTCCACCTGCTCGCGGTGCCGCGTCACCTCGCTTTCGGGGTCGCCCACCAGGAAGCGGATCCGGCATCCCTGCTCGGCTTTCCGCTTGAGGACTTTCGCCAGGTTGGGATGCTCCAGCCAGAGGAAGTAATTGGTGTAACCGGCGAAGATCATTTCTTTGGCGGCTGAGCCCATCAAGCTCCGCCATATCGACTTCGGGCATGCCGAGCGATAGGGGTAAACGCTCAGGATCTCGCGGTCGGGGCCGGTTTTCACGGTGTTGCGAATCGCCTCTGGCCAGAGCATCGACGAATCAACTCCCAGGACCTCAGCGGCAGCCCACTGATGTCGTTGATGCGGAATCCGCGTCTCGTCCTGCACCCACCGTGCCACCGTTTTGACGTCCACACCGCAACGCTGTGCGAGGTCTCGGTCGGTGACCTTCGCGTCCTGCATGGCACGGCGCAGGAGGACATTGGCCACGGTACACCTCCGATCGGGAGGACGTGAGGGACGTTCCTGAGCCTAACGTCGGAACGTCCGAGACGTCTCGTGAACGTGGTTGGTTCGTAACTCACCGCGATCGACGCTGGTCCCGACCGCACAATTCGATCCTCGAAATGCCCTATTTGGGATCGCTTTCGAGGTTCGTGGGATGAAAGGCAAAGGCGTGACCGCCGGGACTCTGCCAGGCGTCATCGATCTTGTTGGTTCCCCCGAGTCCGTAGCTCGAGCGCGTGAGTTCATCAGAAGGAAACTGCGTGAGGACCACCCGGCCTTCGATGACGTGACGCTGCTGACCTCGGAGGTCGTCACGAATGCCGTGGTGCATTCGGACTCCAGGTGTGGAGGGAAAGTCATCGTGGCGCTGGCCGACTGCCACGACTTCATTCACGTCGACGTCGTGGACGCCGGCGCCGAGACGACTCCATGCGTCAGGCAGGAGGATTTCACCGAAGGCGGGCGGGGGCTCATGCTCGTGGAAACACTTTCGAGCGCCTGGGGGACGTACGACCATCACAGAGGCCGGACGGTTTGGTTCCAGGTGAAATACAAGCGGTAGGAGGGTGAAGGGTGCGGCCGTCAGGGGCCGGCCCGAAGCCTCGATGAAGCCGGGGCTCGTGGCGGCCTGTGACGATCTTCGCTGCCGGGATGGCGGGTTGTGGCCGGGGTGAGGAGGGGCTCGGCGGAGCGGCTCGGGCGTTGACGCGATATGTCGTGACCTCTAACATCGAGTTATATCGCGTTATAGGAGCGCGGTAAAGCTGTCTGAGCTGGAGAGTGGACTCGTGAAGGACGTCAGCGCATCGCACACCGCCGGTTCCGTCACCTCGCGGGACGGGACCACGGTCGGTTATCTCCAGGTGGGGCGAGACGGGCCGGGCCTCGTACTCCTCCACGGCGGCATGGAGACGGCGGAGCACCACTTACAGCTGGCCGAACAGCTGGCGGGCGATTTCACCGTCTACCTTCCCGACCGCCGCGGGCGCGGCATGAGCGGCCCGTACGGGGAGGGCTACTGTCTGCGCAAAGAAGTCGAGGACGTCAAGGCGCTGCTCGACGAGACGGGTGCCGAAGTGGCCTTCGGCGTGAGCTCGGGGGCGATCATCTGCCTGCAGGCCGGCCTCGAACTGCCGGAGCTGCGCAAGATGGCGATCTACGAGCCGCCTCTTTCGATCAACGGCTCGTTCCCGGTGGACTGGCTGACGCCGTTCGACAAGAAGATCGCCGAAGGGGATCGCCTGGAGGCGCTGGTCATCGCGACGAAGGCCACCCGGCAGTTCGGCCACACATTGCCCCGATGGCTGATCAGGACCATGGCGCGGATCATGCTGGGCGACATGGTGCGGCTCGTGCCGACGTTCCACTACGACGCGCGGCTCGTGGTCGAAACGCTGGACCAGTGGCGGCGCTACGAGGACGTCAAGGCCGACGTCCTGCTCATGGGCGGTGGCAGGAGCCCCGCCTACATGAAGACCGCTCTCGACGCTCTGGAGCAGGTCCTGCCGCACGTCGAACGCGTCGAGTTCCCCAAGCTCAACCAGGGCGGCTCCGGCAACCGGAACAGAGGGGGGAATCCCGCTCTCGTCGCCGGCACCATGCGTGAGTTCTTCGCACGGCCGGGCGCGCAGGGCCGCTGACGGAACCGTCGTTGCGTTCCGCGTCAGTGCGGCTCCGTGCTCCGGGCGAGGGACAGCAGCAGATGGTCGACCAGTGAGTCGACGTAGCCGGGGGTGAGTGGTCCCAGGCCGAACAGGACGCGGATGTACATCGGGGCCAAAATGTGGTCGAGGATCTCCATGCCGCCCGGTGGGCGTTCGCCGCGTTCGCGGGCCCGGTCGAGCATGCCCTGGAGCTGGCGCCCGCGTTCGGCGAGGAACTCGTCGCGTGCCCGGCCGCCCGCCTCGCCCGCGCTGGACAGGGCGATGACCAGGCGAAGGACGGCCAGCCCGTCGGGTCCTGTGACGTCGCGGGCGACGTTGGCCGCGTAGGTGCGCAGGTCCTCCTCCAGGCTCCCCGTGTCGGGGATGGGGGAGGTGGTGGTGAGCCAGGTGATCGCCACGTCCACGAGCAGGGCCTCGAGGGTGCCCCAGCGGCGGTAGATGCTCGTGTCGGCCACCCCGGCGCGTGCCGCGACCTCGCCGACGGTGAAGTTGCCGTATCCCCGTTCCGCGACCAGGTCGGTGGCCGCCTGGTGCACCGCGGCACGGACGCGCGCGCTGCGCCCTCCGGGCCGCCGCGCCGGCTGTCGATCCTCTTCCACGCTTCCACCTTAACGCAGCTCTGACTTGCGTTTGCTGATTCCATAACTGTACGGTCCTCCTAAACGCAGTCAACAACTGCTTTAGGAGCGATCGTGGAGCCTCTGTTCTTCTCCGGCAACCCGCAGTTCTGGTACGAGACCCTGCGCACATTCGGGCACATCGCCTACGGTGGTGCCGACTTCGGCGAGGTCGTGGTGACCGCGCGGCGGATCACGGCCGGTGACTACGACAGCTGGCACGATGAGTGGCTGGCCACCGCCGACCGGGTGGCCGCCGAGGGGCGGACGGCCCTGGCCGCCGGGCACCGGATCAGCGCCCGGGACGCCTTCCTGCGCGCGTCGAACTACTACCGCTGCGCCGAGTTCTTCCTGCACGGCGACGCCGCCGACGCGCGCATCCTGCACGCCTACGACGCCTCGGTCGCCTGCTTCCGGCAGGCCGCCGCGCTGTTCACCCCGGCCGTCGAGCCGGTGGAGATCCCGTACGAGGGTGGCGTCCTGCCCGGTTACCTTTACCGGGCGGATGACTCCGGCGCGCCGCGGCCGACCGTGGTGATGTGCAACGGGTTCGACGGCACGGTGGAAGAGATGCACTTCTTCGGCGCCGCCGCGGCCGTCGAACGCGGCTACACCGTGCTGTCCTTCGACGGCCCCGGCCAGCCGGGCACCCGCTACCACCAGGGGCTGGTGTTCCGTCCCGACTGGGAGAACGTGGTCGGTCCCGTCCTGGACCACGCCCTGACCCGGCCCGAGGTCGATCCCACCCGGATCGCCCTGTTCGGCGCGAGCATGGGCGGCGTGCTCATGCCGCGCGCCGCGGCCTTCGACCATCGCGTCGCCGCCCTCATCACCCTGGACGGGATCTACGATCTGGGCGTCATCGCCACGTCGAGCATCCCGCTGCCCCGCGCCGAGGCCGAGCGGCGGCTGCGCGCCGACCAGGACCCCGAGCTGGATGCGATGCTGGAGGCGGCGATGGCCGCCGCTCCCATGATGCGCTGGGCCATGGAACACGGGATGTTCGCTCTGAACGTCGACACCCCGCGCGCGTTCGGCGCCGCCTATCTCGACTTCCACGTGCGCGACGGCGTCGCCGAGAAGATCACCTGTCCGACCCTGGTCTGCGCCGGGGCCGACGACGGGTTCTTCAAGGGCCAGCCCGAACTGCTGTACCAGCACCTGACCTGCCCCAAGACGCTGCTGGAGTTCACCGACGAGCATGGCTCCGACGCCCACTGCCAGTCCGGCATCCAGCGCCTGGCCTTCGCCCGCGTCTACGACTGGCTCGACGACGTCTTCGGCACGACCGCCTGAATCTGCAAGGAGAACGACATGACCACCGTGATCGATCAGATCGACCGCGCTCTCGCCATGACCACCGCCGTCGTCAAGGGCGTCACCGGCGACCTGCTCCCTGCCCCCACACCGTGCCCGGGATGGGACGTACGGACCGAGCTCAACCACCTGGTCGGCGGGATGCGGATCTTCGCCGCGGAGCTCGGGGGAACCGAGGCCGGCGGAGCCCATGAGGACGACTGGCTCGGCACCGACCCGCAGGCCGCCTACATCGCCGCCGCCGACCTCGATCACGCCGCCTGGCACCGCCCGGACGCCCTCCAGGGCACCGTGCGGCTGGGGTTCGGCGTCGTCCCCGCGCCGATGGCCGCGCTCATCCACCTCACCGAGGTCCTCGTCCACGGCGCCGACCTGGCGATCGCCACCCGGCAGGAGACGCTCATCGACGAGCAGGCCTGCGCGGACCTCCTGGAGATCATGCGCGGCATGGACTTCGAGGCCTTCCGCCGCCCGGGGATGTTCGGCCCCGAGGTCGCGGCCCCGGCCGACGCCCCGGCCCATCGGCGGCTCCTGGCCTTCCTCGGCCGGGACCCGCGACCGGCCGCCCACTGCTGAGCACCACGCCGCACGCGGTCCAGATCTATCGACGAACACGTCGCCAAGCACCATTGGCGGCCCGAAGCCGGACGGGTGTCTCAGCTGGGGAACAGGTGGGCGTTGACCTCGCGCACGCCGGGGGCCAGGGCGGGGATCTCGACCACTTCGACGCCGGCCTCGCGCAGCGTCTCGGCGCCGGTGCAGTCGACGAAGACGTCCGGCTCGCGCCAGGCGAACACCACGCGCCGGATGCCGGCGGCGATGATCAGCTCGGTGCAGGCGCGCGGGCGGGAGGCCCGTGTGGTGCACGGTTCCAGCGAGCTGTAGATGGTCGCGGACGCGAGCCGCGGATCGCCGGGGGCGACCTTGGCCAGGGCGGCCTCCTCGGCGTGGTCGTGCGGGTCGCCCTCCCGCGAGTATCCGGTGGCGAGCACCTCGCCGCCGGCGCCGACGATCACCGCGCCGACGGCGAACGCGGTGGTGGAGACCGGGCAGCGGCGCGCGAGCTCGATCGTCTCCTCCAGCCACCGCCGGTCGGCCGCGGTCGCCTCAGCCACCGGGGGTCTCCCCCTCGTGGCCGGACGGCGTGAGGTACCGCAGGAGGACCACCTCGCCGATCCGCCGGGTCTCGGCGAGGCGGAGAGGGTTGTCCGGGCCGTACGGGAAGGCGCCGTCGCCGACGAAACGCGGGGCGCCGGAGTCGCCCACGAAGAACGGGGCGACGACCAGGTGGAGCTCGTCGACCAGCCCGGAGGTGAGGAAGAGGGTGTGGACGCCGGTGCCGCCCTCGACCATGAGCCGTCGCACGCCGCGAGCGGACAGGTCGGCGAGCACGCCGGGAAGGTCGAGCGGGTCGCCCGCGTCGGCGATCGTCGCCACGCCGCCGAGCCGCTCGCGGGTCTTGGGCAGGCCCGGACCCGTGACGTAGACGATCTTCTCGACGTCGCCGAGGGTGAAGAAACGGGCCGCCGGGTCGAGGTCGCCGTTGCCGGTCAGCGTGACCTTGAGCGGCGTCTCGCCGAGCCCCTGCCGGAGGCGTTCGGCGCGGCGGGCGGCGGAGCGGACCAGCAGCCGAGGGTCGTCCCTGCGGACGGTCTCGGCGCCGACCAGGATCGCGTCACAGCCGGCGCGCACCTCGTCGACCCGGTCGAAGTCGGCGTCGTTCGACAGGGCGAGCGGACGGTCGGAGCGATCGTCGATGTAGCCGTCGATCGACGTCGCGACCGACAGCAGAACGTACGGACGATGGGGCACCGGAACCTCCATGACGAAGGTCTTCATCATGGACCCGAGCCGGTGATATGCCGAATCCGGCCCGTGGGGGGCCGGATGCCCGGACGGGAGCGCCGGGCGGAGGGGGTCAGGCGGCGGCGGGGATGGCCCTGTCCACCCAGACCTGGACAAGGCGCACGACGAGCGCTTCGACGAGGATCACGGCTGCCTTGGCGAGCACGGCGGCGAAGAAGTCGGACATCAGAACCTCACTGGTGGGACTGCTCTGTTGTATACAGCATCGGCCCTGTTTGTGGCTAGATGTCCATTTCAAGATGAACGCCAGATGAACGATGTGTGGCGGTTGCCTGTCGGCCCGCTGATCACGTGGCCGCCGGTACGGGCTCCGCCTCCGCCGGTGCCGGCTCCGCCTCCATCTTCGAGATCAACCGGCCCGCCAGCCCGGACACCGCGCCGCTGCCCAGCCCGATCGCCCAGCCGAGCGGCCCCACCGGCCGGCAGCCGAACAGCCCGCTCAGCCCCGGAGTCGAGACCGCCACGAAGAGGCACGCCATCGACGCCGACGCCGCGGCGATGACCATGGGATCCCTGCCCCCCACCATGAGAGTCTGCATCAGCTGGGCCGCGACCAGGCCGATCAGGCCGACCGTGTCCGCCCGCCCCGCCGTGCCCGTCGCCCGCGCGAGCAGCCACGCCGCCCCCGCCGACGCCGCGGTGGCCCCGGCCCGTACGTAGATCGCCCGGTTCAGGGCGGCGCCGAGCGAGGCCTCCGGGCCTTCCCGCAGGAGCTTCTCGGGGCTTGTCGCGCTCGGCGGTCGCACGGCTATCGCCAGGGCGGGAAGCATGTCCGTCAGCAGGTTGACCAGCAGCAACTGCCGGGCGTTCAGGGTGTTGCGGCCGAGGATCAGGTTCGACCCGACGGTGAAGGTGATCTCGCCGAGGTTGCCGCCGAGCAGGATGCTGAGCGCGTCCCGGACCGAGCTCCACATCGCCCGGCCCTCGACGATGGCCTCGACGATCGTCTCGATGCGGTCGTCGGTCACCACCACGTCGGCGGCGGACCGCGCGGCCGGGGTGGCGCGGGAGCCGAGCGCCACGCCGACGTCCGCCAGCCGGATGGCCGGGGCGTCGTTGGCGCCGTCGCCGGTCACCGCCACGACCTTGCCCGCGCGCTGCAGCCCGGCGACGATGCGCGCCTTGTGCGCCGGGGTGACGCGGGCGAAGATCGACACCTCCGGGAGCGCGTCGGCGAGCGCCTCGTCGCTGATCTCGTCCAGCTCGGGGCCGGTCATGACCCGCATGCCGTTGAGCACGTTGAGCTCGGCGCCGATGGCCTCGGCCGTGCTCGGGTGATCCCCGGTGATCATGACGACCCGCACGCCCGCCCGTGCCAGCCGCCGTACGCTCTGCGCCGCCGTCGGGCGCACCGGGTCGGCCAGCCCGAGGAAACCCAGGAAGCACAGCTCGCCGATACGGGACTCGTCCAGGTCGCCGCGGTTGGAGGCGGGCCGTTCGGCCACCGCGAGCACCCGGTAGCCCTGCTGCGCCAGCCGGTCGACCTCCTTGGCGAGCGACCGCCTGGCCACCTCGTCCAGCGGCGTCTCCTCGCCGTCGCCGTGGACGGTGGCACACCGCGTGAGCACCACCTCGGGCGCGCCTTTCACGCTGAGCAGGTGCCCGTCCCCGATCTTCCCCAGTACGGCGTGGTAGCCGCGCGCGGGCTCGAAGGGAAGCTCCGCGACGCGCTCCCAGCCGCCCGGCCCCTCGGACGGCGTGACGCCCAGCCGGTCGGCCCCCTCCAGCACCGCGCGGTCGGTGAGGTGCGGGACGACCCGTTCACCGCTCGGCTCGGGACCGGCGCGCAGCGCGGCGGCCAGGATGTGCCGGAACTCCGGCGGGAGGTTCTCGGCCGGATGCTCCACCCGGCCGTCGGAGACGCGTCCGAGGCTGATGCGTCCCTCGGTGAGCGTGCCGGTCTTGTCGAAGCACAGCACGTCGACCCGGCCCAGGGCCTCGATGGTCGACGGGTTGCGCACCAGCGTCTCGCGGGCGGACAGCCGCCTGGCCGCCGACAGCTCGGCGACGGTGGCGATGAACGGCAACCCCTCGGGCAGGGCGGCCACGGCGAGGCTGACCGCCGGGGCGACCGCGGCGGCGGCGCTGGAGCGGCGCAGCAGGTTGGTGAGCATCAGCAGGACGCCGGACCCGATGGCGAGCGGCATGATCTGCCGGCTCAGGGCGCGCAGCCGCAGCTCGACACCCGTCGGCGGCGCCTCGCGGGTGCTCATCCGGGCCGTGCGTCCCGCCTCGGTGGCGGCGCCGGTGGCGACGACGACGCCCAGGCAGTAGCCGGCCGCGATCGTGGTGCCCTGGTACACCATGGAGGTGCGCTCGGCGAGGGCCGGCTCGGCCGTGGGCGCGGGCGACTTGGAGACCAGCTGCGACTCGCCGGTGAGCGGCGCCTCGTCGACCTCCAGCCCGCGTGCCTTGATGACGCGGCAGTCGGCGGGTACGGCGTCGCCCGCCCGCAGCTCGATGACGTCGCCCGGCACGAGGTCGCCCGAGGTCGCGCTCACCGTTCCCTGGGGGCGGCGCAGCCGTACGCGGATCGCGGCGGCTCCGGCCAGCCGGGTGAGCGCGCGGTCGGCGTTGCTGCGCTGCACCCCTCCGATGAGCCCGTTGACGCCGAGCACGATGCCGATCAACGCGGCGTCCAGCACGGAGCCCACGACGGCGGACACCCCCGCGGCGGCGGCCAGCACCGGGGTCAGCGGATTGGCGAGCTCCTCGGCGGTGGCGCGCATCAGCGACAGCGGCCTGCCGCCGTCCTCCTCCCCGGGAGCGGTCCTGCGGCGCGTGGCCTCGGCCTCGGTGAGCCCGGTGGGGGCGGAGGAGATGCGGGTGAGCACGTCCTGCACGGGAAGGGCGTGCCAGGGGGTGCGGTCGACCTGCTGGGGGAGCCGGTCGCGTCCGAGGTTGCGCGCCGTCCACGCGCCGGCGCCGAAGCTGAGCAGCGAGGTCGCGTCGCCGAGGAGCTGGACGCGCCGCACGGCGCCGGTGGCGGGCCCGAGAAGGGTCAGAGCGCTCCCGGCGGTCATCCCGGCGACGGTGGCCTTCACACTGCGCTTACTGGTGGTCCTGGCGACGGGGAGCGCCTTCAGCAGGAGGTGGACGGCCTCGGCGGTGCCCAGCACGGCCGCCTCCCATGGCAGCCGGTCGGACCCGGTCAGCAGGCCGATGCCGATGTCGGACTCGCGCAGCCCGCGACGCGAGAACCGGGTGACCAGGACGACCCCGTGCCCCTCCGCCTGCAGGCCGCGGACGGTGGCGGGCAGCCGGGCGCCGCCTTCGACGGGCTCGCCGGTGCCGAGACGCCACGCCAGGCTCGGATGGCCGCCCGCAAGGAGCACCCGGCACGCGCGGCGCGCGGCCTCGACGAGCGCCTCGGCGTAGGGGTGGAGCTCGGGGACCATGCCGACCAGGGCCACTCTGCGGCCCTGGTAGCTCACCGCGGTCGGGTACACGTCCTGCTCGCGCCAGTGGGAGGCCTCGTCGGGCACCGACGGCAGCGGCGTCACCGCCCAGTCGCCCTGCTCTCGGCGTGCGGTGGCGTCCGCGCCTTCGAGGAGGGTGTAGACGCGCGCGTGCAGCTGGTCGGTGTCGACGCCGGGGGCGGAACCCACGGGGATCACCTCGTGGATCGTCCAGGCGTCCAGCGTCAGCACGTCGGCGTCGAAGACGACCGTGTCGACGCGGTCGGCGCGGCGCAGCGCGTCGCGGTCGAGCACCAGGGCGCCGCGCCTGGCGAGGGCTCGGCCGAGGGCGATGAGGAAGGCCTCGCGGCCGAGCCGGGCGGCCTTCGGCGTGTTGGTGACCAGCATCCCCAGGGCCCGCTCCCGGTCGGGGCTCACCACCGACGTCAGCCCGTACGACGCGAGCGCGCCGACCGCCGCGGTGTCGGAGAGGCGCTCGATGGGCCCGTACGAAAGGGGCGCGGGCCGCGGTGAGACGAGGTCCGGGCAGATGTGGTGGTAGGCGCCCTTCCTGACCGCGAACTCCTCTTCGCGGGCCGCCCACGCCTGGCCGTTCGCGTGCGCCTCGATATAGCGGCCGGCGGCGCCCATGGAGTCGATGAGCATGGCGAGCGGGCGCATCGCGATGGCCTGGACGGTGAAGCGCGTGGTGGCGAACAGCAGGTTCGCGGTGGGGCGTCCGAGACGGCGCTCCAGCTCGTGCCGCACGCGGGGGGTCGACTCGGCCAGCTGCAGCAGCGCCGGCAGCGTGGCGGGCGCTCTGGTCGTCTGCACGGCCTGACCGGCCAGCGTGAGACCGAGCCCGAGGAGCCCGGCGCCGAGTTCCACGAGCGCGGCGGCGCGCTGCTCGACGGGATGCCGGGCCCTCCGGGGCCCGGCCCCGCCGCTTCCCGCGGCGTCCCGCTCAAGGGTGTCGAACTCGTCGACCACGGCCGTGAGCCCGCGAATGTCGGCCGCATCCGGGTCGCACTCGACGAAGACGAAGCCGAGCGCGCCGTTCACCTCGGCGCGGCCGGCCCCGTCGAGCGCGCAGAGGCGCTCTTCCAGCTCGGTCGCCCGCTCGGAGGTGCCGGGGGCGCCGAGGTGCCGCAGCTCGACACGGAGGCCGCCCGCGCACCGGTGCACCTGGCGGGGGCAGGGCAGCACCTCGCGGACGCCCTCCGGGAGCATGGACGCGAGCATGCCGACCGAAGTCCTGAGCTCACGAAGCAGGAACACGACGCCTCCTGGGACCCCCGCACCCATACGCCGACCAGACCGCGTGGCGTGCGGTCTGATCGCTTGGTATTAAGTCTGCCCAGGTCAGCGCGTTGAACCCCTCTCAGGGCGTTCCGGATTCGGGCGTGGTCGCGGCGCCGCGCGAAGTGGTGGCGCCGGCCGCCCTCGACGTCCGCGCGCGGGTCGTCCGGCCGGTCGCCGAGGTGGTCCCACCGGCGGTCGTCCGGGACGTGCGCGTCGTCGAGCGCGTGGACGGAGTGGTCGTACGCGTCGTCGTCGAACGGGCCCTGCTCGGAGTGGTCGTACGCGGGGTCCGCGTCGCCGTGGTGGGTGTGGGGGCCTCCATCTGCCCGGCCATCGGCCCGGACGGCCGTCCCATCGCGCCGCGTGCCCGCGCGGCCACCATCGTCCCGGCTCCGATCGCCGCGGCCACGGGCCACTCCAGCAGGCCGATCGCGGCGAGCAGGCCGAGTCCGCCGTAGTAGAGGAGGCGGTCCGGCGGCGGGAGGAACGTCCTGGCGGTCTCCATCGCCCGGTTCATCTCCTGCCCGCGGTTCGCCGCCGTGTCCTTCATGCGTTCCATGCGCGGCATTCGCGGCATGTGGGGCCGGTGGACGTGGAAGCTGACGACGGGCGTGTCCAGGGCGAGCAGATCGTCGTCTGCCCCGGTCGCCGTTCGCATGCGATCCGCGCTCGTACGTCTGTTCTCGGCTACGGTCATGGTCCCTCCTTCGTCGCCGAAGCGAACTGTTCTTCATTTCAGACTTTTCCCAGTTCGCGAGGTCTAGCTAGGGCCTTTCGTCATCTCCTGGTATGGCCTGCCGCGGGCGTCGGCCACGTGCCGGAGGCCGCACTGCCCGCCGTGCGCGGGATGGGCGTAGGCTCACACGGCGTGAGCGTGGATCTGGAGTTCGTCACCGAACACGCGGGCCGTCCCGCGAGCGTCCTGACCCGTCGCGACGTCGCCCGGGCGTTGCTGGCCGTTCCGAGCGGCCAGGCGCTCGTGTCGATCCCCGACCTGCGGCGCGAGATGCTCGCCGCGGGCAACCCGCTGTCGCCGGCCTTCTGGGAGTCGGCGAAGTCCGCCCTGACCGGCATCGAGTCGGGTGTGGCCACCGTGGGCGACGTGCAGCGATGGCTGGAGTCCACCGGCACCGAGCCGATCCTCATCACGCGCGGCTACTTCGTGTGGCCGGAGGAGGACGAGCGCGGGCCCGTCGCGGCCGAGCTGTACGACAGGCTCGTCGCCCACCTGGAGGAACACGTCGAGAGCGGCGAGATCGACCCCGACCGGCTGGTGGCGGGCGACCACGACGCACGGCTGGTGTACGAGGAGATCCAGGAACGCTGGCTCGGCACGGCGCTGCCCGACGGCCGGGTGCCGGGCGACGCGGTGAACGACGAGCTCGACGAGGGGCTGTTCGCCTCCTGGGACGAGGAGGAGGCCTACGCGCTGAGCGAGCTGCGGCGCGTCCTCGCCGACCTGCCCGAGCCGCCGTTCCCCGGCGTCGACCTGTCGGAGGCGGTGCGGCGGCTGCGGAAGACGCTCGCGGAGCCGGGTTACCCCGGCACGGTCCTGAGGGCCTGCGCGGGCTTCGACGACGAGGCGCTGCCCGAGGAGGACACCGAGCTGTGGCTGGCCGTGGCGGCCGGCATCGCCTCACCGGTCTCCGACCTGGAGGACGACGACGAGCACCGGTTCTGGGACCTGGACGGCGAGCTCAGCCAGGAGGACTCGGCGCTGGCCGCGTTGTGCACCATCCACTACGCCGACTGGCTGGCCGCCGTCATCGAGCTGGCGCGGCGCGGCCCGGGGGTGCTCGCCTCCCCCGAGCGCATCGCGAGGTTCGTCGCCGAGTCGGAGGACATCGACGTCGACATGGACGACCCCGAGGACATCGCGACCACCGAGACGCTGTTCGCGTCGGTCACGCCGCTGTGGCAGCGGCTCGGCATCGTCGACGCGCAGGACGTCCTGACGCCGCTCGGCTGGTGGGGCCTGCCGAAGGCCCTGGAACGGGCCTGGTCGTCACAGGAGTGACTCAGTGCGCGGCCTCGGCGACGAGGTCCTGGTATTCGGGGTGCCGTTCGACGTAGCGGCGCACGAAGCGGCACAGCGGCACGATCGACAGGCCCTCGGCGCGCACCGAGTCGAGGGCCTCGCGGACCAGGCGGCTGCCGAGCCCCTGCCCTTCGAACTCGTCGCCGATCTCGGTGTGGGTGAAAACCAGCCGTCCCGGACGGCGGCGGTACTCGGCGAACCCGGCGAGCCGGCCGTCGACCGTGATCTCGAACCGGGCGGCCTCGGCGTTGTCGCTCACCTTGATGTCGTGGTCCACGCGGGTTTCCCTCTCCTGGACCACGGCGTTCAGCGGGTCCCGTTCGACTTCGGCTCGGCTTCGGAGCCTGCGGTCTCCTTCTTGTCCAGATCGGCCTCGTGCGGAACCTCGATCTTCGAGATCTGCTTGTTCATCGACTTGACCAGGAAGTACAGCGCGACGCCGATCGCGGCGACGATGAGGAAGGCGACGACGCCGGGACCGACCGGGGGCGGCTGGGCGGCGGACACGGTGGCGTTGGCGGCGAGAACAGTCACCCGTCAAGTCTCGCACCAGGGGGTGGCGCCCCGTTCGCTGACCGGGTCCCCTGGGCGGCGCCGGCCGCCCGGGGGACCTCTCAGGTCACTTGCCGACGGGTGACGGCTCGCACACCTCGCCGGCGTGGATGCCGGTGAACAGGTCGTCCTCGGGCAGTTCGGTGTCGACCAGCGACCGGGCCAGGTGGTAGTCCTCGGTGGGCCACACCTCGCGCTGCAGTTCGCGGGGGCAGACGAACCAGAAGCCGTCGGGGTCGACCTGGGTGGCGTGGGCCATCAGGGCGAGGTCGCGGGTCTCGAAGTAGTCGCCGCAGGGCACCCGGGTGGTGATCTCCCACTTCTGCGGGCGGTCCTCCCAGCGGGAGATCCAGTCGCCGTACGGCGAGCCGATGCCCCGCTCGGTCATGGCGGCGTGCAGGGCCTCGAACCGCTCCCGGGTGAAGCCCATGTGGTAGTAGAGCTTGAGCGGCTGCCAGGGCTCCCCGAGCCCGACGTAGCGGTCGGGGTCGCCCGCCGCCTCGAAGGCCTCCACCGAGACGCGGTTGGTCATGATGTGGTCGGGGTGGGGGTAGCCGCCGTCGTCGTCGTAGGTGAGGATCACGTGCGGCCTGAACTCGCGCACCGCCGCCACCAGGGGCGCGGCGGCGACCTCCAGGGGCTGCAGCGCGAAGCACCCTTCGGGCAGCGCCTCGTTCTCGTCCTCGGGCAGGCCGGAGTCGATGAAGCCGAGGAACTGCTGCCGGACGCCGAGGATCTCGCGGGCCTTCTCCATCTCCTGGCGCCGCACCTCGGTGATGTTCTCCAAGATGTCTGGAAGGTCCATCTTGGGGTTGAGGATCGAGCCGCGTTCACCACCTGTACATGTCGCGACCAGCACATCGACGCCCTCGGCCACGTAGCGGGCCATCGTGGCGGCACCCTTGCTGGACTCGTCGTCCGGGTGCGCATGTACAGCCATCAGTCTCAGCTGTGCACTCACGACTCTTTACTCCTCAAGTGTCCAGGACGGCTCCCCAGAGAGGCTATTTTCTCTTGGGGCGACGCGGAGGGCGAAGCCCCGCAGGGGACAATTGTCTCGTGCAACGACGAGCGACCGCTGGGAGATTCCGTCATGACCGATAGCGGCGTCGGTCAGGGGTCTGGCCGGCCGGTGCTGGGGACCCCTGACTCCTTTCCGGAGCGTCCTGGACGCTTCGGGCGTACCGGACGATCTATTGCCCTCATCATCATAGGGATCTTTATCGCGATCGCGATGGGCGGCTGGGGCTACGTCATGATGTCCATGAGGGGAAATCCGGACGTGCCGACCGACGTGATCGCTTTCGATGTGAGCGGTCCCACATCGGTGACGATAACCTTCCAGGCGCACAAGCCCGCCGACCGTGAGGCGGTGTGCCGGCTGAGGGCCGTCGACACCGAGCATGTCGAGGTCGGCACCCGCGACGTCACCCTGCCGAAGGGGCGGTCGGACGTCCAGCTGACCGAGCGCCTCCAGACCAGCGCGCAGGCCACTTCGGGCCACGTCCAGTACTGCTATCTCGTACAATGAGACTTTTGGGAAAGCGTTCGACCGGGTTAATTTGTTAGTCTCCCGGAATTCGAACGCTCGCAACTCGTACGAGTACGCAAGGAGAACCCGTGGTCGACTCCCGCGAAGAGAACGTCACCTGGCTGACGCAGGAGGCGTACGACCGCCTGAAGGCGGAGTTTGAGTATCTCTCGGGGCCCGGGCGTGTCGACATCGCCAAGAAGATCGAAGCCGCTCGCGAGGAGGGCGACCTCCGGGAGAACGGCGGATATCACGCCGCCAAGGAGGAGCAGGGCAAGATGGAGGGCCGCATCCTCCAGCTCCGCCAGCTGCTCGACCAGGCGAGGGTGGGCGAGGCCCCCCGCACCGAAGGCGTTGTCGGCCCCGGTATGACCGTCACCATCCGGTTCGATGGCGATGACGAAGAGGTGACGTTCCTGCTCGCCTCCCGTGAGGAGAGCGGGGCGCCGATCGACGTCTACTCGCCGCAGTCTCCCCTGGGCGCCGCGATCAACGGCAAGAAGATCGGCGAGAAGGCCACCTACACCCTGCCCAACGGCCGGCAGAACACCGTCGAGATCCTCGAGGCGGTGCCCTACATCGGCAACTGAGCCTGTGACTGATCCGCCGGGGCCCGGGGCTCCGGCGGATCTGGTCTGTTCGGGGACGAATGGCCGAACATATCGTTAGACCGGGGCGAATCGCCGGACAGGAAGCGGCTGACTTCGCGACAATCAGGCAGTGACCGGGACGACGCACGCCTGGACGTCCGCCACTGGATGCGGCAGTCTCGTCACCGGCGCCACACATTCGGGGTGAAAGGGGTGGAGCGTGCTCGATCGACGACCGCGTAGCTCGGCCGTCGTCATCCGAGACAGCCTCACCCGAGGGCTGACCGGCGTGCGCGACTACCTGGGGGACGCGCTGGCCGAGACCCGCGAAGACCTCACCTACCGCCCGCGCGTCCAGGCCCGTCGCCGTCCCGTGCCGAGGACGGTGCGCCGGGCCGTGCCGCTCGTCGCCGCCGCGCTCGTCGCCGTGCTCGCCGCCGACGTGGTGGTGCTCGGCGATCTGTCCAAGCGCCAGGCCCAGGTCGCCGAGCCCCGGCGCGCCGTCGGCAAGAGCGATGTGGCAAGCCGGCGAGATGCCGGCTACGTCGCCGCCGAGGGCACACTGCCGGTCGCGCCCACGCAGGCCCAGGTGGCCCCGTTCACCACGCTGCGCGCCCCGCATCTGTTCGTCGTGGCGCCGCGCAGGCTTTCGGACACCGCCGTCCACCGGGTGGCGGCCAGCAAGGGCGTCAAGGCGGTGGAGGTCGTCGACGCCGCCGACGTCATGATGGGCGGCAAGCGCATCCAGACCATGGGCGTGAACCCCTCGACGTTCCGGGCCTACACCCCGCGTTCCACGGCCAGGTCCGACGCCCTGTGGAACAGCATCGCGGGCGGCGACGTCGCCGTGTCGTTCACCCTGGGCAGCGACGGCGGGGTCGCGCTCGGCTCCACGCTCGACACCGGCAGCCGCAAGCTGCGCGTCGGGGCCTACGCCACCATGGGCATGGGCATGATCAACGCCGTGGTCTCCCAGGACGTCGCGCGGTCGCTCGGCGTCCCCGAGCGGAACGCCATGGTCGTCAGCGCGCCGGGCGTCGACTCCACCCGGCTGCGCCTGCGGCTGCTGAAGGTCCTGCCCAAGGGCAGCCAGGTCGCCCTGATCAATCCCGTTCTCACGCCGCCCGCCAAGGCCCGGCGGACCACCTCCTGGCCGGCCGGCTCCTTCATGACCACCGACCAGCTGAAGGTCATGCTCGCCGCGGCCGTCAGCAAGCTCGGCCGGCCGTACGTCTGGGGCGCCGAGGGGCCCGACACCTTCGACTGCTCCGGACTGGTGCAGTGGGCGTTCGCCCAGGCAGGGGTGCGCATGCCGCGCGTCACCCACCAGCAGTGGGTGACCGGGCCGCAGGTCCCGCTGGCGCAGGCCCAGCCCGGCGACCTGATCTTCTGGCGCAACGACCCCACCAACCCCGGCTACATCTCGCACGTGGCGATCTACTGGGGCAACGGCAAGATGCTCCAGGCCCCGCACACCGGCGACGTGGTGAAGTTCTCGCCCGTCTACACCAGGAACCTCGCCGGCGTCGTCCGCGTCAGCCCCGCCGTGGCCGCCCAGGTGCACTAGCCCCTGTCGTCCCTCTGACGGGTTACTCCTGATCGACCCGGCGGGGGACGTCCTCGCCCGGACCGCCCGCTTACCTTCTCTTGGGGAACGGGGGCACACGGGGTGTTCCCGCACATGAGAAAGACGGGTGGATCGCCATGGGCAAGACGCGCACTTCGCTGGACGACATCGCGGCGCTGGGTGCCGAGCTCGACGAGAGCCAGCTCCTCCAGGTGAGCGGTGGGGCCAAGAGCCAGGTCATCGTGATCCACGGTGGCCACACCCACACCTCGGGCGACTCCAACTGAGTAGGGCGGGGGCGCGGCCGTATCAGGGCGCGCCCCCGTCTCCCGGTAGCGAGCAGGGGGAGCCCGCCGATGATTCTCGTTCTGACCTGTGACGGCGATGAGCACGCCGACCGGGTTCTGCACCTGCTGAAGGCCAGGGACGTCGACGCCGTCGTCTTCGATCCCTCCGCCTACCCGGCCAGGGCCACCCTGGAGATCGTCCATCCGGGGACCGGGCCCGCGGTCAGGACGCTGCGCGACGGCGCGGGCCGCCGCGTCGTCCTCGACGAGCTGACGGCGTTCTGGTACCGGCGCCCGCTGGACCCGGCCGCCCCTCCCGAGATCGCCTCCAGCTCCTGTGCCGCCTACGTCGAGGAGGAGTGCCGGGTCGTCGCCGAGAGCCTGTGGGACAGCCTCGGTTGCCTCGGCGTCCCCGCGTCCAGGCCGGTCATCGACCGCGCGGGGCGCAAGCCGTACCAGCTCGAACGGGCGCGACGGCTGGGGTTCGAGATCCCGGCGACGCTGGTGACGACCGACCCCGAGACGTTCCTCGACTTCTACGACCGGCACGAGGGACGGGTGATCACCAAACCGGTGCACGGCAACCAGCCGACGGGGCAGGGGGAGCGCTTCGGACGGTTCGCGGCGCCCGTCACCCCGATGGACCTGGGGCACGCCGACGCGCTGCGCCTGTGCCCGGTCATCGCGCAGGCCTACGTGCCGAAGAGGCTCGAGGTGCGGGTCACCGTCGTCGGCACGCGGGTCTTCCCGGCCGAGATCCACTCACAGGTGAGCAACCACACCAAGTACGACTGGCGCCACTACGACCCGGGCGCCACGCCGATCCGCCGGCACGACCTTCCGGGCGAGGTGTCCGAACGCTGCGTCGCGCTCGTGCGGGCGCTCTCGCTCACCTACGGGGCCATCGACCTGATCCTCACACCCGACGGCCGCTACGTCTTCCTGGAGATCAACCCGAACGGCCAGTTCCTCTGGATCGAGGACGCCACCGGGCTGCCCATCAGCGCGGCCATCGCCGACCTGCTCACAGGAGGAAGCACGTGAACGCCGCTACGGACCCGCGGCTGACGGACGGGCGGATGCTGACCGAGGCGATACGCCTGCTGAGCGGCGGCGCGGCCGAGCGCGACCTGGAGACGTTCCGGGCGGGGCATCCGGGGATCCGGGCCCGGCTGGTCGGGCAGCGGGAGGAGTACGACGGTTCGCTGCACCACGCGCTGCTGGTCAAGGGCGAGGACGGCTCCACCGTCTCCCTGTCGTGGTGTCCGGCGACGGCGCTGCCCTGGCCGCTGCGCGGCGTGCACCGGGCGGCCGAGCACCTGCTGCTCCGGGTCAACGGCGTCGACACCCCCGTCTCCCGGGCCATCGCGTGCCTCGATTTCGTCTGGGACGAGTCCAGGGTGGCCGACCGGCTCATCACCGACGCCCTCGTCCGTGAGTCGCTGGAGGAGTCGCCCGAGCACTTCACCGACGCCGAGCTGCAGGAGGCGTTGAACGCCTTCCGCAGGGCTCGGGGCCTGCTGACCGCCGAGGCGACCCGCGCGTGGATGGACCGCCACGGCATCTCGCACGTCGAGCTGGAGGAGCTGGTGACGGCCGAGGCCTCGGTGGCCCGGCTCCGTTCCCGCGTGGCGGCCGGGCGGGTCGAGGAGTGGTTCGCCGCCCACGGCCACGAGCTGGACGTCGCCCGTGTCGTACAGCTGACCCTCACCGGCGAGGGGGCCGAAGTGAAGCCGGGCTCCTTCCTGGCGGCGGCCGAGCGGGCCTTCGCCGGCGGCGAGGCCGCGCCGGCCCCGCTGTTCGCCACCCTGCGGCGCGGCGAGCTGGCCCCGGAGGTCGCCGCGCTGGTCTTCCGGGCGGCTCCGGGGACGGTCGTCGGGCCGGTCCGGACGGGCGACGGCGAGGTGCTCTACAAGGTGCTGGCCGTGGTGCCCGCCGTCCTCGACGAGGCGGTACGCCTGGAGGCCGAGCGGCGGATCTTCGCCGAGTGGATCGAGCGGCGCAGGAGCACTGCCAAGATCGAGTGGTTCTGGGGCACGGCCGACCGCACGGCTTAGTGCCTTCGGGTCAGAGCGGCAGGCCTTCTTCGAGCAGGGCCAGGACCCGGTCGACGAGGTCGGACAGGCGTTCCGCGCCGTCGGATTCGACCCAGGACTCCATCGCGGCGATCCAGGCGCCGATCACGGCGCCGGCGAAGACCCGGACGGTGAAGTCGTCGGCGGAGCGGCCCGTGCGCTGGGCGAGGGCGCCGGTGAGCATCGCCATGGCGGTGACCCGCCCTTCGACCTCCCGGGCGCGCAGCGAGGGGATCGACCAGATCAGCTTGACCCGCTGGAGTTCGGTCTCCTCCCCGTCGGCGAAGGCCTCGGCGAGGACTTCGCGCATCGCCGCGCGCAGGGCGCCCAGCGGGGTGAGCGCGGCCGGTTGCGCCAGGAACGCCGAGATGAGCAGTGGATCGTGGTCGTCCTTGACGATCACGTCTTCCTTGCTGGGGAAGTAGCGGAAGAAGGTGCTCGGCGAGACGTCGGCGGCCTCCGCGATCTGCTCGATCGTCGTGGCGTCGTATCCCTGCTCCGCGAACAGCCTCATGGCGTGTTCCTGGATGGAACGCCGGGTGCGGGCCTTCTTGCGCTCCCGGAGGCCGGAAGGCTGTTCGATGCGTGAGCTCATCCGGTAATTGTCTCGCTCAGAACCGTGTTCGGCAGTCCCCGATCCCTGATCGTTCCGCCCGGCGGCCGTGCGTCAGGGGCGCTCGCCCGGCCTGTCGACGACGGCGGTCCTGAGCAGGGCGTCCCAGCCGGTGATCTCGCCCTTCTTCAGTGAGATGTGGCCGCGCGGGTCGTCGTGGTCCCGCACGGCGATGGTCCGGTATCCGAGGTACTCGTAGGTCCCGGAGTCGACGAAGATCTCGTCGCGCAGATAGTCGTGTTCCAGGCGGTACAGAGTGACCCCTGGCCGTTTGGCGAGGTCGGAGGCCCCGGCCTCGTACCGCACGCCCGGGATCTTCGCCATCGCGCCGTACATCGCCGCGCGCAGCCTGGACGGCAGCACGGCGTCGCGCATGCACTGCCCGATGTACTGGAACGCGAGGGTGTTCCGCTCCTCGTCGGTCAGGGCGGCGGGCTCAGGCGTCTTCATCCTCGGATCAGGACGGTGGCCGCGTGCGGCGGCCTCGGCGTCGACTTCCTCATACACGCGGGCGAGCAGTTCGGCGGGGTCGGTGGGCAGGGAGAGGATGTCGGGGTAGGCCACCTCGAACTCGGACTCGTCCTCGGTTTTCAGCCTGCCGTCCTCCATGAAGGCGAACCCCTTGTCGTCCAACCGGCGCCACTGCTCGTGCACCGTCGTCACCTTCGGGAAGCCGGTCAGCCACTGCCCGCCGTCCTGCCTGGTCCGGGCGTTGAGCCGCTTGACGTACGCCCAGCGGGTGGGGTCGGCGGCGATGTCGGGCTGGTCGGCGGCCTTCGCCGCGGCGTTCCTCGCCAGCGACTCGGCGTTGGCGACCGGGCCCAGCACCAGAGGCCTGGGCGGGTGGCCGCCGGCCGCGGGCCGCTCGCGCAGCTCGATGTTCTGGACGAGGGTGATGCCGACGGCCAGTGTGGCGGTGAGCGCCCCGACCGTGAGCAGGCGCCGGCGTCCGAAGCGGTGGGGGCGCGGCGCCGGTGCGGTCCAGGCGTCGGCCAGCCGCAGGTGCAGGCGGGCCTTGGCCGCCGGGTCGTACGGCGGGACCTCCGGGCGGCCGTCGCGGAAGGCGGTGATCTCGTCGATGTTCACGCGGGGTTCTCCTCGCTCGTCGTCATGGGATCGACGCCGCCGAATTCGCGGCGCAGCTTCTTGCGGATCCGGTGCAACCGCGACCTGACCGTCCCGACGGGGACGGCCAGGGCCTGGGCGGCCTCCTCATAGGTCAGCTCCGCCCAGGCGATCAGCAGGAGCAGGTCGCGGTCGGCGGTCGAGAGCCGGGCCAGCACGGCGGCGAGCTTGGGTTGGAGCCGTTGCGCGGTCACCCGCGCGACGCTGCGCTCGTCGAACGGCTCCACCGTGCCGTGCGGCTCGCTGCGGGCCAGGGCCCGATTGCGCCGCACCTCCGTCCGCCGGTGCTGCTGCACGGCTCGGGTGGCGATGCCGTACAGCCAGGGGCGCGCGTCCGGACGCGCCGGGTCGTACTGGGCGCGCTTGCGGAAGGCCGTCAGGAAGGTGTCGGCGACGAGGTCCTCCGCCTGCTCGGGGCCGAGGCGGCGGGCGATGTAGTGGTAGATCTCGTCGCTGTGCCGGTCGACTATGCCGGAGAACCGCTCGGGGTGCCGCAGCGACTGTGCCAGCAGCGTCGCGTCGGTCGTCTCTTCGGCCGGGCTGTACGGGCCGGTCACGGGAGGCGCGGTCAACAGGTGCCACGTCCGTTCATCAGGGTCCTTTCACGTCGGTTGCATCCCGTACTCGACCGGATGGAGAAGGAGAGTTCCCTTCTTCGGATCGCCCAGGACGAAGAGGCTTGAGTGCCGGGCGAAGCTGTGTAATCGTGATTACATGGAAACAGAAGAATCAGTGATCACGTCATGGTTCACCGGACGTCTGCCCGAGGACTGGTTCTCCGGACAGCATGAGTTCGTGATCGACCGCGAGGAGATCGCGATCATCGGGACGCTGCCCGTCCCCGGGGCGGCGGCCGAGACGTCGGGCGCCGAGCGGGCCGCCCTGCTCGAGGGGCACATCCAGCGCTTCCGCGAGGAGACCCGCGAGCGGCGCATCGAGATCGCGCGGGAGGCCGAGCACAGGTTCCGCCGCAAGGTGTCCTGGGGTGTGTCCTGCGACGGTCAGACAGTGATGTTCACCACCCTTTCCATCCCTGTCATGACCCGGCTGCGCCAGCAGGAGCGCCGCGTGCTCGACACGCTGGTCGCCGCGGGTGTCGCCCGCAGCCGCAGCGACGCGCTCGCCTGGTGCGTGCGCCTGGTCGGCGCCCACACCGACACCTGGCTCGCTGACCTGCGCGATGCCCTCCAGCACGTCGACCGCGTCCGTTCGGAGGGCCCCGATCTGAACGCGTGAATTGGACTGAACCAATCGGTGAACAGGTCTAAACCACTTGTTCAAGAGGTCTGGACCATTCGAATTGGCCTATACCAATGTTTAGAGTACGTCAGGCGGGCAGGGATCCCATGACCGAGACCACACTCTTTTATCTCGGTCAGAGATGGGTAAACTCCGACGAACCTTCGCGGCCCCTGCCTGCCGTGACGTCGTGCTGACGGGCAGCGGACAGGGGCCACGGCGGCGCTCGGAATTCACGGACCGGAAACAGAAATGTAAATGGAGTGGGCGGATCTCCTCTTTTGAGGGGCCCTTGAACCTCCGTTTCATTGACTGGTCTACGCCAATTGGATTCCGGGCGGTTTGTCGTTAATGATGTTTGGCCTGAGAGTAAGGAGCCGGCCCCGTGTCAGTTGCCATTCGAATGACCGCCCCGACGTCCCACGCCGAGCTGGCCGCCTGGGTCCAGGAGATCGCCGAGCTGACCAGGCCCGACCACGTCGAGTGGTGCGACGGCTCGGAGGCTGAATGGACCCGCCTCACGAACCTCCTCGTCGACCAGGGCACCCTCGTCCGTCTCGCCAAGAGGCCGAACAGCTTCTACGCGGCCTCCGACCCCACCGACGTCGCCCGCGTCGAGGACCGCACCTTCATCTGCTCGGAGGACCCGGAGGACGCCGGGCCCACCAACAACTGGATCGCGCCCAAGGAGATGCGCGAGACCTTCGACGAGCTGTTCAACGGCTGCATGCGCGGGCGGACGATGTACGTCGTGCCGTTCTGCATGGGCCCGCTCGGCGGTGAGATCTCCCAGCTCGGCGTCGAGATCACCGACTCGCCGTACGTCGTCGTATCCATGCGGATCATGACCCGCATGGGCGAGGAGGCGCTGCGGCTGATCGAGGAGCGCGGCGAGTACGTCAAGGCCGTCCACTCGGTCGGCGCGCCGCTGGAGCCGGGCCAGAAGGACGTCCCCTGGCCCTGCAGCAGCACCAAGTACATCAGCCATTTCCCCGAGACCCGCGAGATCTGGTCGTACGGCTCGGGGTACGGCGGCAACGCCCTGCTCGGCAAGAAGTGCTACGCCCTGCGCATCGCCAGCGCGATGGCCCGCGACGAGGGCTGGCTCGCCGAGCACATGCTCATCCTCAAGCTCACCCCGCCGAACGGCCAGACGCGCTACATCGCCGCCGCCTTCCCCTCGGCCTGCGGCAAGACCAACCTCGCGATGCTCCAGCCGACCATCCCCGGCTGGAAGGTCGAGACGGTGGGCGACGACATCGCCTGGATGCGCTTCGGCGAGGACGGCCGGCTCTACGCGATCAACCCCGAGGCCGGCTTCTTCGGCGTCGCGCCCGGCACCGGCCAGTCCACCAACGCCAACGCCATCAGGACGCTGTGGGGCAACAGCATCTTCACCAACGTCGCGCTGACCGACGACGGCGACGTGTGGTGGGAGGGGCTCACCGACGAGCCGCCGGCGCACCTGACCGACTGGCGCGGACGCGACTGGACCCCCGGGTCCGGCGAGCCGGCCGCCCACCCCAACGCCCGCTTCACCACCCCCGCGTCGCAGTGCCCGACCATCGCCCCGGAGTGGCGCGACCCGAAGGGCGTGCCGATCTCGGCGATCCTGTTCGGCGGGCGCCGCGCCACGGCCGTACCGCTGGTGACCGAGGCCTTCAGCTGGCAGCACGGGGTCTTCCTCGGGGCGAACGTGGCCTCGGAGAAGACCGCCGCCGCCGAGGGCAAGGTCGGCGAGCTGCGCCGCGACCCGTTCGCGATGCTGCCGTTCTGCGGCTACAACATGGGCGACTACTTCGCCCACTGGGTCAAGATCGGTCAGACGGCCGACAAGGACAAGCTGCCCCGGCTCTACTACGTCAACTGGTTCCGCAAGGACGCCTCCGGCAGGTTCCTGTGGCCGGGCTTCGGTGAGAACAGCCGCGTCCTGAAGTGGATCGTCGAGCGGCTGAACGGCGAGGCGGAGGCCGCCGAGACGCCGATCGGCCTGCTGCCGCCGCAGGGCGCGCTCGACGTCGAGGGCCTCGACATCTCCGAGGAGGACCTCGCCACCCTGCTGTCGGTCGACCGCGAGGTGTGGAAGGACGAGGCCTCGCTGATCCCCGAGCACTTCGAGACCTTCGGCGACCACCTGCCCAAGGAGCTCTGGGAGGAGTACCACGCCCTGGTGAAGCGCCTCGGTTAGGCCTGTTCTCCGCACCTGGTCGGCCGCCACGTGCGGTCAGGTGCGAATGACCTGGAGGGCGATCCGCGGAAATCGCATTAGGAGATCGTCCGGCGGGGGCGTCCGATCGGGCGCCCCCGCTGTGTTCGTAAACGCAGCGGGCAGGGGGTTTCACACGCGATAATTGCGTGTTGTCAACACGCTGCGGCGGACCGCGGCGAAGGGGAGGTCTCCATGGGCGTGCGCGATCTCGTGTACCGGCTGTACGAGCGCCGGCTCGAGACGAAGCTGTCCGCGGACCAGATACCCCGGCACGTCGGCGTCATCGTCGACGGCAACCGACGCTGGGCGCGGGCCATGGGGCTGCGCGACGTCAGCCACGGCCACCAGAAGGGCGCCGACAAGATCTCCGAGCTGCTGGTGTGGTGCCGGGAGGCCGGAGTCGAGATCGTCACGGTGTGGCTGCTGTCCAGCGACAACCTCTCCCGGCCCAAAGAAGAGCTCGACCCCCTGATGGAGATCATCGAGGACACCGTCCGGGGGCTCGTCGCAGGTGGATGGCACGTCAACCCCATGGGAGCGCTTGACCTTTTGCCCGATCGCACGGCCCGAATCCTGAAAGACGCCAAAGAAGTCACATCTCGACGTCCTGGGCTGATTGTGAACGTTGCCGTTGGGTATGGAGGAAGGCGTGAGATCGCTGATGCGGTGCGCTCCCTCCTCCAGGAGCACGCCAGCAAGGGCGCGAGCATCGAGGAGCTTGTCGAGGTCCTCGATGTGGAGCACATCGCCGAGCATCTCTACACGCGCGGCCTCCCCGACCCGGACCTCCTCATCCGCACCTCGGGAGAGCAGCGGCTCTCCGGATTCCTGCTCTGGCAAAGCGCCCACTCGGAGTTCTACTTCTGCGAGGCCTACTGGCCCGACTTCCGCAGGGTCGACTTCTTGCGGGCGCTGCGATCGTACGCCGCGCGGCACCGACGGTACGGCAACTGAAACACCCCGTGAACACCCCCTAACCTCCCTGTTCTGGCTGTTGGGCGGGAGCGGTTCACGACGTACCGTAATGAGTAGGCAGTCCATACGGCCTACTTTTGGAGAGGGTCCGCCCTTGCGTCGCCTTTTGACGAGGAGGGCCGGTATCCGGCGTCGCCTCGTCCAGGTGGAGGCGCACGATCGGGCCCGGTCCGCTCACCACCTCATCTGGCAGGGCGCGCACTCCGGCGCCCGGGGGAGAACGCGTGGCAGTGTCCTCGAGCAACCCGTCCACTGTTCCCGGTAGCGCGCCGTCCAGGCGTACCTACATTGTGGACACCTCTGTCCTCCTGTCCGACCCTGCGGCGATGAGCCGCTTCGCCGAGCACGAAGTAGTTCTACCGATCGTCGTCATCACCGAGCTGGAAGCCAAGCGGCACCACCCTGAGCTGGGGTACTTCGCCCGGAAGGCGCTGCGCTTCCTCGACGACCTCCGGGTGCGGTACGGCAGGCTGGACGAGCCGATTCCCATGGGCGAGGGCACCATCAGAGTCGAGCTCAACCACAGTGACCCCGCGATCCTGCCGGCCGGTTTCCGGCTGGGGGACAACGACACCCGCATCCTCACGGTCGCCAGATCCCTCGCCGCCGAGGGCGCCGACGTCGTGCTGGTGTCCAAAGACCTGCCCATGCGGGTCAAGGCCGCCTCGATCGGGCTGGCCGCCGAAGAGTACCGCGCCGACCTCGTCGTAGAGTCCGGCTGGACCGGCATGGCCGAGCTCCAGGTCACCACCGAGGACATCGAGACGTTGTTCGAGAACCGCATCGCCGACCTGGAGGAGGCCCGCGAGCTCCCCACTCACACCGGCCTGCGGCTGCTGTCCAACCGGGGCTCGGCGCTCGGGCGGGTGCTGCCCGACAAGTCGGTACGGCTGGTGCGCGGCGACCGCGAGGTGTTCGGCCTGCACGGCCGCTCCGCCGAGCAGCGCATCGCCCTCGACCTGCTGATGGACCCCGAGGTGGGCATCGTCTCCCTCGGCGGCCGGGCCGGCACCGGCAAGTCGGCGCTCGCCCTGTGCGCGGGCCTGGAGGCCGTCCTGGAGCGGCGCCAGCACCGCAAGGTCGTGGTGTTCCGCCCGCTGTACGCCGTCGGCGGCCAGGAGCTCGGCTACCTGCCGGGGTCGGAGAACGAGAAGATGGGCCCCTGGGCGCAGGCCGTGTACGACACGCTCGGCGCCGTGACCACGCCCGAGGTGATCGAGGAGGTCCTCGACCGGGGCATGCTCGAGGTGCTGCCGCTCACGCACATCCGCGGGCGCTCCCTGCACGACGCGTTCGTGATCGTCGACGAGGCCCAGTCGCTGGAGCGGGGCGTCCTGCTGACGGTGCTGTCGCGCATCGGCGCCAACTCGCGCGTGGTGCTCACCCACGACATCGCCCAGCGCGACAACCTCCGGGTGGGGCGGCACGACGGCGTGGTCGCCGTGGTCGAGAAGCTCAAGGGGCATCCGCTGTTCGCCCACGTGACGCTGACGCGTTCGGAGCGCTCGCCGATCGCCGCCCTGGTGACCGAGATGCTGGAGGACATCACGGTCTGACCGTCCGTGCGGATCCCGGCGGCGAGGCCGCCGGGATCCTTTCCGGTACGGCGTGGGCTTCCCGTCGCACTCCTGTACGGCTCGCCGCAGACTCATGGGCGGCACGGCCGGGAGGCGTCCGTCACGGGGGGAGGCTGACTCCGGGGGCCGCCAGGTCGTGGTACTCCCGGCAGGTGTGCTCGCCCAGCCCCTGCGGCCCTTTCGGGGTCGTCTGAGTGATCTTCACCGACCAGATCTCCTCGCGCAGCCGTCCCGTGCAGGTGAGCTGCGCCAGCGCCGCCCTGGGGAGCCTGCTCGAGCCGTTCACGATGACGTGGAGGCGCAGGCCGACCGGATTGTCCGGTGCGTCGCGCATCCCGCCGTCCCTTCCGTACCGGCTCAGGGTGGTCTGCTCCAGCCGGAAACCCTTCAGCGCGGATTCCAGGCCCTCGGGCGACACGGTGCCGACCTCGAAGAGGGCGGCGATGACGTCCCGCACGGAAGCGGAGGCGGTGACGACCTGCCTGGGGGCCAGCCGGCCGTCGCGGAGCAGGTAGACGCTGGCCAAGGCGCTGCGGGCGCTGATGACGGGCACCGGGCCCGAGTCCATCACGCCCGTGGCGTCCACGCCGCAGCCCGCCCCGGCGGCCAGGGCGACGGCCAGCGCGAGCCCCGAGGCGAGGCGGCGCGTGATCATGGTGGTCGGACGGCTCATGGGTGCGGTATCCAGACGGTGAACTGGGTCCCGGGATCGCACAGCTCGACCCTGATCGTCCCGCCGTGCAGCTCGGCGTTGGCCTTGGCGATCGACAGGCCGAGCCCGCTGCCCTCGCTGCGCGCCCGGCCCGCGTCGGCCTTGTAGAAGCGCTCGAAGACGTGGGGGAGCGCCTGCCGGGGGATGCCGCTGCCGCGGTCGCGCACCTTCACCTCCAGGCCGCTGCGCAGCACCCGCGCGCTGACGGTCACCGGCGGCGCGCCGTGGCGCAGGGCGTTGCCGATCAGGTTGGCCACGATCACGTCGAAGCGCCGGGGGTCGAGCGAGAACGACAGCCCGCGCGGGACCTCCAGGCGCACGCGCCCCGTCCAGCCGCGGATGTCGAGGCAGTCGGCCAGTGCCAGGGCGACGTCGATGTTCTCCCTGGTGAGCACGGCCGCGCCGGAGTCCAGCCGGCTCGCCTCGATGAGGTGCTCCACCAGCACCCTCAGCCGGTTGATCTCGCGTACGACCAGGTCGACGGCCTTGCCGGCGTCGGGCGGCAGGTGCTGCGCCTCCTCGGTCAGCATGTCGGTGACGGCGGTCATCGCGGTGAGCGGGGTGCGCAGCTCGTGGGAGACGTCCGCGACGAACCGGCGCGACATCGCCTCCAGGGAGCGCAGTTCCGACACGGTCCGCTCCAGGGCGGAGGCGGTGTCGTTGAAGGTCGCGGTGAGCCCGGCGAGCTCGTCGCGCCCGTGCACGGGGAGCCGGGTGTCCAGGCGGCCCGCGCCGAGCGCGCGGGCCGCCTCGCCCAGCCTCCGTACGGGCAGCAGGACGCTGCGGGCGGAGACCAGCGCGACGGTGAGCGCGATCGCCAGCGTGATGCCCGAGGCCTGTCCGAGGGCGGTGCGCAGCCGCGCGAGGACGCCGTCCTCCTCCTTGAGGGAGACGAACACGAAGACCGTCATGCCCGTCGGCCGGGAGGTGCCGATGCGCGTCAGCCGGTAGACCTGGGTGCCGATCAGCAGCCAGGGTTCGCCCTGGATGGTCAGCCGCTGCCGGACGAGCCGCGTGGCCGCCCGCGCGCGGAACTCGGCGGGGACGTCGGAGAGGCCGAACCGCGTGCCGGTGCCGAGCCGAACCCGGTCGCCGTAGATCAGGATCACCTGCCGGTCGGGGCCGCCGAGCGACTCGGTGATGTCGGCGAGGTCGCTCTCGGTGATGACGGTGTCGGTCGGCCACAGCAGGTCGCTGGTTCCGATGGGCAGCGAGATCCGCTGGAGGACGTCGGTGACGTCGACGGTCGCGCTGCTCTCCGCGCGGTCCAGCAGCGCGCGGCGGACGAGCTGATAGCCGATGCCCGCCACCAGGGCCGATGCGGTCACCGCGACGAGGATGAAGGTGATGACCAGCCGGCCGCGCAGTCCGGTGGGACGCCGGCGGCCGAGGTTCACGGCGGGCTGAAGCGGTATCCGAAGCCGCGCACGGTGTGGATGAACACCGGCTCGGCCGGGACGGGCTCGATCTTGGCGCGGATGCGCTGCACGCAGGCGTCCACCAGCCGGGAGTCGGCCACGTGGTTGTGGTCCCACACCGCGCGCAGCAGGTAGCGCCGGTTGAGGACCTGGCCCGGGTGGCGCACCAGCTCCAGCAGCAGCCGCAGCTCGGTGGGCGTGAGGTGGATCTCGCGGGAGTTGAGCGTGACCTTCAGGGCGCCCCGGTCCACGACCAGGTCGCCGAAGCTGATCCTGTCGGCGGAGGCGGACTCCAGGCGGCGCAGGACGGCCCGGATCCGGGCGTCCAGCACCCGTGGCTCGACGGGCTTGACCACGTAGTCGTCGGCGCCGGCCTCCAGGCCCACCACGATGTCGAGGTCGTCGCCGCGTGCGGTGAGCAGGATGATGGGCAGGGAGTCGAGCCGGCGGATGCGGCGGCAGACCTCGACGCCGTCGATGCCGGGCAACATGACGTCCAGGATGACGATCTCGGGGCGCCGTGCTCGCACGTGGTCGAGGGCTTCCTCCCCTGTCGCGTAGGCGGTGACGGAGTGGCCCTGCCGGGTGAGTGCCAGCTCGAGACCCGTCCGTACGGAGGGGTCGTCTTCGACGAGGAGGATGCCGGCCACCCGGACATTATTGCTGATAGTTCTTTATCACCTTCTATGTCACGGAACTGTGACCTGGTGCCGACTTCAACCCGACAGTAGCGAGAAACCCTGGTGACGTTCGCACCCGGCGTTCGTCCGCGCGGCCTCTCTTCGTGCCGCCCGGCCTTCCGCGCTCGGGATTCGCGGATGTTCACACGGACGCGGCGCCATGCCCTGGTGCCTCGCTCCGTCGCCCTCCGGTGCGGGGGTCCGGAGGGCGACCTTCGGGGGCCGGTGTGACGAAAATCACATGGAATATGAAAAGCGCACGTTACTGGGTGGTTAGGTCATGTAACGGGCAAAGAACTTCCACGTTCCGGTTGCGGACCACCCCCCGGTACACGGCAAGCTCATAAGCCGTGAGCTCAGGTCAGCAGTTGCGGAACAGGCGAAGCCGTAAGGACGACGAGTACGCAACCCCGCCGCGTGGCCGCGCCCGGTCGGGCGGATCCTGGCTGACACCCAAGCGCATCGCGGGCGTCGGCATCTCCTTCGCGCTCGTCGCCGCCCTCGGCGTCTTCACCTTCAAGACGATGAAGGACAACGAGGAGGCCCAGAAGAGCGGCCCCAAGCTGGCCCTCGAGGACCTCATGCGCATGGGGAGCGACGACCCGTTCGCCCCCGACCCCCGGACCGACGCGCTCAAGGCGCAGGCGGCGCAGGCCCAGAAGGCGTGGGAGATCAAGCACGCCCGCGAGAAGGACGGGCCCGACTGGGACCCGGTGAAGATCGTCAAGAAGGCGCCGGGGGGCGGCGGCTTCTCCCCGCAGGCCTTCCCGCCCGGTTCCCAGCCGAACCCCGGCAGCAACAAGGCCATCGGCCAGAAGATGGCGGCGGCCAAGGGCTGGGCCGGTGAGTGGGGCTGCCTGGAGAAGCTCTGGGACAAGGAAAGCCACTGGAACGAGCGGGCGATGAACCGCAGCAGCGGCGCCTACGGCATCCCCCAGGCCCTGCCCGGCAGCAAGATGGCGAGCGCGGGCTCCGACTGGCAGTCCAGCGCCGCCACGCAGATCGAGTGGGGGCTCGGCTACATCGCCGCCCGCTACAAGTCCCCCTGCGGCGCGTGGGCGCACTCGCAGGCGACCGGCTGGTACTGACGAAGGGCGCCGCTCGGTAATGATCGGCGCGAACTCTTAGTCAGGGTTGTTCGAGGTTTCGGCAAGCCTGAAGGCGTACCGGCGGCGTAGGTCCCACCCTGACCCACATGGGTGTGAAGGTCAGCGTGGTGGTCCCGGTGTCGGAGCCGGGCGCGGACGACGACGCGTTCGACGAGTGCGTGCGTTCGCTGCTGGAGCAGTCCATGCCGTCCGGCGAGTACGAGGTGATCTTCGCGGACGACGGCTCGGGGGACGGCACGCGCGAACGCCTGGACGCCGTCGCCGCCGTCCGGCCCAACGTCAGGGTGCTGCACCTGGAGCGCACGGGCTCCCCGGCGCGCGGCCGCAACGTCGGCCTCGCGGTCGCCCAGGGCGAGTACGTCTACCTGCTCGGCCAGCGCGACCGGCTGGAGCGCGTGGCCCTGGAGATGATGTACCGGATGGCCGTCGAGACCGACGCCGACGTGCTGATCGGCCGTGTGGTGCGCGGGGACGAGCCGCCGCCCAAGGTCTTCGGTCACAACCGCGAGCGCGCGAACGTGCTGGGCGACCGGCTGCTCGCCCTGCCCACGGCGCACAAGCTGTTCCGCCGGGCCTTCCTCGACTCGCGCGAGATCCGCTTCCCGGAGATCGAGCCGCAGCTGTCGGAGCAGGCGTTCGTGCTGGAGGCGTACCTCACGGCCAAGGTGATCGCCGTGCTCGCCGACCAGGTCTGCTGCCACATCGGCCCGCCGTCGGGCGACCCGGTCGACCCCGCCGCGTACGCGGCCGGGATCGCCGCCGTCCTCGACGTCGTCGACGCCCACAGCGACCCCGGCGAGCAGCGCGACCGGCTGTACGCCCACTGGTTCGGCAACGGCGTCCTGCGGATGCTCGGCGGGCGTCCCCTGCTCTCCGCGCCTCCCGCGCGGCGTGCGGCCATGTTCGGCCGGCTGCGGGAGCTCACCCGTGAACGGTTCCCCGCGGGCCTGGACGGGCTTCTGCCGGTCCATCTGCGGGCCAGGGCGGTATTGGTCCGGACGGGCGACCTGGGGCGTCTGGTGGCCCTCAGCGAGGCGTCCAGGGGCAATTCCGTGCGGGCGGAGCTGCGCGACCTGCGCTGGGAGGACGACGTCCTGGTGATGGACCTGGCCGTGGAGATCGTCGACGCGCGCGGGACGCCGGTCACCTTCAGGGCCCACGGCGACCGCCTGCTGTGGACACCGCCGCTGCCCGGCATCGACCTGCCGCCGGCGCTCGCCGACGTGACCGACGCCGTCTCACGGGCGCGCATGGAGGTCTACATCCGGCACGGCGACAACGGGCTGATCTTCTTCCTGCCGGTGTCCGGTGAGGTGTGCCGGGCGACGGAGGGCGACAGGGTGCGCATCTGGGCCGTCGGCCGGGCGCGGCTCGACGTCGCCACCGCCGCGCTCGGACGTCCGCTGCGCCCGGGGGAGTGGGAGGTGCACGTCCGTATGCACAGCGGCGCGCAGCACGCCCGCACCCGCGTGGCCGGGCACCGCGGCGCGCAGCTGAGCTGCGTCGGCGTGGTGGCCGGACGGTCGCGCAAGCTCGTCATCCCCTGCTGGTCGGAGCAGAGGGAGCTGAGCGTGTGCGTGGAGCCCCGCTCGTTCACCGAGTCCATCGTGCTCGTCTCGCCCGGCGCGACGGTGACCCACCGGGAGGGCAGCGTGTTCGTCGTGCTGCCCGTCCCGTACGTGCCGCCGAGCGGCGGGCCGCCGGCGGAGCTGGTGCTGCGGCAGGTCGGCAACCGCGGCCGGGCCATCACCGTGCCCGCCCTCGTCGAGCCCGGCGTGCCGGGACGCTTCCCCGGTCAGCTCGTCGCGAAGGTCCCGGTGAGCCGCCTCCCCGGTGAGGGGCACCTGGTGCGCGGCCTGTGGACGCCGCGGTTGCGGGTCGATGGCCAGGAGGCGGAGCTGCGGTTCCTGCTGGAGCTGGGCCGGGCCGGCCGGGCGCGGGTCCTCGCCGGCGCGGAGCCGGGCGCACCGGACGGCAGGCCGTCCGGCCTGACGAGGCTGCTCGCCCGCGTCCCCGGCGGCCGGCACGTGGCCCGGGTGGGGCGCGCGATCCAGCAGCGCTACCTGCCGTCCCCGCCGGAGTGACGCGGCCCGCGCCGTCACGTCGAGCGCCGTCGCGGCCCGGATCGGCGGCGTGACGCTGGTGCCCCTGGCCGTCCCTTCGGAGACGCGTTGACAGATAGTCTGCGCGTAGATAGTCTTCGCGAAGAGTTGAACGGATCACAGGAGGTTCCCATGTGGGAGTACCAGCACAGCATCGAGACCACCGCCACTCCGCAGGCCGTCTGGCGGCTGTGGGCGGACGTCGAGAACTGGGGCGTCTGGAACGCCGACATCAAGAAGATCGAGCTCCGCGGCCCCTTCGAGGCGGGCAGCGAGATCACCATGGTCCCCGGTGACGGCGAGCCGGTGGAGCTGCGCCTCGCCGACGTCGTCGAGAACGAAAGGTTCGCCGACGAGGCCCGGTTCGGCGACCTGGTGCTGCGGACCACCCACCGCGTCGAGCCCCTCGGCGCCGGCGCCCGGGTGGTGTACCACATGGAGATCAGCGGACCGTCCGCCGACGCGGTCGGCCCCGAGATCGGTCCCGCCATCACGGGCGACTGGCCCGAGACCATGGCCGCGCTGGTCAGGCTGGCCGAGGGACGGTGAGCGTGCGCGCCACGGCGGCCTCGCCGGAGCACAGGGGGCGAAGGTGACCCTCGGCCCCGGCGAGAGCCCGGGCTTCCAGCTGTGGCACGCCACGCTGCGCTGGCAGCGCGACATCGCCGCCGCGTTGAGTCCTCTCGGCCTCACGCACGTGCAGTTCGTGCTGCTCGCCTGCACCTGGTGGCTCAACAGCCAGGGCGAGCACCCCAACCAGCTCACCCTGGCCCGTCAGGCCGGCACCGACGTCAAGATGACCTCCCAGGTGCTGCGCACGCTGGAGACCAAGGGGCTGGTCGAACGCGAGGTCGACGCCGCCGACACCAGGGCCAAGCGCCTGCGCGTCACCGCCCTCGGCGCGGAACTCGCCCCGAAGGCCATCGCCGCCGTCGACAAGGCCGACGCCGAGTTCTTCCGGCCGGTGGACGTCCAGCAGGCCGTCACCATGCTGGCCCGCCTGGCCGCCCCCGAGAACTGACCCGCGTCTCCCGCCGGGCCCCCGCCAGAGCCCGGCCGGCCCCGCTCAGGCCTTCCGCTCGGCCTGGCTCGGCGGGGATGTCATGGCCAGGACGTCCAGGGCGGCGTCCAGCTGTTCCTCGGTCAGCTTGCCCGACTCCAGGTGGCCGCGCTCGACGACGACGTCCTTGATGGTCTTTCGCTCCTTGAGGGCCTGCTTGGCGACCGCCGCGGCCTCCTCGTACCCCAGGTAGCGGTTCAGCGGGGTCACGATCGAGGAGGACGACTCGGCGTACTCCCGCAGCCGCTCGGGGTTGGCCGTGATCCCGTGCACGGTGCGGTCGGCGAGCAGCCGGGACACGTTCGCCAGCAGGCGGACGGACTCCAGGATGTTACGGGCGATGACCGGCATCATCACGTTGAGCTCGAAGTTCCCCGACGCGCCCGCGAAGGCGACCGCCGCGTCGTTGCCCATGACCTGGGCCGCGACCATGCAGACCGCCTCGGGGACGACGGGGTTCACCTTCCCCGGCATGATCGAGGAGCCGGGTTGCAGGTCGGGCAGGTTGATCTCGGCCAGCCCGGCGCGAGGGCCGGACCCCATCCAGCGCAGGTCGTTGGCGATCTTGTTGAGGGACACGGCGATCACCCGGAGCTGTCCCGACAGCTCCACCAGCGCGTCGCGGGCGCCCTGGGCCTCGAAGTGGTCGCGCGCCTCGGTGAACGGCAGCTCGGTGGCCTCCCTCAGCTTCTCGATCACCTTCTGCGCGAACCCGGGCGGGGTGTTGATGCCCGTGCCCACCGCCGTACCGCCGAGAGGCAGCTCGGCCACCCGGGGCAGCGTCCCGCGCAGGCGGGCGATGCCGTTCTCGATTTGCGCCGCGTACCCCCCGAACTCCTGGCCCAGCGTGACGGGCGTCGCGTCCATCAGGTGCGTACGCCCGGCCTTGACCGTCTTGTCGAACTGGACGGCCTTCTGGCGCAGCGCGATGGCCAGGTGGTCCAGCGCCGGGATCAGCTCGTAGACGGTGTCGATCATCGCGGCGACGTGGATCGACGAGGGGAAGACGTCGTTGGACGACTGGGAGGCGTTGACGTGGTCGTTCGGGTGCACCGGGCGGCCGAGGCGCTTCTCGGCCAGCGTGGCGATCACCTCGTTGGCGTTCATGTTGGACGAGGTGCCCGAGCCGGTCTGGAAGACGTCGATCGGGAACTCGTCGTTCCACTCGCCCTCGGCGACGTCCGTGGCGGCCTCCGAGATGGCCTCGGCCATGTCGGGCTCCAGCACGCCCAGCTCGCCGTTCACCTCGGCGGCCACGGCCTTGATCAGCCCGAGGGCCGCTATGTGGGCGGGCTCCAGCCCGCGCCCGGATATCGGGAAGTTCTCCACCGCCCGCTGCGTCTGCGCCCGCCACTTCGCCGACGCCGGGACGCGTACTTCGCCCATAGAGTCATGTTCGATCCGGAATTCCTCCATGCCTCCAGTCTTGCCCGGCGAACCCCCGGACGCGCCGACTGGACGCCCCTACTCGGTCACCGCAGGGTGGACGGTCCCTGATCGGTCGCCGGCGCCGCGAGGACGGTTCGCGTCTGGTGCGGTCCGGCCGCGTGGCCGGAGCCGCCGCTGTCGGAGACCGCGGCCGAGATGAGCATCACGATGGCGGCCAGCCCGATCAGCGCTATGGCCAAAAGGATCACCATGCCCACCGGGGTGCGCCCGCGCCGCGCGGCCGGGCCCTGGAAGGCGAACAGGTCGGTCCCGAGCCCGCTCTCCTCACGGCCCGGCCAGCGCTCACCCGCCGCCGCCCCACCCTGCGGGCCGACGCCCTGCGGAGCGGCGCCCTGCGGAGCGGAGCCGTACGCGGGGGCGGGTGGCGCTCCCTGGGGCACCGGCGGGGCCGGGAAGCGGCCCTGAGGCGCAGGGGAGCCGGGAGGGGATTGCCGGACCCCGGTGGAGGCGACAGGCGGCGGGAGGGCCGTCCCGCCCGGGCCCTGCGGATGCGGCGACCCCGGCCGTGCCGTTCCCGGGAGGCCGGGGCCCTGCCGGTCGGCTCCCGGACGACCCGTCTCGGGGCGGGCCGGTCGCGGCAGCGGCATGACCTGCGTGCCCTCGCTGTCCGCGCCGATCCGGGCCTTGTCCTGCGGACGGGCGGGCGGGGACGAGGGAGATGCCACGGCGGCCGGGCGGGGCGCGGCGCCGGCCGCCCGGCCGTCCCCCGACGGGCCGGCCTGCTGCACCCCGGGGATGCGCAGACCGCCCTTGGGACGGATGACCACCATGGTCTTGTCAGGATCGATCTCGGACTCCCCGCCGGCCTGCACAGCAGCCACCGGCACGGCCGCCCCACCCGGCGTCGGGGCACCACCGGCGGCACCGCCCGTCGTGCCGCCCGGCTCGGCCGTGCCACCTGTCGTCCCGTCCGGCTTGGGAGTACCGCCCATCGTGCCGCCCGGCTTGGCCGTGCCGGCGGCCGTGCCCGCTGGTCCGGGCGATCCGCCCGGCTTGCGCGGGGGTGTGCCCTTGGCGGGCTTGGGGGTGGTGTCCCGGGGGGCGGTCGTGGCGGGGCCGCCCGCCTTCGTGGCGTTCGCCGTCCGCGTGCCGTCACCACCCGCCTTGGCCGGGGCGGCCGGCTCGGCCGGGGTGGCGCCGTTGCCGGAGGTGCGGGCCACCTTACGGAGCATGGCCAGCGCCTGGGCGTGGCCGGGCCGCTTGGTGTAGTCCTTCTCCAGGAGCGCCTCCAGCGCCGGGCGGAGCGGCCCGGCCTGCCTCGGCGGGTCGGCGTGCTCGGTCATCAGGGCGGCGAGGGTCTCGCTCACCGAGCCCCGCTCGTACGCCGGCCGCCCCTCGACCGCGAAGTACAGCGTCGCGCCGAGCGACCACAGGTCGGACTCGGGACCGGTGTGGTCGCCCCGGGCCCGTTCCGGAGCGGTGTAGCCGGGGGAGCCGATCACCATGCCGGTCTTGGTGATGCTGGCGTCCCCCTCGACCTTCGCGATGCCGAAGTCGGTCAGGACGACCCGGCCGGTCTCGGTGAGCAGGACGTTGGCCGGCTTGACGTCGCGGTGCAGGATGCCCTGCTCGTGGGCGGCGCCGAGGGCGCCCATCAGATCGAGACCGATCTCGGCGACCAGGCGCGGCGGCAGCGGGCCCTCCTCCTCGATCACCTGCTCCAGCGACCTGGCCTCGACCAGTTCCATGATGATCCACGGGCTGCCGTCGACGACGATCGCGTCGTGGACGGTGGCCACCGAGGGGTGGGCGATCTTCGCGGCGGCCCGCCCCTCGCGGATCATGCGTTCGCGCAGTTCGTCGCGCTGCTCCTTGCTCAGTCCCGAATCCTGGCGGATCTCCTTGACGGCGACGTCGCGGCCGAGGAGACGGTCGTGAGCCCGCCAGACCGTGCCCATGGTGCCCCGTCCGATGGGGGAGAGCAGCTCGTATCTGGCGGCGAGCAGCCGCGTCTGCTGTTCCGGCATGTGTAAGAAGATAGCGATTCTCTCTTGAGAATTGCCTTCGCCTCACTTACCCATGTTTTTCGGCCAGAAGCGACGCGGCAGCACAAGGCGCACGATTTCCGACAGCTGACGCAGCATCGCCTCGGGGTTGGTGGGCGTGCGCCGACGGCCCGCCGTCAGGTCGGAGGGCTTGCGGTGCATGCCCTCGGTGGACCTGCGCGGAGCGCGCGGCACCGGGCCCTGGCCGGGGTCGCGGGAGGCCGCGAAGGCCTCGCGGTCGGGCCTGCCGGCGTCCGCCCGGTGCTGCCCGCGGTGGGACGTGCGGCGAGGCGTCGCCGCCGTACCGCCCGCGGGCGTGCGCGACGCCGCCCCCGCCTGCCT
>NZ_JAHDTF010000047.1 GCF_018531465.1 Sphaerisporangium fuscum
CCTGCAGTACCGCAACGTCCGCCCGGACTACGTGGAGAAGCTGTGGTCCCTGGTCAACTGGGACGACGTCATCACCCGCTACACCGCCGCCGCGGCGTGACCGTCCCGTCCTGACCCGGGACGGTCCCCTGACCGGTGCCCGCACGCCGGCCTTCCTTGGCCGCCATCCGCCCGGCGTGCGGGCGCCGCCGGTGGCCGTCAGCGGACGAAACGGCCGCGGGCGGCGAGGTCGACGGTCACCAGGACGGCGACGGCCTCGGCGGCCAGGAGCGCCACCAGCACCACCAGCTGCACGATCCCCGCCTGGATCGGGCTCGCGCCGCCCAGCACCATCCCCACGAACGCGCCGGGCAGGGTGACCAGCCCCACGGTCCTGGTCTGGTCCAGCGCGGGCAGCAGCGCCTGGGCCGCCGCCGGGCGGCAGATCTCCAGCGCCGCGTCCCTCGGCATGAAGCCCAGTGCCAGGGCCGCCTCCACCTCGCCCCGCCGCTGGGTCAGCTCGTCCACGGCACGGCGGCCCGCCAGGGCCGTGGCCGTCAGGCAGCCGCCCAGCAGGATCCCGCTGACCGGGATCAGGACGATCCCGGCCGTGGAGATCACCCCGCCCGCCAGGAGGACGGCCAGCACCGGCGCCGTCCCCGCCGCGATGGGCACCGCCGCCCACAGACCCGACCGGCCGGAAGTGATGCGCCGCCCCGCGGTGAAAACGGCGACCCCGTACATGAGCAGGATGAACCCCGCCACCGCCGGGGAGGACGCGATCACCCAGGTGATCACCGCCGACACGGCGAGCAGCTGCGCGGCCGCCCTCAGGCACGCCCTCACGACGGCCCCGCCGTGCCCGAGCCCGCCCAGCCGGGCCACCACCGCCCCCATGAGGCACAGCGCGACCAGGATCGCGGGCAGAAGCGGCGTGATGGAGATCAGCGACGAGTTCCGCACATCAAGCAGTCTGTCGTGATGTGCGGTGATCTCCGCGGCCGGGCCCAGGCCTGTTCTCCGCACGAGCCCGAATCTCCCTGGCCAGGTGGTGTATGCGATCCGGTGCTATCAGTGCTCAACCCAGGTCGATGAGGGCGATGTGCGGAAAATGGGCCTAGGAGTCCTCGTCGATCATCTTGCGCAGGGCCCGGGTGAGCTCCTCCAGCTCGCCGTCGGTGGTGAAGTAGTGCACGGACGCGCGCACCAGCTCGGGCAGCCCGCGCCGCTCGTGGTCCAGCCGCGTCGAGGACGCCTTCGCGTACGAGGTGTTGACGCGCTGCTCGCGAAGCCGCCCGCTGATCCGTTGGGCCCTCAGCCGGTCGTGGGCGAAGGTGACGATTCCGCTCGGACGGCGCCCCTTGTCGTACACCGTGATGCCGGGGATCTCCGTCAGCATGGCGCGCAGGCGGGCGGCGAGGGCCACCACCCGCGTCTCGATCCGGTCGAGCCCGATCGCCAGGGCGTAGTCGGCGGCGGCGCCGAGCCCCAGCCGGCCCGCGACGTAGCTCTCCCAGTTCTCGAAGCGCCGGGCGTCGGGGCGGAGCTCGTAGGAGTCGCGGGTCACCCAGGTGGCCGCGTGGAGGTCGATGAGCGGCGGGTGCAGGTCCGCGGTCGTGGCGGCGCGGGCGTACAGGAAGCCGGTGCCGCGCGGGCCGCGCAGGAACTTGCGCCCGGTGGCCGACAGGAAGTCGCAGCCGATGGCGTCGACGTCGACCTCCAGTTGCCCGACGGACTGGCAGGCGTCCAGCAGGTACAGGACGCCGTTCTCCCTGGCGATCCGGCCGACCTCCGCGGCCGGGTTCACCACACCGCCGTTGGTGGGGATGTGCGTGATGGCGATCAGCCGGGTGCGCTCGTGGGAGGCGGCCCGGGCCAGGGCGTCCAGGTCGATCTCACCGGCGTCGTCGTCCGGGACGACGACGATCTCGACGCCCCGGGAGTCCCGGAGCTGGAGGAAGGCCAGGTAGTTGCTGGCGTATTCGCTGACGCAGGTGAGGACGCGGTCGCCGGGGGCGAAGGGGATCGAATAGAAGGCCATGTCCCACGCGCGGGTGGCGTTCTCGACCAGCGCCACCTCCGCGGCGTCCGCGCCGATCAGCGTGCCGATCGAGGCGTACACCTGCTCCAGGGCGCCGGCCGCGGCGTCGGCCGCCTCGTACCCGCCGTACTCCGCCTCGAGGCGCAGGTGCCGTGTCACCGCGTCCAGCACCGGCGACGGCGGCAGCGAGGAACCGGCGTTGTTGAGGTGCACCACGTTCCGGCAGCCCGGCGTCTCCGCCCGCCAGCGGGTCACCTCGTCCTCGATGTCCGTATTCATGGGTTCGAGCCTATGAAGCGGCGTCGGTCCAAGGGAACGCCTATCTGCGTAGAGCTGGCCATAGGCTGTGCCTATGACTCTGGAGCTGGCCGACCTGCACGCGTTCGCCACCGCCGCCGCGACCGGGTCCCTGTCCGGGGCCGCGCGGGAGCTCCACGTCACGCAGCCGTCCGTCAGCGAACGCCTCGGCCGGCTCGAGCGGCTCATCGGCCGGCCGCTGCTGGTGCGGTCGAACCGCGGAGTCACCCTCACCCCCGCGGGCCGGCGGCTCCTCCCGCACGCCGAACGCTGCCTGGCGCTCGCCGGGCGCGCCCTCGCCGCCGCCAGGGCCGAGGACACCACCGCGGCCCTGCACGTCACGACGTACGCCAGCTACGCCCCGCTGGCCGTCCCCTTCGTGGCGGCCGCCCTGCGCCCGCTCAAGTGCTCGATCACCGTCGACGACCAGCACAGCCGGGACGCCCTGCACCGGGTCGCCGCGGGCAGCACCGACATCGCCTTCACGCTGCCGGTTCCCCACGCTCACGAGGTGCGGCTCCACCGGTTCCGCCGCGACGAGGTCATCGTCGTCGCCCACCCCGGCCACCCGCTCGCCGGCCGGCGCGTCGACCTGGGCGAGCTCGGCGCCCATCACCTCGCCTTCAACAACTGGGGCACCGGCGCGGCGGCCTTCCGCGAGCGGCTCTCCGACCAGCCCGCCGGAGCCCACCAGGTGTACGACGTCAGCCCCGCCGAGACCGTCGCCGAACTGGCCCGGGCGGGACTGGCGGTCGGCCTGCTGACCCGCTCCACCGTCCGCCAGGACCTCGCCCACGGCACGCTCGTCCAGGTGGACGTCACCGACCTGCCCGAATGGCACGTCGAGGTGATGCTGGCCCACCACCGCGACCGGGCCGGTGAGCCGGCGATCGCCGCGGTCGTCGCCGCCCTGGACCCCGTTCCCGCGCTCCCGGGGATGACGAAGTAAGAAGCCTGGTGCTCTCGCACATCTACCAGGGTGACGGCGACCAGGCCGCCGCCGACGCCGGGCGGCGCGTCTACTCCGCCACGACCTCCGGCGGCATCGCCGGCCGGCCCCTTCCCCAGATCGCGTCGTACTTCGCCGGGATGACGCTGCTGGACCCCGGCGTGGAGTAGGCTCCGGCGGCGTGGAACCGCTGCTCGCCGTGCCCCTGCTCGCCGTGCTGCTCGGGGTGCCGGCGGTGGTGCTGTGGCGGGTGCTGCGCGGGCGGCGTGAGCTGGGCACCAGCCCCGCCGAGCGCGCCACCTTCGAGACGCTGCACACCGCCTCCCTGGCCGCGCCGCCGCTGCGGGCCGGCCTGACGGCGGCCGGGGCGATGAAGGCCTCGCGCTACCTGCGCGAGCTGCTCGGCTCGCCCGCCATCGCGATCACCAACGGCGAGGAGCTGCTGGTGTACGACGGCGCGGGCGAGCACCACGCGAAGAACGCCTTCGCCGCGGCGGCGGCGACCCTGCGTGACGGCCGTATCCAGGTCCTCGGCCCCGAGGTGGTCTGGTGCGACCGGCCCGAATGCCCCGTGCGATACGCCGTGGTGGTTCCCCTGACCACCGACGACCGCGTCGTGGGGTCGCTGGCGGCCTACGGCGACCACGCCTCGGCGGGACTGGTCCGGGCGACGGGCGAGGTCGCGCGCTGGGTGGACTCCCAGCTGGAGCTGGCCGAGCTCGACCGGTCACGTACCCTGCTGATCGAGGCCGAGGTGCGGGCCCTCCGCGCCCAGATCTCGCCGCACTTCATCTACAACTCGCTCACCACGATCGCGTCGTTCGTCCGCACCGACCCCGAGCGCGCCCGCGAGCTGCTGCTCGACTTCGCCGACTTCACCCGCTACTCCTTCCGCCGGCACGGCGAGTTCACCACCCTGGCCGAGGAACTGCGTTCCATCGACCGCTACCTGACCCTGGAACGGGCCCGCTTCGGCGACGAGCTGCGGGTCACGCTGCGCATCGCGCCGGAGGTGCTGCCGGTGGCCGTGCCGTTCCTGTGCCTGCAACCCCTCGTGGAGAACGCCGTCCGGCACGGCCTGGAGGGCAAGGACGGCGCCGGCCACATCTCGATCACCGCCGAGGACGCCGGCGCCGAGTGCCTGATCGGCGTCGAGGACGACGGGGTCGGCATGGACCCCGAGCGGCTGCGCCGCATCCTGTCCGGCGACGCGGACGAACGGTCCGGCGCGGGCGGCGTCGGGCTGGCCAACGTCGACGAGCGGCTGCGTCAGGTGTACGGCGACGAGTACGGCCTGGTCGTGGAGACCGCACCGGGCGCGGGCACCAAGATCACCGTCCGGGTCCCGAAATACCGGCCGGGTGTCTCCGTATAGTTATCTCCGCCGGTCACCGTACCCGTTGACTTCCCGTTCCCGATTTACCACGCTCTAGTGGATTCGAAAATGCGGCAGGGCGAACGGAAGTGATGTGACAGGGCTGCGTGTGCTGGCCGTGGACGACGAGCAGCCGGCGCTGGAGGACCTGGCCTACCTTCTGCGCGCCGACGCGCGGATCGGCGAGGTCGCCACGGCGCGCGACGGCGCGTCGGCGCTGAAGATGCTCGACCGGGCCATGGCCGAGGGCAAGCCCGTCGACGCGGTGTTCCTCGACATCCGGATGCGCGGGCTCGACGGCGTCGTGCTCGGCCGCCTGCTGGCCCAGTTCACCCGGCCGCCCCGCGTGGTGTTCGTCACCGCCTACGAAGAGCACGCCGTGGACGCCTTCGAGATCAAGGCCGAGGACTACCTGCTCAAACCGGTACGCCCCGAGCGGCTGGCCGAGGCGATCCGCCGGGTCTGCGCGAGCATCCCGGACGCCCCCGGCGCGGCGGCGGAGGCGGCACGCGCGGCGCCCGACGCCGAGACGATCCCCGTGGAGCTGGCGGGGGTCACCCGGTTCGTCGCGAGCTCGGACGTCCGCTACGTCGAGGCCCAGGGGGACTACGCGCGGCTGCACACCGCCGGTGGCAGCCACCTCGTGCGCATCCCGCTCGCCGCGCTGGAGGAACGATGGGCCGCCGCCGGGTTCGTCCGCGTGCACCGCAGCCACCTGGTGGCCCTCAAGCACATCGACGAGCTCCACATCGACTCCGGCCGCTGCACCGTGCGGATCGGCGACACCGAGATCCCCGTCAGCCGCAGGCACACCCGCGAGCTGCGCGACCTGCTCGTCCGCCGCGCGCGGAAGGGCCGCGCCGAGTGAGCGGCGCGACGTACGGCAGGCGGGCGGCCCCGACGAGAGGACACCGGTGGTGACCAGGACCCCCGAGAAGCCGCGCCGGCAGGTCGTGACGAGCCCGCGCACCACCGCCGCCCGCAGGCCGCGCTACCCCGTCACCATGGAGATCGACGAGCAGACGCGCCTCGGCGAGGTCTACATGCGCTCGCTGGTGCGCACCCAGTTCCGGCTCGCCCTGTTCGTGTGCACGGTGCTCGGCTGCCTGATCGGCGGCCTGCCGCTGTTGTTCCTGCTGGTCCCGGCCCTGCGTGAGGTGCGGCTCGGCGGGCTGCCGCTGCCGTGGGTGGTGCTCGCCGGGCTGATCTACCCGGCCTTCGTCGCCGGCGCCTGGCTGTACGTCCGGCAGGCCGAGCGCAACGAGCGCCACTTCGCCGACCTGGTCGAGCGCGAGTGAGGCCGGCGGGAGCGCTGACCGGCCGGGGGACGGCCGGGCGCGGGCAGGTCGCGTGTACGGCCGGGTGTGGGCCGGTCGTGCGTACGTCCGGGTGTGGGCCGGTCGGGCGCGGGCCGGTCGTGCGTGCGGCCGGGCGCGGGCGGGCGGTGCGGGGACGGTGAACACAGGGCTCGGCCTCGGGGCCGTGCTGGTGGTGGTCGTGGCGGCGATCCTCATCGGCGCGTTCGGGCTGCGGCTGTCGCGGACGACCTCCGACTTCTACGTCGCCTCGCGCACGGTGTCCCCGCTGTGGAACGCCTCCGCCATCGGCGGAGAGTACCTCTCGGCGGCGTCGTTCCTCGGCATCGCCGGGCTGATCCTCGCCTACGGGGCCGACATGCTGTGGCTTCCGGTGGGCTGGACGGGCGGCTACCTGGTGCTGCTGGTCCTGGTGTCGGCCCCGCTGCGCCGCTCGGGCGCCTACACGCTGCCCGACTTCGCCGAGGCCCGCCTGGAGTCCATGGCCGTGCGGCGGGTGGCCAGCGTGCTGGTCGTGGCGATCGGCTGGCTGTACCTCATGCCGCAGTTCCAGAGCGCCGGCCTGGTGTTCCGTACGATCACCGGCGCGCCCGCGTGGGTGGGCGGCGTGCTGGTCGCCCTCGTGGTCGCGGCCAACGTGCTGTCCGGCGGCATGCGGTCGATCACCTTCGTCCAGGCCTTCCAGTACTGGCTGAAGCTCACCGCGCTCGCCCTGCCCGTGGTGTTCCTGCTGTTCGCCTGGCACACCGGCGGCGGCCCGGGCCTCGCGAGCGACGCGCCCCCGGTGTTCACCGAGCCGGTCACCGTGTCCGTCGGCGCCGACGTCACCGTGCGCGTCGACCGGCCGGTCACCGTGACCGCCACCGGACGCGTGGACGGCCGGGCCGTCCGCGACGCCCGGCTGGCGCTCCCGCCCGGGGAGCACACGATCGCGCACGACACCACCGTCGCCTTCCCCGCCGGCGCCGCGGTGCCGCACGTCGAGAACCTGCCCGTGCTGACCGACCACGAGTGGATGCTCCCGCTGCACGGCCGCGAGCACCCGCTGTACGCGACGTACTCGCTGATCCTGGCGACCTTCCTCGGCACCATGGGGCTGCCGCACGTGCTGGTGCGGTTCTACACCAACCCCGACGGGCGCGCCGCGCGCCGCACCACGCTCGTCGTGCTGACCCTGCTGGGCGCGTTCTACCTGCTCCCGGCCGTGTACGGCGCGCTCGGCCGGCTCTACACGCCCGAGCTGCTCATGACCGGCCGCACGGACGCGGTGGTGCTCACCCTCCCGGGCCGCCTGATCGGCGGCACCGCCGGGGACGTGCTCGGCGCGCTGGTCACGGCGGGGGCCTTCGCGGCGTTCCTGTCCACCTCCTCCGGGCTCGCCGTGTCGGTGGCGGGCGTGATCGGCCAGGACATCCTGCGCGGGGGAGTGCCGTCGTTCCGGGTGGCCACGCTGCTCGCCGTCACCGTGCCGCTCGTGCTCGCCACGGGGGCGCGGTCGCTGGCCGTCGCCGACGTCGTGGGGCTCGCCTTCGCGGTGGCGGCCTCGTCGTTCTGCCCGCTGCTGGTGCTCGGCATCTGGTGGCGGCGGCTGACCACCACCGGCGCCATGGCCGGGCTGCTCGTCGGCGGCGGGCTGGCCGGGGCGGCGGTGATCGCGGTGATCGCCGGTGGGCCGTACGGGGGCTGGGCGGGCGCCCTCCTCGCCCAGCCGGCGGCGTGGACCGTCCCGATCTCCTTCGCGGTGATGATCCTGGTCTCGCTGCTCACACCGGGCCGGGTGCCGCGGGGGGTGGCGCGCACGATGGTGCGGCTGCACGCGCCGGAGGCGCTGAACGTCGACCGCGGCGACTGGCGTCCCCGCTCCAGCTGACCTCTCCCGGGCCGCCGGCGGACATCCGGCCGTATCGGCCGCGCCTCGCGCCCGATCGCGAGCGGTGGCCCGCTCGCAACGGTCCTCCCGTCATCGCGAGCGGTGGCCCGCTCACGACGGTCCGCCATCATCGCGAGCGGTCGCTTGCTCGGAACGGTCCGACCGCTCGTCGTGCGGAACGGGCCTTTCGGCGCAGGCCCCGTCCCCATGGGCGACCGGTCGGGGCGGCTTGGCGACGGCCCTCCCCGCGCCTCTCCGCAACCGCCTGCCCGCCCTCCTACGGTGAGCGTGATCCAGATCACAACATGGGAGGTCTCCGTGGCGACTCAACAAGAGGAGTCATCGGCATACGAACAGGTGCAGGCGGGGCCGGAGTTCCAGGAACTGCGCCGGCGCTACCGCAACTGGGCTTTCCCCGTGACCATCGCCTTCCTCGCGTGGTACCTGCTGTACGTGGTGCTGTCGGCCTGGGCGCGCGGGTTCATGGGCACCAAGGTCTTCGGGAACATCAACGTGGCGCTGATCTTCGGCGTCCTGCAGTTCGTGTCGACGTTCCTCATCGCGTGGGCCTACGCCAGGCACGCCGACAGGAAGCTCGACCCGCTGTCCGGCAAGCTCCGCGGCGAGATCGAGGGGACGTCCAATGAGTGACCAGGCGCTGTCGATCACACTGTTCGTCATCTTCGTGGCCGCCACGCTCGGCATCACCTTCTGGGCGAGCCGGCACACCAAGAACGCCGCGGACTTCTACGCCGGCGGCCGGTCGTTCAGCGGCGTGCAGAACGGCCTCGCCATCGGCGGCGACTACATGTCGGCCGCCTCGTTCCTCGGCATCGCGGGCATCATCGCGCTGTCGGGGTACGACGGCTTCCTGTACTCCATCGGGTTCCTGGTGGCCTGGCTGGTGGCGTTGCTGCTGGTCGCCGAGCTGATGCGCAACTCCGGCAAGTACACCATGGCCGACGTGCTGGCCTTCCGGATGAGCCCCCGCCCGGTGCGCACCGCCGCGGGCGTCTCCACCATCGTGGTCAGCATCTTCTACCTGCTGGCGCAGATGGTGGGCGCGGGCGCGCTGGTCGGCCTGCTGTTCGGGATCACCTCCGAGGGCGGCAAGGCGGCGACCATCGCGGTCGTCGGCCTGCTGATGATCGTCTACGTGGTCGTCGGCGGCATGAAGGGCACCACCTGGGTGCAGATCGTCAAGGCCGTGCTGCTGATGACGGGCGCCGCGCTGGTGACCCTGCTGGTGCTCGGCCACTTCGGCTTCAACCTCTCCAGCCTGCTCGGCAGCGCCGCGCAGCAGAGCGGCAAGGGCGACGCCTTCCTGAACGCGGGGCTGAAGTACGGCGTGGACGCCAAGGGCCTGGCGGGCAAGCTCGACCTGATCAGCCTCGGCCTCGCCCTGGTCCTCGGCACGGCCGGCCTGCCGCACATCCTGATCCGCTTCTACACCGTCCCGACCGCGAAGGACGCCCGCAAGTCGGTCATCTGGGGCATCGGCATCATCGGCGTGTTCTACCTGCTCACCCTGGTCCTCGGGTTCGGCGCCGCGGCGTTGGTCGGCAGCAAGGCCATCGCCGAGCAGAACAAGGCGGGCAACACGGCCGCCCCGCAGCTGGCGCTGAAGATCGGACAGCTGATCTTCGGTGAGGTGGGCGGGACGATCCTGCTCGCGGTGATCGCCGCGGTGGCGTTCGCCACCATCCTCGCCGTGGTGGCCGGGCTCACCCTGGCCTCGTCCTCCAGCTTCGCCCACGACCTGTACGCCCACGTGTTCAAGAGGGGGACGGCGACCGACCGGCAGGAGATCCTCGTCGCGAGGATCGCCGCCTTCGTCATCGGCGCGGTGGCCATCGTGCTCGGGATCTTCGCCCAGTCGCTCAACGTGGCCTTCCTCGTGGCGCTCGCCTTCGCGGTCGCGGCCTCCGGCAACCTGCCCGCCATCCTCTACAGCCTGTTCTGGAAGCGGTTCAACACCGCCGGGGCGGTCTCGGCGATCTACGGCGGCCTGGTGTCGGCCGTGCTGCTGGTGGTGTTCTCGCCGGTGGTCTCGGGCACGAAGACCTCGCTGTTCCCGAGCGCGAACTTCGCCTGGTTCCCGCTGGAGAACCCCGGCCTGGTGTCGATCCCGCTCGGCTTCCTCGCCGGCTACCTCGGGACGGTGCTGAGCAAGGAGTACAACGCCCGCAAGTACGCCGAGATCGAGGTCCGCTCCCTCACCGGAGCCGGCGCCGAGAAGGCGGTCTCCCACTGACCTTCCGCCACGGAAGCCACCCGGCCGCGAACCCTCCCCACACCTCCGGAGGGCCGCGGCCGGGCTCTTGTGTCAGCCGACCGCGTTCCCCGGATGCGCCACCACGCCGTCGAACCGGAGGGCCGCGGCCGGGCTCGCGTGTCAGCCGACCACGGTCACCGGGTGGGCCACCACGCCGTCGAAGTGGTAACCCAGGCTGTTGTAGCGCGCCTCGCGCGGCTGGGTGGCGCCCGTCTCGTCCGTCGCCCTGGCCATCAGCACGTACGGCCCGGGTGTCCTCGGCGCCCAGGCGACGTGCCAGGGCGCCCAGGCGCGGGCCAGGCGCGGCCCGCGGGTCTCGGCCCGCCGCCAGCTGAGCCCCCCGTCGACGCTGATCTCGACCTTCACGATGTGGCCGTTGCCGGACCAGGAGCGGCCGTGCAGGATGTGCTGCCGCCCGGCCCGAAGCGTCGCGCCCCACGGCAGCTCGAACGCGCTCTTGACGGCCTGCACGGTCAGCGGCGCGCTGCCCTCCGGCGGGTATCCCGGCCCGAACATCCGGTAGAAGCGCGTGCTCCACGGCGAGGACAGCGGCCTGCTGGAGACCTCGATGTCACCCAGCCACTTGATCGAGGCGACCCCGCTCCAGCCGGGGACCACCAGCCGCGCCGGGAAGCCGTGGTCGGGCGGCAGGGGGACGTCGTTCATCTCGTAGGCCACCAGCACGTCGGCCAGGGCCTTGGTGATGGGCAGCGGGCGGCGTACCGGCCCGTGGTCGACGCCGTCCTCAACGTAGGGGGCGTCGAGGCCGCGCGGCATGACGTCCACGGCGTCCGCGGTGACCCCGGCCAGGTCGAGGAGGGTCGACAGCCGAACGCCGCGCCAGCGGGCCACGCCGATCGCGCCGAGGCGCCATGGAATGCCGGGGGTACGGGTGCCCTGCTGCGACTCGAAGAACGCCCGCCCGTTGCCCGCGCACTCGATCGCCACGTCGGCCGTCGTGCACGGCAGGGCCAGCAGATCCTCGTAGGAGAGGCTGCGGGGCGCGCGCAGGGCGTCGCCGTGCAGGCGCAGCCGCCACGTGCCGGAGTCGATGAGCGGGGTGGCGGTGTGGTTGCGGACGAAGAACCGGTCGTTAGGGGTGTGGTAACCCTGCCCGCGCATGGCCTCCCACCGCATCTCGGCCACGGTGCCGTGGACCACGAACAGCTCGGGCGGCAGCGGTTTGACGATGGGGGAGGAGATGACGCCGGCACGGGAGCCAACGTTCTCGTCGAGATCCATACGGCACCCCCATATCCGGGCAAAGCATCTATATATTTCCTACCAACAAACCAGCCTATATGTACAGTCTACTTCCCACCCCACCCCACGAGCGCCGAACCCCCGACCCACTTCCCAAACCCGCTCCGCAAGGGGCGGACCCGGGATGGGCTACCGGTTCGGCAGGCGGGCGACAAAGAGACGGTCTTCGCGAGCCCGAGCCCGAGCCCCCGACCCACTTCCCAAGCCCGCCTCGTCAGCAGCGGACCTGGGATGGGCTACCGGTTCGGCAGGCGGGCGACAAAGAGACGGTCTTCCCGAGCCCGCGAGGGACGAAGCCCCGGCCCACTACCGCCCCCGGGCCCGCGAGGGGCGGGCTCAGGATCGGGCCGCCGGCCGTCGGGCGGCGGGGTGGTGGACAGTCTCCCGGCGCTCGGCTCGCGGGCGGGGCTCGGCTCTCAGTGGGCTGTGAGGTAGGCCAGCAGGCGGTCGACCGGCCAGGTGTTGACCACGTCGTCGGGGGTCAGCCAGGCCCGCTGGGCGATGCCGACGCCGAACCGGAGGTTGCCGAGGTGCGGCACGGCGTGCGAGTCGCTGTCGATCGAGAACTTCACGCCGTGGTGGCGGGCGAGCCGCACGAGATCGGACGGCAGGTCGGCGCGGTCGGGGTAGGCGTCGATCTCCATGATGGTGTTCGTGCGGGCCGCGGCGGCGAACACCGCCTCCCAGTCGGCGTCGACCGGCAGGCGCTTGCCGATCTTGCGGGTGGTGGGGTGGCCGATGATGTGGACGTGGGGGTTCTCGCAGGCGGCGATGAACCGGCGGGTCATCTCCTCGCGGGACTGGGTGAAATGCGAGTGCACCGAGGCCACGCACACGTCGAAGCCCTTGAGGACCTCGGCCGGCCAGTCGACCGTGCCGTCCGGGGCGATGTTGAGCTCGGTGCCGTGCAGCAGCCGCATGCCGGGGTACTCGTCCTGGAGGCGGTGGAGCCGCTCACGCTGCTCCAGCATCTTGTCGAGCGTCATGCGCTGCATGAAGAGGTTCGGCGCGTGGTCGGTGACCGCGTAGTAGGCGTACCCCAGAGCGGCCGCCGCCCCCACCATCTCCTCCAGGGAGGCGATGCCGTCGGTGAGGTCGGTGTGGGTGTGCAGGTCGCCCTTCAGGTCGGCGGCCGTCACCAGCTCGGGCAGCTCGCCGCGCAGCGCGGCCTGCACCTCACCGCCGTCCTCGCGCAGGGTGGGGGGCACCCACTGCATGCCGAGCGCCTGGTAGATCTCCTCCTCGGTGCGGGAGGCGATCACCTTCTCGCCCTCGAACAGGCCGTACTCCGACAGCTTCCAGCCGCGCTTGACGCACATCTCGCGCACCCGGACGTTGTGCTCCTTGGAGCCGGTGAAATACTGCATCGCCGCACCCCACGACTCGGCCGGCACCACGCGCAGGTCGACCTGCAGGCCCTCGGTGGTGCGCACCGACGTCTTGCGGTCGCCGCTCGCGATCACCTCGGCGACGTACGGCTGCCGCCGGAACTCCTCCATCAGCGACTCCGGGCCGACGGCCAGGATGTCGATGTCGCCGACGGTGTCCTTCATGCGGCGCAGCGACCCCGCGTAGGCGATCTTGTCGGCGGGCAGCGACGCCATGACGCGCTCGGCGAGATCCATGGCGACGCCCAGGTGCACCCGCTCGCCCGCCTGCCGCATCTGCTCGATGCCCTTGAGGAGGTTCTCCTCGGTCTTGGCGCCGAACCCGCGCAGCCCCGCGAGCCGGCCCTGCCTGATCGCCTCGGCCAGCGCCTCGGGGGAGTCGATGCCGAGCTCGTGGTAGAGGAAGACGGCCTTCTTCGGCCCGAGCGAGGCGATGCGCGTGAGCATGCGCACCCCTTCGGGCACCTCGGCCCGCAGCGCGTCGAGCTGGCGGAAGCTGCCCCTCTGGAGGAACTCCTCCATCTTCTTCGCGATCGCCTCGCCCACGCCGGGCACCCGGCGGACATCGACCTTCGAGATGTCCTCCGGGAACCCCGCTATGGCCTTGGCGGCCTTCTGGTAGCTGCGGACCCTGAACGCGTCACCGCCGGTCATCGCGAAAAGATCGGCGTACTCCTCAAGAGCCGCCGCCGCCTCGTCGTTCGCCCTCCCCATGGGGGTCAGCTTACGGAAGGGCTCCGACATTTCCGCCTCGCCCCCGGCCCGGCGGGTCCTCGGCTCAGTGCACCACGGGACGCGTCCGGTACGGCTCGGCCAGGTAGGCCAGCTCCTTCTCGTCGAGCTCCAGCCCCACGGCCGCGATGGCGTCGTCCAGGTGGCGTTCCTTGGTGGCGCCGACGATCGGGGCGTTCACGCCGGGCTGGGCGAGCAGCCAGGCCAGGCCCACCTGGGCCGGGGTGACGCCGCGCTGGGCCGCGACCTCGGCCACCCGGTCGAGGACCGCCTCGTCGCCCTCCCCGCCGTACAGCTGCTCGATACGGCCGTCCGTGCCGGCCCGCGTGGTGCCGGTGTCCCGCGACCCGGCCCTCGCGATCAGCCCGCGCGCGAGCGGGCTCCACGGGACCAGCCCGACCCCCTGGTCCAGGCAGAGCGGGATCATCTCGCGCTCCTCCTCGCGGTAGAGGAGGTTGTAGTGATTCTGCATGGACACGAACCTCGTCCAGCCGTTGAGCTCGGCGACGTGCTGCGCCTTGGCGAACTGCCAGGCGTACATGGTGGAGGCGCCGATGTAGCGGGCCTTGCCGGCGCGGACGACGTCGTGCAGCGCCTCCATCGTCTCCTCGATGGGCGTCTGGTCGTCCCAGCGGTGGATCTGGTACAGGTCGACGTAGTCGGTGCCCAGCCGCTTGAGAGAGGCGTCGATGGCGTCGAAGATGTGCTTGCGCGACAGGCCCCAGTCGTTCTGGCCCTGCCCCACCGGGAAGAACACCTTGGTGGCGAGCACGTAGTCCTCACGGCGGGGGAAGATCCTGCGCAGCAGCCGCCCGGTGACCTCCTCGCTGGTGCCGGCCGAGTAGACGTCGGCGGTGTCGAAGAAGGTGACGCCCGCGTCGGCGGCCTTGCGGACCAGGGGCTCGCTCCGCTCCTCGTCGAGCACCCAGTCCTGCCACCTCGACGGGTCGCCGTAGCTCATCATGCCGAGGCAGATCCGCGACACCTTCATCCCGGTCGCACCAAGCCTGACGTAGTCCATTTCCATACCTCCTGCTGGACATACCATCACGATGCCGTCATCTCAGTCATATCGGCTGATCGCCGGTGGGTGGCGGCCGGGGCGTCAGCGCGGTGGTGGTTCCCAGGGATCTCCGGAGAGGAACCGCTCCAGCGTGGCCGTGTACGGGGCCGGGTCAAGGCCCTTCTTCTCCGCCCAGGTGTCGTCATGGTAGGTCCGGAGATGGCGCGGACCGGCGTCGGCGATCAGCGTGACCACCGCCCCTTCGATTCCGTCGCGGCGCATGCGCGCGATCAGCTCCAGGCTCGCCCACAGGGTGGTGCCCGTCGACCCGCCCACAGGCAGGCCCGTCACCGCCCGCACGTGCCGCGCCGCCGCGACGCTGGCGGCGTCCGGGACGGGCACGACCATGTCGATCAGCGCGGGGACGAAGGCCGGTTCCATCCGGGGGCGTCCCACGCCCTCGATGCGCGAGGGCATGCCGGTGGCGTAGTCGCCGGCGCCGCTCGCCCAGCCGGGGAAGTAGGCGGAGTTCTCCGGGTCCGCCACCGCCAGCCGTGTCGGCAGCCCGTGCTCACGGACGTGACGGCCGACGGCGCCGCTGGTCGCGCCGGTGCCCGCGCCGGCCACCACCCAGCGGGGCACGTCCATGCCGTACCCGGGCAGTTGCCCGAACAGCTCCGCCGCCAGGTCGCCGGCACGCCGGTCGGCGACCGCGGCGGCCGAGGAGAAGTGGTCCATGAAATGGCCGCTGGTCTCGGCGGCCAGCTCCCGGGCCGCGTCGTAGATCGCCAGTGGCGGGCTGACGAACCGGCACTCGCCGCCCAGCCGCTCGACGGGCACGGCCCGCTCGGGCGACGGCTCACCGGGCATGACGGCGATGTAGGGCAGGCCGAGGAGCCTGGCGAAGTACGCCTCCGCGACCGCCATCGGGCCGCCCGTCGCCCCCACGACCGTGGTGCCTTCGCGGATCCGGCCGCGCGCCATCGCTTCGGCGAACAGTGCGCGGGCCAGGCGGTGCTTCAGGCTCCCGGTGGGATGCGCCGACTCGTCCTTGAGGTACAGGGCGGCGCCCGAGCCGGCGGGCAGCGGCAGGACGCGCAGCGGCGTCGGCCCCACCTCGGCGGCCTCGTCCTCCAGCCGCTTGATCGACTCGGCGGCCCATCGGTCGTACGCCCCGGGGCTCGTCATGGCGCCAAGCTACCGGATCTTGGGGTCGCTCTGAGGCGGATGTGACCCAGGAACAGGCAGCAACAACGCGAAACTACCTTGCCGGGTTTCTTGGCATATTTCTAGGTTCGTTCCATGAGCTTTCCTGCTGGGAGTCAGGGCGGCGGTGAGCGTGCCGAGGTGCGGCTGCGGAGGCATCCCGCCGCCCGCGCCGCCCACCGTCTGAGGCGGGCGCTGGAGTGGCACGGCATCACCTCAGAGGTTCACGAAGGTAGAGGCATAGCGCTGGTGTCCGTGTGTGTCGATCTCGTGGCCTGGACGGACGGCTCCTGCTACTTCTGGTGGTCGGGCACGGTGTCCGGGAGCACCGGCCGCAGGACGTACAACTACAGCCCGGCCGGCGATCCGGTGACGGCGGCACGCCGCGTCGCCGGCCGCTACATGGAGCTGCGCCACGGCCGCCCGATGCGGTCGCCGGTCACCGGGGTGCCCGCCACGGACGCCCCCGCCGCCCCCGTCCCGGCGCTCCCCCCGGTCGTCCCCCGGCAGTCGTCGGCTGCGGAGACGGCCGCCGCGGCCGAACCCCCCGTCGTCCCCCGGCAGTCGTCGGCTGCGGAGACGGCCGCCGCGGCCGAACCGCCCGTCGTCCCCGCCCAGATGTCCACCGCCGGTGGGCACCTGGTCGCCTCGGCGCCCGTGCCGCCCCCGGAGGTACGGTGATGCGGGCCGGTGGCATCCGAGCGGAGGGCCCGGAGGACGGGCACCGGGTGAACCGGGCGACGGTGGAGCGGGTGCGCATCGCCGTGGCCTTCATCGTGGAGAGCGAGCGTCGCAGACGACGCGCCGAGGGGTTGATGCACTCCTGGCACCTGAGCCGCGCGGACCTCGACGAAGCGGCCCGCGCCCTCGGCACCCCGCCGGTCTCCGACGAGGAGTGGAACGCCATCCTGGACGGCCGGGGCCACTACCCCTGACCGGTGCCGCCGCCCCGCTGCCCGGCCGGCCTCAGGTGCCGCGCGAACCAGTCACCGGCCAGTCGCGCCACCTGTTCCAGCGCCCCGGGTTCCTGGAACAGGTGTGTGGCGCCCGGCACGATCTCCAGGCGTGTCCCTTCCGGCAGGTGCGTCATCGCCTCGCGGTTGAGCTGGACGACCACCGGGTCGGCGCCTCCGACGATCAGCAGCGCCGGTCGGCGCACCCGGCCGAGGTACTCCCCGGCCAGATCGGGCCTGCCGCCCCGGGAGACGACCGCCTGGACGTCGCCGGGCCGCTCGGCGGCGGCGACGAGCGCGGCGGCGGCCCCGGTGCTCGCACCGAACAGCCCGATGCCGAGGCCGGAGGTACGCCGGTCGGCCGCCGCCCAGCCGACCAGCGCCGCGAGCCGGGTGGCCAGCAGCCCGATGTCGAACCGGAGCTCGGCGCTCACCGCGTCACGCCGTTCCTCGGCCGGGGTCAGCAGATCCGCCAGCACGGTCGCCAGTCCCGCGCCCTGGAGTTCACCGGCGACGTAGCGATTGCGCGGGCTGTGGCGGCCGCTGCCGCTGCCGTGCGCGAACAGCACCGCTCCCTGGGCGTGATCGGGAACCACGACGTCGGCGTCCAGGACGACACCGGCGACGGCCACCCGCACGCTTTCCTCAACGATGTTCATGGGTCCTCCGATGCCGATCCGGCGTGCGGAGATCTTCCTCGGGGCCGACTGCCTCACCTGCAACGGTACGTCCAGGGCCGGCGGACGTTCACCTCGCCCGTGCCTCGCGGGGCGAGGGCCCGCCGAGCCGCGGAACCTGCCGGCGCTTGACGATCCGGACCGTGGTCCGATAACTTCTGGATTCAATCGGACCGTGGTCCGGTTATCGGGAAGTCCTTGAACGTCAGGAGGGTCGATCGTGTTCAGGAAGACGTCGATGGTGACGGTGGTCGCGGCGCTGGCGGTCGTGGCGGCGGGAACGACGAGCTCGTCCGCGGAGTCGCGCCCCGCGGGCGCGGCGGACCGGGTCATCTACCAGCACCACCACAAGGACGGAGGGTCGCCCTGCGAAGGACTGGACGGATGCACCTTCGTCCAGCTGAAAGGCGACCCCGAGACGGGCCCGTCGGAGGCGATGTTCACCCTCAAGGCCGGCACGCCGTTCTCGCCGCACTGGCACACCAGCCCCGAGCACGTCGTCGGGGTCTCGGGAGTCATGCTGTGGCACGTGAAGGGCCACCCGACCTACCGGGTCGGCGCGGGCGACTACCTGTACTACCCGTCCAAGGCGGTGCACTGGGGCAAGTGCGCGCCCGGTGCCGACTGCGTCTACTACGTGTACGACTCCAAGCCGTACGACTTCCACCCCGCCGGACGCTGACAGGCGCCCGCCGGTCGAGCCCCTAGGCGACGAGGGCGCGGAGGCGGGTGACGGCGGCGTCGAGGAGGGGAGCGGGGACGGGCTCGAAGAGGTCGGGGGTGATCGTGTCACCCTCGAGCTCCCAGACGCCGGCCACCCGGCCCCGGTAGACGACCACGGGGGAGATCCACCCCGCGGCGCGGCTGACCCTGGGGCGGACGGCGGCGGGCAGGAGCGGCTCGAGGCCGCGGGGCGCGCCCAGGATGTACTGGTCGAAGCCGGGCAGGAGATGGACCGCCTGGGAGGGAGCGGTGGCGGCGAGGTCGTCGAGATGCTCGGCGAGGATCTTCATGGGCTGCCCGTCGACCTCGACGTCTGCCAGCTCGGGCTCGAGCTCGCGGAACCACCCGCGCAGCACGGCCTTCGGCGTCATGCCGCGCAGCAGCCACGTGTCGAACATCGCCGGGGTGGCCGGGCCGTGGGCGCCGAGGAAGGCGCGCGCGAGCCGCACCCCCGCCTCCTGCGCGGAGAGCGGCCGCCCGGCCCGGCCCGGGAACCACGCCGAGGGCGCGACGAAGGTGACCTTGCGGTCGCGTGGCGGGCCGTAGCACAGCTCGCCGAGGATGCTGAGCGGCTTGAGCAGCGCCCCCCAGCCCGAGGTGAGCGCCTCCCGCAGGTGGAGGTCGCCGGTGACCTCCAGGACGGCGTCGACGAGCTCCTCGCGGGTGAGCATAGCGCCGTCCGCGAGGGCCTTGGGCACCGCCTCGATGACGGCGTCGAGCTCGGCGGCCGTCACGCCGTGGCCGCGCTGCCAGGAGCCCTTCTCCCAGAACCGCAGCGAGGCGAGGGCGGCGCAGTGAACGGGCAGCTCGTCGGCGGGCACCAGGTGGAGGGTGCCGCGCATCAGCCACGTCTTCGCGAGGGTGCGATCATGCCACAGCGCCTGCCCGATCTCGCCGGGACGGGGCTCGGCCTGCCGCACGGCCGTCGCGAGCTCGGCGGAGGAGGCCACCTGGGCCTGGACGCCGCACAGCCGCCGCGCCACCGACACCGCGTCGCCGCCGGCGGCCGGCTCCACGAACTGCCGCCGCAGCCGCCACGCCAGCGCCTGCCCCCACGTCACATTGGTCGTCACAGGCCTTTTGTACAGGACCGCACCGACAGAGCAGACCGAGCCGGCGCCCGATGGGCGCCGGCTCGCGTCGTGAGGCCGCCTCCCGCCGGGCTCAGCGGGAGGAGCCGCCCGCCTGCATGACCTCGCTGATCAGGCCCGCCGAGGTGACCTGCCGCAGGTATTCCGGACGGCGCAGCTCCCCGCCCATGAAGGGGCGCAGGTTGCGGTGCACGGCGGGGCTGGGCTCGTCGGTGAGGGCGGCGAAGTGGATCTCGCTGACGCCGGTCTCGGCGAGGATGCGGCCGATGTTCCGCTCGGTCACGCCGCCGCCGGGCATGACGACGATGCGGTCGCCGGCAAGCCGGACCAGCTCGGCGATCAGCGGCGCCCCCTCCAGGACCGACACCTCCTGCCCCGACGTCAGCACGCGGTGCACGCCGAGGTCGACCAGGGTCTCGAGCGCCTGGTAGGGGTCGGCGGTCATGTCGAAGGCGCGGTGGAAGGTGACCGCCAGGTCGCCCGCCGCGGCGATCAGCCGCTCGCACACCGGGCGGTCGACCGTGCCCTCCGGGGTCAGGGCGCCGATGACCACGCCGTGCGCGCCCGCGGCCCGTACCTCCCGGATGTCCCGCTCCATCGCCGCGACCTCGTGCGGGTCGAAGATGAAGTCGCCGCCCCGGGGCCGGATGATCACGTGCACGCGGACGCGGGACACGGCCTCGAGGGTCGCCGCGACCGTGCCGATCGTCGGGGTGATGCCGCCCTCGAACAGCGCCGCGCACAGCTCGACCCGGTGGGCGCCCGCCCGTTCGGCGGCCAGCGCCGCCTCGGTGCCGTCGACGCAGATCTCGTAGGTGAGGCTCATGTGTTTCCTTCGGAAGGTGTGCGGAGACAGGGAAGGGAAGACGGTCACAGGGTGGCGTGGACGTCGCCGACGGGCCGGCCGCCGCCGAGCACCGGGATCGTGGTGAACGCCGCGGCGCCGGTGACGTCCGCTCCGATGCGCGCCAGCGCGGCCACGGCGATCGCGGACGTCGCCCGCGGGCCGCCGTCGATGACCTTGACGGCCACCGCGTGCCCCTCGGCGGTCGCGGCGACGAGGACGCCCTCGGCGCCGCCCTTCACGATCGCCCCCGGCAGGGCGCGCATCAGCTCGGTGTTCAGGTGCCCGGTGCCGCCGACGTACTCCGGGAACGACCGCATCGCGTCGGCGACGGCGCGCTCCGGGGTGTCGGCGGGGGCGGCGGCGAGGGCCCGGATCGCGCGGGCCAGCCCGGCGAGGGTGACCGCGAACAGCGGCGCGCCGCAGCCGTCCACCGCCGTGTGCGGGCTCTTCTCGCCGGACAGCTTCTGCACCAGCGACCGGACCCGCCGCTGCAGAGGGTGGGAGACGTTGAGGTACGACGCGATGGGCCAGCCGGAGGCCGCGCAGGCCAGGAGCATCGCCGCGTGCTTGCCCGAGCAGTTCATCCGCTCGGGGCTCCTGTCCTGGCCCGCCCGGATCAGCGTGTGCCGCGTCGCCTCGTCCTCCGGCCAGTCGGCCGGGCAGCGCAGCGCGCCGGTGTCCAGGCCCGCCTCGCGCAGCATCTTGCCGACCAGCGCGACGTGGAAGTCCTCTCCGGTGTGGCTGCCGGCGGCGATGGCGAGCCGTGAGCCGTACAGGGCGCCGCCCGAGGTGAGGCAGGCCAGGGCCTGGAACGGTTTGGCCGACGAGCGGGGCAGGATCGGCTCGTCGACGGCGCCGAGCGACAGCGCGAGGCTCCCGTCGGGCGCGATCGCGGCCACGCTGCCGAAATGGACGCTCTCGGTGAAGCCGGAACGGACGACTTCGGCGAGGCGGGCGTACATGGTGGTGCCTTTCTGTGTTCGAGGGCCTCGCTGCGCTCGGCGGGCTCGGGGCCTCTTTGGGGCGGCGGCTTTCGTCGTCGTACGGGCTCGTTCCTCACCCTCCCTCCTCCTCCAGCCACCGCCGGCCCTGTGTTCGATGGCCTCGCTGCGCTCGGCGGGCTCGGGGCCTCCTTGGGGCGGCGGCTTTCGTCGTCGTACGGGCTCGTTCCTCACCCTTCCTCCTCCTCAAGCCACCGCCGGCCCCGAGCCGGGCGCGGTCAGGCGTGGAGGGTGGCTTCCGGGGCGGCCTTCGTGGCGGCGCGGGGACGGCGGGCGCCGCCGCGCTGCCGGGCCTCCAGAGTGCGGGCCAGCTTCGACAGCGACGCGTTGACCACCAGGTAGACCAGCGCGACCACGATGTAGGTCTGGATCAGCAGATGGTTGTAGTTGGCCAGGACCTTCCCGCTGTAGAGCAGCTCGGCGTAGCTGACGACGAACCCCAGCGAGGTGTCCTTGAGCAGGCCGACCGACTGGCTGACGATCGAGGGCAGCACGCGGCGGGCCGCCTGGGGCAGCACGATCATCCGCATCGTCTGGCCGCGCGTGAGGCCGACCGCCAGGCCCGCCTCCGTCTGGCCGCGCTCGACCGACATGATGCCCGCACGGAAGATCTCGGCGAAGGCCGCGGCGTTCGACACCGACAGCGGGACCACGAGCTTCCAGAACAGCGGCAGGTCCAGGCCGTACTTCGGCAGCGCGAACAGCACCACGTACACCAGCAGCAGCGCCGGGATCGTCCGCACCACCTCGACGTACGCGCCCGCCGCCCAGCGCGCCGGGCGGCGCGGGGACAGCCGGCCGAGCGCGAGCAGCAGCCCGCCGGCCATGGCGATCGCCGCCGACACCACGGCCGCGAGGACCGTCGACCACAGGCCGTTCAGCAGGTAGCGCCACATGGGCCAGGTGGCGTACGGCTGCCAGCGCGCCGCGTCCAGCTGCCCGTTGGCGGCGAACTGGCGTACGGCCAGGGCCACCAGGGCGAGCGCGGCCACCGCGAAGACGGCGGTCGCGATCCGGACGCGCCGCCGGGCGCGCGGCCCCGGCTCGTCGAACAGCAGCCGGTTGTTCATCGTGGCACCGCCAGTTTCCGCTCCAGCACGCCCGTGACGAAGCCGATCAGCGCCGACAACAGCATGTACGCCACGCCCGCCCCCACGAAGATCGGGATCGGCTGCGCCTCGACGAGGTTCACCCGGTTGGCCGCCGCGGTCAGCTCGACCACGCCGACCGCCGCCGCCAGCGAGGTGTTCATGGTGAGCATGATGAAGACGTTGCCGAGCGGCTGGACGACCGTGGCGAGCGCCTGGGGGAGCACCACGTGGCGCAGCGACCCGGCGAAGCCCAGCCCGAGCGCCCGGGCCGCCTCGCCCTGCCCGGCGGAGACCGAGTTGATCCCCGAGCGGAGCGCCTCGGCGACGTACGCCGCCTGGTACAGGGCGATCACCACCACCGCGGTCGTGAACAGCCCCGCCTGGACGCCGATCTCGGGCAGCCCGAAGACGGCCAGGATCAGCCAGACCAGGAGGGGGATGTTCTGCAGCGCCTCGACGTACACCGTCCCGGCGGCGCGCAGGACGGGAACCGGGCTCACCCGCGCCGTGGCGACCAGCACGCCCGCCACGAACGCGCCCGCGAAGGCGAGCAGCGTCAGTTGCAGCGACACGACCAGTCCGTCCCACAGCGCGGGGAGGTTGCCGAACAGGGCATCCATGGGTGGCGGCGACCTAGGAGCCGGGGACGGATCCGATGGCGGGCGGCGCCGGGGCCTCGCCCTGGACGACCGTGCCGATCGACTTCTTCCACGCCTCCTGCCACAGGCCGGCGTCCTGGACCTTCTTCAGCCAGTCGTTGACGAACTTCTTCATCTGGTCGTCGCCGTGCTTGAGGCCGATGCCGTAGGGGTCGGTGGTGAACGGCTCGCCGACCACCTGGAGCTCCGGCTCGGTCTTGCCGTCGGCGACCAGCAGCGACTGGTCCTGCACGTAGGCGACGCCCCGGCCCTGCTTGAGCGCCTGGACGCACTCGGGGTCGCTGCCGAAGGTGACGATCTTGGCGCTCGGGGCGGCCTTCTTGATGGCCGGGATGGCCGGGGTGTTGGCGCCCGCGATGACCGTCTTGCCGGCGAGGTCCTCGGGCTTGGCGATCCCCGGAGTGCCCTTCTTCACCGCGATCGCCAGACCGGAGGTGTAGTACGGCCCGGCGAACGCCACCTGCTTGGCACGCTCGGGAGTGATCGTGTACGTCTGGAAGACCACGTCGACGGTGCCGTTGGACAGCAGCGCCTCGCGCGTCTCCGACGCCGAGTTGACGATCTTCACCTTCGGCTGCCCGATGATGTACTTCGCCAGGAGCTTGCCGAGGTCGGCGTCGAAGCCCTCGACCTCGCCGGTCACGGGGTTCTGCTGGGACAGCAGCGGCGCGTCCAGCGAGCCGCCGACGATCAGCTCGCCGCGCTTCTTGATCTTCTCCATGGTCGAGCCGGGCAGGATGTCGGCGGCCGCGGCGACGGGGGCGTTCGCATAGGCGTCCGCCGTCTTGCCGCCGCCGGAGTCGCCGGGAGCGGCGGGAGGGACGGCGGAGGAGCCGCCGTCTCCCGAACAGGCGGCCGCGCCGGCCAGCGACACCACGGACACCACGGTCAGCGCCGCGCGGCGCGCACGTGACAGTGCGGGAGCGTGCACCATCACCAACTCCATTCTTTGACGAGCATTTCTTGCGGAACCCGGCCTTTCAGTGGGTGAGCACCTTGGCCAGGAAGTCTTGGGCCCGGGCGGTGCGGGGGGCGGAGAAGAAGGAGCCGGGCGGCCCGGTCTCGACGATCTCGCCGGCGTCCATGAACACCACCCGGTCGGCGGCGCGGCGGGCGAACCCCATCTCGTGGGTGACGACGACCATGGTCATGCCCTCGCGCGCCAGGCCGGTCATGACGTCCAGCACCTCGCCGACCATCTCGGGGTCCAGCGCGGAGGTCGGCTCGTCGAAGAGCATGACCTTGGGGCGCATGGCCAGCGCGCGGGCGATCGCGGCGCGCTGCTGCTGGCCGCCCGACAGCTGTGAGGGGTACTTGCCCGCCTGGTCGGCGATGCCGACCCTGCCGAGCAGTTCCCGCGCCCGCGTCTCGGCCTCCTGCCGGTCGATCCGGCGCACCTTCATCGGCGCCAGCGTGACGTTCTCCAGGATGGTCTTGTTCTGGAAGAGGTTGAACGACTGGAACACCATGCCGACGTCGGCGCGCAGCCGGGCCAGGGCCTTGCCCTCGCCGGCGACCGGCCGTCCGTCGATGCGCACCTCACCGGCGTCCGCCTGCTCGAGCCTGTTGAGACAGCGGCACAGGGTCGACTTGCCCGACCCGGACGGGCCGATGACGACGACCACCTCTCCTTGGGCGACGTCCAGGTCGACGCCGCGGAGAGCGTGGTGGTCGCCGTAGCGCTTCGCCAGGCCGCGCACCTCGATCATCGTTTACCGTCCGACTTCGTTCGGAATCGAATTTTCTAGGGACGATAGAGGCCGATGTCGGCTGAAGTCAATGCATTGCCGCATTAAGTCAAGTCATGGTAAGCATCTCCTGTGTCAGGCAAAGGTGAGCTTCTCCGTCTCGTCGCCCTCGGCCAGGCCGAGTCACGCGCCGAGCTCGCCAGGCTTTCCGGCCTCGCCCCCTCCAGCGTCTCGTTGCGCGTGGAGGAGCTGATCGACGCCGGCCTCCTCCAGGAGGAAGGCTCCGGGCTGTCGACCGGCGGGCGTCGTCCGCGCCGCCTCAGGCTCGCCCCCGAGGCCGGGCTCCTGCTGGTCGCCGACCTCGGCAGCCACCACGCCCGGCTCGGCCTGGTCGACCTCAGCGGCACGCCCCTCGCCGTCGTCGAACACGCCTGCGACATAGGAGCCGGCGCGGAGCAGACCCTCGACTGGCTCGCCGGCAGGCTCGAGGAGCTGCTGGCCGCCAGTGGCGGCGGCCTGCCCGTCAGAGGCGTCGGCGTCGGCATCCCCGGCCCGGTCGACCCGGCCGGCGGCACCGTCATCTCGCCCTCGCGCATGCCCGGCTGGAACGAGTACCCCGTCCGCGACCACCTGGCCGCCCGGTTCGGCGTCCCGATCCTGGTCGAGAACGACGCCAACCTCATGGCCGCGGGGGAGTACCTCGCCTGGCCCGGTTGCGAGAACCTCATGGTGCTGAAGGCGGGCACCGGCATCGGCTGCGGCATCATCGCCGGCGGCCGGCTGCACCGCGGCCGGGGCGCGGCCGGCGACATCAGCCACGTGCGCGTGCGGTCCGACCAGTCCGTCATCTGCTCGTGCGGCCACTCCGACTGCCTGGAGGCCTACGCCAGCGGGGCCGCGATGATGGCCGCCCTCGCCGAGCAGGGCATCGAGGTCGAGCACCCCGCCAGCATCGCCGCCCTGGCCGCCGACGGCGTGCCGCAGGCCACCAACCTGGTACGCGGAGCCGGGCGCCTCATCGGCGAGGTGCTCACCGCGCTGGTCAACTTCTTCAACCCCGACGCCGTGCTCATCGGGGGCAGCCTGTCGGCCGCCGAGCAGCTCATCGCCGCGGTCAGGGGCGCGGTCTACGAGCGATGCCTGCCACTGGCCACCCGCGACCTGAAGATCGAGGTGACCCGGGCCGGGCCGAACGCCGCCATTCTCGGCGCGGGCAGCCTCCTGCTCGACGTGGTGCTCGCCGGCGGCTGGGTGGAGGAGGCCGTCGGCCGCGCCTGACGCGCCAGGTCAGATCCAGTCCCTCTTGCGGAAGACGACGTACAGGATCGACGACACCACGACGATCAGCACGCTGGAGACCAGGAAGCCGCTCAGCTTCGAGAAGCCCGGGAACGGCACGTTCTGCCCGTAGAAGCCGGTGATCAGAGTGGGGACCGCGATGATGGCGGCCCAGCTCGTCACCTTCTTCATGATGTCGTTCATGCGGTAGCCCTGGAGGTTCAGGTGGGTCTCGTAGACGTTGCCCACCAGCTCGCGCAGCGACTCGGTCCAGTCGGACACCCGCAGCACGTGGTCGTAGACGTCCTGGTAGTAGGGCGCCATGTCGGACTCCACCACCACCAGGTCGCGGCGCATGAGCGAGCTCACCACGTCGCGCATGGGCACCACGACCCGGCGGAACCGGACGGTGGTCCTGCGCAGGTCGAACATCTCGCGCTGCATGACCCGGCCGTTGCCCGGCCGCTCGGTGAACAAGGTGTCCTCCAGCGCCTCCACCCGGTCGTCGAGCGCCTGGGCGACGTCGAAGTGGCCGTCCACGATGTAGTCGAGCAGCCCGTGCAGCAGGAACGCCACCCCGTGCCTGCTCATGGCGGGGCTGGCGTCCCAGCGCGCGACGAGCTGGTCGATGTCGCACGAATCGTTCGACCGCACGGTGACCAGCGCGTTTTTGGTCACGAACACCGACACCTCGGTGAGGTGGAGCTCGGAGGGGTTCTCGCCGAGCCGCACCGCGTACAGCGTCAGGAACAGGTGGCTGTCGTACACGTCGAGCTTGGGCCGCTGGTGCGGGTGCAGGACGTCCTCGACGGCGAGAGGATGCAGCCCGAGCTCCTCGCTGATGACCTCGAGCTTCTCGGGGGAGGGGGCGAGCAGGTCGAACCACACCGTCGCCGAGGGGTCCTCGATGTGGTCGGACACCTCGGCGATCGGGAACCCCTCTCGCTCCAGCTCACCGTTGCGGTACAGGCGCGTACGGACCATGCCGGTCAGACTAGCCGCGCCGCCCGGCACCGGGCAGCCTCAGCGCCGCTGCCCGCCGCGGATGGCGTACACGATCAGGGCCAGGCCCAGCAGGATCTGGGCGCCGGTCACGATGCGGGTGACGTCGACGGCGGGCCGCCACGACACCTTGCCGCCGCTGATCACGTACGCCCCGACGGGCCGGGCGATCGTGCCGCCGCCCCCGCCTTCGCCCCCGGTGACCGCCTCCTTCACATCGCCCTTGCCGCCACCGCCACCCGCCCACACCTTGAGCGCCGGGATCACCGTGGCGCCGTCCTTCTCGTACGGTTCGCCGTACACCCGCTGGGCCCCCGACAGGTGCTCGAAGATGTCCCGTAGTTCCATGGCGTCCTCCGCTCGGCAGGGTCCTGTCGAGAAGTCATCATCCCGCAGCCGGTCCACGCCTGGAATGATCGGCTGCGTCCGCGCCGCCGCCGGTGTCCGCCCGCCGGGGCGCCCCACCTCACGACGAAGAGTGCTGCCATGACCGACGAGAAGACCTCCCCGCAGATCGACACCACCGCCCCCCACTCGGCCCGCGTGTGGAACTACTGGCTGGGCGGCAAGGACAACTACCCCATCGACCGGCAGGTCGGCGACCAGGTCCGCAAGGTGTACCCCGGCATCGTGGACGTCGCCCGGCACTCGCGGGTCTTCCTCGGCCGCGCGGTGCGGCACCTGGCCGGCGAGGCGGGGATCACCCAGTTCCTGGACCTCGGCACCGGGCTGCCCACGGTCGACAACACCCACGAGGTCGCCCAGCGCGTCAACCCCGCCTGCAGGATCGTCTACGTGGACAACGACCCGCTGGTGCTGGTGCACGCCCGCGCGCTGCTGACCAGCACCCCGGAGGGCGAGTGCGACTACGTCGACGCCGACGTCCGCGACCCCGAGCACGTCCTGCGGGAGGCGGCCCGCACCCTGGACTTCACCCGGCCGGTCGCGCTGATGATGCTGGGCATCCTCGGCAACGTGTGGGACGACGCGGAGGCCACCGCGATCCGCGACCACCTGGTGGGGGCGCTGGCGCCGGGCAGCTACCTGGTTCTGGAGGACGGCACCGACGCCGTCGACCCCGAGGCCGCCGCCCAGGCCGAGAAGACCCGCGCCGAGGCGGGCGACCCCTACAAGCTGCGCACCCCCGAGCGGATCGCCGCCTTCTTCGACGGCCTGCGCCTGCTGGAGCCGGGCGTGGTGTCGGTGTCGCACTGGCGCCCCGAGGCCACCCCGTGGGGGGTGCCCGAGGAGGTCACCGCCTACTGCGGCGTCGCCCTCAAACCGTAGGGCCAAGTCGCGGACCAGTACGAGGCAAGTCGGCGGGCGTACAACAGAGGGGTGAACACGAATCCCGACCTGGACGCATACGACATCCGGCGGCCGGCCCGGAAGGACGCGCCCGCCGTCCACGGGCTGGTGTCGGCCTGTGACATCGAGGTGCTCGGCCACCCCGACATGACCCTCGACGACGTCGCCGACACGCTCGCCGACCCCGACTTCGACCCCGGCCGCGACGGCTGGCTGGTGTACCCGCGCGCCGGGGGCGAGGCCCCGGTGGGCTGGGCGTACGCCGCGCGCCGGGGCGACACGGGGAACGTCGAGATCGAGGTGTGCTCCCGTGACTCCCGGTTGACGTCCTGGCTGTGGGACACGGTGCTGCGGCGCGCCCGGGAGATCGCCGCCGAGGTCGGCAGCCCGCGGGCCGTGGCCGACATCGGCATCTACCAGCAGGACGGCGCCAAGCGGGCCCTCGCCGAGGAGCACGGATTCGCGCCGGCGACCGGCTTCCAGCGGTTGCGCATCGACCACACCGAGGTCGACCCCGGCTTCCTCCCCGGCGCGACCGTCCACCCGGCGGCCGACTCCGAGGAGCTGATGCGCGCCGCCCACCGCATCCACCAGGTGGGCTTCGCCGAGCACTTCGGGTTCGTGCCGAGGGAGTTCGACGAGTGGAAGGAGCACTTCGAGTCCTCCAGCACCCACGACTGGTCGCAGCTGGTGCTGGCACAGATGGACGGGCGGCCGGCGGCGATGCTGCTCGGCAGCGACATGTTCGCCGCCGACGAGAACTGCGGGTACGTCCGGGTCCTGTCGGTGCTGCCGGAGTTCCGGGGCAGGGGCCTCGGCCGGCTGCTGCTCAAGCGGGCCTTCGCCGCCGACGCTCGCCGCGGCCGGGTCGGCACCTATCTCCACGTGGACACCAACAACACCACCCCGGCCCTCGGCCTGTACCTGTCGGTGGGCATGCGCCCGGTGCTGGCCATGGACGTCTGGCGGCGCACCCTGGAGGCGCACGTCCCGGCCTGAGCGCTCAGCCCGCCGTCTTCTCCGGGCGCCCGCGCCCCAGCAGGGGGAGGGCGCAGGCGCCCGCGAGGGCGGCGACGACGGCCAGCCAGAGCCCGGTCACGCCGATCGCGTGGGACGACGGCGTCAGGCTCAGGAACAGCGAGCCGAAGGTCGCCACGCCGACCACCTGGCCGAGCTGGAGCGTCGTGCTCAGGATCCCGCTGGCGTCCGGCGCGTCGGCGGGGTCGACGTGGGCGAGCGCCACGGTGAACAGCGGGTTCTGGGCCGCGCCGAGGCCGACGCCGGTCAGGGCGAGCACCACCAGCAGCGGCGCGCCCCGGTCCCCGCCCGACAGGAGCGGCGCCTCGGCGAGGTAGCCCGCCGTGGCCAGCGCGAAACCGGCCAGGATCAGAACGCGGTGCAGACGCGCGGGCAGACGCCGCCAGGTCAGGCTCACCACCGCGAACCCCGCCGCGGCGGGGACGAACGTCAGCCCCGCCCGCAGCGGGCCGTCGCCGAGCCCACCTTGCAGGTACAGCGCCACGCTGAACAGGAACCCGCCGTAGGTCACCATCTCGCCGAAGATCGCCGCGACGGCCGGGAGGAGGCCGGGGGCGCGCAGCAGCCGGCCCGGCATCAGGGGGTGGCGCGCCCGGCGCTCGACGGCCACGAACACCCCGGCGAGCACGACGCCGGCCCCCATCGACCACCAGCCCCAGGCCGGCCAGTGCTGCTCGTGCCCGAGCACGAGCGGGATCACCAGCAGCGACACCGCCGCCGAGAGGGTGACCAGGCCGGGCAGGTCGACGCCCTGGTCGCGGGCGACGTGGTCGCGGGGGAGCAGCCGCCACGCCAGGGCGAGCACGGCGGCGCCGATCGGCACGTTCACCAGGAACACCGGACGCCAGCCCGTCCCGAACAGGTCGGCCGTGACCAGCAGGCCGCCGAGCACCTGCCCGGCGACGACGCCGCCGGCGAGCACCGCCGAGTACGCGCTCACCGCCCTCGCGCGGGCGGCGCCCTCGAAGTTCAGCTGGATCATGCTCAACACCTGCGGCACCATGAAGGCCGACCCGGCCCCCTGCAGGAGCCGGAACGCGATCAGCGTCCCCTCCGAGCCCGCCAGCCCGCAGGCCAGCGAGGCGGCGGTGAACAGGCCCAGGCCCAGCAGGAACATCACCCGCGGCCCGCGCAGCCCGCCCAGCCGGGCACCGGTGATCAACAGCATGGCGTAGGCGATCGTGTAGCCCGAAATGATCAATTGGAGGCCGGAGCCGGTGGCCCCGAGGTCCGCGCGGATCGTCGGCGCGGCGACGTTGACGATGGAGACGTCCAGGATGGCCATGAACTGCCCGGCCAGCACGACGGCGAGCATCCAGCCGGGGCCGCGCCGGGCGCGGCGCACGGCGGGGGAACGTGTTGCGACTGCGGTCATGGGGAAATCGTGGCCGTGCCGCCATACGGGTAATGAGAGCCTGTCGATACTGGTACTGCCACTACCTGGCAGGGCCCCCGCACGTCCGCCAGTATGGGGATCGTGACGACGACGGCCACCCGACGCGGCGAGCTGGCGGCCTTCCTGCGCAGCCGCCGCGAGCGCATCACCCCCGCCGACGTGGGCCTGCCGCCCGGCCTGCGCCGCCGCACGCCGGGCCTGCGGCGCGAGGAGGTCGCCCAGCTGGCCGGGGTCGGCGTCACCTGGTACACCTGGCTCGAACAGGGCCGGCGCATCAACGCCAGCGTCCAGGTGCTGGACGCCATCGCCCGCACGCTCAAGCTCGACGCGGCCGAGCGGGAGCACCTGTACCGGCTCGCCGAGGTGCCGGAGGTGCCGCAGTCCGGGGAGTGCGGCAGGCTGGAGCCCGAGGTGCAGGTGATCCTGGACAACCTCGACCCGCTGCCCGGCTGCGTCTACAACAGCAGGTACGACCTGCTCGCCTGGAACGCCTCCTACGCGGCGCTGTTCCCGAACCTCGTAAGGTCGGATCCGCCCGAGCGCAACGTCATGTGGCACTGCTTCACCCAGCCCGGGTGCTGCAGGGCGGTGGTGAACGCCGAGGACGAATTCCCGCTGATGGTCGCCACGCTTCGCACCGGCTTCGTGCGGCACATCGGCGAGCCGGCGTGGGAGGAGTTCGTCCGGGGGCTGTCGGCGGTGAGCTCCGAGTTCGCCGCGCTGTGGGCCGACCACCAGGTGGCGAGGCCGGGTACGCGCATGAAGATCTTCCGGCACTCGGCGGTCGGCCTGGTGCGTGCCGTGTCGACCAGCCTGGCCCTCGCCGGGCCGCCGGAGACCCGCATGGTCGTCTACACGCCGCTGGACGACGAGAGCAGGCAGCGTCTCGCCTGGCTCGCGGCCCACCCCGAGGCCCCCGCCGTCGGCCACCGGCACTGACCTGGGCGTGGGGCCGGCGGGTTCACCCGCCGCCCAGCAGGCCGTGCACGATGGCGCGCACGCCCTTGTCGTAGGTGTCGCGGGCGGTCAGCTCCTCCCAGCGCTCGCCCAGCGCGGCCAGGCGGGGCAGTTCGGCCGCGTCGAGCGTGGCGAACACCTGGCCCCGGTAGGTCGGCCTGTCGTCCTCCCGCCGGCGCGCCGCGGCCGCCCGAGCGGTGATCTCACCGGCCGTGTAGTGCCAGATGATCCGGTACAGATCGACGGCCGCCTCGGGCGTCAGCCCGGCCCGCACGGCCGCGTCGATGATCGTCTCGGGGTACCACAGCGCGTGCACGGACATCAGGTCGTCGGCCCTGAGCACCTCGACGATCCACGGGACGCCGATCAGCGCGTCCCGCATGGCGACGGCGGCGGTGACGACGAGCTCGCCCGGATCGCCGCCGTCGGCGGGCATCTCGGGTCTCGGCACGGTGGCGGCGTAGTCGTCGAGCAGGAGCTGGAGCAGCTCGTCCTTGTCGCGCACGTGGTGGTACAGGGCCATCGGGGTGGCGCCCACCTCGCGGGCGAGCCTGCGCATGGTCAGGCCCTGGGTGCCCTCCTCCTCGATGACGCGGTGGGCCGCGGACACGATGTCCGCTCTGGAGATCCTCGGGGGTCGCCCCGTACGCGACGGCATCCCGTCATGATACTTTCTATACATGTACAAAAAGTCACCTTGGGTGGCCGTCGGCGTGCTCGCGTTCGCCGTCGCCGTCGGAACGCTGCAGATGACCGCGGTGGTGCCGATGCTCCCCGTGCTGCAACAGCGGCTTCAGGTGCCGCTCACCTCCGTCTCCTGGACCCTCACCGCCTCGCTGCTCTCCGGATCGGTGACCATCCCGCTGCTGTCCCGCCTCGGCGACCTGTACGGCAGGCGGCCGGTCGCCATGGCCGCGCTCGGCCTGCTGGTCGCCGGGTCACTGCTCAGCGCCCTGGCCACCACGCTTCCCCTGCTGATCGCCGGCCGGGTGCTGCAGGGCGCGGCCGCGCCCCTGCTGCCTCTGTCCATGGGCATCGCCCGGCAACAGGTGCCGCGTGACCGGCTGCCCACGGCCATCGGCGTGCTGAGCGCCATGATCGGCGTGGGCAGCGGTGCCGGGATGATCCTCGCCGGTCTGGTCGGCGGCACCTACCAGGCGCTGTTCTGGGTTCTGGCCGGGCTCGGCGCGGCCGGTGTCGCGCTGGTCGCCCTCTTCGTCACCGAGCCCGCGCGCACCGCACCCGGCGGCCGGCCCGACCTCACCGGCGCGGCGCTGGTGGCCGCCTGGCTGGTCTGCCTTCTCCTGGCCATCAGCGAGGGCCCGGCCTGGGGCTGGGCCGCACCGCCCACCCTGGGGCTGCTGGCGGCGGCCGCCGTGCTGGTCGCCGTCTGGGTGGTCACGGCCCGCCGTACCGCCTCGCCGCTGATCGAGATCCCCATGCTGCTGCACCGGGGGACGGTGGGCGCCTCGGTGGCGTCGCTGCTGCTCGGATTCGCGCTGTTCGGCACCATCACCACGCTGTCGTCGGTGGCCCAGGCGGACCTGGGCGCGTCGGTGCTCCAGGTCGGGATGTACCTGCTGCCGACGGCGCTGCTGATGCTGGGAGTCTCGCTGCTCGCGGGCCGCCTGATGCGCCGGTTCGCCGCGTCGGCGCTGGTCGGGGCCGGGTCGGCGCTGGTGGCCGCGGCGGCGCTGTGGCTGAGCCTCTCCCACCGCGGTCCGGCCGATCTGTACGCGGCGGCCGTCGTGCTGGGCGTGGGCATCGGCCTAGGCTACGCGGCGCTCGGCACGATGGCGGTCGAACACGTCGAACCGGCCAAGACGGCGGCGGCCGGAGGCGTCAACGCCCTGGTGAGAGTCGTCGGAAGCAGCCTGGCGGGCGCGGTGAGCTCGGCCCTGCTGTCGGGCGCGGGAGCGGGATGGAGCTTCGCGGCCTCGGCGGTCGCGGCCCTGGTCTCGGCCGTCTTCGGCTACGCGCACGGTGTCCTGGCCCGGGTCCCGGGCCTTCTGGCGGAGGAGTTGACATGACCGAGCACGACGGCGAGCGGTTGGTCGCGTGGGGCGACGAACTGGTGAAGCTGCACGACGGGTTCCGCCGCGACCTCGCCGAACTGCGGCGGACGTCCAGGCTGGGCCCGAGCCTGCGTGAACACTGCCTGACCTTCTGCGAAGCCCTGCACGCCCATCACACCGGGGAGGACGCGGTCCTGTTCCCGCACCTCGACCGCTTGCACCCCGAGCTGGCCTCGGTGCTGACCCGGCTGCGTGACGAACACCAGGTCGTGGCGCGCATCCTGAACCGGATCCGGACCCTGGTGGACTCCGGCGCCCCGGACGGGGTCGAGGCCGAGCTGGAGCGGCTCACCGAGGATCTGGAGGCGCACCTGGACCACGAGGAGAGAGAACTCGTCCCCCTCCTCAACCAGATGATCGACATGCCCGAGGACCTCTGACCGGGGGCCTCCGGAGGATCGACGTGCCCGGGGGCTTCCAGCCGGGAGGTCCGGTGATCGACATGTCTCAGGACCTGTGCCCGGGGGCGACGTGCCCGGCACCCTCCAGCCGGGGGCGTCCGATGATCGACGTGTCCGAGGGCCTCTGACCGGCGGTGTCCGGATGGCCGACGTGCCGGGGCTTGCCCGGGAGTGTTCAGGCGACCCTCGCCCCGTGCGGCCCGCGCCTCGTCCGCGGCCCGTACGGGGCGGTCACGCCCGGCCGTCTTGCCCGATTTATCGGGATATATCCATCTTTGTTCCGTTTACCCGATCGTGACTTGACGCTGTGCCGCGCGTGACGATTACATGTCCTCACTCCGTAAACGTTTTCAGAAGCGTAATGTGATCGCCGACCCCTGTAAACGTTTACAGTCCTATAAGAGTCCGAGGTGACAGTGAGCGACGGGCCGACGATCACGACGATCGCCCAGCGTGCTGGCGTATCCATCGCCTCCGTCTCACGCGTGCTGAACGGCCTCCCCACCAAGGCGGAGACCGAGCGCCGTGTCATGAGCGCCGCCCGCGAGCTCGGCTACGTGCCCAACTCCGCGGCGAGGTCCCTGAAGTCGCGGCGCAGCAACCAGCTCGGCTTCGCGATCGCCGACATCGGCAACCCGGCCTACCTCGCCATGATCCGCGAGATTCAGCCGATCTTCAAGGCCGCCGGTTACCGCCTGGTCCTGCACTCCACCGACGTCGACACCGCCGACGAGATCGAGGTGCTGCGGGGCCTGGGAGAACGCTACGTGGACGGGCTCATCATGGTGCCGCTGCGCATGACGCGCGAGCACCTGGACATGTTCGCCGGCGCCCGCGCGCCCATCGTCATAATCGGCTCCGTGCCCGACGGCACCCCCGTCGACAACGTGCGGACCGACTCGCGCACGGGCGTGCGGCTCGCCGTCGAGCACCTGCACGGGCTCGGCCGGCGCCGCATCGGCTTCCTGAACGGCCCGCTCGACACCGTCCCGGGCGCCGCCCGCGGCGCCGCCTACATCGAGGCGCTCGAGGCCTGCGGACTGCCGTACGACAAGAACCTCGTCGAGGTGGGCGACTTCTACCGCGCCGAGGGCGCCCAGGCCGCCGAGCGGCTGCTCGGGCGGGCGCCCGAGATCGACGCGCTGCTGTGCGCCAACGACCTGATCGCCTTCGGCGCCCTGGAGACGCTGCGGCGCACCGGGCGGCGGGTGCCCGAGGACGTCGCCGTCGCCGGTATGGACGACACCGACCTCGCCACGCTCGCCTGGCCCCCGCTGACCAGCGTCTCGCTCGGATCGGCCGAACGCGGCCGGGTGGCGGCCGAGCTCCTGCTCGACCGGCTCGGCAAGGGCCCCCGGGCGCCCCGCGTGGTCACCGTCGAGCCCCGGCTTGTGATCCGCGCCTCGACCACTGGGGAGGAGACTCGATGACCCTGACGGCCGAAAGAACGCGCACGACGCCCACCAGGCGCGGGACGCGCAGGCCGGGCTGGCAGCGGCGCGAGTCGCTCATGCTCATGCTGCCCGCGCTCGTGCCGGTGCTCGTCTTCAGCGTCGGCCCGCTGCTGTACGGCATCTTCCTGGCCTTCACCGACGCGAGGTCCGGGCGCAACGCGGTGACGACCTTCACCGGCCTGTCGAACTTCGGCGACCTGCTGACCGACGGCGACTTCTGGTCGTCGTTCCGGATCGGCCTGGTCTGGGCGGTGTCGGTCACCGTGCTGCAGTTCCTGGCCTCGCTCGGGCTCGCCCTGCTGCTGAACGAGAACCTGCGCTTCCGGGGGTTCGCGCGGGTGCTGGCCGTGGTGCCGTGGGCCATGCCTCCGGTCGTCATCGGCCTGATGTGGCGGCTGGTCTACCACCCGAACGCCGGCATCCTCAACGCCGTGCTGCAGAGCATCGGGCTGCTCGACCACAACGTCGACTGGCTGAACGACTTCTCCATCGCGCTGCCCGCCGTCATCGTCGTCGGCATCTGGACGGGCATGCCGCAGACCACCGTCGTGCTGCTGGCGGGCCTGCAGAACGTGCCCAAGGAGCTGTACGAGGCCGGGCACATGGACGGCGCGCGGACCTTCCGCCGCTTCTGGAGCATCACGCTGCCGCAGTTGCGCCCGGTCATCGTGACGATCACCTCGCTCGACTTCGTCTGGAACATCAACCAGTTCGGGCTGGTGTACGTGCTCACCCAGGGCGGCCCGGGCGGGCAGACGCGCCTGCCGATGCTCTTCGCCTACGAGGAGGCCTTCCGCTACGGCTTCTTCGGCTACGCCGCCACCCTCGGCGTCGCCATCGTCATCGTCGTGCTGGCCGTGCTCGGCCTCTACATCGGACGCCAGATGCGGGAGGCGGACTGACATGCGCAGGCTACTGCAGTACCTCGCCCTGCTCGGCTACGTCGTCTTCCTGGCGTTCCCGCTGCTCTGGCTGCTGTCCACGGCGCTGAAGACGCCGCATGAGATGGCGAGCCTCACCCCGACGTGGATCCCGCGTCACCCCGTCCTGACCAACTTCACCGACGCCTTCAGCGAGCAGGACATCGTGGGCAGCGCCGCCCGCAGCCTCGGCGTGGCCGTCGCCAGCGCGGTGCTGACGGTCGTGCTCGCCCTGCCCGCCGCCTACGCCATGGCCCGCTACCGCTCGCTCGTCAACCGGTTCGCCGTCGGATGGGTGCTGGTCAGCCAGGTCTTCCCGTTCATCCTGATCATCATTCCGCTGTTCATGGTGCTGCGGAGCCTCGACCTGGTGAACACCCTGCCGGGCCTGACGATCGTGCACGTCACCTTCACGCTGCCGTTCGCGCTGTGGATGCTCCAGGGGTACGTGCGGGCGGTGCCGCGCGAGCTGGAGGAGGCCGCGGCCGTCGACGGCGCGGGCCGGGTGCGCAGCATCGTCAACGTCGTCGCGCCGCTGCTCGCGCCCGGCGTGGTGGCGACGCTGCTGTTCGCCTTCATCTCCTCCTGGAACGAGTTCCTGTTCGCCCTGGTCGTCCTGAAGGACCCCGACGTGGCGACCCTGCCGCTGACCCTGGTGAAGTTCACCGGCGCGGAGGGCGTCGTCCGCCTCGGGCCGCTCGCCGCGGCCTCGCTGCTCGCCACGATCCCGAGCCTGGCGTTCTTCGCGATCATCCAGCGGCGGCTGAGATCCGGCCTCATGGCCGGTGCCGTGAAGGGATAGCGCCGCCGGCACCTCGCGGCCGTCCGCGGACGGCACCCACGAACCGCTTTCCACGTCCCCCCGATAGGAGAAAACCCGTGCGTACCAGAACCGCACTCGCGGCCGCGGCGGCCGCGGTCGTCGCGCTCACCGCGGCCGCCTGCGGCGGCTCAGGCGGCGACAGTTCCGGCGGCGGCAAGGCCGGTCAGCCGGTGAACCTGAAGTTCCTGAGCCTCGCCTGGCAGAAGGAGTCCATCGCCGCCAACAAGCAGCTCGTCGACGAGTGGAACAAGGCCAACCCCGGCATCCAGGTCGAATACGTCCAGGGGAGCTGGGACAACGTCAACGACCAGCTCGTCACCTCGTTCGAGGCCGGCGACCCGCCGGACGTCATCCACGACGACTCCCCGGCGCTGGCCGGGTTCGCCTCGCGCGGCTACCTGATGGACCTGTCCGGCAAGGTGCCCGCCGACCTCAAGAGCGACATCCCGCAGGCGGCCTGGGACACCGTGACCTTCCCCGACGGCAAGGGCGGCCAGGGCGTGTACGGCGTGCCGTTCCTGCAGGAGTCGCAGGTCCTCATCGGCAACAAGAAGCTGCTGGACGCCGCGAAGGTGCGCATCCCCACCCCGGACAACCCCTGGACGTGGGACGAGTTCGCCGGCATCAGCAAGAAGCTCACCACGGGCGGGAACTTCGGTGTCGCCTGGCCGCTGAAGTCGCCGGTCAACAAGGTGCTCAACCTCGCCCTCAACTTCGGCGGCACGTTCTTCCAGACCGACGGCACCAAGGCCACCGTCAAGGTCGGGCCGGAGGAGCGCGAGGTCATGCAGCGCATCCACGACCAGCTCTACAAGGACAAGTCGGCCGACCCCTCCGCGCTCGGCATGGGCACCGCCGACCCGCTGCCCGGCTTCTACGCCGGTAAGTACGCGCTGCTCCCCGCGGGCGTCTACCTGCGCCAGCAGGTCGTGGAGCAGGCTCCCAAGGGCTTCGAGTGGATCACGATCCCGCCGCTGAAGGGCACCAGCTCCGACCAGGGCGCCACGTCGCAGACCCTGTCGGTCGCCGCCGACAGCAAGAACCCAGACGCGGCCACCAAGTTCATCTCCTTCTTCCTCAACAGCGCCAACCAGGCCAAGCTCGCCAAGGGCGACTGGCTGCTGCCGACCAGCGTGAAGGCGGCGAGCGACCCGTCGATGACCACCAAGGAGAACGGCTGGGACGTCGCGACCGCCTCCGCCAAGAACCTCGTCGTCGCGCCGTACCTGAAGGTCAACGGCTTCGACGAGTGGAAGAGCAAGGTGGCCACGCCGACCCTGCAGCAGTACTTCGCCAACAAGATCAGCCTCGACCAGGCGGCCAAGACGCTCGTCGACGAGGGCAACAAGGTGCTGGAGCGGTACAACAAGTGACGCCGCTCACCCGCGCCCGGGGGTGCCTGCTCGGCCTGGCGGCCGGCGACGCCCTCGGGCGCCCCGCCGAGAACCTCACCCGGGAGGAGATCGCCCGTCGCTGGGGCCGTCTCACCGAGATCGAGCCCGGCAAGGGCGGCACCGACGACACCGAGTACACCATCTTCGCGGCCTCCCTGCTGTGCCGGTACGGCGCGGCGCTGACCCCGGCCGACGTCGAGCGGGAGTACCGCGAGCGGATCATCCCGGGCGTCGACGGGCCGATGCGCGGAGCCGGCTTCTCCGAGCTGGGCACCGTCCAGGCGCTGCGCCGCGGCCTCGCGCCGCCGATGTCCGGCCTGTGGCACCAGCACGGCTGGTCCGACGGCCTGGCGATGCGCGCCGCCCCGTACGGTGTCTTCGCGGCCGGCGACCCCGCCGAGGCGGCCCGTCTGGTGGCCGTCGACGGCGCGGTCAGCCACAGCGGTGAGGGCGTGTACGGCGGGCAGGCCGTCGCGGCGGCGGTGGCCGTCGCGATGACCGGCGCCGCGACCGGCGAGGTCGTGGACGCGGGCATCGCCGCCGTCCCCGAGGACTCCTGGACCTCCCGCAGCCTCCGCGCGGCCGTGCGGGCCGTGGCCGCGGGCTCGGTAGAGGAGCTGTACGCCGCCGTGGTCGTGCCCCACTACCCGTGGACCGACCTCGCCCCGGAGGCCGTCGCGCTCGCCTTCGCCGGGTACCTGCTCGGCGGCGGCGAGGTGGAGGACGCGGTGGTGGAGGCGGCCGGCCTCGGCCGGGACGCCGACACCACCGCGGCGATCGCCGGCGCCCTCGCGGGGGCAGGGCGCGGCGAGGCCGCCGTTCCGGAACGCTGGGCCCGCGAGATCGGCCCCGTCAGCGGCCGCTGCCTCCCCGTCGTCGCCGGCCGTCACGTCCTGGACGTCGCCACCGAACTGTCGGCGGCGTCGGCGTCCCGGAACTGACATGACCAGACCCCACCGAAGCGCCCGCAAGCCGCGCCGCGTCAAGGGATAGAGGAGACACATGCGATCGGGGGACAGGATCCGGGGCGCGTTCGCGGGCCTCGCGATCGGGGACGCGGCCGGCTGGCCGTCCGCGCGGCACCGGTCGGCGCTGCACGCGCCGTGGAGCAGGCGCCTGACACGCGAGCTGGACGGCTTCGCCGAAGAACACCAGGTCACCACGCTGCCGGTGCCCTTCGCGCTGAACCAGCCGGTCGAGCCGCTCGCGATCGGCCCGTCCGACGACGCCGAGTGGCTCGCCTGGACGGCGCTGACCGTCCACGAGGACCGCGCCGAGGCGTTCGGCCGCCTCGCCGGCCGCACCGACCTGCGGGTGCGCATATCGGTGCGTTCGGCGCTGGCCAACCTGGCCGCCGGCAAGCGCCCGCCGGCCAGCGGGCACGACAACCCGCACTTCTTCGACGACGCCGCGGCCGTACGGGCCGTCGCCTTCGGCGCGGTGGGAGCGGATCCCCGCCCCGACGCCGTGGTCACCAACGCCGGGGACGGCGTCCTCGCCGCCGCCGCGATCGCGGCCGCGGTCGCCGAGCTCGTCGCCGGAGCCCCCATGGCGACGGCCGTCCAGGCGGCGCTCGCCGAGCTGCCCGCCGGGACCGCCATCGGCCACGCGGCCCGCACCGCCCTGGCGGCGGCGCGTGCGGCGGGCGACCCGTTCGCGGCGGTCCCCGCCCTGGACGCGGCCCTGCTCGACCACGTCTACAGCTACGGGGTGGCGGCCGCGCAGACGGTCCCGGTGGCGCTCGCCCTCGCGGAGGTCTCCGGCGGCGCGATCGCCGCCGCCGTCTCCGCCGCCGCGTGCCTGCCCTCGCTCGCCGACTCGGCCCCCGCCCTCACCGGTGCCCTGACCGGGGCGTTCACCGGATACGACGCTCTCCCCGGAGGCTGGCGCGACTCGACGCGCACGCTCGCCGGATGCGGCCTGCCCGACCTGGCCGGAACCGATCTCATCGACATCGCTGGAGGACTTGGATGACGCCCCCCGAGGACCTGCTGACCGACAAGGCCGTCGGATGCGTGACGGGCGCGGCCGTCGGCGACGCGCTCGGCGGCGCGACCGAGGGCTGGACCCCCGAGCAGATCCAGGAACGTTACAACGGGTACGTGACGGGGATCGTCCCGCCGTACTTCGAGGACTGGCGCAACGCCCGGCCCATCGCGCCGTACCACAAGGGCGACGGCCACGTCACCGACGACACCCTGATGACGCACGCGCTGATCCGCGTGTACGAACGGGTGGGCGGCCACCTCGACGCCTACGCCGCCGCCGAGCACCTGGTGCCGGAGATGATGGGCGAGAAGCGCTGGATCCCCGAGCTGGAGGCCGAGGCGCTGCCGCTGCAGCGCGTCTTCCTCGCCGAGAAGTGGCTGGCGCTGCGGCTGCACTACGGCCACGTGGACCCGCGCGAGGCGGGGGTCGGCAACATCGTCAACTGCGGCGCCGCGATGTACATGGCGCCGGTCGGCATCGTGAACGCCGCCGACCCCGACGGCGCGTACGCCGAGGCCATCGACCTGGCGGGCGCCCACCAGTCCAGCTACGGGCGGGAGGCGGCGGGGGTGGTGGCCGCGGCCGTCGCCGAGGCCATGCGTCCCGGCGCGACGCCCGACTCGGTGGTGGCCACCTGCCTGCGGCTCGCCCGCGACGGCACACGCGCCGCGATCGAGGCCGTATGTGAGCGCGCACGCGACTTCGACCACTGGGAAGGGTCCTTCACCGCGCTGCGCCAGGCCGTCGCCCCGTACGACACGGTGGCCGAGACCTACCGCGACCAGGGGCTCGGGGCCCGGCGGCCGAGCCGCCTGCACAGCATCGAGGAGCTCCCGCTCGCGCTCGCCTTCCTCGTCATCGCGGGCGGCGACTACCGTGCCACGGTCCTCGGCGGCGTGAACTACGGCCGCGACGCCGACTCCATCGCCAGCATGGGCGGCGCGATCGCCGGGGCGCTGTCCGGCGCCAAGGGCGTGCCGTCGGAGTGGCTCGACCCGGTGGCGGAGGCCAGCCGCATCGACCTGGTGGGCCCCGGCGTGTCGATCGCCGCGGTGGCCCGCCGCGTCCACGCCGGCGACCTGGCCCGCCGCCGTGCCCACGAGGCCGCCTTCACCTCCCTCACCTGGGGCTTCTCCGGGGAATCCGGCTCATGACCGGCAGGCCGATCCGCCTGACCTGGGTTCAGCCCGAGGACCTGGTGGGGCACGAGCTGCGTCAGGCGGCGGAGGACGGGCGCGCGTCCGACGTCGGGGAAATCGCGGCGCGCTGGCACGCGGCGGGAGGGCACCACGCGCCGCCCCGGGCGGGTGCCTCGCCCGAGCCCGCCTCGCCCGAGCTGCGGCGGCTGGCCGAGCGCCTGCTGGACGAGCTGGCGGCGATCCCGTCCCCGCTTCCCGAACCCTCCGACCTCGCCGGGATCCGCGCGAGCGCCCCCGGAGGCGCGGCCACTCCCGCCGGACGTGACGCGCTCCGCGGACGCCTGCTGGGCGCCTGGCTCGGCCGTGCCGCCGGGTGCGTGCTCGGCAAGCCCGTGGAGAAGATCCCGCGCGAAGGCATCAGAGAGATCGCGCAGGCCACCGGCAACTGGCCGATCCGCGGCTGGTTCACCGCGGCGGGCCTGCCGGCGGAGGTGGCCGTGCGCTGGCCGTGGAACAGGCGCAGCGCCGTCAACTCCCTGGCCGAGAACATCGACGGCGTGCCCGAGGACGACGACCTGAACTTCCCGCTGCTCGCCCTCGCCCTCCTCGAACGCTTCGGCCGGGACTTCACCACCGCCGACGTGGCGACGATGTGGCTGGACGAACTGCCCGCCGGGCGGGTCTTCACGGCCGAGCGGGTGGCGTACCGCAACCTGCTCGACGGCGTCGAACCGCCGGGCACGGCCACCCGGCGCAACCCGTTCAGGGAGTGGATCGGCGCCCTGATCAGGGCGGACGTGTACGGCTGGGTCAATCCGGGCGATCCGCGCACGGCGGCGGAGTTCGCCTGGCGCGACGCCCGCCTCAGCCACACCGCCAACGGCCTCTACGGCGCCATGATGGTGGCCGCGATGTGCGCCTCGTCCCTGGTGGCGTCCTCGGTCGAGGAGGTCGTCGAGGCCGGGCTGTCGGTCGTGCCGACCGGATCGCGCCTGGCCCTGGCCGTACGGGACGCCGTCGCCGACGCCCGCACGGAACCCGACTTCGAGCGCGTCGTGGACCGGCTGTACGAGCGGCACGGCCGCCTGCACTGGGTCCACACGATCAACAACGCCGCCCTCGTCGCGGCGGCCCTGACCCACGGCCGAGGGGACTTCACCGCCTCGATCGCCGGTGCCGTCGCCGCCGGATGGGACACCGACTCCGCCGGGGCCACGGTGGGCTCCATCGTGGGCGGCCTGCTCGGCGCCTCCGGTGTCCCGCGCCAATGGACGATGGCGAACCGGCTGGCCAGCAGCCTGCGGGGCTTCGACGGCGTCGGCTTCGACACCCTGACCGACCGCACGCTGGCCCTCGTGGCGGCATGATCACGGTGGACGGCGACGGCAGGGGAGAGGACGGACAATGATCTCGGTATTCGGCAGCGCGAACATGGACCTGGTGGCCTACACCGCGGTCGCCCCCAGACGCGGTGAGACGGTCACCGGACGGGCCTTCGCCACGGTCCCCGGAGGCAAGGGCGCCAACCAGGCGATCGCCGCCGCCCGGGCCGGGGCGGAGGTGGCGTTCGTCGGCGCGGTCGGCGACGACGCCTTCGGGCCGGTCGTGCGCGACACCCTGGAGGAAGCGGGCGTCGACGCGGGCCGCCTGCGCGTCGTGCCCGGCTCCTCCGGCATCGCCCACATCGTCGTCGACGACGAGGGCGGCAACTCGATCATCGTGATCCCCGGCGCGAACGGCACGGTGATCGGCCCCACGCCGGAGGACGTGGCCGTCATCGCCCGATCCGACGCCCTGCTGCTCCAGCTGGAGTTGCCCATGGAGGCCGTGGTCGCCGCCGCCCGCGCGGCGACGGTCCCCGTCGTCCTCACCCCGGCCCCCGCCCGTGAGCTGCCGCCCGAACTGCTGGAGGCGGTCGACCTCATCGTCCCCAACGAGCACGAGGCCGAGACCATCACCGGCCTCGCCGACCCCGGCGAGGCGCTGAAGGCGCTGCTCGACCTCGTCCCCGAGGCGGTGATCACCCTCGGCTCGCGGGGAGCGGTGTACGGCTCGAGGGCCGGGGAGAGGATCCACGTGCCCGCCGTGCCGGTGAAGGCGGTCGACACGACCGCCGCGGGCGACACCTTCGTCGGCGCGCTCGCCGTGGCCCGCGCCGAGGGCAGACCTTGGCCGGAGGCCCTGCGCTTCGCCACGGCGGCCGCCGCCCTGTCCGTCCAGCGTCAGGGCGCCAGCACGTCCATGCCCACCCGGCCCGAGATCGACGCCGCCCTGTGACGGCTCCCACCACCTGGAGGAACACCCCATGAAAGCCCTGGAGGGCGTCCGTGTGCTGGACCTCGCGACGCTGTTCGCCGGTCCGATGGCGGCGATGCTGCTCGGTGACTTCGGAGCCGAGGTCATCAAGGTGGAGCACCCCGCCAAACCGGACCCCTCCCGGGGACACGGGCCCGGGGGGCTGTGGTGGAAGATGCTCGGCCGCAACAAGCGGACCATCACGCTCAACCTCTCCACCACCGAGGGCCAGGACCTGCTGGTCGCGCTCGCCCGCGACGCCGACGTCGTCATCGAGAACTTCCGGCCGGGCACCCTGGAGCGCTGGAACCTCTCCTACGACCGGCTCCGCGAGGCCAACCCTCGCCTGGTGCTGGCCCGCGTGACCGGTTTCGGGCAGTTCGGCCCGTACGCCCGGCGGCCGGGGTTCGGGACGCTCGCCGAGGCGATGAGCGGGTTCGCGGCGATGACCGGCGAGCCGGACGGCCCCCCGACGCTCCCGCCGTTCGGCCTGGCGGACGGCATCTGCGCGCTCGCCACGTCGTACGCGGTGATGGCCGCGCTCCGGGCGCGTGAATCCACCGGCGCGGGGCAGGTGGTCGACATGTCGATCATCGAGCCGATCCTCACCGTGCTCGGCGCCCAGCCGACCATCTACGACCAACTCGGCGTGGTGCCCCCGCGCACCGGCAACCGTTCGGTGAACAACGCCCCGCGCAACACCTACCGCTGCGCCGACGGCTCCTGGGTGGCGGTCTCCACCTCCGCCCAGAACATCGCCGAACGCGTCATGCGCCTGGTCGGACGGCCCGAATACATCTCCGAGCCGTGGTTCGCCACCGGCGCCGGACGCGTCGAGCACGCCGACGAACTCGACCAGGCCGTCGCCGCGTGGGTCGGGGCGCACACGCGCGAGGAGGTGCTGGCCGCGTTCGAGGAGGCGCAGGCCGCGGTGGCGCCGATCTACGACGTGCGCGACGTCCTGACCGACCCGCAGCTCACCGCCCTGGACGCCGTCACCACCGTCCAGGACCCCGAGCTCGGGCCGCTGCGGATGCAGAACGTCATGTTCCGCCTGTCCGGCACGCCCGGCGAGATCCGCTGGACCGGCCGCCCGCACGGCGCCGACACCGCCGACGTCCTCACCGGCCTGGGCCTTTCCGGCGCCGACATCGAGGCCCTGCGCGAGAAGGGGGTCATCTGATGCTGACCTACCTGTACGCGCCCGCCGACAGGCCCGCGCTGGTCGCCAAGGCGCTCGCCGGGCCCGCCGACGTCGTGATCGTCGACCTCGAGGACGCCGTGGCGCCGGACAACAAGGCCGCCGCCCGCGCCGAGGTCGTCGCGCTGCTCGCCTCGCCCCAGCCGCGCGTCCAGATCCGAATCAACGACGTGCGCACCGCCTGCGGGCAGGCCGACATGCACGCCCTCGGGGCGCTGTGCGCCGGCACGGCGGGCATCCGGGTGCCGAAGGCCGAGTCGGCGGAGGAGATCCGGGAGATCGCGCGGGCCGTCCCCGGCGTCGGCCTGCACCCGCTGATCGAGTCGGCTCTCGGGCTCGAACGCGCCTACGAGATCGCCTCGGCCGACCCGGCCGTGGCGAGCGTCGGGCTGGGGGAGGCCGACCTGCGGGCGGACCTGGGCGTGAGCGACGACGCCGGGCTGATGTGGGCGCGGTCCCGCGTCGTGGTCGCCGCCCGCGCCGCCGGCCTGCCCGCCCCGGCCCAGTCGGTCTACACCGACTTCCGCGACCTGGAGGGGCTGGCCGAGTCGTGCCGCGTGGGACGGGCGATGGGCTTTCGCGGCCGGGCCGCCATCCACCCGGCCCAGCTCCCGGTCATCGAGGCCGCCTACCGTCCCACCGAGGAGGAGGTCGCGGCGGCGAACGAGGTCGTGGCGGCGGCCGGCGTCGGGGCCGTGGCCCTGCCGGACGGCCGCTTCGTCGACGAGGCCGTCGTCCGCCAGGCCAGAGCGGTCCTCACCGACGCCGTCCGCGCCCCCGGCGTCACCCCGGCGGGCAACCCCTAGTGCCCGCGCGCCCCTCCAGGCGGTCACGGGGGCGGGGATTAGCCTGGAGGGGTGGAGTACACCTTCGGTCCGGAGTCCGGTCTGCTTCTGGTGAGGACCACGCGCACGGGGCTCGGCGCCAAGGCCGGGCACGATCTGACGATCGAGGTCACGCGGTGGCAGGGCCGGGCCGAGATCGATCCCGGCGACGCCGCGGCCTGTTCCCTGGTCGTCGAGGCCGACGCCCGGTCGCTCACGGTCCGGGAGGGCACGGGAGGCGTCAAGCCGCTCACCGACAGGGACCGCGCGGACATCGGCGGGAACATCCGCCAGAAGGTCCTGCACACCGACCGGCACCCCACCATCATCTTCCGCTCGGTCCGCGTGGCGGGCACGGCCGAGTCGTTCCAGGTCGAGGGCGACCTGACGATCGCGGGCGTCACCCAGCCGCTCACGGTGACCGGCCGGATGAGCGACGGCCGGGTCCAGGGATCGGCGACCGTCACCCAGACGCGGTGGGGCATCAAGCCGTACTCGGCGTTCTTCGGCGCGCTCAGGCTCGACGACGACGTCGAGGTGGAGTTCGACGTCACCCTCACCCCCCGCCCATGAAACGTCACCGGGGGGCAACCTTGCGATAAGCGGGTGGATCACCGCCGCTGGCACGATCTGCGGCGTCCTGCTCCACTCACCGGAAGAGTTTCCATGTCGCACGGACCCTCACGCCGCAGGTTTCTGGCGCTCGGCGCCGGAGCCGTCGGCGGTGCCGCCGCCGCATCCCTCCTACCTCCCTCCGTCCACGCGGCCCTGGCCATGCCCGCGCCCAAGGGCGGGCTGTCCGCCATCAAGCACGTCGTGTTCCTGATGCAGGAGAACCGGTCGTTCGACCACTATTTCGGGACCCTGCGCGGCGTACGCGGGTTCGGGGACCGCAACGCGATCACCCTCCCGTCCGGGAGACCGGTGTTCGAGCAGCCGGCCGGTTCGGCGGCGGTGCTGCCCTTCCCCGTGAAGGACGCGGCCGCGCACGTCGGCAAGGACCTGCAGTGGATCTCCGCGCTGCCGCACGGCTGGGACGACGGTCAGCAGGCCGCCGCCAAGGGGTGGCACGACGGGTGGGTCGCCGCCAAGAGTTCCGCGACGATGACGTACTACCAGCGGCAGGACATCCCCCTGCAGTACGAGCTGGCCGACACCTTCACCGTCTGCGACCACTACCACTGCTCGGTGCTCTCCTCCACGAGCCCCAACCGGAATTACCACGTCAGCGGGCACACCGGCTACGAGCCCGGCACGACCAGGCGGGCCGTGGACAACTCCGCCTACGCCGAGGACACCCACGCGGGATACACCTGGTCGAACGCCGGGGAGATCCTGGAGGCCGCCGGCCACTCGTGGAAGGTGTACCAGGAGTGGGACAACTACGAGGACAACAACCTCGAGTTCTTCGCCCGCTTCCGGCAGATCGCCCGGGCGGCGCTGCAGGGTGACCACCGGAGCCTCGACTCCTTCTACTCGGCCCTCGCCAAGGCGTCCCCCGCGGACCAGGAGCGGATGCTCGCGCGCCTGGAGGAGGGCGTGGCCAGGCTGAGCCCGCAGGACCGGTCGCTGTACGACCGGGCGCTGCGCCGCGGGCGTCCGGAGACGCTGGCCGCGTCCTTCCGCGCCGACGTCGAATCGGGCAGGCTGCCCAAGGTCAGCTACATCGTGCCGTCGGCGGCCGACTCCGAGCACCCCAGCGCGTCCTCACCGATCCAGAGCGCGCGGATCACCTACGACATCCTCGACGCCATCGCCTCAACCCCCGAGGTCTGGCGGTCCACCGCGCTGTTCGTCACCTATGACGAGAACGACGGTTTCTTCGATCACGTGCCGCCGCCGCTGCCGCCCGCGGACCAGGCCGACGACCACTACGACGGGCGTCCGATAGGCCTCGGCATGCGGGTCCCGATGATCGTGGTCTCCCCGTGGACCGTGGGCGGCTACGTCTGCTCGCAGATCTTCGACCACAGCTCCACCGTCCGCTTCCTGGAGAGGTGGCTGGGCGTCCGCTTCCCCGACATCACCCGCTGGCGCCGGACCGTCGCCGGCGACCTGACCTCGGCGTTCGACTTCACCGCCAGCGGCCCGCGGCCCACGCCGGCCGAGCCCGCCGAGGTCCCCGCGTTCACCGGCCGCTGGCGTCCCGCCCCACCGGCCGACCAGCGGATGCCCGTGCAGGAGGAGGGCTCGCGCCCGGCCAGGCCGCTGCCGTACCAGCCGGACGGCTGGGGCGTCGTCGAGGCGGGGAGGCTGAAGCTCACACTGGCCAACACCGGCACCGAAAGCGTCCATATGGCGATCTATCCGTACGCGGGGGAGTTCACCGTGCCCGTCCACGTGGACGTCCTCGGCTCCGCCACCGTCGAGGCGCCGGTCCCGAACGGCTCCTACAACCTCACGCTGACCGGCCCCAACGGCTTCCGCCGCGAGTTCGCGGGCACGCTGTCCGGGGCGGCCGCGGGTGTCAGGGTGGAATCGGAGGTCGAGGGCAGGCGGCAGAGCCTCAGGCTGACGGTGACCAACGGCGGCGACCGCGCGGTCGAGCTGCGGATCGCCCCGCTGGCCTACGGCGGGGACGAGCGGACGTTCACCCTCGGACCCGGCCATCGCCGGCACGTGACCTGGCACTGCCGGGAGGGGCAGGGCTGGTACGACCTGCGGGTGACCTGCGAGCAGGACCCGTCGTACGTGCGGCGCCTGATGGGGCACATCGAGAACGGCCGCCCGAGCGTCACCGGGTGAGCCTGTGTGCCGGCCCGCCCGTACGGCGGGCCGGCACCGGTGGTCACTCCCGCTCGACGGTGTCCTCGAGCACGATGCGGCCGATGATGTCGTACTTCACCGGGTTCCTCGCCCGCAGGTACAGCGCCAGGCCCGCCCCGGCCGCGGCGACGGCCAGCACGATCCACGGGATGAGCCGGAAGAGCAGGGTCCTGGAGGCCTCCCCGGCGGCGGCCTCCTGGTTCTGGAACAGCAGGAACACCACATACAGCATCGCGAGCCCGCCGGCGAGCGGCGCCGCCAGCGTTCGCCAGAAGTTCGCGGTCTCCGGATGCCTCCCACGCAGGTGGAAGTAGCCGATGACCGAGAAGGAGCACATCGACTGCACGATCAGGATCGCCAGCGTGCCGAGCACCGCGAGCAGCGTGTACATGTGGATGTAGGGGTCCATGCCGGCGAAGAAGAACGCCAGCACCAGCACGACCGAGATCCCCGTCTGCACGAAGCCCGCGACGTGCGGGGAGCCGTGCCGGGGGTGGGTGCGGCCGATGGTGCGGGCCGTGCCGGGCACGAGGTCCTCGCGGCCGATGGCGTACAGGTAGCGCGAGGCGCAGTTGTGGAACGCCATGGAGCAGGCGAACGACCCGGTCAGGATGAGGATCTTGAACAGGTCGACGGCCCACACGCCCACCAGGTCCCTGGTCGGGTCGAAGAACACCCCGGCGAACTCCTTGGCCGCGATCGCGGGGGCCTTCGCGCCGCTCGCCGCCACGGTCATCCAGGACACGAACGTGTAGAACAGGCCGATCCCGACGACGGACACCAGGGTCGCCCGCGGGACGATCCTCTTCGGATCACGGGACTCCTCGCCGTACATCGCGGTCGACTCGAAGCCCACCCACGACCAGAAGCACATGAACAGCCCGAGCCCCACCGCTCCGGTGGCCAGGCCGCTGGTCCTGAAGGCGTTCACCGGGTTCAGCGAGCCGGCCATCAGCCCGTCGGGGCCGCCGCCGTGCAGCAGCGTCACCGTCGCCGTCAGGCCCAGCATGAGGATCTCGCTGACGAGGAAGACGCCGAGGACCTTGGCCGTGAGGTTGACGTCGAAGTACGTCAGCACCGCGTTCAGCCCCAGGGCCAGGAAGGCGAACCACAGCCAGTGGACGTCCACGCCCGCCAGGGTCTTGAAGGTGTCGTTGGCCGAGTAGGCGAAGAAGCCGATGATCGAGGCCTCGAACACCACGTACGCCATGGACGCGAGCAGCCCGGCCACCATGCCCGCCACCTGGCCGAGGCCGTGGGAGATGTAGCCGTAGAACGCGCCGGCGGAGGTGATGTGCTTCGCCATCGCCACGTAACCCACCGAGAAGACGGTGAGGACGATGGTCGCCACGAGGTAGCCCGCGGGGACGCCGAGGCCGTTGCCGAAGCCCAGGGCGATCGGGACGTTGCCCGTCATGGCCGTGATGGGGGCGGCGGTGGCGACCGCCATGAAGATCACGCCGATCAGGCCGACGGCGTCCTTGCGGAGCCGGTCGACCCCGGGAGCCGCCGGGGGAGTCGTCGTGGGGTGGTCGGTGGTACTCAAATCCGCGCCCTTCAGATATGCGAGCTGAAGTGGGCAGATGCTGTCATTTATCGGCTCTTACAGGCAATAGCATTCGAATTTCCGAATCTCACAGGGTGTTAAACCGGCGTCGTGCGTCACCGAGGTGCGGGAAGATCGAGGGGGCCATCGGGTGGCGAGCGGAGGAGGGCAGATGCGGCTTCACGACCTGTCGGGCGGCGACGCCGTGCTCGGCCGGGTCGAGCGGGTCGCCCGCCGCGCGCTCGGCCGCTACGACCTCGCCCCGGACGCCGAGGTCAAGCTGATCAACGTCTCCGAGAACGCCACCTTCCTCGTCACCGGCGCGGGCGCCCGCACGATCCTGCGGGTCCACCGGCTCGGCTACCACTCGCCCGAGGCGATCGCCTCCGAGCTCGACTGGCTCACGGCGCTGCGCGATGAGGCGGGTGTGCGCACCCCGGCCGTGCTGCCCGCCGTGGACGGATCGAGGATCGTCACCGTGGAGGACCCCGGCTCGCCACCGCGCACGTGCGTGATGTTCGAGCACGTCCCGGGGGTCGAGCCCGCGGAGGACCGCCTGGTGGAGCACTTCGGCCCGCTCGGCGCGATCACCGCCCGCATGCACCTGCACGCCCGCTCCTGGCGGCGGCCCGCCGCGTTCACCCGGTTCCACTGGGACGAGGACGCAGCGTTCGGCCCGGCGCCCAGGTGGGGGAGATGGCAGGACGGCGCCGGCGTCGGCCGCGAGGCGCACGCCGTGCTGTCCAGGCTGGAGGCGGTCCTGCGCGACCGGCTCGCCCGCGTCGGCAAGGGAGGCCGGCACTACGGCCTGATCCACGCCGACCTGCGCACCGCCAACCTCCTCGTCGACGACGCCGCGGGCACCACGGTGATCGACTTCGACGACTGCGGCCTCGGGTGGTACCTGTACGACCTCGCGGCCGCCCTGAGCTTCATCGAGCACCACCCCCGGGTCCCCGAGATGATCGACTCCTGGGTGCGCGGCTACCGCAGCGTCCTCGGCCTGACCCGAGAGGAGGAGGACGAGATCTGGACCTTCGTCATGTTCCGCAGGCTGCTGCTGGTGGCCTGGATCGGATCCCACCCGGCCGTGGAGATCGCCCGGGAACTGGGCGCGGGCTACACCGAGGGAACCTGTGAGCTGGCCGAACGCTACCTCGGCCGGCCGCCGCGCTCCTCCTGGCGTTAGCGGACACCGGCCGGCTCACCTCACGAGGCCCGCCGGCCCGGCGGTGGCCAGGTGGAGCAGGTGTTCCAGAGGACCCCGGCGGAAGAAGCGTGACCAGATCACCGCGAACGCCGTGGTCAGCACCACCATGGCGGCGAGCACCGCCACGGGCGACCCGAGCAGCCCCTCGGCGTCCACGAACCTGACGATCAGGATGTGGGCGACGTAGGCGCTGAGGGACATCGTGCCGAGGGCGGTCACCGGGCGGGCGATCCGGCGCAGGCGCGGGAACGCGGACAGCGCCGACAGGGCGGCCACGATGACCAGGACCGCCACGCCGATGTTGCCGGCCTGCTCGAACGTCGTCCCGCTGTGCGGTGAGGCCACCAGCAGCCGCTCCACGAGCGAGCCCTCGTGGTCCGCGGCGGACACCGGCCCCTGGCCCGAGGAGGCCCGCGGGATGGTGGTGTGCAGGTCGGTGAACACGTGCAGCACCAGCCACGAGCCGCCGTACCCCACCGCCGTCAGCGCCGCCCCGAGGACGGCCAGCCGGCCCCGCACCCGCCCGCTCTCGAGCTCCGCGCGGCCGAGCGCCATGCCGGTGAACACGTACGACATCCAGGTGACCGCCGGGTAGGCGCCCACGAGCACCAGGTCGATGAACCCGCGGCCGTCCAGCATGTTGACGGGGTCGTGCTCGGCGAAGGCGTCCAGCCACGACCCGGGGAGGATCGCCGGCGCGAACGTCAGGAACGGCCCCACCAGCGCGGCGACCGCCGCGGCGGCCGACAGCGTCCTCGCGCGACGTCTCAGCAGGGGGAGGGCCAGCAGGAAGTAGACGCCGTAGTAGGGGATGATCACCGAGATGTGGGTGCCGAGCATCGTGAGCCCCGTCCCGGCGATGATCAGGATCACCGCCCGCAGCGCGAGGCGCACCGTGACCCGGCGTCCCTCGCCGCCGGTCCTCGGCCGCGCCCGCCCGCTGACCAGCACCAGGGACAGGCCCGCGAGCGTGGCGAACAGCGCCGACGAACGTCCCTGGCAGGCCGAAAGCAGCACGGCCGGGAAACCGCCGACGCTCTCCGGATCGGGACCGAGGTGGACGGTGAACATGCCGAACACCGCGAGCGCGCGGGCCAGGTCCACCCCGTCCAGCCGCCCGCCGGACGGCTGGACGGGCGCTCGCGGACCCGCTGGGAGCGGCTCGGACGTCCCGGGGTCCCGCACCGGGTCGAGCGGGAGGTTGGTGTCGGTCACGGAACCAAGGATCTTAGGACTTCCTGTGCGCTTCCATCAGGTATTTCGTGAAGCGGCGAATGCCGGGGCCGATCGCGGCGGGAGGGCCGCCGGGGCGGGCGGGTGGCGGCGACTTCACGGCCGCCGGGGCGGCCGTCCCCGAGGGTCTGATGTCGCGGCGGACGGATCTCCTTCGAGGGCCGGAGAAGCGCCGCCGCCGGCGGAGAATCCTCTCGGACATCAGAACAATTGCAGCTTGCACTGATTACCTAATGTGATAGCTATGTGACGGCATGCGATCGGTAAAGGGCCGAACGTCATGCCAAAACACAGCTATGGAGACGGACATGCTGGTCTGCCTGCTCGCCATCGCCGCGGCGGTCGGCGTCGTGGCGCTCGCCGCCTTTCTGTTCCGCAGGCTCGTCGAGGGCACCGATGACCACGCGCCGAACGGTCCCACCGCCAACTACGCAGGGTCGATGCTCTCGTCCCTGTTCCTTCTGGTCTTCGCCATCGCCATCGTCGTGCCCTGGACCACGGCCGACGCCGCCCGGCAGAACACCAACGCCGAGAGCCAGGCGGCCGTCGAAGCCTACTGGTCGGCTTCACGGCTCCCCGCCCCCGCCGGCGCCCAGGTGCAGCAGCAGGTGCGCGATTACGTCGGATTCGTGGTCCACAAGGAGTGGCCGCTCATGGCCTCCGGACAGCTCAGCCCCGAAGGCGGCTCCCGGCTGGACGCGCTGCGCAATCAGGTGGCGGGGCTCACGGTGACCGGTGACGACGCCAAGGCCGCCAAGAGCGACCTGCTCGACGACATGAAGGACATCTCGGCCGCCCGCAGGCAGCGAGAGGCCGACGCCCGGGCACAGCCTCCCGCGGGCGTGCTGCCGCTGGCGATATTCACCGGCCTCACGGTCATCCTCTTCCCGTTCCTCGCCGGCGCCCGGCCTCGCGGCAACGCCCTGGTGCCGCTGACCTTGATGGCGGCACTGCTCGGGTTCGGCATCTACCTGGCCTGGCACATCACCCACGTCTTCGACAGCGGGCTGTCGGTCGGCCCCGACGCCTTCCAGACGGCACTGTCGGAGTTCCAGCGGATCCCCTGGAGCGGCTGACCGTGATCGTCTCGCGCATGACGGTGATACTGGCCGGTTCTCTCACCGGCCTCCCTCTCGTAGGTCTCATGGGCGACCTGCCGCAACCCGCGTCACCCCCCACCCTCACTCGGGCACCCTCCACCCCCGCCCCCACCGTCCCCGGCGAGGTCGTCCCCGGCTCCGTCGCACCGGTCGGCCCGGCTGCCGGACCTCGGCAAGCAGAGCCCCCCACCGAGCAGCCCGCCACCTCCTCGCCACGCGGCGACGACCGGCCGAGAGCCCGGAACGAACTTCCCACCCGGCTCCGCCCGACAACGGCACCACTCTCTGAGGTGCTGTCGGCTCAGGTTCGTGCGGGGGTGTCCGGTGCTTCCTCGGTGCGCGGTGGTGGTGGGTCCGAGGAGGGGGTGTCCGCTCAGGTCCAGGCCAGGGTGCCGGGTTCTTCCGGCGCTGGTGGGTCGCTCGGGGCCGGCGGGGTGCTTCCGGGGGTCGTTCGTGCCGGGGCGGGTGTGCGGGCGGGGGGTTCCAGCCCAGGTCTGCTGGGCCTCGATCCCGAGGTCAAGGTGTGCGTCGAGGCCGACGTGCTGGTGAAGCTGCGGGTCGGCATCACCATCGGAGGGCAGCCCCCGGCCTGCCCACAGGCCGCCGCCCCGCCGGAACCGGCACCGGTGCCGACGACGCCCGTTCCCACGCCGCCCGCAGCCGTGCCCCGCCCGACGCCGCCCGCACCCGCGCCTCGCCCGACGCCGCCTGCGGCCGCACCGCTGCCGACGCCGGCCGTGCCCACGCCGCCTCCGCCCGCCACCTCGCCCGCACCGGTTCCCCGTCCGTCGGCGCCCGGTTCACGGCCGTCCTCGTTTCCGCGGCCGGGAACGTCCGTGCGGGCCGCGGCCCCGGCCGTACCTTCCCAGAAGCCCCCGGCGCCGCCCACACCGGTCGCCGTGCCCCGCCCGCCGGCATCCGTGATCACGCCGAACCCTGCGCCGCCTCGGCTGCTGCGAGACAATCATGCTGTGGCGCGGCTCCCGCGCCGCCGCAATCCGATGGGCACCATCATGTTCGTCGTGATCCTCTCCCTGACCGTCGCCCTGGTCGCCGGCATGGCCTTCGCGACCATCCGGTAGCGGGGGGAACAGGTCCCGCGCAAGAGGATCCGACCTTCGTTCTCCCGATCGAGCAGCACGGCCGGGCCTCGACAGGCTGTCCAGCGCGGCCGGCCCGTTCTTCCGGTCGAGGACCGCTGGGGCACGGACGTGCTGCCCGGGTTGGCGGCGGTGGCAAGTTACAAGTTTTGACATCTGTTACCAACGCGCTTAGCGTTCTCGTATGGAGCAGAGAACACTCGGCGCCGATGTCCGTGTGGGGGCGGTCGGGCTCGGCTGTGCGGGCATGTCCGGCGCGTACGGACACAGCGCCGACGAGCAGAGCATCGCGACACTTCGCAGCGCGCTCGACGCCGGGATCACGTTCATCGACACCGCCGACCACTACGGGATGGGCCACAACGAGACGCTCATCGGGCAGGCGCTGCGACCCGCCGCTCGCGACCGCGCCGTGGTGAGCGTGAAGTTCGGCGCGCTGTTCGGTGTGGACGGCAGCGTGCGAGGCGTCAACGGCCGGCCCGACGCGATCCCGAACTTCCTGGGCTACTCACTGCAGCGGCTGGGCACCGACTACGTGGACATCTACCGTCCGGCCCGGCTGGACCCCGCCGTCGCGATCGAGGAAACCGTCGGCGCCATCGCCGAGATGGTGCAGAAGGGCTACGTGCGCGGCATCGGGCTGTCCGAGGTCGGCGCCGAGACGATCCGCCGCGCCCACGCCGTGCACCCGATCACGGACGTCCAGATCGAATACTCGCTGTTCAGCCGCAGCGTCGAGGACGAGATCCTGCCCACCTGCCGCGAGCTGGGCATCGGCATCACCGCCTACGGGGTGCTCGCCCAAGGAATGCTGACCGGGACGTGGCAACCGTCCGCCGGCGACGCGCGGCATCGCGGGCACCTGCCCCGCTTCGCCGCCGGCAACATCACGACCAACCTCGCGTTGGTCGAACGGCTGCGGAAGATCGCCACCGCTCGCGGCGCCACGGTCGCACAGCTCGCCATCGCCTGGGTGCTCGCGCAGGGGCGCGAGCACCGCGACATCGTCGCGCTGGTCGGGGCCGGCCGGCCGTCCCGCATCGCCGAGACGGTGGACGCCGCCGGCCTGCGGCTGACCGAGGACGACCTGGACGCGATCGAGCGGGCCGTCCCGCGAGGGGCGGTCGCCGGAGAACGCTATGCCCCCTCCCTGCTCGCGCTCCTGGACAGCGAGCGAACAGGAGGCAGGCACTGATGCCCGCCCGAACCCCGCTGGACGCGGACACCATCCTGGCGGCCACCGAGGAGATCCTGCGCCGCCACGGACCGGACAAGGCGACCGTCGTCGACGTCGCCCGGGCACTCGGGGTCAGCCACGCCGCCGTCTACAAGCACTTCGCCTCCAAGCAGGCGCTACGCGAGGCCGTGACCCGGCGCTGGCTCGACCGCAACCGCGACACCCTCGCCGTCATCGCCGCCGACCGTACGGTCCCGCCGGCGCGACGACTGCGTGCCTGGCTGCACGCCGTCCTGGCCCTGAAGCAGGCCAAGATCCGCGAGGACCCGGAGCTGTTCGCCGCCTACGGCATCCTCGCGGCCGCGCACAGCAGCGTCGCCACCGACCACGTCGCCGACCTCCTGGGCCAGCTGGCGGCCATCATCGCCGACGGCGCCGCCGACGGCGGCTTCCGCACCGACGACGCGGAGGCCACCGCCCGGGTGGTCTTCCGCGCCACCGCCAAGTACAACCACCTCGCCCATGCCGCCGAATGGCAGAACCCCGGCATCGGCGCCGAGCTCGACGAGGTGTGCAGCTTGCTGCTGGAGGGTCTCCGGGCCCCCGCATCGCCATAGCCGGATCGGTACGGCACAGCCGCGGCCGACGTCGGCGGCGCGGTCAGTACTGCCCGTCACCACCCGGGCAGCAGACGAACAAGGAGTGACGAAGGACCGTGGTTCGAGCAATCGGAGTGACACGACCAGGCGGACCGGATGCCCTCGAGGAGCTCGACCTGGCTGCGGAACCGATCGGTCCCGGTCAGGTCAGGATCCGGGTCAGCAGCGCCACGGTGAACCCGGCCGACGCGATGGTCCGTTCACGTCCGCGAAAGGATGAGGCGGACGTGGTGCGGGTGCCGGGCATGGAGGTCGCCGGCGTGATCACCGACATCGGCCCCGCCGTCGACCGGGGGTTCACGATCGGGGACGCCGTCATGGCCATCGTGGTGCCCTCGGGCGAGCACGGCGGCTACCGGGCGGACCTGGTCGTGCCGGCACGGTCGGTGGCGAAGATCCCGGCCGGGCTCTCGGACGTCCAGGCCGCCACCATCCCGATGAACGGGCTCACCGCCCGGCTCGCGCTCGACACGCTGGCGCTCCCGGCCGGCGCGACGGTCGCCGTCACCGGCGCCGCCGGCACCCTCGGCGGATACTTCGTCCAGCTCGCCAAGCAGGCCGGGCTGGTCGTCGTCGCCGACGCCGCCCGGCAGGACGAGACCTTCGTCCGCGACTGCGGAGCCGACGAGGTCGTGCCGCGGGGGGACGACTTCGCCGCGATGGTCCGCCGTCACCATCCCGGCGGCGTCGACGGGCTCCTCGACGCCGCCGCGCTGGAGGCGGCCGCGCTCCCGGCCGTCAAGGACGGCGGCACGGTCGTCACCGTGCGCGGCTACCGGGGCGACGGGACCGACCGGGTCCGCGTCGCCCCGATCTTCGTCCGCGACTACGCCGAGGCCGCAGCCGAGCTCGACCGGCTCGCCGAACTCGCCGGCGATGGACGGCTCACCGTCCGCGTGGCCGGCCGACTGCCCGCCTCCCGAGCCGCCGAAGCGCACCGCTCGCTCGGACGACGCGGCATTCGCGGGCGCTTCGTCCTGCGGTTCGACTGACCGATCCCCGAACGGCTCAACGCTCGAAACGCCGACCCGGCCGCCCGCGGTGTCAGGGTCTCCGGGACAGGTTCAGGGCGAGCTGGAACCGGCTGCGTGCCGAGTATCGGTCCATGAGGGTTCGAACGGTCGCCGCGACGGTCCGCTCGCTGATCCCGAGGCGGCGGGCGACGGCCGTGTCCGTCCAGCCCTCGGCCAGCAGCGCCACCACCTCCTGCTCGCGGGTGGACAACGGGGGCGGCGGGGCGGTGGACCAGTGGTGGTCGAACAGCGCGATCAGCCCGGTCACCAGGGGCCGGGACCAGATCTCCAGGTAGCCGCCCTCAGGGTCGTCCCGGTCGGCGGGCAGCAGGGCCACCCGGCGGTCGAGCACCGTGAGCGAGGTGGGAAGAGCGGCCACCCGCCGGTGGTCGCCGTCGAGCACGGTGAGGTCGTCGGAGGTCACGGCCGGTGTGGCGGCCCCGATCGGTGCCATCGTACGGAGGAGGACTCCGCGAGCCCGGCGCCTCCTCGCGGCCGGCAGCTCCCGCTGGACCGCCTCGTCGTCCACGGTCATGGCGTCGTACATGGCCAGATGCTCGTGCCGGGTCCGAGACAGCAGCTCCTGCACCCGCGCGGCCGCGTGACGGGCGGAGATCCGCTGCACCTGAGGTACCCGCAGGTCGGCTGGAAGGAGCACGGCGCCCATTGTCACATGCTCCACGCCTCGTGGACGGTGGTGACCGCCGAGGAGACGGGCCGGCCGCCGGGCCGGGTCACGGTGGGCTTGCCGGGCACCGGCCGGCCGTCGACGGTGATCGTGGCGTGCTCGCAGGGGATGATCTGCATGGACAGCCCGTGGCTCACCCCTTGGAGCGGGAAATCGGCCAGCGCGAACGGCCTGGCGTCCAGGGGGCCGCTGATGCTGACCGCCAGGCCGGCCGTCCTGGCGAAGGCGCCCTCGGCGGGGTCGACACGCAGCCGTACGGCCGCCCGCTCCACCCGTGCGGCCGGCCACGACGGCAGCGCCCTGGCCTCGTCGAAGTTCCGCACGAAGTGCTCCTCGATCCACGCCGCCAGCCGGGGGTCGTCACCCACGACGCGCAGCCCGGCCGGCGTCCACACCACCAGCACCGTGCCGGCGCCGTGTGTGGACCAGTCGACCCGCCACATCGACGCGTACCCGAACGGCGTGTCGCCGTCGTACAGGGTGACGTACGGGTTGGCTCCGGCGAGCAGCGGCCGGCGGGGTTCGTGTGCGGCGGCCTGCGCGGTCGTGGCTGTGGACACGACGGCCGGGGCCGGGAGCCCGGTGACGGCGCCCGCCTGCAGCGGGCCTCTTCTGTCGATCGCGCTACTGAGCATGAGGTGATCGTCAGTGTTCCGGCCGCGGGAGCGACAGGGGTGTTGCGGGTTCCTGCAATGAGCGAGGGTGCCCTGGCGAAATTCACGGTGGGTGTGATGCGTTCGACCCTGCCGACATGTACACCGTGCTCCTCGATGGAGGAAGAGGACGTGCCCGGCATGGAAAGGTCCGTGCGCCACGGCGACAGCCGGGCTGGTGGGTGGCCGGGACCGCTGTGCCGGAGGCACTTCCGGGCGGGATCGATCGTGATCGCGGCGGCACTAGGATCGGCGGCATGACGGTGACGGTGCTGACGGGGGCGGGGATCTCCACGGAGTCCGGCATTCCGGACTACCGAGGGCCGAGCGGACTGTGGCGCAAGGACCCCGACCACGAGAAGCTCGTCACCTACGACCACTACATGGCCGATCCGGAGATCCGGCGGCGATCGTGGCTGTTCCGTGGCGACAACCCGGCCTGGGACGCCGAGCCGAACGACGCGCACCGCGCCCTGGCCGCGCTGCCGGACGCCTGGATCATCACGCAGAACGTCGACGGCCTGCACCAGAAGGCGGGGTCGCCCCCCGACCGCGTGCTGGAGCTGCACGGCAACATGTTCGGGGCGATCTGCACCTCGTGCGACGCCCGGTCGACCACCCGGGAGGCGATCGACCGCGTCCTGGCCGGTGAGAGCGATCCCCGCTGCCAGGAGTGCGGCGGGATCCTGAAGACGACCACCGTCATGTTCGGCCAGCCTCTTGACGCGGCCACGCTCGACCGGGCGGTCGAGGCGGCGCAGGAGTGCCGGACGTTCCTCGCCATCGGCACGTCCCTTCAGGTGCAGCCCGCGGCGTCCCTCGTGCTCATCGCGTCGGAGGCGGGGGCGCGGCTGGTCATCGTCAACGGCGACCCGACCCCGTACGACCACCTCGCCGACGAGGTCGTCCGCGACCCCATCAGCGTCGCCGTCCCCCGGCTGTGCGCCGCCTTGGTGTAGGTCGCCGTCCCCCGGCTGTTAAGGGTGTGCGGGTCTTTCCGGCGGGGAGAGGCGCGTTCTCGGCGCTTCGGGCGGTCGGAGGTCGAAAGTTTCAGAGGGCGGGAAGGTGGGCTCGTCCATAGCCCCAGCTCTCCGGCTCTCCGCTTCGTACGCCGTCGCCAGGCTCTTGTCGTCCGAAACATGTCGGTAAATACTCCGGAACGTTTCAGACGCTCGTCCGAGGGTGAGGTCTCGGGCCTGGAGAAGCAGGACGACAGATGAGGATGAGAACCTTGCTGGGCGCCGTCACGGCCGCCGCGGCGATGGTCGTCGCGGGGCTGGTGACCGCGTCACCGGCGTCTCCCGCGTCGTTGGTCGAGGTCACCAACTTCGGCGCCAACCCGTCGAACCTCAGGATGCACCTGTACGTGCCGAACAACGTCGGCGCCCGCCCGCCGATCCTGGTGGCGGTCCACTACTGCACGGGCTCCGGGCCGGCGTTCTACTCGGGTACCGAGTTCGCCTCGCTGGCCGACCGGTACGGGTTCATCGTCATCTACCCGTCGGCGACGAGAAGCGGCAACTGCTTCGACGTCTCCTCCCCGCAGGCGCTGAAGCACGACGGCGGCAGCGATCCCGTGGGCATCGTGTCGATGGTGAAGTACGTCGAGCAGCACAACAACGGGGATCCGGGCCGCGTCTACGTCACCGGCGCGTCGTCCGGCGGCATGATGACGAACGTCCTGCTGGGCGACTACCCGGACGTGTTCAAGGCCGGGGCGGCGTTCATGGGCGTCCCCTTCGGGTGCTTCGCCACCTCCGACGGCTCCGGCTGGAACAGCGCCTGCGCCAACGGCACGATCATCAAGACGCCGAAGGAGTGGGGTGACCTGGTGCGGGGCGCCTACCCGGGGTACAGCGGCGCCCGTCCGCGGATGCAGGTGTGGCACGGCACCGACGACACCACGCTGCGCTACCCGAACTTCCAGGAAGAGATCAAGCAGTGGACCGACGTCCACGGCCTGAGCCAGACACCCTCGCTGACCGACCATCCGCAGTCCACCTGGACGCGCACCCGTTACGGCGGCACCGGCACCGACGTCCCGGTCGAGGCGATCAGCATCCAGGGCGTGGGGCACAGCCTCCCGCAGAGCGGCATGGCCGCCGCGGTGATCCAGTTCTTCGGCCTGGCGGGCGGGACGACGCCGACACCTCCGACGACACCGACCCCGCCGCCTCCCGGCGACGGCACCTGCAAGGTCACCTACACCACCAACGCCTGGAACACCGGGTTCACCGCGTCGGTGACGGTGGCCAACACCGGCAGCACGCCGGTCAACGGCTGGTCCCTGGCGTTCGCCCTGCCGGCCGGCCAGACCGTCACCTCCGCCTGGAACGCGACCGTCTCACCCGCGAGCGGCCAGGTCACCGCCAGGAACGTCTCCTACAACGGCACGATCGCGCCAGGCTCGTCGGCGAACTTCGGGTTCCAGGCGACGCACACCGGCGACACCGGCAGACCGTCCTCCTTCACCCTGAACGGCACCGCCTGCACCCTCGGTTGAGGGCGCGGTCGTCGGCGATGTCCGAACAACCGAAAGCCGGCTGCGGGGCGCGCCACCCCGCAGCCGACTTCCGCTCATTCGGGCGGGTCGTGCTGGTGTTCAGGAAGAACGGTGCGTTCCTTCTTTCGTCACGGGAGCCGTCTCGGAAGCGAGCGGCTCAGGGGACGCTCACCTCCCTTCGGTCAGTAGGAAGAGTTGGAGGAGGAGGTCTGCGAGGGGGTCGGGGACGAGCTGGGGCTCGTGGTCGGCCTCGAGGTGCCACCGGCGGCGTCGGCCGGCATGATCAGTCCGATCAGGCCGTGCGCGGCCTTCTCGATGCCGGCGGAGAACCAGATGGCGTTCTCGCCTCCGTTGGCGGCCGTGCCGCGCTCGAGGTCCCACAGGCCTTCCAGGGCGATCGCCTTGCCGTCGGCGCCGCGGAGCGGGCCGAGGTAGCGGCCGGTGTCGGGGTTCCAGGCGTTGATCCAGCCGTCGCCGAAGTTGCCGACCAGGACCGCTCCGGAGAAGGCGCCGAAGTTGGCCGGAGCCTTGATCATCGCCCACGGGGCGTTCAGCGGGCCGCGGGACTGGACACGCCCGAGGTAGCGGCCGGAGGCGCTGAAGCGGCTGATGAACCCGAAGCCCTTGCCCGCCACCGACTTGCCGGTCGCCGGGTCGCGCTTGGCGAAGGCCACGAACACGGACGTGCCGACGATCTCGACGTTGAAGGCCGAGTAGTCGCTGGGCAGGCGGGGGTCGCGGAACGCCCGCTTGCCCAGCCGTACCCGGCTGAAGTCGTCGTCGAAGACGTCGATCCGGTTGTGGGCGAAGTCGGCGGCGAGCAGGAAGCGGCCGCGGTTGGTGGTCATCAGCGCCAGGCCCTTGTAGTCCGCGTGGCGGGTGAAGGCCGCGATGATCGCGCTGCTCGGGTTGACCTCGGCGTTCCAGCCGGTGATCGCGCCGCTCGGGCTGGCGAAGATGAAGGTCGCCGGGCCCTTGACGCCCTTGCTGGCGATCTCGAAGCCTTCCTCGCCGTTGAAGACCTGGCCGGTCGGCGTGCCGCCGGGGATGGCGACCTCGGTCTTCTCCTTGGTGATCTGGCTGGCGCCGCCGGAGTAGACCGTGGCGGTGCCGGTGCCGGCGTCGGAGACCCAGAGTGTCTTGCCCATCGCGAGACCCCAGGGGTTCACGACCTTGGCGTCCGTGACATCCGCCTTGCCTGCCACGTCCGAGATGAGGGGGATCATGGCGAAACGTGCGTTGGTGTAGCTGGTGGCGGACTGCTTGGACTGCGCGGTCTGCGCGGACACTGACGTGGCGTGCGCCGGCATCGTGCCGGTTGAGATGCCCAGGACGAGTGCCGCAGCGCAGAACGTGACGATGCGTGGCCGCATCAGGCCTCCTATGTCGTCTGCTGTGCGTACGGACGGAGGTACGCGACCTTCCCGGACCCGGTTCAAAGGGATTTTGGAAATCTCCTCGGGAGGCTCACGAACGCGGCGGGTACGTCACCGCCGGGAGGGGGTTCCGTGTCCGACCCTGAAACGCCGCCGCCGTACGGGCCGTCCGAGGCCGCCGTACGGCCGGGCGTGGCCGTCGCCGGGGTGGAACCGGTGAACGAGCTGCTGATCCGCGGGATGCCGGAGGAACGGGCGGAATCCCACCGGCGGGCGCTGCGCGACCTGCGCGTGGCGCTGGAGGGCTACGGCCTGCGTTGCCGTCCCGTCGAACGGCTCCTGCTCTCCATGGACGGCGGTCACCGCCCGCCGATGCTGCTGCCGCCGGAGATGGACGTGTACGACGGCTGGTCGCTGGTCGCCGGCGTCATCGTGGTCGACGTGCCCGGCGGGGCCGGCCCCTGGTTGGTGACCAAGGAACGCGGCGGCCTCCCCGTCCGGGCCTACCCCGCCGGCGAGGTGGAGGTGGCCGCCCGGGACCTGTGGCAGGGCCACGGCCTCGGGCGGATCACTCCGGAGTGACCTCCTTCACCTGCGCCACGATCTGGGCCGGGTTGACGAACATCAGCGCGAGCACCAGCAGGGCCGAGGTCAGCAGGGTGTAGACGACGGCCATCGCGTCGATCGCCTGGGCCGCCCGGATGCCGGGGGTGAACGCCGCGCTGTACAGCGCGACGACGAGCGTCTGGCTGTCCGGCCCGGACACCAGGAACGTCAGCTCGAACATCGCCACGGTCCTGACCAGCACGAGGATCCCGGCGGCGAGGATGCCGGGCACGAGCAGCGGCACCAGGATCCTGGTGAACACCTGCCGCGTCCCGGCTCCGCACATCCGGGCCGCCGACTCGATGCCGGTGTCGATCTGCTCGATGAACGGGGTCAGGACGAGCACGACGAACGGCAGCGCGGGCACCAGGTTGGAGGCGATCACCCCGGCCATCGTCCCCGCGAGGTGGAACTTGTACAGGACGGTGGCGAGGGGGATGCCGTAGGTGATCGGCGGCAGCAGCACGGGCAGCAGGAGCAGCAGCGTCACCGCCCGCCTGCCCGCGAAGTCGCGCCGCGCCAGCGCGTACGCCGCCGGGACCCCGAGCAGCAGCGCGAGCCCGACGACGGCGAGCGCGACGACCAGCGTCACCTCCAGCACCTCGGCCAGCCCGAACTCGTCCCAGGCCTCGGCGTACCAGGCGCCGGTGAAGGCCGACGGCAGCCAGGTGCCGAACCAGCTCACGGCGAAGGAGTCGACGACGACCGACAGGATCAGGGCGGCCAGGTTCAGCAGGAAGAAGCCCACGCCGCCCCAGACGATCCAGGCGTACGGCTGCCGCCACCCGGCCCGGCGGGGGCTCAGTACGGCCATGACGTCCCGCCACCCGTCGCGGGCGGTCTCCGCAGGTGTACGCTCACGCGCCCTTTCCTCCTGTCGAACCGGTGTACAGGCGCCCCCGCCACAGCAGGACCAGGACGATCACCAGCAGCTCGAAGACGCCCATCAGCACGGCGATCGTCGCGGCCATCGAGTAGTCGTACTTCTCGAACGCCGCCTGGTAGGCCGCGATCGCCATCACCCGCGTCTCGCCCGCCGGTTCGCCCACGAGGTTGGCCGACGGGAACACCGAGAAGGCGAGCACGAAGGCGAGGATGAACGTCGTCGCGAGCCCGGGCGCGAGCAGGGGCAGCGTGACGCGCCGGACCCGCTGCCACGGCCCCGCCCCGAGCGTCGCCGCCGCGCGTTCCAGTGTCGGGTCGATGCCCGACATGCACGACGAGACCAGCAGGAAGGCGAACGGGAACCCCGTGATGAGCAGCGAGAACAGCACCCCCCAGTAGTCGTAGATCAGCCGCACCGGCTCGTCCACCAGCCCCACCTCGAGGAGCACCCGGTTGAACCAGCCCTTCGGCCCCAGGTAGCGCAGCAGCCCGTCGGCGACCAGCACGGTGCCGAGCGTCACCGGCAGCACGAGGATCGCGGTGAGCACCCTGCGGCCCCGGAAACGTCCGCGCAGCCGGTACGCGATCGGCACCGACACCCCCACGTTGATCGACGCGGCGGGCAGGGCCAGCCGCATCGTCTTCCAGATCGTGGCGGTCTGGTAGGAATCGTGGAAGAACGCCTGGTAGTTGGCGAGCACCCCGCCGCCGGAGCGGGGCTGCAGCGACAGGCCCACCCCGTACAGCATGGGGTAGAGGAACAGCGCGACCAGCACGACGACGGCGGGGACGAGCAGCAGGAGCACCCGGTCGATCCCGCGTTCGGCGAGCCGGTGCCGCAGCTCCGGACCGCTCCTCTCGGCGACGGCCGTCACCGTCGGTCTCCCGGTCGCGGAGCGCCGTCCACTTCGGCGGAGGCGGTGCCGGCGAAGACGAGGACGCGCTCGGGCGGCACGCCCAGCTCGAGCCGGTCGCCCGGCCGTACCCGCTCCGGGACGCGGAAGTGCACCACCCGCCCCGCCTCGGTGACGCCCTCGGCGGCCATCTCGCGCCCGTGGAACTCGGCCACCTCCACGCTCACCCGCAGCGCGTTCGCCAGGTGAGCGCCGAGCGCGAAGTCGTCCGGGCGGACGGCGGCGACGGCGGTGGCGCCCCGGAACCCCTCCTGCGCCACCCCGGTCAGCCGCAGGCCGGGCTCGGCGAGGACCACCCGGTCGCCCTCGCGGGCCACCACCGGCAGCTCCAGCAGGTTGCGGTACCCCATGAATCCCGCGACGTAGGTGTTCGCCGGGTAGGTGTAGACCTGCTCCGGCGAGCCGATCTGCTCGGCCAGCCCGCCGCGCAGCACGACCAGCCGGTCGGCCAGCGCCAGCGCCTCCTCCTGGTCGTGGGTGACGTACACGGTGGTCAGGCCGAGCGACTGGTGCAGGCGGCGGATCTCGGTGCGCATCTGCAGCCGCAGCTTGGCGTCGAGGTTCGACAGCGGCTCGTCCATCAGCACCAGCCGCGGCCGGAGCACGACGGCGCGGGCGATGGCCACCCGCTGCTGCTGGCCGCCGGACAACCGGCCCGGCAGCTTGCCGGCCTGGTCGGACAGCTCGACGAGCGCCAGGGCCTCGTCCACGCGCCGCGCCGTCTCGGCCTTGGGGACCCCGCGGACGGCGAGCCCGAACCCGACGTTCCCGCGCACGGTCAGGTGCGGGAACAGCGCGTAGTTCTGGAACACCATGCCGAACCCGCGCTTCTCCGGAGGCAGCCCGTCGACGCGCTCGTCGTCCAGCCAGATGGCGCCCCCGGTCAGAGGGAGCAGCCCCGCCAGGCAGTTCAGCGCGGTCGACTTGCCGCAGCCGGAGGGGCCGAGGAGGGCGACGAACTCGCCGCCCTCGATGGTGAGGTCCAGGCGGTCCAGCGCGGTCACGGCCCCGAAGCGCCGGGACACCCCGTCCATGCGCAGCGTGCGGAACGCGGCCCGGGGTACGGCGTGGTGTGCCGTCGCGGCGGTGGGTGTCGCGTTGTGGCTCATGACCTCTTGACCTTGTCGCCGCCGACTTCCTTGTCCCACTTGTCGAACGCCGCCACCAGCGCCTTGGCGTCGAGCGGGGTCTGCTTCGGGTTCTGCTCGATGAGCCGGTCGTACTCCGGCCGGCCGAAGTCCCTGATGGCCTGCCGGCTCTCGGGGGGCGCCATGTCGATCGTGACGCCCTTCACGGCGGGGCCGGGGTAGAAGTACCCCTTGTCGTAGGTGACGGCCTGCTGCCGGGGGGTCAGCGCGAACTTCATCAGGTCGAGGACGACGGCCAGCTTCTCGCCCGATACGCCCTTCGGCACCACCATGTAGTGGGCGTCGGTCACCCAGGTGAAGCCCTGCAGCGTCCCGGTCCTGAAGTCCTCGGGCACCTGGCCGAGCACCCGCGGGTTGATGTCCCAGCCGGTGGTGGTCACGATGATGTCGCGCGTGCCCTCGCCCAGCTCCTTCATCGTCTGCGAGGTGCCGGTGGGGTAGTACTCGACGTACCGCCCGAGGTCCTTGAGGTACTTCCAGGTCTTGTCCCAGCCGCTGAGCGGGTCCTTGGGGTCGGCGTCCTTGAGGATGTACGGCAGGCCCATCAGGAAGGTGCGGCCGGGACCGGAGTTGGCGGGCCGGGCGTACTCCAGCTTCTTCGGGTGCGCCTTGGCCCAGGTGAGCAGCTCCTCCGCGGTCCTGGGCGGGTTCGGCACCGTCCGCGGGTTGTACTCGATCAGCGGGCCCGACGGGTAGTACGTCACCACGACGCCCTTGCCCTGCGCGAGCGCCTGCATCCTGGCCGCCGGGTCGAGGTAGGCGCTCAGGTCGGGCAGCTTGCCGGCGTACCTGCCCCGCAGGTCGACCCAGAGGTCCTGCTCCAGGCCGGCGGCCAGGCCGTCGGTCCCGGTGAGCACCAGGTCGATGTCGAGCCGCCGGGCGTCCTGCTGGGCCTTCACCTTGCCGGCCAGCTCCGGGGCCGTGACCTTGGTGTAGGTGATCCTGCCGACGGTCCCGGGGTGGGCGGCCTTGTAGTTCTCGAAGATCTGCTGGGTGAGCTGCAGGTCGCCCGCGACGTCCACGATGTTGAGCGTCACCGGCCCGGAGGGCATCTTCACCTCCGTCGCGGGGGGCTCGGGGACGTACGCCGCGCCGCCGCCGGGCGCGCCGCAGGCGGTGACGACGGCCAGCGCCAGAAGTCCCGCGAGGACGGATGACCTGGGAGATCTCATGGAGGGTCCTCCTTGGGCCCGCCGCGGACGGCTGGGCAGGGTCGGCCCGGGCGTCGCCGTCCTGCCCGGGACGAGCGACCGAGCGGCCCGGCCCGGCTGGTGGCCGGACCGCTCGACGCCGGCGCACCCCAGAATGAAAACACGCTCCCGATATGTCAATAGGTCCAGATGATGATGTGCTGATATACCAGATATCAGAGTTCGAGCTCGGCGGCCGTGAAGGGGAGATCGATGCTGGATGACGTCAGGCGGGCCCTCGCGTCGGTGGTGGCGGTGCCGGTGACGCCGTTCGACCAGGCAGGAGAGGTCGACGAGCGGGCCTACACCACGCTGGTGTCCCGCATGGTGTCGGCGGGCGTCGGCGCCCTCACCCCCAACGGGAACACCGGCGAGTTCTACTCGCTGTCGGCGGCCGAGCTGCGGCGGGTCGTGACGCTGACCGTCGAGGCGGCGGGCGGCGCGGCCGTCATCGCCGGCGTCGGCCACGACGCCGGCCGGGCCGTCGAGCTGGCCACCGAGGCGGCGCGGCTGGGGGCGGGAGCCGTCATGGTGCACCAGCCGGTGCATCCCTACCAGTCCGAGGAGGGCTGGGCCGCCTACCACCGGGCGGTCGCCGAGGCCGTCCCGGACCTCGGGGTCGTCTGCTACGTCCGCAGCCCGCTGGTGGGCGCCGGTGCGCTGGGACGCCTCGTCGGCTCCTGCCCGAACGTCGTCGGGGTGAAGTACGCCGTGCCCGACCCGGTGCGGTTCGCCGAGCTCGCCGCCGAGGTGCCCGAGGTGACGTGGGTCTGCGGGCTGGCCGAGAGCTGGGCGCCGTTCTACTGGCCCGGCGGCGCGAAGGGCTTCACCTCCGGGCTCGCCGTCATCGCCCCGGAGCTGTCGCTGGCGCTGCTGGAGCGGCTGCGGAAGGGGGACGCGGCGGGTGCCATGGACGTCTGGCGGCGGGTCAAGCCCGTCGAGGACCTGCGGGCGCGGCACTCCAACGGCAACAACGTCTCGGTGCTCAAGGAGGCGCTCGCCCAGCTCGGGCTCTGCCGCCGCGACGTACGGCCGCCGATCTCCCCGCTGCCGGAGCCCGAGCGCGAAGAGGTCGCCGTGATCCTCCGCTCGCTGCGCCTCACCGTGGGTGCCGCGTGAGCCGCGTGAGCCGCGTGCCGGACGCGCCGCTCGGGCCGGAGGTGGTCGAGGCGCTGCGCCGGGTCTCCACCGCGACGGTGACCACGCAGCTGTTCGCCAGGGGGCTGCGCAACACCTTCCTCGCCGGGCTGCGCCCGCTCAACCCCTCGTGCGCCCGTATCGCGGGGGAGGCGTTCACGCTGCGCCACATCCCCGCCCGCGAGGACCTCGACGTGCTGTCGGTGTTCAAGGACCACGACCACCCGCAGCGCCTGGCGGTCGAGTCGGTCGGGCCGGGGCAGGTGCTCGTCATGGACTGCCGGGGCCGCACGCGGGCGGCGTCGATCGGCGGCATCCTGGCCACCCGCCTCCTGCGGCGCGGGGCCGCCGGGGTCGTCACCGACGGCGCGGTCCGCGACTCGCCGTTCCTCGCCGAGCTGGCACTCCCGGTCTTCGCCGCCGGGGTCTGCGCCACCACCAACCTCGCCGGTCACCACGCGGTCGACCTGCAGGTGCCGATCGGCTGCGCGGAGGTGCCGGTGTACCCCGGTGACGTGATCGTCGCCGACGCCGAGGGCGTGGTCTGCGTGCCGCGCCACCTCGCGGCGGAGGTGGCGCGCGACGCGCTGGAGCAGGAACGGCTGGAGGAGTTCGTCCAGGCGCAGGTCGAGGCGGGCTCGCCCCTGCGCGGCACCTACCCACCCGGCGAGGACACGCTGCGCCGCTACCGGGCCTGGCGGGGGGACACTCCCTGAGTCAGGGGGTGCGGGCCAGGTGGGTCACCGAGCGCTTGATGTGCGCCCTGGTCAGGCGCTCGGCCAGGGCCGCGTTGCCCGCCTCGACGGCGGCCAGGATGTCCTCGTGCTCGGCGAACTCCTCGCGCCAGGTGGGCCAGTGCCGCCACAGCACGGTGACCGTGCCCAGCGCCGTGAGGTCCTGCAGGTTGTCGAGCTGCGCGGTGACCAGTTCGTTCTCGCAGCCGGCGTACAGCGCGCGGTGGAAGCGGCGGTTGGCCAGGCTGAGCGCCGTCGGGTCGTCGCCGGACAGCAGCTCGCCGGCCTCGCCGAGCGCCTCCCGGGCGTCCCTCACCGTCCCCGCCCGGCCGAGCCGGGTGGAGCCCGCCACCGCCCACGGCTCGAGGAGCAGTCGCAGCTCCTGCGCCTTGCGCAGGTCGGCCGAGCCCAGCACCCGCACGCTGACGCCGCGATTGGGACTGATCACGACCAGGCCCGTCGAGGCCAGCCCGATGAGGGCTTCGCGCACCGGCGTCTTGGACACCCCCAGCTGCTCGGCGAGCCGCCGCTCCACCAGCGTCTCGCCGGGTTTGAGCCTGCCGGAAAGGATGGCCGAGCGGATCGAGTCGGCGACGAGGTCGGTGCGCGTGGTGGACCGCGCGACCGGCCGCAGCGCCGGTTCCTCTGAGCTGTTGTACACCGGTATATCGTCCCGCACCCGGCGGTCCGCCCGGCAAGCCGCCTACGACGGCACGGGGACGTCCGCCTCGGAGGGCGCCGCGCGCAGGTGACGGACCGAGGGGACCATGACCGTCACGGCACTGGACGCGGCGAGGGTCACGCCGAACACCACCAGGGCGGTGGAGGTGCCCACCGCCTCGGCCAGCGGCCCCGCCACGACTATGCCCACCGGGCCGAGACAGAAGGAACCGAGGGCGTCGTAGGAGCTGACCCGGGACAGCGCCTCCCGCGGCACGTGGGTCTGCAGGCCGGTGTCCCACAGGACGCCGAAGACGGTCGTGCACAGGCCGTTGACGAACATCGAGGCGCCGACGAGCCACGCGGGCGCGGCGCTGACGGCGAGCAACAGGGGCGGTGCGGCGAAACCGAACGTCGCGTACGTGGCCGCGCGCATCGGGTACCGCGGGCGCAGCCTGATGGCGAGGAGGCTCCCGGCGACGAGCCCGGCGGAGTTCGCGGTCAGGATGGCCGCCCACACCGGAGCCCCGCCGAGGTGGTCCTTGCCGACCGCCGGCCCGAGCACCTGGACGGCGCCGCTGTAGCACGCGATGCCCACGGAGAACTGCACGACGATCACCCACAACCACTGCCTGGACGCGAACTCCCGCCACCCCGAGCGCAGATCGCCGATCACGGTGGTCTTCCACCCCGGCGTGGCCCGTTCCTGCACACGGACCCCTGCCAGGAGGGCCGCCGAGACCAGGAACGTCGCCGCGTCCGCCGCCAGGCTCCACCCCGGGCCGATCGTGGCGACCAGTACGGCCGACACCGTCGCGCCGCCGAGGTTGGCCGCGTTCATCGACATCCGCAGCAGCGCGTTCGCCGGTTGCAGCCGTCCGGCGGGGATCACCTGCGGCAGCAGCCCCTGGGACGCGGGGAGGAAGAGCGCGGACGCGGCGCCGTTCAGCGCGGACAGCGCCATCAGCGGCCCGAGCGAAGCGATGTGGCCGACGAACAGCAGCGCCGCGCCGCCCTGGGCCAGGCCCGCGGCCACATCGGCCCCCACCATGAGCCGGTGGCGGGGGAGACGGTCCGCCAGCACCCCGCCGAACAGCAGAAAGGCGATCTGCGCGACCGCGCGGGCGCCCAGGATGAGGCCGAGATCGGTGGCCGAGCCGCCGGGAAGGCCGAGCACGGCGAAGGCCAGTGCGACGGGGGCGATCGCGTTCCCGAAGAGGGACACCGTCCGGGCGAGGAACAGGAAAAGGAACGGCCGATGCCGCAGAACGAGGAGATCTTGACGCACCGGGTCGAATGTGCCAGATCGGCTGCGGGATGTCGCCTGATTTCCCGGCGGGCGGAAAGCCGGGCGCTGAGCTGGTTTCCGTGTCATTCTTCCGCCTGTCGGGCGGGTCGTCCGGCAGGGCCTCAGGTGGCGTCGCGGTCGCGCAGCAGCAGGTAGCCGGCGGTCAGGGCGACGGCCGCCCAGGCGGCGAGGAGGGCCGTCCCGGTCCACGGGCCGTAGGAGGTGGGGAAGGCGGGGTGGTCGGGCGGACCGGCCACGTGCATGATCAGCGTCCCCGCCTGGTCCGGGAGGTACTGCGTGACGGCGCGGATCGCCGGCACGTTGCCCAGCCCCTGGGAGTTGAGGAACAGCACCGGCAGCAGCACCCCCAGCGACAGGGCCGGGCCGCGCAGCACCATGGCGACGCCCAGGGCGAACAGCGAGATCAGCGTCAGGTACAGCCAGGAGCCCGTGATCGCGCGCCAGGCGTCCCCGCCCAGCCACGCCGCGTGCGGGCCGAGCGCCGCCTGCCCGGCCACGAAGGCCGCGATCACGGTGAGCAGCGAGACGGCGGCCAGCGGCAGGGCCGCGCCGAGGACCTTGCCGGCGTAGAAGACGCCCCGGCGGGGGGTGGCGGCCAGGGAGGCCCGGATCGTCCCCGAGGAGTACTCCCCGCCGGCCACCAGGACCGCGAACACCACCAGGGCGAGCTGCGCCAGCGTGAGGACGTAGAAGCTGCCGAACAGCGGGTCGAAGGGCCCGCGGCCCAAGGATGAGCCGGCGTCGAGCTGGTGGCGGAAGCTGAGCCCGAGCAGCCAGGCGAGCCCGCCGCCCGCCGCCGGGGCCGCCGCCAGCGCCCACCAGGTCGACCGGACCGTGCGCATCTTGGTCCACTCCGAGACCAGCACGTCCATCATCGCGGCCCCCGCCCCTTCCCGTGCTCGCCCCGGTACTCCACCGAACCGCTGGTGAGCCGCAGGAACGCCTCCTCCAGCGAGGCGGAGCCGGACCCCGCGGCGACGAAGTCGTCCATCGGCGTGTCCGCGAGCAGCCGTCCGCGGCCGATCACGACCAGGTGGTCGGCAGTGAGCGCCATCTCGCTCATCAGGTGGCTGGAGACCAGGACCGTGCGCCCCTCCGCGGCCAGGTCCTTCATCAGGCCCCGGATCCACAGGATCCCCTCCGGGTCGAGGCCGTTGACCGGCTCGTCCAGCAGCAGCACCGGCGGATCGCCGAGCAGCGCCGCCGCGATGCCGAGCCGCTGGGACATCCCCAGCGAGAACCCCTTGACCCGCCTTCTCGCCGCGCCGTCCAGTCCGACCAGCCGCAGCACCTCCCGCACCCGCCGTGCCGGAACGCCGTTGCTCTGCGCCTGCCAGAGCAGGTGGTGGTACGCGCTGCGCCCAGGGTGCACGGCCGAGGCGTCCAGCAGCGCCCCGACGTGGCGCAGCGGGCGGTCCAGGCGGCCATAGGGGCGGCCGCCGATCAGGGCCTCGCCGGAGGTGGGGCGGTCCAGTCCCAGCATCATCCGCATCGTGGTGGACTTGCCCGCGCCGTTCGGCCCGAGGAAACCGGTCACCCTTCCCGGCCGGACCGTGAAGGAGAGACCGTCGACGGCGACGGCCTGGCCGTACCTCTTGGTGAGGTTCCGCACTTCGATCATGCCGGGAACGCTAGGGGCGGCGACCCCGGGGACGCAGTCCTCCAAAGTCGCGCGCCGTGTCCACCTTCGTCGCCTCCCTCACCGCCCGCGGCGAACCCGGACGAGCTGATCGGCATCTAAAGCGATGTTCTGCCGGTGAGACGATGGGTGGATGGCGTGACGGGTGGCCTGCGGCCGGAGGATCCGGAGCGGCTGGGCGGGTACTGGCTGGCGGGGCGGCTGGGCGCCGGTGGCCAGGGGGTGGTGTACGAGGCCTACGACGCCCAGGGCCATCGGGTGGCGATCAAGGTGCTGCACGGCGACGCCGCCGGTGATGGGGAGCTGAAGTCGCGTTTCGGTCGTGAGGCGGCGGCGGCGCGCCGGGTGGCGTCGTTCTGCACGGCGCGGGTGATCGCGGCGG
>NZ_JAHDTF010000048.1 GCF_018531465.1 Sphaerisporangium fuscum
CCGCCCCTACGGGTCGGCGCTGCGCCAGGACGCCCCCACCGCCCTGCTCCCCATGGCCCTGGTGCCCGCTCTCACCTATCTGGTGTCCTGGACCGGCTGGTTCGCCACCCCCTACGGCTGGGGCCGCAACTGGGCCCAGGCCACGTCGAGCGGGCCCTTCTTCTTCGTCTTCGACTCCCTGCGGTCCTGGTGGAACTACCACACGCAGGTGCTGAGCTTCCACACCGGCCTCGCCTCCGGGCACCCGTACCAGTCGTGGCCCTGGCAGTGGCCGCTGCTGCTGCGCCCGGTGGCGTTCTTCTACGAGAGCCCGGGCGGCTGTGGTGCGGACAAGTGCTCCCAGGCGGTCCTCGGCGTCGGCACGCCGGTCATCTGGTTCGGCGCGGTCATCGCCCTCATCGCGCTCATCGCCTGGTACGTCTCCACCCGCGACTGGCGCGCCGGCGCCGTGCTGCTGGCGTACGCCGCCGGGATCCTGCCCTGGGCCTACTACGCCGTCTCCGACCACCGCACGATGTTCCTGTTCTACATGGCCCCCCTGGTGCCGTTCATGGCGCTGGCGATCACTCTCGTCGCGGGGCTGGCCATCGGGCCGGTGAACGCCTCGCCGCTGCGCCGCACGATCGGAGCCTCGCTTTCGGGTGCCTTCGTGCTCATCGCCCTGGTTAACTTCTGGTGGCTGTACCCCGTTATCTCCGCCGAGGTCATCCCCTACCACGATTGGTACAGGCGCATGCTGTTCGAACGCTGGATATGACGTCCCCCGAGTCCGCACAACCCAGCCCTTCTGCTCTTTCTGGTCTTACAGGTAGGTGACGTGGAAATCGTCCGTGGCGGTGGCCGTCGTCAGGGCCCGGCCCTATACGGCAGACTGCGAGGCATGCCTGCACCCGACGTGGCCGCGCTCCTGAGCGAGCTGGAGCGGTCCCAACCGGACGTCGCCGACGACGCCAGGGTGGCCGTCGAATGGCTGATCGGCGGTGAGCCCCTTGAAGCGATCACCCAGCTCGACGTGTGCGAATTCCTTTGGTACACGCTGCCGCTGAAGGTCACCGGCGACCAGGCCGCCATCGTCCGGGCCCTGGGCGCGCTGCTGCGGCTCGGCGGCATGGAGCGCTACGCCGCGCTGTGCGCCTCGCCCACCACCTCCCAGATCCTGCGCACCTACACCCGCGAAGGCGACGAGGCCGGGACGGCGGCCTACCAGCGTGCGCTGGCCGCCACCGGAGTGCTGCCGCCCGACGTGCCCGAGCTGCGCTGGAGCTCGATCATGGGGCCCGAGGAGGTGGGCGCCCACCTCGCCTGCTCGGCCGCGCTGGAGCTCGCCGTCGTCTCCGGCGAGCTCGACCCCGAGGGGAACGAGCGGAAGCAGCGCGCCGAGGGGCTGACACGCCGCTGGCTCACCGAGTCGCGCACCGAGCTCGGCGGCGACAACTGGCTCAACCGCGTGCACGGCGAGCGCCTCAATCGATGGGTGCTCGGCCGCGGCGCCGCCCGCCGCGAGCTGGCCCAGCCGTTCGAGGTGCGCCTGCACGCCCCGATCCCCACCCCCGAGGACCACCGTTTCGAAGCCCTGTGCTGGCTGCTGGAGCTGGCGAGCCGGCCCGAGGGGGTGCCGCTCACCAAGCGGCACAACATCGTCCGCGCCCTCGCCGCCGAGGCCGCCGAGCGGTTCGGCTGGCGGGCGGGCGGCGTACGCGGCGAGGGCGACGTCATGGCCCTGCGCACGCTGCGCCTGGTCGCCCAGCACGAGATGGGGGCGCTGGCCCGTACCGGCCGCAGGCTCCTGATCACCGAGGCGGGCCGGCGGCTGCTCGCCGACCCGGCCGCGATGTGGCGGGCGGCCACCACCGCGCTGCTGACGCCCGCGACGGGCGAGCACGAGATGGAGATCTCGGTGCGCGAGGTCGGCCTCATGATCATGGCCGACGGCAGGGAGCTGGCCTGCGGCCCGCTCGCCGAACGGGTCACCGAGGTCGTCGTCGGCGAGGGCTGGCGTACGGCCACCCCGGCCGACGTGGTGGGCCCCCTCGCCGAATTACGTCATCGCCTCGAGGCGTTCGATCTGTGCGTCTCCTCCCCCTCACCCTCCCCCGCGGGGCACCCCCCGGCCACGCTGACCCCCGCAGGTCGCGCCGCCGCTCTCACCGCGCTGCGCGGCCAGGCCCTGCGCCCCCGCCAGTACGTCACCCTGACGTAGGGGCACGGCCCACGGTCACCCGATGGCGCCGCTCCCGGCCGGGGCCGCGATCGCCGACATGATGTTGTCCTCGGTGACCTCCCACCCGGTCAGCTCGCGCACGACCGCGCCCTCGCGCAGGACCACCACCCGGTCGCAGTTCTCCACGAGCTCGGCGACGTCCGAGGACACCAGCAGGACGGCCAGCCCGTCCACGGCGAGCTCGTCGATGAGGGTCTGCATCTCGGCCCGGGTGGGAAGGTCGACGCCCTGGCTCGGCTCGTCGAGGAGCAGCACCTTGGGGTTCATCGCGAGCCAGCGGGCGAGCAGCACCTTCTGCTGGTTGCCCCCCGACAGTTCCCCGGCCCGCTGCGCCGGGGAGACCGCCTTGATGCGCAGCCGCCGCATGAACGTCGCGACGATGCGATCCACGCGGGCGTCGGAGACGATGCCGACGCGCGACAGGCGGGGCAGCGCCGCGAGGGCGATGTTGTCGCGCACCGAGAGGCTCGGCACGATGCCCTCCGACCTGCGGTTCTCCGGCACCAGCCCGACACCCGCCCTGATCGCGCTCCGGACCGACCAGTCGCGCAGCGGGATGCCGGCCACCGTCACCTGCCCGGTCTCCACGGGCTCCACCCCGGCAAGGGCGCGGGCGGTCTCGCTGCGGCCGTCGCCGAGCAGCCCGCCGAGGCCCACCACCTCGCCCGGCCGGAGGGCGATGGAGATGCCGGCGAGCACGTGGCGGCGGCGCAGATCCGTCGCCTCCAGCACGGGCAGGTCCCCCGGCTCGTCCGCCGGTCCGTCACCGGGGTCGGCCGCCGGGGACGGCGGGTGGTACGGCCTGCCGAGCATGAGCGAGACCAGCCTGAAGCGGTCGAGCCCGTCCATGGTGCCGGTGTGCACGACCTTCCCGTCGCGCAGGACGGTGACGCGGTCGCAGACGCGGTAGAGCTCTTCGAGACGATGGCTGACGTAGACGACCGACCGTCCGCTCTCCCGCAGCCCGGCGATCACGCCGAACAGCGCCTCCACCTCGCCGGGTTCCATCGACGTCGTCGGCTCGTCCATCACCACGATCCGGGCGCCGGTCGAGGCGGCACGGGCGAGGGCCACCATCTGCTGGGTCCCGGCGGGCAGCGACCCCACCGGGCGGCGGACGTCGACGCGCAGGCCGTACCCGGTGAGGATCTCCTCGGCCTCGGCGTGCATCCGGGCGAAGTCGATCAGCCCGAACCGGCCTCGCGGCTCCCTGCCGAGGAAGACGGTGCGGGCGACGCTCAACTGGGGGGCGAGGCCGTCCTTCTGGTAGATGGTCGCGACACCGGCGCGCAGCGCCTGGAGCGGCCCGGCGAAGCTCACGGGTTCCCCGAACAGGCGCAGTTCGCCGCCGTCGGGGCGGCACACGCCGGAGAGCACGTTGACGAGGGTGGACTTCCCGGCGCCGTTCCCGCCGATGAGCGCGTGCACCTCGCCCTCGGCGACGGACATCGAGACGTGGTCGAGGGCGCGAACGCCGGGGAAGCCCTTGGTGACGCCCGCCACCTGGAGGGCCATGCCGCCGCCTGTCACAAGCTTCCTCCCCGGACGAGGTGCCTGGGCGAGGGGAATGCCTCGTTGAGACCGATGGTGATCGGAGATGGAAACAACCGCGTAACAGAAGGAAACTTATCCCGTCACGGTCGATCAAAACCAGTCACCCGGCCACCTCCCACTCGGCGCCACGTCAACGGCACGCGGCACGGCGAGGCCGGACACCGACTACGGCGGCCGGGACCCACCGCCCCTGTGCTGTCCTTGATCGGCGCCGGGTCGGCGAGAACGTGGTACGGCGAAGGCGGCGCCGTTGTGCGGCGGGTGGCCTGGTCGGTTCTCAGACGGCTCGGGCGACGTGGAGGCGGACGCCTCGCCCGGTCAGTTCGTCGAGGACGTCGCGGGGGGCCGCGTCGTCGGTGACGAGGTGGTCGATCTGCTCGGTGGGCACCGTCTGCACCATCGTGTCGATGCCGATCTTGGTGTGGTCGGCGAGCACGACGACCTCCTCGGCCGCCGCCGCGAGCGCGCGGTCGACGCTCGCCACCTGGAGATTCGGCGTGGAAAGACCGCGCTCGGCGGTGAGGCCGTTGCCGGAGATGAAGGCCCGCCGCACGCGCAGGCCCGCGAGCGACCGTTCGGCCGCGCTGCCGACCAGGGCGAGGATCGACCCGCGCAGGGTGCCGCCGGTGAGCACGACCTCGACGCGCGGCGACCCGGCCAGCGCCTGGGCGACCAGCAGGGAGTTGGTGACGACGGCGAGCTCGGTGTTGCGGGTGAGCCTGCGGGCGAACTCGTGGGTGGTGGTGCCGGGGCCGATCACGATGGCGTCGCCGTCCTCCACGAGTGAGGCGGCGAGATCGGCGATGATGTTCTTCTCGACGGAGGCGACCTGGGCCTTCTGGGAGTGGGTGGGCTCCCGCGACAGCTCCCCGGGCAGCGTCGCGCCGCCGTGGTGACGGTTGAGCAGGCCTTCGGCCTCCAGCGCGCGCAGGTCGCGGCGCACGGTGACCTCCGACGACCGCACCGCCTGCGCGAGCTCTCTCAAGGACACCGCGCCGTTGACGCGCACCAGTTCGAGGATGCGCTGCCGGCGTTCGGCGGCGAACACGGGCCGGCGCGCCTCCCCCGGTGCCTCGGCGTCGCCCACGACTCCCCACCCTGTCATCCGTGCCGGACGTTCGTTGACGTGCTCGAATCCGATCATAGTCGGGCACGGGACGCCGCCGCGAGCGGAACGGCGATGACCAGGCGATCGGATCGGTCGTGACCGTTTGAGAACGGTTCCGATCGAAACTCTTGACTCTTTTGGTCCGCCAATGCTTATTTGAGGTCAGCGCGAGGCCGAATCTGTTCGGTTCTGTCCGGAAGCGTCGGCTGCTCGTCCCGTGCGGAAAGGACCCCGTGGATGAATGTCAAAAGACGAAGTCCCCTACTCCTGCTGGCCCTGCTCCTCTGCCTGGCGGGGCAGCTCGCCGCGGTGAGCGGCGCGAGCGCCGCCGACGCCGCCCGGCACGGGCTGCGCGGTGACTACTACCTCAGCACGGCCCCCGGGGCCTTCGACTTCGGCGAGCTCAAGGCGACCGTCGCCGACCCGTCCATCGAGTTCCCCGACCTGGAACCGGTCTTCAAGGACCTCACCGGCCGCGTGGACGACGTCACCGTCCGCTGGACCGGTCAGATCCAGCCGAAGTTCTCCGAGCAGTACACCTTCTCGATGATCGGCGACAACGGCTTCCGCCTGTGGGTCGACGGCAAGCTGCTGATCGACAACTGGGTGGACGTCTGGGACGTCGAGAAGATCGGCACGCCCATCAGCCTGGAGGCGGGCCGGAAGTACGACTTCAAGATCGAGTACTTCGAGCACTACGGCGGCTCCAACCTGCGGCTGCGCTGGCAGAGCGCGAGCCAGCCGAAGGAGATCGTGCCTCCGCAGGCCTTCTACCTCCCCGAGGGCTTCGACCCGCCCGGCCCGAAGTCGGCGGTCGTCGAGCCCGCCGGGGACACCGCGACCCTCGACTTCGGCGCCGACCTCGCCGCGATCCCCGCGGGCACGGCCGAGCACCTCGTCCTGACCGTGAAGGGCACCAAGTGGCCCGTCACCTCGGTCACCCAGGACACCACCCGGCGCTCGGTGATCCGGTTGAAGCTCGGCTTCTCGATCCCCGCCCAGGCGGGCGCCTCCGTACGGCTGTCCTACGACGGCAACGGCGGCCTCGCCTTCGCCGACGGCACGGCGCTGCCGGCGTTCTCCCACGTCCTCGTCGAGAACACCTCGACGTACATCCTGGCGACGAAGTGGGCCAAGGACGTCGACCCCTCCTCGCCGCTCCCCGAGTACCCGCGCCCGCAGCTCACCCGCGACCGCTGGCACAACCTCAACGGCACCTGGCAGTTCGCCGCCGCCAAGCAGGACGAGGCACCGCCGTTCGGGCGCGACCTCGCCGAGAAGATCGTCGTGCCGTATCCGGTGGAGTCCGTCCTGTCCGGGATCGGGCGGCACGAGGAGCGCATGTGGTACCGCCGCACGTTCACCGTCCCGAACTCCTGGAAGGTCCGCGCGGGCGGTGACCGGCTGCTGCTGCACCTCGACGGCGTCGACTGGCAGTCCACCGTGTACGTCAACGGCAAGCAGGTGGGCACCCACAAGGGCGGCTACGGCCGGCACACCGTCGACGTGACCGGCGCGCTGAAGCCCTTCGGCACGCAGGAACTGGTCGTCGGCGTGTACGACCCGACGGACCGGGGCCACCAGCCCGTCGGCAAGCAGACGCTGACCAACGGCGTGATCACCTACACCTCCTCCTCCGGCATCTGGCGGACGGTGTGGATGGAGCCGGCGGCCGCCGCGCACGTCGACGCGCTCCGCCTCACCCCCGACGTGCCGGGCAAGGCGCTGAAGGCCACCGTGGACGCCGCCGGCGCCACCGGCCTCACGGCGGTGCTCACCGCCCGCGCCGGGCACCGCGTCGTGGGCACCGTCAGCGGGCCGGCGGGTACGGAGCTGACCCTGCCGGTACGCGACCCGCGTCTGTGGTCGCCGGACGACCCCTTCCTGTACGACCTGGAGGTCGTGCTGAAGAAGGGGCACAAGAAGGTCGACTCGGTCGGCAGCTACTTCGGGATGCGCTCGATCGCGGTCGGTCAGGTGGACGACGTCGCCCGCCTGCTGCTCAACGGCAAGCCGACCTTCCACATGGGCCCGCTCGACCAGGGCTTCTGGCCCGACGGCCTCTACACCGCCCCGACGGACGAGGCGCTGAAGTACGACCTCGTCCAGACCAAGCGGCTGGGCTTCAACGCGGTGCGCAAGCACGTGAAGGTGGAGCCGGACCGCTGGTACTACTGGGCCGACAGGCTCGGCCTCCTGGTGTGGCAGGACATGCCCTCGATGGCCGGCGACCCGAACGCGCAGGAGAGGGCGCAGTTCGAGGCCGAGCTGAAGGAGATGGTCGACCAGCACCGCAGCGTCCCGTCGATCGTGATGTGGGTGCCGTTCAACGAGGGCTGGGGCCAGTACGACCAGGCCAGGATCGCCGACCTGGTGAAGGGCTGGGACCCCTCCCGCCTGGTGAACAACATGAGCGGCATCAACTGTTGCGCGGCCAGGGACGGCGGCAACGGCGATGTGAAGGACTTCCACACCTACCCCGACCCGGCCGTCCCGGACAAGCCCGTCGACGCGCGGGTGACGGTGATCGGCGAGTACGGCGGGCTGGGCCTGCCGGTGATCGGGCACACCTGGTCCGGCGGCGGCTGGGGCTACGCGGTGGAGTCCGACCCGGTGGCGCTCACCAACCGGTACGTGAACATGGGCAAGGAAGTGCAGCGGCTGGAGAGCTGCAAGGGGCTCAGCGCCGCGATCTACACCCAGACGACCGACGTGGAGACCGAGCTCAACGGCCTGATGACCTACGACCGGGCCGTGACCAAGCCGGACGTCCAGCGCGTCCACGACGCCAACAAGGCCGTCACCGACGGCACGGCGGTCGCCTGCGGCTGACCGGCACCCGGGGAGCGGCCGCCGTCCCGGCCGCTCCCCCTCGCTCGAAACGGGCCCGCAACCAGGCCTGATGGAAAGGGAACGATCATGACCATGGAGCCCGGTCGCCGCGTCCGTACGGCGGCCCTCACCCTCGCCGTGGCGCTCGCGGCCGCCGGCTGCGCGCGGACCGAGCAGACCGCCGCCGCCCCCTCGGCCGGCGACACCCAGGGACAGCAGGTGGTGCAGACCCCCGCCGGGGACGCCGGCCCGACCTGCACCCTGGACAGGTTCGGCGGCCAGAAGTTCGACCTCAAGACCGCCACGGTGGGCTTCTCGCAGTCGGAGAAGGAGGCCAACCCGTTCCGCATCGCCGAGACCAAGTCGATCAAGGACGAGGCGGGCCGGCTGGGCATCGGGAAACTCCGGGTGACCAACGCGCAGTCGCAGTTCTCCAAGCAGATCACCGACGTGCAGCAGCTGATCGCGCAGGGCGCCCGGCTGCTCGTCATCGCCCCGCTGAACTCCGACGGCTGGGAGCCGGTGCTCCAGCAGGCGGCCGCCAAGAAGATCCCCATCATCACGGTCGACCGGAAGATCAACGCCAAGGCGTGCGGCGACTACCTGACGTTCATCGGGTCGGACTTCTACCAGCAGGGCAAGCGCGCCGCCGACCAGATGATCAAGGCGCTGGGCGGCAAGGGGAAGGTCGCGATCCTGCTCGGCGCGCCCGGCAACAACGTCACGACCGAGCGCACCAACGGCTTCAAGGAGCAGATCCAGAAGCAGGCCCCCGGCATCGAGATCTCCTTCGAGCAGACCGGCGAGTTCGCCCGCGAGAAGGGTCAGCAGGTCACCGAGCAGCTCATCCAGTCCAACCCCGACATCAACGGCATCTACGCCGAGAACGACGAGATGGCGCTCGGCGCGGTGACGGCCCTCAAGGGCGCGGGCAAGGAGCCCGGCAACATCAAGATCGTCTCGGTGGACGGCACCCGCAGCGCTGTTCAGGGCATCATCGACGGCTGGCTGTATTCCGTGATCGAATCCAATCCGAGGTTCGGCCCGCTCGCCTTCGAGACGGCCCAGAAGTTCCTGGACGGGCAGCCGATCCCCGACAAGGTGGTCATCTCCGACCGGGAGTACGCCGAGGACACGGCCAAGGCCGGCCTGGACGAGGCCTACTGATCGATGGTGAGGGGGAAGCCGTTGGGCGCGTCCGAACCGGTGGCGGGCCCGGTGCCGCAGGCCGGGCCCGTGCTGGAGGCCGGGCCGGTGCTGGAGGCCGACAACGTCACCAAACGTTTCCCGGGCGTCGTCGCGCTCGACGGGGTGTCGTTCGCCCTGCTCGCCGGCGAGGTGCACGCCCTGGTGGGCGAGAACGGCGCCGGGAAGTCGACCCTGATCAAGATCTTCACGGGCGTCCACCGGCCGGACGGCGGCGAGCTGCGGTACCTCGGTGAGCCCGCCGCCTTCGCCACGCCGCTGGACGCCCAGCGGTCGGGTATCTCGACGATCTATCAGGAGGTCAACCTCGTCCCGATGATGAGCGTGGCCCGCAATCTGCTGCTCGGCCGCGAACCGCGCAACCGGCTCGGCGTCATCGACGCCGCCCGCATGTACGCCGAGGCCGAGCGCCTCCTCGGACGGTACGGCGTGCGGACCGACGTCCGCCGTCCCCTCCGCACGCTCGGCATGGGGGCGCAGCAGATGGTCGCCCTGGCCAGGGCGGTGTCCGTCCGGGCGAAGGTCGTCATCATGGACGAGCCGACCTCCTCGCTCGAACCCCGCGAGGTCGACACGCTGTTCGAGGTGATCAGGCGGCTCCGCGACGACGGCATCGCCGTGATCTACGTCAGTCACCGGCTCGACGAGCTCTACCAGGTGTGCGACCGGGTCACCGTGCTCCGCGACGGGCGGCTCGCGCACACCGGCCCGATGGCCGGCCTGGAGCGGCTCCAGCTCATCTCGCTCATGCTCGGCCGCGACCTCGACGAGGTGCGCAGCGGCGGGGCGACCAGGTTCTCCCGCGAGCAGCACGCCACCTCGGCGGGCGAACCGGGCGAACCGGTCGTGCGGGCCCGCGGGCTCACCCGGCGGCACGTCCTGCGCGAGGTCTCGGTCAGCGTACGGCCCGGCGAGGTGGTCGGCCTCGGCGGGCTCCTCGGGGCGGGCCGCAGCGAGACGGCGAAGGCGATCATGGGGGCGCTGCCGCTCGACGCCGGGGAGGTGGAGGTGGCCGGGCTCGCGCTGCCCCGCGGCTCCACCGCCGCGGCGATCCGCGCGGGCGTCAGCCTCCTCCCCGAGGACCGCAAGGCCGAAGGGATCATTCCGAACCTCTCGGTCCGCGAGAACATCGCCCTGGCCTCCCTCCCCCACCTGGCCAGGGGCGGGGTGGTGTCGGACGCCCGCGTCGACGAGATCGTCGGCACCTACATGCGCCGGCTCCGCATCAAGGCCGCCTCGCCCGACCAGAAGGTGTCGGAACTGTCCGGCGGCAACCAGCAGAAGGTGCTGCTGGCGCGCTGGCTCGCCATGCGGCCCAAGGCGCTGCTGCTCGACGAGCCCACGCGCGGCATCGACGTGGGCGCGAAGGCCGAGGTCCAGGGCCTGATCGACGAGCTGGCGGGCGAGGGCCTGGGCGTGCTGCTGATCTCCTCCGACCTGGAGGAACTCGCGGAGGGCGCCGACCGCATCGTCGTCCTCCGGGAGGGCGCCGTGGTGGCCGAGCTGTCCGGCGCCGATGTGACCGAGGAAGGAATCATGGCCTCCATCGCCGACCATTCCCCGCCGCCCCGGGATCCCCTGCCGGAACCGGCCGGGGACCACTCCGCCGAAGGCGGGCCCCGATGACCGACGCGACGGCCACGGCCCGGGTCCCGAAGGCCGACCGGGCGCGCCTGTTCGCCTGGCTCCAGGAGTACGGCGTGTACGCCGCCGTGCTCGCCCTGCTGCTCCTCAACGTGCTGTTCACCCCGAGGTTCATGGACGTCGCCAACTTCCGCACCCAGCTCGTGCAGGTCACGCCCATCGTGATCGTGTCGCTGGGCATGGCGCTGGTGATCGGGACGCAGGGGATCGACCTGTCGGTCGGGTCGGTGATGGCGATGTCGGCCGCCATGGTGGTGCTCTACCTGGGGTACGGCGTGGTGCCCGCCGTGCTCGTGGCGCTCGTCGCGGGCGCCGTCGTCGGGGCCGCGGGCGGCTCACTGGTCGCGTACGTGGGCGTACAGCCCATCGTCGCCACGCTCGCGCTCCTCGTGGGCGTGCGCGGGCTGGCGAACGTGCTCGTGCCGCAGCTGATGGAGTTCCGCAACCCCGATCTGATCGCGCTCGGCAGCAGCTCGGTCGCGGGGGTCCCGATCATCGTGATCGTGGCGGCGGCGCTGACCCTCGTCGTGGCCTTCCTCGTGCGCCGGACGACGTTCGGCCGCCAGGTGGTCGCCATCGGCGGGAACCGTACGGCGAGCGAGCTGTCCGGACTGCCGGTGAAGCGGGTGCTGCTGACCGTCTACATCATCTCGGGCGTGCTCGCCGCGCTGGCCGGGGTCCTCGCCACCGCCCGGCTGCAGGCGAGCGACCCCACTTCGCTCGGGCTGTTCATCGAGCTGTCGGCGATCACCGCCGTGGTGGTCGGCGGCACCCCGCTGGCGGGCGGGCGGATCAGGGTCTTCAGCACCGTCATGGGGGCCCTGCTGATGCAGCTGCTCTCCGCGACGCTCATCAAGCACAACCTGCCCCAGTCGTGGACGCAGATGGTCCAGGCGGTCATCATCCTCGCCGCCGTGTACGTCACCCGGGAGCGTGGGACCCGATGACCGATTCGACAGTGTCCCCCAAGCTGCGGGCCCCGGCCGTACGGACGGTGGGCGCCGCCCGCCGGGAGCGGCTGGGGCACCTCCTCCAGCACCACGGCGCCCTGATCGTCCTGGTGGCCCTCGTGGTCTTCGGCAGCGTGGCCTTCGACTTCTTCGCCAGCGCCGAGAACCTGGCGAGCATCGTGGTCTCGTCGTCGTTCCTCGCCCTCATCGCCCTCGGCATGACGTTCGTGATCATCAGCGGCGGCATCGACCTGTCGGTCGGGTCGCTGTTCGTCCTCGGCGGGGTGCTGGCGGCGTACGGCTCGCAGGCCGGCGCCGCGGTGGCGCTGCTGCTTCCCCTGGTGGTGTGCGGACTGGTCGGCCTCGTCCAAGGGGTGATCATCGCCAGGACCGGCATGGCGCCCTTCATCGTGACGCTGGCCGGCCTCCTCGGCGTGCGCGGCCTGATGCTGGCGATCTCGAACGAGGGCGCGACCACCTACCTCGTCAAGGACACGGCCTTCGCCCGTCTCGGCCAGGGAGAGCTGTTCGGCCTCACCTACCCGGTCTACATCACCGCGGTGCTGGCGGTGCTCGGCATGCTCCTGCTGCAACGCACCGGTTTCGGGCAGAACGTCTTCGCGATCGGCGGCAACGAGCAGGCGGCCACCTTGATGGGCGTGCCCGTCGCCCGGACCAAGATCATGGTGTATCTCATGTCGGGCCTGCTCGCCGGGCTCGCGGGCGCGCTGAACGCGGCCCGGTTGTCCTCCGGCGTCACGATCCTGGGGATCGGGCTGGAGCTGGACGCGATCGCCGCGGTGGTCATCGGCGGGACGCTCCTGACCGGCGGGGCGGGCAGCGTGACCGGGACGATCTCCGGCGTGCTGCTGCTCGGGGTGATCCAGAGCCTCATCAACCAGGTCGGCGACCTCACCTCGTCGTTCCAGCAGGTCGTCAGCGGCGGCTTCCTCGCCCTGGTGGTGATCGCCCAGCGCCTGCTCAGCAAGGCCCAGCGCCTCTGATTCCCTGTGCCGGACGCCGGGGAGGCGGGCCGGCGGGAGCGCGTCCCGCCGGCCGACGCCGGTCCCGTTCTCCGCACATCGCCCTCATCCGCCTGCGTCGATCACTGATGATCAGGGAGATCCGGGTCGTGCGGAGTACAGGTCTAGATTCCTGCGGGCACCCGGCCGCCGAAGCGGCGGCTCATGCGCTCCCCACGCTCCTCCATGGGCTGACCGGAGATCATCTCCTCCCGGGTCTCCTCGAGCCGGAGGGCGACCCCGAGCGCGAAGAAGGTCGGCGCCCATTCGCCGACGAACAGCCCCCAGCGGTCGGCGCGGGCGATGTCGCCTTCGTACTCCTTGGACAGCAACCAGGAGATGAACGACGCGCCGACGGACATCACCCCGGCGGTGTACATCATGCCGGAGCGTATGCCCATCCTGTGGAGTGTCCTGATCATATGCCCCCCTTTATCGCGGCGTCTTTCGCTCCGTTTCCTACCCTTCACGGGGTGGCGTAACGATAAGCGTGAATAGGGGGATAAGCCCTGATCAGGGAAGACGCAAGGCATTGAGATGGCACCCCGTGGCCGTTTCTTCACACCGACCTGCCGGACATTTCCGCGTTATTGACGACGTCCTCCTTTTCCGTGACCCCGCCGATGGAAGGGCATGACCCGAAACAGTCCGGAAGCGGGACGGCGTCCGCGCTCCCGGACTCGTGCCGGGCCGGACGGCAGGGCCTCAGGCCTCGGGCAGGGGATCCTGGCCGAGCAACCGCTGTCCGTTCCTCGCCGACACGCGCACGTTCTCGAAGCCGTACCCGGTCATCGCCGCCTCGTACTCCGCCACCGCGTCGGCGACCGGCTTGCCCCGCGCGGCCACCTCGCCCAGCGCGGCGCCGAGGACGGCGGCGTCGCGCAGGGCGGTGTTGGCGCCGACGCCGCCGGCCGGGCTCATCGCGTGGATCGCGTCGCCGAGCAGGGTGATGTTCGTGGCCGGCCAGGGGTCGATGGGCACGCTGGTCCGCAGGACGAGCGGGAAGATCGTCTCGGTGTCCCAGTGCTCGATGATCCGGCGGACCCGGGGGTGCCAGCCTTCGATCATCTCCAGCGTCATGGCCTGGAGTTCGCTCCCCGACATCGCGCGCAGTCCGTCGTCGTCACAGGGCAGGAACTCCGGACGCGCGCCGAACGTGCAGGTCATGTAGTCCTGCGTGTCGGGCAGTGGCACCTCCGGGGCGAGCCGGGCAGCCGCCTGAGCGGGCGGCTCGGGGAACCGTACCGGGGCCACTCCGACGAAGTTCCGGTTCGGCCCGATGATCGGGGTGAACACCGCGAACATCTCGTCCAGGAACAACCCGCGCGTCTCCGCGGTCAGCGGGACCTTGCCGTACAGCTGCCGCAGGCCGGTGTCGACGATGCGGGCCTGCGGCAGGTACTGCTCGCGCACCGGGGAGTTCACCCCGTCGGCCGCGACGAGCACGTCGCCGACCGCCGCCGTGCCGTCGGAGAAGTACGCGGTGACGCGGCCGTCGGCGTTCCTCTCGAAGTGGGTGTACCGCTTGCCGAAGGAGGCGACGCGCTCGACGCCCGCCAGGAGGATCCGCCGCAGCACCAGCCGGTCCACGGCGAGGTGGACGTCGTCGCCGGACGGCTCCAGCATGGCCGGCCGTCCGAGGTTGTGGTCGAAGACGGGCGTGCTCGTGCGCGGGGTGCCGGAGGTGGCGAGGAACAGCTCGTACAGGTGCTCGGGCAGGTTCCGCGCCAGCGCGCGGGCGCCGTGGCCGTCGATGTGGATGCGGTAGCCCTGCCGGCGGGAGGTCAGAGAGTCGTCCCGTTCGTACACGCTGACGTCGACGCCCTGCCGGAGGAGCCCCTGCGCCAGGCACAGCCCGCCCAGCCCGGCGCCGATGATGATGACATGCGGATGCGGCATCGCAACCGTCCCTTCCTCGGAGCATGACAGAGAAAGGGACGCACAGGTCACATCTCACCGAGATGTGGTGTTCAACGCGATGCGCCGCCCGGACTAACCCATACCGGACCGTGGTCTTCGCGCGTCCTCCACCGGGAGGCTAGCACCGGGGTGGCGGCCTCGGTAAGCGGTGCAAACTTTTCTCTGCGTCTTCCGCTCAAAGGGCGGTAAATCACGATCACATGCGATAGAAGAGCATTCGCACCTACTGTCGCCTCTTGAGGTATTCGTGAAGAAACTCATCAGACTTCTCGCGGCCCCGCTGGTCGCCGCGACCGTCATCCTCACCGCGATGTCCGCCCCGGCCGGCGCGGACACCACCGAGACCGACGCCGAACTGGCCGCCCAGTGGCAGGCCGCGTGGGACACCTACAAGTTCTACGACACCACTCCCCCCGCGCCGGACTCGGGACGGAGCCGGGCCGTACGCGAGATCTCGATCACGATCGACGCGCCGATCGGCAAGGTGTTCCCCGCCTACTCCAACATCAACAACCACCTCGGCCGGGCCCCGTTCCTCAAGCGCGTGGTCACCTACAAGGACTGGACCCAGGACGACATCCGCACCATCAACTTCACCGCGATCGAGGACATCCCCTACCAGGGCACGATCGTGACCAGCAAGACCCAGGCCCAGCAGCGCATCCACCGCGACGAGCTCTACTACGAGACCGACACCTGGTCCGAGCCGAACGTCGTCACGCACCAGAAGATCACGTTCACTCCCGTGCCGCTCGGCAGGACCACGGTCACCGAGCGTCTCACCTTCGACGCGGACGCCTCGCTGATCGACTTCGTCGCCGACAACGGCGCCGGCGCGCACCAGCAGACCCAGGTGGCCCTGAAGCAGGCGATCGAGAGCGGCCGGCTCTGATCCCTGTTCTCGACGACCCTCCGGCCCGGGAACGGCGCCGGACGACCGGGGTCCGCTCACCGAGCGGACCCCGGTTTCAGTTTCCGGCGACCGGCGAGCACTCGGGGACGGCCGCGGCGCCGGCGTCGGCCGTACGGGAGCGAGTGCTCCGCAGGACGCCGGCCGCGACCGTACCGAGCCCGGCCACGCCGAGCGCCGCGCCGATCCAGGCCACCGACGGATACCCGGCGCCCGCGTCGATCGCCAGGCCACCGAGCCACGGTCCCGCGGTGATCCCGACGTTGAAGGCCGAGACGTTCGTGGCGGCGGCCAGCGTCGGGGCCCCGTCCGCCAGGCTGAACACCCGCGTGTTCAGCGCGGGGTTGACGAAGAACCCGAACGCGCCGAGCAGGAAGACCAGCGGGACGGCGAGCGCGGGGGTGCCGCCGGCCAGGGCCAGGCCGGCCGAGACGACGACGGCCCCCGCGATCCCGAGGTAGAGCGTGCCGACCGGGTGCGCGTCGGCCCTGCGGCCGCCGATCGTGATGCCGATGAGCGCACCCGCGCCGTACAGGGCCAGCACCCCGGGCACCCAGCTCGACGGCAGCCCGGTCGTTTCCGTCAGAAACGGCGCGAGGTAGCTGAACGTGACGAGCAGAGCGCCGGTGGCCAGCGCCGTCGTGCCGTACGCCAGCCACAGCCGTGGGGCGGCCATGGCGCGCAGTTCGTCACGCAGCCGAGGGGCACCGGCCCCGCTGGGACGGCCGCCGGGAATGGTGGCGAGCACGCCGATCGTCGCGAGGGCCGAAAGGACCGCCACCGCCCAGAAGGCCGCCCGCCATCCGAGGTGCTGGCCGATGAGCGTGCCCGCCGGGAGGCCGATGATCGTGGCCACGGTGAGGCCGCCCGCGATGATGCTCATCGCCTTGCCCCGCGCGTTCGCGGGCACCAGGCCGACCGCGGTGACCGCGGCGACGGCCCAGAAGCCCGCGTAGACGAACGCGCCCACGATCCGGGTGACGAAGAGCAGCCCGTAGCCCGGCGTCAGCGCCCCGGCGACGTGCGCGAGCACGAAGATCACCAGGAAGGCCAGCAGGGTCGTACGGCGTGGGCTGCGCAGGGTGACGACGGCCAGCACCGGCGCGCCCACGAGCATGCCGATGGCGAAGGCCGAGATCAGCATCCCGGCGTCGGGGATGGAGACCCCGAGGTCGGTGGCGATCTCGGGGAGCAGGCCCGCGAGCATCAGCTCGGAGGTGCCTTGGGCGAATATCGCCAGGCCGAGGATGTAGACGGCCAAGGGCATCGGAGAGCCTCCCTGATATTTTGGATGGATCAGTTCAAAATGAGGGTGAAGAAAGGGATGGTTTACGGCAGGCACGGATCAGCGCGGTGAGCCTCGACGGCGGGCCAGGCCGAGCCGTTCACGTCCGACAGACGTGGGCGCCCCCGGAGCCGGCCGGACCTTCTCGGAACCGCGCCTCAGCGGGCCGTCGGGGCCGTACGCCTCGGCGGCGGGCCGTCGGGGCCGTACCGGGGGCGCTCAGATCGCGCCGAGAGCGGTGGTCGCGATCGCCTCCAACGTGACCCGGTCGGCACCCCCGCGCGCGGCGACGCGCATGCCGCCGATCGTGGCGACGACGAAGTGGGCGAGGGCGAGCGGGTCCTTGCCCGCGTCGATCTCTCCCGCGCGCATCCCCTCCTCGAACGCGACGCGCAGCGCCTCCAGACGCCGCTCCTGGTCACGCCGGAGCAGGGCCGCGATCTCGGGATCGCGCGGCGCCAGCTCGATCACGCTGTTGACCACCAGGCAGCCGAGGGGATCATCGGTGTCCGTCTCGACGGTGTTCCACAGCAGGGCCCGCACCTTCTCGCGTACCGGCAGGTCGCCTTCCAGCAGCTCGAACGTCGGCGCGTTCTTGGAACGCATGTAGCGGCGCAGGGCCTTCTCGAACAGGTCGTGCTTGCTGGTGAAGGTGTTGTAGATGCTGCTGCGGCCCAGTCCGGTGGCCTCGCACAGATCCTGGGTGGAGGTCGCCTCGTAGCCCGCGCTCCAGAACGCGCGCATCGCGGCCTCGACCGCCCGATCCTCGTCGAACATCCTCGGTCGTGCCATGAGCACACGGTAACACGTTTTGGAACGATCAGTGCAATACGGAGTCGACTCGGCAGCGGAAAAATCTTGAAAAGAAATCGGGAGGCGTGTCGATTTCGGGGCGGGCCGGACGACGCGTGGTCAGAGAGCCGATCGAACCGGAAGGGCACCCCTCATGGCCGCCACCCACGCCGCCGCCCCCGTCACCCGCACCCGCATGAGCGCCCTGCGCAGGACACTCTGGGTCCTGCAGATCCTCATCGCCGCCTTCTTGATCATCGCGTCCGCGCTCCCCAAGTTCGCCGGCGAGGCGAACGCGGTGCACACCTTCGACCTGATCGGCTGGGGCCAGTGGTTCCGGTACGTGACCGGCGCCGTCGAGCTCGCCGGCGGGATCGGCCTGCTGATCCCGAGGCTGGCGGGCGCCGCCTCACTCGGCCTCATCGGCCTGATGGCCGGCGCCGCGCTCACCCAGATCCTCGTCATCGAGCCCGCCTGGGCCCTCCTGCCCATCGGGATGGCCGTCGTGTTCGCTCTGGTCGCCCGGGACCGCCGGGAGGAGATCCGCGACCTGGTCCGCTCCGTCCTGCGCTGACCACCCGGCGTTCACGCGAAGACCGAACGGCCGCCCCCGCAGCGGGAGCGGCCTTCGCGCGCTCCCCCGGCCGTCGGATCACAGCTCGATCCGGGCTTTCATCGACTGCCACGGCGAGGCGTCGAAGATGAGCGTGATCGAAATGATCTTGTCGCCGTCCAGGCGGAAGTGCTCGGCGGTGCGCTGGGTGCCGGCCGGCGTCGCGGTGTGCACGTCGTACACGAGCGTCGCCTCGGCTTCCCCGTACAGCTCACTGATGAGGTCGACCCCGGTCACGATCGACACGAAGCCCGGCAGTGTGCCCAGATGTCCCGCCCGATCGTCGGAGCTGATGAACGGGCTCTGGAACCGGAACGGCTCTCCGAGGTGCGCCGCCGCCGCCTCGACGTCGCCCCGGAAGCGCGCCTGGTGATACCCGCGCACAGCGCGGCGAGTCCGCTCCCGGGTTGTGAGGGTCATGACTGGGATCCGATCTGACGGAGATGGTCGGCGAGGCGGTGCTGGTTGGCGGCCAGCCGCAGGCACAGGTCTCGGAAGACGACCAGTTCCTCCGGCGTGAACCCCTGGAACATCGCGCGCATCGCCCGCCGCGACGGCTCGCGGAAGGCGTCGATCCACTCCCGGCCCGCAGGCGTGATCTCGGCCAGGACAGAACGACGATCACTCGGATCCGGAACCCGGCGGACCAGCCCGTCGCGTTCCAGCGTGTCCACCAAGCCGGTGACGTTGCGCGAACTCACCCCCGCGGCGCGGGCCAGATCGCCGATGCTGATCCCCTGGCCGCCGCCACCGAGCCGGACCAGCAGGTCGAGGGCGCCGGCACTGACTCCTCTGCCCTCGGAGCCGTGGGCGCGCATGCGTTCGACGGCGTGGTAGGCGGTACGGACGGCGGCCGCCGCCTCAAGGGACGGCAGCTCGTCCTCACCGCCGGCGAACCGGTCCACCGCCGCCCTGACCCGGGGGTCGTAGAGGAACCCTTCCGGGTCCCGCTCATAGTTATGTACGTTCTTCATAGTTAGATCATAGATTAGTACCTACTTCCGAATCTACTGACGCCCGAGCACGAAGAGGCGCGCGCCGTCCCGACCCGTGATGAATGATGAAGTCACCCGGTCCGCGAGGAGGGGATCACCCGGCATGAGAGCCTCCACAGACGACCACGTCCGCCGCGTCTTCGACAGGCTCGCCGACGGATACGACCGCCAGATGGGCGTGTGAGAGCGCAGGCTGCTGCGGGGCGCTCGCGAGTGGGCGGTCGGCCAGGTCAGGGGACACGTCGTCGAGATCGGGATCGGCCCTCCGGAATGTGAGGCGACGCGCCGCCACGGCCTCACCCGCCCAGGGGCGCCCGGCGTGCGAGGATCTTGCGGTGGCTGATGCGCCATCCCTGGTCCGTGCGCACGGCTGTGTCTTCGTAGGTCACGCTCCCACTCGTGCCGTCCCCGTTGATACCGATTCCCTTGGACAGCGCCCCCACGGTCCCGTCGGTGTTCTCGGTGAGGACGACGTTGGTGACATGGTGACCGACCGAGTTCGACTCGCCCAGAGCCCGCCCGGCCTCGGCGCAGGCCGCCACACCTTTCAGGGGCGGGTAACCAAGATCGGTGATGTCGTAGGTGACGTCCACGGTGAAGACCTCGTCGAGACGGTCGAGCCGCCCGCTGTCGCAGAGATGACCGTGCATGGCGATCAATTCGGTGATGGCAATGCGGTCCTGGTCGGTGAGCGCCATGACGGATTCCTCTCCTGAAGAGCTCGACGAGGGGATGGCGCGGCGAGCCCGCGAACAGCAAACGGGGACCTCCCCGGTTCCCTGCCCACCCTAAGCGGGGAGCTCCCCGTTTTCAATCGCAGAAGTAGGCCGATCCCCTACGAGCACAAGACGGATACGGCGAACCGATGCTACGGAAGGTGACGGCACGTCGGCGATTTCGTGGCTGATCTACCGAGGGGGCCGTACGCTCCGGGGCGGGGGCGGCGTCAATCGTCGACGAGGGTGCAGTCGGCCACGGGGCCGTCGGCCACGCGGGCCCAAATGCTGTTGATCACTCTGCCGGGGCTCTCACTGATACTGAACTCCAGCACCGCGGTCTGGTTGCTCTTGACCACCTTCGGGTCGATCGTGAACTCGTCCGGTTTCCGGGTGGCCGCTGGATCGGCCAGCAGGGCCTGGGAGAGCGGCAGCAGGTTCCGGCTGCGCGGTTGCGGGCTGCACTTCTTGCCCGGCGGCACGTAGTCGACCACGGCGTTCAGCCCCATGCTGCGCAGCTTCGCCTGCAGGCCCTTGGGGTCTTTGGCCTCGCTGATGGCGACGAAAAGGGTGCCGTCGTTCTTCTTGGTGACGGCGTACGCCGGCTGACCGCCGCCCAGGACCAGCGGCACCGCTATCACGGCGGTGACGGCGGCGGCCAGCGCCGAAGCGAGCAGGGCGGGGCGGGGCAGCCGCCAAGCCGGCCGCCCGCGCTCGGCCCGGCCGGCGTCTCGGCGGATGGTGGCCATCAGGAGCTGCTTGTGCTGCCGGTACCGGGTCTGGGAGAGTTCGGGTTCCACCGGATACGGCTGAAACCGGGCCAGTTCTTCTCTCTCGGCGCCGTTCATCTGCACTCCTCCCTCACGAAGGCGACCTCGACGACGTGGCGGCCTCCCACTTCTTGCGGCGGCTCGGGCCATCCATGCTCGGCCATGAACTTCTCCAGTTTCTTGCGCGCCCGCGACAACCGGGACCGGACCGTGCCCACGGGGATCCCGAGCGCCTGCGCCGCCTCCTCGTAGCTGAGGCCTGAGGCGATGACCAGTGTGAAGACTTCCTGTTCCGGGCGCCGCAGCTTGGCGTAAGCGCGCCGGATCAGGGCCAGCTGCCCGGCGTCGTCGACCCGTCCCGCCACCTCGTCGGCGAAATCGGGGACGAAGTCACCGCCAGGCATACGGGCCACGGCGTCGCCGTACCGGCGAGCGGCCCGCCTGGTGTTGCGTGCCACGTTGGTGGCTATGCCGAGCAGCCATGGCCTCAGTGAGCCCTGGTCGGGGGCGATCCGATGCCGGAGCCGCCAGGCCTCGAGGAAGGTCAGGGACATCACGTCCTCGGCGACCGACCAGTCTCCCGTCAGCCGGAACGCGTGACCGTACACCATTCGAGCGAACTCGTCGAAGAGCCACTCGAAGGCCTCGGTATCCCCGTCGCGTATCCGGCGCCGTATCTCCACGTCCGCATCCATATCCACATAGAGGACTGTCCGCAGTCCCGCCTCGGGTTCCAAAGAAGTTCGCAGGAAATCGCCTTTCGAGGCGGGATGCATCAAACCATGGTCAGGGCGACGCTGGGGGGCACCCGGGAGGCCCGTACGGCGGGGTAGATGCCGGCGATCACGCTGACGCTCAGCGTCGCGGCCAGCGTGCCCCCGAGCACCCAGAGCGGAACCACCGCGGGCCAGCCCTGGGACAGGGCATAGACCATGGTGACCAGCGCGCCGAGCAACAGCCCCGCTCCCGAACCGGCGGCCGACAGGATCAGCGACTCGGTGAGGAACTGGATACGGACCTGCCCTCGGGTGGCGCCGAGAGAACGGCGCAGCCCGATCTCTCGGCGGCGTTCCAGGACCGAGATCACCATCGTGTTCGCCACACCGACGCCGCCCACCAGGAGGGCGACCGCGCCGAGGCCCAGCATCAGACCGGTGAAGGTGTCCGAGGCCGCCGCGCGGGCGACCAGGGCGTCCGAGGGGCGGGAGACCGCGACGTGGCCGGGATTCTCCGGATTGACCGTGCGAGGCAGCAGACCGCGGACCGCGTCCACCGCCTCCTCCGAGGAGCGCTCGTAGAGCGTCGTCGGGTGTCCGTCGAATCCGAAGTATCTCTCCGCGGCGGAGAAACCGATCAGCGCGGAGCGTTCGATCTCAGGGGCCAGTGGCATCGCGTCCAGGACGCCGATCACGGTGAACCACCGGTCACCTATCCAGACCTGGGCTCCGACGTCGTTGATGCCGAGTCGTTCGGCGGCCACCGAGCCGAGCACCACGGCCGGGTAGCGAGCGTTGACCGCGCTGAGCCAGTCGCCGCTCTTGACCTTCCCGTCGAGGGTGGTGAGCAGGTCGAAAGTCGAGGCCTGCACCGACAGCCCGCCCGTCCGCTCCTTCGGGATGCGGTCGGTGCGGCGGACCGACACGCCGACGCTGCCGGTGGCGCTCGCCGACACGACCGCGTCGATCCGCCGCACCATCCCCACCGCGCTCGCCGGCAGCTTCACCTCTTGCCCGGTGAAGCTGCTCACGGCCTCCACGCGCAGCAGATTGGTGCCGAGCCGGTCCAGCCGGCGGAGCAGCTGCTCTTGACCCGACGCGGAGATGCCGATCACCGCGATCATGGTGGCGATCCCGAGCGCGATGCCCAGCGCGGACAGGACGACTCGCCCCGGCCGGGCTCGCAGACCGGCGGCGCCGACCCTGGCGACGTCCCGCGGACGCAGCCGGGCCGGGGTGAGCAGGCGTGCCGTCATCGCGTTTCTCCCTGCTGTGCCAGGTCATGGCGATCGATCTTCACCAGGGCCTCCACCTTGCGGCGTCCCGTGCCCGGTCCGTCGTCGGCGACGATGCGGCCGTCGCGCACGCGCACCCGCCGGGGGCTCCACTCGGCGATCTCCATGTCGTGGGTGATGATGACGACCGTGGTGCCCTCGGCGTGCAGGTCCCGGAGCAGGGCGAGCACCTCCGTCCCGGCGGCCGAGTCCAGGTTCCCCGTCGGCTCGTCGGCCAGCAGCAGCGGAGGGTCACCGACCACCGCCCGGGCGATGGCGACCCGTTGCTGCTCTCCACCGGACATCTGGTGGGGCCGGTGGTCCAGCCGGTGGCCGAGCCCGACCCGCTCGAGAGCGGCCCTGGCCCGCTCGCGGCGGACCTTCAGCGGCGGACCCGAATACAGCAGCCCGTCGGCCACGTTGTCCAGGGCCGACATGCCGGCAGTCAGGTGGAACTGCTGGAAGACGAACCCGATGCGCGAGGTGCGCAGCGCCGACAGCTGCCAGTCCGACAGCTCCCCGACGGCGTACCCGGCGATCTTCACGGTGCCCGAGGTCGGCCGGTCCAGGGTGCCGAGCAACTGCAACAGGGTCGACTTGCCCGAACCGGACGGGCCGACGATGGCGACCAGTTCACCGGCCTCGACGAGCAGATCCGCGCCGCGTAGGGCGTCCACCTGCCCGTCGTAGCGCTTGGTGACTCCTTCGGCCTCGATGATCGGTGTACGGAGGTGATTCATGCGGCGGGCACCGTGACCTTCGTGCCGGCCTGCAGCCCAGGACCGGTGATCTGCACCCGGCCACCGCCGTACACGCCGGTCTTCACGCTCACCGTGCGCCGGCGACCGTCCGGCTGGAGGATCTCCACTCCGAACCCTCCGTCGCGCAGCGCCAGAAGGGCCTCGATCGGCACGCTGAGGACGTTCCGACGGCGCTCGCTGACCAGCGTCACCGTCACCGGCGCCTGGTCCTGCCCTCTGGCCTTCTTCCCGCCGCTCAGCTCGATCTCCACCTCGACGGTGCTCGTGCCGCTCTGGCCGGCGTCCTTCGGGTTGTCACGCTTCACGACCGCCCCGATGTAGGTGATCCTCCCTTTGGCCTTCCGCCCTTCGGGCAGTTCCACCGAGACCCGCGCGCCACGGCGTACCAGGTCCTGCTTGTCGACGTCGAGGTCGACATGCACGACCTGCCGGGTACTGCTCACGGTCATCGCCTGCCCGCCCGGCGCCGTACGGTCCCCGACGGAGATCTTCGTATCCGTCACCCGCACGTCGCCCGGCAGGAAGACCACCTGCGTCACGTCCACCTCGCCGGTCTGCTTCATACCGCGGTGCTTCTGCCAGCGCCGCACGGCCTGCCGCGTGGCCCAGGAGAAGTGCCGGTCGACGGTCATCTCACGGCCGTACCCGAGGGCCTTCATGGCACTTTCCAGCTGCATGACGTCCGGCCCGTCGGAAACGCCCTGCCTGAGCGTGCGGTAGAGCGGCAGCCTGCCCCGCAACAGCACCGTCGGGCGGCGATCCACGGTGAACAGCGTGCCGCCCTGCTTGATCACCGAACCGATCCGCGCCACCGAGGTGACCGTGCCGGACGCGCCGGCCAAGATCTTCCGATCGCCGCTGAACGTCAGCGTCCCGTCCACCGCCACGGTGTCGACGAGGTCACCCCGGACGACGTCGGCCGTCGGGGGAAGCGTGGGGCTCGCGGCGGCGGTCCGCGGCGAACCACCGAAGGTCACCGCCGCGGCGGCGGCACCGGCGACCAGGACGGCCGCCAGCACCCCCGCCACGACAGGGCCCCGCTTCACTGGCTCTCGCCCGCGGAAGCGCAGGCCTTGCCGGCCGCGTCGAACTTCGCCTGGTTTCCGCCGTTGAAGCCGGGCGGCGGCAGCTGACCGTTGGGGCCGGGGTCGGGGAAGTCGATGCCGTGCTCGCGCATGCACCTGGCGAGCTTGGTCATCTTGTCGAGGTACTTGGGATCCTTGGTGTCGACCCGCTGACCGACGCCCTCCATCAACTTCTCACAGGCCTTGCTCGCCTTGTCGGGGATCTGCATCCCACCCTGCGGAAGGTTCTTGGGGTCGTCGGGGAAATCCTTGACGCCGTGCTCCCGAACGCACTTGGCGTACTTGAGCCAGGCGTCACTCGGGGCGGCGGCCGACCCGCCGGACGAGCTCGCGTCCAGGCTCGACGTCGACGTCCCCCCGCAGGCCGTCGCCAGTGCCAGCAGCGGGACGACCAGCAGGAGTGCAGCACGTCTCATGGCAGATGCCCTCTTTCCTCAGGGTGCGAAGCGGGTTTTCCGCTTCTCTGCCGGTTCCTGTCCGCTCGGAATCCGCGAGTTCCGCCCGGTTCCGGCCGCGCCCACCAGCAGTGGCCGGCGGCCCTCCTGCCGACCACGCGGTGGCGTGTCAGTGGCCGTGTCAGGGCGGCAACAGTGCCGTATCAGAGCGGTCGGCGAAGGTGGATGCCATGAACGGTTCAACGAACGCGCCTCATCGTCCGGAGCTTGAGAAGGCCATCCAGGAGATCGTCGATTCCGGTTTCGCCGGGGTGCAGCTGCGCGTAAACGACGAGCGGGGCGAATGGGTGGGCAGCGCCGGGGTGCGCGAGCTGGGCGAGACCGCCAAGCCGCCGACGAACGGGCACTTCCGGATAGGCAGCACCACCAAGACCTTCACCGCGGCCCTGGTTCTGCGACTGGTGGCCGAAGGCGTGATCGGGCTGGACGACCCGGTGGCCGGCCACCTGCCCGAGTTCGGGCTGGACCGGCGGATCACGGTGCGGATGCTGCTGCAGCACACCAGCGGGGTGTTCAACTTCACCGGCGAGTACTACGAGGACGGGACGGTCGTGCCGGGGATCGTCTGGTCGGGCCGCGAGTGGGTGGAGGACCGGTTCAAGACCTACCGGCCGGAGGAGCTGGTACGGCTGGCGCTGTCCAAGCCGTCGCGGTTCGAGCCGGGGACGGACTGGAGCTATTCCAACACCAACTACGTGCTGGCCAGGCTGCTGATCGAGAAGGTCACCGGCCGCTCGCTCGCCGAGGAGATGCAGCGGCTGATCCTGGGGCCGCTCGGCCTGTCGGGCACCGTGGTGCCGGACTCCGACCCGGAGATCCCCGAGCCGCACGCCCACGCCTACTACCGGTACGAGGAGGACGGCGAGGAGAAGACGGTCGACGTCACCCGCCAGAACCCCTCCTGGATCTCCACCGGCGGTGACATGATCTCGACCACCCAGGACCTTCACACGTTCATCTCGGCGCTCATGGGCGGCAAGCTCCTGCCGGCCCCGCTGCTGGCCGAGATGTGCGAGCCGCATCCCAAGCTCGGCTACGGCCTGGGGGTCTTCGTGCAGGACGCGGGCCCCGACGGCGGCAAGGTCATCACGCACAACGGCGGCATCGCGGGCTCCGCGGCGCTGATGTACAGCACACCCGACGGCGCCAAGACCCTCACCGCCTCGCTGACCTATGTGGACGACGCCGCGATGTCGCTGGCCGAGGCGTTCCAGAAGGCGACGCAGAGGCTCGTCAACGAGGTGTTCGGCCCTGGCTGCTGAGGTAGCTGAGAACGGCGAGGACGCGGCGGTGGCCGCTGTCGTCCGGTGAGAGGCCGAGCTTGGCGAAGATGTTGCCGATGTGCTTGTGCACGGCGTTCTCGGTGATGACGAGCCGGGCCGCGATCGTGGTGTTGTCCTTTCCTTCGGCCATCAGGGCGAGCACCTGGCGTTCGCGTGATGTGAGGTCGGCGATCGGGTCGTGGGCGTGGCGGGTGAGGAGTTGCGCGATCACTTCGGGGTCCATGACGGTGCCGCCGTCGGCGACCCGCCGCAGCGCGTCGACGAACTCGCTCACCCGGCTCACCCGGTCCTTGAGGAGGTAGCCGACACCACCGCGTCCATCGGAGATCAGCTCGCCGGCGTACTGCTGCTCGACGTACTGGGAGAGTACGAGCACGGGCAGGCCGGGATACCGGCGGCGAGCGTGGAGGGCGGCGTGGATCCCCTCGTCACGGAAGGTCGGCGGTAGCCGTACGTCGACGATCGTGACGTCGGGCCGGTGTTCGGTGACGGCGGTGGTGAAGCCGGGGGCGTCCTGGGTGATCGCCACGACGTCGAAGCCCCTGGCGGTCAGCAGGAGTTCCAGCCCGCTGGACAGCAGGACGTTGTCCTCGGCGATCACGACTCGCACGGCAGGCTCACAGTGATCGTGGTCGGGCCACCGGCAGGGCTGTGGACGCGGACGGTGCCGTCGAGCGCCAGGACGCGGTGGCGGATTCCGGCGATGCCGGTGCCCAGCGTCTCGTCGGCGCCGCCGATCCCGTCGTCGGTGACCTCGATCGACAGCCGATCGCCGGCGCGCGCGACGCGGACGGTGGTCCGGGTGGCCCGGCTGTGCTTGGCGGCGTTGGTGAGCGCCTCGGCGATCGTGAAGTAGGCGACGGCCTCGACGGCGGCGGGGATCGCGCCGAGGTCGCCGATGTCGAGGGTGGTGCCGATCGCCGATCGGGACCCCAGGGCGGTCAGCGCCCCGGCGAGCCCGCGGTCGGCGAGGATCGGCGGGTAGATCGTCCGGATCACCTCTCGGAGCTCTGCCATGGCCTCCTCGGTACTCTCATGCGCCTCCCGCAGGAGTCTGCCCACCATCTCCGGGTCCTCGCCCAGCGACTCACGGGCCACGCCCAGCCGCATCGCGATGGCCACCAGCCGGGCCTGGGTGCCGTCGTGCAGGTCACGTTCGATCCGGCGGAGTTCCGCGCCGTGCGCCTTCATCGCATCGGCCCGCGTCTCGGTCAGCGTCTCCACACGCTGCGCCAACCGTTCGGCGGTCGAGGGGGACAGTAACGCGACACAGATCCGGGCGTGCAGACGCGCCAGCAGCGGAACCAGCCAGCAGGTCAGCGCCGCGAAGATGGCGAACTGTACGGTCCCCAGGGTCAGCGCCGTCCCCCACCCGGACAGTGGAACGCCGAAGGCGAAGCCGCCCGCGGGGGTGCCGGGGGGCAACGCCCACCACAAGGGCACCGTGACGGCCGTGGTCACCGCGTTGCCCACGCAGACCACCACGACGAGCCCGAACGCCAGACCGGTCACGATGGACGCGCACAGCCATCCGAGAACCCGCCACGTCCCGACACGGACGGGATCAGAACGCGGAGAGAGCAGCAACCGGTCGGCGCGGCGACGATGCCAGGACGCCCAGGCGTGAGCCATCGCCGGGACGACGAGTACGGGCAGCGCGAACAGGGCGACCGCGGCGGCGAACAGGCTTCCCAGCAGGTAGCCCAGACCGCGCCACATCGTCGAAAGCCGACCGGCCCCATGGTGGTTCACCGGCACAAGTCTGGGCCATGGCGACCGAGCCCGGCACTACAGCCCACTACCCCTTTTTCGCACCAGTGAGCCGTATCGTCCGCTTTCCCCTCCGGATCTAGCGTCGACGACCATGACGAGTTCACCGATTCATTCACCGCGGCGGCGTGGCCGATCCATCCGGCGAAATCTGGCCCTGACCGCCATCGTGGCCGGAACCCTCGCTGCCGGCGTGCCCACCGCGAGCGCCGCCGGCCGGCACGACGACCAGGCCCGGCTTCGGCGCGACGCCGCCGCGATCACCGCACTCGGCGTGACGGGCGTCCAGGCCCGCCTGATCACCTCTGACGGCCGGAACCTGACCGCCACCAGCGGCGTCGCCGACGTGACGACCCGGCGGCCGGTCCCCTTGAACGGCTACTTCCCGATCGCCAGCGTCACCAAGGCGTTCGTGGCCACCGTGATCCTGCGGCTCGCCGGCGACGGCAGGCTCTCCCTGGACGACACGGTCGAGCGATGGCTGCCCGGCGTGGTGTCCGGAAACGGCAACGACGGCCGCGAGATCACCATCCGGCAGCTGCTCCAGCACACCGGCGGCATCCACGACGACTACCCCGACTACACCTCGGCGAAGGACTTCTACCGGCACCGATACGACCACTACACCGCGAAGCAGATCGTCGCCAGGGCGATGCGTCACCGCCCGGACTTCCAGCCCGGAAAAAAATGGAGTTACTCCAACACCGGCTACGTCCTGCTCGGCATGATCATCCAGCGGGTCACCGGACACCCCTGGCATGAGGAGGTACGGGACCGGATCGTCCGGCCGCTCGGCCTCCGTCACACCTTCTGGCCGGGTACTTCACCCACGCTGCCCCAGCCACATGCCGAGACCTATCAGAGGTTCGAGCCCGGCGGACCACTCGTGGACGTCACCAAGCAGGTCAGCTCGGGCATAAATGGAGAGGCCGGACTCGTCTCGACCACCGCCGATCTCAACCGGTTCTTCCGCGCCCTACTCGGCGGCCGGCTCCTGCCCCCGGCACAACTGGCGCAGATGAAACACACCATTCCAGTCGGCAAGAAGTTCGAACCGCTCATGCCGGGCGCCCGTGACGGGCTGGGGCTCTTCTCACGCCCACTGTCGTGCGGCGGCAGGTACTGGGGCCACGAGGGCGGCGACTCCGGCTGGATCAGCGCCGCCGGTGTCACCGCCGACGGCCGCCGCAGCGTCACGGTGTCGTTGTCGGGCACGATCGCCGAATCGCCGGACCACGTCCTGCGCGTGGCACAGGCCGAGGACAAGCTGATCGACGACGCGCTGTGCGCGACCCCGAACGCCGGCCGTACGCGGCGTTGAGATTCATCCACGTGGAGCCGGTGCGGGACATCCGCGCAGCGCGCGGTCCGCGATCAGAGTCGCCGAAGCGTCCGCGAGCACCGGCTGTGGCGAGCACGCGTACCTGCTGATGAGCGGTTCACTCCCGGCGTGCGGGCAGTTCGGGTCGTTCGTCGGTCCAGCCGATCGCCTGGAACGAGGTGGACAGACGCAGCTCCGCCCGCCGCCCGTTCGCGAGCTTGGTCGTGTTCGTCCTCACCTCGGCGAGAAGCAGGCCGGTGCCTGGATCGACCACGAGCTGAACCCGGGTGAACAGGCCCGGCTCTATCTCCTCCTGATAGCTGAGCGTCTGCCCGCGCCGGCCCAGCGGGTCCGTCCTCTCCCCCTCGGCCCGGATGCCGGGCAGAGACGCAAGGATCCGGTACGCGGAGGCACGAACCTCGGGCGAGGCCGGCAGGCCACTGATGATGCCCACACAGTCCCGCAGAAGGATGTACGCCCTCGCCTCCTTCACGTCCATCCCGGATCCAGCCGGCTCCAGCCGGCCGATGCGCTCCTCCAGGTAGCTCCGGAGCTTGTCGGGCTCGCTCGGGATCGCGCGCACCTCCTTCCAGGTCATCGAGTCCCCCGCCATGTCACCGGCCGAGCCCTTCCACTTGCCGTGGAGCAGTTCGGCGGTTCGCTCACCCGCCGCCGCCTCCAGCGGCTCGGACGGGACGGAGAACAGGTTCTCCGTCTTCATGTTCTTGGGGTATCGCCAGCTGGTGGGCGCCCCCGCGGCCCGCCAGGCCGCCTCGTCCTGCGGTGTCGCGGGCTTGACACCGAGATCCTGCCGGATGCGCCAGTACTGCAGATCCGGCCGCTTCGCCAGCCACGTCTCAAGGGACCGCCTGCCCTCGAGCACATAGCTGCGGGTGGGGTCGGTCAACATCCACTGGTGGACGGTCGCGGTGCGCCAGTAGTCGCCGCTCGCACGGGCTTTCTCCATGGCGACGGCGGCCGCGAGCAGGATCTGCCGGGCAGTCGGCTCGACCCTCGGGTACGACGACGCGCTGGGCCGGGGTACGACGGAGAGCGTGTTGTCGGACAACAGCCCGGGGGCGATGACCGCCACCGCGGCGGCCATGGCCAGGCTCAGCCCGGCGCCGACCAGCCGGCCTCTCCGCCGCTTCCGGGTAGGTGCGGGCCGCTCGACCGTGGTGGTCGCAGCCGCTTCGGCCAGCAGCCGGGCACGGCCCTCGGCGACCGCGTCGAGTGGCGGTTCATGAGTCCCCAGCAGCTGGAGTACCGCGTCCACATGCCGCGGCTCGACCAGATGACGGAAGTCTTGGTCATCACGCAACTCATCCATCAGATCCTCCAGACTCAGCGGTGATGTCGTCCAGCGCCGCGCGCAGCCTTTTACGCACCCGGTGGAGCCGGGAAGCGACGGTGCCCAAGGGGACGTCGAGGGCCTGAGCGATCTCCTCGTAACTGAGATCGCCGTACGCGGCGAGAAGCAGCACGTCTCGCTCGCCATCAGGCAGCCGGCTGAGCTCTGCCGCGAGCCGGTGCTGGGCACCTGCCGCGGTCACCTGCGCCGCCACCCTGTCCGCGTGCTCGCTCTCGGCCGGGTCCTCCATCGGCACCCTGGCCAGCGCCTCCAGCCTCCGCGTCTCGCTTCGGCGATGGTGGGCGAGGAGGTTGGTGGCGATCCCGTACAACCACTGGCGTACGGCGCCACGGTCGGGATCGAAGTCCTCCCGTTTGCGGAAGGCGACCAGGAACGTCTCGGACGCCAGGTCATCTGCGGCCTGCGGTCCGACCCGCGCGGCGACATAGCGGTAGATGTCGCCGAAGTAGCGGTCGTACAGCGCGGCGAAGGACTCGGGCCGATGCCGTGACTGCTCCATGAGCACAGCGTCGTCGAGTCTTCCCGTTGTATCGGGGGGAGCGGTCATCCGCATGGCGTCCCTTCTTTCAGGTACACCACTAGTCCGTCGCAAAGCCCGATCCACTTCCCAGCCGTGCGACGGCGACGCCGGCACCCGTCAGCGGCCAGAGCCGGGATCTGGCCGCTGACAGCGATCCCCCGACACGGTCATGCCCTGCCGGTCTTCGCCTCGCCGGGATGGCCGTCGTGCAGGAGTGAGCGCAGTCCGGCGGTGTCGATGATGTGGGCCATCCTCGGGAAGACGCTGGTCATCAGGGTCTGGTGGGCTTGCGGATCCGGGTCGGTGACGCCGTCGGACAGGATGTAGAGCCGGTAGTCGCGGTCGGCGGCGTCGGTGACGGTGGACAGGACGACGCCGCTGGTGGTGAGGCCGGCGATGACCAGGGTGGTGATTCCGCGATCCCTCAGTCGCCGGTCCAGGTCCGTGGTGGAGAGCGCGCCGAAGCGGGTCTTGCGGACGGTGATGTCACCGGGCTCGGGAGCGAGCCGGTCGTGGAAGGCGGTGCCGGGCTCCTCGTGGTGCAAGAGATGCCGGCGGCGGATGAAGGTGAAGGTCTTGTTGGCGGGCGGGATGGCCGCCCAGTCGGCTTCGGTGAACCCGACGCGCACGTGGGCGATGACGCCGCCGTGCGCGCGCATGTCCGCGATGGCGGCGGCCACCCGTGACACCAACCCTTCCGCATCGGCCGGCCCGGGGAGCGAGGCCAGGACACCCTGCTGATAATCCATGACGAGCAGTGCGGTCGTCCGCGGGTCCAGCGCCGGGATCGTGACGGTCATTTTCTCTCCTTGTGTCGATGGGGGCTGACACGCGAGATCGCGTGCCGGGGTGACGGTCGTGGCGGCCCATTAGGCGCGGTGCGGCGCCGGCTCCGGCTCCGGCTCCGGCTCGGCGAGGGGCGCCGCGGCGCGCCGGGGGCGCAGCAGTGGGGTCGCCAGCAGGAGCACGCCGGCCAGGCCGATCGCCGCGCGCGGGCCGAGCAGGCCGCCCAGCACGCCCCATGCGGCCGTCAGCAGCGCCGTCGAGGCCTTGGTCGTCACCGACCAGGCGGACAGCGTGCGGGCGATCCGGTCGGGCGCGGTGCGCTCCAGGCGGTAGGTGGCGCACACGGGGTTGAAGACCCCGCAGCAGAAGATGAGCCCGAGTTCGACGCCCATCACCAGCAGCAGCCCTCCGGTGCCCGGCCCCACGAAGGCCAGGCCGACGGGCCAGAGCGCGCGCAGCGTCCCGGCCGCGACCAGGACCTGGTGCTGCCCGAACCGGGTGACGAGCGGCCGGGCCAGCCGCGAGGCGAGCAGCCCGCCGATCGAGGGTACGGCGAAGGCGAGGCCGTACTGCCACGGCGCGAACCCGAGCCGGCCGAGCATCAGGACGGCCAGCAGCGCGTCGGCGGCCATCACCAGGCCGTTGAACAAGGCGGTGTTGAAGAACAGGGGGCGCAGCGTCGGGTCGGCGAGGATGTACCGCCACCCGTCGAGCAGGTCCCCGGCCCGCATGCGCGCGGTCTCCCGGCGCTCGGGCCGTGGCTCCTGGCCGCCCATCGCGCGGATGCCCAGGGCCGAGAGCAGGTAGCTGACCGCGTCGGCCACCACCGTCGCCACCGGGCCGAGGAGCCCGATCGCGACACCGCCCAGCGGCGGTCCGATGATCGTGGTCGTCCAGGACGTGGACTCGAATCGGGCGTTGGCGACGAGCAGGTCCTCAGCCGGCAACAGGGTCTTCAGGTACGCGCCGGAGGCGGCGCGGAAGGTGATGTCGGCCGCCGCGACGACCACCGAGACCAGCAGGAGCTGGGCGAAGGAGAGCACACCGAGCGCGAACGCGGCGGGGATCGTCAGCAGCGCCGCGAACCGCACCAGGTCCATCCCGATCAGCACCGACCGCTTGCGGCGGAACTCCACCCACGGGCCGAGCGGCACCGCCACGGCCGCGCCCACCGCCGCCCCCACGGAGGACAACGCCGCGACCTCCGCCGGTCCGGCGTGCAGCACCTGGAGCGCGATCAGCGGGAACGCGCCGAAGGCGAGCCACGTGCCGAGCGCGCTGGTCCCGTACGCTCCCCAGAGCCACCCGAACCGCCGCCCCAACCGGTGCCCGTTCCCCATGCCCGCCGCCCCTCGTCACTCACTCGTACAACCGATCCGCGATCGGAAACATCAAAGCGAGCACCCTGACTGGGGATCAAACAACGGTAAGGCCGTCGGCCACAACCAACGGTTGTACGCATAAGGTGTCCGCATGGACCTCGACGCCGTCCGGACCTTCGTCGCCGCCGCCGAAGCGGGGCAGTTCCAGGAGGCCGCCGCCGAGCTGGCGGTCACCCAGCAGGCCGTCTCCAAGCGCATCGCCGCGCTGGAGCGCAACCTCGGCGTACGGCTGTTCACCCGCACCGCACGTGGCGCCGAGCTGACCATCGACGGGCAGGCGTTCCTGCCCCACGCGCGCGAACTGCTGCGCGTCGCCGAGCGGGCGGTCGCGTCCGTGCGCACCGGTCACCGTCCGCTGCGCGTCGACATGATCGCCTCGCGCACCGCGGCGTCGGGCCTGATGCGCGCCTTCCACCGCGCGCACCCCGAGATCGAGCTCGACGTGGTGATGCTGTTCGATGTCGAGACGGCCCTCGCCGCCATTCGGTCCGGCACGATCGACGCTTCCTTCCGCGCCGTCGCCATGCCCGGCCGGCCCCTTCCCGAGGACATCCAATCCGTCCGGGTGCTCGACGAGCAGCTGCAGCTCTTCACCGGGCCCGCCCACGCGCTGGCGTCCGCCCGGTCGGTGACCGTCGCCCAGCTCGCCGGGCACCGGATCTGGATACCCGGCCTCGTCCCCGGAACCGAGTGGGCCGCCTACTACGACGACCTCGTCGCCGAGTTCGGCCTCACCATCGAGGCGACCGGCCCCAACTTCGGCTCCGACGCGCTCCTCGACACCATCGCCGACACCCCGGCCCTGGCCACCTTCATGGGCGAGCACACCCGCCTGGTCTGGCCCGCCGGCCACGGCCTTCGCCGCATCCCGGTGACCGACCCGACACCCGTCTACCCGCACTCGCTCCTGTGGCACCGCGACAACCCGCACCCCGCGCTGGCCACCCTCCGCACCCACCTCGCCACCACGACGACCGGCCACGGCGCCCCCGGGACCTGGGTGCCGAGCTGGGTGCTCCCGCACTGAACCCCGCCGGCTCGGCCGATCCCTCGCCCGGTGGGCGGAACGCCATGGCCGGGTGGCGGCGCACCCGTTCACGCCGTGAAGATCGCGGCTATGGACAGAAGTACACGAGGTTGTGCGCCATTTTCCCTGCGATGATCGCCGGCAAGCACCGCGTGCATGGGATGAACATCCAGGTGATCGCGTCACCACATCTGCAAGGCCATCGCTCTTCTGCAGAACTACGAGGTCGCCCGAGGATGAAAAGAGGTCACTGATCTTGGCGGTGTACCACCCGCCTTTCGAAATCCATGCCAACGCAGTATCACGCAGCTTGGAGGAGTCCTTCGTCGGCTCACGGCTGTTTAGCCGTGGCCGTCCGGGCGGTCGGCGGCGTCGAACATGTCGCAGTTGTGCTGGATCAGGGGCATGTACTGCTCAGCCCAGGCTCGCAGACTTCGCAGCGGCGCGACGAGCGTGGCGCCCAGGCCGGTCAGACGGTAGTACACCCGTGGAGGCTTGCTCGCCTCGACACGACGATCGACAAGTCCGTCTCGTTCCAGCGCCCTGAGGGTCTGCGCCAGCATCTTCTGCGACACACCGGTCATCTCGCGCTTCAACTCGGTGAACCGCAGCTCGCCCTCGGCGGCGGCAAGCGACAGCACCGCCATGGTCGTCCATCGCGACCCCACCCGGTCGAGCAGGAGCCGTGTCGGGCACAGAGGATCGAACAAGTTCCCCTGCCGCGAGGCAGTTACCACGAAGTCACCTCGTGTCGGAAAAGTGCCTTCTTCCCCGTTCATTGAACGGTCTCCTACGGTTACCACGTTCCCAAGCGTAATCAAGGAGGGCACCTGTGCGCCAGATGACTCTTTCCCCCCACCTTCCCGGCGCGACCGTGCACCGGATACCGATCGACGGGGTCGAACTCGCCGTGGAGACTCTCGGGCAGGGGCCGGCCGTACTGCTGCTGCACGGCTTCCCGCACACCCGCGCGATCTGGCGCGATGTCGCACCCCGGCTGGCCGCGGCAGGTTTCCGGGCCCTCGCGCCGGACCTGCACGGGCTGGGCGACAGCACACCCGCCGTCCGCGGCTACCAGGCATCCGCGATCGCCACGGACCTGCTCCGAATGTTGGACGTCCTAGGTGACCGCGAGGCACACGTCGTCGGCACCGATCTAGGTGTCACTCCGGCATTCGCCCTGGCAGCATCGTCGCCCGAGCGCGTGACCAGCCTGACCCTGTCCGAAGGGTTGATCGGACTTCTGCCCGGCGCCGAGGCCTTCCTACGGCAGGGGCTGCCGTGGTGGTTCGGCTTCCACCAGGCGCCCGGTGGTCTGGCCGAGGACGTCCTGGAGAACTCGGCGGAGCGCTACGTCCGTTTCTTCCTCTCCGCCGGCAGTCGCCGAGGTCTGCCGGCAGACCTTACACGGGTGATCGTCGAGGCATATCGGGGCAAAACGAGTCTCGGCAATGCCTTCGACCACTACCGCGCGGTGCCGGCCACCGCGGAATGGATCGGGAACTGGGCGCAGGACCAGCGACTGACAACGCCGACCCTCGCCATCGGCGGTGGCGCGATCGGCGCGGCCACCGCCCGCCAACTCGAACCGATCACCGGCTGCCTCACCCAGCACCTGCTTGAGGACTGCGGTCACATCACCCCGATCGACCAGCCGGACGCCTTCGCCGACCTTCTCATTGAGCACGCCCGGGCCGTCTGAGCTCACACCTTCAAGACCCGTCCGGAACAGAGCCGACCGAACCCACAGCAAGGAGCAGATATGAGCCGTGAGCAGCGAGAGGCCATCCGGCAGTTTCGCGCGTCGTCCCCCCTTGACCTCGGCGGTGCGGTCCACGAACAGCGTGCCCTGTTCGAGCAGCTGTTGTCCCACCATCCTGTCCCTGAGGACGTCATCGTCACCGAAGCCCACTACGACACGATCCCTGGCCTCTTGGTCGAACTCGCGGAAGAGCCCCGCGTCGGCACCGTCCTGTACTTCCACGGCGGGGCGTATGTCTTCGGGTCGGCGCGCAGCTCGCTGGGGATCGTCGCAGACCTGGCCCGCAGGTCACAGACACGGGTGATCACCATCGACTACCGCTTGGCACCCGAGCATCCCGCCCCTGCCGCCACCGACGACGCGGTACGCGCTTATCGCGCCCTGATCGCCTCCGGCGTCGATCCGCAACGGGTGGCGGTCGCCGGCGAGTCGGCCGGCGGCGGGGTGGCGCTCGGCCTGCTGGCGGCTCTTTCCGCCGCCGACGAGCCGATGCCCGCCGCGGCGTTGCTGTTCTCGCCGTGGGTTGACCTCACACTCAGTGGCGATTCGATGACGGCCAGGGCCGAGGCGGACTTCATCGTGAACCGCACCGCCCTCGAACGCCGCGTGCGTGACTACCTCGGCGACGCATCCGCGGCAGAACAGCACAGCCCGCTGTTCGCGGACCTGCACGGTCTGCCGCCCACATTGATCCAGGTCGGCTCTGACGAGGTGCTGCTGGACGACTCCACCCGGCTCGCGGCAAGGCTCGTGGCGGCCGACGTGTCGGTGACGCTAGACGTCACCGCGCAGGCGACACACGTCTTCCAGTCATTCGCCGCCTCGTGGGACGAGGCCGACGCGGCGATGACCCGCGCGGCCACATTCGTCCGCACGATGGTGAAGCCGTGAGCAGCAAGCCACCCGCCCGGCGTCGGCATCCGCGCCGGGTGAGCGCTCAGTGGTTGACGGTGCTCATTCCGACCGGGTTGTAGCGGTCGCCGGCGACCTGGTCGGCGAGGCTGTGGAGCGCGTCGAGGTGGCCGATTCGTCGGGAGGTGCAACAGGCTGACCACCCGAATCACCAAGACGATCAAGCAGAGAAGAAGCATGACGGCCGCGTCCTGAGCCGTTCGCTGCGGAGCTGGACGACAGGCTCCGCCTCGTCGTCCAGCTCCCCCGGCGGCCCGTATCAGATCACGACCTTTTCTTCGGTGACCATGACCACCACCGAATCCAAATCGATGAACTTGCTTTCGTCCGGGTTCAGCAGCTCCTTGTAATTCTTCGATCCGAAGAAGGCGTCATGGTCCGCCCAGGTTTCGAACCAGATCTCAGTGAGGCCGTCGTAGCCGGGGCTCGGGTAGCCGTCGGCGGGAACCGGGTGAGAGACGGTGTACTTCTTCACGTACCGTCGCGCCTCCGGGATCGAGGCGAACAATGGGGCGTGGTGGTTTCGGTGATAATCAACGAATTCCTCGAGGGTCATCCCCCCGACACGGTTGATCATGTAAGCGAACTTGATCATGATTTGCTTCCTTCGTCCTCGCGGCACGGGGGAGGCGGCCGCCTGCCCCGGCGTCGGGTTGCGAGCTACGGGGTTACGCTAAACGCTCACATCGATGTCATGGGCAAGGCATTGTGACCCGATGCACACGAGGAGTTGAGATGCGGATCGGTGAGCTGTCCGCCCGGACAGGAGCAAGCCGTCGATCGCTGCGCTACTACGAGCAGCAGGGCCTGCTGGTCAGCACGAGATCGCCCAGCGGCCAGCGGTGCTACAACGACGATCACGTCCAGCGGGTGGCGCTGATTCAGACATTCCTAGCCGCCGGCATGTCCACCATGAGCATCGCTCAGATGGTCCCCTGCATGTCGGAGCCCACCACGGCCAAGGCCCTGCAGGCCATGGCCGTCATGAATCATGAGCGAACCCGCCTTACATCGACGATCGACAGCCTCACGGCCGCAAGGGAAGCGCTTGATCACCTGATCGAGGTCAACCGGTCTTTCCTGGCGAATACGGCGGATGCTGCTTGAGTGACGGTGGGCGGCAGCGGTGACGTGACGTGGCCTTCAGGAAGCCGGTCGATCCGTCCCGTCGAGGCGCGCCGTTGTTGACTGCGGGGCCGTCGCCGGCCTGTGGCGGTACTGCCTCGACCTGCTTGACGCCGCCGCGGTTGCGGGAACCTCCGCTCGTGCGGCCGCTCAGGTTCAGGGTTCGCGAGCGGCGGCCGGAGTGACGGGGTGGCCGGCGCACCATACGGCGCGGATGTCGCGGGTGGCCGTGATGTCCCGGGTCGGGTCGCCGTTGACCAGCAACAGGTCGGCCCGCATACCCGGCCGGACGGCGCCCCGGTCGGCCAGGCCGAAGGCGCGGGCGGGCAGCACGGTCGCCGAGCGCAGGATCTCCACCGGCGTCATTCCGGCCCGCGCCATCAGCTCGAATTCGTGATGCAGGCTCTCGCCGTGGGGCACGGGCAGCGGCGCGGACGGCTCGGCGTTCGCGTCCGTCCCGGCGAGGATCTCAATACCGGCCCGGTGCAGACGGCCGACGTCGCCCAGCACCTCCCCCAGGTGGTCGGCCCGCCCAGGCGGCGGGCCGGACGTCATGAAGGCGGTGAGCAACGCCTCCATCATGGTGATCGTCGGGATGGACCTCTGGCCGGTGCTCCTCATCGCGGCCACGTCCTGCGCCCGGACCCCGCCGGCGATCGGCGTGTGCGTGACGAACTCCGCTCCCGACTCCACGGCCATCGTGTAGGCGCCCGGGGTGGCGGCGTGCACGATCGTCTTGAGCCCGTACTCGCGTGCCGCCTCCACCAGCGCGCGCAGCGCGTCCGCGGGCGGCCCGCCCTCGCCGGGAGCCTCGGCGACGCCCTTGATGTAGTCGACACCCTCCGCCGCCCGCGCCTCGACGTGCCGCCGGGCATCGGCTGCCGTCAGAATGACGGCTTCCGGCGGCATTCCCGGCATGCGAGCGTGGTGGCCGCCCGGCCCGATCGCGGGCAGTCCAGCAGTACGGAAGTCGGCCACTCCCCCGGCCTCGCACAACGAGGCCACCCGCTCCGCCGGCCAGCAGGCCATGTCGAGCCCGGTCGTCACTCCCCAGGCGGCCAGGGCGACCAGGTTCCCAGGGCCGTGCAGGTGGACATGCGCGTCGATCAGCCCGGGCAGCAGCGCCGCCCCAGCCGCGTCGATCTCCTCCGCCCCTGCGGGATCGTCGCCGATCAGCGGACCGTCGATGACGACGGTACGGGGCTCGCCGAGCCGTCTGCCATCGAAGACCCGCACATTGCGCAAGGCTGTCCTGCCGTCAGTGGACATGGGCCACCCGCCTCAAATAAGGAACAGTTTTGTTCACTAACGGAGGCTAGCACGGCGAAGTGCGTGATATATCCGTCCTCATGAGTCCCACCCGCCGCCGCGGAGACGCCCTCACCACCGCGATCTTCCAGGCCGTCCTGAGCGAACTGGCCGAGAGCAGCTTCGAGGAGCTGACGTTCGACAAGATCGCCTCCGCGGCCGGGACCGGGAAAGCGGCCTTGTACCGGCGCTGGTCCACCCCGGCCGAACTCGTCCTCGCCGCGCTGAGCGACCCCGCGACCGGCTTCGGCGACCCGCCGGCGCCGCCCGGCACGGGCACACTGCGCGATGACCTGATCGCCCTGCTCGAGCACTTCGTACGGGCGCTCGACGAGCCGCGCGGCCGCGCGCTGCTCCCGCTCATCGCCCACCGCCACCGCCATCCCGAGCTGTTCGAGCAGGTCCACCGGCTGGTGATCCGCCCGCACCAGGAAGTACTGCTGTCCGTCCTGCGCCAGGCGGTCGAACGCGGCGAAGCCGCACCCCGCAGCCTCACCCCGCGCATTGTCTCAGTCGGGCCACGCCTGATCCTCCTCCAGGCATGGGAGGGCGGTCTCGTGGACCCCGGCGAGATCGCCTCCATCGTCGATGAGGTGCTCATTCCGCTGACCAGGCCATGACCCCCTAGCCGGCATCCCGCAAGGCAGCAGTGCGAGACGAAAGGTGCACGTTGTGAGTCGCCGCCCGTACCGTTGGAAGCCGTCGGCATCTCGCCTCGACGAGGCGACGGCCGCTCACTGGACGTGGGGGCTCACTCCGCCCTGGCTGCCTCCAGGCCGGGTACGGACGCGGCCCGGCGCGCGGGCAGCGCCGAGGTCGCCAGCGTCGCCACGGCCGCACCCGCCGCGACCAGCGAGAAGAGCCACCACTGTGGGGCAGGGCGCAGGTACGAGCTGCCGCTCGTCAGATGCAGCAGCACCAGCGTGCCCATCGCGATCATCAGACCGAGGATCGTGCCGAGGGTGACCACGGCCGCCGTCTCCCAGCGGACCATCGAGCGGATCTGCGCCGCCCGTCGTCATGCTCTGGCGCTCGGTACGCGAAGGCGGCGACACCAAGACCCGCAAATCCCGCCGCACACTGGCCATGCCCAAACGCTGCGCGGAAGCCCTCAAACTCCACCGCGAGCGACAGGACGTGGCCAAAGAAGGCGGCAGGCGACCGATGGCAGGACAACGACCTCGTCTTCGCATCCAAGGTCGGCACGGAACTCGACTCCCACAACGTCCGCCGCTCGTTCCGAGCCGTCCTCAAGAAGGCCGGCCTCAACGCCCAAGAGTGGACACCGAGCGAGATGCGGCACAGCTTCGTCTCGATGCTCTCCGACGCCGGCATGCCCATCGAGGCATCTCTCGCCTGGTCGGGCACCGCAACACCAGCGTCACCGGAACGGTCTCCCGCCAACAAGCTCCGCCCCCTCCTCTTGGAGCGCGCCGAAGCGGTGGACCAGATCTTCCGGGACCTGTAGTCACTCAGCAACGCAAAAGGCCGCTTCCAATGCTCTGGAAGCGGCCTTTGACCTGGGTGGAGCTGAGGGGATTCGAACCCCTGACCCCTTCGATGCGAACTGCGGGCGGCATCAAGGTCAACGCCTCGTCGGCCTGCTCAGGCGTGCGATGACGACTGCTCGCGTATGTACTGCCGTACAGCAGAGCGGTACAGCAACACAGCCTTACAAGGGCCGACTGACACAGCAGACGTAGAACCGCAAGAGCAGGAGCCGGCCCCCGAGGGCCCAGCTGCGCCGGACCTGGAGCCGGAGCCGGAACCGGAACCGGAACCGGAGCCCGTGGTGGTGATCGACCATGAGCCGGAACCGGAACCGGCCCCCCAGCCGGAGCCGGACCCGGAGGTGATTGAGGCGGCCCCGGGGGAATGTGGGGTTGTCTTGGGCCTGATTACCCACTGGCCGCACGGATGCGGTCTGTTCGGACTGCGTGTCGTCACCAGACTCAGCGAGAGCGGCGGATGGCGCCGCAATTGAAAGAAGCGCCGTCGAAACAGCTATGAAGCCCAGCCCCGTAATCTTTTTCGTCGCTCATCTTCCTTGAAGTAGCGGTTCACCTCATCGGAAATACCCAAGCTCTTGTCGGAAGTACGGCGATACACTGACTTATAGCGCGTTTATGTTGAAAAGAAGACTTTGGGCAGTCATTTCCACCGTAGACGGGAAACCGCCGGTCACGTCTTCGCAAGGCGGCGGAGGAGGCCACGGTCGCGATGATCCCCTCGCCGGCGGGCGGCGGGGGCCTCCGCATGATCGTTCGCCGGATGGTCCGGTATTGGGTCCGTACGGCACCCTGGTAGCTCGGCGGGCCGGGGCGAAGCCCCGGACCTTCGATCGCCCTCAACCCCGTGCGATGACCAGCCACAGCGCGATCGCAACCTGTATGAGTGTGATGGCCCACCCTTAGCTCAGCCACGACGACGGGGTCTTAGTGGGAAGCCATCCGAGCAGGGGATGATCTCGACGTGCCGTAGTCGAGGGCCTCCGTGACGGTATTCGGCGGGGCAGGGAGCAGGTAGCCGGCGCCCAGTCGGCATGACGAGGGCTATGGAGCGACTCTCACTGGCGGCTACTGTCGGACCTCGGGCGCGCGCGGGGCGGTGCGTGCCCGGACCGGCCGAAGAGCCGCAGCCGGGCACGCTTGCCGACCGGCGCGCCCGGCGGGCCGCGCAGCGGACCGCCTTTGAAGACGTAGAGAAAGTCCTCATCCGGGAGATCACCAGAGTCAATGTCCTGTCCCGGGAGATGCTTGACACTCCGGTCCCAAGACATGGGTGACAGGTGCCGTTGTCGGTCAGTCTGGCGTGCGTCGTTTGCGGGCGTCGCGCGTCAGGAGGCCGGAATTGGCCCTGGTGGAGTTGTCTGTTGTCAGCAGCGGTATCGGGCGGTGCTGCTGGTGGCGCGCGAAAACGCAACCCGAAGTTGTAGCCGTGCGGATCGAACCTTTCGACAGGTCACCGGAGTCGGTAACGGTCGAGAGGAGTCGCGTTGGATCGCAATGACAGCTTCCGCGAGTTCGTCGCGGGCCATCAGCAGGCGCTGATGCGCACCGCGTACCTGCTCACGGGAGACGCCCACCAGGCCGAGGACCTGCTGCAGAACGTCCTGCTCAAAGTGCTCGGACGCTGGTCCAGGCTTTCGCGCGTCGAGCACCCCGAGGCGTACGCGCGTAAGGCGCTGGTCAACCAGCACATCTCCTGGCGGCGGCGCCGCGCCAGGAGCGAGTTCCCAACCGCCGAACCGCCCGACCGGTCGTACTCGAGCGAGGACTCCACCGTTGTACGGCTCGTCATGCGCCGGGCTCTCATGCGGCTGCCGCCCCGGCAGCGGGCGGTGATCGTGCTGCGCTACTACGAGGACCGGACCGAACGCGAAACCGCCGAGCTGATGAGCTGCTCCATCGGCACGGTGAAGAGCCAAGCTCACTACGCGCTGGCCCGCCTACGCGAACTGGCGCCCGAATTCGCGCCGAAGCTTGCCGATATCGAAGCCGAGGAGGCCTACCGATGACCTGGCTGCGGAATGTGCTCGTCGACCTGGCCGACGATACTCCACAGGTGGACCTGGCCGAGCGCACGATCGCGGTGCATCACCGCAGGCGGCGTACTACGATCTCCTACCTCGCGGCGGCCATGGTCGTGGCCATCGCTCTTGGCGTGACGGCCGCCATCCGGCTGCTGCCGCACGGGCCACAGGAGGCCGCTTCCGTGAGCGATCTGCCGGCGCGCGGGGCGGAGCCGTTGACTTACGCGTACAAGACCTTCTGCAAGCCCGGCAGCGAGAAGGCACTGGCGGGCTGCCGGGACGGCGGATGGCGGGTGGTCACCCGGAGCGGCAAGGCCTACGATGTGCCGGAGGCGCTGCCCAGCCTCGCCCCCGGCCGCACCGGTCTGCGCGACAGCCCACTGGCGATCAGCCGGGACGGTTGGAAGATCGCCTACTACAGCGCCAAGGAAGGCACCTTCCAGGTCCGCGACCTGGCCTCGGGCCAGAAGACGACGGCTGCGACGAAAGTACCGAAGGCACAACTGGGCAGCATCTCGCGTCTGATGCTGTCGGACGATGGGCGGTTCGTGGCCTTCAGCAAGGTCCCGGATTTCAAGGATCCCGCGTTGCTCATCGACATGCGCGATGGGGGCGTACGCGAGTTGCCGAACCGTTGGGTCCCCATCGGCCTGTCACAGGACGGCGCTACCATCACTCTCGCGGATTACTCTCCCACATCACGGCTGCGGACGATCTCGAACCTGTGGCCGAGTTCCTCAAAGGGTCACACCACGTCGGTCGACCTGCCGGCGGCCTACCACTTCAGCCCGCTCGCCCCCGACGGGAAGACCGTCGCGGTGATCGAGAACCGCAGCACCGCCGAAAAGCCGTGCCGTCACGGCGACCTCGCCCTCATGGACACGCTCACCGGTGAGAAGCGGAAGACGACCGTCATCAGCGGCCTGCCCTCCGATGTCTCCCAGATCTCGCTGCGCACCTGGCTCAGCGCTGAGGAGGTCACCGCACTCACCATGTCCGTGCGGTGCAGGCCGGCGTCCGAGGTGCCGGACGACGAGCCCGCGATGATCGACCCGCCGTACCAGACCATGACCGCCTACGCGGTGAACGTCAAGACCGGCAAGGCCAGAAAGCTCACCACCTATATCGCGCAGGACTTCTTCAGGATCGTCCTGCCTGGCCCCCCCGGGGCGCTGTGACCTCAGGTCTCAGTCTGCGGCAAGTATTCGCCCTAGCCGGGCCCCAACCCCCACGTCACCGCTGAGATCGCCTGTCGCTCATGTCGTGGGACAGAACCGTCAGGCATCTCGTGGGACTAGACAAGATCACCAGAGTCAATCTGGGCGCATTTCTGCTGCTAAACGTCCCCGGTCGAGCTACTCGGCTGCCGGGGACTCGCGCTCTCGGACTGCTACGACTACGCCTCAAGCGTGCTGTTCAACGCCCTGGCCCCCGAACTGTGGCGCCGCTTTACCATGGCGCTCCGTCGGCACTTGGCCAAACTCCACGGCCTGACACAATAGGAGCTGAGCGAACGGCTCGTCATCTCCTTCGCCAAAGTCGCCGAATACCAGCGCCGTGGCGTCGTCCACTTCCACGCGGTGATCCGCCTCGACGGCCCCGCCGGCCCCGACACCACACCGCCCGACTGGGCAAACGCCGATGCCCTGACGCAAGCCGTACGCCACGCCACGGCCGCCGTGACCGTCCCGGTGCCCGAGCTGCCCGGCGAACCTGCCCGCGTCATGCGCTGGGGCACACAGCTCGACATCCGGTCGATCACGATCAATGGGGAGCTGACGGATCAGGCAGTCGCCGGATACATCGCCAAGTACGCAACTAAAGCGGCCGAATGCGTCGGCACCGTCGATCGACGTATCAACGCCCTGGAAGACCTGAGCGGTCTGGACCTGAGCGAGCATGCTCGGCGGCTGATCGTCGAATGCTTCCGCCTGTCCACCCTTGACCGGCTCAACGAACTGCGGCTTGCCCAATGGGCGCACATGCTCGGCTTCCGCGGCCACTTCTCCACCAAATCCCGCCGCTACTCCACCACCCTCGGCGCCCTCCGCGCCGCCCGAGTCGACCACATGCGCGACGAAGAGACCAGCACCGGCCGCCTGCCCCTCTTCGACGAAGACACCGTGCTCGTCGTCGCGCACTGGGAGTACGCCGGACGCGGCCTGTCCGCCGGTGAACAAGTCATCGCCGCCGCCCTCACCGGTGTCCCCCTTCCCGCACCCACACCAGCCGCCAGGAGTGACCAGTGATCACGGACGACATGCTCACCGTCCCCGACGTGATGACCAAGCTCAGGGTCAGCCGGTGGACGGTCTACAAGCTCATCCGCTCCGGCGAACTCGAATCCGTACTCGTCAGCGAACGATGCCGGCGCATCCCCCAATCCGCGCTCCACGACTACATGACCCGGCTGTGCGAGGAGGCCGCCTGATGGGACAGCGCGCCAACGGGGAAGGCTCGATCTTCCCCTACAAGAACGGTTACGCCGGATACGTCTGGGTGACGACGCCCGAGGGCGAGCGTAAGCGCAAGTGGGCCTATGGCAAGACCCGCGACGAGACCCACAAGAAGTGGCTCAAGCTCCACGAGGCCGCCGCCAGGGGGCCAGTCGTCACCAAGTCCATGACGGTTGGCGCCTACCTCGATCGGTGGATCCATGAGGTTGTCGCCCCCAATCTCGCTCCGTCCACGGCGGCGACCTACGAGGTGTTCTCACGCCTGTACATCGGGCCTGCTCTCGGCACCAAGCGGCTCGACAAGCTGACCGTTCGCGATGTTCAGACCTGGTACAACAAGCTCCGAACCACCTGCCAATGCTGCGCGCAGGGCAAGGACGCCCGTAGGCCAACCAAGAAGCAGAAGTGCTGTGCCGTGGGGGCCTGCTGCCAGCAGACGGCCTCCGACCGCACCGTGCGCGACGCCTGGACCATTCTCCGGGCCGCGCTGAACAACGCCATACGGGATGAGTTGATCACCGTAACGTCGCGGCCCTGATGCGTGTCCCGAAGCCTCGGCGCCGCAAGATCAAGCCCTGGTCGGTGGACGAGGCCCGACAGTTCTTGGAGTCCGCGCGGGCTCGGCGTGATCCGCTCTACGCCGCTTACGTGCTGATCCTCGCGGTGGGCCTGCGGCGCGGTGAAGTCCTCGGGCTGAGGTGGGAAGACGTCGACCTGGACAACGCCGAGATGACGATCGGCTGGCAGCTCCAGCGGGTGAGCGGGCAGCTCTACCACCGTGAGACCAAGACGGAGGCGTCGGACGCCGTTCTGCCTCTCGTCGATCTCTGCGTCACCGCGCTTCGCGACCGGCAGGCAGACCAGGAGGCGGCGCGCAAGGCTGCCGGGAGCGAGTGGATCGGCAAGGGACTCGTCTTCACGACGCGGACCGGTCGGCCGGTCGAACCTCGGAACTTCAACCGCAGCTTCGCGAGCGCGATCAAGCATGCGGGTGTGCGGAGCATTCCGGTTCACGCCACCCGAAAGACGGGCGCGTCGCTCCTCGTCGCGCTGGACGTTCACCCGAGGATCGCTATGCAGATCCTTCGACACAGTCAGATCGCGGTCCCGATGAACATCTACAGCGAGGTGTCGTCCGAAGCCACGCGGAAGGCACTCAAGAAGCTCGGCGAACAACTCGAATAGCCGTTGCTGTACAACGCTGCTGTACGGAGATCAAAAAAGGCCGTTTCCGATCACCCGGAAACGGCCTTTGACCTGGGTGGAGCTGAGGGGATTCGAACCCCTGACCCCTTCGATGCGAACGAAGTGCGCTACCGGACTGCGCTACAGCCCCAAGGACTCGACCAGATTAGCAAACTTTGGCGACCACCCGCGCCACTCGCGCCGGTTCGCTCCCGCCGAACCCTTGGGAGCCTCAGTCGCCCACTGCTCGGCGGGAGCGGTCGGCGTGCTGGTCGAAGGGCTCTGCGGGCTTCACGAACTCGATGATCTCGGCCTCCGCCTGCTGGGCGGCGGCTTCGAGGGCGCGTCTGCGCTCCCGTGCCTTGCGCTGCCGCTCCGCCAGGGCCCTGGCCGCCGCGGCACGCCGCTCGCGGTCCACGCGCGTCGCTATGCGAAGGATCACGACGTAGGACGCCAGCAGGACGGTGGACGGCGCGACGCTCCACCAGGGAGCCACCCCGGCCGCGGCCGTCACCCCGGACGCCAGGTGCACCAGCCCGCAGCACAGCAGCCATCTGCGGCGCCGGGCGAGGACCCTGGCGCGGCGCCGCGACTCCTCCTGGGAGGGGTCGGCTCCGCCGCCGTACGGCCCGCTGGACTCGCCGGCGGAAGGCTCCGTGAGCGGGGTCTCGGAGGGGCCGGACGGTTCGCTCTTCGCCCGAGGACCGGACGGGGTTCCAGGGCCGGTGGCGCCACTGCTGGAAGCGGACAATCCGGAACCGCCGGCGCCGGACGGCCCGGACGCGCCACTGCCCGTGCCGGACGGCCGGAAGGCGCCACTGCCGGTGCCGGACGACGCGGAACCGCCGGTGCCGGACGACCCCGGTGTGGCGCTGTCGGACGTGGGGGAGGTGAGTTCGACGGTGATCTCGTCGTCGGAGGGGTCGAGGGCACCGGTGGTGCGGACGCCGGCCACGTCGGACACGCTGATGTCGGCGAGGGTGTCCCCTCCGATCGGGTCGCAGTCGGAGACGTCCGGATCGCCGTCCATGCCCTGCTCGCCGTAGAGCTCGCTCATCTCCACCGTGTGGCGGTCGCGCCGCAGCCACATCGGCACGAGCACGCACAGCCACATGAGCACGATGCCGAGGTACAGGAAGGCGCTACCCATGAGCCCACCTCCGGGCAGCATGAACACAGCACGGGGCCAGGTCCGTAGCAAATGTGTTCACGTCACGCACCGTAGGACCGGGTGTCACTGGTTGACGAGCATTCGGTGCGGTGTGTCGCGAGATCGTCAACCTGTTTATGGCCAGGCCTGAGTCAAAGCTCTCTATGGTGGTTCAGGTGGATCCGTCGTGTGCGGTTTTCGCCCGGGTCTGTCGCCATTGGGCGAGCAGTCCGCGAGGCACGTCCTCGAGGGTCAGCGCGTAGCAGATGTGGTCGCGCCAGGCCCCGTCGATGTGGAGCTGCCGACGGCGGATGCCCTCCTCGCGGAACCCGAGCTTCTCCACGACCCGGCGGCTGGCGTGGTTCTCCGGCCGGATGTTGGCCTCCAGGCGGTGGAGGCCCACGGTGAAGAAGCAGTGGTCGACCGCCAGGGCGAGCGCCGTGGGGATGATGCCGCGCCCGGCGAGGTCGCCGCTCACCCAGTAGCCCACCTGGGCCGACCGGGCCGAGCCCCAGACGATGGCGCCCACGGTGAGCTGTCCCGCGAAGGCCCCGTTCCAGGTCACGACCCACGGCAGCGCCAGCCCCTGCCGTGCCTCGCGCCTCAGGGTGCCGACCATGGAGATGTAGGGGCCGAGGCCGGTGCGGAACAGCGGGGTCTCGGGGTTGCTGGGTTCCCATGGCCGTAACCAGTCGGCGTTGCGCAGTCGGGTCTCCCGCCACGCGACGACGTCGCGCAGGCGGAGCGGCCGGAGTCCCACCGGTCCCTCGTTCAGGGTCACCGGCCAGCCGCGAAGTCGATCCACGGGTCAATCATCCCCTGCCGGACCCTATGTGCGCCATGGCGCCTTCCAGCCCTTCCCTTTGACAGCCCCGGTCGGCGGCCCTCAGGCCGGAACGGTCACCGTGGGTGGTCTCCGCCCCTGATCTGGTCGACGGCGTGCCGGAGGATCGGGGCGAGGATCGCCATGCCGTCCCGGACACCTCCGGACGATCCGGGCAGGTTGACGATGAGTGTGGTGCCCGCCTGGCCGGCGAGGCCGCGGGAGAGGATCGACGTGGGGACCTTCTCGCGATTGGCCTGCCGTACGGCTTCCGCTATGCCGGGTATCTCCCGTTCGATCACGCGTCGCGTCATCTCGGGGGTGAGGTCCTGCGGGGTGAGCCCCGTGCCACCGGTGGTGACGATCACGTCGTACCGCTCGCGGACCCCTTCGCGCAGCGCGTCCTCGACGGGCTGCCCGTCGGGGACGACGCGCGGGCCGTCCACCTGTTCGCACCCGGCGCCGGCGAGCAGCTCGGCCAGCAACTGCCCGGATTTATCGGGATAGATGCCAGCGGCGGCCCGGTTGGACGCCGTGACGACCAGTGCTCTCACGGCCGCGTCCAGACGCCGGTCTTGCCGCCGGTCTTCTCCTCGACCCGGATGTCGGTGAGCACCGCGGCCGGGTCGACGGCCTTGATCATGTCGATCATGGCGAGGCCCGCCACGGACACCGCCGTCAGAGCCTCCATCTCCACGCCCGTGCGGTCGGCCGTCTTCACCCGGGCCGTGATCTCCACGCCCGTGTCGACCACGGCGATGTCGACCTTGACCCCGTGCAGGGCGATCGGATGGCACAGCGGGATCAGATCGGGCGTGCGCTTGGCGCCCTGGATGCCCGCGATGCGCGCGACGCCGATCGCGTCCCCCTTGGGAACCTCACCGGACCGCAGGATGGCCACGGCCTCCGCCGAGAGCAGCACCCGGCCGGTGGCGCGAGCCGTACGGACGCCGACCTCCTTGGCGGAAACGTCGACCATGCGGGCGGCGCCCGACTCGTCGATATGCGTCAGCTCACTCACAGCCGCACCACTTCCTCACAGCGGGATCACCTGTACGGCCGCGCCCTCGGGCACGGCGGTGACGTCCTCGGGGACCACGATCAGGGCGTTCGCCGTGGCGAGCGCCGCGAGCTGGTGGGAGCCCTGCCCGTGGACGGGGGCCACCAGCGTCCGTCCGTCCGCCGAGCTGCTCAGCACCCCTCGCAGGTACGAGCGCCGGCCGGCGGGAGAGCGCAGCGCCGAGGTCGTCGCCGCCGTGACGGTGGCCGCGGGCCCGGCCGGCAGGCCTCGCATCTTGGCCAGCGCCGGCTTCACGTACAGGACGAACGAGACGTACGACGAGACGGGATTGCCGGGCAGCGTGAAGATCGGAACCCTGCGGTCGCCCAGGACGCCGAAGCCCTGCGGCATGCCGGGCTGCATGGCGACCTTCTCGAAGCGGACGGTGCCGAGGGGGGACAGCGCCTCCTTGACGGGCTCGTACGCGCCCATGGAGATGCCGCCGCTGGTGATCACGGCGTCGGCCTCGCCGAGGAGGGCGTGCAGCGTCGCCGAGAACTCCTCCGGGTCGTCGCCCACCGCACGCCTGCGGGAGGCCTCCCCGCCGGCCTGCCGGACGGCGGCGACCAGGGTGAAGCTGTTGGACTCCCAGATCTGCCCGTGCCCGAGCGGCGCGCCCGGCTCCACCAGCTCGCTGCCGGTCGACAGCACCACCACGCGGGGACGCGGGCGCGCCAGGACGCCGCGACGGCCGACGCCGGCGAGGATGCCGAGCTGGGCGGGCCCGATCAGCGTGCCCGCGGGGAGCACGACGTCGCCGGCCTGGACGTCCTCCCCGGCCCTGCGGATGGCGTTGCCGAGCGGCGCGGCGCGATGGACGGTGACCTTGACGGCGCCGCCGTCGGTCCACTCGACGGGGACGACGGCGTCGGCGCCCTCCGGCACCGGCGCGCCGGTCATGATGCGGGTGACCGACCCCGGCGCGACCGCCCGCGGCGCGGTGTCGCCCGCCGCCACGTCGAGCGTGACCGGCAGCACGACGGGTTCGTCGCCGGTCGCGGTCGCGACGTCCTCGGCGCGCACGGCATAGCCGTCCATCGCCGAGTTGTCGAAGGGCGGCAGCGCGACCGGTGAGGTGACGTCCTCGGCCAGCGTGGCGCCGAGCGCCGCGTCGAGGTCGAGCTCGACCGGGTCGAGCGGGCGCACGGTGTCGAGGATCTCGGCCAGGTGCGCGTCAACCGTTTTCATCGCCTCAGCCCATCCGTGGAGTCGCCGCCCCCACGGGGCGGCACCGCCAGATCACTCTGCCACAGGCGGCGCCTTCTCCAGGAACTCGCGCAGCCAGGGGATGAATTCGGGTGCCAGGTCAGGGCGTTCGGCCGCGAACTGGACGACCGTGCGCAGGTAGTCGAGCTTGTTCCCGGTGTCGTAGCGACGGCCGCGGAACAGCACGCCGTGGACCGGGCCGCCCTGCTCGTTCGTACGTCCGGCGAGCTCGAGCAGCGCGTCCGTGAGCTGGATCTCGCCGCCGCGACCGGGCGGGGTGTTCTCCAGGACCTCGAAGACGGCCGGGTCGATGACGTAGCGCCCGATGACCGCCCAGTTGGACGGCGCCTCCTCCGCCGGGGGCTTCTCGACCAGGCCCGTCACGCGGACCACGTCGTCCTCGGAGGTCGCCTCGATCTCGGCGCAGCCGTACAGCGAGACCTGCTCCCTCGGTACCTCCATGAGAGCGACCACACTGCCGCCGTAGGTGTCGCGCACCTCGATCATGCGCTTCAGCAGCCCGTCACGGTGGTCGATCAGGTCGTCACCCAGCAGACAGGCGAAGGGGTGGTTGCCGACGTGCTGCTTCGCGCACAGCACGGCGTGGCCGAGGCCCTTCGGCTCGCCCTGGCGCACATAGTGGAAGGTGGCGATCTCGACCGGTTCGAGGACCTGCGACAGGCGCTCGGAGTCGCCCTTGGCCGCCAGCACCTCCTCCAGCTCGTACGCCCGGTCGAAGTGGTCCTCGATCGAGCGCTTGTTCCGGCCTGTCACCATGAGGAGGTCCAGGAGCCCGGCGGACACCGCCTCCTCGACGACATACTGGATGGCCGGCTTGTCGACGATCGGCAGCATTTCTTTCGGGGTCGCCTTGGTCGCCGGCAGGAATCTCGTGCCGAGACCTGCGGCGGGAATGACGACTTTCGTCACTGGATCGTAGTCAGCCATAAATGCACCTTAATGGAGGGTCGAGTGGACAAAGCAGAGCTGCGTCGTAGGATCTTGGCCGCGCGAACCCAGGTCTCCGATCCGCGCGGCTCGGCCATGGCGATCAGGGAGACGCTACTCGACCAACCTTGGGTCCAGCTGGCAGGGCTCGTCGCGTGCTACTGGTCGATGGGCGACGAGCCCGCGACCCACGGCCTGATCTTCGCCCTGTGGAAGCACGGGGCGACGGTGATCCTTCCCGTTCTCAAGCCCGACGACGATCTCGACTGGGCGGTGTACGACGGGCCCGACTCGGTGGCGCCCGGGCGGCGCGGCATGATGGAGCCGGTGGACGTGCGGCGGGGCGTCGACGCCATCCGCACCGCCGCCCTCGTGATCGTCCCCGCCCTGGCCGTCGACCCGTCCACGGGGATCCGCCTGGGGCGCGGCGGCGGGTCGTACGACCGGGCGCTGGCCCGGGTCGGGCCGAACGTCCCGACGGTGGCGCTGCTGCACGAGGGCGAGCTGGTCGAGGGCATTCCGGCGGAGCCTCACGACCGTCCGGTATCCATGGCCGCCCTTCCGTCCGGGATCGTCACCTTCGGCGGCCGTCCGGTGTCGTAAGCGGGGTATTTACGGGCCGGCCGGAACCGTCTTCGACCTGGACGGCCCATGGCGGTGCTACTGGAGGGACTGCAGGTCGTTGAGCCCGCCGTTGTCCTTGAAGTACTGCGGCAGGGTGTCGTTCCTGAGGGCCGCGTAGAACAGCCGCCCGGCCTCCTTGTTGAGCTTCACCACGCTCGCGCCCTTCACCGTCGCGGTGCCCAGTGTGGGCACGGTGGTGGAGTCGACCGTGTCCGCCCTGATGTTCCTCAGGTCGATCGCCAGGTCGCGCAGCGTGCCGAGCGTCACGCCGTCGTCCACGCTCACCGCCTGGGTGAGCGCCTCGAGGAAGTCGTTCAGCTTGAACGGGTCCGTCAGCAGGTCCTTGCTGGTCATCTTGCGGCCCACCGCGCCGATGAACGCCTGCTGCCGCCTGATGCGGTCGAAGTCGCCGCCCGGGAGGTTGTACCTCTGGCGGACGAACAGCAGCGCCTTCTCCCCCTCCAGGTGCACCATGCCCTGGGGCCAGGTGACCTTGTTCATCGGGTCGTACACCTTGCGCGACACGTACACGTCCACGCCACCGATGATCTTGGTCATGTTGACGAAGCCCTCGAAATCCAGGGCCGCGAAGTGGTCGACACGGACGCGGGTGAGGTTCTCGACCGTCTTGATCAGCAGCTTCGGCCCGCCGAAGGCGTACGCCGCGTTGATCTTGTTGTTTCCCTTCCCCGGGATGGGGACATAAGAGTCGCGGGGGATGCTGATGAGGGTGAGCCGGTCCCGGGCCGCCGGGATGTGGACGATCATGATGGTGTCGGCCCGCTGGTTGCCCGCCTCACCTGGCCGCTTGTCCGACCCGATGAGCAGCCAGTTCTGCGCGTCGCCGGCCGCCTTGGCCGGACGCCCGGCCTCTTCGGGAAAAGCCCCGGGGATACGCTCGATATTGCCGTTGAGCGTGATCTGACGCTCCATCACCACCGCGAACGCCGCCGCGACCACCATCGCGAGGATGAGCACGACCGCGATCAACAGCCGGCGGAGCAACCGACGTTTCCTCGGCGGTTCCGTCGGGAGGAGCTTCTCCTCGTCGGCGGAATCTCCCTTCCTCGCGTTCTCCAGAACCGGGGAAGCTTCGTCGGTCACTTCGCCACCTGATCGCCCAACCAATGTGTCGCGTGTGACGGTAGCCCAAAGTAGTTCAACGTGGTAGTCGACTATACGGATACGACAGAATGGGCCTAAAACGCGAGAAGGGGGCCCAGTGAATTTGCATACCTGGCTGCTCCTCGCGTCCGTCGTGGTCATGGCCGCCATCGCGTCCGTACGCGTGGCCCACCGCACCGGCATGCCGAGCCTGCTCATCTACCTGGGCCTCGGACTGCTGGTCGGCGAGGCCGGGCTCGGCCTCCAGTTCGAGAACGCCCAGCTCGCGCAGCAGATCGGCCTCGTCGCGCTGGCCGTCATCCTCGCCGAGGGCGGTCTGACCACCAACTGGCAGCACGTCCGCCGGGCCGTGCCCACCGCGCTCGTCCTCGCCACACTCGGCGTCGCCGTGAGCATCGTCGTGCTCGCCGCCGCGGTCCAATGGCTGCTGGACATGGACTGGCGTACGGCACTGCTGCTCGGCGCCGTCCTCGCCTCCACCGACGCGGCCGCGGTGTTCTCCGTCCTGCGCCGCCTGCCGCTCCCGCCCCGCCTCGCGGGCGTCCTGGAGGCCGAGTCCGGGTTCAACGACGCGCCGACCGTGATCGTCGTCATGATGCTCAGCACGGCGGGCGCGCCCATACCGACCTTCGGCCACGTGGTGTTCGACGCCGCCTTCGAGCTCGTCGTCGGAGCCGCGGTCGGGCTCGGCGTCGGGCCGCTCGGGGCGTACGCCCTGCGGCGGGTGGCGCTGCCGTCGTCCGGCCTCTACCCCATCGCCGTCCTCGCCTTCGCCATCGCCGCCTACAGCGGCGCCACCCTCCTGCACGGCAGCGGCTTCCTCGCCGTGTACCTCGCCACGCTCGTCCTCGGGAACACCCGCCTGCCGCACCGGCCGGCCACCCGCGGCTTCGCCGAAGGGGCCGCCTGGCTCGCCCAGATCGGGCTGTTCGTCATGCTCGGCATGCTGGCCAGCCCACGCGAACTGCCCACCGCCGTCGTCCCCGGCCTGATCGCCGGGTTCGCCCTCGTCCTACTCGCCCGGCCGCTGTCCGTGGCCGTCTCCGCCCTGCTCGTACAGCTCTTCGGCATCGACAGGTTGTCCTGGCGCGAGCAGACGTTCCTCTCCTGGGCCGGGCTGCGCGGCGCGGTCCCCATCGTGCTCGCCACCATCCCGTGGGCGGCAGGAGTCACCGGCGCCAAGGGGGTCTTCAACGAGGTCTTCGTGATCGTCATCGCGTTCACGTTGGTGCAGGGCCCCACGCTCCCGTACCTCGCGCGGCTGCTGAAGGTCGGCGCCCCGAACGAGGCCCGCGACCTGGGCGTCGAGGCCGCCCCGCTCGAAGAGCTCAACGCCGACCTGCTGCAGGTCACGATCCCGCCCGGCTCCGGGCTCCACGGAGTGGAGATCTTCGAGCTGCGCCTGCCGTCGGACGCGGCCGTGACCATGGTCGTACGGGACGGCCGGTCGTTCGTCCCCGTCGACACCACACGCCTGCGAACCGACGACCAACTCCTGGTCGTCACCACGGCCGCCTGCCGGGACCGCGTCGAACGCCGCCTGCGCGCCGTCAGCCGCCGGGGCAAGCTGGCAGGCTGGTACGGCGAACACGGCGAGTGAGGCGGGTTTCGGGCGACCTGTATCAGCTCCGGAGCGGACCCCCTAGAGAGCCTGGGACGGGGATTAGAAGCCACCTGGGTGGCGTTTAGCCTAATCGGCTGCGTACCATTAGCAGTCGCATCGGTAGAGTGCCAATCTGCGTGAGCCATAGGAGGAGTGCGTGCCCACCTACCAGTACGCCTGTACCGCTTGCGGTGAAGGGCTCGAGGCTGTCCAGCGGTTCACCGACGAGCCGCTGACCACCTGCCCCAACTGCCAGGGCCAGCTTCGCAAGGTCTTCTCGGCCGTCGGCATCGTCTTCAAGGGCTCGGGCTTCTACCGGACGGACAACCGCTCGTCCGGATCCTCCGGGTCTTCGCTGTCGTCGAGCTCGTCGTCGTCCAGCTCGAGCGGTTCTTCGAACGGCTCCTCCGACTCCTCGACGAGCAAGAAGGAGCCCGCCTCGGCCGGCACCTCGTCGTCCACGAGCAGCCCGGCCGCCTGACGCCATTCCGGGTTGTACGGCCCGCTCACCCCGGCCGTACAACCCCGGCCCCTAAGGTCGCCGCCGTACAACCCAGGCACCTACTGTCGCCGCCCTGGCCCCTGCGGCGAGGGGTGCCGGCCACCCGCGTGCCCGGAATCCCCTGGGCGTACGAGGTTCCGCGACAGGCGGACCATCTGCCACGCCGCCGTCCCGCAGGCCCCTGCCGTCGCGGGCGGCGCCGTGAACACCCGGCCGGCACAAAGGGCACGCGAGACGAAACCGGCGCACAACAGCTCGCTGCGTTCCAGGCCGAGGCCGTAGCATTCGCACCCCAACGCCCTTCCACGCGAAGCTCCCCGTCGGCGCCGGGACGACGTACGGCCCCCATGTGCCCCTGGTACGGCCGTTCCCTCGCCCTCCAGGCACCGCATCCGCAAGGGCGCCGACGCAGCAGGACGTGCCACGGCCGATTCGGCCCCCCATACGCCGCACAACCCGCTCCCCCGGAACGGCGACCACGCCACCAGACACAACTTATCCACAACCCCAGCGGGACGCCCACCACCCCAACCAAGACGCGACACCCGCTCCTGCCACCTGTGCCAAAGGGCACCGACGCAGCGGGACGTGGCACGGTCAATTCGGCGCCCCCATACGCCGTGCAACCCGCCCCCTAACAACGCCAACCGCCACTAGACGCGACTTATCCACACCCCCAAGGTTTGGTCAGGGCCAGGGCGAGCACCCCCGGGTGCTCCAGCAGGGCCTGGCGGGCCGCGTGCGCCCACGCCCGCCCCTGCCACGTCTGCCAAAGGGCGCCGACCCAGCGGGACGTGGCACGGCCAATTCGGCGCCCCCATACGTCGGACAACCGCTCCCCCACGGCGACCACGCCACCGGACACGACTTATCCACAACCCCAGCCGGACGAACGCCACTCAGACCGGAACGCCGCTGGTCGCGGCCTTCCCGCCGATCGGCTGGCGCCGCCCTCTTCCGCTGAGTTATCCACAGGCAGCCCCGCCGCCCCCTACGCCACTGCCCCAGGACGCTAATGTCTGCGCCATGGTCATGAAAGCGGACATCGGGGTCATCGGCGGTTCCGGGTTCTACTCCCTTCTCGACGATGCCGAAGAGATCGACATCGACACGCCGTACGGGGCGCCCAGCGACACCATCACAATCGGCCACATCGGGTCCAAGTCGGTGGCGTTCGTGCCCCGGCACGGGCGAGGGCACCGGTTCCCGCCCCATCGCATCCCCTACCGGGCCAACCTCTGGGCACTGCGGTCCCTCGGCGTCCGTCAGGTGCTCGCGCCGAGCGCCGTGGGCTCGCTCCGCCGCGAATACGGCCCCGGCACCCTCGTCATCCCCGACCAGCTCGTCGACCGTACCTCCGGCCGCGAGCAGACCTACTACGACGCCGGGGCCGTCCACGTGCCCTTCGCCGACCCCTACTGCCCGATCGGCAGAACCTACGCCTACTCCAGGGCAGAGGCCGAAGGGTGGAACGTCGTCAACGCCGGCACCCTCGTCGTCATCGAGGGTCCCCGCTTCTCCACCAGAGCCGAGTCTCACTGGTTCGCCTCCAACGGCTGGTCGATCGTCGGCATGACCGGCTACCCGGAGGCCGTCCTCGCCCGCGAACTCGCCCTCTGCTACACCACCCTGGCCCTGGTCACCGACCTCGACGCCGGCGTCGACGCGGGCGAAGGGGTCACCCAGGAGGAGGTCTTCGCCTTCTTCGCCGCCAACAGCGAGCGCATGCGCACCCTCGTCGCCTCGGTGGTCACCGACCTCCCCATCGAACGCACCTGCCCCTGTACGGAGGCCCTGGAGGGCATCAAACTCCCCTTCCCCCTCCCCTGACCTCACCTTCCAGCCTTCCTGGCCGTCCTGCTACGAGCAGCAACAGCCCGAGCCGCGACAGCGGCGTCCATGTCCTGGGAGGAACAAGACCAACCGGAGACTCTGACTCCCGCGGTACGACGCTGGGCGCGCAGACCCAGACCCGCGTCGCCACCGTCGCCGTTCCACCGCCTCACCACCCGCCGCATCCGCCGACATTGCGCCGCCTCACCACCCGCCACCCCGCCGACGCTCCGCCGTTTCGGCGGGGCGGCTGAGTGGGTTTGCTGGCAACTGGCACGCCTGGCGCGCCTCGGACCGCCCTCACCACAGGAGCCACCATGCGAACCGCGCCGCTTCGTGCAGTTCGGATGCTCAGTCGCCGACGCCGCCTCCTGGCCGTCCTCCTGGCGGCGGCGTCAACGGGATGCATCGGGCTCGCCATACGCCCGACCCCGTCCACAGAGGTCATCGCGGCCGCCCGCGACCTCCCGGGCGGCAGGCTCGCGGCGTCCGACGTGACAGTGATCAAGCTCCCCGCCGAGTCCGTCCCCGACGGCGCCCTGAGCCCCGGCGCGCAGCTCACGGGCCGGATACTGACCGCCCCGGCCCGGCGCGGCGAGCCCCTCACCGACTTCCGACTCCTCGGCCCCACCCTGGTGGACGCCTACGGGGCAGGCACACTGGCGACACCCGTGCGCATCACCGACGCCGGCTCCGCGGCCCTGCTCCGGGCAGGCGACGTCATAGACGTCCTCGCCGCCACGCCCCGCTGGGACGACGCCCTGCCCCCTCGAACCACGACCGTCGCACAGGCCGTCACGGTCATCACTACGCCAAACTCGGCCGCTCCCTCCGACTCCACCGAGCCGGGCGCCCTGGTCGTGCTCGCCACCACCCCCGACCAAGCCGCCCATCTGGCCGAAGCATCCGCCGGCTCCCGCCTCACCATCACCATCCACGGCCACCACGACTGACAGGGCCATCACGAGTGACAGGGCCACCATGACTGACAAGGCCACCACCAGTGACATGGCCATCACGACTGACAGGACGGAACCGGTTACTACGAAGTACGGCGAAGCCGACGCCGCGGTACGCCGGGCAACCCGGCGCGACATCCGGCACGTCATCGGCCGCCCTCGCTACGCCCGCCACATCAGCCGCGGCGCATGAGCTATTGATCGCGGCGAACAAGCACACCACCGCCGCCAAGATCAACGCCACGCCCACCGACTTGATCAACGAGTACGCGAAGCTCGACCTCACCGGCATGTGGGGCGACGGCCGACTGGGCGACGCGGCAGAAATTGGCGGCGACCGGCGACAGTTCCATCGCGTGCTTCCGCCAACTTGGCTCTGAGCAGCCACGAGAAGCCCTGGCCTGCCTCATCGCCCCCTGGGACCACCCGACACGAGTCCCCCACCTGGACGCCGGCAATGACGACATGTACGGGTTGTATACGGGGCGAGCGAGACAAGCGGGGAGTGCCCTACGACATCATGGGCGCCTTCTATCGCCCGTACCGGACGCGGAAGCACGTCGCAATGATCTTGAGGTGCCGCGGACTACTGCTTGTTCGCCAGCTTGGGGTCGTACTCCCAGTGCCATGGCTCGAAGGGGCTGTGATACGCCCAGTCGGGGTGCATCCACCCGAACTTCTTGCTGTTGGCCTCGAGCCAGTTGAACTGCACCGACCGGAAGACCTCGACACCGCCGCACAGGTCCACTGCGAGCCCCAGCCCGTGGTTGCTCTTTCCGGGCGTAGCGGCGAAGCCGGGCCGGCGGTAGAAGACCGCCTGCTGCTGGGACAGGCTGCGGTAGCTGTCGGTCACGCACATCGGCTTGCCGAACTGCTTCTTGTAGGCCTCGCTGAGGGCCACGAACGCGATCGCCGCGTCGGCCCGAAGCTCACGGCCCTTCTGCTGCAGCGGACACAGGACGCTCTTGGGTAGCAATCCGTTGGGGTACTCGGTGGCAGCGCTCACACGTGTGGGATCGCAGGCCGCACCCGACCGGCCCCCCTGGTTGACGCGCACGCCGAGCCTGGACAGCTCCTGGGTCAAAGACTTCACGACCGTCGACGACCGCTTCCGCAGCGTGTCGATCTCCACACTGAGCTGCGCCTCGACCAGCAGCTTCGTCGCCCGAAGATCCTGAGCCTCCGCGGCCAGCTGTTGCTGCTGCTGGTAGAGCCGCCCCGCGTCGGCGAGCACCCGGTCGCGTCCGGACACGATGTAGGTCATGTCGCTCATGGCCTGCAGGCTCGAATCGTCGCTCTGACCCGACAAGAACGGAGTCATGTCGCCACCCGTAGGCGACTGGTACAGCGACTGGACCAGGTCCGAAAGCGGCTGACGCATCTTCGAGAGCTGCAAGGTCGCCGTACGGAGCTGCTGAAGCTTGGCCTTGAGATCCTTGTCGGCCTTGGCCAGCGTCGCCTGGCGCTGCTCCAGAGCCTTGGACGCCGCGGCGAGAGCCTCCGACGCCTTTTCGGCCTCCCGCCGTAGAGCCGTCAGGTTCCCCGGGTCCGTCCCCTGGACACCCATCTGTCGGGATGGGCTACCCGCGAGCAGAGTGGCCGCCTTCTGGCCTACAGCCTCTTTGGCGACCGACCGCGCCTGTGCCGTTCCCGACGAGGTGACGCTGAGCGTCGAGACCATCGCCATGAAGACCGCGGCCAGGCCCGCCGATCGAGGAGATGGCACGCTCAACCCCTCCGTTTGCGAACTTGTGACCTGAGCCCGGCACGCACGTTACTACAGCGAGCCGAGTACCCGGGCCGGAGTCAGGAGAGCCGTTATGCACGGATCATGGCATTTATACCTGCTCACCCCCCTCATCCGGGCCCAGTTTCAAGAGCCCGAATAGTCCCAATCCCCAGCCCCAGGGCCCACCCGGCGCCCGAGCCACCCCCGATCGGCCGATCTCCACGACTCGACCGACCTCTTCCAAAGACTGGACAGATCTCGCCTCCGACCAGCCAAGGACGCCCCGTTTCAGGCCGGACCAGCACGTCTCCGCCTGTCCCCAGAAGACGGAGCCATCGCGGCCCAAAGGCCCCTGGCCGAGATCACGCGCGCAGCCTTCCGGCGGTGCAGCGTGAGTGAAGGCAAGGACGCCCTCAACAGCCTCCAGCACCGTCGGCTCCACGAACGGGCGGACCAGAGATACGGCACTACCGACGCTTGTTGCACGACACCCGGCCGCCCAACGCCCCGACTCACCCTCCCCACATGCACAACGCCCGGTCAACCAACGTCCCGACTCGTCCTCCTGACGTGCAGGACGCTCGACCACCCGACATCCCAACTCGCCCTATCCGCGTGCACGACGCCCGACCGGCCAAGAGTCCACCTCGTCCCCGCCGTCCGACCGGCTGACGTCCCGACTCGACCCTCTCCGCGAGAGATCCACTCGCTCGGGCTCGTCCTTCAGAGAGGGGGCGCACGATCCACCGGTCCGAGAACCAACCGGTCACCGTCGCCGCCTCGGCGCGTCGATGAGCGGGATCGACTACGTCCGGACTCTGATCGGGACGTCAACACACCCCTCACAGCCTCGCAATCACCACGCCAGATCCTCGAGCCCACATGGGGCACAGCCCAAAGATCGTCCGTCAGAACCCACACGTCCGAACATCAACGGTGATTCCTTCCGACTCCGCCGGCCCGGCGGTCCGCATAGGGCCGTTCGGCGGCTTCGCTCTGATCGCCGACGACGGTGGGGACGGGACCGACTCCTCAAGCCCCTTCTCCGGCGCAGCTCCCGCTTCCCCGAGGGACGCGTCACCCTCCCCCCGCCTTCCGTTCCCCCTCGCTGGGGCGTCACCGTCGAGTCGCCCGACGTCCTCAGATCTTCGATAGGACGAGCCCTCACCCAGGCGGTCAGAGCGCGGGCGCGGGTCCGTCCGTCCCTTCCGATGCGACCGTCCCGGCCGGGATCTCCCATCCTCCCTCGCCGACGCCTCTCCTTCCCCAGACGTCCTGAAAGGCATGGAGCCGACACGTCCCCGGGCTCGACGAGGGTCACCGGCCCGCCGCTCCCCTATGGGGCCATGAGCACCCCCCGTGCCCGTACCGAACCGGGCCCCTGGAAGCCAGACGGACCGCCCCTCTTCACCACTGCGAGGCCGCGGATAGATCGACTTCTTCACGCGGGCCTGCCTGGACAGTCCCTCCCACCGTGGGAGCACCGGCGCAGGGACCACGCCTTCGTAGCCTTGATCCGCATGCGGCGGAGCCGGAACAGGAGCGATGAACGGCTCACCCGCCACATCCCACGATGCGGCAAGCGCCCCAGCCCCCGATCCAGGAGAAGCGTCCGGGCCCGACGCAGGAGAAGCCTCCGACCTCAGTTCAGGAGAAGCCGCCGACTTCGTCCCAGGAGATGTCTCCGGCCCCGGCGGAGGAGAAGCTTCCGGCCTCCGGACAAGAGAAGTCTCGGCCTTCTCCACTTCCCACGACCGCCCGCGCCCCTCGACCCCGGCCATCTCCGGCAGCCGTTCTCTCACCCGCTCCTCGTAGCCGGTGAGCTCCGCGACCAGAAGCCCCATCGCGAGGACCGCAGGCGCCAGCATCGCCCCCACAAGCAGCCGAGGCCGCACACCACGTCGCCCCTGAACACGAATACGTCGCCTTACGGTCACAGACAGTGACGTTAGCCATTGTCCGGCACGCCGTGTCGCCGAGATGCCAGCCCTTTACCCCAGCTCAGGCCACCCATGAGGCGCCACCCCGAAACCCGACCCCCACCTCGGCACACATGGTGCTCACCTTTCGGTACGCTTACACCAGATCCAGCCTCCGTAGCTCAGGGGATAGAGCACCGCTCTCCTAAAGCGGGTGCCGCAGGTTCGAATCCTGCCGGGGGCACTCATATCCACCAGGCGTTTCAGCCTCTGACTTGTGGTTTCTTGGCCGCAGGTCTTTTGCATACCTGACCCTTGATAGGTCAACAAGGGCAGGCAGATGCAGCCGTAGGACCTTGATCAGGCGGCATGCGGGGGATGATCTTGTCGGGGTTTCCCGACTCGCTCAAGCCGCTCATTCGCAGCTGAGGGGCACACGCACCCCCTGCTTCCCTGCATGGCTGATGAGCCCTGACGAGTGCCGCGGGCAGGTGAGCGGCACCGAATCATCGAGCCATCCCGCGCCGCTACTGGAGCCGGCTACGCACTCCCTTGATGAAGTCCCACCAGTCACCGACCCGTCCACCTGAATAGCCGTGCGCCTTCAGCGTCAGCTGGAGGGTTCGCTTCAGCGGATGGGGTGACTGCATGATCGCCTCGTTCCGCAGAGCCAGACGGGTGAGCTGCCCCTGTGAGGGTGGCTGGTTGCTCTTCTGCCCGTTGCAGGACCTGTGCGCAGGGGCGAGGTTCCAGATGGCGTCCAAGTCGACCTTGGTACCGCTCAGGAGCCGTTTGAAGGAGTACGGAAACACGTGGTCGACCGCAACCTCATCGGCGCCGGGGGTGAGCGGTTGAGCGCAGATGTTGCAGCGACCATGCTGAAACCCGATGACGGCCTCGGTGACCCCAGCGACTGAGCGCCGCCGTTCTTTGTCAGTGATCCGCAGCGTCGTCATATCAACCGCGACGCCCTCCTCCACCAGGCTTCGGCCCACCTCGGCAGCGAAAGAGGTCTCAACGATGCTCCACCTGGCGGTCAACTCCGCCTCCAGGGTCAGCTTCTGCTCCGACAGAGCGACCTCGCGGAGATGGTCTGTCAGCTTGACCACCCGTTCCCGGGAACTGCCGGTCACCTCGTAGAAGCGATGAGGTACCTCGGCTCCGCCGTTGCCCCGCAGGTTGTGGAACTTCTGCATCACCATCTCGGGCATCGATTTCATCGCTGCAGCAAGCAGCCTCTCGGAGGGCGCACCAAGCCGTATGGACGCCTCAGTCTCCTCCTGAGCGACAGTCAGGAAGTCCGTTCCGCCGGCGACGCTCCTCAACGAGGCCTGTGGCGCCTGCGCGAGATGCTCCACCAGACTCATCGCGTACGGTCTCGCAAGGTCTCGCAGAAGGATGTCGGTGCGTCCTTCTGCAGCGGCGCCTAGCAGCGCCTCCCCCAAGGCGAACTTGTAGGTACGCGAGTTGGCCCCCATGAGCACCGCCAGCCTCCATGAGGAGCGAGCGGTGGGCTCTTCGCGGAAGAAGTCCACAGTCATCCGTACATACCAGCCTTGATCGCGTTTCGACCGGTTCAGGGTAGTTCGCGATCAGGTGAATGTCACTGGGGGCTCGATAGGCTCTAGAGCCTTAGGTAGGCGGCTCGAAGTGAAGGGCGTGGAGCATGGGAAAACTAGTTCGAGACAAGATTCCGGATATTATTCGCCAGGGCGGCGAAGAACCTGACATTACCGTGCTCGACGACATCGCCTACCGCGAGGCTCTGCTGACCAAATTGTTTGAAGAGGCCAGCGAACTCCGCGAAGCGCCTCCCTCCGAGGTCGCGGAAGAGATCGCCGATGTGTACGAAGTGCTGCGCGCGCTAGCTACGGTCCAGGGGCACGACTGGAGTGTGATCGAGAAGGTGGCAGCCGACAAACGCGAGGAGCGCGGAGGGTTCCATCATCGCCTCTACCTGGGGTGAAAGCTTTGGGCGTCTCGTGACAACGTACTCGATATGCGACTACTGAGCCTGATCAGCGCGCCTAGCCGAGCGTGCTGTCACGAGTGCCGTTGAATCTTCTGCCAAGCCAGCAGGCTCTCGCTGCCCGAATATGGAAGCCCACGCTGGGAGCCGCTATCTTCTTAGCGGCTTTCTTGGCGTTGCGTCGATGCGCTCTCAAACACATGAGCCAAAAATCCGCGCCGTGGCATCGGCAACACCGGCTTTCACGAGCTGATGGGAGTTTACATGTCCGAGGTGGGGGCTCGTGGCCGCGACACACTCGGTCTGGCCACGCGCGTGAAGGCACTGGCCGTCGCCGATCCGGTCCTTGACCTGGAGCGCCGGAAGTCGTTACTCACGTCGCGAGACTGGAGCGGCTATCAAATGGAGGAGTTAGCACTCACCGCTATCGACACCGTCACGCTGAAAATGGACTTCGAGGACGGCGCCCGTCACGAGGATGTAGTGGCAGCGGTGACGCGCATCGCAGAGCTTCAGATGCCGGATCGCAGCAACGGCGAACACACCGACGTGGCCCGTTGGGTCCTGGACAGTCTGGTCAACGTCGGGACGGTCGACCGCGGCTTCAGTCACATCTACGGCCTCGCAATAGACGGTATATATGTCTCGCACCGCTTCTCCTTCAAGCTGTTGCGCGAGGTCGCCGGAAGCGACGGCCAGCCACGACTTCGTGCCTCAAACGAGGCGATCGCGGTGCTGGTCGGCGCGGTGGACATCGACATTGCTTCCGAACAGGTCGCCGCCGACGCAAAGCTGGAAGCCCTAGTAGTGCTTTGTTAGGTCGGCGTGTCGTGGAGCCACTGTGACGGTGTGGGTAGTTTCATGCTGCGATGACCCCCCATGAGCTTTCGGTTGTGCGGCAGCGCCTTGAGGCGTTCGCCGCGGAGA
>NZ_JAHDTF010000049.1 GCF_018531465.1 Sphaerisporangium fuscum
GCCGCGCGGCGCCGGGCGCGGCCTGTCCCCGGCGGGGGACGACGCCGGGGCGGTCACCCGGGCGGGGGCGGCGCGACGCGCGGGCAGGCGGCGCCCGCCGGTGGGTGTGCTGGTCGGCGTGGGGGCGGTGCTGGTCTCGATCGCCGTCGCCGCCACGTTGCTGGCGGGCGGGGGGAAGGTCCCGGTGGGCGTCAAACGCTATCCCGGGTCCACCGCGGCGCCGATCTCGTTCGAGTACCCCGGCGGCTGGGAGGCGCGGACGCACGCCGACGAGTACGCCGTCGTCTCCCCGGCGGCGGCCGAGTTCGACGCGCTGTTCTCGGTGCCCGTCGCCTCCGACTGGGCGGCGGTGAACGCCCTGCTCGCCGCCCACCCCGACCGGGCGACGGGCGTCTTCGCCGAGGTCAGCGACACGATCGCCACCTCCGATCCGCCGGAGACCCTCAAGCGCAGCCTGGGCTTCGTGCTGCCGGGCCCGTCCGACTTCGCCTCGGCGCCGGCCACGGCGACCGTGGCGGGCAGGCCCGCGTTCAAACTGACCGGCGTGGTCGCCGATCCCGCCCAGCAGGGCCGGCTGGACCTGGTCGTCTACGTCGTCGGCCGCGGCGAGGGGCAGCCGGTCGTCCTGATCACGTTCTTCTGCCCACCGGCGAAATGCGACGGGGCGCTGGTCGAGCGGATCGTCTCGGGGGTGAGGTTCACGGGGTGATCGGGCCGCCGAGGGCGTCGTAGACAAGCGCTTGCTCGGGTAATAGTGTGCGGCTCGTGAGCTATGCGATCGGGGTCGATGTCGGCGGCACCTTCACCGACGTGGTGGTCAGCGGGGCGACCGTGACCGTGGCCAAGGTCCTGAGCACGCACGACGACCCGGCCGAGGGCATCATGGCCGGCGTCACCGCCGCGCTCGGCCGGGCCGGCGTCCCCGCCGGGGCCGTCACCCGGGTCGTCCACGCCACCACCCTCGCCACCAACGCCGTCCTGGAGCGCACGGGGGTGCGGGTCGCGTACGTCACCACCCGCGGCTTCCGCGACGTCATCCCCCTCGGCCGCTACGCACGCGTCGAGGAGGACCGCTACGACCTGCGCTTCGACCCCCCGCCGCCGCCCGTCGCCCCCGAGGACTGCTTCGAGGTGCCCGAGCGGACCGGCCCGCGCGGCGAGACGCTGGAGCCGCTCGACGAGGACGCGGCGCGCGAGGTCGCGGCCGAGATCGCCCGCCGGGGCATCGCCTCGGTCGCGGTGTGCCTGCTGCACTCCTACGCCGCCCCCGGCCACGAGAGGCGGGTGGCCGAGATCGTGCGCGAGGCCCTGCCTCCCGGGTCCACCGTGGTGATCTCCTCGGAGGTGTGGCCGGAACTGCGGGAGTACGAACGGGCGACCACGACGATCATGTCGGCGTACGTCGGCCCGGTGATGGCCCGCTACCTCGAACGGCTGCGCGCCCGGCTCCGCGAGATCGGCGTCGACGCGCCCGTGCACGTCATGGAGTCCGGCGGCGGGGTGATGTCGGCCGAGCTGGCCGCGCGCAGGGCCGTCGCCACGATCGAGTCGGGACCGGCCGCCGGAGTCCTCGCGGCCGCCCTGACGGGCCACCCGGACGTCATCTCCTTCGACATGGGCGGCACCACGGCCAAGACCTGCGTGATCAGGAACGGCCGGCCCGAGATCACCCACGAGTTCCACGTCGGGGGCAAGGGCAGCTTCGGCGGCAGGAGGGCCGGCACCGGCGTTCCGATCAAGACGCCCGCGATCGACCTCGCCGAGGTGGGCGCGGGGGGCGGCAGCGTCGCCTGGGTCGACCCCGCCGGCGCGCTCAAGGTCGGCCCCCGGTCGGCCGGCTCCGCGCCCGGACCGGCCTGCTACGGCCTGGGCGGGGACGAGCCGACGGTGACCGACGCCGATCTGGTGCTCGGCTACCTCGACCCGGCGTCTCTCGGGTCGCTCCCGCTGTCGGCCGAACCGGCCGCGAAGGCCGTCGACCTGAGGCTCGCCGGGCCGCTCGGCGTCTCCCGCGCCGAGGCGGCCCACGCCGTCCACGAGATCGCCAACGCCGCGATGGGGGCGGCGGTGCACGTCGTCACCGTGCAGCGCGGCATCGACCCGCGGGGCTTCGTCATGGTCGCCTTCGGCGGGGCCGGTCCCGTGCACGCCGCGCGGGTCGCCGAGCGGTTCGGCATCGGCACCGTCGTCGTGCCGCCGTACTGCGGCGTCGGCTCGGCGGCCGGGCTGCTGGCGGGCGACCTGTCCACCGACCGGGTGCTGTCGCGGCTCGGCGCCGGCGACCCCTCGGCCGTATTCGCGGAGCTCGCGGCGGCGGCGGCCGGCGACCTGGGCGTCACCCTCGGCGCGCCGGACGTCGCGGTGGAGCGGTCGGCGGACGTGCGGTTCGCCGGGCAGGCACATGACCTGACGGTGCCGTGGAGCGACTCTCCGGAGGAACTGGCGGCGCGGTTCTTCGAGAAGTACCGCCAGGTGTACGGGATCGGGCAGCGGGGCCCGGTGGAGGTGGTGAGCTACCGCGTCCGCCTCACCCGGCGCGCGGCCACCCCGCCCGCCGCCCCCGCGCGCGCCGCGGGTCCGCCACCGGCCGGGGAGCGCACCAGAGCGGCGTGGTTCCCGGAGAGCGGCGGCTTCACGCCCACCCGGGTGCTCACCCGCGACCGGCTCACCGGCACGGCGGCCGGCCCGCTGATCATCGAGGACGCGGAGGCCACGATCGTCGTGCCCCCCGGCTGGAGCGCCACCCTCTCCCCCGCGGGGGCCGTGATCCTGGAGCGTGCCCGTTGACCGAGTCGCTGACCGCCGAGGTGCTGCGGAACGCGCTGGTGGTGGCCGCCGAGGAGGCCAGCATCGTGGTGGTGCGGTCGGCGTACTCCACCTTCATCGTCGAGGGCTCCGACGCCTCCGCCGCCATCCTGGACGCCCGCGGGCGGCTCGTCGCCCAGTCGATGGCGACCACGCTGATGAACAGCATGGCCCTGAAGGTCGCCCTGCCCGAACTGCTGAAGGAGATCCCCGCCGAGACCATGCGGCCGGGCGAGGTGTTCGCGCTGAACGACGCCTACCGGGGCGGCGTGCACACCAACGACCTGCTGGTGTACCGCCCGGTGTTCACCGGCGGGCGGCCCGCGTACTTCACCGCCACCATGATCCACGTCTCGGACCTCGGCGGCCTGTCCGCGGGCGGCATGGCGCCGCTGGCGACCGACATCTTCCTGGAGGGGCTGCAGCTGCCCCCGGTGCGGCTCGCCACCGAGGCCGGGATCGAGCCGGCGATCGAGGCGATCCTGCGGGCCAACAGCCGTACCCCGGACAAGGTCATGGGCGACGTCCGCGCCCTGGTCGCGGGCACGGCCGTCGCGGCGGCGCGGCTGTCGGCGCTGCTCGCCGAGCACGGGCCGGACGGCCTCGCCTCCGCCGTGGACGCCTACCTCGACCACACCGAGACCCGCACGCGCGCCGCCCTCGCCGAGCTGCCGCCTGGCCGCTACGCCGCCTCGTACGCCATCGACGACGACGGCATCGACCTGACCCGCTCGCACACCGTGCGCGTCACCGTGACCGTCCGGGACGAAGAGGCGTCCGCCCCGCGCATCGTCCTCGACTTCGACGGGACCGATCCCCAGGTGCCGGCGGCGATCAACTCCTCGTCCTCGCAGTCGCTGGCCGCCGCCGTGTTCGCCGTCCGGTGCTTCCTCGACCCGGCCATCCCCATGAACGACGGCTGCCTGCGCGCGATCGACGTACGGCTCCCGCCGGGGTCGCTGCTCAACGCCCAGTCCCCCTATCCGTGCGGCGGGCGCTTCGTGCCGATCTACGCGGCGATGGAGGCGATCTTCCAGGCGCTGTCGGACGCCATGCCCGGCCGGGCCATCGCCGCGTCGGGGATCCTGCAGCCGTTCAGCATCGCCGCCTGCTCCGCGCCGTACTGGATCCACCTCTCCTACGACTTCGGCGGCGTGGGGGCGCGGGCGGGCAAGGACGGCCCGGACGCGACGGGCGTCCACTTCGGCATCGGCCGCAACTCGGTCCCCCAGGCCGAACCGGTGGAGACCCGCTGCCCGATGATCGTGGAGTCGGTGGAGACGATCCCCGACTCCGGCGGCCCGGGGCGCTGGCGGGGCGGACTGGGGTCGAGGACGGTGTTCCGCTTCCTCGCCGACGCCCACGTCACCACGCGCGGCGACAGGCTCCGCAACGCCCCTCCCGGCCGGGACGGCGGCCTGCCCGGCAGGCTCGGCGGCTTCTACAGGCGCCGAGCGGACGGCACGCTCGAACGTCTGGCCTCCAAGGTGAACAACGCGCGCTTCGCCGCCGGCGAGGCGCTCGTCGTCGAGACCACGGGCGGCGGCGGCATCGGCTCCCCCGGCGAGCGCCCCGCCGAGGAGATCCTCCTCGACCTCAGGACCGGCAGGATCACCCCGGACGGCGCCCGGACGGATTACGGTCTCGACCCCGCCGGAACTTGAGCGGACGCGAGTTCGTCACACTGCTTGCACACGTTCCGACGCCCGCCCCCGAGAGGCCTTTCCCCGATGCGCAGTTCGTTCTTCGCCAACCTTGACCCCGGACAGCTTCCCGGGCACTTCGCCCAGCAGAACTCCAAGATGCTCCGGGTCCATCTGCAGGGAGAGGTGCTGGCCCGGCAGGGGTCCATGGTGGCCTTCCAGGGGCAGATGGACTTCGACTACGAAGGCTCGGGCGGCGTCGGCAGGTTCCTCAAGAAGATGATCACGGGTGAGGGCGCGCCGCTCATGCGCGTCCGGGGGCAGGGCCTGCTGTTCCTGGCCCACGAGGCCGACGACATCCACCTGTTCTACCTGGAGAACGAGGCGATCACGGTCAACGGGGCCAATCTCCTCGCCTTCGACCCGCAGCTCACCTGGGACATCCAGCGGGTGCAGGGGGCCGGCATGGCGACGGGCGGCCTGTTCAACACCACGATCCACGGCACCGGCTGGGTGGCGATCACCGCGCACGGCACCCCGGTGCTGCTGGACACCGGCCGGATGCCCACCTTCGCCGACGCCCAGGCCGCCGTCTGCTGGAGCTCCAATCTCCAGGTCGGGGTCAACCGCACCATGAAGCTGGGCGCCCTCATCGGCCGGGGCAGCGGCGAGGCGGCGCAACTGGCGTTCAACGGCCCGGGCTTCGTCCTCGTCCAGGCCAGCGAGGGCCCCACCGTCCCCGAGCACAGCCACGGCAACTGACGGCCGGCGGGACCGGGGAGTTCACCCGGCGGCCCAGGCCCGCGCCCCGGTGAGGACGGCGCGGTGGACGGCCCGGGCGGCGCGGGCGCCCCAGGTCGCCCTCGGGCCGCCGAAGAGCTCCTGCGGGCCGTCGGCCCGTACGGCCACGCAGACGGCGTCCGAGGCGGTTCCCGTGCATTCGTAGCCGGCCTCGATCAGCGCCTGGGTCTTGGCCTCGGTCACGGTCATCACGGTGTTGACCAGGGCGGCGTCGGTCATCGCCACGGGAACGGCCACGATGATGTTGATCGTTCCCGGGGCCGGAGCGGCCGTGACCGGCACCGGGGCGGCGGCGCGCTCCGGACGGAGTTCGACGTCGGGGACGCCCTCCGGGGACGCCGCCCAGGTGGGCACCCGCAGGCCCACGGTGGCGACGGCGTCCACTCCCCCGTCGTGGGCGCGGGTGTACCGCTCGACGGCGGCGGCCGTCATCATGGCCACCCCCGGGCCCGCCGGGGACAGCTCGATCAGGTGCTCCACCGGGTCCATCCGGGAGTACGCCCCCACGACCTGCGCGTTCAGCACCCACTCCCCCGGACCGATGCCGCCGCCCACCATCGCCGACGAGATCATGCGCCACCCCGGCCCGAACTCCCACAGCAGCGACGCCAGCCGGGCGCCGTCCTCGTGCCGGTGGCTCAGGGAAAGCATGGGGGTCTCCTCGCGGCGGGGGGCTGCCGGAAGCGTACCGATTCAGCCCGGCGAGGAGGCGGCGGGGCGGGTCAGGGTGACCACGGGACGGCCGTCGGGGCCCGTGGTGACGCGGACGTGGGCGCCGAAGTGGCGGGCGACCAGCGACTCGGTCAGGACCTCCTCCACCGGGCCGGAGGCGACGCGGCGCCCGTCGGCGACCAGCAGCACCGAGTCGGCGTACTGCCCGGCCAGGCCGAGGTCGTGGATGGTCGTCACCACCGTCAGCCCGCCTTCCAGGCGCAGGCGGTCGACGAGCTCCAGCACCTGCTGCTGGTGCCCGAGGTCGAGGGCGGTGGTGGGCTCGTCGAGCAGCAGCACGGGGGCCCGCTGGGCGAGCGCGCGGGCAAGCACGACCCGCTGGCGCTCGCCGCCGGACAGCCGCCCGAGAGGCCGGGACGCCAGCGGCGCCAGGTCGAGCCGTTCGAGCACCTGGCCGGTGATCTCCCGGTCGTCGTGGGATTCACCGCCGAAGTAGGAGATGTACGGCGTGCGGCCGAGCAGGGCGTACTCGAAAACCGTCAGTGTGGAGGGGAGCAGCGGGGTCTGCGGCGCGTACGCCACCAGCCGCGCCCGCCGGCGGGGGGGCATCTCGCGCACCCGCACGCCGTCGACCAGCACCTCGCCGTGCCCGCCGAGCAGGCCCGTCATGGCGCGCAGCAGGGTCGACTTGCCCGCGCCGTTGGGCCCGACGACGGCCAGCCACTCCCCGCCGCGCACCGACAGGCTGACGCCGGACAGGACGGTGCGGCGGTCGAGCTCGACCGACAGATCCCGCACCTCGATCGAATCCACCTTGGGCGCGTTCACGGGCCGACCGCCCGGGTCGCGCGGAGCACGCCGACGAAGAACGGGGCGCCGATGAAGGCCGTGACCACGCCGATCGGCAGCTCCGCCGGGGCGAGGACGGTACGGGCGACCAGGTCGCCCAGCACGAGGAACGACGCGCCCGCCAGCAGCGACAGCGGCAGCACCACCCGGTACGACCCGCCCGCCAGGCGCCGCACGATGTGGGGCACGACGATGCCCACGAACCCGATGAGCCCGCTCACCGCCACCGCCGAGGCCGTCGCCAGCGAGGCCGCACACAGCACGACCAGCCTGACCCGTCCCGCGTTGACCCCGAGGCTGCCCGCCTCGTCGTCGCCGACGGACAGCACGTCGAGCAGCCGCCCGTGGGCGAGCAGGACGGCGACCGACACCACGGCGTACGGCGCCACCAGCCACACCTGCGACCAGTCGCCGCCGATCCCGCCCAGGATCCAGGCGTAGATGCGCTGGAGCTGCTCCACCTTGATCTGCTGGACGAACGCCTGCAAGGCGGACAGGAACGACATGACGGCCACGCCGGCGAGCACCAGGGTGGCGGTCCCGCCGCCGCGGCCCGCGGTGTTGCCCAGCGCGTAGGCCAGCAGTACGCCGCCGATCGCGCCCACGAAGGCCGCGAGCGGGACGAACCCTTCGGCCTGGGTGAACACGATCACCAGGGTCGCGCCGAAGCCGGCTCCGGCGGCCGCGCCGAGCAGGTACGGGTCGGCGAGCGGGTTGCGGAAGACGCCCTGGTAGCTCGCCCCGGCCAGGGCGAGCAGGCCGCCGACGATCGCGGCCAGCGCCACGCGCGGCAGCCTGAGCTGGAACAGCAGTCCCCGTTCGACGGGCGACAGCCCCGAGTCGACCGACACCAGCGGGAGCCTGTCGAGCAGTTCGAGCAGCACGCCCTTCGGCGGTATGCCGACCGCGCCGATCATGACGCCGCCGAGCATGACCGCCACGAGGAGGGCGGCGGCGACGGTCAGCGCGACCGCCCGCCGCCGTCCCGGCCCGCTCGCTCCGGCCCCCACGCCGGAGGTCTCATCGTCCTCGGCGCGGGCGGCGGGCCGCCCGAGGCGGCCTTCACCGTCACCCGCCGCCGTTCTCACCATGGGTGCGGCCGTCCGTCGGGGTCTCAGGCGGCGGCCTTCTTGACGGCCTCGTCGACGGCCTTGGCGAAGTCGACCACGCGCGGGCCCCAGCGGGAGGCGATGTCGTCGTCGAGCTGGACGACCCGGTCCTTCTTGATCGCCGTCAGGCCGCCCCACCCGGGCCGCTTGGCGAGCGTCTCCTTCGACTGGCCGCAGCACTTGGTGTCGGCGAGGAAGACCAGGTCGGGGTCGGACTTGGCCACGAACTCGCTGGAGAGCTTGGGATAGCCGCCGGCGGGGTCCGGTGCCTTGTCGGCGATGTTGGTCAGCCCGAACAGGGCGTAGATCTGCCCGGCGAAGGTGCTGGAGGTGACGGAGTACGGCGTGCTGTCCAGCTCGTGGTAGTAGGTGAGCTTCTTGTCCTTGGGGGCCTGGGCGGCCAGCTGGTCGAGCTGCTGCTTCATGCCCTGGACGACCTCGTCGGCCTTCGCCTTGTTGCCGGTGGCGGCGCCGAGGTCGGCGATCTGGTCGTAGCTCTCGTCCAGCTTGGTGGCGGCGGGTTCGAGCAGGACGGGGACGCCGACCTTGGTCAGCGCGGCCACCACGCCTCCGATGTCGTTGGAGAGCACGACCAGGTCGGGCTTCTTGGCGATGATCGCCTCGGCGTTCGGCTTGAAGCTCGAAAGGTCGGTCTTGGGCGCCTCGGCCGGGTAGTTCGAGAGGCTGTCCACGGCCGTCACCTGGGATCCGGCGCCGATCGCGAAGAGGGTCTCGGTGGCGGTCGGCGAGAGGGAGATGATCTGCCGGGGCTTCTCGGCGATGGTCACCGAGCCGTTGCCGGCCTGGACGGTGACGGGGAAACCGGCGCCCTCGGTGGACGCCGCGGGTGTGGTGGGGGTGGGGGCGGCCGAAGCGGTGTCTGAGCCGCCGGCGGACTGGCCGCATCCGGCCAGCGTCAGCGCACCCAGCAACGCCCCCGCCAAGGCCGTGCGTACGGGCCTCACGAGAGTCCTCCTGTTGCCGGGAAATCGAGAGACCCGCGAAACGACGGATCACCCTTTTCCACGAGGGTTGATGGCGTCGGCGCGGCAGGCAGGCGACCTGGCTCGCCCCCCCGAGGGGCTCACAGTTGCGGGACAGCGCCGGACTCCCACCGGACTTCGCTGCACCGCCGCGCGTCACAGGAACCGTACCAAGCCCCCTCGGCCCGGGACAGCCCGGGGCCGACCGGGTCAGGCGAGCTGGGCCTCGGCCGCGGCGATCAGTTCCTGGAGGCGGAGGCCGTGGCGGGCGTCGAGGGGGTGGCCGCCGCCGCGGCGGACGGTCTGGGCGAACTCGGCGACCATGTCGGGGAAGACGTCGTACCCGAGGTCGCCGCCGTCGAGCGTCTCGCTGCCGTGGCGGCCGAACACGGCGACGTGGGAGGAGCCGCGTTCGAGGCGCGCGGCCATGGACAGCGACGCCTCGCTGACCGCCCCGGTCTCGTGCTCCAGCAGCAGCCCCACCCAGCCCAGCGGATGGCCGTGGGCGCGGATGCCGGTGACGCGGCCGAGGGCGGCGTCGAGCATGTCGATCATGTGCGGGCCGACGTCGAGGACGGCGCCGCGCTCCTGCCGCCACGGGGAGTCGATGGTGTGCAGCGCGCCGGACACGTTCATGGCGTACCCGCCGAACGGCTCGATGCCGCGGACCCGTTCCAGGAACGCCTTGGTCGCCGCCGAGTACCGGAAGGTGAGCACCATCTGCGACGCCACCCCGGCCTCGCCCACCGCGTCGGCCAGGCGCTTGGCGCCGTCGAGGCCGGCCGCGAGCGGCTTCTCCAGCAGCAGCGCCTTGCCGGCCCTGGCGGCCTGGACGGCGAGCTCGGCCTGCACGCCCGGCGGCACGCAGAACGCGACGGCCTCGCAGACGTCGAACAGTTCCTCGATGCGCTCGTAGACGGGGACGCCCAGCCGGGCGGCGGCCCGCGGCCTGCGCGCCCAGACGCCGACGAGCCGCGTGTGCGGTCCCTTGGCGAGTGCGGGGGCGTGCACCGACTCCGCCCACTGTCCGGCTCCGACCAGCCCCACCGACACAGGCTCCACGCGCTCAGCTCCCCGACGTATCCGGATATTTCATCCAATAGGCCGCGAGATTAGCAAGCACGAACGTGTCGCGCGGCCGACTTCGCCCGAACACCCCGCTTCTACCCGGCCGCGTCCCGCCAGGAGCGGATGGCGTGCTCGGGACGGTGGGCGGTGGTGCCGCCGTCGACGGCGACGACCTGCCCGGTGACGCACCGGGCCTCGTCGGAGGCCAGGAAGGCGACGAGCGCGGCGACGTCCTCCGGGCTCGCCGCCCACGGCAGCACGCGCTCGGCGGCCTTCTCCGCGAGCCTCTCCGGGCTCATGACGGCCCGCGCCACCTCGGTCATCACCAATCCGGGCGCGACCGCGTTGCACCGGATGCCGCGCGCGCCGTACATCGTCGCGACATAACGGATGAATCCATTAAGGGCCGCCTTCGACGTGCCGTACGCCGCGTGGTCGGTGTCCCCCACCAGCCCGGAGACCGACGAGGTGACGACGATCGCCCCGCCCCCGGTCATGCGCGGCACGGCGTGCTTGACGGCGAGCACGGCGCCGCGCAGGTTCACGGCCATCGTGCGGTCCCAGACCTCCACGTCGAGGTCGAGCAGATCACCGTCCCGCCCGTACACCTCCCGGTCCAGGCAGGCGGCGTTGGAGTGCACCACGTCCAGCCCGCCGAAGTGCCCGGCCAGCTCCTCCACGGCCGCGGCGACCGAGCCCTCGTCGGCGACGTCGCACTTCAGGGCGAGCGCCGCCGGGCCGATCCCGGTGGCGACCCGCCAGGCGGCGTCGGCGCGGACGTCGGCGACGCCGACCCGCGCGCCCTCGGCCGCCAGCCTGCGGGCCGTCGCGGCCCCGATTCCCGAGCCGCCGCCGGTGACCAGGGCGACCCTGCCCTCGAACCTCGGCCTCACCACTCCACCAGCAGGGACGTCAGCCCGCGGCCCACGATCGACCTGCGGTGGGCGATCGGCTGACCGGGCACCGGCCGCAGGCGCGGCAGGCGGTCGCCGAGCACCTCGAACGCCGTCCGCAACTGCAGGCGGGCCAGTGCGGCGCCCACGCAGAAGTGGATGCCGTACCCGAAGGTCATGTGGGCGTCGGCGTTGCGGCGCCGGATGTCGAAGGTCTCGGGCGAGGGGAAGACCTTCTCGTCGTGCGCGGCCGAGTCGGTCGAGAGCAGCACCAGCGCGCCCGCCGGGATGGTGACGCCGTGCAGCTCGATGTCGGCGCGGGCGTAGCGGTAGGACCCGAGGCTGGCGCCGTCGATGCGCATGCACTCCTCGACGGCGTTCTGCACGAGCTCGGGCGGGACCGGCCAGGCGTCCTCGCGCAGCAGCCGCAGCACGCTGTTGCCCAGCTGGTTCGGCACGGTGTCGTTGCCGCCGAGCAGGATCGTGGAGATCAGCTCGACGACCTCCCGGTGCGTCAGCTCGCTGCCGATCAGCCCGGTCATCAGTGAGGTGAAGTCGTCGCGCGGCTCGGCGGCGCGGGCGGCGACCAGCTTGTCGACGTAGTCGAGGTATTCGAGGAAACTGCGCGCCAGCACCAGCTGCCGGTCCGGCGGCTGCGGCGAGAGGAACAGCAGGAACCAGTCCTTGACGTGCTGCTTGACGAACTCCTCGTCCGCCTCGGGCACTCCGATGAACCGCGCGGTGAGCTTGGCGGACGGCACGTGGGCGATCTCGGCGACGAGGTCGCCCCCGCCGTCCGGCGCGACCCGGTCCAGCAGCTCCTCGTTCAGCCGCCGGAACCGTTCCTGCATCGCGGTGACGGCCCGGGGGGTGAACGCCCGCGACACCGAGCGGCGCAGCCGGGTGTGGGTCGGCGGGTCGACGTTGGCCACGAAGCTGGACAGGAAGGAGCCGTGGTCGCCGAGGACCTTCTTGGTCTCCTCGGCGAGGCTGCGCGAGATGGTGAGCGATCCCTCGGACGAGAACCGCCTGGCGTCGCCGTACGCCGCCCGCACGTCCTCGTAGCGGCTCAGGACGTACGCGCCGAGGTGCTCGCTGCGGAACACCGGCCGCTCGTCCCTGAGCCTGCGCAGGAAGGCGTACGGCGACGCGACGTGCCAGTCGGCGGTGACGTCGAAGTCGGCGGCGGTGGCCGGAGAGGTGTCTTCCATGATCACGACCTCGGGGTGAGGATCCTTCGGGGGTTCTCGACGAGCATCTGGTCGATCTGGTCCTCGGTCACGCCGCGTTCGCGCAGCTCGGGGAGGACGTCGCGGGAGATGTGCAACAGGTGGTAGTTCGGGTGCCGCTCGCGCACCACCTGGGCGTCGAAGCGGTCGTTGAAGCAGTAGGAGTCGTGCGACAGCACCATGCGCCCGGCGTGGCCGCGGGCGCACATCTCGGCGACGACCGCCACCCGGTCCTCGAAGGGGCTGATCGTGTCGATGCCGAACCGGTCCATGCCGATGAAGGAGCCCGCGGCGACGAGCTCCTCCAGGTAGCCGAGGTCGGTGGAGTCGCCGGCGTGGCCGATCACCACCCGCGTGAGGTCGACGCCCTCGGCGGCGAGGAGCCGCTGCTGCTCCAGGCCGCCGCGCGAGGCGCTGTGGGAGTGCGTGGTGATCGGCGCCCCCGTCTCCAGGTGCGCCCGCGCGACCGCGCGGAACACGCGCTCGCAGCCCGGCGTCATGCCCTGGTGGTCGGAGGCGCACTTCAGGATCGCCGCCTTCACCCCGGTCCGCCCGATGCCCTCGGTGATGTCCCTGACGAAGAACTCGGCGAGCCGGTCGGGCCCGCCGAACAGGCTGCCGGGGCCGCGGTTGCCGAAGTACGGCGGCAGCGCGTCGTAGGTGTAGAGCCCGGTGGCGACGACGATGTCGACCTCGGTCAGCTCGGCCACCCGCTGCACCGCCGGGACGTAGCGGCCGAGGCCGACCACCGTGAGGTCCACGATGGTGTCGATGCCCTCGGCCTTGAGCTCGTCCAGCCTCGCGGCCGCCTCCCGGGCCCGCAGCTCCAGGTCCCAGCCCTCGGGGATGTCGGGCCAGTTCCACAGGATCTCCGGGCTGAGCCCGAAGACGTGCTCGTGCATGAGCGTCGCCCCGAGGTCGGTCACCGGCCCCCGTACCGTCTGGACGCTCACGGCGCGCCCTGGGAGACGACCGGGAAGCGGGGGTGGTCGAACGGCTGGTTGACGCGCAGGCCCAGGCCGTCGGTCTGCTTGTAGGGGGTGCCGGTGTAGAGCGCGTCGGCGTCGAAGTAGGTGACCGTGAACGACAGGCGGGGGCTGTCCTTGCGGTTGGCCGCCGCGCCGTGCACGGTCAGCGCGTGGTGCACCGTCGCGTCCCCGGCGGCGAGGTCGAGCGGCGGCGACAGCTCCAGTTCCTTCAGCCAGGGGTGCTGGGTGAGCTGGTCGTCGCCGTCGCGGGTGAAGCTGCGGCCGAGGATGCCGTGCCGGTGGGAGCCGTTGTAGAAGCGCAGGCTCCCCATCTCGGCGGGGACGTCGACGAGCGCCAGCCAGATGGTCAGCATCGCCGAGCGGTCCATGGGCATCCAGGGGAAGTCCTGGTGGAACTCGGTGGCGCCGTGCCCGCCGTCGCCGGGCTCCTTGACCAGCAGGTTCGTCACCTGGATGCGCACCCCGCGGACGCCGTGCAGCAGGCGGGCGGCACAGCGGCCCATGGCGGGGTCGAAGGCGAGGTCGTGGAAGGCCTCGTCGGTCTCGGCGATGTCCCTGGACTGGCCGAACGCCTGGTCGACCAGGGTGGTGCGCTCCCTGGGGCGCGCCCTGAGGTATCCGAGCGCCCGCTCGCGCAGCGCGTCCACCGTTCCGGAGCCCACCAGGCGCGGCAGCCGCACCCAGCCGTTCTCCTTGAAGAAGTCGACCTCGTGATCGGTCACCTCACGGACCGGGGCATTGATGGCCATGCCTCAGTGTCGAACCAACCGACCCACTAAAGCAAGCGCTTGGTCTACCCGAAGCACCCCTGCTCGGCCGCCCGCCCCGCACGCGACATCTCCGGCCGGCGCCGACGTGACTTATCGAGAAATGCGGGATTCTCGCCATTCCCGGCGGCCCGAAAACAGCGGCGCCTCACGATGACCGGCCATCGCCGCTGCACCCCGTTGCGGAGCGCGGCGTTTCCCCTGAACATTCCGCCGACATCCCGAAACAGGTCGTCCCGACCGTAATGATCACCGGTAGTGACAGCACGGCCGCCCATTACCGAGAAAGTTGCCCGCAGTCAGAAGATCGTGATAATTCATGGAGCTCGCACCATCTTGATGGCAAGCGTAGCGATTTGCGTTTTACGCGGCTATTGAGGCAACCGACGCTGGATCGCGAGTTCCAGCGGAGAAGGCAAGGTCCGAGCCCGCCGCACGCTGTCGCGGGCGGCTTCGAAGTGGGAGAGCGTCGAGATGCCGGTCGATGTCGGTGCCGACCGCGGGCAGGGCCCCCTGTCCCGGATCATGCCGAAACCCCTCAGCTCTCGCCCGGAGGGCGCGGCCGAGACCACGCGGCCCGGCGGCGACGACGTACGGCCGGCTTCCGGCCTGTTCCGCCCATGACGACCCTGTCCGGCGGACCGGCCGGTGAGCAGTGGATCGACGACGACGCCGGGCGCATCGTCCGCCCGTACGTCATGACCCGCGGCCGCACGACGCCGAGCCGGGGGCGGATCGACCTCGTCGCGCTCGTGGCGACCACCGCCCCCGCGATCCCGGCGGAACCGGGCTTCGGTCCGGAGCACCACGCCATCGTCGAGATCTGCCGGCGGCCGCTGTCCGTCGCGGAGATCGCCGCCCGCCTGGACCTGCCCGCCGGCACCGTGCGCGTCCTGCTCGGCGACCTGGCCGACCGAGGGCATGTGGCGATCCACGAGCCTCCGCGCGAGGAGGACCTTCTCGACCTGGAGATCTACCAGGCCGTGCTCGAGGGGCTACGGACGCTCTGACCCACCTCGCGCCGGGGCGGGCCGTACGGCGGCCGGGCCTCCACCCCTCAGGGGAGCGAGAGACAATCGACCGGAGGGGGGATTTATACCCGCGCTTGCAATAACAGGCGTGTGCAACTAACGTCGGCCGTGGGGCCGGTGCGAGCGCCGGCCGCGCGAGCAGGCGAGCGACCACCTGGAGGCGGACAGATGCACATCGACCTCAGCGGCCGCACCGCACTGGTGACCGGCTCCACCTCGGGCATCGGCCAGGCCATCGCCACGTCCTTCGCCCGGGCGGGCGCGCGCGTCCTGGTGAACGGGCGCGACGAGAAGCGCACGCGGGAGGCGGCCGACCGCATCCGGGAGGAGACCGGCAACCGCGACGTCCAGGCCATGGCGGCCGACGTCGCCACCGCCGAGGGCGCGCAGGCGATCACGGTGGTGGAGCCCGACGTCGACATCCTGGTCAACAACACCGGCATCTTCGCCGCCAAGCCGGTGTTCGAGATCCCCGACGAGGAGTGGCGGCGCTTCTTCGAGGTCAACGTCCTCAGCGGGGTGCGCCTGGCCCGCTTCTACATTCCACGGATGGCCGAACGGGGCTGGGGGCGGGTGATCTTCATCAGCAGCGACTCGTCGGTGCTGCCGCCGACCGAGATGGTGCACTACGGGATGACCAAGACGGCCCAGCTCGCCGTCTCCCGCGGCATGGCCCAGTCGGTCGCCGGCAGCGGTGTCACGGTCAACTGCGTGTTGCCCGGCCCGACGCTCACCCCGGGGGTCGAGGAGTTCATCACCGACCTCATGGGCGACGAGGTCCCCTTCTCCGAGGCGGAGCGGCGGTTCATGACCGAGGAACGGCCGACGTCCCTGCTCGGCCGGCTCATCCGCCCCGAAGAGGTGGCGAACCTCGTGCTGTACGTCGGCTCCGAGCTCTCCGCCGCGACCAACGGGGCCGCCCTGCGCGCCGACGGCGGCGTCATCCCGACCATCATTCCCTGATCGGGTGTTCGTCCTCCTCGATCCCCGGGGACAGGCACCCGGTTCGATCCAGCAGAACAAGCAAGTTAGGCGACAAACCATGTCAGTCGTGCCCGATATCACCTTCAACAACGGCGTGCGGATCCCGCAGCTCGGTTTCGGCGTCTTCCAGGTGCCGGAGTCGGAGACCGTCGCCGCCGTCACCACCGCCCTGGAGGCGGGCTACCGCAGCATCGACACCGCCGCCATCTACGGCAACGAGGAGGGCGTCGGCGAGGCGATCGCCCGGTCCGGGCTCCCCCGCCAGGAGCTCTTCGTCACCACCAAGCTGTGGAACAGCGAGCAGGGCTACGACTCCACCCTCAACGCCTTCGACGCCAGCCTCGCCAAGCTCGGGCTGGACTACCTCGACCTGTACCTCATCCACTGGCCCACCCCGGCCAAGGACCGCTACCTGGAGACCTGGCGCGCCTTCGAGAAGCTCTACGCCGACGGCCGGGTCCGCGCGATCGGCGTGTCGAACTTCCAGCCCGCCCACCTGCGCCGGCTGCTCGACCACGGCGGCGTCGTGCCGGTGATCAACCAGGTCGAGCTCCACCCGAACCTCCAGCAGGACGAGCTGCGCGCCTTCCACGCCGAGCACGCCATCGTCACCGAGGCCTGGAGCCCGCTGGCCCAGGGCGCCCTCCTGAAGGACCCGGTGATCACCTCGATCGCCGACCGGCTCGGGAAGAGCCCCGCCCAGGTGATCCTGCGCTGGCACCTCCAACTCGGCAACGTCGTCATCCCCAAGTCGGTCACCCCGGAGCGCATCCGCGAGAACATCGACGTCTTCGATTTCGCCCTGACCGACGACGACATGGCCGCCATCAAGCCCCTCGACAACGGCACCCGCGTCGGCCCCGATCCCGACACCTTGAACTGATCGGGGCCGCCCTCCGTCCAGGGCCACATGGACGCTGTCGACCATGAGACGCCACCGTGGCCGGATGTCCGGCCAGGGCGGCGTGGGTCTGAAGGTTTCGGGCTCCGCCGGCGGCCGCTCGATCAGCCGCGCACCGCGACCGCTTCCGGCGCGGGCGTCGACCGCGGTGCCGGGCGGGACGGCCACCAGGCCCTGCGGCCGAGCAGTGTCATCGCCGACGGCAGGATCAGCACCCGGATGACGAAGGCGTCCAGCAGCACGGCCGTCGCCAGGCTGAAGCCGATCTGCTTCATCTCCGCCAGGTGGAGGAACACGAAGGCGGCGAACACCGTCACCATGACGACGGCGGCGCTGGTCACGACACTGGCCGAGGAGCCGATGCCCTCCAGCACGGCCTGGCGGGGAGGCGTTCCGCGCAGCGCCGCCTCGCGGATCCGGCTCACCACGAACACCTGGTAGTCCATGGACAGCCCGAAGAGGATCACGAAGAGGAAGAGCGGCACGCGGGATCCGATCGCGCTCGTGGCGCTTTCGTCGAAGCCGAACAGCACCGATGCCAGGCCGTGCTGGAAGAACACCACCAGCAGCCCGAACGCGCCGGCCGCGGAGAGCAGGTTGAGCGCGATCCCGACCAGTCCGAGCACCACCGAACGGAACATCACGACCGTCATCACGAAGGTCACCAGCAGCAGGAACCCCACGACGAGCGGAAGCTTGGCGTCCTGGTTGGCCAGGTAGTCGGCGTCACGGGCGACGTCCCCCGTGACGGCCGCCTCCACCCCCGCCAGCCGGCCGACCGTGGCGGGGAGGTAGTCGCCACGGAGCCGGTCGAGCGACTCCCGCGCCTGCGGGGAGCTCAACCGGAACGGGGTGGACAGCTCCAGCAGGCTGGTACGGCCGTCGGCCGACGCCTGCTCGCGCGGCTTGGCGCGCCCGGCGAACAGCGGGTCCGCCTGCGCGCGCCGCGCGAGGTCCCGCAGCGCCCGGGCCACCTCGCCGGAACGCGCCGGCTCGGACCGTACGACGATCTGGTGCTGGACGCGCAGTTCCGGGAACGCGGCGGTCAGCCTGTCGTACACCTGCAGTGCGGGGATCTCGCGCGAGTGGCTGTCCTTGTTCAGGACCCTCAGCTGCATGCCCAGTGCGGGAAGCGCGAGCGCGACCATGACCAGCACCGACAGGCACAGGGTGATCGCCGGATGCCTGCTCGCCGGACGCAGCAGGACGCCCCAGACCCGGCCGGTGCCGGTCCTCCGGGCCGCGACCGGCTTCCGCCTGCGCGCCGCCCGGCGCCCGATCGTGACCAGCAGCGCGGGCAGCACGGTCAGCGAGCTGATCACCGCGGCCAGGACGACGACGATCGTGCCGGTGGCGAGGGAGGCGAAGACGATGTCCCCGGCCAGGTACAGCGTGGCGGTCGAGACGACCACCGCGAAGCCGGAGACCACGACGGCGTGTCCCGAGGTGGCCGCCGCCAGCTCCACCACCGCCTCCGGGCTGAGCCGCCCTCCGGCACGGGCACGCTCCTCGCGTTCGCGCTTGAGGTAGAACAGCGTGTAGTCGACACCGACCGCCATGCCGATCAGCAGGATGACGTTGTTGCCCACGCCGGCGTCCGGGATGACGTGCGAGACCACCATGGCGAGCCCCATCGCGGCGGCGATCGACGACAGCGCCAGCAGCAGCGGCACCCCGGCCATGACGACGGAGCCGAAGACCAGCAGCAGGGTCACCAGCGTGACCGGCAACGTGATCGCCTCGGAGAGCGCCAGGTCGCCGCCGCGCTGTTCGTCGACGCCCTGGCTGATCGAGGGGCTGCCGCTCTCCTCCAGGACCAGGTCCGGGTGGTTCTTCTGCACCTGGGCGGTCTCGGCGGTCAGTGCGTCGACGTGCTTGCGGGCGTCGAGTTCCTCGCCCTTCATCGTCACGTCCACTCTGAGCACCGCGCCGTCCGCGGACCGGACCGGAGGTCCGACGCGTGCGACCTCGGGGAGCTTTTCCATGCCGGCGGTGAGGTCCCGCACGGCGGCGCCGGCGGCCGTGACGTCCAGCGGGCCCGTCCTGGAACGGACGGTGACGTACTCCACGGGTTTGCGCTGCAGGCCGCCCTCGGCGGCCATCGCCTCGGCCCTGCCGGCCTCGCCGACCCGGTAGTCCTCCGTGGACGCGCTGCGGGTGCCGACCGCCGCGCCGATGCCGAGACAGAGCGCGACGAACAGGCACCAGCCGACGATCGCCCGCCATGGGTGGGTGGCGCTCCAGCCGGCGATCCGCACGGTCAGGGGCCGCTTCGTCCCGCCGTTCACCGGCCCGCGCCGCTCGGCTCGGCGGCGTCCCTGCGGACTGATTTGCTTTCGAGCAGCATGAGCTGCTCTCCTTTCCTTTGATGTTCGTGCGCGTTGAAGGCACGCCGTCACGGCGTGGGTCGCGCGACTTCGTTCGGGGTGGCGAGTGCCAGCTCGCCACCCCGTTTTCCTACGTACCGCCGGTCAGGGCCTGGACGGCGAGTGCCAGCTCGCGTCCGGGCCGTTCCCGATCATGCGGTCATCCGACGCTCCGGAGGAGCTGCTCGACATCGCTCAGCCGGTCGGTGAGGTCGGCCAGCTGCGCCTGAAGCCGCTCCTGGTTGCGCAAGGTCTGCTCGGCCAGCCGGCGGTACTCCGACATCGCCGCGATCTCGGTGCGGTGCCGCAGCAGCCGGAAGTAGAAGAGCAGGCCGGCCACGACCATGGTGGTGAGCAGCAGCAAGACGACGCTGGGGATGATGATTTCCTTCAACTCCGTGTCTCCTGCATGTCGTCGGGCCCTTCCTGGCCGTCGTTCCGCGACCCGTGATCCATCCGCCCCGCCTCGTCGCCCTGCTCCGCCTCGTCGGCCCGGAGGGCGTCGAGGATCGTGTTCACCGACAGGCGCACATCGAACGGCGCCAGCCGGAAGTACTTCATCGCCTTGCCCTCCGCCGAGAGCTCCAGGTCGCCGGCGACCAGCCCTGCCTTCTCCATCCGCTCCAGATGCATGTAGAGCAGCGGACGCGAGATGCCGAGCCGCCGGGCGAGCTCGCTCACGTGCACCCGGCCCTCGGCAAGCCCCGCGACGATGCGCAACCGCTGCGGATGCCCGAGGGCTGCGAGCACCGCCAACAGCTCCTCACTGGTCAGGATCCCTCCGCAGTCATCTCTATGTTCCACCTGTTAGTGAAGACTGACAGGTGGAACACGAAGCCGTCAAGTCGGCCGGACGGCGGACCGATCGCGGGGCGCGGGCGAGGGACCGGGATCCGGAGACGCAAGAGGCGTGGAGCGGTTCGGCGTCACCGCGCGGAGGTCAGTCCCGCGGCTTGCGATAGGAGGGGTGGCCGGTGTCCTCCTCGTACGCAGGGCGGACGTCGATGGTGTCGTACACGATGTGCATGGCGGCGATGCGGCCCTCGGCGTCCAGTTCCATGACGTCGACCACGTCGAACGGGGCCGGGCGGCCGCTGGGCAGGCGCCAGTCGTAGTGGAACCAGATGTTCACCAGGCGGGTGCCGGTCACGGTCTCCCCCGTCGTGACCCCGCGCAGCGTCAGGTACGACGCGCTGCTGTCCCCGAGGGTCTTGGGGAAGAAGTCCACCGCGGAGTTGGGCCCGTACATGGGCGAGTAGACCATCGCGCCGGGCGCGAAAAGGGCGAGGATGCGGTCGAGGTCACCCTTGCTCAGGGCGGCGAGGTAGGCGTCCGCCAGTTCTCGGGGCGTCACAAGGTCGAATGCTAACCGCGCAGCGGACGGGCGCCGCGGGTGACTCGTCCCGGTCCGGGCGGGCGGCCGCCTCAGCTCGCCACCGGACATCGATTCCCGCAGTTCACCGCATGGAGCACCAGGGTCCCCCAGAAAGAACGGGCCTTGCCCCGCACGGTGCCGCCGCCACCAGACAGCCGGGCAAAAAGCGCAAACATGGACAGAGTATGGTCATCCATGCCATAAACGACACAGACGGGGAAGTACATGATCGGCACCGGGGACGGCCATCGCACGGTGTGCTGGGACATTCCCAGGGACCCCACGGTCCTGGGTGACGTGCGAGGCAAGGTCCGGCGGGCCCTCGGCGACTGGAAGTTCACCGACGGCGGCGAGCTGACCGACGACGTGGTGCTCGCGACCAGCGAGGTGCTGAGCAACGCCGTCCTGTACGGCCTGCCGCCCATCCAGCTCACCCTGTGCATGTCGGATCACGACGTCCTCGCCGAGGTGACCGACCACGGCGCCGGACGTCCCCGGCGGCAGGTCGCCGACGACGACGCCGAGCACGGCCGCGGCCTGACGATCGTCGAGGCCGTGTGCGACGAATGGGGCGTCATGCCGGCCCCCGACGGCAGCGCGAAGACCGTCTGGTTCCGCAAGTCCTGCTCCGGCTGAACGTTCACACCGGGTCACTCGGGCCAGTCGGAGTTCATGATCACCTCGACGAAGTCGATGTGGCGGAACCCTGGCACGAAGTGTTCGAGCACGTCGGCGTTCACCGTGCCGAACGTCGTGCCCGGCCGGTCCTTGAACCCCTCGGTGAAGGCGGCGAGGATCCGCCGCTTGAAGTCGGGCCGCGGGTGGGCTGCGGTGACCTCGGCGATGTCCCGGGGGTCGAGGCGGTGGTAGCCGACGCCGAGCACGTCGGTCTCGACCCCGGCGGTGACCAGCGCCACCTCGGGTTCGAGGTGGTAGGGCACCTCCGGGGTGGTGTGCAGCGCGATCGCCTCCCACACCTTGCGGATGCCGGCCTCCGGCACGCCGTGGGAGGTGAGGAACCGGCGCGCCTCGTCGGCTCCGTCGATCTCGAAGCGCCGTTCGGTCGTACGGCGGTAGGGCTCGGTCAGCCCGAGGTCGTGGAACATCGCACCGACGTAGAGCAGTTCGGGGTCGGCTTCGAGCCCGAGCCTCCTCCCCTGCAGGGTGCCGAACAGGTAGACGCGGCGTGAGTGGTGGTACAGCAGCGGGCCCGCCACCTCCCGCACGAGCTCGGTGGCCTCTGCGGCCATGAACGAGTCGGGGACGACGACGCCGGCGATCTTCTCGATCATGTCGGTTCTCCTCGCAGGTCGTGGGCTGGTCGTATCCTGTGAATTCACCCTCGCAACCAGGCGAGCGGCGGCACCCCGTCTGTCCGGACAGGTAGCCCACAGATCGGGACATGCCACGCTGAACGGAGACAGCACGTGGCGGCACACGGGCCTGCGGCGCCTCATCGGGTCGGGATCCTGGTGTTCGACGGCGTCAAGCTGCTCGACGTCGCCGGGCCGAGCGAGGTGTTCAGCGAGGCCAACCGGTTCGGCGCCTCCTACGAGCTCGTGCTGTGCTCGCCGCACGGCCGGGAGGTCGCCTCGTCCACGGGCATGCGCGTGCCGGTGGACGCCGACGCCCACGACGACCTCGCCTTCGACACGGTGCTCGTCGCGGGGGGCGACCTGTTGCCGACGCGCCCGGTGGGGGCGGAGCTGCTGTCGGCGGCCCGCGAGATGGCCCGCCGCGCCTCCCGCGTCTCCTCGATCTGCACGGGCGCGTTCGTCCTCGCCTCCGCCGGGCTGCTCGACGGCCGGCGCGCCACCACCCACTGGCAGCACACCCGCATCCTGCAGAGGTCGTTCCCCGAGATCGCGGTCGAGCCGGACGCGATCTTCGTGCGGGACGGCAGCGTGTACACCTCGGCGGGTGTCACGGCGGGCATCGACCTCGCCCTCGCCCTTCTGGAGGACGATCACGGGGCCGAGCTGGCCCGGAAGGTCGCGCAGTCCCTGGTGGTCTTCCTCCAGCGCCCGGGCGGGCAGTCGCAGTTCTCGCCGTCGCTGTCCGGGCCGCGCCCGCCGGCGTCCCCGCTGCGCGGCCTGCTCGACGCCATCGCCGCCGATCCGGCGGGCGACCACTCGGTCCCCCGGCTCGCCGCGCGGGTCAACGTCAGCGGACGCCACCTGGCGCGCCTGTTCCAGCACGAACTGGGCATGTCGCCGGCGAAGTACGTCGAGCTGATCCGCCTGGACGCGGCCAAGTCGATGCTCGACGCCGGGCACTCGGTGACCTCCGCCGCCGAGCTCGCCGGGTTCGGCAGCCCGGAGTCCCTGCGGCGTGCCTTCGTCCACCACGTGGGGGTCTCCCCGCGCACCTACCAGCAGCGTTTCCGCAGCTCCCAGAGGTAGCCAGGCCGAGCCGAGGAGACCCGCCCCGCTTCGGTTGCCCGCGGTGGGCGATTACCCGGATACTGGGCCCCGGAAGTGACTTGAACAAGCGCTTGGCTGGGAGGCCCTGTGAGACCGTTCCGGTTCGCCGCCGTCGTCCGCGACGCCGAGTCCGCCAAGTCCTGGGCCGACAAGGCGCGCCGCCTGGAGGACTCGGGTTACGACGTGCTGCTGGTCCCCGACCACCTCGTGGGCCCGCGCTTCGGGCCGATCGCCGCCATGACCGCCGCAGCCTGCGCCACCACCCGGCTGCGGGTCGGCACGCTGGTGTTCGCCAACGACTTCCGGCACCCGGCCGTGCTGGCCAAGGAGACCGCCGGCCTCGACCTGCTGTCCGACGGACGCCTGGAGGTGGGCCTGGGCACCGGCTGGGCGGCGGCCGACTACTCCGCCGCGGGGCTCACGCTCGACCCGCCCGGCGTCCGCGTCGACCGGCTCGCCGAGGCGATCACCGTTCTCAAGGGGCTGTGGTCGGAGGGGCCGTTCAGCTTCGAGGGCGAGCACTACCGCATCACCGCGCTCGACCAGCGGCCCAAGCCCGTCCAGCGGCCCCACCCCAAACTGCAGCTCGGCGGCGGCGGGCCCCGCGTCCTCAGGCTCGCCGCGCGCGAGGCGGACGTGGTCAACCTGACCATGCGGGTACGGCCGGACGGCTCCGGGCCGGACCGGGACGACGGCGGCCTGGACGCGTTCCTGAAGAAGATCGACATCGTGCGCGCGGCCGCCGGGGCGCGGTACGACGCGATCGAGCTCGGCACGAGCGTCATGCGGGCCGGCGTCCCCAGGGAGAGGGCCGCCTGGAGCGCCGCCGACACCAGCCGCCAGGACGACACCCCGCAGGTCCTGCTCGGCTCGCGGGACGAGATGGCCGCCAAGCTGCGCCGCTGGCGCGACGACCACGATCTGTCGTACTTCGTCCTGCACAACGAGTCCGATCTGGACGCCTTCACCCCCGTCGTCGAGGAGCTGGCCGGGCAGTGAATGATGGCTACCTATGGAACGCGTCATTCTTCTGCGCCACGGTGAGACCGAGTGGAGCCGGGACGGCCGGCACACCGGGCGTACGGACATCCCACTGACCCCCGGCGGGGAGGAGCAGGCCCGGGCCCTCGCCGCCGCCCTCTCCGGCACGAAGGTCTCGCTCGTGCTCACCAGCCCCGCCTCACGCGCCCGTCGCACGGCGGAGCTCGCGGGCCTGACCGACTACGAGATCGAGCCGAACCTCTGGGAGTGGGACTACGGAGGGTACGAGGGCATCAGCACGCCCGACATCCGGCGGACCCGTCCCGGCTGGTACCTCTGGCGCGACGGGGTCATCCCGGGGGACGCCGAGCACCCCGGCGAGACGGTGGAGCAGGTGGCCGAGCGCGCCGACAAGGTGATCGCCCGCGTGCTGGGGGCGGACGGCACGGTCGTCCTCGTCTCCCACGGCCACTTCCTGCGCGTCCTGACCGCCCGCTGGCTCGGCCTCACCCCGCAGGACGGCCGCTTCCTCAAGCTCGACACCGGCACGATCTCCGTCCTCGGCTTCGAGCACGAGGAACACGCCATCGCCCGCTGGAACGCCCCGGTCTCCGGCACCCTGCTGTAGACCTCACCCCTCTCCGGACGATTCCGGCGGACCGGAGGGGCGCGGAAAATCGGCAGAGGGCCTGAAACGCGTCCTGTTAGGGTCCTCCTGCCGGCCGCGGGACTACGGTGCGACTGTCGTACCCGTACGGCCCCACCCCGCTCGGCCGGCGGATCCTCGACGCGCTCGACACCGCGCCCGACCGCCTGGTGATCGTCTCCGACGGGTGGGACAACGCCCCGCCCGGCCTGGCCGCCGAAGTGCTCCGCGTATGGCGCACCCGGCTCGACCCGGGACGCCGCGTCAGCGTGGTCCACCTCAACCCGGTGTACGACGCGGCCGGCTTCGACGTGCGACGCCTGGCCCCCACGGTGCCGACGGCGGGAATCCGCGACGCCGAGGATCTGCCCGCGCTGGTCGAGCTCGCCCAGTTCGCGGAGGGCCGGACCGGCCTGGCCGAGCTGAAGGCCTACCTGGACGCCCGGACGGCCCGGTTCCTGCACGAGGACGGCCTGGAGCGCGCCCGATGACCACACTCGACCTGGCCGGCCTGGACACCCGCCCCTCCCAGGTCTGGGGCGCGGTCCGCCTGGTCCCCCTCGTCCGCGCCGAGCCCTTCGCCGACCTACGCCTGCACCGGCGGGTGTACGGCGACGAGATCGGTTCGGTCCAGGTCGGGCCCCGGACGTCGTACTTCTCCTACGTCCCGCACGCGTTCGTGGCGCACTGGACCGGCGACGGCACGCCGGCCGCCGCGTACGGCACGCAGTTGTCGACGGTCCCGGACGCGGGACCCCGCTCGATGCCGCTGCGGTTCCACCGCCGGATGGCCCGCCGCGAGCACGGCGACCGGCTGCGCTTCCTGCCCCTGCACCTGGCCCTGGAGGGGTACCTGGCGCTCCACTTCGGCGGCCCGTCGATCGCCTGGGAGGAGTGGTCGCAGCGCGCGATCCGCCAGGGCCTGTCGCCGCGTGTCGAGGAGGCGTACGTCGGGGCGCAGGTCCAGGGGCTGGCCGACGCGCTGCGGGTGTTCGAGATCCACCCGGGCCAGTGCGGGGTGATGGTGTACGCCGCCGACGCGCTCGCCGCCGCTTTCGTCGTACCCCACCCCGACGACTACCGCCTGCTGCACCAGACCCTCCTGCTGGACCTGTACGGCGAGCTGATCCACCACTACGCGACGCTGGTGGCGGGTGTGCCGGACTTCCGCGCCCGCCTGCGCGACCACGAGATCCGCTCGCCGGCCGACCTGCGGGCCGCGGCGGACGAGCAGGAACGCGCGTGGGCGGCGTTCCACGACTCCACCATGGCCGGCGATCTGCTGTCGCCCTCCTACACCTTCGAGAGGGTCCACCGGATGGGGCGCTTCACGCTGTCCCGGTTCATGCCGCCCTTCCGTCCGAAGGAGCAGAACCACATCGGTGAGGTGATCACCGACGACGGGGGCCGCGTCGCCTATCTCAAGACCTTCCGGCTCTCGGAAAGCCAGGTGCGCCGCGGCCACCTGCTCAGCCTGCTGGCCGCCCATGACTGGAACACGGCGCACACCGGCCGCCGCGATGGGTCTCAGCGAGGCGGCCCTGGGCATGCGGCTGGAGTCGGCGGGCTTCGGCTTCCTGCTCCGGCAGGACGTCCTGGACGGCTACCGCAAGCGGGCCTGAGCCGCGGGGGCCAGGCGGGAGCCGGGGAAGGGGGCCAGGAGGGTCTCGCGCCAGGGGCCCTCCAGGTAGTGGCGGGCGCGCTTCTGCCAGTCGAGGAGGCGGGGGTCGGGCGTGACCTCGTCGTCCAGGCCGAGTGCGGCGTCGCGGGCGCGCTGGGTCGCGAGGTGGTCGTCGAGCGACATGCCCCAGATGGTGACGACCTCGGTGTCGCAGAACAGCACCTCGTACAGGCCGACCAGCCGGTGGCCGTGGTCGGCGAGGATCGGGAGGCGTTCCTCCTTCACCGCCGCCAGGTAGTCCAGGGCCGCCCCCGGCCGCACCCTCGCGCTTTCGAACAGGTAGAACGGCGCGGCGTACCCCTCGGCGAGCAGGTCGGCGACGGCGGGGCTGTCGTGGGCGGCGCCGAGGGGGCGGGAGAAGGCGGAGAACCGCAGGTCGTCGATGTCGGACAGGAACAGCTTGTCGTCGACGCCGTCGTAGATGTTCATCATCTGCCGCCAGCCGCCGTCCCAGCCGCCGTGGCAGTCCCACAGCGTGACGGCCTTGAACTGCGGGTGACCGGTGATGCCCACGGCGTAGAAGGCTCCGACCAGGTCGATCTCGCGCGACCGGATGGACAGGCCCTGGGTGAGCTCGGGCCGGTCGAGCCGCTCGTCCTCCTTCTTGTACCTGGTCAGCCAGGTGAGGTACTCCAGCGGCTTGCGCGAGTTCATCGGGCGGAAGTCGACCTCTTCGACCAGATAGATGCCACGGCGCATCGCACTCTCCCGTCACCAAGCTAACGCTTGGTCGAAGAGTAGCTGCGGGGAGAGGCCCGGACAAGAAGGGGCACTCACACCGGGACCGCCCTTGACGCGGGAACCGGGTACTCCGCCGTAGCGCCCTCGAACCAGGGGCGGCGGGGCGCGGAGGGCGGGGTGGGCCGCGTCTCCGTCAGCCGCCCACCACGGGCTGGGGCTGCGGGCCCTGGCCGGTCAGCCATTCGAGGACGCGGCGGTGGCCGCGGCGGGCGTCCTCGAAGTGACCCCAGCGCCAGTACCTGGGCTGGTCACGGACTCCGGTGACCCAGGTGCGGTAGGAGACCGGGCGGGAGCCGTCCTCAGTGGAGGCCGCGGACGCGACTCCGTACGTACGGATCACGACGCGGCCCCCCGGCGCGAAAAGCACGTCGTCCGCCACGGGATAGAGAGTCATCTGGTCCAGCATCACGGTCCCCCACGAATGTCACTGGAAGTGGACGAATCCAGTGTGCCGGATCGATGACAGGCCCCGGTTACACGATCAGCGCTCTCCGGTTAACCGGACTCGCGGCATGTGAACAGGGTGTTACGCGACGAGATTGTCGAACTCGCCGTCCTTGACGCCGAGCACCAGGGCGCGGATCTCGTCACGGGTGTAGATCAGGGCCGGTCCGTCCGGGTAACGGGAGTTACGGACGGCGACGCCCCCGTCGGGGAGTTTGGCAAGCTCGACGCAGTTGCCCTGCGAATTGCTGTGAACACTCTTGCGCCACGCGACGCCGGTCAGACTCGTCGCCGGCATTCCGTTATAGGGCTGGTTCATCTAGATCTCTCTGAGTATGTCGCCGAGTATCTCGGCAGTGCCCCCGGGGGTTGTGCTCTCGATGCACAGCTGTTCCATGGCGGTGAGGTACGGGTCGATATCCTCACGTTTGTCCAAGTAAAGGGCACCCCACAGCTGCTCGACGTAGACCACGTCCGACAGGTCGGACTCGGGAAAACGCAGGATGGTGAACGCTCCACCCTCGGCCGCATGCATGCCGAACTGGAACGGCATCACCTGCAACGTGATGGCCGGCAGGCTCGCGACCGCCATCAGATGCTGAAGCTGCTCATACATGATCTCCTTGCCACCGATCGGCCGCCGGAGTGCGGCCTCGTCGATGACCGCCCACAGTTTCGGTCCGTCGTTTCGGGTGAGACGCTCCTGCCGTTGCATGCGCAGATGCACACGACGTTCGATCTCGTCGTCGGAGACGTCCGGAAGCCCGAGCCTGATCACCGTCCGGGCGTACGCCGCCGTCTGGAGGAGACCCGGCACGAACTGCACTTCGTAGGTGCGGATGACCGAGGCCGCCTCCTCGAGCCCGACGTAGGTCGAGAACCATGAGGGGAGGAGATCGCTGTACTTGTGCCACCATCCGGGAGTGTTCGCCTCGCGGACCATCTCGAGCAGCGCACGACGATCGGCGTCGTCGTCGACGCCGTAGAGCGTGAGCAGATCCTCGACGTCACGCGTCTTGAACCCCACGCGCCCGAGCTCCATCCGGCTGATCTTCGACTCGGAGGCGCGGATGTGAAAACCCGCGACCTCACGGGTTAGCCCCCGCTCCTCACGCAGCCTGCGTAGGCTTGCGCCCAGCATGATGCGGCGTACCGTTGAGCCGGAACCAGGCGGATCGATGGACACGTGCTTTCCTCCGGTTGTGGACTGGATCACAGTCTGTCAAAGATCGCGCGTGTGGTCCCCCTTCGTTCACTCCCAGGGCTAACCGTAGCGCCTGCACGACCCTTCTGCACGTGCATTCGCTCTTGCACCTGCACAGGAGTTTGCATCATCATGATCCCGTGCACTCCACGGACCTGACACGTGGGCAAAACCAGTGGTCGGCCTTCGATTGGTGGCCTCCTGTCGGCTGGTGGCCCCTACCCGCCCGCGATCTCACGCCCCCTGGAGCCGGCACGTCGAGTGCCACCTTCGTGCTCCCACCCCGCGCCGAATCCGTCCATTCCGCCCGCAGCTACGCGGCGGGCAGCCTCATGGGCTGGCGCATGGCCGACCTGGTGGAGGACATGGAGCTCGTGGTGTCCGAGCTGGCGACCAACGCCCTGCGCCACGGCCTGGTGCTCGACCCGCAGAACCGTCGGCGCGGCACCGCCGAGCCGATCCGGATGTCGATGATCCGCCGCGACTCCCTGGTGACCTGCGTCTTCGCCGACCCCGGCTCCGCCGCGCCCGTCATGCGCGATCCGTCCCCGCTGGAGCCCGGCGGGATGGGCCTGCACATCGTGGAGTCGATGAGCCTGCGATGGGGCTGGAACCCGCTGCTCCCCTTCGGCAAGGTCGTCTGGGCCGTCCTCAAGAGCTGAGCGGACGGTCGACCGCCTCGCGCCGCTCCCACTGGCCGCGGTTCTCGAAGAACGCGAGCGTGCCGCCGCCGGCGGCGTTGCGCGTGGTCTCGTTGCCCGCGACGGCCGGCGGCACCACGAACATGCCGAGCTCCATGTCCGGCAGAACCTGCTCGCCGGTCACCAGTCGGATGATGATGTCGTCGCGTGGCTCATTCAGCCGTGCTTTTCCGAGTTGGATGCCATACTCAAACAAACCGAACAACTCGGCCGTGTCCACTCTGGAGAACTCCGGGTCGTCGAAACCGATGAGCCTGTTCGACCAGTGGAAGATCTTCTCTCGGTCCTCCGGGGGCACGCCGAGCAGTTCGCACACATAGAGCGGCAAGGGCGCGGCGATCTCGGTGACGAAGTCGGCCGTGCTCCACTGACCTGGTCGATGAGCTCGTCGCAGATACCCCGGATGTGGTCCTCCGGCTTCCCGATCATCCGCGGTGTGAACCCGCGGTTGACGATGGAGATGTCGCGGTGTGCTGGGGCGGGTCCTGGTTGAGCATGATGAGCCGGTCGCGGGCGAGAGCCTCCTCCGTGCGCTCGTACAACATCGACGACTTGAGCTGGGAGGAGAACAGTTCGGGGTGACGTGACACGTGAGTCACGTCCTCGTGGCGGTTGATCGCCCAGAAGCCCGGCCCTCCCGGATCGGGGTGCCGGCGAGTGCTCCCGGAGCCACGAGTACTGATCCCAGGGCACGCCCTGCTCGTACCGATCCGCGGAGAAGATGTTGATCTCGGGGTTCATGGATTCAGGGTCTATTCGGCTACGTCGATCCCGCCGAGCCGGGGCTCTGCACTACGGTTGCTTCTTGTTGACACCCTCCCCCGCCTCCGTCCAAGCGGACGTGGCGCAGGTTTCCGACATACGGTGACTCCCCCGCGAGACCCTCGAGAGAGCTGTGATGGATGATCACCTGCTCGACTGGCTGACGACCCTTGATGAAGATCGGCTCGCTCGCGTCCTCGCGGGCCGCCCCGACGCGATCGCGGCGCCCTGGCCACGCCGCCTCGACACCCTGGCCCGGCGCCTGGGCGACAACTTCGCCGTCATGGAGGTCATGCGCGGGCTCCCCCTCCCCCCGCTGGAGATCCTCCAGGCCTGCCTGGTGATCGGTGAGCGCGCCACCCCCGACGAGCTGGCGCGCTTCCTCGGAGTGACCACCGCCGAGGTCCTCCCCTGGCTCGAACGCCTCTACGACCACGCCCTCGTCTGGCCCGGACGCGACGGGCGCCTCCACCTCGCCGGAGCCGTCGCCCGCTGGTGGACGGCACCATGCGGGCTCGGCGACCCCCTCGCCTCCTACCTCGACTCCTGGACCCTCAACATCGAGGGCCTGCGCCGCATCGGCCGCGGCCTCGGCCTGGCCTCCCAGGGCGGGCGGCGCCAGCTCATCACCCGCCTCACCGCCGCACTGGCCGACCCCGACCGGCTTTCGGCCCTGCTGCAGGACGCGCCCGACGGCACGGTCAGCCTGCTCGACGAGTTCGCCTGGGACGGCCCGGTGCGCGGCGTGGACGGCAACCGCTTCCTCACCCCCGGGACGCCGGAGAAGTGGGCCGCCGACCGCGGACTGCTCTACCGCACCCAGTGGGACATGGCCGAGATGCCCCGCGAGGTGGCCCTGGCCCTGCGCGGGCCCGACTACCACCCGCCGTTCACCCCCGAGCCGCCCAGCCTCGGCACCGTCCCGGCGGACGGCGAGGCCGTCGACCATGCCATGTGCCTGGCCGCGCCGCACGCCCTCGACCGGGCCACCGCCCTGCTGGAGAACACCGACAAGACCCCGCTCCCCCTGCTGAAGGGCGGCGGCGTCGGGGTCCGCGAGGTTCGCAGGGTCGTCAAGGAGACCGGCTGCACCGAGGAGGAGACCCGGCTGCTGCTGGAGGTCTGCGCCGTCGCCCGGCTCCTCTCCCTCGACGAGGCCGCCGGCGGCCTGGTGCCGACCAAGCGGTTCGACGCCTGGCGGCTGGAGGACGCCCCGGCGCGGCTGCGCGTGCTGCTGTCGGCCTGGTGGCGCATGGAACGTTCGTCCCTGCGCCGCGGCGGAGGCAGGTATCCCACGGTGCTCGGCGACGACCCCGCCGGTGAGACCGTGGCCCGCATCCGGTGGGCCGTGCTCGCCACGCTCGCCACCCTGCCCGAAGGCACCGCGTTCGCGAGCCTGCCCGAGCTGGTGCAGGCGGTGCACTGGCGCTCCCCGCTGCTCGACGGCGACCTGCTGGCCGAGTGCTGCCCGGCCGTCCTCACCGAGGCGCGGCTGCTGGGACTGGTGGAGTCCGGCACCCTGACCGACCTCGGCCGCGCGCTCGCCGCCCTCGGCTCCGGCGTCGCCGGCGACGAGCAGGACGAGACCGTGCCACAGGTCGAGCGCGACCCCGGGCTGGTCGAGGCCTCGGTGCACGCGCTGGCGAGCGCGCAGCGCACGGCGCTCTTCGGGGCCGACCTCACGGCCGTCGTGACCGGGCCGCCCGCCGCCGAGCTCGCGAGCCTGCTGGACCGCGCCGCCGACCGGGAGTCGCAGGGGACGGCGTCGGTGTGGCGGTTCAGCGCGGCGAGCGTGCGGCGCGCCCTCGACGCCGGGTACTCCGCCGACGCGCTGCTGGAGGAGCTCGGCACGGCGGGCGCCATCCCGCAGCCGCTGGCCTACCTCGTCAGGGACGTGGCGCGGCGGCACGGCGAGGTCACCGTCACCACGGTGGGCTGCATCATCCAGGGCTCCGACCCGGCGCTGCTCGCCGAGATCGCCGCGCATCGCCGCCTCGCCCGGCTCGGCCTGCGGCTGCTGGCCCCGACCGTACTCGCCGGGACCGCACCGGCCGAGCGTACGCTGGCCGCCCTGCGCGACGCCGGGTACGCCCCCGTCCCGGTGGACGACACCGGGGAGATCGCGGTGAAGCGGGAGCCGCAGGGCGGGCGGTTGATCCTGCTTCCGGGCGGCCGGGTGGCCGAACTGGAGGAACCGCAGCCGCTGATCACCGACCCGCCGCCCGACCCGCGCGAGCACGCCCGTCGCCTGGTGCGCGGCCGCGACGAGGAACGCCACACCGGCCAGACCTGGGCGGTCATCGGCCGCCTGGCGACCCGGCTGCCCACCGCACAGCAGTCCCTGCTCGGCTTCGTGGTCGACCGCGGCGTACGCGCCCTCATCACCCTGTCCGACGGCCTGACCGCCACCATCAGCCACGGCGAACTCCGCCGCGGCGTCCTGGACGCCTGGTGCGAGGAAGCCGGCGACTACCTCGAGTTCCCCCTGGCCGAGATCGCCTCGGTGACCAGCGGCTGACTCTCCACCGACGCGGCTATAAGAGGTCCGCCTTCGGCCGCCCTGGCCTGGGGAACCTGGGTGGGCGGCAGTGACGAGCCGGGGACGTGTGGAACGGGCGGGCGTTCATCGGTTGAGGGACGGCATGAAGACTCGCCCTGTCCAGGAGCTCTCACGCTGCCGCTACTCGTGCCGTCGATGGCTCTTCTTGCCGACGAAGCCCAGAAAGGCTCGACAGCCAGCGAAAAGTACATATTTTCCGTGACCTTCGCCCAGGTCACGGGGGCATTTCGGGTGTCCGGCCGACTTTTCCAGGCATGACCACGGTTTCCGGGGGCACAGAGGCGGCGGGAGTGGTCGTGCCGTTTCCTTTTTCGACACCAGGGTGGAGGCGGAGCGGATGGAGACCCTCAAAGGACACCGCGGATCGCTGCTGTCGTGGGGACTGGCGGCTGTGGAGGAAAGGCTCACCGAACTGGCCCAGGCCGTCCACCTCCGGCACCACTGGTACACCATCGAGATGATCGGCCTCGTCGTCACCCAGCAGTGCGCCGACTGCGAGCGAACCCGGGTGCGGGTCCGCTCCCCCAAGCTCATGCGAACGGCCTGAGAACACCTGCAAGATCACGGCAGGCGCTCCCGCCGACCCCGCCGCACGCCGTCCCACCCACTCGCCGCACACCACCCCACCGACCCCGGTGGCGAGCGAGACCGCGACAGCGGGTGAAGTCAGGTCAGGGCAGCAGGGTGAGGGTGTTGGCGGTGTCCTTGCGGACCGCGGGTTCTGTTTGGCGCATGGGGGTGGTGGCGCCGTCGGCCCAGAGGGGGGCCTGGTCGGCGTAGTTGGTATGGAAGGCGTGGCCCGACGCCCCGGTCAGGTTGGACCAGCGTGAGCGGTCCAGGTCGCCCAGGTCGACGATCATGCGCATCGACGGCACCCAGTTGACCTCGTACCCCTCGGTCGTGTCCCACCCGGTGGCGTCGACGGCGTCCTTGCCGCCGGCCAGCCGCAGCGGGCCCCGGTTGAACAGCCACTCGATGGGGCCGATGCCGGAGGTGCCGAACGTCTCGTTGGTGAGCTCCAGGGTGTGGAGGTCGCCCCAGCGCCAGTCGCGCGGGGAGTCGCCCAGTTTCTGGCGGAGCTCCTTGGACGCGTCGGCGGTCGCCGCCGCCAGGATGTCGTCGCGCGTCTCGATCTTGCCCTTGGTGCGCACGTCGTCCCACCAGCGGTCGCCGGGCTTGTCGAGCAGCGGGCGCACCACCTCGTACCAGCGGTCACCGCCGCCCGCCCGGCCGCCCTCCGGCAGTTCGTCGTCGAAGGTCCGCTGGAGCAGGTGACGCCAGACGGCGTTGAAGTACGCGGCGGGCGCCGAGTCGCGGCCCTGGGTGAAGTCCCAGCCCTTCAGCAGTTCCCCGGCCTCGGGCGCGGCTCCGGGCGCTCGGAGCAGGTACGGCACGAGGACGGGCGCCAGGCCGTTGACGGAGTCCATCTGGATGTCGCGCATGGTGCCGGCCGTGATCTCCCCGCCGGCCATGGCCTGCTTGATCCGGTCGACGATGCGCTGTGAGCGGTAGCCGTAGGACCAGTCGGAGGTGAGGAACCGGCTGTACGACGGGCCGATCGCGGCGTTGTTCGCCGTGGCGATGAAACCCTCCGGCGGGTTGTACGCCATCGGCAGCTCGTCGAAGGGGATGAAACCGGTCCACTCTTCGTCGCCCGTCCAGCCGCGCGAGGGCCACTGACCGGGTTCCACCGTCTCGCTCCGCTCGCCGCCCTGGGGCGCCGGCGGGGCGGCGCTCTTGTCCGACGTCCGATCACCGCGCCCCGCGCCGGCACTCGCCGGCCGGAGGGGGATGCGTCCGGGCGCCTGGTAGCCGATGTTGCCGTCGACGTCGGCGTAGATCATGTTCTGCGCGGGCGCCTCGAAGAAGGAGGCGGCCTTCCTGAACTGCTGGAAGTCGGAGGCGGTGTCGAGCAGGAGCAACGCGTCGGCCGTGCGGCCCGGGTCGAGGGCCGTCCAGCGGAGCGCGACCTCCAGCCCCTGCCGGCCCCCGGCCGACGCGCCCGCCGCAGCCGGCTCCGACCCGCCGGGCTTGCCCGCCGTTCCCGGTGAGGCCATCGCGCCGGGGGTCTCCCCGGCGTGCGCGGCGGAGCCCGGGATGGCGTCGTTCGCGTCCCCGAGGACGCCGGAGACGATCGGCCCGTGGCGGGTGGATCGAACGGTGAGCTTCTGGGACGGCCGCCCGGCGATCTTGATCTCCTCCGTGCGGGTCTCCAGGGGCAGCCACTGGCCCTTGAACTCGTAGGTGTCGCCCTTGGTGCGTTCGAGGTAGAGGTCGGTGACGTCGGGGCCGAGGTTGGTGAACCCCCAGGCGACGCGGTCGTTGTGGCCGATCACCACGCCGGGCAGCCCCGAGAAGGTGTAGCCGACGACGTCGTAGGGACAGGCCGCCGACCTGACGCGGCAGTGCAGCCCGGCCTGGTACCAGATGGAGGGGATGCGCGGCCCGAGGTGCGGGTCGTTGGCCAGCAGCGGCTTGCCGGTCGCGGTGTGCGCGCCGCCGACGACCCAGGAGTTGGAGCCGATGCCGGCGGGGTCGGCCCCGCTCGTGCCGAGCAGCGACGGCACGGCCCCGAGCGCCCGCGACACGTCCCGCAACACGCCCGTGGACGCCGGCGCGGCGCCCATCCCGGCCGCGACTCCGGTCACGGGCGCCTTGCCCGGGACGCCGGTCACGGAGGTCTTGCGCAGGGTGCCCGCCTCGGTGGAGGCCCGCGCCGTCGTGCCCGTGCCGGTGGTGAACGTGCCGTCGTGGACGGAGCCCGCGGTGACGATCGGCTGGTGCCTGTCGTACGGGTACGGCGGGAAGAGCTGCCGTACCCGGTCACCGGGCAGGACGGCGGCGTCGATGGCCCGTTCGAGCTCGCTCGACATGTTGGACCGGAGGTCCCAGGCCATCGCCTTGAGCCACGCCAGGGAGTCGGCCGGGGTCCACGGCTCGGGGGTGTAGGCGCGGTTGGTCAGCTTGAGCACCGCGTATTCGAGGCTCCTGTCGGCGAAGCCCTGGTGCGCGGACATCCAGGCGTTGACGCCGGCCGCGTAGTCCTCCAGTGCCTGGCGGGTGCGCGGGTCGAGCAGGGCCACCTCGCGCTCGGCGACGCGGCGCCAGCCGAGCGTGCGGACGACCTTGTCGACCGCGAGCGTGGAGGGGCCGAACAGCTCCGAAAGCCGCCCGGCCGTGGTCTTCCGGCGGAAGTCCATCTCCCAGAAGCGGTCCTGGGCGTGGACGTAGCCCTGTGCCTTGAACAGGTCGCCCGGGTCGTCGGCGTAGATCTGCGGGATGCCGTACCGGTCGCGCAGCACGGTCACCTTCGCGTGCAGGCCGGGCAGCCGGACCTCGCCGTCGAGCTGGGGGAACGACTGCCGTACCGCCCAGACGGCGACGCCGCCGAGGACCATGGCCAGGACGACGAGGGCGGTGAGGACGCGCGCCACCCACCGGAGGGGGCGGGGAAGCCGAACGTAGGGGGCGATCCTCACGGTTCTGCGGCCTTTCTCGACTGACGGCGCCTCACAGTATGGGGACCGTCAACAGCGTGATCGGTCACCGGGAGGTCGCTGTTCGGCCACCCTAGTGCCGCCCTCCGACAGTCCGGCCCGGCCCGGGGGCGGGCTACCGGCCGGTCACGGCGTTCACGACGGCGCGCAGGCCCTCGATCGTGCGGTCGATGTCGTACTCGTCCCTCAGAGCGGTCACGACCTCGGCCGCGAGCGGAGCGAGGAGGGCGTGCGCCAGGTAGTCGGAGTCGCGGTCCGGGGAGGCCTGCGTCAGGAGGATGGCGAGGTGACGGTGCCAGAACCGGTAGGCGCCGATGCGGTAGCGGGCTCCGGGCGCGGCGGTCTCCGACACCCGCACGAGATCGAGGTGGTCGTACAAGTAGCGGGCGTAGGCGTCCAGGAACGCCAGGATCCGCTCGCCGGGCGGTGCCCCGGGGCCGAGCGGGGGCGGGCCGAAGACGATGGCGCGCTGCAGCTCGCGTTCCCGCTCGTCCAGGAGCGCGACGGCGAGGCCCGATTTGTCGCCGAACCTGCGGAACAGGGTGCCCTTGCCCACTCCGGCCTCGGCGGCGATCGCGTCCATGGAGACGGCGGCGACCCCTTTCTCGCGGAAGAGCTTCGCCGCGGCGGCGAGCACCTTCTCCCGGTTGCGGGCGGCGTCGGCACGTTCACGCGGAGGCTCGCCGCCGAGCAGGCTCAGAAGCTCGCTCGACGAACCGGACTGCGGTCCGCTGACTTCCTCATCGTTCACACAACCGGACTGTAGTCCAGTTCATTCGGAGGGTCCAGTCATGACCGCGCTCATCAGCCGCGACGAGCTGCGGGCCGCCATCGACACGGGGGCCGTCACCGTCGTCGACGCGCTCGGCGGCTCTCGGGCCTCCCCGTCGAGACGGGCGTCCACGCCGGGGCGTGAGGACGCCGGGCGGCGCGAGGCGGCCGCGGTATCAGGGGGAGATCTTGCGGCCCACGCCGCCGACCAGCCAGTCCTTCTCGGGACGGTGGACGTTCAGCGGGTTCTCGGGCCGCCACTGGCGCACGTAGACCAGGCCCGGATCGACCAGCTCGAACCCGTCGAAGAAGCCGAGCACCTGCTCGCGGGTGCGCGAGGCGTCCTCGTTGCGCTTCAGGACCCGCTTGTAGACCTCGACGATCGGCTTGGCCGCCTCGGGCCGGGAGTCGAAGACCGCGTGGATCACCATCAGGTGGCTGCCGTCCGGCAGCAGGTCGCGCAGCTCGGCGACCCGCTTGAACGGCCCGTCCTCGTCGGGGACGAACTGCAGCGCGCTCATCACGATGACGGCCACCGGGCGCGACAGGTCGAGCACCCGGCGGAGGCCGTGGGCGGCGAGCAGCTCGGCGGGATGGAGGATGTCGCCCTCGACGACGCCCGTGCGCTCGTCGGTAGCGAGCAACGCGCGGGAGTGCGACAGCACGACGGGGTCGCGCGAGGCGTACACCACGCGGGCGTCGGGCGTGAGCCCCTGGGCCACCTGGTGGGTGTTGTTCCCGCTCGGCATCCCCGCGCCCACGTTGAGGAACTGGGTGATCCCCTGCTCGACCAGGTAGCGGATCACCCGCGTGTGGAAGGCCTGCCCCTCGCGGGCCATGTCCCGGATCTCCGGGGCGATGGCCAGGAGCTCCTCGGCCGCCTTCCGGTCGGCGGCGAAATTGTCCTTCCCGCCGAGGAAGTAATTGGCGATGCGGGCATGGTTCGGCGTGCTGGTGTCCAGGCCGGCGGGCCAGGAGGTCTCATCGGTCACGCTTCACTCCCCGTCGTGGACGAGACCGGAGGCACCGGACGGCACGGCGGCCGCCGTGAGCCATCCACGCCCATTGGGCATCCAACATATCCATATTACGGTCTCCGACACTTGGGGCTTTGCCGTGAAACCTGCCGTTCACCCTGATAAATGGGGCATTTACCGACAAATGCGTCACACAAGGGTCACCGAAGTGAAGCGGACCTCGAATCCGTCCCCTTGCGGCGCCGCGCACATGACGCCCGCCAGAGCCGGGGCGCCGGGAGGGAAGTAAGCCAGGCGGAGCATGGTGAGCGGCTCGGCGCCGTCGAGGCCGTACCGCACGGTCACGGTGTCGCCCTCGCGCGCGAGCTCCAGGGTCACGGCCTCGACCGGACCGGCGAGCGGGACGACCGACCAGTCCGAGAAGTCACGGGTCACGACGGCGCTGAGGTTGATCCGCCCGTCGACGTACTCCACGCCCGCCTTGATCCAGGTGGTCTCGTCGGCCCGCAGCACGGCGCCCGCCTGGTCGTACTGCTCGGCGTAGGCCGCCTCGAACGTCGCGGTGACCTTGACGTCGCCGGGGACGACCTTGCCGAACATGTGGGCGTCGTCGCGCGTGAACCCGTAGTGGGTCACCCGCCACAGGTCTGTGCGCGGCCCCGCGGTCATCCGCAGGTCGTCGCCCGCCGACCATTTCGCCGGCTCGTTGATCCACTGCCAGCCGCTGAAGTCCTCGTTCATCACGCCTCCCGCCACCACCCTATCGATCACCCCAATGGGAACGCTCCCACCATCCGACGGCCGGACACCCGGTCCCCCTTGACCTGAGCTCGGAATAAGCTTCCAACGTGGGTGACCCGAAGTTCGAGATCCAGATGCTCCATGATCGCGTCATGGTCAAGGTCGAGCCGGACCGTGAGGAGCGCCGCAGCTCCGCGGGCATCGTCATTCCCGCGACCGTCTCCATGGCCAACCGCCTCGTCTGGGGGGAGGTGTGCGGCGTCGGGGCGAGCGTGCGCCTGGTGAAGGCCGGCGACAAGGTGCTGTTCAACCCCGAGGACCAGTACGAGGTCGAGGTCCACGGGCAGGTCTACCTCGTGATGCGCGAACGCGACCTGCACGCGGTCGCCACGCAGCAGTCCGAGCAGGGCACCGGCCTCTACCTCTGACCCTTCGCCGCTCCCCCGGCGTCCCGGGACGTGGGCGAGGCCGTACGCGTGCCCCGGGCGGCGCGCCCGCCCGGGGCATCTGGCCGAGGGTCAGCCCAGCGGGTCGAGGCAGTTGATCGAGCGGTGGGAGGCCGCCCCGTCGAGCTCGTTTAGCACCATCCGCTGGACGACGGGGTCGAGGATCACGCCGATGTGGGCGCTGAAGTCCAGAGGGCAGGCGTCCTGGAGGAGGATGTTCCTCACCCCCGAGCCGGCGAGGTACGCCGAGGTGTAGGGCGTGACGACCTCGTCGTACCGGGTGGTGATCACCGTGTACTTCACGCCCGCGACCGTCTCACCGCCCGCGTTGAGGTTCTTCAGGAAGTCGGACCCGGCGATCTGCTGCCCGCACGCCTGGCAGGCGTCGGTGACGATCCCGGTGACGCCGAGCAGGTCGCCGAGGGCCACCAGGCCGCCGAGCGTGGTGCCGTGGTTGGAGGGCACGAGGGCGACCAGCTTGTTCACCTTGGCTCCCCCGCCGAGGAACTTCAGGTAGTACCGCGGCATCATGCCGCCCTGCGAGTGCCCGACGAGGTCCACCTTGGAGGAGCCGGTGGCGGCGAGCACGCGGTCGACGAACGCCGACAGCTGCCGGGCCGACGCGGCGATGTCGCCGGTGGCCTGGATGAACGCGTCCTCGTCGGCGCCTCCGTAGTTGAGCGCGAAGACGCAGTAGCCGTTGTTCTTCAGCACCGGCGAGATCTTCACCCAGTTGATCGCCATGTTCTCGATGGTGCCGTGCACGAGCACCACGGGACGCGGGTGGGCGGCCGAGGGCTTGCACCCCCAGTCGTTCGCCCCCTGGGGAGAGGTGGCGGCGTGCGCGGTGCCGGTGAGGGCCGAGGAGAGGAGTACCGCCCCGAGCAACGCCGAGACGACGACCCGAAAACGCATGACTTTTCCGCCTTCCAGCCATTAACAGCCCGTTTCGGCTGAATGGCAGAAAAGTTAAGGCAGCGCCGGTCGAATAACTTGTCCCCGGCCGACAAACCACCCCACCCAACTGTCACGCGAATGACAAAACCGCACGTCAGACAGGTCGAAGAGAACTCACTACCCCCACATTTCACGCTTTACGAAAGCGCGGAGCGGCGCTTTTCAGCGCTGTGCGGCCCGGGCCGCCAGAGCCCGGGCACGGAGTGCTATTTCCAGCTCGAACCGGTCGTTCGGCGCCTTCAACTGGTCGCTGAAGAGCTCCGTCGCCTGGCGGAGCCGGTACCGCACGGTCTGCGGATGGACGTGCAGCCGGGCCGCCACCTCGTTGGCGTTGTAGCCGCACTGCAGCCAGGCGAGCAGCGTCTCGGCGATGCGGTCGCGCTGCGCGGGACGCAGGGCGCGCAGCGGCGCGAGCCGCGCCTTGCGCATCACCCTGATCAACGCCTCGTCCTTGAAGATGATGAGCGTCGACAGGTGGTCGGCGCAGCGGATCACCCGCTCCCCCGGCAGCACCCCGCGGCGGGCCAGGGCGAGCGCCTCGCGCGCCAGCCGCAGTGACTGCCCGGCCTCCTGCAGGGGCACGGCGGGGCCGAGGGCGACGACCCAGTCCCGCGGCACCGCGTCCAGCAGGCCGGACCTCCCGGGGCCGTCCGGGTCGGGGACGACCATGCAGGGATCCGACCGGTCGAGGTCGGACAGCACGTCGGGCGGCAGCGCGGGCCGGGCGGCGACGCCCGGCGAGCGGGCGGCGAGCGCCACGCCGGCGACGGTCTTCGGCACCGTCCACCGCACGGCGCGGGCCAGGTCCTCCACGGCGCGCAGGTCGGCGGGCGGGTCGGACACGAGCAGGTCGAGCAGCCGCCGGCGGCGCAGCTCGAGCTCCCCGGCGACCTTGATCTGCGCCTCGGCGTACCCCTCGGCGGCGGCCGCGGCGATCTCGTCGAGGTAGACGAGGATGGCCTCACCGACTTCGCACATCCGCCGGCGGGAGAGGTTCAGCCGCTCCGACTCCATCGCGAGCCGGCGCCATGCCACCCTGGCGCAGATCCTCAGGGCCGCCTGCAGCGAGTCGAGAGGACGTCCCTCGTTGGCCTCGCCCTTGCCGATCGCGCGGTAGACCTCCAGCAGCCTGCCCTTGCTCGATCCGCTCGCCGACACCCGGTCGAGGAACTGCTTGAGCGCCTCCTCGACGGCACGGCGGACGGCCCTGACGTACTTCTCGTCGCCGGGCCGGGAGTACTCCGGCACGCTGGCCTGGATCTCGCCGATCATCTCCTCGGTCAGATCGGCCAGATGGGCACGGATGACGTCGGCGAACTCCTTGGGCAGGCGGGACGTGGCCGGGGCCGCGACGCCGCTCACTCGTGTCCCTGGGCAGCGCTCACCTGGTGCACCTCTTGTCCGGTGAGGATCCGTGAATCCGGACGTTACTCCGATATGACAATGTTCCTATGGTTTCACCCACATTTCTCGGGTATCCGGTACGCACCCAGGTGACAATCTGATATAGGCACGCTCCGTGACGGATATGCCGCCGGTCCCTTCGACTGATCCACGCCGGCAGTGTCCTTCCGGCAAGATGATGGAAATTCCACCCTCTTCCGGAGGAACCCGTCGGTGAGCAGAGAAGTCCGTTATGCCGATGCCGTCCGCCTGCTCGGTGGCGAGAGCGGTGCCGCGAAAGCCCTGGACACCGTGCTGGGCGGCGGCCTTCTCGTCGGCTCGGTGTTCAACCCGGCGTTGCTCGCCCTCTTCGACCCCAAGGCCGACTTCGTGGGCGTCGGCCGGGAGCTGGTCGGACGGGCCCGCGGGCTGGTCAAGGGCAAGGACCGGCGCAGCCGCACCGAGTTGCTGGAGGCCGCGCACACGATCGTCGTCGTCACCGCGTTCTTCGAGGCCTTCGCCGGGCTCGACCTGCCGTTCGACCACCGGAAGCTGGAGCTGACCCGCGAGGAGCAGACCACCCTGGGCGCGCGGGCCGCGTCCGGGCCGTGGGACGCCTTTCCCTGGAAGGGGATACCCGGCTGTCCCCGGCCGGGCCTGCCGTACGAGCGGGCGCGTGCCGAGCTGTTGGCGTACTACACGCGCTTCACCAACGAACTGGAGGCGTTCGTGTCCGGGCTGGCCGTCGTGGCGAGGATGCCGGAGAGCGACCGCGATCAGCTCCGAGCCGCCGCCCGGATGCTGCCGGCCGAGGCGCTGAAGGCCTACGAGGACGGTTACCGGCGGCTGGCCGGTGACGTCCCGGAGTTCGCCTTCTGGTCGGAGATGGTGGACCACCAGGCGACGCGTGCGGAGCTGTCGGTGGGCATGTCCCGCCTGGAGGAGCTGCTCACCGAAGTCTCCAGCGGCCGGGTGCCCGAGGATCGGATGCGGAGCATCGCCGGTGCCAACCGGGCGCTGCTCGACCGCCCGGTGGCCCAGAGCGGCGACGTGCCGGAGGGCATGGTCATGCCGTCCCTGGCCGAGGCCTACATCCACCCGCGCTTCCGGGTCGCCGAGGTCGGTACGGCCGGGGACCCGAGCTCGGAGCAGTGGTGGTCCGGTGTGGCGGTGCGCGACGAGGTGCAGGAGTTCCTCTTCGGACATCTGACCAGCTCGGCCGCGCTGCGCGCGCCCCTGGTCGTCCTCGGGCAGCCGGGATCGGGGAAGTCCGTGCTCACCCGGGCGCTGGCCGCGCGGCTCCCGGCGTCCGACTTCCTGCCGATCCGGGTGCCGCTGCGCGACGTCCCCGCCGACGGGAGCGTGCAGGACCAGATCGAACACGGGATACGGGCGACCACCGGCGAGCGCGTCGACTGGCCGGACCTCGTCCGGTCGGCGGGCGGCGCGCTGCCCCTCGTCCTGCTGGACGGCTTCGACGAGCTGCTCCAGGCCACCGGGGTGCGCCGGTCGGACTACCTGACCGCGATCGCCGACTTCCAGCGGCGCGAGGCCGAACTGGGCCGTCCGGTGGCCGTCGTGGTGACTTCGCGGACGGCCGTCGCCGACCGCTGCGCCTTCCCGGCGGGGACCATGGCCGTACGGCTCGAACCCTTCGCCCCGGAGCAGGTCCGGCAGTGGCTGGCGGTGTGGAACGCGGCCAACGCCGGCTTCTTCGCCGCTCGTTCCCTCGAACCTCTGGAGCTCGACGACGTCCTCGCCCAGCCGCAGCTCGCCGAGCAGCCGCTCCTGCTGCTGATGCTGGCCCTGTACGACGCCGACGGCAACGCGCTGCGCAAGGCCTCGGAAGGGCTGAGCCGGGCCGAGCTGTACGAGCGCCTGCTGGACCGCTTCGCGCGCAGAGAGGTCGCCAAGCATCATCCCGGCGCAGAACTGGACGAACTGGTCGAGCGAGAGCTGCTGCGCCTGTCGGTGGTGGCGTTCGCGATGTTCAACCGTGGCCGCCAGTGGGTGACGGCCGAAGAGCTGAACGCCGACCTCGCCGTCCTGTGCCCGGCCGACAGGGCCGAGCCGGTCGGCATGCGGGCGCCGCTGACCGACGCCGAAGTCGTCATCGGCCGCTTCTTCTTCGTCCACCGCGCCGAGGCCACCCGGGACGCGGGCGTCCTGCGCACCTTCGAGTTCCTGCACGCCACCTTCGGCGAGTACCTGATCGCACGGCTGATCGCGGTCGAGCTGGACGAGCTCCTGGCCCGCCGGTCGTCGGCGAGACGCGCTTCGCTCGGCCGGACCGGCACCGACGACGACCTGCTCCACGCGCTGCTGTCGTTCGCCGTGCTCGCCACGCGCGGCCCGATCCTCGACTTCCTGTCCGAACTGGTGCGTGAGAGCGAGAGGGGCCGGTTGACCGGGCTACTGATCGACCTGCTGCGCGGTGTGGACGCCCGGACCGCACCCGGATATCCCCAATATCGACCGGCCTCCACCACCATGGTGGCTCTCTACGCCACCTACAGTGCCAACCTCCTGCTGATGGCCGTACGGGTGAGCCCTGGCGGACTGCACGCCGGCGATCTCTTCGGCGGGGAGGACGACGCTGCCGTCGCCTCATGGCGCCGACTGGCCCTGCTGTGGCAATCACAGTGCTCGCCGGAGGAGTGGGAGAGCCTGGTCCAAGCCGTCGATGTCCAAAGGGTCTGGCGAGGCCGGACGCGCGATTTGAAGCTGTCGGCCGGTAACCACTACATCACCCCGTTCCACAGCCAAGACCTGTACTGGACCTATGACGTCCCACCAGGTGACGAGCGCCGGGACTCCTGGCTCCTCCCCAAGGACCCGCTGACGATCATCGGTCACGCGCAGTTCATCTGTTCGCCCGAGACCGATCTGCTGGCGCATCTCTCCGAACCGATCATGCGATCACGCATCGGGCAGGACCTGATAGCCCTTGCCCCGCAAGAAGTCGGGATCCAGACGGTCACCCAGGGCCTGCTCACCTTGATGGTGTCGCGGCCGGATGAGCATCTGGTGAGGGCGTACGAGCAGTATTTGCGCACCTTCAGCCCTCAGTTGATACATACTTCGCGCCTCTTGCCGACGTATCTCGCCATGCTGACCGCGGACGCGCCTCGTATCCCGGTGGAGCGGTTGACGGGGATCCTGTCCATGCTGTGGAAGCAGCAGTTGCTCGATGATATTCCGGAACTCGTGGACGACCTGGCGACATGTCTGATCGCCGCACTGGGGCGTGGCGCGGCCGAGGATGAGAATCTTGCCCGCTTCTGGTTCCGGCGTTCCTCGATCCTCAGAAACGGCTGCCGGGGCGACCTGCGGGTGTGGCTCGCGCTGGCCGAGCGTAGCGTCCTCCCCGTCTCCGACCGCCGTTTCCGCCCTGCCAGGGCTTCGCTGGCGCTCGCGGCGAGCACTGATCCCGATCTCGTCTATCGTGCTCTGTCGATCGCCAAGGAACGGGAGATATGGGATCTGGCGAGCGTGCTGTCTTCTCTTCTCGCGACGGACGACCGGTAGAGGTCACCGGCTCTGGTGAGCGGCGGCCGTCACCCCAGGAGCCGCCGCGCCTGCGCCACCAGGTCGAGGCCGACGGTGTACTTCAGGGTCAGTACGACGATGACCGCCGCCAGGACCAGGGTCAGGGTGCCGACGAGGATGCGGACCGGCCAGCCCTGGCGCTTGAGCCAGTCGGTCCAGGCCGCGAGGGTCTTCTTGCCGAACTCCAGCAGGCGGTGGGCCCAGACGAACTCGGTGGCCAGCAGGGCGAGGCCGGCGAAGACGATGAGCCAGCCGGGGCCCGGCAGCGGGACGAGCAGCAGGCCGGTGACGACCAGCGTGGCCCCGCACACCCCGATGACGATCTTCAGGGTCAGCCGCCCGGTGCGGGTGGACCGGATGTCGTCCAGCCATCCCTTGAGGCCGTCTCGGCGGGTGCCTTCCTTGGCGTCGCCGCTCCTGTCGCCGGTCAGCGCCATGTCCCTCCCTGTCCGCCCGGATACCGCTCCCCCAGAATATGGGCGGTCGTCCGCGTCTGGTCTCCTCCGCGAGTAGAACGCGCCGTACGACTCAAGGCGGAGGCGGCACGGTTGGGCCTTCTCAAAGGCCGGGGCGCGGGTTATCAAAAGGCGCCGGACGCGGTTGTGAACCCTCCGGGCCGCCTTTGGATCACCGGCCCCCGCGTCTCCGGCGCAAGCCCATCCGACCGTCGACGGAGGACGACATGCGCCAGTTACGAAGAGTGGTCTTACGGCTGCTCCTGATCACCACCATGCTCGCGACCGGAATCGCCGCGGTGGCGACCGGTGCCGCGGCCGCCGTGCCTGACCGGTGGGGGTTCGCCCTGGTCGACGTCACCTCCGGGATTCCCTCGCCGAGCCACCAGGCCGGCAGCTGGCCGGGTGGGTTCAACGTCACGGTCAGCCCCGGCGGCACCGGTGAGGTGTTCGTGAAGTTCCCGATGATCGGCGCGGCCGGCGTCGACAACAGCGTCGTGCACGTCACCGCGATCTCGGAGCTCGCCCAGTGGTGCCAGGCCGAGAAGTGGTGGACGGCCGGCACCGACGAGATCGTGGCGGTGCGGTGCTACCTGTACGGCGGCACGCCGCAGTTCTCGCGGTTCAGCATCGTCATCGAGGACAGCTCGGGCGGGCTTCCGGCGCCCCAGGCCCTCGGGTACGTGTACTGGAACGGCGGGGCCACCGCCGCATCGTTCAACTCGGCCGGCGCGCCGAACACCGTGGTCCCGACGGTGACCGGCGTGTGGACGGTCACGCTGAACGGCGTGGGATCCACCGTCCAGGAGGGCGGCTTCCAGGTGACGGCGGTCGACTCCGGCGTGCCGGCCCGGTGCAAGCTGAGCGCCTGGTCGTGGACGGCGAGCGCCCAGAAGGTGCAGGTGCGCTGCTTCGACGCGACGAACGTGCCGCTGAACACCGGCTGGACCCTGACCTACCAGCGCCAGCGGGCCATCACGGGGGCGGCGATCCCGCCGAAGTACTTCGCCTACACCTACGACAACATGCCGGCCGCGCTCGGGCCGTACACGCCGGTGCCGGCCGGGGTGACCTTCAACTCGGTGGGCTCCTTCAACGAGATCCAGTCCGCCGGTCCCGGGCTGCGGCTGGTGACCTTCCACAAGGTCGGCGTCCTTCCCGACCACGTCCAGGTCACCGCGTTCGGTCCGGGCCCGCAGTTCTGCAACCTGCTGACGACCTGGGCGACCTCCGGCATGGAGGTGCTGGTGCGGGACGTCGCCTGCTACAACGCCACGACACGGGCGAACAACGCCTCGATGATCAGCTACACCTCCGCGCTCTGAGCGCGAAGCGGGCCCGGCGCCGGGAAGGCGCCGGGCCCGCGGCCCGGGAGCCTCAGCTCGCCGTGCAGGTGACGTTCGCCGGGTCGGTGTTGGTGGTCGTCCAGGTGCCGCTGAAGCCGAACGACGTGGAGCCGCCCGCGGCGAGGTTGCCGTTGTAGCTCACGTTCTTGACGGTGACGTCGGCTCCGGACTGGGTCAGGGCGCCGTTCCAGAGCTGGGTGACCGTCTGGCCGTTCGCGAAGCTCCACTTCACCGTCCAGCCGCTGATCGGGGCGCTCCCGGTGTTCTTCACGGTGACGTCGCCCTGGAACCCGCCCTGCCAGGAGTTGGTGACCTTGTAGGTCGCCGTGCAGCCGTTCCCGGTCCCGCCACCTGAGGTGGTGGTGAACGTGACTGGGCCGGACGCCGCGGAGGTGTTGCCGGCCGCGTCGCGCGCCACCACGTAGAAGGTGTAGGAGGTGCTCGCGGTGAGCCCCGTCAGGACGTACGACGTGGACGTCGCCGTGCCGACCTTGACGTCGGTGGCGCCGGCCTCGCGGTAGACGTCGTACCCGGTGACGCCGACGTCGTCGGTGGAGGCCGTCCACGACAGGGTGGCGCCCGTGGCGCCGACCGACGAGGCGGTGGGGGTGCCGGGCTTGGTCGGCGCGGTGGTGTCGGGCGTGCCGTTGCCGCCGCCGGTACGGTCGCCGTAGATGATGCCCCGGCCGTTGGTGCCGATGTAGACGCGGCCGTAGACGCGCGGGTCCCCGGTCAGCGCCTCGCCCAGGTTGCCGTACTGGTGCTGGTCGTCGTTGATCCGCACCCAGGCGCCGGCGGCGTCGTCCGATCGATACACGCCGTGCACGCCGTCCACCGTGCCGACCAGGTAGAGCGCCTGGTAGGTCCTGCCGGGCGCGGCCTTGCCGAAGCCGATGTTGTCCGCCTCGGTCACGCCGGACACCTTGGTGAAGGAGGCGCCGGAGTTGGTGGAGTGCCACAGGCCACCGGTGCCGCCCGCCAGCCAGATGTCGCCCTCGATGCCGGGCAGCGCCTTGAAGTGCACGCCGGACGCGGGGAGCCCGGAGGCCGCCGTCTTGGCGAACGTGGCGCCGCCGTCGGTGCTGACGTAGAAGCCGCCGTTGGAGAAGGCGTAGAACTTGTTCTTGTTGAGCCGGTCGGACTCGACGATCGCGTTCGCCGGGACGCCGGACGACTGGCTCCAGCTGTTGCCGTACCCGACGGAGTAGACCACGGGGAGGCCGGAGTCACCGGGGGCCCACACGAACCGGCCGCCGTCGGCGCTCGCCGCGACGGTGCCGCCCTTGTTGACGCCGCTCGGCTCGCCGCCTTGGAACCAGTTGGCGCCGCCGTCGGTGGAGAAGGCCACGTGGCTGTCGTTCGGGCGGTCGGAGTCGGTGAAGTCGCCGGCCCTGACCATGACGCCCGGGTTGGTCTCGGCGTAGTCGAGGCTGGTGGTGCTGGTGAAGACCGGCTGGGTGAACATCTTCGACGGCACCTTGGTGAGGTCGTCGTGCCGGAAGCCGCCGATGTCGCCGAGCGCGCTCACCAGCGGCGGGCCGGACGGCGGGCTGATCAGGTCCAGTACGGCGGTCTCCTCCAGGCCGCCCACCATCGGCTTGATCGTGAACTGCCCGCCGGAGTCCCATTTGGTGAGGTCGGTGGTGCCGTAGATCGTGGCGCCGGTGCCGTACATCATGCGGTCGGAGTCGAACGGGTCGATCTCCAGCGACTCGTTCATCCAGCCGAGCTTCGGCGTGACCTCCGGCGGCGAGGGGTTGGCGCCGAACGTCAGCCACGGCGCGGCCGAGATGTCCATCTTGTAGCGGAAGGAGCGGTTGGGGTAGCTCGTCCAGTCCCAGACCCGCGTCCAGGTGGCGCCGGAGTCGGTGCTGCGGAAGAAGATGGCGTCCGGCCACCAGGAGACCTGCGTCGCCACCATGACCGTGCCCGGATGCCGGCGGTCGACCGTCAGGCCGCTGTAGCCGAAGTAGTCGTCACTGCTGCTGGAGGGGATGGGGCTGATCTGCGTCCAGGCGCCGGTCGCGGTGGTGTAGCGCCACACGTCGCCCTTGGCCCCGTCGTACGGGCCGCCGGTGTCGCTGGTGGCGATGTAGAGGTAGCCGTTGGCGGTGTCCAGGACGCCCTTGTGCGCGATGTACCCGGTCGGCTGGCCGGCGATCCGCTCCCAGGTGGTCCCGCCGTTGGTGGTGCGGTAGACCGTGTTGGCCTTGTCCGCCACGCCCACGTAGATCGTCTGGGTGGCGTTGCCCGAACTGCCGGTGCGCTTGTCGAACGTCACCCAGACCACGCCCTGGTTGTCGCCGAGGTAGGCGTCGCCGGGGCTCTGGACGTAGGTGCCGGCGTTGGGGAAGTTGGCGACCTTCGACCAGGTGACGCCGGAGTCGGTGCTGCGCCACAGGCCGTTCCCGCTGGGGGCGCCGAAGTACAGGACGCTGTTCTTGTTGGGGTCGACGGCGAGCCGCTCGCCCATGCCGCGTCCGGGCATGTTGCCGCCCAGCTTGAACGGCAGCACGGTACGGCTCCAGGTCGCGCCCTTGTCGCTTGACCGCAGGATCGCGCCGTTGTTGGGGTCCCAGGAGTTGGTGTACATGCCGGCCGCGACGTAGACCTTGTTCGGGTCCACCGGGTCGCTGGCGAGGCTGGCCACGCCGTTGTAGCCCCAGTCGTCCCAGCCCACCCAGTCGAGCAGCGGCGTCCAGGTCTGGGTGGCCTGGTTCCAGCGGTAGGCGCCGCCGATGTCGGTGCGCGCGTAGATCAGGTCCTTCTGGGTCTGGTTGAAGATGATCCCCGGTACGAACCCGCCGCCGGCGATCTGGACGTTCCTGTAGGTGTACGGATCGGAGGCGGCCGCGGTGACCGGCGGCGCCTTCACACTCGCGACGAAGCACGCGGCGAGCGCGATCGCGAGCATGCTGAGGAGCTTCCTGCGCATGAACGGTTCCCTTCGAAGTGCCGCCCAAGACGCCTCCCGGCGTGCTCCAGGCAGCGGACAACCGCCATGCACGATCAGGCGGGACCCTGACCGTCGACCTCCAGCGTGCATGGTGACGACGAGGCTCCTGACAGCCTCCGCCGCAGGTTCACACAGCCGGGCCGGGCGCGTCAATAGTTTGGGCGCTAAACTTTCTCGCCGCCGTCGCTCGGCGCCGCGGCGCCACACGGACGATCACCATGCCCTGTGTGACGAGGGCTCATAATTCGCACGAAGCAGCAGGTGAAAGCAGGAAAATTCCGGGTAGCGGGGGGTTCGTGCCTCAACACCTAACCCTCGCGGCGCAGGACCTGCGGCTGAACGTCAACGTCCTTGACTATGTCGTCCTGGCGCTCTACTTCGTCACCGTCCTCGGCATCGGACTCGCGGCCCGGCGCGCCGTGCGCACGAGCCTGGACTTCTTCCTCTCCGGCCGGTCGCTGCCCGCGTGGATCACCGGCCTGGCGTTCCTGTCGGCCAACCTCGGCGCCACCGAGATCCTCGGCATGGCCGCCAACGGGGTGCAGTACGGCGTGCAGACCGTGCACTACTACTGGATCGGCGCCGTCCCCGCCATGGTCTTCCTCGGCATCGTGATGATGCCGTTCTACTACCGCTCCAAGGTGCACAGCGTCCCCGACTTCCTGCGGCGCCGCTTCAACGGCCAGACCCAGCTGCTCAACGCGATCACCTTCGCGCTGGCGCAGATCCTCATCGCCGGGATCAACCTGTACGCGCTCGCCCTGGTCATGGGCGCGCTCCTCGGCTGGCCGCTGCTGCTGTCGATCGTCGTGTCGGCGGCGATCGTGCTCGCCTACGTCGTCCTCGGCGGACTGTCGTCGGCCATCTACAACGAGGTCATGCAGTTCTTCGTGATCCTCGCGGGCCTCATCCCGGTCACCGTGCTCGGGCTGATCAAGGTCGGCGGGTTCTCCGGCCTGGCCGACAAGGTGCGGCACTCCGCGCTCGGCGACCCCGGCCTGCACGCCTGGGCCGGCACCGGCTCCGGCGCCACCAACCCGCTCGGCGCGCACTGGATCGGCATCGTGCTCGGCCTCGGATTCGTGCTGTCGTTCGGCTACTGGACGACCAACTTCGCCGAGGTGCAGCGAGGGCTCTCCGCCCGCAACACCACCGCGGCGCGGCTCACCCCCATCGTCGCCGCCTACCCCAAACTGGTGATCCCCGCCGTGACGGTGATCCCCGGCCTGGTCGCCCTCGTGCTGTTCAACGACCTCGGCAAGCCGGGCGGCCCCCAGTACAACTACGCGATCCCGCTGCTGATGGGCGACCTGCTGCCCAACGGCGTGCTCGGCATCGCCGTCACCGGCCTGCTCGCCTCCTTCATGGCGGGCATGGCGGCCAACATCAGCGGGTTCAACACCGTCTTCACCTACGACATCTGGAAGTCGCACGTGAAGAAGGACAAGCCGGATGAGTACTACCTGCGGCTCGGCCGCCTCGCCACCGTCGGCGGCGTGGTGCTCGGCGTCGGCACCGCCCTGATCGCCGCCGGGTTCAGCAACATCATGAACTACCTTCAGAACCTGCATCCACGCAACTCTTTCGCGTGAAGTCGCAGCCATCCAGCTCAGCCGGTCATCGACGCAGCACAACGGCTTTTACCAGGTCGAACACCTAGCCGGATCTCATCTCCGCCCCCGCTTGCATGACCCGCTCGCCACGATGAGGCACATTTCGGCGAGAACCTTCTCTACATGGTCTAGGCGGCGCGCAAGCGCGCCGCGCGGCGGTCGGTGCCCTCCCCCCGCCGGGCATGCGGCCTGGGGGCCGGTCCCGGCGGGGGAGCACCGCCGCCGCAGGCAACGAGCGGCCGAGGACATGTGAGATGTCTGCCGAAAGCCGATCGAAAGCCGATCAAGGTGCGGCTCGCACGGGGCAGCGTTCCTAGGTGTCCACCAGTACAGCCCTACGATCGCCATGCTGTGGCTGGTCTCCACACGGGGTTGGGGGCGATCGAAGGTCTGGGACTTCGTTCCTCAGCCCCAGCCCACCGAGCAGCACGGGCGATGTCCCGAGGAAGCTTGCCGAAACATGGATGAGCCCCCACCAGTGCTTCCCCGTGGGGGCCTCTGCCGCGCCGGACGCTTATGACCCTCGCCTATCCGGCACGACATGATCAGGGGGTGGCAGCGTCATGCGTGCTGCGGCGTGCGGCTTGGATCACGGTCCATTCCTCGTCGGAGACCGGGGGGATGCCCAGAGAGACGGCCGCCTTGTCGAGGCCGTCACGGTCGAGGTCCCAGGCGCGCATCAGGCCCTCAGCGTGCCGCCGTCGCCGTTCGTTCTCTACGATCTGCGCCACTGCCGAACGAACCCGCTTGACCGTCTCCGGGTTCGCCTGCCGCTGGTCTTGCGGCACGTCACGGGGCAGGTAGTAGAACATCAGCCGCCCCAGTACGAGCTAAGGATGACCAGCGCCGCCAAGGTATCGGCCGCCGTCTTGGGGTCACTGACCGGGCACATCGGCTTGGGCTCCCCACCGCGCGGACGCAGCGCATATTCGGGTTCCTTCGCCTCCTCGTACACAGTGATCGTGCCTAGCGGCTTGCCGTCCGAGCGCCACACGTCCAGCTCGGGAGGACCGTAGCTCAGGTACCCCATCGCTTGGCCGTACTGGAGACCGACCCGGAGCTTGACCGGTCTGCTGAGCAGGACCGAAAGCCCCTTAGCTCGCAGATGGGGAGCCAGCTTGCTCAGGTAGCCCGCGAGCTTCTCGGAGTGCTTCTCAGATCGGATTGACGACGCCAAAGGCCGGGGCACCGCTCAGCCCCCCGCCGTAGCCGTCTCGGCAGCGCCATCACGAGGCGCTATGTCCTGCTGGATGCGCTCTTGCTCGCCGAGGAGACGAGCCAGCTCCGTGTCATTGTCGGCGTCCAAAGTGCGGCACAAGCCCCGGTCGAGATCATCCTCGGAGATGACGTCCGTCCGCGTGGCGTACCAGCCGGAGGGCTCGCACTGATCGTTTCGTCCGCGCCAGACGCGCCATCGGGGGAACCGGATGCGCAGGCGGCCCACGATCTCGTCGTCCGCGTCCCAGTAGTGCAACTCGTTCGCGTCTCGGAAACCCATGCATGGGACGGTAACCGTAACGCTCGGTTACAACGAGGGACGCAGTGTCAGGGTTGGTCGAGGCCGCACCCTGAATCCGTACATGGTGTACGGGCTCGACTAACTGACGCCCCCGAACTCCTGAACCAGGGTGCGCAACGGTGCGGAAAGCCGGGTCTTACGTTCGGCCAGGTCCACCGTCAGACTCCGCGCGAAGCCCTGATGACGGAACCACTCCGGCGACAGCTCACGAGCCCGGACCGTCGCAGCCAGGGCATCGTCAGTACGACGGCGCTCCAACAGCGAACGCGCCTCGTTCAGCAGGTGCCGCCCAAACTGGACCTTGAACAGGTCATCCCGCCGTACCCGCTTCGACGCTTCCAGCGCGGCTTCAGGCTCATGCAGGGCCGTCATGATGTGCGTCGTCTGGACAGCGACATGCGAGGGACCGAACGACACCCAGTAGTCATGCCGGTCTTTAGCCACACGAGCCGCACCAGCAGCAGCAACGCGCAAGTACTCTTCCGCCCGCTCGCGATCAGTGCGCGCACCAGCCGACACGGCCGCATTGAGGATGAGCCCGCCCCATGCGGTGATCTGTTCCGGGACGGCCTTCGACATCACCGGCTCGATCTCGTCTGCCGCTGACGTCGCCAGTTGTTCGGCCTCTTCGAGTCGCCCCTGATGGAGCATGACCCAGGAATACGTACCGTAGAGCGTCGCCAGCCGCCAAGGGTCGTTGCCGTCCTTAGCAGCGAGGATCGCCCGTTCGGCAGCGATGGCCGCAGCGTCGTCACGTCCCGTGTGGACCAGGACGCACGAGGCCAGTTGCCAGGCATGAGCCAGCGCAGCAGCACCAGCAGCCGGATCGTTGGCATGCAGAAGACGGCACTCGTTGATCAGGTTCGGGAGGTCCGCCGCGAGGACGCCGAACTCCCCGCCAAAGTAGGCCCCGTAAGCGCGCTCTACCAGCCGCCACAGGCTAGCCGCATCGGCGGGCTCTCCCTCGTGGTCGGGATGCAGCGTGGGCAGCAACCCAGGATTGATCACAGCGTCGCGCACGCTCAGGACGGCCGCACCGGGCACGGGATCTAACGCGGGCTTCTTACCGGCGATCACGCCGGGGTCGACGTCGAGGGCGCGAGCGAGCTTGACCATCGAGGCCCAGGACATCGACTCGCGTACGTCGCGTTCCAGGAGGGAGACGAGGTCGAGGCTTACACCGGCTCGGTTGGCTAGCTCTTGCTGGCTGTAGCCGCGATCCAGGCGAAGGGACCGCAGCCGCTTCCCGACTGTCGAGTTGCCATCGGCCATAGCTCTTACCCCTTCCTGGGGACAACTCCGATTCCCAGGGTAAAGCGAGCGACCTAAGCCCGTGGAGGCTATGGTCTTACGAGATCGTGACGTGGTGTCGCCGGCCGAACTCCCTTGCGGTCGCCCTTCGGGTGCCTACGGCATTCCGCCGGCCACACCACTCACGTAGCGGATCAGCCAGCCATCAGCCGGAGGACTCCTGCCGGTTCTGTTCCCGAGCGATGGCCCGAGCTGTGGCCAGGCGTTGCCGGATCACCTCAGCCCAGAACGCCTCACCGTCCCGGTAGCCGCTTCCGTCGAACCGCCACTCTCCCACCGTCACCGTCTGCCGCTCACCCCGATCGGGCAGGCCCCGCCGCTTGCGAGACTCTTCCGCCTGATGATCGGCCCGAGCCTGCCGCAGACTGCCGAGCGTCACCGAGTAGCGGCGGCTCTTGGTGGAAAAGTGCCCCCGGTAGCCGAGCATGTGAGCCCACTGCCGAAGCGGCACCAGCCGATACTCGGGCAAGTCACCCAGCACGAAGCACGTGTAGATCATGCGCCTCGCGTGCTCAGTGACGTCGAGGTATGCCACATCCCGCAACTGCCGAACCGGGCGGTCGACCGTCCCGGAGGCTTCCGCGCCCTTGGTGGCGTACTTGGCGATGTAGGACGCCACCCGCTGATCTGCGACCCCTTCCAGCGACGCGGCAACGTAGATCGGTTCCACGTCGAGTTGGTCACCCCACCGGGCGACGAACGAGGACCCCACAGGGACCGCGACCGCTGCCGCCGTCTCCTGTATCGCCGTCTGGAGTACGGGGACGCTCGCCCAGTCCGGTGGAGGAGCATCCGGCCCGTCCGGTCCGTCGAGCCGGATCACGGCATGGAAGTGGACCAGGCCCCGCGCTTGGTACTCGGCGACCTTGGCGTACGACAGCCGCAGCCGACGCCGTAACTCCCCCCGCGTGATGCCCAGCCGCCGGGCGAAGGTGGCCGGTAGAGCCTGCGTGAAGCGCCGCCACAACTCGCCCGCGTGAGCGTTCCACAGCACCGCGCCGGGATAGTCGTAGCAGTCCACGCAGATGGGTTGCCCGATCTGGGGATCATCTTCCGCGTGCCGCGCCCCGCACCCTTCCGGCCGTCCGTGCTCACACACGGGGTTGTCTCGCCGGGGACGACAGGGCAGCGTCTTGCCGTCCCTCTCACGTCGACCGTGGACCGCGCCGAACGAGGGGGCGGTGAAGGTGGCGAACACCCGAGGATGCCCGCCCACATCCTCGGGAACGCCTTTGCCGCCCCGCAGCCCGGACAGGATCAGGTGATAGGTGTCGTCCCGGTACACCTCGGCGCAGGCAGGGCAACGAGACTTGCGACGGTTGCCGCAGGCGGTGAGCAGGTACCCCGTGGGCTCATCAGCCGTCCGGTAGACGTCGAGGATCTCTAGCGACGAGTCGAAGGTGATCCGGCGACCTTGAAGCCGGATCGGTTGGGCACACCCGCCCGTCGCGCGCACCATCTCTTGCCACCGGGCGAAATCAGGCATGGACGCACGACGAGCAGCGGCGTAGACCTCGGGAGAGAACGGAGGAGCCTCGCTCACGCGGCACCCCTCCCGCTCTCGGCAGGAAGTTGCGGAACGACGGGAGAGGGACGGGGGTCTATCTCCACGTCGAGGATGGCAGCGACGCGCCGCCATTTCTCGGTTGACCACTCAGGAAACTGAGCGGCCTTGCGCTTGCCCCACTCCTGAGCAAGCTTGATGTGCGGTCCCAATTCGTCGGGTACCAGCGGGGGGCTCCTTTCGCCGCAGGGAGCCACCGAAACACGGAAACGAAAGCATCACCGGCAGGCATGCCAAAGAAACGACATGACCTAGAGTGCTACTTTCAGCGGGAGTTATTTGGAGTGTTATAAATTTAAGGCGCGATGTTTTATATACCGATTGGCGTGCCAAATTTTTGGCCTACCGTTGGGCCGGGTCCCTCCAACGGAACGGCAATCATGTTTTATATATTTAGTTGCCCGGTGATTTATTCACGCCGGATCAGGTCGCGTATCGGTCCCCGCTGTTCTTGCCTCTCGTGATCGGACGGCTTGGACGTCTCTAGATCTACCACGTTCCTAACGATCAAGACCAGGGGAAAGTTCCTTTAGCAGGCGAGTTGCCGACTTTCCGCCAACGTCCACCAGCGTCCACAGACGTCCCAGGGCGTCCGTAGACGTCCGACCGCTTCAGGCAAAAGGTAAGGGCGCTGTCACCCCTAGGTAAGGGGGGCAGCGCCCTGCCGAGCTGAAGACGTCCTAGACGTCCTCACGCGGGATCAGTTCGAGTAGGTCCGGGTTGAACGGAGCCCGCCCGGTTCGGCCGCTCGGATGGACGATCACCGCCACGAGCGCTTCCCGCACGTACAGTCGCTTACGGGACAGGGGAAGACCCCCCTCCGCTTCCGGCAGGTACCAGCGCTTACGAATGTCGGCAATGTTGATATCGGTTCGAGCCTGAGCCGCTCTGGCCGCACCCTCGTATTTGTTTTTCTCGGCGCGCAGTTCGGCAACGTCGCGTTCCAGGTCGGGAAGGAGGCGGTAGAACAGTTCTGCGGTTATCTTCCGAGGCTTGCTCATGAACGCGGCGATGTGTTCGCTCAGGATCGCTTCCGCTTCCTTTAATTCCGTCTCGCGAGGCCACACCGTCGAAATGGGCCTCTTGCGCATTTCCGCCTCTTCGAGCTTTGCCAAAACCGCTTCCGAGACGTACATATCGACGAGATCACCGCGCCGAGAAAGGCCCCCACATCCTCCGGCACTACGCGCCGGGCAGTGATAGACGTGATGGCCTAGTTCCGGACGCTGGGCAACTCGTAGCTTGGTGTTGCAAATAACGCCATCCTCTTTTGGTCGTCCGCAGCGGAGAATGCCGGTAAGCAGGTAGCGATGTTCCCGGTAGTCAGCGGGAAGCACCTCACCCGGCACGCCATCCTTTCCGACGCTCCGACCATTCCGCGTGCTGAAGATCGCTTGCACGGTGACCCACTCGTCCGGCGTAAGGATCGCCTCCCACTGCCCGACAACCGGGTTGCCCGCATCGTCCCTCACCAACTCCCCGCCGAGCCGACGCCAGCCGCACAGGCGAGGGTTCGAGAGAGTGTCCTTCAGTACGTGGACCTTCCAGTCTCCGCCGCGTGGCGTCTTCACGCCTTCCCGGATCCACTCGTTCACGATGGAGCGCAGCGAACGTCCGCCGATGAAGTCGCGAGCCGCCCGCTGGAGCAACGGAGCTTCCACCGGGTGAAGCGAGACGCGGTCGGCCTGCCAGCCGAACGGTCGATGTCCGCCCACCGGGGTACCTTCCTCCGCTCTCCGCCGATGCGACCGCCTCACACGGCGCTGAATCTTGCGAACCTCCTTCTTGGCCTGAACCGCACCCATGAGCCCCGCCGCTTCAACGTCCTCGTTGTACAGGTCGAGCTGACGCTGTTCGTCTGCGTATACGAACCCCTCGTTATAGGTGAGCGCATCTACGAAGCGTTCATAGTCGCCGGGACGACGAACCAGGCGATCATCCATCCAGACGACCACGCCCCGAATCGGCGTGCCGTCACTGAGCTTTCCAGCGACCAGCGCCTTCAACATGACCTCGAAGTCGTCGCGCACGACATCCGCTTTGGCCGCAGACTTGTCGTTGTCGGTGAACTCATGGACGATCGTCCATCCGTACTTGGCAGCGGTCTTCCGGTTGATCTTGTGTTGGTCCCGCACGCCGTGTTCGTCTTTCTTCCTGTCGGCCGATATGCGCGCGTACGACACGACGGGGATGGAGTCCGGAGCCAGCGCCGCGAGCTTGACCATGTGTGCCCTCCTGGGGGAAAGAGTTACCGCACACAAGGTTGTACCTGCAGACGCTGTTCTCGTTCTTCAACGCGCCGCTGTTCGCGACGTTCATCATCGGCCTGTTCTGGCGCCGGATGACCGCGTGGGCCGGCTTCTGGGGACTGCTGTCGGGAACGCTCGCCGCCTTCGCCTCCTACATCCTCTTCAAGATGGGTGTGCTGAACTTCGGCACCGAGCTCAACGCCACGTTCTGGGGCGCGGGCACCGCCTTCGTCGTGGACACGCTGGTCTCGATCGTGGTCACGCTGATGACCACGCCGAAGCCCGAGAACGAGCTGCGCGGCCTGGTCTACGGCCTGAGCGACGCCTCCATCGCCGACGACGCGCTGGCGGGCGACAAGGCCTGGTACCGCTCCCCCGTCGTGCTCGGCGTGGGCGCGATCGTGCTGGGCGCCGTCCTCTACATCCCCTTCATCTGATCGGAGACCCCTGTGAGCGAGGAGACCGGCCGCGAGCCCGCGGCCCCGCGCGAGGACGCCGCGCGCAGGCGCGCCGCCCGGCTGTTCGACATCCGCCGCGTCATCGGCGGGCTGTTCCTGGTGTACGGGGTGATCCTCACCGTGACGGGCCTGCTCGACGGCCCCTCGGAGGTCGCCAAGGCCGAGGGCGTGCGCATCAACCTCTGGACGGGCGCCGCCATGATCGTCGTTGGCGCCCTCTTCCTGCTGTGGGAACGACTGCGGCCGTACGAGGCACCCGACCCGTCGTCCAGCGAGGAGCCGGAGGAGACCACCAAGCCCGCCTGACCCGCTCACCCGGCCCATCCGGGCCGGCTGAGGCTCGCGAGCCCGCCCGACCCGCTCACCCGGCCCATCCGCTCCGACCAAGGTTCGTGAGCCCGCCCGACCGACTCGCCCGGCCGTACGGCGCCGTCGACCGCCGGCACGGTCGTGCCGTTCCGGCCCGCCTCGACGTCCGTCAGGGGGTACGGCCGAGGAAGCAGAGGAACCGTGTCTGGATGTCGGCACCGGGAGGCGGAGTGACCTCGGTGAGGAAGGCCTCGGTCGCCTGGAGCGCGGCGTAGTGCGGCTTCAGCGCTTCGAACGTCGCCGCCACCGCCTCCTGGTCGAGCCTCTCGTCGCCGCCGACGGCCCGGGCGAGGTCCCAGGTGTGCACGAGAAGCTCCAGCGCGCCGATCACGTCGACCGCCGTCTCGAAGGTGACCATTCCGATCGGCGCCGGGAAGGAGTGCCCAGCGGCCGCGGGGTCGTTCAGGAGGGCCACCATCCTCCGCCTGCAGTCGTCGAACGCGGCGGCAAGCTCGGCGCCGTCCAGCTTCGCCTGAGCCTCGGCCGGCGCTCCGGCCCCTGACCCGGACGGCGACTTCGACCCGGCCCCGGACGACCCTCCGAACCCCGACCTCGACCCGGCCCCGGACGACGAACCGGATTCTGACCTTGGCCCGGCCCCGGACGACTCCCCAGCCCACGACCCGGACGGCGACCTCGGCCCGGCTCCGGACGACCCGGACTCTGACCCCGGCCCGGCGGCGGGCTGCGGCTCGGTTCCCGGTGGCCCGAAGTGACCCCGCCCGCTCGCCGCGAGGATCGCACGGTGGTTGTCCACCACGTGAGTGACCACGTCGCGGGCCACCCACCCCTCGCACGGGCTCGGTGCGTCCCACTTGTCCGGCGGCGTCACCTCGATCCGCCGGAGGAACCCCTCGGCCAGCCGGTCGTACCGGTCGGCGATGTCGGACATCTCGCGATCCCTGCCTTCCCTGTAAGCCGCGCACCCACGCGGCACCCAACGGCCCCAGAAGCTATCAGATACGTAGGAAATTTCCTACCTATATGCCGCCAGCTGGGCGCGGACGGCCGGGGGCGCCCATGCACGGCAGCGGCCGGCGACTCGGGCACCGGCCGCCGACGCGACGGCGCGGACGGATCGAGCGGCAAAGGGGCAGATGTAACTTTCATCCACATTCACCGCATCGGTGCAGGTCAGACCGGTCGCGAAGCGGGGCGTCCTTCCTCCCCCGGCGTCCCCCTCCCTACCATCGCGGAGCGAGCAGCGGACTGCCGGAGGCGACGGATGGCCATCACGAGGCGCACACTCCTGACCGTGATCGCCGCCCTGCTCGGGATCCTGGCGTACGTGGTCGTCACCTCCGCACCGCCGGCCCGCGCCGCCATGGTCAAGATCATGCCGCTCGGCGACTCGATCACCGGCTCGCCGGGCTGCTGGCGGGCTCTGCTGTGGAACAAGCTCGTCCAGGCCGGCTACACCGGCCTCGACTTCGTCGGCACCCTGCCCCCGCAGGGCTGCTCGGTGCCGTACGACGGGGACAACGAGGGGCACGGCGGCTACCTCGCCACCAACGTGGCCGACCAGGACCTCCTCCCCGGCTGGCTCTCGGCCACCAGGCCCGACATCGTGATGATGCACTTCGGCACCAACGACGTGTGGAGCAACCGCCCGACGGACGTCATCCTGGCGGCGTACTCCAAGCTGGTCGACCAGATGCGGGCGAGCAACCCGAGCATGAGGATCCTCGTCGCCCAGATCATCCCGATGAACCCGAGCTCCTGCCCCGAGTGCGCCCAGCGGGCCGTCACCCTGAACGCCGCGATCCCCGGCTGGGCGCGGTCGAAGACGACGACACAGTCCCCCGTCGTCGTGGTGGACCAGTGGACCGGGTTCAGCACCGCCACCGACACCTACGACGGCGTGCACCCGAACAGCACGGGCGACCAGAAGATGGCCGACAAGTGGTATCCGGCCCTGGCCGGCCTCCTCGGCGCCCCTCAGCCCTCGCCGTCCCCCACCCCCACGCCACCCCCGCCCGGGTCCGGCTGCTCCGCCACCTACAAGATCATCAACTCCTGGCAGGGCGGCTTCGGAGCCGAGGTCACGATCAGGAACACCGGCACCACCACGACAACCGACTGGACGGTGACCTGGACCTACACCGCCGGCCAGACCGTCTCCCAACTCTGGAACGGCACCGCGACCCAGTCCGGCACCGCCGTGACCGTGAAGAACGCGAGCTACAACGGCACCCTGGCCGCGGGGGCGAGCACGACCTTCGGCTTCAACGCCACCTGGACGGCCACCAACCCCGTCCCCTCCCCCGTCACCTGCGCCGCGTCCTGAGGTGAGGCACGACCGGCCGCTGCCGCGGCCTCGGCAGGAAGACCCCGCCGGCGCGGGACACCACCGGACACGAGGCACCGGGCCGTGACACCCGTCGGGTCCAGGGCGTGCGGCTCATCCAGGGCGTCAGCCGCCCACCCTGGACCCGGCCCGCCGTCCCCTCCGTGCCCGTGTGTCTCAAACTTGTCCACCCCGGAGCTAAAGTGAACAACTCCATGCTCACTCCGGCCCCAACATGTGAGAGACTCCAGGCTTGCGGGGCGGTAGCTCAGCCGGTCAGAGCAGCGGACTCATAATCCGTCGGTCGTGGGTTCAAGTCCCACCCGCCCTACTTTATGATCAGCGTTAACACCCACCGAGCTGGCCTTCCCCAGGTGTTGGCTCGCGCTGGCGGCGCAAGAACTCGGCCATCCATTCGGCGACCGTGACAGTGGGGTTGAGGTCCTGACGGGCACGGACCTTGCGCCGCACCTCCTCCACCGGCGGCAGCGCCTTGGTGTCCTTGAGCGTGGCCAGCATCAACTCGGTGATCTTCCGCTGGATGTGCGGGTCCTCATCCAGCGCCAGCAGCGCGCGGGCGTGCTCCAGTTCGGCCTCGACCTCCTCCAGCGCGGCAAAGCCCCAGCGGTGCAGCGGGTTACGCCGCCGCCCGCCGGCGTGCGCGGGCAACTCCAACTGGTAGGCCCACCGGCTATGGGCGCTGCTCCACCACTCCCCTCCACCGCCCGGACGGCGCAGCTTCGGCAGGCCTTGCCCAGTCTCTTCCCGGTCGCCGCGTCCCGGCAGAAACACGTCTCGAAGGTGGTGCCGTACATCTGCCTCTCTTGCCTTTCCTCGTTGACTGCTGCCGCGTCGATACTGCTCAACGACACGCTCCTCAGCACCCCACGACCGGCTGGACACGGCACCGTCCATGCGCCCATGCACGACCCGACCGATGGCTTTCCGACCCAGCGCGTAGGGACGTGATCAGCCGCCAGGCGGCCCACGCATGGAACCGTGCCCAGGGGCCGGATGGCACCCTGTCGGGCCGCACACGCCCATGGGCGACCCGAAGCGGAACACCCATGGGGCCACCGGCTGGCCGGGGCGGTGGTATCGACGCCCACTCGCCCGTGTCAAGCGATGTCCGCTGGTCACATTCCCGGGCCACGCTCAGGCTCCGCCCGGCGCACTGTCGCCATGGCTCGATGGAAGGAGGCTGGCCCCACGCAGATGGCACCCGCTGAATGCATGACGACTTCCCCGCCCTTGCGACGGCAGAAAGCATGAAGGTTCGGCGAAGCGGCTGGAATGTAGTGTCGCCATCATGCGCCCGATCTGGCGGGCGCGCAGCCCTAGCGCCTCGCACTGCCGAAGGCCCAGCGCCAAAGCCACGGACCAGCGCGTCCCGTTCCGGCGGTTCTCGGTGTCGGCGAGGATTTCGCGTGCTGCCTCCCTGTCGAGAGGCTCTATTTCGTGATCTTCGCCAGTGGAGGCGTCGATCATGCCGCAGACGTTCCGCGTGATCAGCTCGCGCCGGAGAGCGAACTCGAGCGCACGCGACACCATCCGGTGGATCTGGAGGACTGTTTTGCCGAAAGATCTTCCTTCCTGAGCCCCTGCATACAAGGCGTCCAGTTGGTCTGACGGAGCCTGTCCAAGCGGTGCGCACCGAGCCAGGAAATGATTCACCGTTCGACCTTGGGCCGGTAGGTGCTGACAAGCGTGAGCCGACTGACCCGAAGTGGCGCGATCCCGTCGAGGTAGGTGCGCATCCACTGGGCATTGGGGATCTTCGTGCCGGGCTTGTCCACCTTGCCCGAGTCGCGCTGTTTCTCAAGCTCCTGGACCTTGGCCGTGACTTCGGCTTCCGTCTCGCCCTCACGGTGCCGACAATCCAGTGTGCCGTCATCCTTGACGTCCATGGTTACCCAGCCGTACCACTTGCCGTCCTTGCCGGGGAAGATCGACGAACGGCTGTTGGGCTTCCTGCCAGCCATCAGGCTGCCTCCTCACGCGTCAGGCCGACTTTGGCCTCCAGGGAACGGGCGAAGTCACGCAGCGCCCATACGGGAATGAGCCGATATCCCTCGTCCTTGATCGATTGGAGTTCGCCCGTTTTGATCAGCCGGAACACGGCCGTGCGATTCATATCGAGCAGTCGGGCCGCGTCCTTGGGGGAGAAGAGGGACTCTCAGGCCGCCACCTCCTCAGTTGCCGAAAGACTCTTGCGCTCCGGCTTCCGACTCGCAGAGGTGGGCGCACCAGCGCTGCCGTTCTGCGACTGATCGCAGTAGGCGGACGGCCAGCGGGGCGAGGTTGGCGTCACCGGCTGGGACGGGTTTCCAGACATAGCGGTGCGGGTCGCTCGGCTCGTGTGGTTGGCCGAGGGCTTCCAGGACCCAGGTGCGGCGATCCTGCTTGTGCTCGGCGAGGGTCTTTTGCTCCATTCGCGGGAGACCAGGACGCGGCGTCCGGCGTAGCCGAGGTGTTCGGGCTTGTGCGCTTTGCCCCGGCACCGGCCGGGAAGCATCCCCGCTTGGCACCCTTGGGCTGGATGCCGTAGCGCAGCCAGTTCGGGGAGGTGGGTGAGCAGGGTTCGTAGCGGAGAGCTCGGCGAAGCGGGCATCCTGCTCGCGCTGTGCCCGTTGGCCGTCGAGGGTGTCGCCGAGGCTCCTGGTCAGGTACTTAGGAGACGACGAGCAGATCGGCGATCACCATGGCGTCGCGCGCGGCCATGGTTAGGGGACTCCTCACGGCGCACGGCGAGTGGTGATCGACACGTACGACGAGAAGGCTCTCATCTATCGCCACCGCACGCGAAGGTGGCGTGAGCGGGCGAGGACTCGTGCCGGGTCACTCCAGAGAGGTGTCGCCGATGCCGACCATCACCCGGCGCAGGAGGCCTACCAGCTGATCGCGGTCTGTCTCGTCGAGCGCGGCGAGCATGCGTGCCTCGTTGGCCATGTGCAGGGCGATCACCTCGTCGCATACCTCCACCCCCCGCCGGGTCAGCCGGACGATGACCGACCGGCGGTCGGCGGTGTCGCGGATGCGTTCGACCAGTTCCTTGGCCTCCATCCGGTCGATGCGGTTGGTGATCGCGCCGGAGGTGACCATCGTCTCCTTTTGCAGTGCGCCCGCGGTGAGCTCGTACGGCGAGCCGGAGCGGCGCAGCAGCGTGATGACGTCCCATTCGCCCTTCTCCAGCCCGTGCCGGGCGAAGAACTCCCTGAACTCCTTCTGCAGGATCGTGGACAGCCTGGTCACCCTGCCCACGATGCCCACCGGCCAGAAGTCGAGGTCAGGACGCTCCCGGCGCCATTGCGCCATCAGCATGTCGATCGCGTCTTCCACGGCACTCCTCTCAAGGATAACAATCTCAACGTTCACAAATTTGACGTTGAGGTAGCAAGTGTGGTGTTCTCTCAACGTTGAGATTATCAACGCTGGCACTCGCCTCTCACCTGGTCTTCACGGCATGAAAGGTGCCAACTATGTCGTCATCCCGGCGCCTGGGGCTCGTCCTGGGCCTGCTGGCCTTCGCCCAGCTCATCGTCGCGGTCGACTTCAACATCGTGTTCGTGGCCCTGCCG
>NZ_JAHDTF010000050.1 GCF_018531465.1 Sphaerisporangium fuscum
GCAGCGCCGCCGTCCCCTCGGCCGGGTCGCGCCGCTGCTCGGGCGCGGCGGCCGGCGCCATCGCGGGCACCGTCGCGGGTGCGGGCGAGGGGGCCGTGACGGGCGCCGCCGCCTGGACGACGGGCTCCGGCCGGACGGACGCTGCGGGTGCGGCCACGCGGACCGGCTCGGGCGCCAGCACCGACGGCCGGCTGTCCTCCGGCATCTCGACCAGCAGCCCGGTGGGGATGCTGACCACTGCCTGGACGCCGCCGAAGGCGCTCTTCTTGACCGTGACCTGCATGCCGTAGTGGGCGACCTGGCGCCCGATGGCGGCCCAGCCGGTGCGGGGCGGGTTTCCGAGGTCGGCCAGGCGGACGGGGTGGGTGCCGCTCAGCAGCCGGGTCGCCCGGGCGTACTGGTCCTCGTTGAGGCCGACGCCGGCGTCGTCGATGACGATGGCGGCTCCGCTGTTGGTCTCGTGCACGGCGATCGACACCTTGAGCGTGCCGTGGGAGTGGTGGACCGCGTTGGCCAGCAGTTCGGAGGTGATGAACAGCATCGGCTCGGCCGCGCGGGCGGCGACGCCGATGCGGCGGCGCAGGTGGTTGGCCGGGCCCTCGATGCGCTGCTCGAAGTTCTCCACACGGGAGATGGCGCCCACCACCAGGTCGATCAGGTAGGTGTCGTCACGCGACAGGCCGGGCGTGGCGCCACAGGCGATGCCGGTGACCTGCACGCGGCGGATGATGAGTTCGTTGAACATGTCGAGCCCGAGCACCTCGCGCAGCAGCGCGGTGTGCTCGTCGCCGCTGTAGCGCCGCTGCACGCCGGCGAGCAGGTCCTGGGCGCGCAGCGCCTGCGTCTGCACGCGGGACATCGCTCCTCTGACGACCGCCTGCGCGGCCTCGTCGATGCGCTCGGCCTCCTCGCGGACGCCGCGCGCGAGCGCGTCGAGGATGCCGCGGTGCTGCCGGTCGACGTCCGTGCCGGCCAGCGCGGGGTTCTGCACGCCGGGGACGACCACGTGGGGGGCGCGCAGGTGGGAGACCAGGGCGGGGATCCGCGTGGACAGCAGGTGCTCGGTCTCGGCGCGCAGCAGGTCCTGCTGGGCGAGAGCCTCGCGGAGCCGCTCCGCGGCGTCCTGTGCCTGGCGCTCCGCCTGCACCAGCCGCTGGTCCCGGGCGCCGGTCTCACGGGTCAGGTGCTCCTGCGCCTGGCGGGCCTGGGCCAGTTTCCGCCGGGCCTGGGCGAGTTCACGGCGTACACGCAGGTGGAAGAGCAGGACGCCCGCGAGGGCGAGGACGGCGACGCCGATCACTATCGGGACGCTGAGAGAGTCTGGCGGCATGACAGTCCTGAGGTCGGGGGGAGCGCGGCGGGAGATGTCGACCGCCCAAGAGCTTGCTAGCCGAGCATGTCGGCCTCATGAGGTGGCCGGCCGGGACCGGGTAGGAGTCGCGCGCGCCATCCCGCGCAGCAGGCACGTGCGAGTGCCCGTTGCGGCTGTGTTTCGGGCATGGCGGGGGCCAAGCGACATGGGCATCCTCGGTCTCACAAGAGCACTGGCCGATCAGGAACCCCAGTATTCCCGTTCTGTCACGATAGTCAACCGAATGTAAGGTAATCCTGCACGTGGCGATGCGTCCCACCGGGTGGACCGCCGCGCGTAAGCGAGTCGCCCTCGCTTTCTGTCAAGATCGTTGTCAACCGTCCGGCCGCGAGCCCGTCCCGGCCGAGCCTGCCGTCACCCAGGAGGCGCCCCTTTTCGGGCATGTTTTCGGACAGACCCGAGCAGACCTCAGCCGTACCGGCGACATGGATCGAAGGGCACCGGCGGCACGGCATGGACGCCTTACGCCGCCTGCCCGGCACGGATCGAAGGTGACCGCCGGGACGCCGCGCACCGCCGAAGGCCGAGTGCCGAACCCGGCCTCCCGCTCCCGGAGTGAGGTGTGCGATGCTCCGGCCATGCTTTCCACCATGGTCCTCCAGGTGCCGCAGTGGCAGGGTTCGAGCGTGGCCGATGCTCGTCGTCTCGCGCTCGGCGCCGAGATGCTCGCCCCTCTGGTGCCGGCCGGGCGCGTCGTCCAGGTACCCGTGCCGGACGCCGAGGGCGTCGAGCGGGACGGCGTGCGCGCCCTCGACGTGCTGACCGGCGTCGCCGCCCGGGCCCGGGCGGCCCTTGACGAGGTGAGCGGGGAGCCGGTGGTGACGGTCGGCGGGGACTGCGGGGTCGAACTGGAGCCGGTGTCGGCCGCGCTGACCAGGCACGGCGACGCGCTCGCCATCGTCTGGTTCGACGCGCACGGCGACCTCAACACTCCGGCGTCCTCGCCCTCTCATGCCTTCCACGGCATGGTCCTGCGCACCCTGCTGGGCGAAGGGCATCCCGAGCTGGTGCCGGGACGAGCGCTGAGGCCGGAACAGGTGATCCTCGCGGGTGCCCGCGCGCTGGATCCGTCCGAGGCGTCCTACGTGGCCGAGGCGGGGCTCGCCTGGCACTCCGTCGCCGACCTGACGGCGTCTCCGGACTCGTTGGTGTCAGCCGTGACGGCCACCGGGGCGACCGCCGTCTACGTCCACATCGACCTCGACGTGCTCGACCCCGGGACGTTCGGGTCGCAGAGCTACCCCGAACCAGGCGGCCTCGGCGTCGAGGCGCTGCGCGAAGCCGTACGTGCCCTCACGACCCGCTTCACACTCGCGGGCCTCGGCATCACCGAATACGCCCCACACCACGAGGAGGACCAGGCCGTGCTCGCCTCCCTCCTCCCGGATCTGCTCCCGGCCGACTCGCTGTAGAGGTCGCCTCCCTCTGCCGTCGCCTCGGCCGGCGATCCTTCACGGTCTCATCGCGGCCTTGTCACCGGGACCACGGTGAGCAAGTGATCCAGGCCTTTGAAGTCTTTGGGATCGCAGGTGTAAAGAGGGAGCCGGTTCGCGACGGCCACAGAGGCGATCATCAGGTCCGCTGTGCGGGCAGATGATTTAGCCCCGCCTAAACCATGTGACACGCCAGAGCCTCGTTGCCAGCATGAGTCGTCGTATCCACCCCCGCAGTGAGGAGTACTCCGGCAATGGTGAACCGTACGACCGTGCCCGCGCTTTTCCCGCCGCCCCGGTACGCGCACGCCGCCGTCGTGGAGGCGGGTGAGCGGCTGGCGTTCATGGCCGGCGCCGTGCCGCTCGACGCGGACGGCAACCTGGTCGGTCCCGGCGACGTCGCCGCGCAGACCCGGCAGGTCCTGGACAACCTCGCCACCGCCCTGCGTGCCGTCGGCAGCGACCTGCGGCACGTCATCGCCAGCACCGTCTACGTCGCCGGCACCGGGAACGCCGACCTGACCACGGCCTGGAACGTCGTGGAGGAATCCGAACTGTCCACGGGCCCGCACACCTCCACCCTCCTCGGCGTCTCCTTCCTGGGATACAGCGGCCAGCTCGTGGAGATCACCGCCACCGCCGTCGTCCCCTGACCGGCTTCGCCGACGCCGGGGCCGCACCCGCCGCTCACCGCAGGCCGCGACATCGGCATCGCCGTGGCCACAGCGGGCAGGCTCGTGCTCGGCCCTGGCGTAGCTCCCCCTCACGGAGTCACCTCGAACCACACCCGCCGTCCCGCCGCCTCCTGATCCCAGCCCCACGCCGAGGACAACTCCCGTACGAGCCAGAGCCCGCGGCCGCCCTCGCTGAGCGGGTCCACCTGGGCCGGAACCTGCGGAATGTCACCGTCCGAACCCTCGTCGACCACATCCACGCGCACGGTCCGGCCGTCGTCGTACACCCGCAGCTTCACCGTCCCGCCGGGCCTGCGGCCCGAGTTCGAATGCTTCACGGCGTTCGCGATCAGCTCTCCTACCAGGAGCTCCATGTCGTCGACGTCACGGCGCCCGGCCGCCAGGAGCAGCCCGCGCACGTAGGCGCGCGCGAGCGAGACCGAGCCGACCTGGCCGAGAAGCTCGACGGCGCCCAAGAGGTCCGTCGTCCGCACCACACGGCCTTCCGCCGCGCCCTCTTTCTTGTTCTCAGGGGAATTCACCCTCCAAAGAATGCGGACCGGGGATAGCTTTAACCAGAGAAATGGTCTCGCGTGGCGGCACATTATCCGCGAGACGACGAAGGCGTCGGTGAGGTTGCGTGAGATCCTAGGAGCAAAAGGGGCATGCCCAACCCAATTTCGATCAACCCGGAAGAATCACCGCAAGCTCGTTTCGCGTACGAGCTACGGCAGCAGCGACTCCAGGAGGGGTGGACCCAACTGCGGCTGGCTCGACGGCTCAACCTGGCGGTCAGCACCGTCGGCATGCTGGAGACCATGAAACGCAGGCCCGACCGCCGGTTCGCCGAGTCCTGCGACAAGGTGTTCAACCTGGACGGCGTCTTCCTCGAACTGTGGAAGAAGACGCAGTGGGATATGGCTCCGGAGCATTTCCGCGACTTCATGTCACTGGAGGCTCAGGCCTCGGCCCTTCAGATCTGGGATCCTCTTCTGGTTCCGGGGCTTTTCCAGACCGAGGCCTACGCCAGGCGGATATTCAACGATGAACCCGGTATCACCGGCGAACTCGTGGAACAACGAGTCGCCAACCGGATGCAGCGTCAAGCCATGCTCAGCCGCGAAAGTCCACCCATGATCTGGAGTCTCGTGGACGAAGGTGTCCTCCATCGGCCCATGGGCGAGGCGGACATGATGCGTGAGCAACTGGCATGGCTCCTGGAGCTGGCCAAGTATCCACGGGTGACGATCCAGATCGTTCCGTATTCCGCATGGTCCGCTGTCGGCCTTCAAGCATCCTTCACGATCGCTGAGCTACACGGCGCCCCGCACAGTGTGTACGTTGAAAGCGCACCACGTGGCATCACCATTGGAGAACGTGAAACGGTCACAGAGCTGGTGGGGCGCTACGACGCTTTACGAGCTGCGGCCCTCCCGAAGAACCTATCGCTCGGCATCATCAAGGATGTGATGGCGCAATGGACCTGAGCGGCGCGGAATGGCGTAAGTCCTCCTGGTCGAGCGGCGACGGCGGGACATGTGTAGAGGTGGCCTCGAACCTGCCCGGCATCATCGCCGTACGCGACAGCAAGAATCCCACCGGCCCCGCCCTCATCTTCACCCCCGCCGAATGGCACCGCTTCCTCACCTACGCGAAAGCCGGAGGATTCTGAGGCGACGAGGTTCATCCCTCGCCACCGTCCGTCGTACCGGGAAGGTCCCCCCCAGGCGGGCGAGCGGGGACAGGGCCATGAACAGCGGGGACAGCGCCAGCGTGACGGTGGTCAGGTGCAGGCTCGTGCGCAGGCCCAGCGCGCCGGCCAGGTGGCCGAAGGCGCGCTGCCTGACAGGCGTTCCGGACAACGACCACGCCCACGTACACGCACAGGAGCACTCGAGTGGCGACAAATGGTCCAAACGCCCACAGCACGAGGATGACCAGCGTCACCGAGCGTGCCGCATGCCCGGATCCGGCACGCCGGGGGACCTTGCGTAGGCTCGATGAGGAGGTGAGGCACCGTGACGGCGGATCGACCTCAGGACGCCGCGCTCTCCCCAGCGGAGCTGGAGACCCTGCGCGAGCTCCTCGGCTCCGAGCGGGAGCAGACCATGGCGCGGGTCGCTTCGCTGTCCCGTGACCGGGACGACATCGTCGAGTCGTCCTCTCTGGTCGCCACCGACGACGAGCACGATCCGGAGGGGTCGTCCACCGCCTTCGAACGCGCCCACGTGCAGGCGCTGCTGGACCAGGCCCACAGGCACCTCGCCGACCTGGACACGGCCCTGGAACGGCTCAGCGAGGGCACGTACGGCGTGTGTGAGAGGTGCGGCCGTCCCATCGCCGTCGAACGCCTGAGAGTCCGCCCGGCTGCAAGGACCTGCATCACCTGCGCCGTCGTCGGACGCTGAGCTCCTGTCGTCATCTCCCTGCACCCCGGAGCCAGAGGCCCCGGATGCGGTGCGGCGAGCATCATGTGGGGCGAGACGCGCCCTCAGGCGAGACGCGCTCTCAGGTGAAACGCGCCGAAAGCACCGTTTCGTCGGCTTCGACGACCTTTTGGGGTACGGCGCATGCAGCCGATCTTCGTCCACGATCAGGAGCCTTTTCGGCCACCGCTATAAGGCATTTATCGGCATTTAATTCAAATAACCGCCACAGCCGTCATGTATTGATTTTTCGTAACAGCTGGTTAGCGTGGTCCTGGAAACCCCTTGGCCCCGAAGGGAGCAGGAAATGCCTCTCGTGCTGGAACGGTCCGAAGAGATCATCGCCGCGTGGCGGGACGGTACCGCGTCCGACAACCCCGCCGGTCCGCTCATGTCGAGTGAGTACGCCGAGTCCGAGATCACCATGCGTGCCTTCGACACCCGGATCCCGAGCTCGTGCAGCGGCTCCCGCACCATCGCGTGCTGCTGATCGACGAAAGGTGAGACCGTGGCCGGGGACTTCGATCCGTCACTGGACGTCCTGACCGCACCGGCGCTGGCCGGGCTGGCGGCCAGGTTGGGAACGGTCCCCGGCCTCGCCGAGGCGGAGGCCCGCGTGATCTGCGAAGGGGCCGCCGAAGCCCTGGAGGAGACCGTCCGCCGCAAGGTCAACCGGGTCCTGCTGCTGGAACTCAACGCGGCCAGGATCAGGGGCGAGCTGACCGCGCCGACGCCGGAGCTCCGCTGGGAGGAATGGAGATCAAGGGTCTCGACACCGGAGTTCTGGCGATCGCTGACCCCGCACTACCCCACCTTGCCGTCCAGGCTCGGCGCGATCATCGCCAACAGGTGCGCGGCGGCCGAGGAGCTGGCCCGCAGGTTCGCCGCCGACCGCGCTGAACTGGCCGCGCTGCCGGACGGCCCGCGAGGCCGGCTGGTCCGGGTCGAGTTCGGAGCGGGGGACAGCCACCGCGGCGGGCGCACCGTGGCCCTCCTCCAGGGAACGGAGGGCCGCGCCGTCTACAAGCCCCGGTCCCTCGCCGTGGACGCGGCGCTGGCCCGGCTGATCGCCCGGCTGGCCGCCGGGACCACCATCCGGGTACCCCAGGTGCTGGAACGGCAGCGGTACGGCTGGGCGGAGCACGTCCGCCACCGCTACTGCGCCGGCGACGCGGAACTGCGGTCCTTCTACCGGGGCATCGGGCATTGGCTGGCGCTGATGCGACTGGTCGGCGGCAGCGACCTGCACGCGGAGAACCTCATCGCGGCCGGTCCCGCGCCCGTCGTCGTCGACTGCGAAACGATCTTCACCCCGTACCCCGCCGCCAAGCCCTCGGGGTACGGCGCCGCCGTCGACCGGGCGGCCGGCCTGCTCGGGGAATCGGTGCTGCGCATCGGCCTGCTTCCGGGACGAGGCGTCTCGCTCGGCTGGCGGGGCGTCGACATCTCCGCCGTCGGCGCGCTACCCGGGCAGCAGCCGTCCGCGTGCATGCCCGTCGTCGTCGACGCGGGCACCGACATGGCCAGGGTCGGCGTCGAGGAGGTCGAGATGGACGCGGCCGCCAACCATCCGAGCCCGGACCCGAGCCTCGCCCGCCACTGGGACCAGGTGCTGTCCGGCTTCGACGAACTGGCCGGGCATCTCGGATCACTGGACCGGCGTGGTGAGCTGGCCGGTCTGCTCGCGGACTTCGCCGGCTGCCCGATCCGGGTCGTGCTCCGCGCCACCGAGGCGTACGCCGAGCTGAGCCGCATGCTGTGGCATCCCGTCTCGCTGCACGACGAGGCCGCCGCGGTCCGCCGGGCGGCGCGGCTGCTGGCGGAGCAGGCCGAGCACCTGCCCGGAGCGCCGTCGGACCCCAAGGTGGTCGACGCCGAGGTGGCCGAACTGCTGGAGGGGGACATCCCCTTCTTCACCACCACGCCTCGCCGGGGCCGGCTGGACGGCCCCGGCGGGACCTTTTGGGGAGACGAGCAGGACCTGGTCGCGGACGCGCTGCGGTGCTGGCGCGAGCGTGACCCCGCCCTGGACCGGGAGGTGATCCGGTCGGCCCTGGTCAGCGCCTACCTCAACGAGGGGTGGCTTCCGGACAGCGGACGGCTCGGCGCGCCTCCCGTCCGCCACCATGACCTCGACCTCCGCCGGCGCCGGGCGGCCGCCGGCCTCGTCCGCCGCCTGCTGGACACGGCCGTCCAGGGCGACGACGGCACGGTCACCTGGATCGGGCCGGTGCTGAACGCGACCGGCTGGTCGGTGCAGCCGCTCACCCCCGACATGTACGGCGGGTCGTACGGCGTCGCCGTCGTCCTGGCCGCATACGCCCGCGAGACCGGGCAGGACAGGGCCGATGAGGTGCCGGGGCTGGACGCCCTCCTGGCCGGCCTGCTCCGCACGATCAGAATGGGCGAGGAGCAGGACGCCGAGTCGTCGCGCACCGGGCCGCGGCGCCGTCCCGACCCGCCCGGCGGCTACGTCGGCATCGGCTCGCGCGTCTGGGGCTGGCTGCTGCTGCACCGGCTCGGCGCGGTGGGCACGGAGGAGGCGACCTCCCGTGCCCGTGCGCTGGCGCGGGAGCTGCCGGAGGCGGTGGCCGCCGACGAGAACCACGACCTGCTCACCGGCATGGCCGGCGCCGTGGTGCCGCTGCTCCGCCTGGCGGAGCGCACCGGCGACCGTCAATGGGCCGCGGCGGCGCACGGCATCGGGGAGCGGCTGGCCTCGCTGGCCCGGGCCGGGGACGACGGGGCCCGCTGGCCCACCACCACCTACCCGCAGGGGCTGGGCGGGCTCTCGCACGGCGCCACCGGCATCGGCTGGGCCCTGGCCCGGCTCTCCGGCGCCGTCGGGACCGAGCAGTCCGGCACTCTGGCCGGCCAGGCGTCCCGGTTCGAGCGGTTCAACGCTCTGGCCGGCCAGGCGTTCCGTTTCGAGGAGTCGCTGTACGACCCGGCCGGGGGCGGCTGGCGGGACCTTCGCGAAGCGGACGACCCCCGCGTGACCTCCAGCGCGTGGTGCCACGGAGCCGGGGGCATCGGCGTCGTCGCGGCCGACCTGCTCGCCCGTGAGGACGACCGGCGCCACCGGGACGTACTGCGCCGCGCCGCCGCGTCGTGCTGGTCGCACGGTTTCGACTGGAACCACACGCTCTGCCATGGGGATCTGGGCAACTGGGAGGTCCTGCACCGGGCGATCGAGGTGGGCCTCGGCCCCGAGGGCCTGTCCCCGCAGGCCCTCGCCGCTCGGGTGATCGGCAGCCTGGAGCGGCACGGCCCGGTCAGCGGCCTGGCCCGCGACGCCTTCGCCCCCGGCCTGCTGTCGGGCGTGGGCGGCATCGTGTACCAGCTGCTCCGGATGCACCCCGAGAGCCGCCTGCCCTCCGTCCTACTGCCGGACCCGGAAGGATGAGCCGCCCGCCCGTCGTCGGCGTTCGATCCTCACCTTCGCAACCGGCCGGTCGCGTACGGCTTCTCCGTCGGCCCCGGCCCCGGCACGCCGAGCCCGGCTCCGCGGCGGTAGCCGGGCCGTCCCGGGTCCTCAGCGTCGGAAGGACCCGGGACCGTCAGCCGGCCAGGCAGGCCGGGCCGAGGAGTTGCTTCAGGTCGCCCATGAGGGCCGGGGAGGGGGCGACGCGCAGGCGGTCGTCCAGGCGCATGACGGTGGTCTTCGGGCCGTTGTGCAGCTGGAGGTGGACCTCGGTGGTGCCGCGGTGGGTGGTCAGGACCTCCTTCAGGCGGCCGATGACCGGCGGCGTGCAGCGGGTCAGCGGCATGCTGACCACCAGCGGCCCGTCGGTGCCCTGGGTCAGGTCGGGGGCGGTGACCTCCATGGCCACGATCTTGGCGACGTCCTCGCGCTTGTCGAGGCGGCCCTTGACGAACACGATGGCGTCCTCGGCGAGCACCGTGGCGCACAACTGGTAGGCCGACGGGAAGATCATGACCTCGATGGCGCCTTCGAGGTCCTCCAGGGTGGTCAGGACCCAGGTGTCGCCCTTCTTGGTGACCTTGCGCTGCAGGCCGGTCAGGATGCCGCCGACGGTGACGACCTGCCCGTCCGGACGGTCCTCCGACTGCAGCGCCGCGATCGAGCAGTCGGCGCCCGCCGACAGGATGTGCTCGACACCGAACAGCGGGTGGTCGGAGACGTACAGGCCGAGCATCTCGCGCTCGAAGACCAGCAGGGTCGACTTGTCCCACTCCCCCGGCGGGATCTGCACGTCGAAGGTCTGGTCCTCGGCGCCGTCGATCGCCCCGAACAGGGAGTCCTGGCCGATGGCCTCGTTCTTCTTGATGTCGATGATCGCGTCGACGGCCTGCTCGTGCACCATGACCAGGCCCTTGCGGACGTGGCCGAGCGAGTCGAACGCGCCCGCCTTGATCAGCGACTCGATGACGCGCTTGTTGCAGACGACGGCGGGCACCTTGCGCAGGAATTCCTTGAAGTCGCCGAAGCGGCCCTTCTCCTTCCGCGCGGCGATGATGCCGTCGACGACGTTGCCGCCGACGTTGCGGATGGCCGACAGGCCGAAGCGGATCTCGGTGCCGCGCGGGGTGAAGTCGAAGTCGGAGTCGTTGACGTCCGGCGGCAGCACCTTGATGCCCATGCGGCGGCACTCGTTGAGGTAGAGCGCCGACTTGTCCTTGTCGTCCTTCACCGAGGTGAGCAGCGCCGCCATGTACTCGGCGGGGTAGTTGGCCTTGAGGTAGGCGGTCCAGTAGGAGACCAGGCCGTAGGCGGCGCTGTGGGCCTTGTTGAAGGCGTAGTCGGAGAACGGGAGCAGGATGTCCCACAGGGTCTTGATGGCCGCGTCGGAGTAGCCGTTGTCCTTCATGCCCTGCTCGAAGGACTCGAACTGCTTGTCCAGCTCGGCCTTCTTCTTCTTGCCCATGGCGCGCCGCAGGAGGTCGGCCTTGCCGAGCGAGAACCCGGCGACCTTCTGCGCGATGGCCATGACCTGCTCCTGATAGACGATCAGGCCGTAGGTGGTGCCGAGGATGTCGGCCAGCGACTCCCTGAACTCCTCGTGGATCGGGGTGATCTCCTGCTGGCCGTTCTTGCGCAGGGCGTAGTTGGTGTGGGAGTTGGCGCCCATCGGGCCGGGGCGGTAGAGCGCGCCCACGGCGGAGATGTCCTCGAAGTTGTCGGGCTTCATCAGCCGCAGCAGCGACCGCATGCCGCCGCCATCGAGCTGGAACACGCCGAGGGTGTCGCCCCGCCCGAGCAGCTCGTAGGTCTTGGGGTCGTCGAGCGGAAGCTTCAGCAGGTCGATCCGGTTGCCGGTGTTGGCCTCGATCATCTTGAGGCAGTCGTCGATGATCGTGAGGTTGCGCAGGCCCAGGAAGTCCATCTTCAGCAGGCCGAGCGTCTCGCAGGTCGGGTAGTCGAACTGCGTGATGATCGCGCCGTCGGAGTCGCGGCGCATGATCGGGATGTAGTCGGTGAGCACCTCTCGGGACATGATCACGCCCGCGGCGTGCACGCCGGTCTGCCGGATCAGGCCCTCCAGACCCCGCCCGAGGTCGATGGCGGCCTTGACGTCGACGTCCTCCTCGTAGAGCTTGCGCAGCTCACCGGCCTCGTTGTAGCGCGGGTGGTCCTTGTCGAAGATGCCCGACAGCGGGATGTCCTTGCCCATCACCGCGGGCGGGAACGCCTTGGAGACCTTGTCGCCGAGGGCGTAGGGGTAGCCGAGGACGCGGGCGGCGTCCTTGATGGCGGCTTTCGCCTTGATGGTGCCGAAGGTGGCGATCATGGCGACCTTGTCGGCGCCGTACTTCTCGGTGACGTACCTGATGACGTCGGCCCGGCGACGTTCGTCGAAGTCGATGTCGACGTCGGGCATGGAGACACGGTCGGGGTTGAGGAACCGCTCGAAGATCAGGCCGTGCGGCAGCGGGTCGAGGTCGGTGATGCCGAGGGCGTACGCCGCCAGCGACCCCGCCGCCGAGCCTCGGCCCGGCCCCACCGGGATGCCGTTGGTCTTCGCCCACATGATGAAGTCGGCGACCACGAGGAAGTAGGAGGGGAACCCCATCTGGATGATGACGTCCATCTCGTACTCGATCTGGCGCTGGTGCTCCTCGTCGATGCCCTCCGGGAAGCGGCGCCGCATGCCCCGGTCGATCTCCTTGCGGAACCAGCTCTCCTCGGTCTCGCCCTCGGGGACAGGGAAGGTCGGCATGAGGTTCTTGAAGGTGAACATGCCGGTCGGGTCGACCTTCTCGGCGACCAGCAGGGTGTTGCGGCAGCCCTCGGCCCACAGCTCCGAGGAGTCGACGGCCCGCATCTCGTCGGCCGTCTTGATGTAGTAGCCGCTGCCGTCGAACCGGAAGCGGTCGGGGTCGGACAGCTGCTTGCCGGTCTGGATGCACAGCAGGGCGTCGTGGGAGGTGGCGTCGGACTCGTAGGTGTAGTGGGAGTCGTTGGTCACCAGCGGCGGGATGCCGAGCTCCTTGGAGATGCGGGTGAGCCCGTCGCGGACCCGGCGCTCGATGTCGAGCCCGTGGTCCATGATCTCCAGGTAGTAGTTCTCCTTGCCGAAGATCTCCTGGTAGCGCGCCGCCGCCGCGACCGCCTGGTCGTACTGGCCGAGACGCAGGCGGGTCTGCACCTCGCCCGAGGGGCAGCCGGTGGTGGCCATCAGCCCCTCGGCGTGCTCGGCGAGCAGCTCGGCGTCCATGCGGGCCCACTTGCGCACGAAGCCCTCGGTGTAGGCGCGCGAGGAGAGCTTCATGAGGTTGCCGAGGCCGGTGGCGTTGCGCGCCCAGATCGTCATGTGGGTGTAGTAGCCACCCGCCGAGACGTCGTCGCTCTTCTGGTGGGGCTCACCCCACAGCACGGGCTTCTTGTTCAGCCGCGACTCCGGCGCGACGTACGCCTCGATGCCGAGGATCGGCTTGATGCCGGCCCCCGTCGCCTGCTTGTAGAAGTCGTAGGCGCCGTGCATGTTGCCGTGGTCGGTGATCGCGATGGCCGGCATCTCGAGGTCGCCGACCTGCTTGAACATCTGCTTCAACCGCGCCGCACCGTCGAGCATGGAGTACTCGGTGTGAACGTGCAGATGGACAAACGAGTCAGCCATGCGGGCCGTCCCTTTCCCCTCGATCCGGTGCGGCGCATGAGATGCTACGCCGTGCCGGGCACCTCTCGGAGCACACCGGGCCCCCTGGTCTCAATCGTGATGCGGCCTCCCTCCGGCGAGCGCCTGCGCGTCCGCCTGGTCCTGGTTCGAGGGCTCCCGGCCATTCTCCCGCGCGGCGGCCCTGAGCTCCTCCGCCAGGTGCAGGCCGCCCTCGATGACGGCGTTCATGATCGGCGCGAGCCGGGCCTCGCCGAGACGGGGCGCGCGGCGGGCCATCGCCGCGACCAGGCGGCGCTCTCGGTCCATGTCGCGCCCGGCGAACCCGCCGACGGGCTTGAGCCGCTGGATGGTGCCGGCCAGGGCCGCCCGCCGCTCCAGCAGCACCGCCAGCGCCGCGTCGACCCGGTCGATGGCCTGCCGCGCGGCGGGGACGGCCGAGGGACGCTCCTCCCGCACCAGCGCACCCACGACGGTCACTGCCTCGCGGGCGGTCGCGACGGCCTCGGCGTCGGCCCCGGGGGCCAGCCAGAGGCCGTCCGCCCCGGCGGCCACCGCCGCGCCCGCGAGCCCGGCGTCCTCCCCCGGGGCGGCGAGGACGGGCCGTCCCGACCGCCTGGCCGCCCGGACGAGCGCCAGGTCCGGCCCGCCCGTCTCCCCCACGCCCTCGCACAGGACCACGCCGGCGGCGCCCTCGGCCGCGCAGCGGGCGGCGGCGTCCAGCCAGTCGTCCAGGCCGGTCCCGGGGGCGCGGAGCACGACGACCGGCAGGCCGAGCGCCGCCGCCGCGCGGGCCAGCGGGTCGCCGGTCTCGATCACCACGCCGTCGGCATGCTCGGCGATCTCGGCGAGGTCGGCCGCCGAACCGGGTTCCACCAGCAACGGCCCGTCCCACCCGGCCCTGGCCCGCGCCACCGCGCCGGGGCCCGCCACGCCACGCAGGCTCAGCCACCGCACGTCGGCCTCGTGCCCCTGCGCGAGGACGACCGCCGCGCCCTCCCCCACGATGACGCCGCCGATCCGTACGCCGTGCGTACCGGCCTGACCGTTCGATGACATGTCGGCTCCTTTTCGGACGCCGGCCGCGTCGTCCGCGAGCCGGCGGGGTTCGGAATAACGAAAAGGCAGAGACACCCATGTCTCCGCCTCTGTTGCCGGCTCCGGATGGTCGCTAGTTCATGCGCCTGCGACCGGCCCTCCCGGAGCCGGCCCGATAAACACGAAATAGCAAGTCATGCCAGCAAGATTAGCAGGTGCCTGTCACCTACTGGACGGCTGATCTCATATACCGGACGGTATGCCCGCCGCCGCGTTTGCGCCTGCCCAGCGCTATGGGACGATTCATTCGCCTGAAAGGGGGTAGCGGCGGGTGATGTCGGAAGCACGGCCCGGCGGGCGGCAGCAGGGACGCCGCGTGGCCGACCGCTACCAGCTCCTGGAGCCCATCGGCCGGGGCGGCATGGGCATCGTCTGGCGCGCCCACGACGAACTGCTCGACCGCGCGGTGGCCGTCAAGGAGGTCCGCTACCCCGGCGATCCGCAGGACGACGAGGTCAGCGAGCTGAACCAGCGCACGCTGCGCGAGGCGCGGGCGGCCGGACGGCTCACCCACCCCAACGTCGTCGTCGTCCACGACGTGATCGAGGAGAACGGCCGCCCCTGGATCGTCATGCAGCTGGTCGAGTCACGCTCGCTCGGCCAGATCCTGCGCCAGGACGGGCCGCTGCCGGTCCGCATGGTCGCCGAGATCGGGCTGCAGGTCCTCGACGCGCTGCGGTCCGCGCACGCCGCCGGCGTCCTGCACCGCGACGTCAAGCCCGAGAACGTCCTGCTCACCGACGACGGGCGCGTCGTGCTCACCGACTTCGGCATCGCCCGCATGGAGACCGACGCGACGATGACCCGCACCGGTCTCGTCGGCACCCCCGCCTTCATCGCGCCCGAGCGGCTGCGCGGGTACCCCGCCCAGCGCGAGTCCGACCTGTGGTCGCTCGGCGCCACCCTGTACGCCGCCGTCGAGGGCCGCCCGCCCCACGACAAGGGCATGGCCATGGCGACCATGCACGCGGTGCTGAACGAGGAGCCGGAGCCCGCCAAGCGGGCCGGGCGGCTCGGCGCCGTCCTCACCGGGCTGCTGGAGAAGGACCCCGAGCGGCGGCTGTCGGCCGACCAGGCCGAGCGCATGCTGCGCAGCATCGCCGAGGAACGGTCGGCGGTCCCCACCTCCAAGCAGCACACCATGCCGGCCACGCCGCTCCCGATGCCCGAGACCAGCCCGCCGCGCAAGCAGCCCCGCCAGCCCAGGCAGGCCCCGGAGGGCGCGCCCTCGAGGGCCGATGAGGCCGCCGCGGCACCGGCCGCGCCCGCCCCGCCGGAGACCGGCACCGGCGCCCGCGAGGAGGCGCTGCAGCGCATGCAGTCGCTGCGGCAGGCGCCCCCGGCCAAGGGGGCCGGCTCCAAGGCCTCGGGCACTCGGGGCACCGGCGCCTCCCCAGGGACCGGCTCCCCGGCGTCCGCGGCGAAGGGGGCGGCCGGCGAGCCCTCGTCCCCCCGGCCGGGCGCGACCAAGCGCATGTCCTCCTCGGAGGTGGCGGAGGAGACGCCGGCTCCGGACGAGAGCGCCTCGCCGGCCGGCAAGGGCGCGACGGCCGGCCGCTCCCCCTCCCGCAAGGGGGCCGCGACCGCGAAGGCAGCCGCCGGGAGTGCGGGCTCCGAACGGCCCGAGGAGACCCCCGCGGGCGACACCGCCGGGAAGCCGTCCGGGGACGAGGAGGCCCTCGTCCAGGAAGCGGAGGAGTCGCCCAGCCCGGCCGGCGCCGCGAAGACGGCGAAGCCCGCGAAGGGCTCGAAGGCCGGCGCCACCGGCGCCGGCACGGCCTCCCGGCCCGTGACCGGGTCGAAGGCGGCCTCCGGCACCGAGGGCAAGGGCTCCGGCGCGGCGCCCGCCTCCGCCGAGACCGAGACCGAGACGGACGAGCCCGGCGCGGAGCGGGAGGCGTCCGGCGCCGCCCCGGAGGCCTCCGGGGCGGCCATGCCCGAGGAGACCCGTCTCGTCAGGCCGGACGCCAAGAGTGACCGGACCGGCGACGAGGAGCCGGAGGAGGCCCGGGAGCCGAAGGAGCCCGCGGCCCGGCCCAAGGCCAGGAAGCCCATCCGGCTCGTCCAGCCGGTCAAGCCCGCCCCGCTGCCCGTCAAGGACGACGAGGACGACCGCTGGTACCGTCCGAGCCGGTTCTCCCGCCCGGAGAAGGACGACGCCGAGACGCGCAAGAGCCCCTACGGGGAGCCCACCCGGGCGTCCTACGCCGAGCCGTATTCCGGCTCGTCCCGGCGGCCCCCCTACGGCGGATCGTACGACGGCTCCTCCCCGGTGACCCGCCTCGAGACGGCGGCGGGTGGTGCTTCGCACGAACCGCCGGTGGTGCCGATCTCGCCCGGCGGGCCGGTGTACGCCGGCCCGGACGAGCGGCAGGGCCTGCCGATCCTGCGGATCATCCTGATCACCATTCCGGTGATCCTGATCGTGGGTGCCGTCGCCCTGTGGCTCGGGGCCAACCAGGCCTCCGACGAGGATCCCAAGCCCGGTCAGTCGTCGTCCAAGAACGCCAGGTCCACTTCGGCGCAGGCCCAGCCGCCGGCGACCACCTCGGCCCCGGCGTCCGCGCCGTCCTCGTCCCAGCCGTCGGCCTCCGCCTCGCCGAGCCCCACGCCGACGGCCACCCCCACCCCCACGCCGAGCGAGTCCAAGAGCGACGGGGTCCCCGACGGCTGGAAGAAGTACAAGGACAAGAGCGGCTTCTCCATCGCCCTGCCGAAGGGGTGGAAGCCGGCCGAACGCCGGGGGTCGCAGGTCTACTTCCGCAGCGACGACGGGCACACCTACCTGATGGTCGACCAGACCAGCACGCCGGGGACCGACGCGAAGAAGACCTGGGACCGCGACGTGCCGAGCATGACCGGCGGGTTCCCCGGTTACAGGCTGATCGCCATCCGGGAGGTCAAGGGCTTCTGGAAGACCGCGGCCGACTGGGAGTTCACCTTCGGTTCGGGGAGGGGCAAGTCCCACGCGATCGACCGGGGCTTCGTCACCGACAAGAAGCACGGCTACGCCCTGTTCTTCAAGGCGCAGGACGCGCACTGGGACGAGAAGAGGCGCCTGTTCGAGACCTTCGCCGCCACCTTCCAGCCCGCCGACTAGCAGTAGGGTCCCGGCCGTGCCGCGGCTGTGGGACGATGCGGGAGCGGAAAGGAGGGGCGGGCGAGTTGACCGCGGGGACGGAGCGCCGGGTCGCCGGCAGATACCAGCTGCTGGAGCCGATCGGCCGGGGCGGCATGGGCGTGGTCTGGCGTGCCCACGACCAGCTCCTCGACCGTCCGGTCGCGGTCAAGGAGGTCCTCTACCACGCCCTGAGCGAGGAGGACCGCGCGGCGTTCAACCGCCGCACCATCCGGGAGGCGCGGGCCGCCGGGCGGCTCGACCATCCGTCGGTGGTCGTCGTCCACGACGTGATCGAGGAGGACGGCCGGCCCTGGATCGTCATGCAGCTGGTGCGGTCCCGGTCCCTCGGCGAGGTCCTGCGCGCCAACGGGCCCCTCGCCCCCCGCACGGTCGCCGAGATCGGCGGCCAGGTCCTCGACGCGCTGCGCTCCGCGCACGCCTCGGGGGTGCTGCACCGCGACGTCAAGCCCGAGAACGTCCTGCTCACCGACGCCGGGCGGGTGGTGCTGACCGACTTCGGCATCGCCACCATGCCCGAGGAGACCGCGCTCACCACGACGGGCGGCCTGACGGGCACGCCGGCGTTCATCCCGCCGGAGCGGCTGCAAGGGCTGCCCGCGGTGCCCGAGTCCGACCTGTGGTCGCTGGGCGCCACACTGTACGCCGCGGTCGAGGGCCGGCCGCCGTTCGACCGGGGCGCGCCGGTGCCGACCATGGCGGCGGTGCTCAGCGACGAGCCCGATCCCGCGCGACGGGCCGGGCCGCTGGGGCCGGTGATCGCGGGGTTGCTGCGCAAGGACCCCGCCGAGCGCATGTCCGCGGCCGACGCCGCCGAGGCGCTGCGCCGCGTCGCCGCCGGCGGCAAGGGCTCACGCCGGGGTGAGCCGTCCCGCGGGCGGCGCGGCCGTTCCCAAGGGGCCGCCCACTCCGCCGCGGGCCAGGCACCCGCCGCCGCCTCCGCAGGGCAGGCGCCCTGGGGCCCCACGGGCGAGCCCGGCCAGGCTGCCTGGAGCCCCGCGGGGGAGCCAGGGCAGGCGGCCTGGGCAGCTGCCGGTCAGGCGCCGGGGAGCGGCACGGGCGACGGCTCCTGGGCCACCGCCCGTCAGGCGCAGGGGAACGGCGCGGGCGAGGGAGGCGAGGCCTCCTGGGCCACCGCCTCCGGGCCGGGCCAGGCCCACTGGCCGACGGTCGAGCGTGCGAACGGCCGGCCCGAGGCGCGCCGCCGCCGCAGGACGTCCGCCGTCGCCCTGTTCGCGGGCGTGCCGCTGCTGCTGGCGGCGGCCGGCGTGGGCGGCTGGTACGGCTACCAGCGACTCGCCGCGAGCGATCCGCCGCCTCCCCCCTCCTCCGGCGGCCCGACCCCGACCGCCGCCTGGCCGGCGTCGTCCTCCCCCTCCCCCACGCCCCGCACGACCCCGTCCGAGGCCGCCGTCCCCGCCGGCTGGCACACGCACGTCGACCCTCTCGGGTTCAGCATCGCCCTGCCGGACGACTGGGCCGAGTTCGGTCGCGAGAAGACCCGGGTGCGGTTCCGGCTGCCCGGCGCGGCGAGCTTCCTGCTGATCGACCTGACCCCTTGGCCCGACAAGGATCCGTATCAGGCCAAGACCATCATGGAGAAGCAGGCGCAGGCCGAGAAAAGGCTTCCCGGCTACCGGCCCGGCAAGTTCTTCCTGGGCAAATCGCCGTGGGGCGGGCAGACGCTCGAATGGCAGTTCACCTGGCGGATGAGCACAGGCCTCGCCCACGTGGCCGACCGTTATCTGACCACGGGCGACGGGCGCCAGTTCGCCGTCTACTGGCACACCACCGATGCCCGCTGGAAAGCCGATTATTCCTATTACTTGCACTTCACCAAGACATTCCGGCCTTCCTAACGGCTGATGCATGGGACGGTAATTCTGGGGTAGCCCGACCCACATGCCGGAATCCTCCCAGGTCAAAGACCGAGTCGTAGCGGGCAGGTACCACCTGCTCGAGCCGATCGGCCGAGGTGGGATGGGCACTGTTTGGCGTGCTCATGACGAGGTCCTCGGCCGTGAGGTCGCCGTGAAGGAACTCATCGCGCCCCCGGAGCTGACCGGAGCCGAGCGCGAGATGTTCACTTTAAGGACGTTCCGGGAGGCTCGCGCCGCCGGGAGGGTGAGCCACCCCAACGTGGCCACGGTGTACGACGTCTTCGAGGAGAGCGGGCACCCGTGGATCGTGCTGCAGCTCGTCCCCTCCGAGACCCTGGGCGCGGTGGTCCGCGACAGCGGCCCGCTTCCCGCGGCGCGCGTGGCCGAGATCGGCCTCCAGGTGCTCGGCGCCCTGCGCGCCGCCCACCAGGCCGGGGTGCTCCACAGGGACGTCAAGCCCGACAACGTGCTGCTGGCGAGGGGCACCGGCCGTGCCGTGCTGACCGACTTCGGCATCGCGACCCTGGAGGACGACTCCCCCGTCACCCGTACCGGCACGCTCATCGGCACCCCGGCGTTCATCGCCCCGGAACGGGCCGAGGGCGGCCAGGCGACGCGGGCGTCCGACCTGTGGTCGCTCGGCGTGACCCTGTACGTCGCCGTGGAGGGCCGCTCGCCGTTCCAGCGCGGCAACCCGCTCGCCACGCTCGGCGCGGTCATGCACGACCCGCCGGAGCCGTTGCGGCTCGCGGGGCCGCTGGCGCCCGTGCTCATGGGCCTGCTGCGCAAGGACCCGAAGGAGCGGCTGACCGCCTCTCAGGCCGAGCACTACCTGCGCATGGTGGCGGCGGGCATCCAGCCCGAGGCGACCGCGCCCGCCATCCCCGTCCCCCAGATCCCGGTGCAGACCCGCCGGACGATCGGCGGAGCCGCCGCCGTCCTGGAGCCTGGACCGGCGGTGGCCACCGCCCCCGCCGCGGCCGTGCCCGCACGGCAGGGGGCGCCCGGACGGGGCATGGCGGTGACGGGGGTCACCTCACTGATCCTCGCCGTCGGGCTGGTCGCCGGCGGGCTGGCCTGGGTCATGGCGCGGTCCGCCCCGCCCACCATCACCCCGGCGAACTCCCCGACCGTCCGGGTGACCGTCTCCGTCACTCCCTCGGAGGAGCCTTCGGCCGAGACCGTGAACCGGCGGTCGTCCGAGCCGACCTCCTCCGAGAGGGGCCAGAACGCCCCCTCCTGGACGCCGAGGTCCTCCTCGTCGCCGTCCTCCTCCCCCGAGCCCACCAGGACCCGGGACGACAAGACGCCGACCCCGGACAAGACCCGCAGCGAGAACGGCCAGGGGGACGGCAAACCCACCCCGAAGCCCACCAGGACCAAGCAGAAGGACCAGAACGACCAGGACGGCGCCGGCGGCAGCATCCCCCCGGTCGACGACCCGCCCGGCGACGCCGGCGACCAGCGGGACGACGGCAGGCAGCAGGGCGACCAGCTCGACGCCGGCGACATCCCCGCCATCGTCCAGGACGGCTCCGTCTCCGGCACCTGACCCCGGGGACGGAGCAGGTCAGGATTCGGCGCGGACGATCTTCAGGGCCTGGGCGAGTTCCTCGGGGTAGTCGCTGGTGAACTGGACCCATTCGCCGGTGGCAGGGTGCTCGAAGGCGAGTGAGACGGCGTGCAGCCACTGGCGGGTGACGCCCAGGCGGGCCGCCAGCTTGGGGTCGGCGCCGTAGGTCAGATCTCCGACGCAGGGGTGCCGGGTGGCGGCCATGTGCACGCGGATCTGGTGCGTGCGGCCGGTCTCCAGCTTGATGTCGAGCAGCGACGCCGCCCGGAAGGCCTCGATGGTGTCGTAGTGGGTGATCGACGGCTTGCCGCCCGCGACGACGGCGAACCGGCCGTCCCCCGCCGGGTGGCGGTCGATCGGGGCGTCGACGGTGCCGCGCAGCGGGTCGGGGTGCCCCTGGACGAGGGCGTGGTAGCGCTTGTCGACCGTGCGCTCCTTGAAGGCCCGCTTGAGCCGGGAGTACGCCACCTCGCTCTTGGCGACCACCATGGCGCCGGTGGTGTTGGCGTCGAGGCGGTGGACGATGCCCTGACGCTCGGCCGCGCCGCTGGTGGCGACCTTGTGCCCGGCGCCGAGAAGGCCGCCGAGCACGGTGGGGCCGGTCCAGCCGACGGTGGGGTGGGCCGCGACGCCGATGGGCTTGTCGATCACGACGATGTCGTCGTCCTCGTAGAGCACCCGCATCCCGGGGACGGGCTCGGCCACCGGCATGGGAAGGCTGGGCGGCGGGGGGATCACGACGTCGAGCCAGGCGCCGGCGTGCACGCGGTCGGACTTGGCGGCGGTGGCCCCGTCGACCTGGACGTCGCCGGCGGCGATGAGCTCGGCCGCGCGTGTGCGTGAGAAGCCGAACAGCCGTGCCAGGGCGGCGTCGAGACGCTCGCCCTCGAGTCCGTCGGGGACGGGAAGACTGCGCTGTTCACCCATGCCGCTCACCCTCTCCCTCGGTGCCGGACGAGGACGCTTCCGCAGGCGCGGCGGCCTCCCGCTCCCCGTCGCCCGCCCGGGTGCCGTCGATCTGGTAGCCGCGCCAGGCGAGGAAGACGGCGAGGACGCCCCCGCAGACGATGCCGGAGTCGGCGAGGTTGAAGATCGGGAAGTGGGTGGCCGGGAACGCCTCGATCCAGTCGACCACGTGCCCCCGCAACGGCGCGGGGTAGCGGAACAGCCGGTCGGTGAGGTTGCCGAGCGCGCCGCCGAGCAGCAGCCCCAGGGTGATCGCCCACGGGGCGCTGCGCAGCTTGCGGGCCGTGCGGAGGATCGCCACGACGACGCCGGCCGCGATGACCGTGAAGACGACCGTCATGCCCGTGCCCATGCTGAAGGCCGCCCCGGAGTTGCGGATCACCTGCAGCCGCAGGACCTCGGGGATGACGGTGACCGGCTCCCCGCCCTCCAGCAGCTTCACCACGAGGGTCTTGCTCACCAGGTCGAGCACGTACACGAGCACGGCCACCACGGCGAGGATCCCGAGCCGCCTGGCGCGCGCGGCGGCGCGCCCCCCGGCGGCGTCGGGCGGCGGCGTCAGCGGCGCTCCTCCCGCTGCTTGCACGACACGCACAGGGTCGCCCTCGGGAACGCCTGCAGCCGCTCCTTGCCGATCGGCTTGTGGCACGATTCGCACACTCCGTATGTTCCTGCGTCGATGCGGGCGATCGCCCGCTCGTTCTGCGCTATCAGGTCTCGCGCATTCAGGGTAAGGGCGATCTCGCGTTCCCGCTCATAGGTCTTGGCCCCGGCGTCGGCCTGGTCGTCTCCCGCGCTGTCGCTGATGTCACCGGAGGCGATCTGGGACTCGGCTCTCGCGACCTCGGCGTTGAGCTCCTCGATCTCGCCCAACAGGCGGCTTCGGACCTCGGACAGTTCTTCGGAGGTCCACTGGGCGTCGCCGTTCGTCTCCGTGGCGGTCTTGGCCGCCCGCGTCACACCGGCCATGGAAGGCCTCCTCGCCATTCGGACCATATGAGCAGTGCGGGAAGCATAGGCCCGCCATATCCGAAGAACAAACGACGCGCCGCCCCTTTACGCCATCCGTAACGCCGCAGCCCTTTGGGTCAATTCCTCGTCGTTACCGGTGATCTCCACGGCTTTATCCCTGCTTGTCGCACCACTTACCAGCCGCACATCCGCCCGCCGCACACCGAAGGCGTCCGCGACCGCTCTCAGCGCCGCCTCTGTGGCCCTGCCGTCGACCGCGCGGGCGTTCACCTTCACCACCACGGCGCCCTCGCCGTACACGCCCCCGACGCCCTCGCGGGCCGCCCCGGGCCGTACTCTGATCGCGAGCCTCATGAACGTGTCGGTCCTCTCTCCGCCGTCGGCTATCGTTTTAGTTTGCAAGGCGTTGATGGGGAGGAGTACCTCCGAGCCCACTCGCAGGAGCGACCCGGGGACGGTGCGAGCCCGGGGCGAGAGCCGGAGGGAAGATCACCCCGGAGCCGCCGGAAGAACGGCCGTGACACGCCCCAGGGCGTGCGCGCGGCCCAGTAGACCCGGCAGCAAGGACAAGAGTGGGCCTTGATTCGGTCAATCTTCCGAATCCCGGCCAAGGAGGGTGGTACCGCGGGGCCCGCAGGCCTCGTCCCTCCACGCCATCGACGAACCGCTCGCGTGGAGGTCTGCCCCTACGATGTCCTCACCGTACTTCCGCCCGCTCCCCGCGCAGGTCGATCTGCCCGCCTTCGAGGCGGAGGTGCTCGGCCGCTGGCGCGACGGCAAGGTCTTCGAGCGCTCGCTGGAGCAGAACGCCGGCGGCCCGTCGTGGGTGTTCTACGAGGGCCCGCCCACCGCCAACGGCATGCCGGGCGTCCACCACGTCGAGGCCCGCGTCTTCAAGGACGTCTTCCCCCGCTACAAGTCGATGCGCGGCTACCACGTGCCCCGCAAGGCCGGCTGGGACTGCCACGGCCTGCCCGTCGAGGTGGCGGTCGAGAAGGAGCTCGGCCTGTCCGGCAAGCCGCAGATCGAGGCGTACGGCATCGCCGAGTTCAACGCCCGCTGCCGCGAGTCGGTGCTGCGTCACGTCGACGCCTTCGAGGAGATGACCGAGCGGATGGGCTACTGGGTCGACATGTCCCAGGCCTACCGCACGATGGACCCCTCCTACGTCGAGGCGGTCTGGTGGTCGCTGAAGGTCATCTGGGACAAGGACCTGCTGTTCCGCGACTTCCGCATCACGCCCTATTGCCCGCGCTGCGGCACCGGCCTGTCCGACCACGAGCTCGGCCAGCCGGGCGGGTACGAGACGGTGTCCAGCCCGTCGGTGTACGTCCGCATGCCGGTCACCTCGGGCCGGTTCGAGGGCGCCGACCTGCTCATCTGGACCACCACGCCCTGGACCCTGGTGTCCAACACCGCCGTCGCCGTCCACCCCGAGGTGACCTACGTGGTGGCGGCCAAGGACGGCGAGCGGCCGGTCATCGTGGCCGAGCCGCTGGTCGAGGCCGCTCTCGGCGAGGGCTGGAGCGTCACCGAGCGCTTCCCGGGCACCGAGCTGGAGCACACGCCGTACTCCCGGCCGTTCGACCTGGTCGACATCCCCGGCGCCCACTACGTCGTGCTGGCCGGCTACGTCACCGTCGAGGACGGCACCGGCCTGGTGCACCAGGCCCCGGCGTTCGGCGCCGACGACATGGCGACCTGCAAGCGGTACGGCCTGCCGCTGGTCAACCCGATCGGCCCCGACGGCCGCTTCCTGCCCGAGGTGCCGAAGGTCGGCGGCGAGTTCTTCAAGGACGCCGACGAGGGCCTCACCGACGACCTGCGCGAACGCGGCCTGCTGTTCCGCGGCGGCCACTTCGAGCACAGCTACCCGCACTGCTGGCGCTGCCACACGCCGCTGCTCTACTACGCGCTCCCCTCGTGGTACATCCGCACCACCGCCATCAAGGACCGCCTCCTCGCCGAGAACGAGCGCACGAACTGGTTCCCCGGCACGATCAAGGAGGGCCGTTACGGCGAGTGGCTGCGCAACAACGTCGACTGGGCGCTGTCGCGGTCGCGCTACTGGGGCACGCCGCTGCCACTGTGGGTGTGCTCGGCCGACGAGGACCACGTGACCTGCGTCGGGTCGCTGAAGGAGCTGGGCGAGCACGCCGGGCGTGACCTCACCGGCCTCGACCCGCACCGGCCGTACGTCGACGACGTCGCCTTCCCCTGCCCCACCTGCGGCGCCGAGGCGCGCCGGGTGCCCGACGTGATCGACGTGTGGTACGACTCGGGCGCGATGCCGTTCGCGCAGTGGGGCGCCCCGCACGTCGACCAGGACGTCTTCGAGAAGGCCTACCCCGGCCAGTTCATCTGCGAGGCCATCGACCAGACCCGCGGCTGGTTCTACTCCATGATGACCGTCGGCACGCTGGTGTTCGACCGGTCGGCCTACGAGAACGTCCTGTGCCTGGGCCTGATCCTCGCCGAGGACGGCCGCAAGATGAGCAAGCACCTCGGCAACGTCCTGCAGCCGGTGCCGCTGATGGACCAGCATGGCGCCGACGCCCTGCGCTGGTACATGGCGACCTCCGGCTCGCCGTGGTCGCCGCGCCGGGTCGGGCACGCCGCCCTGGAGGAGATCGTCCGGAAGGTCCTGCTGACCTACTGGAACACCACTTCGTTCTTCACCCTGTACGCGGGCGCCGAGTCGTGGACGCCGTCCCGGCCGGCACAGGCCCCGGCGTACGCCGACCGGCCGCTGATCGACCGGTGGGCTCTCGCCGAGCTGCACCGCACCGTGGCCGAGGTCACCGACGCGCTCGAGGTGTTCGACACGGCGCGGGCCGGTCGCCGGATCACCGAGTACCTCGACGACCTGTCCAACTGGTACGTCCGCCGCTCGCGCCGCCGGTTCTGGTCGGGGGACGAGTCGGCGTTCGCGACGCTGTACGAGTCGCTGGAGACGGTGACGCGGCTGATGGCGCCGATCGTGCCGTTCCTCACCGACTACCTGTGGGACGTGCTGCGCGGCCCCGACGCGCCCTCGTCGGTGCACCTGGCCACCTGGCCGGAGGTGGACCACGAGCTGCTCGACCGGGGCCTTTCCGAGCAGATGGCCCTGGTACGGCGCCTGGTGGAGCTCGGCAGGTCGGCCCGCGCGGGCAGCGGCGTCAAGACCCGCCAGCCGCTCGGGCGGGCGCTCATCGGCGCGTCCCGGTGGGCCACCCTGCCCGGCGAGCTGCGCGAGCTGATCGCCGACGAGCTCAACGTCCAGACGCTGGAGGACCTTTCGGCGTTCTCGGCGGACCTGGTGTCGTTCACGGTCAAGCCCAACTTCCGCGCGCTCGGCAAGCGGTTCGGCAGCGGCACCAAGGACGTCGCTGCGGCGATCACGGCCGCCGACCCGGCGGAGCTGGCCGCCCGCATCCGGGCCGGTGAGGCGGCGACGGTCGTGGTCGGCGGCGAGGATGTCTCGCTGGCGGCCGAGGAGGTCATCGTCACCGAGCAGCCGCGCGCCGGCTGGGCGGTGGAGACCGGCGCGGTCGGCACGGGCACCGGCGAGACCGTGGCCCTCGACCTGACGATCACGCCGGAGCTGTCGCGGGCGGGCCTGATCCGCGACGTGATCCGCCTGGTGCAGGACGCCCGCAAGTCGAACGGTCTGGAGATCAGCGACCGCATCGACCTGTGGTGGACGGCCTCGGGCGACCTCGCCGAGGCGCTGCGCGCCGACGGCGGCAAGGTCGCCGAGGAGGTCCTGGCGGTGAGCATGACCGAGGGCGAGCCGGGCGCCGCCCTGCGGGCCCACCACGACGCCGACCTCGGCCTGACCTTCCACCTGTCCCGCACGTCCGGCTGAGCCGGCCGTACGGAGGGCGCCGCGGCACCGTCGCGGCGCCCTTTACGTTGTAGATCAGATCGTGAAGGCCAGGCAGGCGTTGTGGCCGCCGAAGCCGAAGGCGTTGGTGAGGGCCGCCGTCCACCGGCCGTGCCGGGGGGCGCCGGTCACGATGTCGAGTTTGATCTGCGGGTCCGGCGTGTCCAGGTTGCGGGTGGCGGGGATCGTCCCCTCGCGGAGGGCGAGGACCGTGGCGATCGCGCCCAGCGCCCCGGCCGCGCCGCACAGGTGCCCGGTCATCGACTTCACGGCGGTCACCGCCGGATGCGTCCCCACCGCCTCGGTGATCGATTGCGCCTCGGTCAGGTCGCCGACCTCGGTGGAGGTCGCGTGGGCGTTCACGTGCCCGACGTCGAGCGCGTCGAGCCCGGCCGACGCCAGGGCGAGCCGGATCGCCCGTACCTGGCCCGCGGGGTGGGCGGCGGTGATGTGGTGGGCGTCGGAGGTGGTCGCCGCGCCGGCCAGCGTCGCGTGGACGCGGGCGCCGCGCGCGGCGGCGAACCCCGGCCGTTCCAGGACGACCAGGGCGGCCCCCTCGCCGAGCACGAACCCGTCACGGGCGGCGTCGAACGGCCGGGAGGCCTCCTGCGGCGCGTCGTTGCGCGTGGACAGCGCCCTGGCCTGGCCGAAGGCCGCCAGGGTGAGAGGGTGGAGACAGGACTCGGCTCCGCCGGCCACGACCACGTCCGCGCGGCCGAGCCTGATCAGGTCCAGCCCCATGGCGATCGCCTCGGCCCCGGAGGCGCAGGCGCTGACCGGCGTGTGGGCGCCCGCCCGCGCGCCGAGTTCCATGCTGACCACCGCCGCCGGTCCGTTCGGCATCATCATGGGTACGGTGTAGGGCGAGACCCTCCGCGCCCCGGAGGTCTCCAGGAGATCGTCCTGGCCCAGGGTGGTGAGCACGCCGCCGACTCCCGTGCCGATCACCACCGCGAGGCGCTCGGGCTCGACCTCGGGGGCCCCGGCGTCCGCCCAGGCCTCCAGCGCGGCGACCAGGGCGGCCTGCTGGCAGCGGTCGAGCCGCCGGGCCCGCACCCTGCCCAGCGCCTCGGCGGGGTCGGCCGCCAGCCGTCCGGCGATCCGGGTGGGCAGGGCCGCCGCCCACTCCTCCTCCACCGGCACGATCCCCGAGCGTCCCTCCAGCATGGCGGCCCAGGTGGACCTCACGTCCGCGCCGAGCGGCGTGGTCGCGCCGAGCCCCGTGACCGACGCGCCGTCCTTCGTCGTCTGCTGCATCACATGCCCCCTTCCGTGTGGGGCCCGTCCGGCGCGGGACGCGGCCGGGATGCCCCCGTACAACGGTGCCAGGAGGCGCGGCCGCCGCCGGATGCACGTGATCGACGAAAATCCGCGGCGTGATTTGTCCGTCGTATCAGGTCAGGGCGTTCGGCACCCTCTCGACGGCGATCGGGGCGACGTGGCGCAGGCAGCCGGTGTCCGGGACGCGCCGCAGGCGGATGAACCCGGTCTCGATGGAGATCGCGCAGGCCGACGCCCTGCCGTTCTTCTCCGGGACGTGCCCGGTGCTCGGCACCTCCACGACCCGGGCGTCGCGGTACTGATCGGCCGCGAGCAGCCCCTCCTCGGTCGGCGTGCTGGTGTCCAGCTCCCCCGACAGGACGAGCACTGGGACGTCCGGCAGCCGCCCCGCGCCGGGCGGGGACGGCGCGGGGCGGCCCGGCCAGGCGAGGCACAGATCGCCCAGGTCGACGATGCCGGCGATCCAGGCCCTCGGGCGGAACGGCCGGTAGTCGCGCGGGTCCAGGCGGGCCAGGCGCGCACCGTACGTCCGGGCGCGCCGGCGCACCGGGTCGTCCCTGTCCCACAGCGCCGGGTAGTCGTTGCAGACCATCGTCACGAACAGCGGCATGCTGGAGGGGCCCGCGGCGAGGGCCCCGCTGATCGGCCGCACCTGCTCGGCCAGCTCCACCAGCGGGCCGGTGTCCCCGGCCACCGCCGTGCGCAGCGCCAGCGGCAGCTTCCCGAACAGGTCGGCGTGGCCCGAGGCCAGCTTGTACACCGTGCTCGCCAGCGCCGTCTCGTCCAGGACGCGGTCGCCGTCCGCGTAGCGGACCGGCTCGCGCCGCAGCCGCGCCGCCACGGTGGCGAGGTCGGCCAGCACCTGGTCCCCGTCGCAGGCGCCGCCGGAGCGGCGGCACAGCAGGCGCACGGCCCGCCGCATGGCGCGCGCGGTGGGCCGGCCGAGCATGTCGAAGCGCAACGGGTACGCCGACGACAGGACCATCGTGCGTACGTGGCGGGGGTGGCGGCGCGCGTACACGGTCATGAGGTAGCTGCCGTACGACTGGCCGATCAGGGTCAGCTTCCCGATCCCGAGATGCGCGCGGACGTCGTCGATGTCGTCGGCGGCGGCCGCTGAGGTGTAGTAGCGGCGGACCTCGCCCAGTTCCCGCCCGCAGGCGGCGACGGCCCCCACCGCGGCGGCGCGGCTGCCGCGCAGGTCGTCCCAGCCCCCGGACGGGCACCGCAGCGGGTCCGACCTGCCGACCCCGCGGGGGTCGACGAGCAGCAGGTCGTGCGTGGCGAGCAGGTCGTGGTAGCGGGAGCCGTAGAAGTCGCGCTGGGCGATCACCCCGACGCCCGGCCCGCCCGGGTTCGGCGCGATCGTGCCCTCCGCGGGGCGGGACGGGTCGCGCCGGCGCACCAGCATGTAGGCGACCCTCGTCGAGCCGGCCGAGCGGGTGCGGTCGAGCGGGACGACGAGGGTGCCGCAGGTCGCGTCCGAGGGACACGCCTCGCCGGTCCTGACAGTGCGGGCTTGGACGGCCCGGGTTTGGACGGCCCCGGCCGTGACGGCCGCGGCTTCGGCCGGCCGGGCCTCGGTGAGCCCGGCTTGTGCGATCCCGGCATTGGCGGCCCCGGCTCTTGCGGTCCGGGCCCTGGCGGCCCCGGCTCTTGCGGTGCGGGCCTTGGGGGCCCATGCTCTTGCGGTCCGGGTCTTGACGGCCCCGGCTCTTACGGTCCGGGCCCTGGTGGCCCCGGCTTCCGCGGTCCGGTCCGCCCAGGCCGGGACGGCCGCGCACTGGACGGACGACAGCATCGCGGCGGCCGCCAGTCCGGCGGCGGCGGATCTCAGACTGTGCATGTGCCGATCTTCCGCCGACAGGGGGGCAATTCCGCCAACTCGGCACGTCAAGATCGGGAAAGATCTACAGTTATAGGACCCCTGCCAACCCCTGACGCCGGTCCGCAGGCCAACTCCATGCCTTCCCGCGTGCCCGGCGCTCGTGAACGGAGATCCCAGCGTGGCGGAGCGAGGCCCGGCGCCGGCCGGCATCGACACCACCAGGCCGAGCGTGGCCCGGATGTACGACTACTACCTCGGCGGCAAGGACAACTACGAGGTCGACCGCGCCGCCGTCCGCAGGGTCGCCGAGGCCATGCCGGAGATCGGGCAGCTCGCCCTGGAGAACCGCGCGTTCCTGCGCCGGGCCGTGCGCCACATGGCGCGGCAGGGCATCCGGCAGTTCATCGACATCGGCTCCGGCCTGCCCACGGTGGGCAACACGCACGAGATCGCCCAGCAGATCGTCCCGGACGCCCGCGTGGTGTACGTCGACAACGACCCCATCGTGCTCGCGCACGGCCGCGCCCTGCTCGCCACCGACGACAACACCACGGTCGTCTCCGCCGACATGCGCCGGCCCGCCGAGGTCCTGCGGCACCCGGAGACCATCAAGCTCATCGACTTCGGCAGGCCGGTCGGCGTCCTGCTGATCGCCATGATCCACTTCCTCACCCTGGACGAGCGGGACGCCGTCATGGGCGCCCTCCACGACGCCATGGCGCCCGGCAGCCTCATCACGGCCACCCACGTCACCCGGGACGGCCACGCCCTGTCCGCCGTCGAGGGCATCGAGGCCGTCTACGCCACCACCCCGACCCCGATCTACTTCCGCGAACACGCCGAGGTGGCCGGCTTCTTCGAGCGCTTCGAGCTGGTCGAGCCGGGGCTGGTCACCATCGACACCTGGCACCCCGACCCCACCGACCCCGCCCCGCCCGCCACCAAGTGGCTCTACGGCGCCGTCGCCCGCAAGGCGTAGCCGCCGGATCGCCGCAACAAGTGCCGGCGGGTGGATCGTGTCGTCCGCGCTCAGGACCTTGGTCGGGTGCGGCGGTCGCGTGCCGCCGGCTCGGCGGGAAGCGGTGCTGCGATCGGTCCGGGCGTCGCGGCGTTCCTGCTGCTCAGCCCTGAGCCGCCTCCAGGACGTGCGCGAGATGCGGCCTCTGTGCAGCAATCGACAAGAAGTGTGCAGAAGTCGTCAATGACAGTTCATGGGAACTCCTTCACGATGATGTCCGTGACGGCGGAGACAAGATCGCCGTGACGACGAGACCAGGTCCCTGGTCTTCGCGTACCAGGCCGACCGGTCGGGTCAGGCGTTCAATCGGAGAGGTAGTCCATGCGCATTCGTCGATCAATGGCACCTGCTGTCCTGGGCACCGCCCTCGCTTCGGCCGGCCGATTCGACCTCTGCGTGTGGCGGGCATAGCGAGCTGAGGTCCCCGGCGTAGGGGTCACGGTCCTCCGAGTCTCGTCGGGTACGGCCGGCCGGGGTTCGCGGCCGTTCCGTCCCCGGACGCCGGTCGCGGTCGTCCTCGCTCAGCCTGTCATCTCATCGGTGCGATTCACCTGAAGGTCGACCGGCTCCGAACGCCGCTGTCCAAAAAATTCATCTCTCGCCATTCCTAACGCAGAGAACGCCACTTTTCTCTGCGTTATTCGTCGTGGCCGCGGCGAGTACCGGCACTTGTGACCAGAGCCTCGCCCCGGACAGCGCCGAACCTCTTCGATTCGAAACTCCATTCATCGTCATGCATTCCCTGAAATCGCAGGTCAGCCCCGCGAATAACTGAACTCTACCTATTTTGCAGGGAATTGGATCCCATAATTCGTCGTCGTGATCCATTGCGAAACCTTCATTGCCTGGGCTAGATTCCCCTCATATCCGTAAGGGGGTGAAAAACATGGACAAGATGATTGACAGCATCGACCTGAGCGCCATTGAGATCTCCGATCTCATCAGCGCCGACGCCCGGTCGGACGAGACGCCGTCGCAGGTGATGGCCGCTTCCACCACGACGAGCGGTTGCGCCTGCAGCTCCTGCAGCTCGACCTGCTCGGCGTGAGAAAAGACCGCTCCCGGCGCTGCCGCGCAGATGTGTCGGCGCCGGGAGCGGTCTTCACTGATTCACTTCCTCTGCACGCCGACGGCGAGAGCGAGGGCTCACCTTGCGTCTGTTCATCACCGCGCGACTGCCCGGCCAGAATTCTTTGGACGCCACGGCGTTGAGGGCCTGCATTGCCGAAATACTGGTCCTGGGGGCGTCCGTTTCCGGCTCTTATGCGGTCCGGACCTGGGACGGCGATTCCTTTCACGACTGTTTGCAAATAAGTTTGGATGACGACGGCCGCACCGCCGAGGCACTGCGAGTGCTACGGGACCACGGCTTCTCCGGTGAGACGCGGGACGATCCGGCGGACTCCGGGCCGTCGCCATTGTGGAACGCCGGCTTCTCCGGAGTCGAATTCGATCCCATGTCCAAACGGCTGTGCCGGGCGAGCGGCCCGGCCCTGCTCGACCACGCCCGGCGGCTGCTCACAGGTGACCGCGACGCGGCGTACCGCCTGCTGGCCCGCACCATGGTGGCTCACGCCCGGTCGAACGTCGCGGTGTCGGAGCTCCTGGACCTCCAGGGCGTCGACCACGCACGTCTGATGCCGCTGCGGCTGCTCAGCTTCAGGTCCCACTTCGAGGGGTTCATCGCGCGGGTGGCCGAGCCCGAACGGCTGCGGGAGCACTTCGAGAACGCCTATCGGCGCCTGGGCGAGCAGGTGCGGGACGACATCCGCCTCGCTCTCGTCCCCACGGCGCGGACTCCGGAGGGGCCCTCGGGCTCCTGGGGCCGCTTCGTCGAGGCCACGTTCGGCGACCTCCGGCAGGCTTTCAGGAACGGCGTGCTGGAGTCCACGGGCGACAGCCTCGAGAACCTCGACCAGGGACGGGACGAACCATTGTCCCCCACCAGGTTCCACTCGCTTCTCGGCCGGCGGGAGGCGCTGGAGCGTCTGCTGTACCGGAGCGCGGATTTCCAGGCCTTCAGGATGGAATCCAGCGTGCTCTACAGCCTGGTTCACACGCTCGGCCTCAGCGTCCCCGAGCGGTATCTCCTGTGTTACGTGGTCGCCCGCTCCAACGAGGACGTCGCCGGGTGCACGGCGAGCGATCTTCTGCGGGCGTTCGGTGAGTTGGCGGAGGCTTTCGCGCGGTCGAGGGACGGCGCAGGAATGAGCTATGTGTGACATGAGCACGGGTTCGAGTGGGGGCGCGGCTCGAAAGCGAGCGGCGCGGACCGAATGATCGTCGACGACGCCCTTTTCCTGTACTCCGGCGGGTTCGCCGTCGAGGTGCTCGACGCGGCGCGGGTCGCCGTGGGACGACGCCTTGCGATCCACCCGGGCCTGACGCCCGGCGAGATCCCCGCGGCGAGCGCGATCGTCGCCGTGCTGCCGGCGGGCTTCGCCGAAGTCCACGCGCTGATCGACCACGTCGGTGCCGACCGGCGGCTTCCGACCAGCGTGCTGGAGTTGTTCCCGACCCGGATCGTGCTGGGGCCGTCCGTCCTCCCGGGACGCACCGCGTGCCACGCCTGCCTCGCCGCCGAACGGCGCGAGCACACCCCGGGGGCCGACGACCGGCTGTCACGGCTGCGGGGCCTACCGGAGGGATTCGCCCCCCACGACGTCCTGATCGGCGCGGGGTTGCTGCTGCGCGCGTTCGACCGCCTGTCCGCCGCCGCGGAGCTCGTCTCGTACGACTGCGTGCACGGCACCATGACGGTGCGGACGGTGAACAGGCACGACGGCTGCCCGCGGTGCGGCGAACCGGCCGCCCCGCCGCACAAGGAGGCGCCCGAGCATGCCGTCTGAACTGCGAGCGGAGCACATCGGGCGGGCCGCCCGGTTCGACATGCAACTGACCGTCCCGGAGCGGCCGGTTCTGCGGCTCGGCGTCCGGCTGCGACCTGCCGGCGACGGTGTGTCCCTCGACGGCGCGGTCCGGAGCCGGCTCCTGCGCGGCGAGTTCGCCCGGACCCGGCTCATGGAGCTCGCGGACCTGCTCGACGGTACGCGTGACCATGCCGGGATCGCGGCCGCGCTGGACCTCAGCGAGGACATCGTCTTCAAGGTGATCGCCCTGCTGTGGACCTCCGGCGCCGTGGAAGACCACGCCAACGCCGTCGTTCGTGACGTCACCCCACTGGCGGTCTGTTTCTCCCGCCTGGGCGACTCGACCGCCGTGCACGAGCACTGGAGCCTGGCGCTGGACCACCTGGCCGCGCGGACCGTGACACTGGCGGGCGATGAGCCACTGGTCGCCGAGGTGGGGCGCGCGCTGGCGGCGACCGGCGTCCAGGTGGCCCGTCATACGGAGGAGGACCGGACCCGGCCGGCGCTGACGGTCGTCCTGACGGACGGCCACCTGGACGCCGCGCTCTCCCGGCTCGCCACCACCTGCTGGACGAGCGGGCGCGCGCTGCTGCACGTCGCCTGGAGCGGACGCCGGCTGCTCATCGGGCCGTACGTCGATCCGGCCTTCACGCCATGCCTGCACTGCGCGAGGGGCATCCCACAGGGCGACGGCGGGAGCCGCACGGGGATCCAGCTGGCCGCCGGCCTGATCGCCCGCGAGCTGACCAGCCTGCTGAGCCGGTCGCTGAACTCGGCGCTGCCCATGGATTCCATCGAGTGGGACCTGGACGACCTGCGCGCCGCCTACCGCCCGCAGGTGACCCGCCCGGGCTGCCCGTACTGCTCGCAGGCCGACGGCCCGGTGAGCGACCGGCTCTCGCCGGGCGGCTCCTACGAGGCGTCCGTCGCGGCTCCGCCTCGGGAGTTCCTCGCCGTGAAGGGTCATCAGGCCCATTACGAGGTCGGGAACATGGAGCTCCAGCACCGGTTCCGTGACTGGCCGGGGGCCGCGCGCACTTCCCTGCCCCACGTTGATCCGGCCGGCCTGCGGGCGGGGATGACCGCCGGAGACGGCACCGGGAGGCCGCCCGGCCCGCACGACCTCGCGATGATCCTGCTCGCGTCGAGCGGGATCAGGTCGCGCGAGCCGGTGCACGGAAAGATCCGCAGGTGGACGGCCGCCGGTGGGAACATCGGCGCCGTCACGACCTACGTGCTGCCCGGCGCGGTCGAGGGCCTGCCCGGCCGGGCCTACGCCTACGTCGACCTCGACCACGAGCTGGCCGAGGTCGGCCGGGGCGGCGCCCGGCGCGGCGCCGGCACCCGCGTCGTCTTCACCGGCGACGTCGACAAGGTCGCGGAGAAGTACGGAGCGTTCGCGCTCAGGGTGGTCTTCCAGGACGCGGGCTGCGCCCTGGCCACCGCGGTCCTGGTGGCCGGGGCGCTCGGCGTCGGCTTCCGGCATGTCGCCGACTGGGACGAGGAAGAGCTGCGCGCCGAGCTGGGGCTCGCCGAGAGCGAGGTCATCTGCGGCGTCCTGGATCTGCTCGGAGGTGACGACGGTGCGCGGTGACTTCGGACCGATGAACGAGGTTCTCCGCGGTCTGCCGACCAGGCCGGACGGGTCCCCAGCGGGCGCCGGCAGGCGGCGCCGCGAGCCGGCGAGCGTCCGGCGGCTGGAGCTGAGCGGCTGTGAGCCGCTGCCGTCGACCACGGTCGGCGCGTGCCTCGACCGGCGGCGATCGACGCTGGTCTACACCGAGGAGCCGGTCGCCGTCACGCCGATGCTGGTCACGCTGCGGGACCTGATGCGGGACGACGCCGCCGGCTGGGGCGACGCCGCCACCGCGCCCATCGAGGCGTTCCTGATCGCGCTCCGCCCGATGGACCGCGACGCCGGGATCTACCGCGTGAGCACGGAGGCGGCCGACTGGTTCGGGGACCTGCCTGACGGGCCTGCGGACGAGTACCTCGGGCTCCAGCGGGAGTTCGCCACCGCCGCGGCCGTGCTGAGCGTCGCCGCGGACCTGGACGCCGCCGAGACACGCTGGGGCGCCCACGGGTACCGGATGGCGATGTCGCGGTGCAGCGCGTTGGTCTACCTCTTCCACTTGCGCACCCTGGCCGCAGGCCTCGGGGGCACCGTCTTCGCCGGCTTCAACACCGCCGCGGCACGTGCGGTGCTGGCGTCCGACGGCGTTTCCCGGCACCAGATGTTCGCCGCCACCGTCGCCCGTCCCCGGCCCGGGTTCTAGGGAGGCGTCGTGGCGGCTCCGGTCCGGCGTGATCCGTTCGCACTCGATTCCAGGTCGGTGGTTCTTTGAGTCCCGTAACCTCCCCTCCCGTCGCTCCGGAGCTCCGCAGGCTGGAGCGCCTGGTATCGCCCTTCGGCCTCGTCTCACAGACGTATCCCCTCTTCCCTTCGGAAGGGGATCCCGACGTGTCGATCAGGGTCTCCTCGGTCGGCAACCTGTCCGGTGCGCTGGACAACCTGCGGGCCTGGCGTCATGACCCGGACATGGGCAACATCAACGGCGTCGGCACGGCGCTCACCGACGAAAGAGCCCGCCTGATCTCCATCGCCGAAGCCCTGGAAAGGTACTCCACCTGCGCCTGGCGTGAGGACACCCTCGTCCACGCCAGCGAATCGGAACTCGGCGCCGAGTACGTGTCGCCACGCCGATGGCCGCGGTGCTCGGAGACCGAGTTCGCCCAGCCGTCGTGCGGGCTGCGCCGTTACGACCCGGCCGTCCCGATCAGGTGGGTGCGCGGATGGTCGCTCACGCGCCGCCGCGAGGTACTCGTCCCGGCGATGGCGGTGTACCTGCACATGGTGCCGGCGACGTCCTCCGAGATGTTCATCCGCACCATCACGACCGGCGCCGCCGTGCACGCCGACCTGCGCCGCGCCGTGCTCGGCGGCCTGCTCGAGGTCGTCGAGCGTGACTCGATCGCGCTGACGTGGCTGCAGCGCCTCGAACTGCCCGAGCTGACCGTCGACCCCGAGTCGCTGGACCCCTACGCCCGGTCATGCCACGAGAGGGGCACATCGTCGGGCCTCACGGTCCGGCTGTTCGACGCGACGACCGATTTCGGCATCCCGGTCGTCTACGGGGTGCAGCTCTGCGAGGGAGACCGGAGCATGGCCCAGCTGGTCGCCGCGACCTGCGACGTCTCACCGAGCGCGGCCGTCGGCAAGCTCTACCGGGAGCTGGCCTCGCTGCGGATCGCCCTGCGTGAGTACCGCGGCGATGCCGATCGGGTGCCGGACGCCGGGAAGGTCAGCGTGGTCGGCGGCGCCGCCTACAACGCGGCGCGGGAACGACGGGACAACTTCGCGTTCCTGCTCGGCGGTCATCGCCCGCCCCGCACCCCGGCCGAGATGCCCGGCCTGGACGACGCCGGCGACCCGCTGGCCGAGGCCGTGGACCGGCTGCGAGCCCGGGGGGCCGAGGTGCTGGCGGTCGACATCACCACCGACGAGGCCAGGCAGGCCGGACAGCACGTGGTCAAGGTGATGGTCCCGCAGGCCATGCCGGTGTCGTTCATCCACGCCGAGCGCTATCTGGCGACGCCGCGGCTCTACCAGGCTCCCCGCGCCATGGGGTACCCGTCCCGCGCCGAGGCGGACATCAATCCGGCCCCGCAGCCGTTCGCATAGCCGCACATTGGAACAGACCTTGCCTTCTTTCAGCGAATCATCGACGTTACTGGTGGTGCGCGACCGGTTCGGCCATGCCCTCAGGGCGGGCCTCGACCTTCCGCGTCCGGTCACCTGCGGCCCGGCCGAGGTGACGCCGGAACTCGTGGCCGGGGCGGACCAGGTCGTCTGCGTGCACGCCGGTCACGACAGCGGACTGCGCGACGCGCTGGACGCCGTCGCGTACGCCCAGGGTGTCCCTTCGGTGGGAGTCGAACTCCTGCCGGCCAGGATCGTCTGCGGGCCGGTCACCATTCCGGGGAGAACGGCGTGTTACGCGTGTTTCGAGAAACGCCTGCGCCAGCACCGCGCGGGCGACGACGGTTACGACCTCGACGCGGCCACACGCGATCTTCCCGAGGGGTTCGGCCCGCAGCACGTCGCCATCGCGAGAAGCTTCCTCGCCCAGGCCCTGGAGGAGATCCGGACCGGCCCCTCAGGCCTGGGGGGGACCGTGCGCGCCTTCGATCTCGTGTCGGGAGTCCCCTCGTCCGCCGGGACACTCAGCGTGAACGGATGCCGGCGGTGCGGCGGGCGTTTCCGGGAACGAAGTGACGGCTCGACCGTCGCCCTGTCGAGTCTGCCGTGAGGATCTGCCATGGGTAACGAAGTCCACGCCGACGTCATCGGCGACGCGGCCCGACGGGACAGGCAGTTGTCGGTCCCTCGCCTGCCGGTCCTGCGCATCGGCGTCCGCCTCCGCGAGGCCGGCGACGTCGTGGTCCTCGACGGCGCCGACAGGCCGCAGGTGTTCACCGGGCGCTTCGCCAGGGAGATGCTCGCCACCCTGGCCGCGCTGTGCGACGGCACTCGCGACCACGCGGCGATCGCCACCGAGCTGGGCCTGCCCGAGGAGGCCGTCCACAAGGCCGTCACGCTGATGTGGAGCGTCGGGGCGCTGGAGGAGCACCGGCCGGGTGGGGCCGGAGGCGGGCTGCCGCCGGAGCTGATCTGCGCCCTGTCGCGGCTGGGGAACTCCACGGGCACCAACGCGTCCTGGGCCGACGCCGCCGAGCGGCTGGCGAGCCGGACCGTGACGCTGGTGGGAGACACCGCACTTGTCGCGGCCACCCGCGAGCTGCTGTCGGGCGTCTGCTCCTTGCGGGACGACCCGGCCTCCGGCGACGCCGCCGGAGGCGATCTGGTCGTGGCGTTCAGCACAGGCGGCGACGACGGGCTCGCCGAGCGGGCGCGGCGATGGTGGCGGGAGGGACGCCCCTTGCTGCTCGTCCGCGCGGACGCCCGCACCGCCGCGGTGGGCCCGGTGATCGACCGCTCCTTCAGCCCGTGTCTCGAGTGCGTGCTGTCGGGGGCCGGGAACCTCGGCGGCGAGGTGCCCCGGCACTCGGTGGACCTCGTCGCCGGCATGGCGGGCCACCACGTGGTCGCGCTGCTCTCGCGATCCTGGGCCACGTTCCTGCCCCTGGACGTCTGCGAGATCGACCTGACGACGCTGCGCACCGCCTACCGCTCACCGGCCACCCGTCCGGGCTGCCCGTCGTGTTCCTTCGTCTCCGGTCCGGTGGCGCCCAAGGCGCCCGACAGCGCGGTGTACGAAGCCGCGGTGGCGTTGCCGCCGTACGACTACTTCGACCCCAAGGGCCTGCGCGGCCACTACCACGCGTCCAACATCCGTCTGCCGTTCGAGTTCCGTTCCTGGCCGAGCGCGACCAGGTTCGAGCTTCCGCCCGTGGAGATGGACAGGCTGTCGGCCGGCCCACCCGAGCAGGACACCGGGATGTCGGGCGGCGACCTGTCGGTGATCCTGAAGATGGGCTTCGGGATACGGGACGAGACGCTGACGGCCGACCGCGTGGCCAGGTGGACGGCCTCCGCGGCGAACATCGGATCCGCCATCGCCTACGTCGTGTCGCGGGACGAATCGATCCTTCCCGAGGGCGTCTACGCCTACGTGGACCGGGACCACCAGCTCGCCCGGATCACCCGTGAGGTGGTGCCGGGCAAGGGCCGCGTCGGGCTGGTGGTGACGGCGAACCTGAGCAAGTCCGTGAAGAAGTACGGCGCGTTCGGGCTGCGACTGTGCTGGCTGGACGCCGGGTGCGCGCTGAGCACCGTACGAGCGGTGTGCCGCGGGCTCGGCGTCCCGTACCGGCCGGTGCCCGACTGGGACGACGGCGTCCTGCACGAGGTGCTGGGCACCTCGCCCGCGCGCGAACCGGTGGCGGCGGTCATGGAGTTGGGGATGAGGTCATGAGGTTCCAGCAGAGCGAGATGACGCGGGTGCTCGAAGGGCTTTCGGCCCGCGGGAGCACCGCCGACGGAAGGGCCGCCGAGCGCCACCGCCGTGATCCGGGCTCCGGGCCCCTGGGCGCGATCCCGGCGGCGCCGGAGTCGCGCGCGGGCCGGGACCTTCTCCAGACCCTGACCGGGCGGCACAGTTCGCTGACGTACTCGACGCGCCCGGTGCCCACGGCCGAGGTCTTCGCGATGCTGCACGCCGCGCTGCTCGGCGACGTCGAGGACTGGCGCCTGGACGCGCTCGCCGGTCCGCTCGACGTCTTCGTCATCGTCCTTCGCGGCGAGCACGACGACACGGGCGTCCATCACGTCACCCCCTCGGGCGTGCGGCGGGTGGCCACGTCGCGGCAGGTGGATCCCGGGCGCCTGAGCGTGCAACGCGAGCTGGCCGACGCCAGTGGCCTGGTCACGGTGTGCGCGTCCTTGGACCAGGCCGACACCTGGGCCGGATCGCACGGATACCGGGTCATGGTGGTCCGGGCCGCGATGATGGCCTACGACTTCCACCTGCGGTGCCAGTCGCGCGGCCTGACCGGCACGACACTCGGCGGCTTCATCGTCGCCTCGGTCAAGCACCTCATCGAGGCCGACGGTGTCACCCGGCAACCGCTGTTCTCCTGCACCTACGCGTATCCGCGCCATGACCGCGACTGAACGCTCCGGCTATCCGCTGCTCCGGCCCGACGTGGCCGTCGAGCGCACCGGCACGGGCGCCTGGGTGGGGCATCGGGACGGGTACTTCACCGTCAAGGGAGCCGAAGGCCACAGGGTCTTCGCCAGGCTCGCCACCGTCCTCGACGGCGACCGGGACCTCGCGTCCGCGCTGGCCGCCTTCCCCGACGGGGCGAGAGAGTTCGTGAAGAAGGCGATCGAGGTTCTGGTCGCCCGTGGATTCGCCGCGCCGCTGTCACGGCCCATCGAGGCCCACCAGGCCGCGATCGGGCGGGGCGCCGGCGCCGTACTCCGCCGCCTCGCGATGCTCACGCCCGACCCCGAGCAGGCCCTGCTCGGGCTCTGTGACCTGCGCCTGGTGCTGGACGGCTCCCGAGCCTGGGCGGGCACGCTTCACGACGCCCTGCGACGCGCGCTGCCCGGCGCTGTGGACATCGCGCGGACCGGCTCACCGGGATCCGCCGGGACGGCGCTCCAGGACCCCGAGGCGCGCGCCCGCCGCGTGGTGGTCCTGGACGCGGACTCCACCGACCGGGACACGCTGGCGTCGCTGCACGACGAGCTCGCGGCGGGAGACGTCCGGCACGCCGTCGTGGGCCGGCTCGGGACGCGATACTGGGCCCTCTGGTCGGACACGCGTGCGCCGGCCTGCTGGCGCTGCCTGGAGCGGCGAGCGGCGTTGCCGGAGGAGGACCCGTCCGGCCGGGCGCTGCCCCCGCCCGCGGCACAGGCCCTCAAGTGGCACGCCGTGGCGCAATGGCTCGTCATGAGGTGCGCCGTGCCGCACCGGGACCCGTACGCCGCCCCGGTTCTGTGCGTCGAAACCTCGGGTGCCTCCGTCACCGGCCATGTCCTGGCAGCCTGCGCGCACCGGCGCGGAGCGGCCGTGGCCGAGCCCCTGGACGCCGCCGATCCGACCGGCACGATGATCCGCAGCGACATCGCCCGGTACGAGGACGGCAAGCAGGTCCTCGACGACAACAACGCCATACTCCAGACCCTGGAGCGCTGGACCGACCCGCTGCTGGGCCCGTTCCTGGAGGTCGACGGAGACGACCTCCGGCAGGTCCCGCTGGGCGGCGCCCGCGCCAGCTACCTCGTGCACGGCCCCGATGGCACGCGGGCCGGCGAATGCGCCGCCTACACCCTGTCGACGCGGGAGGCGCACTATCAGGCCGCCCTGCTGGCGATCGAACGGATGGGCGCGGCCGTCGCCCCCGAGGGGTTCGCCGTCGCCGCCGGCTGGTCACCGTCCGAGGCACGCTACCGCGCCCTGCTCCGGCTCTCGCTCCTGGAAGGCGAGCCGCCGGGCGCCGTCGAGCCGCTGGACCTGGGGCCGGACGACTGCGCCAAGCGCGCCGCGTACCTCGTGGACGTCCTGCGCCGGGACGGGCTGCCGATCGAACGGGGCTGGCGCAGCGGGCCGACGTCCCGCGGCCTGTGGACGGCGTCGTGGACCGGAGCCGGAGGCGTCACGGCCCGCGGCCACGGGATGTGCCGCGCCGAAGCCGTGGCGATGGCGTGCCTGCGGCTGCTCAACGCCCCGGACGTCATGATCCCGGTGCAGCCCCACCAGGCGACGTGGCCGGAAGTCTGGGAAAGTCTGGCCCCTCCACCGAAGCTGTGGGACCTGTCGGGGTTCGTCCCCTTCCTCGGCACGGGGGCGGCGCTGGTCGGCGTCGCGGTCCCGGGTCACATCGGACGCCATGAGGCATGGCACGAGCCGGAGAGAGCTCCTCTGTGTTGACGCGCGCATCGCTGGTCACAATGGTGACGTCACGGCAGGACGGGCAGGTGGTCGGTGAGATCCTCCTGGGCCGCATGACGCACCCCGAGGTCATCCACCGCGCCACCGGCGCATCACCGGGGATCGGGCTGGCCGTGCTCGAGTGGCGGGGCAGCGTCCACGTGCTGAAATACGGCAGCCCTGGGACGGGCCCGTGCCCGAACTGCCTGCGCGGCCATCTCACCTCCCAGCAGGTGGTCGGCTACACCTCCTCCGAACCCGGGCGGGACGATGTCTGGGAGTCGCTGGACGACGCCACCCGGGACATCGTCGCCGCGCTCGCGGGCGCGTCGCGCGACGCGCGGTTCCCGGTGGGAAACCTGATCACCCTGGACCTCGTGACCATGGAGGTCGGTCAGCGCGAGGTACCGCCACGGTCCCAGTGCCGCTCGTGCCGCCCTCCGCACAGCACGAGGGCCGAGTTCAGCACCGACCCCGCGTCCCTGGCCAAGGCGCCCGGCTCGTTCCATTCCGCGAGGCCGCTGCCCGCGGACCTGTCGCGGGCCTACGTCGGTCCGCAGACCCTCTTCAAGCGGCCGATGGCCGACCTGGACAGCGCCGTCCCCGCCGCTCAGGTCTCGATCCCGCTCAGAACCGGTGAGCTCGAACCGGGGGTCGGCAGGACCTCGTCGCTGCGGCGGAGCCGTGAGGTGGCGATCCTCGAAGCCTTGGAGCGGTACGCCGGCTTCTGCCACTCCGCCGGGGACGGACGGATCCCGGGGTCGCTGGCGGATCTGGGACCGGCCGCCATCGACCCCCGTGAGCTCGGCTACCACCTGCCGAGGTGCTATGCCCGTCCCGATTTCCCGTTCGCCGAACTCTCCCCGGACGAGGTCACCGACTGGGTCGAGGTCACCCCGGCCGGGGGCGGACCGCCGCGCTACCTGCCCGAGCGCGCGCTCTACTGGGCCGAGCGGCCCGGCCGGGCGAAGGCGTTCTTCGCCGACAGCTCCAACGGCTACGCCCTGGGGCGCACGGTGGACGAGGCGGCGCTGCACGGCATGCTGGAAGTGATCGAGCGTGACGCCTTCCTGTTGACCTGGTACCGGAGGCTCCGGCTGCCCGAGATCGAACTGGATCACCACCACCGCGATCTTCGCGACATCATCGCCAGGGTCGAGTTGTTCTCCGGATTCCGGATCCGGCTCTTCTGGGCGGGGCTCGACACCGGCATCCCCGTGGTGGTGGCGCTGGCCCGGAACGAATCACCGACCGGCCCGTGCACCTTCGTCTCGGCGGGCGCGAGCCTCGACGCGGCTCAGGCCGCCGAGTCGGCGGTCCGTGAGGTCGCCGCGATCCTCGCGGCGATCAGCGTCACCTACCTCGACGACCTCCCCAGGGCACACGCCATGGCGCAGGACTTCACGCTGGTCACGACCATGCTGGACCACTGCCTGGTCGGCGCGCTGCCGTCGTCGCGGCCGTGGTTCGACTTCCTGACCGAGTCGCCGGCGCCCACCATGAAGCTGAGCGAGGTGCCCTCGGACTACCCCGGCTTCGACAGCATCGCCGACGACCTCGGCTACGTGACCGCCAAGGTGTCGCACGCCGGGCACCAGGCCTACGTCGCCGACGTGACGACGCCCGAGCTGCGGTGGAGGGACTTCGTCTGCGTCCGCGCCGTCATCCCGGGGTTCCTGCCGATGACCTTCGGCCACGACCTGCGGCGGACCGAGGGGCTTCCCCGGTTGACCACCGCGACGCTCCCGTACCCGTCACAGCTGCGGCCCGGGGAGAGCCACCTCGACGTCCCCCCGCACACCTTCCCGTGAGCCCGCCGCTCCCGAACATGGCAGCGGCACCGAAGCACGAGCAGCCGAGGATCATCGTGAACATGCGGATCAGCCCCTACGTCCTGTACCGCCGCGGTCGGTTACCGGTCGCGATGCTCGACGGTCTGGCGTTCACCGAAAGCTGGCGTCGTTTCGACGAGGCGGCGCGACAACGGGCCGACGCCGAACGGCTGGCCGGCCGGCTCTCGGACGAGTTGTCGGCGGTCATCGCGGGGCTGGACGGCGACGCCCGGAGCGACGTCGTCACGCTGCGCCGCGACATCTACAACGCGCGGACCGCCCGCGTGGACGACCGGCTGGCGACGCTCGGCGGCGTGCTGCCCGACTCGTGCGTGGAGGACGTCCGGTCGTGGTGCCGGCGGCAGCAGTCCGTCCAGGACGTCCTGCGGCAGGCGCACGCGAGCCTGCGCGATGAGTACGCGGCGTCCGAGGCGCTGCTGGGCGACCTGTTCCGGCACGACGCCATCGCCGGGAGCATCCAGCTCTCGGGGAGCAGCCTGTACGCGTCCATGGCGCGCAGGTTCGGCCCGGCGCCGGCGCCGCTCAAGCCGAGCAAGCTGCGCTCGATCGAGACCTCGCTGGTGAACTTCCTCTACCGGGCCGCCTACAAGCCGTCCCCGTTCGCCCGTTTCACCGAGGTCGGCGCCTTCGCCTCGTCCGCACGGTGCGAGCCGCCGGACGAATCACGGGCCTTCTCGCACGTCACGGTGAACAGGGTGCTGGTGAACTGGCTGATCGGCTCGCTGGCACAGGTTCCCGGCGGCCTGGAGACGGGTGTCCTGTCACTCAACTCGAGCCTTCAGCGTGTCGGGCCGATCGTGCGGTTCATCGGCAAGAGCCGCGCCTGGCACGACCACGGGTACTGCGGCTTCGAGATGATCCGGCTCCGGATCGAGCCCGTGGTGGAGCGGCTTCTCACGCTGCTGTCCGACGGGCCCGTCGAGGCGACCAAGGTGCTCGCCGACATCACGCCGCCGGGCGGGGACGCCGAGCACGCCCGGACGGTTCTCGACGCGCTGATGCGCGTCGGCTTCCTCGTCTTCGGCACCGGGATCGACGACCAGGACCCTCGCTACGGCGCGAAGCTGGCGGCGCTGCTGTCCAGGGCCCAGACACCCGAGGCGTCGGCTCTCGCGGAGTGCTTCGACGACCTGCTGCGTCTGGAGGCGGGCTTCGCCGGCGCCTCGCTCGATCAGCGTGAGGAGCTCCTGAGTGCCGCACGGCGGGGAATCCAGACGGCGACCTCGTCGACGGGGGTGACGCCCCCGCCGGAGGAGAGCATGAAGTCGCTGGTCTACGAGGACATGGCCTCACCCGGCGCCTCGGCCGCCTGGCGGCCCGACTGCGTGACGGACGCGACGAAGGCTCTCACGAGCCTGTGGCGGCTCGCGTCGCTCCTGGACTACGGGCAGGTCAAGCGGCTGGCGCTGTACGCGTTCGCCCTGGAACGTTTCCCCGAGGGCGGCCCGGTCGCCTTTCTCGACTTCTACGAGCAGTTCGCCCGGCTGTCGCCCGCCGACCAGGACCGGCTGCTGGCCGGTACCGGGAGCGAGCTGGTGTCCGAATTCCGGACGGCTCGCAGGCGGGCGGTGCGGCGGATCCGGGACGCCGCCCGCGAATCCGGGGACGGCGTGCTGCACATCGATCCCGACGCCGTCGCGCAGGCGTGTGACTCGGTCTGCCACGTGCTGGATCCCGATTCGATCACCTTCCGCGTGCAGTTCACCCGGCACGCCCGCCAGGGGCAGGACACCCTGGTCGTCAACGGAGTGCACACCGGGTACGGGGTGTTCTTCTCGCGTTTCTGCGGTTTCATCCCCGCCGGGCCGGACGGGTGGAGCCTGGAGGAATCGGTTCGCGGCCACCTGCGGGACGTCTTTCCGGCCCAGACGGACCTGAACGCCGTCTTCGGCCTCAACTTCAATCTCCACCCGGAACTGACGAAAAACGTGCTGGACTACCCGGGCGGCTGCATATCCGACCGCACACAGACCCGATATTCCCTGGACGAAATCGAACTGCACCCCGACCACGCCCGAAAGACGCTGCGAATGCGCCACGCGCGGACCGGGGCCGAACTGAATCTCGTCGGCATGAACTTCCTCATCCCGGTGTGGGCGCCGCCGTTGTACAAACTGCTCGAGGCGTTGAGCCCGACGACGCTCTACCCGTGGCGCCTGCTCAGCGATCTCCAGGCTGACGCGGACGTCGACGCGTTCCCCTCATCGGCCCCCAGGTTGTGCGTCGGCGACGTGGTCGCCGAACGACGATCGTGGACGATCGCCGCGCAGGCCGTTCCGCTGCTCGACGAGCTCGCGGCCGACGACCTCGCCGCGGTGGTCGACTTCGACGAGTGGCGCCGCGCCCAGGGCTGGCCCCGGCACGCCTTCGTTCTGTGCCAGAGCGTCGACGAGTACAACGTCCTTTCGGGGCGCAACCTGACGTCGGTCAAGTCGTGGCAGGATCTCACCCACATGCGGCGGGCCGGCGTGCACAAGCCCATGTACGTCGATTTCCGCAACCCGCGCCTGCTGCGCAGCCTGGCGAGGGCGGCGCTGTCACGGCCCGGCCTTCACGTGTCCGTCCGTGAATGCCTTCCGGCACCTGACGACTACGACGCGGAGAAGGGCACGCACAGCGCCGAGGAATTCTTCGTCGAACTCCACCGCGGCCAGGAACCCGGGGCGCCGCGATGAACGACTGGACCGCCTTCCATGTGTTCCTGCCCTACTCGATGCAGTCGGACTACCTGGGCCGGGTGGTGCGGCCGCTGCTGACGGACCTGCCCGCCGTCCGTTCCTTCTTCTTCCTGCGGTACTGGCAGGGCGGCCCCCACGTGCGGCTCCGATTCGCCGGGGAGGGGACCACGTGGCGCGCGCGGGTCGAGGACGCGCTGCGCGCCGGGGTGCCGGGCTTCACCGGCACCCAGATCGCCGAGTACGAGTACGAGTCGAGCGCACAGGCGCGACTGGCCGCCCTCGAAGGAGAGCAGCCGATCGGCCTGCGCGGCCTCGGCACGGTCACGGCCGAGGCGTACGTGCCCGAGCCGGCCAAGTACGGCGGCCCGGCCGGCGTCGCCATCGCCGAATCCGTCTTCGTGGCGACCTCGGGCGCCCTGCTTCGCCTGCTGCCCGGGCGGCCTGCGTCCGGGCCCCCGGTCGGCGAGGCGGCCAGGATCATGCTCGAGTCGCTGGCCGGCATCGGCCTGGACGCCGCGCGGATGCGCGGCTTCATGCGCCGGTACGCGGACGACTGGCAGCGGTACCAGCCGCCGGACGCACGCGATCGATGGGCGGCGCTCTACGCCAAGGTCCGGACGCCGTTCGCTCGCATGCTGGAGGCGATACTGCCGGGCGATCACCGTTCGGAGTTCGCCTCGATCTACGCGGGGGCCAGGCGTGAGGCCGAACTGCTCGATCCGCGCGGACCTGCGAAGCCCGTCACCGAGCTGCAGGTCGCCGGAGTTCCCTTCTTGAGCTGCGTCGCGAACTACCTTCACACCACGAACAACCGTCTGGGAGTGCATCCCGCCCAGGAGGCCCTGATCGCCCGGCTGGCGGCTCAGGCCCTCACCGACTTCGGGACGAGCCCGGTACCGGGGAGATCTGAGGGTGGCCGGTAGCGGGAGGCGCCGCGGCCGACTCGGCACCCCCACCGTGCGGGGTCAGCCGCGGCGTGCGGCGGCGGGGCGGGCCGGGAGGTTCCGGTGCGCCCGTCCGTGGAGCACGATCCCGACGGAGACGGAGACGTTGAGCGACTCGGCCGCCGGGTTGATGGGAATCGCCACCGAACCCGCCGAGAGGCCCTCGAAACCGGACGACGTGCCGGTCTTCTCGCTGCCGAACAGGAGTCCGAGCCGCTCGTCGACCCCGCGGAGATCGTCGACGGTGAGATCGCCCTCGGCGTCGAAGGCCATGAGCCGGATGCCGCTCTCGCGGAAGTAGCCGATCGCCTCCTCCCGCGACGCGAGGACGATCGGAAGCGAGAACACGTATCCCCGGCTCGCCCGGATCAGGCGCCGATCGGCGATGCTCGTGAGATCACTGTCGACGAGCACGATGCCCGCGCCACCGAGCGCGAAGGACGTCCGCACGATGGCGCCGATGTTTCCGACGATCTTCACTCCGTCGAGGACGATCAGGTCGCCGGTCGTGCGGGCCAGATCGCCGAAACCGTACGGCTTCGGGACCCGGACGATACCGAACGCCTTAGGTTTCTTGTCGGTTTTGAACAGACTATTGACGATCGAAGACTCGATCAGGCGGACCGGAATGTTCCGGCGCCTGCACGCGTCGAGAAGTTCATCAGGCATGGGAGTGCTCTCGATCCCGTAGACCTCGATGAACTCCAGCCCCGCGCGAATGCATTCCATGAGAGGCTCGGGGTCCTCGATCAGCGCCGTCTTGACAACGGATCTCGAATGTTTTGTGACGTCGATGATTCTTTGTACGGCGGGATCTGATTTCCCGGTGATAACGTCAAGCTCGGTCATGACCGAATTTTAGCGGGATCCAGGTCCACGACCGGGCGCGCCCCGGGGGCTCCCGGCCTTCAGGACGTCCACGCGTGCTCGCCACCACCCCCGGCGGCCGTCCCGGCGCGGTCGGCGCCCCCGGCTGCGCGACGCACCGCCGCCGCGGGAAGCGGGGCGCGTCAGGTGGTGCGGGCGCGGTCGAGAGGACCCCAGGTCCGGCAGTCCTGGCCCTCCACCAGTGTGGCGGCCTCGCGCATGACGGCGTCGCCGACCGGGCCGATCACCTCGGTGCACCTGATCAGGGGCTCGTTGTCGGGGCCGCGGCCGACCTCGGTGCCCGCGAGCACCCAGGCCCGCACGCCGGGGCCGCGCTCGCGGCGGAGATGGGAGTAGTCGTACAGGCGGCGGGCCGCCCACAGGCGGGTCGGGCGCTCGCCCCACCACTCCTCGAGGTCCATGGGGTTGGCGGACAGGCCGGGCAGCTCGGCACCGGTGAGGGCGTCGCGGCTGCCGCCGTTGGCCATGTCCCCGTCGAGGTCCCGGGACCACCGGATGAACAGACCCTGGCGCCCCTCCAGCAGCGACGCCAGCTCCGCAAGGCTCGCGATCACATGTGATTCCGAGATCATCGCTCCCCCTTCGCCTGCCGTGCCGACGTCTGCATGACGGTGCCCGGAAGTGTGCGGCTCACACAATCCATGCTGCTGGAGCGGCCGCGGCCGTCCTCAGCCGGGCCGACGCTAGTCGTCGGTGGCGCAGACCGAGCAGTGGGTGAGACCGGCGGCCTCGGCGTCGGCCTTCGACATGGTCTCCAGGGTGCCGGGGTCGGATCCCTTGATCAGGGGGCAGGCGGAGCTGTGGTAGCGCCGGGTGCCCGGGATGACCTTGACGATGCCCGGCCGCATGGCCTCGACGGTCGGCCCGCTCTTACGCGGCTTCCCGCCACCGTCGCCCTCCTCACCGGCGGGCTCCCCCTTGGTCCCCTCACCGGACCCGACGTCCCCGCCCTTGTCCGCCTGAACGTCCCGGGCCTTGCCGGACTCGGCGTCCCGGGCCTTGCCGGACTCGGCGTCCCGGGCCTTGCCGGACTCGGCGTCCCGGGCCTTGCCGGACTCGGCGTCCCGGGCCTTGCCGGACTCGGCGTCCCGGGCCTTGCCGGCGGCGCCGGCACCCGCGGACGCCTTGGCGGGTCCGCCGGATTCCTCCGCGGCCGGGCCGGTCGGTTCCTCGGCGGCCGGGTCTCCCGGCCTGCCCTTGGGTGCCGTGGTGGCCTTGGAGGGGCGACCCTGCGGCTCGTCCTTGGTCGCGGCGGCCTCTCCCGGCTTCGCCGCGGCGCCGGCGGGCGTACGGGAGCGGCCGGTCACGACGACGATCGGGGAGTCGTCCTCGGTGTCGTCGTCCGCGGCCGCACCACCGGGCCTGCCGGACGCACCGGGCACGGTCCCACCGGCGGACTTGCCGGACGGCTCGGACGTGGTCTTACCGGATGGCTCGGGCGCGGTCTTACCGGCGGACTTGCCGGACGGCTCGGGCGTGGTCTCACCGGCGGACTTGCCGGGGTCGAGGTCCGGCGTGGCGGCGGCAGGGCGCTTGAAGGCCTCGAACGGTGTGCTGGCCTCGGGGACGGTCACCGGCTTGATGCCGGCGAACGGATCGGCCGGCCTCGGCGGCGTGGCGGAGGGCGACTCGGACGGAAGCTTGGTCACCGGCCGCGTCGGCTCGGAGACGTATCCCCCCAGGCGGGAGGCGGCCTTGTCCGCGGTCGCGGAGCCGTCCTTGCCACCCGCTCCGGAGGAGGTCCCGGTACCGGTCGCGGAGGCGCCCTTGGCACCGCCCTCACCGGACGCGGGCTTCGCCGCCGCGTCGGACGGGGTGCTCTTGGCGCCCCCGGCGCCGGCGCGGGAGGCCGTGGAGGGCTTGGCGGCGCTCTCGGCGGGCGAGGCCGCGGAGGCCTGGGCCTCGACGGGAGAGGCGGTGGACAGTTTGCCACGGGGATCCACGCCGGAGGCCGTACGAGCCTTGGAAGCGGCCTCGGGGGAAGTGCCCGCCGGGGGCTTCGGAGCCGGGGATGTGCCCGTGGAGGGCTTGGGAGCGGCCTCGGAGGAGGCGCCCGTGGAGGGCTTGGGAGCAGCCTCGGGGGAGGTACCGGTGGAGGGCCTGGAAGGCGCCTCGGGGGTTCCCGCGGAGGGCTTGGGAGCGGCCTCGGAAGAAGTGCCCGTGAGGGACGTGGTAGCCGCCTCGGAGGAGGCGCCCGTGGAGGGCTTGGAGGCGGCAGCCGGGGGCTTGGCGGCCGTGTCGGGGGCGGCCGGGGCGTGGGCCTGGGGCTTGTAGCCCTCAGGAAGGCACGTGGTGCAGGCGGAGAAGCCCTCCTCGCGGGCCTCCTCGTAGGTGAGCTCCTCGAAGTCGCGCCCGGCGAGCTGCCGGCACCCCGGCAGGTGGAACCGCTTGCGCCCGGGGATGACGAGGACGATCCCCTCGGGGGACGGCTTGCCGCCCGCGGCGACCGGGCCGCGCGGGGGCCCGGACGGGGTGTACACCGCCGACGCGGCGGACTGCGCCGCCATGTGGGGTGCGGCCATGGGCGGCCGGGCGAGAGGTGAGGAGGGCCCGCGCGGCGGCATCGCCGGAGAGCCCGCCATCCCGTGATGACCCGCCACGCCGGCCGCGACGCCCGCACCCGCCGGGGGCATCGGCGGCGCTTGGGCCGCCTTGGTGCCGCCGGAAGGGAAGAGCTCGTGGCGTCGCAGCAGCATCCCGATGAGCAGGAAGACCGCAGCCAGCGCGCTGACCACGATCGACCACACAAGCGGGACCGCTGTTCCGGTCACCACGCCTATGACCAGCAGGCCGAAGGCGAGGACGACCAGAATGGCGCTGAGGTAGATCACAGGGTCTCCAGTCGCGGGTCGGGCTGAACCTGACCCGTTACCTTAACGGCGATCGTTGTGAGGGCCGTCAACTCCCTGGAAGGCTCCGGAGTGCTGGGTGGGCTCGGGGCCGAACGGGTTGCTCTGGCCGCCGGGGAGCGGCTGCTGGCCACCCGGAGCCACCGCGTGGGACATCGCCGGGGCGCCGCCCATGGGAGCACCGACGACGGGGAAGCCGCCGCTGCCCTCGGCCGCGACGTTGAGCTCGGCGAGCTGGTTCTCGAGGTACAGCTTGAGCCTGCTGCGGTACTCGCGCTCGAAGCTGCGCAGCTCCTCGACCTTGCGCTCGAGCTCGTCGCGGGTCTGCACCAGCGAGCCCATGGCCTGGCGGTGACGCTCCTGGGCGTCGCGCTCGAGGGTCTCCGCGCGGGCGCGGGCGTCGCCGATGATCTGCTCGGCCTGGCGGCGGGCCTTGCCGAGGATCTCGTCGGCCTCGCGGCGGGCGCGGGTCACCGTCTCGTCGGCCTCGCGGCGCGCGTCGGCGATCGCCTGGTCGGCCGTCTGCTGCGCGAGGGCGAGCACACGGGCGGCGGTGTCCATGTTGTCCTCGGCGGGGGGCATGCCCATCGCCACGGGAACCGGCTCGGGCCTGATCGGCTCCGGCGGCTTCATGGGCTCAGGCTGCGGAGGCATCATCATCTCGGGCTTCGGCTCGGCGACCGGGGCCGGTGCCATGCCCATGCCCATTCCGCCCGGCACCTTGCCCCGCAGGCACTCGGTCAGCTTCGCCCGAAGCTCTTCGTTCTCCTGGATGAGGCGGTCGAGCTCGGCCTCCACCTCATCAAGGAAGGCGTCAACCTCTTCCTCGTCGTATCCCGGCCTGAGCCGGGTCGTACTGAACTGCTTGTTCCGCACATCAGCGGGCGTCAGCGGCATTTCGGTCTCCTTGGCGCGCTCGGAGTCTGTCCGGAGGACGGTACCCGATCAAAAAGGAAGCGCGGACACGAGTTGGATCATGACCAGGACCCCAAGCACCAGCAAAGTGAAGCCTAGGTCAAGGGCCACCGTACCCAACCGGAGGGGCGGAATGAAACGGCGGAAGAGTTTGAGCGGGGGATCGGTCACCGTGTAGATGACCTCCGCCAGCACCAGGACCACCCCCCTGGGGTGCCAGGATCGGGCGAACTGCTGCACCGTCTCAAAGATCATTCTGCCGATCAGCAACACGAGATAGATCGACAGGATCGCGACCAGGATTTCACTAACGATCACGGTCGCGCCCTGCCTCCATCCCGATCTGCCGGCCTCGGTCCGGATAGGCCTTGAGTGGCCGTTCACTGCTCATGGTGGAACTCTAGCTCTGGTTGAAGAACCCTCGTTCCGCGATGCGGGCCTTGTCCTCGGCGGTCACCTCGACATTGGCTGGGGACAACAGGAACACCTTGTTGGTAACACGTTCAATGCTGCCATGTAGGCCAAAGACCAGACCTGCCGCGAAATCAACAAGCCGTTTCGCGTCGCTGTCGACCATTTCAGTCAAGTTCATGATGACCGGTGTGCCCTCGCGGAAGTGCTCGCCTATGGTGCGGGCCTCGTTGTAGGTGCGAGGGTGGAGGGTCGTGATGCGCGCCAGATCGGTCGTACGGCGCTCGACGACGGCGGCCCCGGACCTTGGTGCCGGGACGGGGGCCTCGACCTCCTCGTGGGCGTCTTGAGCCGCTCCGAGACCCCGATCGTCGCCGCGACGGCCCTCGACGTAGTCGTCGGTGTAATCGTCGTCGTCGGCGTAGTTACCATACTCCGGGTAGCGGTCGTCCTCCACGAGACCGAGGTAGACCGCCATCTTGCGCATTGCGCCGGCCATCGCTACGTCGTCCTCCTGCTCATGGTCGCCGTACCCAAGGCAACCTAAGGCACCGCTGTCGACCTCTGCTCGGATACATGGACATCAAGGTCCACTCGGGGGGACATTACCTGACGAAGGGCTTGCGGCGGCCGAGCAACGCCGTACCGACTCGCACATGTGTCGCTCCGTGGGCTATCGCCTCCGCCAGGTCCCCGCTCATGCCCGCCGAGACGACGGTGGCGGCGGGGTGGTCGGCCCGCAGGGAGAGCGAGAGCTCCAGGAGCCTGGCGAAGGCCGGGCCGGGCTCGGCGCCGAGCGGGGCGACGGCCATGACCCCGCCCAGGGTGAGCCCCTCGGCGCCGGCGATCATCTCGGCGAGCTTGGGCACCTCGGCCGCGACGGCGCCGCCGCGGCCGGGGTCGTCGTCGAGGGCGACCTGCACCAGGCACGCGACCTGCCGGCCCGTCCTGACGGCCTCGCGCGACAGCGCCTCGACCAGCCGGGGACGGTCGACCGAGTGGACCACGTCGGCGTAGGACACCACCGACCTCACCTTGTTGGTCTGGAGCTGGCCGACGAAGTGCCAGGTCAGCGGCAGGTCCTCGCACTCCCCCGCCTTGACCGAGGCCTCCTGGTCGCGGTTCTCGCCGACGTGGCGCACGCCCAGCCCGGCCAGGATGCGCACGTCGGAGGAGGGGTAGGTCTTGGTGATCGCGACGAGGGTGACGTCGCCGCGCGGGCGGCCCGCCGCCCGGCAGGCGGAGGCGATGCGGCGCTCCACCTCGGCGAGGCCCGCCGCGATCTCGTCGCGTCGTGTGGTGCTGGGGTCGTTCACGTGGGGGTCCGGGCACTTCCAGGCGAGTCGTACGGTGGACCGCTTCAGCCTACGGACCTCGCGCCCGGGCGGCCACTCCGGCCCGCATCCCCGGAGTCGTGCCCGGGCGCTCACTTCGTCAGGCGTGCGATCACTTCAGGAAGTCGGGGACGTCGAGCTCCTCTTCCTGCTCCTCGAAGACCACCGGGCGGCGCCGGGTGGGCTCGGAGACGCGGGAGGTGATCGGCGTGGGCGGCTCGGGCGCCGGCCTCGGGATCGACACCGGCCCCTGGGGCTGCTGCTCGGCGTGCGAGGACGGCGAGGCGTGGGGGGCCGGCGACGCCTCGCTCGTGGCGTCCCTGCCGAACGGCGCCGCCTGCGCGGCGGGCGCGGGTTCGGGGGCCGGGGCCGGCTCGGGCTCCGGAGCGGGCACGGCCTGCACCTGGGGCGCGGCCGGGGCCGGTACCGGGG
>NZ_JAHDTF010000051.1 GCF_018531465.1 Sphaerisporangium fuscum
GCCGCGTCCGGAGGGTCATCGGCCCTCCGGACGGCGGGACGGTCCGGGCGCGCCGGCCTGGTGCGGGCTCAGCTCCAGATCCCGGTGATGTCGGACGCCGAGGCCGCCTTCCCGGCGTGAGTGGTCAGCCCGGCCATGTCCTCCAAGGTGCGCAGCAGGTCGTAGTGGTTGTAGGTGGTGGAGGACGAGCTGCCCGGGGCCACCGGCTGGCCGTACAGGACGGTCGCGATGCGGTTGCCCGCCAGCCGGTTGTCCTCGTCGAAGGTGACGACCAGCAGGCTGTTGTTGGACTTCGCCCAGGTCGCGTAGGCGCCGAGCCTGTTCTTCAGCCACGTGTCACCGGTGGAGACCGAGCAGTCGTGCATGTCGTCGCACAGGTCGGGGATCACGAAGGAGACGGCCGGCAGCCTGGTGAAGTCGGCCGGGAACTGCGCCATGGTGTACGCCTTGGAGGCCGGGACGTTGCTGAACCCGAACCAGGGGTTGTGCTTCTGGGCGTACCGCGTGGCGCTGTTGGTGCAGACCGTGGAGCCCTGGCCGGGCAGGCCCTCGTTGTAGCTGCCCCACGTCTTGCCGGCCGCGATGAGCTCCGAGCCGAGGTTCGCGGCCGAGCTGAAGCCGACGGTGACGCAGGCGTCGCCGGTGATGCCCTGCGTGCCGCCGGAGAACAGGGCGTAGTAGTTCGGCTGGCTCGGGTGGGTCTCGGCGTAGAACTGGGTGAGCTTCGCGCCTCCGGCGGCCAGCGAGTTGATGTACGGCGCGCTGGAACCGCCGATGATCTGCGAGTAGGAGTGGTTCTCCAGGACCACCACCACGACGTGGGCCGGCGCGGGAACGGTGGCGGCCGAGCCGGTCTCGGTCGCGGCCCACACGCCGAGCGCGGTGGTGAGGCCGAAGGCGGATGCGATCGCGAGGAAAGCTCTGCGGGGCCGTCTACTTCCAGCGAACACGACCATGACCGTCCTTCTTCCGAGGATGACAAGCGGCGTCAGAATATGCTCACGCACCGATCTTCTCCGTGACACGGGGTGAATGGCAACCGAACAGTAGCCTTCACCTCTTTCCGGACACGTTCCCGTGCCCGCGTCCGACTCCTCCCTGCCGCCCCCGGCCGTCCCCCGGGAGGAGCAGGCACTCGACCTCATCGCCCAGGCCGCCACCCGCATGGGCGTCAGTCGAGCTGGGCGTCCCGCTGCCGGCGCCGTGACGGACACCGCGAGGGGTGGCGCGAGGTGGGGCGGTACGGCGGTCCCGGTGGCGGAGGGCCGGGCGTAGGGCGCGGCGGGCACGGGCGGGGTGGGCCGCGACGCGCGAGGACCGGGACAACCGCCATAATCCTGGCGTGCGTGGTCATTCCAGGCGGTCGTTCCTGAGACTCAGCGGCATCGCCGTGGCCGGCGGCCCGCTGATCCCCGCGCCCACCGGGCCGATGGAGGACCGTTCGTTCCCCGCCGCGTTCGCCCTGCTGCGCCGCCGGTGGCGGGAGGTGACGGCGGGGGCCGGCTTCGATCCCGGCGCGGAGCCGTACCGCACCCGGCTGGCCGAGCTCGGGACGGCCGCGGCCGCCCACCGGGACGCGATGGCCCCGGCCGCCACGTCGCTCTGGCCCGACCTGCCGTTCCCCTCCTTCGACCGCACCCCGGAGCGGCTGCGGGCCATGGCCCGCGCCTACGCCCTGCCGGGCACCGGCCTGACCGGCGACGCGCGCCTCGCCGCCGCCGTCGCGACCGGCCTCGACCACTACCGCCGGCGCGTGTACGCCGCGGGGGCCGAACCGGCCGGCAACTGGTGGCGCTGGCAGATCGGCGTCCCCAGAACGCTCCTCGACGCGGCGGTGCTGATCGGTGCCCACCTGACGGAACGCCAGAGCCGGGGACTGCGGGACGCGGTGGACCACTTCGTCCCCGAATGCCGCCTGGAGGACTACAGCGGCACCAGCACCGCGGCGAACCGGGTGGACCTGTGCCTGGTGATGCTGCTGCGGGCCATCCTGAGATCCGACGCCCGCAAGGCCGCGCTGGCCGTCGCGGCGCTCGCCCCGGCCTTCCCGTACGTGCACGACGGGGACGGGTTCTACCGGGACGGATCGTTCGTCCAGCACACCTCCGTCCCCTATCAGGGGGGCTACGGCGTGGTGGCCTTGTCGGGGCTCGCGACACTGTTCGCGGTACTGCGCGGCACGCCCTGGGAGATCACCGACCCCGGCCGGCAGGTCGTGTTCGACGCCGTCGAGCGGTCGTTCGCGCCGTTCGTCCACGACGGCTTCTGCATGGACCTGGTCCGGGGCCGCGCCGTCGGCCGCAGGTCGTACGGCGACCACGAGAAGGGACGCGAGATCGCCGCGTCGGTCCTGCTGCTCGGGGAGGCGGCCACCGCGGCCGAACGGAACCGGTGGCGGGGCATGGTGAAGGGATGGGCGGTGCGCGACACGGTCAAGCCCATGCTCGCGGCGGCCGAGAGCAGGGACCTGGCGTTCCACGCCCGCCTGGCCGCGATCCTGCGCGACGGGTCGGTCCCCGCGGCGCCGGAGCCCAGCGGGCACCGGCTGTTCGCGATGAGCGCCCGCGCCGTCCACCGCAGGCCCGGCTGGTGCGCGGCGCTCAGCATGGCGTCGGACCGGATCGGCCACTACGAGCACGGCAACGGCGAGAACCTCCGCGGCTGGCACACCGGCTCGGGATGCTCTACTGGTGGGGCGAGGGCCACGGCGACCAGTACTCCGACTCCTTCTGGCCCACCGTGGATCCCTATCGGCTGCCGGGCACCACCGTCTCCACCCGCAGGCTCGCCGACGGCGCCGGCGAGGGGTGGGGCGACACCCGTCCGCCGGGCCGGTGGGTGGGCGGCGCCACCGACGGCCTGTACGCCACCGTCGGCCAGCACCTGAACGGCTTCCAGAGCACTATGGAGGCCTTCAAGTCGTGGTTCTTCCTCGACGACGCGGTCGTCTGCCTGGGCGCCGGGATCACCGGCCGCGACGGCGTGCCGGTGGAGACCGTCGTGGACAACCGCAGGACCGGCGCGCCGCTCACCGCGGGGACGGGCTGGGCCCACATCCGAGGGCACGGCGGGTACGTCCTGCCCGGCGGCGCGCCACTGCGCACGCTCCGCGAGGAACGCGGCCCCGCGGGCTCGACCAGGAGCTATGTGACCCTGTGGCTCGACCACGGCGTCGACCCCCGTTCGGCCGGCTACGTCTACCTGCTGATGCCCGGCGCGAGCCCGGACGCGACCCGGGCCCGCGCCGCCGACCCCGGCTGGGTGCGCGTCCTCGCCAACACCTCGCGCCAGCAGGGCGTCCACGTCCCGTCGCTCGGGATCACCGCGGTCAACTTCTGGAACGACGGCACCGCCGGCACCCTGGCCGCGTCCGCGCCGTGCGCCGTCCTGGTCCGTGAGCGCGGTGACGGGACGGCCACCCTGACCGTCTCCGACCCGCGCCGCGAGCTGGGCGGGCTGAGCGTGACACGGGACCGGCCGGTGGCCGAGGTGCTCCATGGCCACCCCCTCCTGGCGGACGCCTCGACCGGTGCGCGGCTCGGCCTCGCCTTCGAACCGCTGGCGGACCGGGAGGGCGCCTCGCACACCGTCACCGTGCGGCTCGGCTGAGCGCGCCGCCGCCGGCGAGGTCCTGAGGACCACGCCGGCCGCGGATGCCCCGGTGTCAGGCGCAGACCTTCTGGCCCTTGCTGATCTGGTCGTGGTACCCGGTGGTGCAGCCGAGGTGGTACAGGTGACGCGGCCGCGCGCTCTGCCCGCCGTACACCCCGCCGGCGGCGGTGAGCTTGGCGTTGTACACCAGCGAGAAGTGCAGCCGGACGGTGCCTGCCCGGCGTACTTCACGGTGCCGGCGCCGCCCGGGGCGAGGACGGGTCGCCCTGGTTCATGCCGAGGTCCAGGGCGTAGTACTGGTTCATCTTGCTCGCCGAGTTGCAGTTCACGTGGAAGCCCTCGTTGTAGTAGCTCCCGTTCTGCCAGGCGTACCCCGCGCCGTCAGCGTGGATGACACCATCGGGAGCGTCCCTTCGAAGGTCGGAGGTTGACGCTGCCGACTCTCCGGCTCACCGGCACCCCTGTCACGTCGGCCGATCCCCGTCCCCCGAACGCTCCACGCCCACCGTCTTGCTTTATCGATTTTCGATATGTAGCTTGAGAAGCGTGTTATCGAAGAACGATAAGGGGGCAGATGTCATGAGCATCCCGTCAGGGCAGGATGCCGCGATCCCGCCGGCGGCGTCGGGGGGCCGCTGGTTCGCCCGGCTGCACACGCTGCTCGTCCTCATGCTCGTGCTCGGATGCGTCGGGGCGTCCGCGAAGCTGCTCTCGACCGTCATCATGGGGGTACCGGGGCAGGCCGCCTTCGGCTTCGAGGGCCTGCGGCTGCCTCGGGCGCAGATCGGTCTCGATCACGTCCTGACCAGCGGGACCCGGGTCGTCAGGGTCGCGGTCGAGGCCGAGATCAGGAACTCCGGCCACGCGCCCGTCGTCGCCCTGCTGCACCTGTTCACCTGGCTGCCGGGTGCCCTGACCTTCCTCCTGGCGCTGTTCTGGCTGACCCGGATCACCCTTCCGAGCGCCTGGAGCGACGCCGCTCTGTTCTCCGTCACGACCCTGATCCATCTGCGCCGCATCGGGAAGGTGCTCATCCTGGGCTCCGTCGCGGCGTTCGTGCTCGACCTGGTCGCCAAGAGCATCGCGGCCCGTATCCTGATCGAGGGCGCCTACGTCCTCCCCGGCGACCTGGCCTGGCCGTTCATGCCTGTGCTGACCGGCATCGGGGCCTATGTCCTGGCCGAAGTGGTGCGGCGGGGACATGTCATGTCCGACGAACTGCAAGGAACGATTTGAGTGCCGCCGGGTGAGACGACAGGTGGTATCGACGTACGGCTGGACGAGTTGCTGGCCGAGCGCGGCATGACGCTCACCGAGCTCTCCCATCGCGTCCAGGTCACCATCGCCAACCTTTCGATCCTCAAGACCGGCAAGGGCAAGGCCATCCGGTTCTCCACCCTCGCCCGCCTGTGCGAGGTGCTCGAATGCCAACCGGGCGACCTGCTGCGCTACAGCTCCGAGGAGGGGCGGGGCTGAACATGGCGAAGCGGCGCCCCTCCTCGGCCGGGATGCCGCTGGAGGCCTGCCGCTCCACCCAGATGGCGTAGTGGCCGTTCTCGCTGACGGTGAAGCGGGCCCAGACCGGATCGACCATCCCGCCGTCCTCCGATGCCGTCATGTCGGCCGATGTCCGTAGGCTTCTGTCCATCCCTCACAAGTTCCACATCCGGTGGGTGGCGGCCGGGCGGGACCGGCCCATCCAGGCGCGGGTGCCGAAGGAGCGGCAGGCCGTCGAGGCGATGGGGATCGCGTAGTCGAGCGCGGAGGTGAAGGATTCCCTGGTCAGGGCACGCCCGGGGGCCTCGGCCAGGATGCGGGCGAGGGCGAAGGTCAGTGCCCCGTGCAGCACGTCGCCGGCGCCCAGGGTGTCCACCACGTCGGTGGCCGGGACGGGACGCGCCCGCACCGGGGACGCGCCGCCCGTCACCGCGGGGGACACCTGCCACAGCACCGGTCCGGAGCCGCGGGTGACCGCGGTGAAGGGGACGCCCGCCGCCTGGAGGTGAGCCAGCGCGTGCTCCGGCGTGCCGGTGCCCGGCGGGTGGAAGGCGGCCGACGCCACGGCGACGTCGACGTACGGCAGCAGCGCGGCGGTGCCGGGCTTCCAGCTTCCGCCGTCGAGCACGGTGAGACGTCCCAGCTCGCGGGCCGTGCGCGCCGCGGCGAGGGCGAGCGCGGGGTGATGGCCGTCCAGATGGACGACCCGGCTCGCCGCCACCCGTTCGGCCAGGTCGGGTGGCGGCTGGACGCGCTGGTGCGCGGCGTTGACCGACACCACGGCCCGGTCGCCGCTGCCGCGGGTCACCATGATCGTGGACACCGCGGGAGGCGCCGCGGCCTCGGGCGTGAGGTCGGCCAGCCGTACGCCGTGGTCGGCCAGGTCGGCGCGGATCCCGGCCGCCAGCGGGTGGCGGCCCACGGCGGTGAGCAGCGTCGCGGTCCCGCCGAGGAACGCGAACGTGACGGCCGCGTTGGTCGCGGGCCCGCCCGCGGCCACCTCCTGTGTCAGCGCCGTGACCTTCTCGTCGGCCGCGGGCATCCGCTCGACCGCCTGGACGACGTCGAGCGTGCACAGCCCCACGAACAGCGCGCCTGGAGTCATGCCCCAGCCTACACCGGCACGTGTCACGGGGCCTGGGCGCCGACGGCTCACCGCCGAGGGGTCCCACCGCCTCGCCCTCGCCCTGCTCGACCTCTACTCGCATCCCTGCTCGCGCTGACGGCGATCCTCGTCTGTGGCGGGCTCCTCGCCCTCCGCCGGCGCGACTTCGGATGAGTCCGGCCTGGTGGAGCGGCCGGTTTCCCGGCCCGTCGCGGCCGTGGACGGTGTCCGGGATGCGATCTCCTTATTGCGTAAGCTATTGTCTCTCCCGGCGATACTTTACGGCATAAGGAATTGGTCGCCGATGCGATCAGCACCGGAGAGGAAGACACGTGCCCGAGGCGAAACTGCACGACGGAGCGACGATCGAGCTGGAGATCCACGGCTCCGGCCCGACCGTGCTGCTGCCGGTCGACCCCAAGCCGGTCGAGGGGCCCCAGGCCGACGAGATGCGCAAGTGGGGGGTGGACCCGGCCCTCGGCCGGTCCCTGATCGAGGGCCTGCGGGACGACTTCCGCGTGGTGGCGTTCCACTACGAGGGGCATGTGCTGGCCGACCCCAAGCCGGACACCCTCACGGCGGCCAACGTGGCGGCCGACATGCTCGCCGTGGCGGACGCCGCCGGAGCGGAGCGGTTCGCCTACTACGGATATTCCTGGCTGGCGCTGAGCGGCCTGCAGCTCGCGCTCCGCACCGACCGGCTGTCGGCCCTGGTGATGGGCGGCTACCCGCCCCTCGGAGGGCCGTACGCCGAGATGCTGAAGGTCACCATGGCCACCTACGAGATGTCCGTCTCGCCGGACAAGCCCGCGGAGGAGGCCGGGAAGGCCGGTGACGCGGCAGGCCAGGGGGCGGAGTGGTCCTGGACCGCCTCCGAGGACGGGACGGAGCCGGGCGCGCCGGACTGGGACGCCGTCGAGGTGACCATGAGCGAATCGCAGACCAAGCAGTTCGTCACGCTGTACCGGTCGCTGGAAGGGTTCGACGACCGGGCCGTACAGGACCGGCTGACGTGCCCGCGCCTGTGCTTCGCCGGGTCCGCCGACGAGATCGAGTACAGCGAGCGGTGGGGCGGGGTCACCGTGCGCATCGCCGGGCCGCTCGTCGAGCACCGCGAGGAGCTCGAAGCCCTCGGCTGGGACGTGCGGGTGCTCGACGGCCTCGACCACACCACCGCCATGCAGGCCGCCAACGTCCTGCCCGTCCTGCGTCCCTGGCTCGCCGCCAAGCTGTGACGCGGCGCCTCGCCGTCCGGCCCGCGGACGGCGCTCCGGCCGCCGCCCGCGTCGCCCGATGGCGGCGCGGGCGGCGGGCGGGCCCTCGGCCGGCCTCTGCCATCGCGAGGGCGCCCTGCGCTCTCCATCGGCCCGCCATCAGCGGGGACGCCCGAATCGTTCGGATGATCAATCGATTCGGGCGTATTCCTATACCATTGCGCACGATGCGATCGCATGGTTAGCTGGTCGCGCACCTAGGAGGTGAACGTCGTGGACGACATCGACCGGGCCATCCTGCGGGAGCTGCAGGTGGACGGCCGGATCCCGTACGCCGATCTCGGACCGAAGGTCGGGCTGTCGCCCTCGGCCGCCCGTCAGCGGCTGCAGCGGCTGATCGACGCCAAAGTGGTGCAGGTCGTCGGAGTGACCGACCCGATGGCCATGGGCGGGCAGAGCATGGCCCTGCTCGGTCTGCGCGTGACCGGCGACCCCCGTGCCGTGGCCGACGAACTCTCACGCCACGACGAGGTCGTCTACGCCGTGCTCACCTCCGGCACGTTCGACCTGTTCGCCGAGGTCGTCTGCCGCCGTCCGCATGACCTGCTGGACTTCGTCAACGACGTCGTACGCCCCATCGAGGGCGTCGCGGCGGTGGAGAACTTCCCTTACTTCGGGATACACACCCACCGCTTCCTGTGGGACGTCGACTGAGCGTCCCAGGCTGAGATCACGGAGGACCAGCCGCCTCGCCGGGCACTCCTCCGGTCGCCGCCGCACCCACCGTCCGCCTTCCGGCGGCCCATCCCTCCCCATCCGAGCAGTCGAGGAATCCGGCATGGCGCAGGACCACTTCCCCACCGTCGACTTCTTCACCCACCAGGCCCTGCCCGCCCCGCGGGTGACGGTCGAGCAGGCCTGCCGGATCGCCGCCGAGCACTTCGGGCTCGCGGTCCGGGCCGAGCCGCTCGGCAGTCAGCAGGACGCCAACTTCCTGCTGACCGGCGACGACGGCACCCCCGTGGCCGTCCTCAAGATCGCGAACCCGGCGTTCACCCCGACCGAGATCGACGCCCAGGACGGCGCCGCCGAGCTGATCGCCGGCACACAGCCCGGCCTGCGCGTGGCGACCGTCGTGCGCGACGCCGGCGGCGACCGCCGGACGGCCACTGTGCCCACCGCCGACGGCCCGGTCACCGTCCGCCTGCTGAGGCACCTGCCCGGCGGGACGCTCTCGGGCCCGCGCCACCTCCCGCCCCGGACGGTCGCCGCCATGGGCCGCATCGCCGGCCAGGTCAGCACCGCCCTGCGGTCCTTCGAACACCCGGGGCTGGCACGAGTCCTGCAGTGGGATCCCCGCCACGCCGACCGCGTGGTCGCGCGGCTCCTGGAGCACACCCCGGAAGCGGAGCGCCGCACCGCCGTGCTGGCCGCGACCACGGACGCCTGGGCCGCTGTGGCGAAGATCGCCGGCAGACTCCCGCGCCAGGCCGTGCACCTGGACCTGACCGACGACAACCTGGTCCGCTCACCCGGCGGCCCTCTTCCGCAGCCTGACGGGATCATCGACTTCGGCGACCTGACGGACAGCTGGGCGGTGTGCGAGCTCGCCATCCCGCTGTCCTCGATGCTCCACCACGACGGCATGGAACCGCACCACGTCCTGCCCGCCATCCGCGCCTTCCACGAGGTCCGGCCGCTGTCGGCGGACGAGGTGGCGGCCCTGTGGCCACTGGTCGTGCTCCGCGCCGCCGTCCTGGTGGTCAGCGGACGGCACCAGGCCGCCGTCGACGGCGACAACGTCTACGTGAACACCGCCCTGGACCACGAGTGGCGCATCTTCGAGCAGGCGACCAGCGTACCGGCCGCGGTCATGACCCACCTGATCACCGAGAGCCTCGGCCTGGCCCAGCCGAGGGACACCGTCCCCGTACCCGCGCAGCCCCTGGTCGCCGGACTGGACCCCGCCGGCGTCGCCGTGCTCGACCTGTCCGTCGAGAGCGACACCGTGGACCACGGCGCCTGGCTGGAGGAAGCGGCCGACGACCGTCTCGCGGCCACCCTGCTCGCCGAGGGGGCCGCCGCCGTCGCCACCCGCTACGGACACGTGCGGCTCACCGCGGCCCCCGCCCTGTCCGCCACCTCGCCGGCCACCGTCGCCACCGGGATCGACCTGTGGTTCGACGGGCCCGCCGTCCTGCGGGCGCCCGGCGACGGCGAGGTGCTGGCCGCGGCCCCCGGGCACGCGGCCGTCACCTGCGGCCCTCACCTGCTGCGCCTGACGTTCCCCGGCACCGCCCGCCCCGCCCTGCCCGCGGCCACGCCCCTGCGTGCCGGCGACCACCTGGTCGCCCTGCCCGCGGGCTCCCGCGTCCACGTCTCGCTCCAGCAGCCCGGCGCACCCGCCGTCCCGCCGCTGGTGCGGCCCGAGTACGCCGCCGGCTGGCTCGCGCTCACCGTCGATCCCGCCCCGCTGATCGGCCTGCCCGCCGCCGGTGCCCCCCTCGCGGGCGACCTGCTCGCGCGGCGCGACGCCGCCTTCGCCACCGTCCAGGAGCACTACTACGACGACCCGCCCCGCATCGAACGCGGCTGGCGCCACCACATGGTCTCCACCGAAGGCCGCTCCTACCTGGACATGGTCAACAACGTCACGCCGCTCGGCCACGCCCACCCCCGAGTCGAACAGGCGATCTCGCGGCAACTGCGCAGGCTCAACACCAACTCCCGCTTCCACTACGCCGCCGTCGTGGAGTTCACCGAACGCCTCGCCGCCCTGCTGCCCCACCCCCTGGACACCGTCTTCCTGGTCAACTCCGGCTCCGAAGCGGTCGACCTGGCGATCCGCCTCGCCATCGGCGCCACCGGACAGCACGACGTCGTCGCCCTGCGCGAGGCCTACCACGGCTGGACCTACGCCTCCGACGCCGTCTCCACCTCCCTTCAGGACAACCCCAACGCGCTCGCCACCCGCCCCGCGTGGGTCCACACCGTCGACTCGCCCAACTCCTACCGCGGGAAGTGGCGCGGGCCCGAGGCGCGCAACTACGCCCCCGAAGCCGTCCGCGCCATCGACGACCTGGCCGCCTCCGGCCGCCCCGCGGGCGCCTTCCTCAGCGAGTCCTACTACGGCAACGCCGGCGGGGTCGCCCTGCCCGACGGCTACCTCCGGCAGGTCTACGCGGCGGTCCGCCGCCACGGCGGCCTGGCCATCGCCGACGAGATCCAGGTCGGCTACGGCCGCCTCGGCACCTGGTTCTGGGGCTTCGAACAGCAGCAGGTCGTCCCCGACATCGTCTGCGTCGCCAAGGCCATGGGCAACGGCCACCCCCTGGGCGCCGTCATCACCACCCGCGCCATCGCCGGCCGCTACCGCGACCAGGGCTACTTCTTCTCCTCCACCGGCGGCAGCCCCGTCTCCAGCGTCGCCGGCCTCACCGTCCTCGACACCCTCCGCGACGAGGACCTCCAGGGCAACGCCGTCCGGACCGGCGCCCGCCTCAAGACCGCCCTGCAGGCCCTCGCCGGACACCACCCGCTCATCGGCGCCGTCCACGGCTGCGGCCTCTATCTCGGCCTCGAACTCGTCCGCGACCACAGCACCCTGGAACCCGCCACCGAGGAGACCGCCGAGATCTGCGACCGCATGCTCGACCTCGGCGTCATCGTCCAGCCCACCGGCGACCACCTCAACATCCTCAAGATCAAGCCTCCGTTGTGCATCGACGCCGCCGCCGTCGACTTCTTCGCCCACACCCTCGACCGCGTCCTCACCGAACTCGGCCACCACGGCGCGGGTGAGCGCACCCACTGAGCGACGACCGCTCCTCGCCTCTCTCGGGGCGGCGGCCGTGACCTGCGGAGAGTTGGAGCGGCGGGTGGCGTGGACGCTTGGAAGGCCGGGGGCGCGTGCAGGACAGTGGGATCGTGATGCGTCGAGTCGCCCCGCTCGTGGCCCTCGGCGGCGCCTGCCTCACCGGCTGCGGCGCCGGCGCCGCGCTGAACCCGGCGCGGCTCGACGACCTGCGCTCCCAGGGGGTCGCCTCCGACCTGGTCTACGTCGTCGACCTCCCCGGCTACCGGCTGGCCGAGGACACCGCGAGCCTGTACGACGAGGTGGGCTTCCAGGCGTACTACGTCTCGCCGCGCGGGCGCCTGGTGTGGCTGGCGGCCGACCGGGGTGCGTTCGGGGACGGTCTGTGCGCCGAGACGCCGGTCCTGGATGCCGGCATCTCCGGCTGGGAGGGTGCCGGCGGGCCGGTGCAGGAGGCCGATGACGTGCCCGGGGCTCCGCCGTCCTCGGTCGCCTGTGAGCGTGATGATGTCGGGTGGTATCGCAGGAGCGGCCGCCGTCATGAGTATGTCGTCCTGGACGGCGACCGTGTGATCCGGCTGGGTGGCCGCCGGGTGGATGTCGATCGGGCGGCGCTGAAGGAGGCCATGTCCGGCCTGCGCCCGGTGACCGGGGGCGGCACCGGGATGGGGGATCCGCGGTACCGGCCCCGGCCGCGTTCGACCGGGCCGGCGGGTGGAGGGGTGATGCCGGTCGCGGCCCCCGCGCCGCGCTGGGAGGACGGCCCGGACGCACACCCTGGGGTGATCTCCCCTCGAGGGTTTTGACCTGCGTGGACGTCCTTGCGGGGCGGTGCGGGGGGCGGGCTTGCTCGTGGGTGGCAGGAAGTGGTCAGGGGCGGGCAGCTTGCTGCCGCCTATTTGTCTGGTTCGAGGGCTTTGGGTGCCGCACAGTTGATTGTGCAAGGACGAATTGAAAAGCCCTCAAGAAAAGAGACGAAGAAATGACGAACACCACTATCTCCCCGGTTTCCGCCACCCGTTCCGCCGGCACCACCTGGGACTCGTTCTCCCGCACCGCGGGCACCACCTGGGACGGCCGCTCCCGCGCCGCCGGCACCACCTAGGACTGACATAACCCCTACCAGCAGCCCCGGCCCGACTCCAGCCCCCTATGATCGCCAACCACCACCAGACCCGCATCGCGGCCGCCGGCCGACCGGCCGCCCCGGCGAAGGACCACGCCCTCACCCCCTGACGGAAAAGCATCGAAACCGCGAAAACCCCCGACATCCCAAACGCCGGAAAACCAGGTCGCACAATTACCGGCGACACAATGTCGAAGCCGAAATTCCGGCACAAATCCCGGCCCCCGCCAATTCCACCGCAGGGCCGGCTTAGGACCGGCACGCAACGACCCTGACCAGCACCGACCGCCCCTTCCCTCACCACGACCAAGCCACCCGGCATGCCCGGTACACCCGGACGGCGCGGCACAATGGGCGGCTGTGAACTCCTTCGACGCGGTGCTCTGCGATTTCGACGGCGTGCTCCGCCACTACGACCACACCGCCCAGGCCGACATCGAGGCCCGCTACGGCCTGCCGCTGACGCGGACCGCCTTCGACCCCGCCCTCATCGGTCCCGCCACGCTCGGTCACGTCACCGAGCGGGAGTGGGCCGAGTCCATCGCCGTCGCGCTGGGCGGCGGCGAGCGGGCCAGGCAGGCCGTCGCCGAGTTCATGGAGGTGCCGTTCTGGGTGGACGAGGAGGTCAGGGCGCTGCTGGCGAAGGCACAGGAGCGGATGCCCGTGGTGCTGGTCACCAATGCCACCGACACCTTGGAGGAGCACCTCGACCGGCTCGGGCTCACCTACTTCGCCGACCACGTGGTCAGCAGCGCCCGGGTCGGGGTGGCCAAGCCCGACCCCCGTATCTACCGGATCGCCGTGGACTTGGCCGAGGTGACGCCCGAGCGCTGCCTGTTCGTCGACGACCGCCTGGAGAACGTCGAGGCCGCCAGGGCACTGGGCATGACAGGCCTTCACTTCCGCGCGGCCGCGGACCTCGCCGAGGCGCTGGGCTGACCTCCGCAGGGGCCCGGGCGCCCGCGCCTAGGGAACCTCGGCGACGGGAAGGCCCACGCCGGGAGGGCTGGGCCTGCGACGGCGGGGCCGTAGCCCGGGGGCCAGGGCGAGGGTGACGGCCACCGAGGCGGTGGCCAGCAGCACCATGCCGGTCGAAGGCGAGGTCCACTGGGCCGCCAGCCCGGCCAGGACGGCGCCGACGCCCTGCATGGCCACCATGCCGGAGGAGTGCAGTCCGAGCGCCTGCCCGCTGAGCCGCCGTGGAGTCAGCGACATCAGCCGTTCCTGGAACAGCAGACTGCCCGAATACCCCGCCGAGGCGAGGGTGACGGCGGCGACGGCGACGGGCGCGGACGGGTGCAGCGCGAAGACCAGGTAGGGGACGGCGAGCAGCAGATACAGCGGGACGCCCAGCCGATCTCGCCACTGGGGCGAGGTGAACCGGGCCGCGGCGAGATCACCGGCGAGCATGCCGAACGCGGCGCAGGCGAACAGCAGCCCCGCGTGCCGGGGAGCGTAGGGGACGTAGAGGGATTCGCAGCCGACGACCAGCCCGTTGGGCAGCCACAGGGCCAGGTAGGTGTGGCGGCGGGGCCGGGAGGACCACAGGCGCGCGTTGTCGCGCCACGTGGCGGCGGCGGACGGCCGTCCGGCGGCGCGCGGGACGCGACGGGTCAGCCCCCAGCGGGCCGTGGCCGCCGCCGCGAGGTAGGCGGCGGCGCCGGTCAGCAGCGCCCCGCGCGGTGTGAGGAACGACAGGAGCAGGCCGCCGGTCGCGAACCCGCAGACCTGCATGACGCCAGTGGACATGTTGAGCGCCGAACGGCCCAGCAGGTAGCCCTCCTTCGCCAGGATCTCGGTGAGGAGCCCGTACCGGACGCCTCCGCCCAGGGACGCGAACAGCCCTTGGCCGAGAAGGACGGCGAACCCGGCCCACAGGGGCAGCCCGGGAAGGGCCTGCACGGCGGTTCCGGCGGCGAACAGCAGCGCCAGGGCGGCCAGCGCGGTGCGGGGCGGGAGCCGGTCGGCCGCCGACAGCAGGGTCGCCGCGCCGACCAGTTGGGCCAGGCTGGGGCCGAACATGGCCAGGGCGGACAGCAAGGCGGAGCCGGTCCTGGTGTAGACGAGGGTGCCCAGGGCCAGACCGCTCACCGTCTGGGCCGCCACCTGGAGGGAGGCGGTCAGGAAGAGGGGAGTGAACTCCGGCGTGCGGAACAGTTCCCGGTAGGTGCGCATGGCGGGAGTGTCCGAGGAGGCCTCAGGCAGGCGTTATTGTTTCGCGGGCAGGCGAAACGTGGCGCGGCCGCGGGCCCGTCCTCGAAGCGGTCCACCGACGGGAGCACACGGACATGGGATGGTGGCAGGTCAGCGCGGACACGCTGGCGGGCAGCCGATTCGTCGTCTCCCCCCTGGCCGAGGCCATCGCCGCCCTGAAGACCCTGGAACGCGGCACGGCGGCCCACCCCGGCGAGCGGGCATGGCTCGCGGCCCACCTGCCCGCCTACCGCGAGCGGCAGGCCGGTGACCCGGTGACCGCGCTGCTCATCCGGGCGGCGCTGGGACGCTACTGGAACGCCGACTTCATCACCCCCACACCCACCGGCGAGGGCGAGCCGTCGTTCGCCGAGGAACTGGCGCGGATCAGTGAGACCCCGCCGGAGAGCGCCCGCGCCCACCTGACGGTGTCGCTCGGCGGCCCCCTCCCGGCCGTCCTGCACCGCGACGACCTGCCGGAGCGTGCGGCCGGGTGGGTCCGGTGGGTGTGGACGGAGTCGGTCCTGCCCTACTGGCCGCGGCGGCGGCGCGTCCTGGAGGCCGACGTGATCGCCCGGACGGCGCGGCTGAGCCAGGGCGGCTGGGCGGCGGCGCTGGGCGACATGCGGCCGGGGATGCGCTGGCTGGGGGCCAGCCGGCTGCAGGTCAACACGCGGGACTATCCGCCCAGGGAGCTGTCGGGGGCCCGGTTGATGTTCGTCCCGATCACGCCGAGGCAGGGCTGGGTCTCGTGGGACGCCTGCCACCGGTACGCGGTGGTCTATCCATGTTCGGGGGCGCTGGCGGAGCCGGGCCGCGCGGCGGTGCCGGAGGCGCTGGGGCGGCTGCTCGGCCCGGGGCGTGCGGCGGTGCTCATGCTTCTCGACACGCCAAAGAGCACCACACAGCTGGTGGCCCTGACCGGGCAGGGCCTGGGTTCGGTGGGCCGCCACCTGAAGGTCCTGCTGGACGCCCGCCTGGCGGCGCGGCGGCGTGCGGGCCGGTCGGTGCTCTACTACCGGACCGATGCCGGCGACGTACTGGTCCACGCCCAGGCCGACGGCGACGCGCGGGTCCACGCCCAGGCCGATGGCGACGCGCGGGTTCCGGTCAGCGGACGCCGTGGGGACGGAACTGGATGCTGATGCGCGGGCCCGTGGGGCGGGCGGTCTTGGGGATGGCGTGCTCCCAGGTGCGCTGGCAGCTGCCGCCCATCACGATCAGGTCGCCGTGCCCCAGGTCGTGGCGCAGCGCGTGGCCGCCGCCGCGCGGGCGCAGCAGGAGGCTGCGCGGCGTGCCGACCGAGACGATGGCCACCATGGTGTCCTCGGTGCTGCCGCGCCCGATGCGGTCGCCGTGCCAGGCGACGCTGTCGCGGCCGTCGCGGTACAGGCAGAGCCCGGCGGTGCGGAAGGGCTCGCCGAGCTCCTCGATGTAGTGGTCGTCGAGCGCCTGCCTGGCCTGGACGAGGACCGGGTCGGGGAGCTCCTCGTCCTCCTCGTAGAACTTCAGCAGCCGGGGGACGTCGACCGTGCGGTCGTACATCTTGCGCCGCTCGGCGTGCCACGGGACGACGCGCATCAGCCGCTCGAACAGCTCGTCGGCGCCGGCGATCCAGCCCGGCCGCACGTCGATCCATGCCCCCTGGCCGAGGATGGTGCGCTTCACCGTGGAGCCGAGCGGCCCCGGGCCTGTCTCCTCGCACAGATCGAGCAATGAGCCCTGGAATGGAGCGGTCATATGCCCAGTTTATGCGAGCCATTCGTACAAAGATTCGATCAAGGGGACGGTGTCGTCCCCTTGATCGGAACCGGGGCGGACGCTAGCGGCGGACAGGGGTGGCCGGGCGGGCGCCCTGGCGGGGGGCGGCCGGCCTGACCGGCGCGGAGCGGCGCGGCACCGGGACGACGATCGCGGTGAGGATCAGCCCCGCGTCGACCATCCAGCGTCCGGAGAAGGCGGTGAGCCGCTGACCGCGCACCCTCGGCCCGGTCACCCTCAGCCAGGCCGAGAACTGGCCGTTCGACGGGTCGATGTTCACCAGGATGTCCTCGAAGTCGATCCAGCGCTTGGTCAGCGGGAACCACGCCTTGTACACCGACTCCTTGGCGCTGAAGAGCAGGCGGTCCCAGTGGACGCGGGGGTGCCTGGCGGCGAGCCTGCTCAGGCTCTCGCGCTCCTCGGGCAGGGAGATGGCGTCGAGGACGCCGTGGACGAGGGGGTCGTTCGGCTCGGCGTCGATGCCGATGGTGGTCACCTTGGAGGAGACGCCGAGGACGGCTCCCCGGTAGCCGGCGCAGTGGGTGATGCTGCCGACGACGCCCGGCGGCCACTGCGGCTCCCCGCGCAGGCCCGGGAGCACCGGGCCCGGCCGCATGCCGAGCTTGCGGAGCGCGTCGTGGGCGCAGGCGCGGGTCGTGCTGAACTCCTGACGCCGCTTCTCGTCGGCGTGGCTGATCGCCGACTCCTCTTCCGGGAAGAGGGTGGTCTCGGGTGGATCGGTGAAGACGTCGACGGCCACCACGAACTCGGGCAGAATGGTTTTGATCACGGCCGCTCGATCTCCAGGCCGGAAGCGGCGGAATTCCCGAGGCGCGCTTCCAGGTGCCTTTCGTTGCTCTGTCGCGTGGCGGTCACGTCCCCAGCGTATCGACGGCACTGTTCGACCGTGAGTCAACGCGGATCTTTCTCGGGACCGGCCCCCGCCGGGCTAGGGCGAAGCCCCCGTGCGAGTAAGGGTGCCCGCAGGGGAGGAGAGCGATATCCAAGGCTATCCGGAAGATGCGATGTCATCGCTTTCACGGTATTTCCACGTTACCCAAAGCATGGGCATTCAGCTAACGGGACATTATGCCCAGTAACTCCAATAACTCGCAGAAACCCCGACTAGTCCGTCGTCTGGACGTACAGGCGTGCCCCAGTACGGCGACGTCGTCCTCGCCGCCCCGGTGCAGGAGGGGCGGCAGGGTGAGCGAGGAGAGTGACCAGGCCGAGGGGCGGGTTGTCCGATCCGCGCCCCGGTCCACCGCCGGGCGGGGCGGTCGTCCCGGCGGTGGGGGGTCCAGGCGCGGCGGCCGAGGCCACGTACCGTGATGAGGGTGCCGGCGAGGTCGAAGTAGGCGTTGATCACCTTGATGTGGCGTTCGCGGCAGCGCGCGAGGCGCCTCGACACCGTCGCCGTCGAAACCCGTCGCCAGAGCACGCGAGACGCTCGACCGGGACGGACCGGCCGAGCGCCTCGCCATGGTTCACGGAGCGAATCCGGGCCATCGCAGATCTATGATCATTCGGTCGCCACGAGTGGCGTGCTGACGTTATGGACGCTCGCCGGCTGGTGTACGCCTGCGAAGGACTGCCGGGTGGGCCTGACCGCTGGGCTTCCTTGACATAGATGAACTGATCATCGCGTGCGACGGGATCGGGCCTGGTGCGTGCCGCGTCGGCGGCCCTGTCAAGGACGGTGGCCGCCGCGATGGCGGCTGACCGCTGAGGGGCTTCCCCCGATACGTTCACGGCGATCACCGTGGCGGTCAGTGCGACGGCCAGCGTGCCGGTGGCGGCGACACGAGGCCACAGGCGACGTGCTCTCGTGGCGTCGGTGCCTGTGACGGTGGCGAGCACTCTGGCACGACCCGCGGCCAGCGCACGAGGAGAGGCGGGTGCCACGTCGGCGTACATGCGATCGCCCGGAAGAATCGCACCTCCGCCCGCCGATGTTTGCCGATCAGGTTCGTCGCGATGCCGTACAGCCAGGGGCGTGCGTCGTCACAAGTCAGGTCGTAGCGGTCACGGCGGCGAAAAGCGGCGACGAAAACCTCTGCGGTGATGTCGTCCGCCGCTTGGGGCCCCAGCCGGCGTGCGGCATAGCGGTGTATCTCCATGGCATGCCGGTCGTACAGGGCAGCGAACCGGGCAGGATCGGGATGAGACCGCTCGATGATGACGGCATCGGAAATGCGCTCGACTTCCGTCTCATATCGTGACTTCACCTGGGGTCCTGCTCATTCATACGCTTCTCCTCGGGGGACTGCGGGATAGGCCTCACCTCTGTCTCACCCGTTCGCCCGATCACGTTCCCGGCCGCTCCAGCAGGATTGGAGGTCGCGCGGTCAGGTGACGTAGAACGCGCCGGCGGCAGGACGGGCACACGATCTCGCACGCGGCGGCGGGGAGGCCGTCCTCGTGCAGGCTTGCGGCGGGAGGGAGGTCAGCCCACCAGTTCGCCGGACTCGCCCATGCGGCCGTCGCCGGCGAGCATGGTCTGGGCCTCCGTCAGCATGACGAACGCGCGGGCCTCGTACGTCGGGGTGCTCATCGACTGGAACAGGTTGAGCGCCTGTTCGAAGTGGACGGCGGCGTGTTCCGGATCGCCGCAGGCCACCGCCAGCTCGCCGAACCCGAGGAGGGAGCGCGCCTCGGCGAGCCGGTCCTCGGTGGCCCGCGAGAGCCGCAGGGCCTGGCGCAGGCTCTCCTGGGCGCCGGGCCTGTCGCCCACGCGCAGCCGCGCGAGGCCGAGCCCGCTGAGGATGTACGCCTCGCCGACGGGGTCGCCGAGATCGCGGACCAGCTCCAGGGCCGTCTCGAAGATCTCGGCCGCGAGGGAGGGCTCGTCCCACGCCAGGTAGGTGTCACCCATCCGGTGGAGCACCTGCGACTCCACCCGCCTGCTGCCCCCTTCGCGGCTGAGCGCCAGCGCGTCCGACAGCAGCCCGCTCGCGCCCTCGGGGTCGCCGTTCTCCAGCCTGAGCTGGGCGAGGTTGTGCAGGACGTGCGCGGCGGCCACCTGGTCGCCCATCCGCGTGAAGATCTCCAGGGCGCGTTCGTAGCTGGTGGCCGACTCCTCGGCGCGGCCGCTCATCCTGTCCAGGAAGGCGATGCTGCGCAGCACCAGCGCCATGCCCTGGTCGTCCCCCACGCGGGCGAACAGCTCGAGCGCCTCGTCGAAGTCGCGTCGTGCCTCCGGGAACCGCTTCTCGGTGATGTGCAGGGTACCCCGCGACTCGAGCATCGCGGCCTGCCCCCGGATGTCGCCCGCCTGGCGGGTGGCGGTCAGCGCCGTCTCGTGGGTCTCACGCCAGTCGTCGAGATACGCCCGTGTCTCGTAGAGCGTCACGGCACTGATCGCCAGGTCCCACGACAGCTCGACGAAACCGGCCTGCGCCGCCTGCCGGATCCCCGACAGCAACAGCGGCCGCGCCCGCTCGTACCAGGACATCGGGTCGGCGACCAGGCGCGCCGTCAGCTTGTCGGGAAGCGGCCTGCGGGTGGCACCGCTGTGGATCTGCACGTAGTCGCCGCCGTACTCACGCCGGTGCGCGGCCTCGGCGAGGAACAGCAGGCCGCCGAGCACGCTCTCCAGCGCCGCCTTGCGCTCGGCCGGGCTCTCCTCGGCCGCCAGGCACTCGCGGGCGAACACCCGGATGAGGTCGTGGAAGCGGTACATGCTGTGCAGGCCGTTCCCGCCGTCCGCCTCGATGAGGTGGGCGTCGGCCAGCTCGTCGAGCAGATCGCCGGCGTCGGCGAAGGGAATGTCGAGCAGGGCCGCCCCCACCCAGGCCGAGAAGTGGCCGGCGTCGAGGATCGCCAGCCGCCGGAACAGGCGCCTGGCGTCCTCGCCCACGCTCTCGTACGTCAGCGAGATGCTGGCCCTGATGCCCATGTCGCCGTGGTTGAGCTCGTCGAGACGGCGGGCCTCGTCCAGCAGGCGGCTGACCAGTTGTTCGACCTGCCAGTGGGGGCGGGCCGACAGGCGCGCGCCGGCGATGCGCAGCGCCAGCGGCAGCTGCCCGCACAGCTCCGCCAGCTGCTTGGCGGCCTCCGGCTCGGCCCGCACCCGGGCGCTCCCGGCGATGCGCCCCAGCAACTCGATCGACTGGTCGAGGTCGAAGGTGTCCATGTCGATGTGGACGGCGCCGGCGAGCCCGGCCAGGCGGCTGCGGCTGGTGATGATGACCGCCGACATGCGCGTGCCGGGCAGCAGCGGCATCACCTGGCTCTCGGTCGCGGCGTCGTCGAGCACCACCAGCACCCTGCGGTCGGCGAGCAGCGCGCGGTACATCTCCGCGCGTTCCTCGAGCCCTTCGGGCATGGCCTGGCCCGGCACGCCGAGGGCCCTCAGGAACCGCTCCAGCACCTGCATCGGGCTGACCTGCCGGGACGCCCCGCCGTGCAGGTCGGCGTAGAGCTGGCCGTCGGGGAACCGGGAGGCGACCGAGTGGGCGGTGTGCACGGCGACGGTGGTCTTGCCGATGCCGCCCTTGCCGGCCACGATGACGAGCGGCACGGCGAAGCGCACCGGGTCCTCGGCGGCGAGGGCGAGCTCGCGCTCGATGGCGTCCACCTGCTTGGTGCGGCCGGTGAAGTCGGCGATCGCGCTCGGCAGCAGGAACGGCACGACGGCGGGCGCGGGCTGCTCGGCGGGGACGCTGGTGGTCTTGGCGGCGGGCCCCTCGAGGCTGTCGTCGGCGGTGAGGATGGCGCGTTCGAGGCGCTGGAGCCGCTCGTTCGGCTCGATGCCCAGTTCCTCGATCATGGTCTCGCGGGCGAGCCGGTACACCTGGAGGGCCTCGGCCCTGCGGCCGCAGCGGTAGAGCGCCAGCATGAGCTGCCCGCGTAAGCGCTCGCGCAGCGGATACTCCTCGACCAGGCGGGTCAGCTCGCCGACCAGCTTGTCGGGACGGCCGAGGTCGAGCTCCAGCTGCACGCAGTCCTCGTTGGTGGTGATCCGCTCCTCGGTCAGCCTGGCCGCCGCCGACTGGACGAGCCTGCTGTCGATGCCCTCCAGGGCCTCGAGCCCCCGCCACAGCGCCAGGGCCTCGCGGTAGCCCTTGACGGCCTGCTCCAGGTCGCCGGAGTCGCGCACGCGGCGTGCCCGCGCGGCGAGCGTCTCGAACCGCTGGGCGTCGAGCGCGCCCTCGGGGACGCGGATGATGTAGCCGTGGGAATGGGTGGCGATGAGATCGGCGTGGCCGTGCGCGGCGAACAGCCGTCGCAGCGAGGAGATGCAGATCTGGACCTGGGCGCGCGCGGTGGGAGGCAGCTCCTCGCCGTACACGGCCTCGGCGAGGCGCTCGACGGTGACCACCCGGTTGGGATCCAGCAGGAGCATGGCAAGAGTGGTGCGCTGCCGCGTTCCCCCGATGTCCAGCCGCTCGGTGCCCACCGTCACCTCAAGCGGTCCTAGAATGCGGAACTCCACCCGTTACTCCTTGCCAGAAAACCCGCGAACCTGCTCGAAGTCTTTCGCCCAGACGTCTGAGCCAAGTATCAGGTACGCCACCTCAGGCGAGTCGGGTTCCGGCCCACGGCGATGGTTCGCCTGGTGAGACGCGCAGCGAGCGAAGCGATAGCGGTGCTGATCGTCCTCTCCCTGTGCCCCTCTTACCGCTTTCCCGGTATGGTACAACCGCATGGCTACCGAGGCCAGATGATTATTTACGTGGCGAAAAGTCTGTTGTGTGATCCATTATAGCCCGGAAAATCATCACCCTAGGTCATGAAATAGGGGGATTAGGGGGTCCTTAGCCGCCGGGATCTCCTCGCCACAGCCCGGCGCCGTAGGGGCAGGTCACCGGTGCGCCACGGGACCCCGCCGGTGAGGCGGCCGCGGGGCCGGGCGGTGGCCCACCGTGACGAAGCCGATCACGCTCGGGGTACGCGGAGCGGGAATCCCCGGTCCGAGTGACCCGGCCGTCGCCGCGTCCCCGCCCCGCCGAGGTGCGACCGGGGGCCGATTCCCGGCGGGGAAACGGTCAGGGGAATGGCGTCCTCGCGCCACTATTTCCCCGGCTATCGCCGGCCCGGGGCAACGCGCACGCCCTGGCCCGGCGCGCCGCACGACAGATAACCACGCAATTCAAACGCCTCCGGCTGTAGGGGTTCCGCTGGGGTTTCTGGCCGATTCCGCGCCGGTCTAGCATCGAATCAGTCGAGCTTGCAACGGTTTTTGAACGGCAAGATGAGGTGGTGTCTCTGGTCGGTGGTTTCCTTCGCTGTAAGTCCCCACGCGGGCAAGGGCCGTCGTGTGAGCGTCACTCGCACGATGGCCCTTGCTTTTCACGGCGCCTGACCGGTTCTCCACCAGAATTCCGGCCGGTTCCGAGCCCGTGAGGCAAGCATCCGGAAGAGACGGGACGACGCGTGGATCGGCGGGAGGTGTCGCGGCCCTGTCGCGTCTCCGGCCGATCCGTGAGCGTGGTCACCCGCAGCCGCCCGCCGCCCGAAGCCCCCGACGCGAGGATCGACGCTCGCCCCCCACGAATCCGAGGAGTCTAGATGTCCCGCCGCCTGTTCACCTCCGAGTCGGTCACCGAGGGCCACCCGGACAAGATCGCCGATCAGATCAGCGACGCCATCCTCGACGCCATGCTCAAGGGCGACCCGAAGAGCCGGGTGGCCGTCGAGACGATGATCACCACAGGTCAGGTACACGTCGCCGGCGAGGTGACGACGGAGACCTACGTCGACATCCCCGGCCTCATCCGCGACAAGATTCTCGAGATCGGTTACGACGCCTCCCACAAGGGCTTCGACGGCGCCTCCTGCGGCGTGTCGGTGTCCATCGGCGCGCAGTCGCCCGACATCGCCCAGGGCGTCGACGACGCCTACGAGCACCGCGAGGAGGACGCCGGCGACGAGCTCGACCGTCAGGGCGCAGGCGACCAGGGCCTGATGTTCGGGTACGCCTGCAGCGAGACCCCCGAGCTGATGCCGCTGCCGATCACGCTGGCCCACCGGATGGCGCAGCGCCTGGCGGAGGTGCGCAAGAACGGGAGCGTCGCCTACCTCCGTCCCGACGGCAAGACCCAGGTCACCATCGAGTACGACGGCGACCGTCCGGTCCGCCTCGACACCGTGGTGGTCTCCACCCAGCACGCCGCGGGCATCGACCTGGGCGACATGCTGACTCCCGACATCAAGGAGCAGGTGGTCGAGCCCGTGCTCGCCGGCCTCGGCATCGAGACCGAGGGCTACCGGCTGCTGGTCAACCCGACCGGGCGGTTCGAGATCGGCGGCCCGATGGGCGACGCGGGCCTGACCGGCCGCAAGATCATCGTGGACACCTACGGCGGCATGGCCCGCCACGGCGGCGGCGCGTTCTCCGGCAAGGACCCCTCCAAGGTCGACCGGTCGGCGGCGTACGCCATGCGGTGGGTCGCCAAGAACGTCGTGGCCGCGGGGCTGGCCGACCGCGCCGAGGTGCAGGTGGCGTACGCCATCGGCAAGGCGCAGCCGGTGGGTGTGTTCGTGGAGACCTTCGGCACCGAGAAGGTCGAGGTGAGCCGGATCCAGGAGGCGATCCTGCGGGTGTTCGACCTGCGCCCGGCCGCGATCATCCGCGACCTCGACCTGCTGCGCCCGATCTACTCGCCGACGGCCGCCTACGGCCACTTCGGCCGTGAAGGCTTCCCCTGGGAGTCCACCGACCGGGCCGACGCCCTGCGCCGCGCCGTCTAGGAGAGACGCCGTGACCACCTTCCGTGAGCTTCTGGGCCGGCGCGTCCTGGTCGCCGACGGGGCGATGGGCACCATGCTGCAGGCCTGCCAGCCGACGCTGGACGACTTCGAGAACCACGAGGGCTGCAACGAGGTGCTCAATGTCAGCCGCCCCGACATCGTGCGGAGCGTGCACGACGCCTACTTCGAGGTGGGGGTCGACTGCGTCGAGACCAACACCTTCGGCGCCAACCTCGCCGCCCTCGGCGAGTACGACATCGCCGATCGGGTCTACGAGTACTCGGAGGCCGGCGCGCGGCTGGCGAGGGAGACGGCGGACCGGTGGTCCACACCCGAACGCCCCCGTTTCGTGCTCGGCTCCATGGGACCGGGCACGAAACTGCCCACGCTCGGCCACCGGTCGTACGCCTCGCTCCGCGACGGCTACCGCGACAACGCGGCGGGCTTGATCGCGGGCGGCGCGGACGCGCTGATCATCGAGACGTGCCAGGACCTGTTGCAGGTGAAGGCCGCGGTGGTCGGGGCGCGGCGGGCGATCGAGGCCGCCGGGCGCGACGTGCCGGTGATCGCCCAGGTGACGATCGAGACCAACGGGGCGATGCTGCTGGGCTCGGAGATCGGCGCGGCGCTGACGGCGATCGAGCCCCTCGGGGTCGACGTGATCGGGCTCAACTGCGCGACCGGCCCCGCCGAGATGAGCGAGCACCTGCGGTATCTCGCCCGGCACTGCCGGCTGCCGTTGTCGTGCATGCCCAACGCGGGCCTGCCGGAGCTGACGGCCGACGGGGCGCGCTACCCGCTGACCCCTGGGGAACTGGCCGACGCCCACGAGCTGTTCACCCGCGAGTACGGGCTGGCGCTGGTGGGCGGATGCTGCGGCACGACGCCCGAGCATCTGCGGCACGTGGTGGAGCGGGTGGGCGGCCGGCCGGTCGCGGCGCGGCGGGTACGCCCGGAGGCCGGCGCCTCGTCGCTGTACCAGCACGTGCCGTTCCGGCAGGACACCTCGTATCTGGCGGTGGGGGAGCGGACCAACGCCAACGGCTCCAAGGCCTTCCGCGAGGCGATGCTGGCGGGCGACTGGGAGGAGTGCGTCGACATCGCGCGCGCCCAGTCCCGCGACGGCGCCCACATGCTCGATCTGTGCGTGGACTACGTCGGGCGCGACGGGGTCGCGGACATGCGGGAGCTGGCGTTCCGGTTCGCCACCGCCTCCACCCTGCCGATCATGCTGGACTCCACCGAGCCCGAGGTGCTGGCGGCGGGCCTGGAGATGCTGGGCGGACGGGCGATCGTCAACTCGGTGAACTACGAGGACGGCGACGGCCCGGACTCCCGCTTCCAGAAGATCATGCGCCTGGTCGCCGAGCACGGCGCGGCCGTGGTGGCGCTGACGATCGACGAGGAGGGGCAGGCCCGCACGGCCGAGTGGAAGGTACGGGTGGCCTCGCGGCTGATCGAGGACCTGACCGCCAACTGGGGGATGCGGGTCGAGGACGTCATCGTCGACTGCCTGACCTTCCCGATCGCCACCGGCCAGGAGGAGACCCGCCGCGACGGCATCGAGACGATCGAGGCCATCCGGGAGCTGAAGCGGCGGTACCCCACGGTGCAGACCACGCTCGGCCTGTCGAACATCAGCTTCGGGTTGAACCCGGCCGCGCGGATGGTGCTCAACTCGGTCTTCCTGCACGAGTGCGTCGACGCGGGGCTGGACTCGGCGATCGTGCACGCGTCCAAGATCCTCCCCATGGCGCGGATCCCCGACGAGCAGCGCCAGGTCGCCCTCGACCTGGTCCACGACCGCCGCCGCGACGACTACGACCCCCTGCAGCGGTTCATGGAGCTGTTCGAGGGGGTGGACGCCGCCTCCCTGCGCGCCGGCAAGGCCGCCGAACTGGCCGCCCTGCCGTTGTGGGAGCGGCTGAAGGCGCGCATCGTCGACGGCGAGCGCAAGGGCCTGGAAGCCGACCTCGACGACGCCCTCGGCCGGCGGCCGGCGTTGGAGATCATCAACGACGTGCTGCTGGAGGGGATGAAGAAGGTCGGGGAGCTGTTCGGGTCGGGAGAGATGCAGCTGCCGTTCGTGCTCCAGTCCGCCGAGGTGATGAAGGCCGCGGTGGCCTACCTCGAGCCCCACATGGAGAAGGTCGAGGGGGCGGCCAAGGGGCGGATCGTGCTGGCCACGGTCAAGGGCGACGTGCACGACATCGGCAAGAACCTGGTGGACATCATCCTGTCGAACAACGGCTACGAAGTGATCAACCTGGGGATCAAGCAGCCGGTGTCGACGATCCTCGAGGCGGCCCAGGAGAAGGGCGCCGACGTGATCGGCATGTCGGGGCTGCTGGTCAAGTCCACGGTGGTGATGAAGGAGAACCTGGAGGAGATGAACGCCCGCGGCCTCTCCTCCCGCTACCCGGTCCTGCTCGGCGGAGCGGCCCTGACCAGGGCTTATGTGGAGCAGGATCTGGCCGGGCTGTTCGACGGCGAGGTCCGCTACGCCCGCGACGCCTTCGAGGGGCTGCGGCTCATGGACGCCTTCATGGCCGTCAAGCGCGGCGTGGACGGCGCCGCGCTGCCGCCGCTGCGGCAGCGCAAGGTCACCACCGGCGCCACCTTGGTCCGGACTCCGCGGGAGGAGTTGCCCGCCCGTTCCGACGTCGCCGCCGACAACCCCGTCCCCGCCCCGCCGTTCCTCGGCGAGCGGCTGGTCAAGGGGATCCCGCTGGCCGAGTACGCGGCGTTCCTCGACGAGCGGGCCACGTTCATGGGGCAGTGGGGGCTGAAGGCCGGCCGCGGCGAGCAGGGGCCCTCGTACGAGGAGCTGGTGGAGAGCGAGGGGCGGCCGCGGCTGCGGATGTGGCTGGAGCGGTTGCAGACCGAGAACCTGCTGCGGGCGGCGGTGGTCTACGGCTACTTCCCGTGCGTGTCGGAGGGGGACGATCTGGTCATCCTGGACGAGCACGGCGCCGAGCGGACCCGGTTCACCTTTCCCCGGCAGCGGCGGGACCGGCACCTGTGCCTTTCGGACTTCTTCCGCCCCCGATCCTCCGGCGAGGTCGACGTGGTGGGGTTGCAGGTGGTCACGATGGGGTCCAGGATCGCCGAGGCGACCGGGGAGTTGTTCGCCAAGGACGCCTACCGCGACTATCTGGAGCTGCACGGGCTGTCGGTGCAGCTCACCGAGGCGCTGGCGGAGTACTGGCACGCGCGGGTGCGCTCGGAGCTGGGGATCGGCGGGGACGAGTCGCTGGCGCAGATGTTGAAGGTGGACATCACCGGGTGCCGGTACTCGTTCGGATACCCGGCCTGCCCCCATCTGGAGGATCAGCGGCAGTTGTTCGAATTGTTGCGGCCCGAGCGGATCGGGGTGCGGCTGTCGGAGGAGTTCCAGCTGCACCCCGAGCAGTCGACCTCGGCGTTGATCGCCCACCACCCCGAGGCCAAGTACTTCAACGTCTGAGGCCGGGCTAAAACCAGTGGCGGGCGGGCTTGCGGCGCCGGGAGACTTCCGGGTGTGGACGAACCCGTGGGACGGCTGGTCGAGGCCGTCGTGACCCTGGACGGCGAGCGTCTCGGCACCGTCGGGCCCTTCCCGGTCCAGAGCCCCCACTGGGCGCAGGTGGAGCCGGTCGTGTCACGGATCGAGGCGCTGCTGGACGTGCCGGTGATGGTGCTGCGGCTGCTCGGCGTGGAGGGCGGCGAGGGCGGCAGGGACGGGCGGGTCACCTACCACGTCGAAGCCTCCACCCGCCCCGACCCGGCCCTGCTGGCGGCCGCCGTCCACGGCTCCGGCCGATCGCCGGAGAGTATTCCCGGCTCGGCCTCGACGGGACTTCCCGACGCCGCCCTTCAGGGGCCGGCGGCGCGGCGGGCCGCGTGGGCGACGGCCGGTGGGCTGCGGGAGGCCTTCGCCTGGGCCGAAGCCGAGCTGCGTGCGGCGGGAAGGCCGCCGGCCGGGCGTGTCCAGCAGGTGAAGACGTGGAACCTGGCCGGGCTCTTCCGGCTGCCCACCTCCACGGGGGTGGCGTGGCTGAAGACCACCCCGCCGTTCGCGGTCTGCGAGGCCGTCGTGATCGAGGCGTTCGGCCGGGCCGACCCCGGCCTCGTCCCCGCCGTCATCGCCGCCGACCCCGCCCACGGCAGGGTGCTGCTCGAGGAGATCCCCGGCGTCGACTGCTGGGGCGCCTCGGAGGAGGTCATCGCCGTCGCCGTGAGCCGGACGGCCACCGCGCAGGCGGCGCTCGCCGGTGGTGCGGCGGTTCCCGGGGTGCCCGAGCGGACGCCGCGGGTGCTGATCGGCCAGGTCGAGGAACTGCTGGACGGCGAGACGGCCGGCGACCTGAGCCATGAGGAGCTCTCCCGCGCGCGCCGTCTCGCCGAGCGGCTGCCGGAGCTGGTGACCGAGCTGGAGGGCTGCGGGCTGCCGAACACCCTCGTGCACGGCGACTTCCACCCCGGCAACTGGAGGTCCGACGGGCGGGACACCGTGGTGCTCGACTTCGCCGACGCCTTCCACGGGAACCCCGTCGCCGACGGCCTGCGGCCCCGCGACTTCCTCCCGGACCACAAGTGGGCGCGTGCCCGGCAGGTCTGGGTGGAGACATGGTCACGGCTGGTGCCCGGCTCCGATCCGGCCCGGGCGCTCGAGATCGCCGCGCCTCTCGTGCATCTGATGTACGCGGTGCGGTACCAGGAGTTCCTCGACGGCATCGAACGGAGCGAGCGCGTCTACCACGAGGGCGACCCCGCCACCGAGGTGCGCGCGGCCCTGGACGCCTGGGCGGTCCCCGCCTCGTGACGAACGGCAGGGGCCGGGGACCACGCGCCGTCGGTGAAGGGTGACGCGTGGCCCGGCCGGTGCGGGAGGGCGCGGTCAGGGGGCTTCGACCCGGATGCTCTGGGCGCCGGTGAGGATGCGCTCCACGCCGGTCCCCGGGGGCACGCGCGTCGGCGAGTGCAGGATGCCGGGCTTGCAGCCCAGTCCGAAGTACATGATGACGCCGGTGTTGGTGCCGTTGGTCACGGTCACCCGGTCCAGGAGCGGGAACGGCGCGAGCGCGTAGCAGCCCGGCGCCGGGTCCACCAGGCGGGTGCGCGGAGATTTCTCCCCCTGGATCACGAGCGTTCCCGTGACGCCCCGAGCGGCGGGTGTCCCGGTGGTGCTCTTGGTGGCGGGGTTCCCCGTCACGTCCGCGGTCGCCGAGGTCCCGGTGACGTCCACGGTCACGGGCTGTGGCTGGCGGGGGTCCGTGGCGGTGCCGGCGGTCACGGGCTGTGGCTGGCGGGGGTCCGTGGCGGTGCCGGCGGTCACGGGCTGTGGCTCGCGGGGGTCCGTGGCGGGGCCGGCGGTGACGGGCTGTGGCGGGCGGGGGTCCGTGGCGGCGTCGGCGGGGCAGGATGTGGTCATCAGCGTCAGCGGCGCACTGGCGAGCAGGGCGCTGAGGGCGGACAGAGCTCGTCGCAAGGCATTCTCCTCACCTGTCGATCTTTGTCGGCAATCATCGTAACTGAGAGTGACGATCTGATCGCTGAGGTGAGCAGGCTCGGAGCCGTACCGAGGTCGGGCCTTTACCGCTACGGGACGGCGCGCGGCCGGGCCCGCCGGCCCCGCCGCGCGCCGAGCTGGCTCAGTCGCCGAACTCGCTCTGCACCCCGGGCGGGGTGAGGGCGGTGATGTAGTGCTGCGGAAGGTGGTCGTCGATCGAGTAGGTGGCGGGCAGCGAGCGGGTCGCCTCGAACTTCCGGGCGACGAACGCCAGCGCCGCGAGCGGCAGGCCGAGCAGGCCGCTCATCTGTCCGGCCGGACGCCGCCTGGGCTCCCAGCGGCCCCTCCTCGACTGCGATCCCTGCCGGAAAGGCGAAATGATCGCCAGCGCGCTGTTGCGCAGGTGGGGGACGCTGTAGTGGTACTCGCGGCCGAAGTGCTGGAAGTGGCCCGACGAGGTCGACGGGAGGTGCGGGACGACGTCGCTGTCGTAGACGTAGCGGATGACGTTCTCGCGCAGGAACGGGTCGCTCTCGCAGGCGGCGGCGAAGGCGGGGTCACCGATCATCGGCTGGCCGAAGGTGTAGACGGCCTTGAGCCGGTCACCGAACGCCTCCCGGTACTTGCGCTCGTGCCGCATCATCACGCTCATGAGCGCGGCCATCGCCCCGCCCTGGCTGTGCCCGACGATGTAGAGCGCCTCCAGCTCGCTCTCCACCTGCCCAGGCTCGGAGGCGAGGCCGTCGCCGCGCTGGGCGTCCGGCCGGTCGGTCTGGACCGCCATGACGGACCTGCGGGCGCACGCCTGCCGCAGGGCGTTCATGACCTCGTAGCGGGTGGCCCGCACGTTGCGGTACAGGCCCGCATGCACGGTCGCGCACGGGTCGCCGACCTGGTAGCCGATCCGCTCGGGCTCGATGTCGACGGTGCTGAGCCAGTTGATGAAGTTCACCGGTTCGGTGCCCCGGTAACACAGGATCCCGACCCGGCCGCTCTTGCTCTGGATGAGGAAGGCCGTCGAACAGATCAGCATGGCGTCGACCGACGACTGGATCATGCGGCACCGATTGTCCTCCAGCCCCATCCTCGCCATGATCATGGAGAGGGTCTTCGGGTCGGAGTAGGCGTATCCCGCGCAGGTCGCCATGACGTGCGCGATTTCCGGGTCCGGATGTTCGGTGGCGTTCAGCAGCCGCTTTTCGAGGTCCTTGTAGACGGGGAATCCCGCCGTTTCACGCTCGCCGTACGGGCGGAGCTCGTCGTAGGTCGGGGCCGTGGCGTCGCGCTTCCATACGCCGCCGATTTCGAGGACGTCGCGAAGCTTCTTCTCCACCTCTCCGGTGAGAGCGCCTCCCGCGGCCGCGTCGGGCCGCCTGGCCCCGCTCACCGACTTTCCGGCGCCGGTCGTACCCACCTGGGCCGCTATCGTTTTCTCGGACTGGCGATTGTTCCTGGTCGTATCCACGCTTGCCACGCCGTACACCTTCCGCTCAGCGAGGGTGCTTTCGTTGATTCGCGTCTCCGTGACGAGCGGGACGGCATTGCCGCCGGCATTCGACGCCCCCCGGATCCGCCTGACCTTGACAATTTCCGGGGTGTGCGGGAGCGAATCCCATGGGGGCGCAAACTCATCGCTAGGAGGGGCGGCGCCAGGGGCCGTCGCCGGCCTGGTCGGGCCGTTGCAGGGCGCGGCGCACCTTGCCGAGGGCCTGCGCGATCGCGTCGAGTTCCCCGGGCTCCAGGAGGTCGATCAGGGTCTCGCGCACGACGTGCACGTGGCCGGGGGCCGCGTCCTCCAGGCAGCGCATGCCCTGGTCGGTGAGGACGGCGAGGATGCCGCGCTCGTCGGAGGGGCACGGCCGGCGCTCCACCAGCCCGCGCTTCTCCAGTTGCCCGATCTGGTAGGTCAGGCCGCTCTTGGTGACCACCAGGCGCCGGGCCAGCTGGGTCATGCGGATCTGCCGGTCGGGGGCGCCGGCGAGGTGGACCAGGATCTCGTACTGGGCGTGGGTGAGACCCGAGGCGTCCTTGAGCTGTTCTTCGATGTGCCGCTCGACCAGGTGGGCGGCCACGAGGAACTCCCGCCAGGCGGCCATCTCCCTTTCGTCCAGCCAGCGTGCGTCCGTCACGTCGCCAGCATATTTGTTCGAAGCTGAAGCACCACGCTAGGCTGGCGCCACTTGGTTCAAATTCGAACGACAGGGGAGTCTCCGTGATCGAGAAGGCACGGCCAATCGCGCTGCTGCTCGCCCGCGTCGCCGTGGGGGTGATCTTCATCGCGCACGGCTGGCAGAAGTTCGCCACGATGGGCATCGGCGGCACCACCAAGTTCTTCGAGTCGATCGGCGCGCCCCTGCCCGGGATCACCGCGCCGCTGGTCGCGGCGCTCGAGCTCGCCGGCGGCGTCGCGCTGGTCCTCGGGCTGCTCCTGCCGGTGTTCGGCACGCTCCTCGCGCTCGACATGATCGGCGCGATCGCGCTGGTCCACGGCGCCAACGGACTCTTCGCCGACAAGGGCGGCTTCGAGCTCGTCCTGGCCCTCGCGGCGCTCGCGCTGGCCGTCGGTTTCAGCGGCGGCGGCCTGCTCGCGGCTGACGCCCTGTGGCGGCGCCGCTCGCCGGAGTCCCTCGCCGAAGCCCGCTGACGGCGTCGCGCCGCCGCCCCGGCGGGGGCGGCGGCGCGAAGAGGCGGGACGTCAGCGGGCGGAGAAGGACGCCAGGGCCAGGCGCCCGCGCGGAGCCGGGGACTCCTCCGCCGCGTCGTCGGCGAGGGGGAGCCGCAGCGAGAACCTCGCGCCGCCCCACTCCGAGCTGCCCACCCCGATGGTGCCGCGGTGGGCGTGGGCGATGTCGCGGACGATGGCGAGGCCGAGGCCCGTGCCTCCCCGGTCCCGGCAGCGGGAGGCGTCCAGCCGGGTGAAGCGCTCGAAGATGCGCTCCCTGTCGGCCTCGGCGATCCCGTCGCCGTCGTCCGACACGATCAGCTCCGCCGCGTCCCCGTCGCGGCGCACCTCCACCAGCACCGTGCTCTTGGCGTGCCGCTGGGCGTTGTCCAGCAGGTTGGTCAGGACCCGGGTGATCTGCGTCTCCACGGCGTTCACGACCACCCCCGGGGCCAGGTGCAGCCGTACGGGCAGGCGGTCGATCCGCCGGGAGACCTCCGCGCGGGCCGCCTCGGCGAGGTCGACCTTCTTCAGCTTGGTGGGCGCGCCGCCGTCGAGCCGGGCGAGGAGGAGCAGGTCGGTGATGATGTTCTGGAGCCGGTCGACGTCGGCGAGCGTCCTGTCGAGAAGGACGTCCTGGTCGATCTCCTCCGGATACATGCGGGCCTCTTCCAGCTTCGCGCGCAGCCCCGCGATCGGGGTGCGCAGCTCGTGGGAGGCGTCGGAGGCGAACTGCCGCTGCTGCGCGAGCACCCGCTCCATCCGCTCCTTGGCGTTCTCCAGGCGTTCGAGCGTGCTGTTCACCGTGCGGGCCAGCCGGGCGACCTCGTCGTCGCCCGGCGGCTCGGGGACGCGGCTGCTGAGGTCGTTGACGTTGGTCGCGGCGAGTTCGGCGCGGATGGCGTCCACCGGGCGCAGAGTGCGGCCCGTGACCTGCCACGCCGCCCAGACGGCCAGGGAGACCAGGACCACCACCTGGACCGCGAAGAGCGCGTCGAACGCACTCGGGGAGATCGTCCGCGGCGCCTGCCCGCCCGCGTAGACGATGTCGGAGTCCGGCGAGGAGCTCACCCGGTAGGCCGCGATCCGCAGGCAGCCGAGGCCCAGGATGGAGCAGTTCTGCACGTCCTGCTGCCGATCCTTGGCCGACGGCACCACCGTGGCGAGCGGCGCCAGGCCCTCGGCCTTGAAGGAGGACGCCACGACCCGGCGGTCGGGGCCCACGATCTGGACCAGGTCGACACCGGGGACGCTGCTGGTCAGCAGCGGGCTCTCCAGCCGCCCGGCCCGCGCCTCGGCCGCGACGAGGGCGGCCGCGTGCCGTGCGTCCATCCAGCCGGCGTTGGTCAGTTGCTGACGTGCGAGCATCCCGGCGAGCACGCCCGAGGGGACGAGCAGCAGCACCGCCAGCAGGGCGACCAGGGCGGTGACCCGCCCGCGGATCGACCGGGGACGGAGCAGCGCGACGGCACGCCTCAGCAGCGGGGGAGGGGTCGGGAGTCTGTTGCGCACGCGGGGTCCTCCTGGTGGCGTGATCATTCGCGGGCTGATCACAAGGGCTTCGGGCCGGGAGCGGAGCCACGCGGTGTGGTGGACGGCCGGTGCGGTCACCCGCGGGTGGACCGGTACCTCCACCGGAACCGGGAGCTCGGAGCGTCCCTCACCCATGGCGGCGGCGTCCGTCCGGGCACGAGTGCCCGGCGGAGCCGGAGGGGAGGTACGGCGCGCGGCCGGACGTGCTCCTGCCGCCGTCGGCAATGGGATCCATGACCTGTGGCGGACTTCTACTACGCAGCGAACATACCAAACGACCCCAAAAGGGTGCAAATCAGACAAAACAGTAGTGGGGTCAGGTAACGGAGAGGTCAAGAGCGGGAAGCGTCAGGGAGACGATGGGGCCAACGGAAGGCGCACGACGAAGCGCGCGCCGCCGCAGGGCGAGCCGTTCGCCTCGATCGTCCCCCCGTGCGCGAGGACGATGTCCCTGGCGATGGCCAGCCCGAGGCCCGTCCCTCCCCGGTCGCGGCTGCGGGCCGAGTCCAGCCGGGTGAAGCGCTCGAAGACGCGTTCCCGGTCGGCCGGGGCGATGCCGTCACCGTCGTCGTCCACGACCAGCTCGGCCTCGCGCCCGTTGCGGCGCACCTCGACGAGCACCTTCTGCCGCGCGTGCCGCTCGGCGTTGTCCAGCAGGTTGGTCACCACCCGGTTCATCTGGGTGTGGATCGCGTAGACCGTCACGCCGGAGGCCAGCCGGAGCCGGATCCTGTCCGGGTCGGGACGCTGGGCGACCTCCGCCCGGACGATCGCGGCCAGGTCGTCCTTCTGCCCGGGCTGCGGGGCGATCCCCCGGACCCGCTCCAGGAGGAGCAGGTCGGTGATGATCGCCTGCAGCCGGTCGACGTCCCGCAGGGTGTGGTCGAGGAGCTCCTTCAGGTCGGTCTGGTCGGGATGCAACTGGGCCTCCTCCAGCTGCGCGCGCAGCCCCGCGACGGGTGTGCGCAGCTCGTGGGAGGCGTCGGCGGCGAACTGCCGCTGCTGGTCCAGCGCCCGCTCCATCGCGTCCTTGGCGTGCTCCAGCCGGGCCAGCGTGGCGTTGATGGTGCGGGCGAGACCGGCGATCTCGTCGTCGCCCGGCGGTTCGGGAACCCGGCTGCCCAGCTCGTTGACGTTGATCGCGGCCAGCTCCGAGCGGATCGCCTCGACGGGCCGCAGTGTGCGCCCGGTGATCCGCCAGGTCGCCGCGACCGCGAGCAGGATCAGCACGACGCCCTGGGCGGCGAAGATGGAGTCGAGGAGGCCGGTGGCGCTCTGCCTGGGGGCGCGGGTGCCGGCGTAGACCACGGGCGAGTCCGGCGTCGTGTCGACGCGAAGGGCGGAGATGTGGACGCAGCCGAGCCGTGGCTGGGCGCAGGTCTGCACGTCCTCCTGGGGATCCTGCGGTGAGGGCCGCGCCGTGCTCAGCGCCGGCAGGCCTCTCACGGCCTCGGACGAGGCGATCACGTGGCCGTCGTGCGCCACGACCTGGATCAGGTCGATCCCCGGGGTGCCCGGCTTGACCGGGTCGCCCAGGTGACCGAGGCGATAGGCGGCGGCGACCTTGGTCGCCTCCCCCCGGGCCTCGAGCCAGGTGGAGTTGGTCACGCTCTGGTGCGCGACCATGCTGGCCACCACACCGGTGGGCACCAGGAGCAGCATCGCGAGGAGGGTGACCAGGGCGGTCACCTGTCCGCGGATGGATCGCGGGTGCATCCGCTCAAGTGGGCGGCGCCAGCTCGAGATTCGTTCCTCCTTGAACATCACTCATCTTCCCGGGCGCGACGTGAGCGGGGCGCGATGAAACGACGGTTGCGTCGCCGCGCGGGCTCGCGGCGGATCGTGCCGCGAGTGAAGCCAGGCGTGTTGCCTGCAAGCGAAGCTATCCCCCTGAGCTGGGACAATTCAAGATCATCAGGAAGGTCTTTGGGCAAAGCTAACCGGATGCAGACGTCCGCCGTGAGTGGCGGGGCGTTCGCGTGGGTATGGCGGGACATCCGCTTCCATTACGCCCCGCGCTGGGTGGACCTGCGTCCCCGCGGCGGCGCGCGTGGGCCGTCAGAGCGGGTTCGCCCGGGTGGACTCGCGCAGGACGAGCCGGCAGGGGACGGTCAGTACGCCCCGGGCCGGGGGAGCGCCGCCGATGGCGGCCAGCAGGTGCTCGGCGGCGACCCGCCCGATCTCGCCGAGGTTCATGTCGACCGTGGTCAGCGGCGGCCTGCACCCGCGCGCCATCGGTTCCCAGTTGTCGAACCCCACCAGCGCCACGTCGTCGGGGATCACCTTGCCGCGCTCCCGGAGCGTCTCGGCGACCCCCCGCGCGATCTGGTCGCTGCCGCAGAAGACCGCCTCGACGTCTGGGTGGGCGCGGAGAAGGATGTCGGCCCCCTGGCGGCCCCACTCCTCGGTCCACTCGCCGAACAGCGGCTCGCCGGTCGTGCGCAGCCCCGCCTCGGCCAGCGCGTCGGTCAGGCCGCGCGCCCGCCGCCGGGCCGCCTCGAAGCGCTGGGGGCCCGTCACATGCCCTATGCGGGAGCGCCCGGTGGCGAGCAGGTGCCGCGCCGCCAGCGCACCGCCTCCCACGTCGTCGGGGATGACGGAGAAGTCGGACTCGTCGGTCGACTGGGTCATGGCGTAGACCACGGGGACCGGCAGGCCGGTGCCGATGCTCTGCCTCGGCTCGGTGCGTCGGCCGGTGACGATGATGCCCTCGACCCGGCGCGCGAGCAGCCGCTCGATGTAGTGCCGCTCGCGGATCGGGTCGTCGCGGGTGTCGCACATGAAGACGGAGATCTGGCCGGCCCCCAGCGCGTCCTCGGCGCCGAGCATCACCGGGATGCTGAACCGGCCGAAGCTGTCGCAGGTCACCAGCCCGACCGTGTACGTGCGCCCCGCCAGCAGGCCCTGCGCCAGGGTGTTGGGCCGGAACCCCAGCCGTTCCGCCGCCGCCGTCACCCGCGCCCTGGTCTCATCGCGCAGCTTGCCCCGGCCGTTCAGCGCCTTGGAGGCGGTGCCGATGGAGACGCCGGCGGCCGCGGCCACCTCGCGGATCGTGACGGCTCGCGACGGATCAGACAAAGCTTTTCCCTCCCTGTGGCCCGGTGAGCCTCGCAGGCCGTCGCTCCGGCGCTGCGCCCCTTTCCGATGCTAGCCCCTCACCCCTTGACGCTGATCGCGGTGCGATCTAGCTTCGAGCGAGGAAAACCTATTCCTTATTTGCCTCGAGGGTGGCCCCATGACGGAATCCCCGCAGGTCGTCGGCCCCGCAGTCCCCACAGAGAAGTCCAAGGCCGTCCGGCGCCCGCTCGGCGTCCCCGACGTCGAGATCACCGGCGGGCCGCTCGGCCGCTGGCAGCGGATCAACCGGGAGGCCAGCCTCCCCCTCGCGTTCGCCCAGATGGAACGGTCGGGCAGCGTGCCCAACCTGCGGATCGCCGCGGGCGAGGCCGAAGGCGTCTTCCAGGGGTACCGCTTCCAGGACTCCGACCTGTACAAGACCCTGGAGGCCGTCGCCTGGGAGCACGCCCGCCGCCCGGCCGGCGAGTACCTCGGCTACATCCGCGACCACGCCGGGCTGCTCGCCCGCGCCCAGCGCCCGGACGGCTACCTCAACTCGCACTACCAGGTCGTCAAGCCGGACAGGATCTACACCGAGCTGGAGTACAGCCACGAGATGTACTGCGCCGGCCACCTGTTCCAGGCCGCGGTGGCGGGCGCCCGCGCCGGCGGTGACCCCGAACTGCTCGCCGTCGCGCGCCGGTTCGCCGACCACCTGGCCGAGGTGTTCCTCGACGGCGGCGACGACGGCATCGACGGGCACGCCGAGGTGGAGACCGCGCTGGTCGAGCTCCACCGCCTGACCGGGGGGCGGCCCTACCTCGACCTGGCGAAGAAGCTGATCGACAACCGCGGCAAGGGCCTGATCCGCGACAGCGGCATGGGCCCCCTCTACGCCCAGGACCACCTGCCCGTCAGGGACGCCGCCACCCCCGTCGGGCACGCCGTGCGCCAGCTGTACCTCGAGGCCGGGATCGTCGACGTCTACCTCGAGACCGGCGACGAGTCGCTGCTGGAGTGCTCGGTACGCCGCTGGGAGGACATGGTCGCCACCAAGATGTACCTCACGGGCGGCCTCGGCTCCCGGCACGACGGCGAGGCGTTCGGCGAACGGTACGAGCTGCCGCCCGACCGCGCCTACAACGAGAGCTGCGCGGCGATCGCGAGCATCCACTGGAACTGGCGGCTGCTGCTGGCCACCGGAGAGGCGCGCTACGCCGACCTGATCGAGCGCACGCTCTACAACGCCTTCGCCGCCTCGACCTCCGCCGACGGGACCCGCTTCTTCTACGTCAACCCCCTCCAGCGCAGGGACGACCACGCCGAGGACGCCTGCTTCGAGCGGCGCCGCGAGTGGTTCGCCTGCGCCTGCTGCCCGCCCAACATCATGCGGACCGTCGCCTCCCTCGGCCACTACGTCGCCACCGCCGGCGAGCGCCGCCTCGACGTCCACCAGTACGCTCCCGGCACGATCAGGTCGGGCGAGCTGGACCTCGCCGTCGCCACCGGCTTCCCCTGGGACGGGAAGGTCGCCCTCAGCGTCGAGCGGGCGCCGGAGGGCCCGTGGGCGCTGGCGCTGCGCGTCCCCGCCTGGAGCGCCGCCACGACGGTGACCGTCGGGGGCGAGCGGGCGCCCGCGGTCCCCGGGGAGAACGGCTACCTCGTCCTGGAGCGGGTCTGGCGGCAGGGCGACACCGTCGTGCTCGACCTCGACATGACCCCCCGCGTCGTCCACCCCCATCCCAGGATCGACGCCGTGCGGGGCTGCGCCGCCGTCGAGCGCGGCCCCCTCGTCTACTGCTTCGAGCAGGCCGACCAGACCGCCGACCTGGACGACCTGCTGCTCGACCCGGCGGCCGGACCCCGGGTGCTTCCCCTGGAGGACCTCGAGGGCGTCGGCCCGACCGTCCTGATCGAGGCCGGAGCCCTGGCCGTCCGGCGGCCCCGGGACGGCATGCCGTACACCACGACCCCCACGGCCGGATCCGCGACCGGCACCCGCGTCACCGCCACGGCGATCCCGTACTTCCAGTGGGACAACCGTGAGGGCGGGGCCATGCGGGTCTGGCTCCCCCTGGCGTGAAGGACGGAGCGCGATGAACGGTGCACCACTCGGACGGCGCGCCCTGATCTGCATGGGCGGGCTGGCCGCCCTCGGAGCGGCCGCGGCGGCCTGCGGCGGCTCCGGCGCGGAGACGGGCACGCGGCTGCAGTTCATGTACTGGGGCTCGACGTTCGAGCGGCAGGCCGTGGAGAGGATGCTCAAGTCCTTCGAGGCCGGGCACCGCGGGGTCCAGGTCCGCCCGCTCTACACCCCCGACGAGTACGACGCGAAGCTCAACACGCTCGTCGCCGGAGGCCGGACGCCGGACGTCGGCTACGTGCCCATGACGATGTCGTTCCGCCTGGCCGAACAGGGCAGGCTGGTCGACCTCTTCCCGTACCTGAAGAAGTATCCGCAGCTGGCGGGCTATCTCCCGGACGCCTACCTGTGGTACGGCAGGGACCGCCTGCACGGGGTGGCGACGGCCAACGAGGTGATGCTGCTCTGGTACAGCAGGCCGGCGGCCGCCGAGGCCGGCGTGACCCCACCCGCCACGGCCGAGCAGGCGTGGACCTGGGACCGGCTGGTCGAGAACGCCTACAAGCTCACCGTCGACCAGAACGGCAGGCATCCCGACGAGTCCGGCTTCGACCCCAAGAGGGTCAGGCAGTTCGGGATCTCCTGCAGCTTCACCTACGGCGCCGCCTGGTACGGCTTCCTGCGCGGCAACGGCGCGGACTTCGTCGACGAGAAGGGGACCCGGTGCCTGCTCGACACCCCCGAGGCGATCGAGGTCTTCCAGAACCTCCAGGACCTCGTCCACAAGCACCGCGTCGCCCCCGGGCCCGGGCAGCTCGCCGCCACCGGGCAGGACGTGCCCGGCACCGACATCCTGCTGAAGACCAAGCGGGTCGCCATGGTCGTCGACGGCCACTGGAGCCTGCTCGACATGAACGAGAGCAAGGTCGACTACGGCATCGCGGTGCTGCCGAAGTACCAGGAGCCGTACACGACCACGCAGGTCGCGGGCGCCTCTTCCGTCTTCGCCGCCTCCGAGCACGTCGAGGAGGCGGTGGAGCTGCTCGCCTTCCACAACGACCCCCGGTACGTGGACCTGTTCAAGCAGGGGCTGTGGATGCCGCAGGAGAAGAAGTACTACGAGGACCCGGCCGCCGTGGACTCCTGGACGAAGAACCCGCTCCACCCGCCGGAGTTCCGGACCGCCGTGGTCGACTACGCCCGCGACCACGGCGTCCCCGACCTGCGCAACCGGGTGCCCCACGGCGGCGTCGCCCCGGCGGCCCCGGCGCGGCCCCGCGGGCCCTGGCGCAAGGCGCTGGTCTACCTGGCCCTGACCGCGGGCGCCCTGCCCACCCTGCTGCCGTTCGTGTGGCTGGTGCGCAGCGCCCTGATGCGCGACGACCAGATGTTCCTCGCGCCCCCCGAATGGATCCCCCGGTCGTTCGCGTGGGACAACTTCAGCGGCGCGCTCACCGCCCAGCCGTTCGGCCTGTACTTCGCCAACACCGTGATCATCGCCGTGATCACGGTCATCGGCACCGTGCTCACCTGCTCGATCGCGGCGTTCAGCTTCTCGCGGCTGCGCTGGCGCGGCCGCGACGTGGTCTTCGCGCTCCTGCTGAGCGGCGTCATGCTGCCCTACGCGGTGACGATCATCCCGACGTTCGTCATGTGGCAGAAGCTCGGTGCCCTGGACACCTTCGTCCCGCTCACCGTCCCCGCGTGGTTCGCCGGCGCCGGCGGGGGAGTGTTCAACGTCTTCCTGCTCAGGCAGTTCTTCCTCACCATCCCCTTCGAGCTCGACGAGGCCGCCTACATCGACGGCGCGTCACCCTGGCGGGTGTACTGGACGATCGTCATGCCGCTGTCGAAACCGGCGATCATCGTGGTCACGATCTTCACGTTCATCGGCAGCTGGAACGACTTCCTCGGCCCGCTGCTCTACCTCCAGGACCAGGACAGATACACCCTGTCCCTCGGCCTGGCGTCCTTCCAGAGCGTCTTCATCACCCAGTGGGGCTACCTGATGGCGGCGTCGGCGGCCGTCATCGCCCCCATCGTCGCGCTGTTCTTCGTCCTCCAGCGCTACTTCATCGAGGGTGTCACCCTCACCGGTATCAAGAACTGAGGCCACAGCCATGAAACGAGCGGTCATCCCCTTATCAGCCACCCTCGCCGCCGTCGCCGCGTCCACGCTGGTCGCCGCGCCGGCGGCGCACGCCGCCCCCGCCGTCCAGGTCGTCGACATGTTCGGCCGCACGGTCAACGACTACGGCGTCAAGCTGGTCGACTGGCAGGGGTACATCGCCAACCCCTACGTCGAGCTCACCGTGCGGCCGCCGCAGGGCGTTCCGTACCCGGTCACCGTGGACCTGAAGGCCGAGGGCACCTCCCGGCTGATGATGGACCTGCCCAGCCGGCTCACCGCCACCGGCGCCACCAAGACCCTCACCTTCGCAAGCGCCTCCGACCAGAAGACGTTCAAGCTCGCCATCCACTCCAAGCGCGGGCCGGGCGCCGACGAGCAGTACACCCTGAGGCTCACCACCAGGGCCGCCGACAACTCCTCCTCCCAGCAGACCATGCCGATCCGCGTCCAGCAGGACGAGAAGACCGCGATCGAGCCGAGCATCCCGATCACCTTCGACTACCGCTACGACACCGTCACCGGCTACTTCTCCGACCCGGCCTTCCGGACGGCCGCCGAGGAGGCCGTCAAGGACTGGTTCAGGTTCTTCGACATGCAGCCGTTCGACACCGTGGCGGCCGGGGCGGAGACCGACCACCTGCCGGGCAACGACTGGCAGAACGAGATCACCGTCACCAACAACACGGCCTACAACGGCATGTACGTGTTCTTCCGCGGCATCCAGAGCCCGTACTCCACCGGCTACCCGTCCGCCAACGGCAAGTACCACACCAGGAACGGTCAGCAGGTCCCCGGCCCGATCCACCGCTCCACCGCCATGATCTTCGAGTACGACGAGGCCAACAAGAAGCTGTTCACCTCCCTGGCGGACGAGGACTGGTACAAGACCGACATCCAGGGCTCGGTGCTCGACGTCTACGGCCTGGTCATGCACGAGTACGGCCACGCCGTCGCCTACCACAGCGACTGGGCCGGGATGAACAAGTACGTGAGCACGGGCGGGGCCGACGACCAGGAGGTCATCGACTACCAGGGCCGCGCCGTCCCGCTGGACGGCAGCTATCACATCCCGGGCGACCAGCCGTACTGGGACCGCATCAGCGGCCAGAACGGCGGCTGGACGCACGTGTTCCCCACCCGCAGGTGGATGCCGACCAAGCTCAGCCTGCTGATCGCCGAGAACGCCGGCTGGAAGCTGAACCGCGATCTCACCCCGTTCCTGAAGCCCGCGATCGTCACCACGAGCCTGCCGCAGGCCACCGCCGGGCAGGCCTACCAGCAGACGCTGGCGGCCAAGGGCGGTGTCCCGTTCTACGACTGGCGCGTCACCGGCGGCGCGCTCCCCGCGGGGCTCACCCTCGACAGGTTCACCGGCACGATCGGCGGCACCCCCACCGCCGCCGCCGGCACCTACTCCTTCACCGTCGAACTGCGCGACTACGACAAGACGAGCACCCCGGTGACCAGGACGTTCCAGCTCACCGTCGGTGGCGGGACACCGGCGCCCGGCAACCTGGCCCGATCGGCGACCGCGTCGGCGTCCTACACCTCCTCATGGGAGAGCGTCGCGGCGGTGAACGACGGCGTCGAGCCGCCGTCGTCCGACGACACGGTGAACCCGCGCTGGGGCTGCTGGCCGCAGACCGGGCAGCAGTGGGTGGACCTGACCTGGCCCTCGGCGCAGACGCTGAGCAAGGCCGAGGTGTACTTCTTCGACGACGACCAGGGCATCGACATGCCCGCGTCGTGGAAGCTGCAGTACTGGAACGGCAGCGCCTACGTGGACGTGCCCGGCGCGGGCGCGTACACGCTGAACAAGGACCAGTACAACAGCGTCGCCTTCACTCCCACCGGCACCACCAGGCTGCGGGTGCTGCTCACCGGCAACGGGAGCAGTTCGGTCGGCCTGCTGGAGGTCAAGGCCTACGGCTCCTGACGGCAGGCCGCCCGAGACCTCCTCCGCCCCCCACCTCTGATCGGAAACGCCCTGTCATGAGAAGAATCGTCATGGCCCTGCTGCTCGTCGCGGGGTTACTCGTCGCCGGTGCTCCGGCGCAGGCCGCCCAGACCATCGGCTTCCCGACGTTCACCGGCCCCGCGGTCCCCGCGGCCCCGGTGTCCTACACCACCGGCGACATGATGAAGGCGATCTACGACGCCGAGAGCGGCGGCACCGACTTCTGGATGGACCGGCTGCTCGCCCGCTCCGGCGACGACCCCGCCGGCACCTGGCTCATGTCGCGCGGCCGGGCGCTGTTCATGAAGACCCACGACCCGGCCAAGCTCGGCTTCGGCGGTCACGTGGCCTACTGGGAGAGCATCAGCGACAAGGACGCCTACACCGTCGCGATCTCCCCGGGCACCTTCACCGAGCAGGTGGCCTCCCGCTGGCAGGCGCCGAGCCACTACAAGAGCGTGCACACCAGCGGCTCGATCACGGTGAACCAGACCAAGTTCATCACCGGCAGCAACGTCGCCGTCACCAACCTGGCGATCAAGAACGGCGGGAGCTCCTCCACCACGCTGCAGCTGCGGGTCACCTCGCCGTACGCGACCTCCGGCAGCGGCAGCGAGCTCACCGGGCAGGTCAACGCCTACAACAACCTCACCACGATCTACCCCCGGCTCACAGGTGACGGCTTCACGGTGTCCAGCGGCGGCCTCAACAGGTCGGTGACGATCGCCGCCGGGGCCACGGTGACGGTCAAGGTCGTGATGGGCTTCGTCACCAACGAGATCCCCGAGTCGCTGACCGAGTACAACGCCTACGCCGGCTACTCGGCCGCGACCGCGTTCGCCACGCACGTCAAGGCGTACAACCTGTGGTGGGCGCAGAACGTGCCCTACATCGACGTGCCCGAGCCGGCGATCAAGAAGAACATCTACTACCGCTGGTGGCTGATGCGCTTCAACAACCTCGACGCCGACATCCCCGGGCAGACCTTCCAGTTCCCGACCTCCGTCGAGGGCGCGCTCGGCTACAACAACGCCATCGCGCTCACCCAGCCCATGCACATCGACGACCTGAAGTACCTGCGCAACCCGATGTACGCCTACGGCGACTGGCTGAGCGTCGGCCAGGTGTCCAAGGGCGGTCGTTTCGTGGACAATCCGGGCGACCCGGAGAACTGGTCCAACAGCTACACGCAGTACATCGCCGAGGCCGCGTGGAAGAGCTACCAGATCCACGGTGGCCAGCCCGGCATCGCCGCCAACCTCGCCCACTACGCCGAGGGCGACGTGAAGGGCCAGCTCGCCTACTACGACCACGACGACAACAAGCTGATCGAGTACGACTGGGGCGCCCTGACCGGCAACGACGCCGACGCCGTCTCCTTCCACTGGAAGAGCGGCAACATGGACCGCACCGAGTCGGCCTACCAGTACAGCGGCGCGCTGGCCGCCGCGCAGGCCTACGAGGCGATCGGGAACACCGCCAAGGCCACCGAGATGCGCAACCTGGCCTCCCACATCCAGAGCGCCATCGTCAACGTGCTGTGGAACCCCGGCCACCAGCTGTTCGAGCACCGGCTGAAGTCGACCAACGAGTGGGTGCCCTGGAAGGAGATCAACAACTACTACCCGTTCTCCGTGGGCGCCGTGCCGAACACCTCGACCTACAAGCAGGCCCTGCGCCTGTTCGACGACCCGGCCGAGTACCCGATCTTCCCGTTCTACACCGCCAACCAGGTGGACAAGGCGGCCGCGGCCGCGGCGGGCTCGCCGGGCTCCAACAACTTCTCCACCATCAACTCCACCGTCCAGTTCCGGCTCTACTCCTCGGTGCTGCGCAACTACCCCAACTCCTGGATGACCGCCACCGACTACAAGAAGCTGCTGTACTGGAACGCCTGGGCGCAGTACGTCAACGGCAACACCCAGTGGCCCGACGCCAACGAGTTCTGGGCCGACTGGAACGGCTCGTCGATCACCTACCGGTCCTGGATCCACCACAACATCCTCGGCAGCAGCAACTGGACCGTGATCGAGGACGTCGCCGGCCTGCGCCCGCGCAACGACGCCAAGATCGAGCTGTCGCCGATCGACATCGGCTGGCCCAACTTCACCGTCAACAACCTGCGCTACCGCAACGCCGACCTGACCATCGTCTGGGACGACCCGGCGGACGGCGTGGTGCGCTACCCGGGCGTGCCCGAAGGGTACTCGATCTTCGTCAACGGCAGCCGGGTCGCCACCGTCGGCTCGCTGGTGCCGTTCACCTATGACCCGGCCACCGGCACCGTCACCACCAGCGGCACGGTCACCTACAGCAAGGCGGCCCCCGGGCTGCAGGCGCCGGCCCAGGTCGTGCAGAGCGACCCGCGCATGGTCGACATGCTGGCCAAGGCGGGTGTGGACCTGACCGCCGACCTGACGAACCTCGCCTCCGGCGCGAGCGTCTCGGCGTCCTACACCGCCTCCGGCGCCACCGCCGCCGGCGCCGTGGACGGCTACCCGACCAACGAGCCGTTCTGGGGCGCCGCGGGGTCGCCCAACGGCCAGGACTGGTACGAGGTGAACTTCGGCGCTGCCCGGACGCTCAACGAGGTACGCCTCTACTTCAAGGACAGCCGCCCGGCCGACGGCACCTACCGGGCGCCGTCGGCGTACGACATCCAGTACTACAACGGCACCTCGTGGGTCGGCGTCCCCGGCCAGGCCAAGACCCCGTCCGCGCCGAGGGCCAACTACAACCTGGTGACGTTCCCGTCGATCAGCGCGCAGCGGGTGCGGGTGCTCGCCACCAACGCCTCCGGCGCCAAGACCGGCCTCACCGAGATCAAGATCTTCAACCGGGGCGGCACCCAGCAGCCCCCGAGCACCAACCTGGCGCGGTCGGCGACCGCGTCGGCGTCGTACACCTCCGACTGGGAGAGCGTCGCGGCGGTGAACGACGGCGTCGAGCCGCCGTCGTCCGACGACACGGTGAACCCGCGCTGGGGCTGCTGGCCGCAGACCGGGCAGCAGTGGGTGGACCTGACCTGGCCCTCGGCGCAGACGCTGAGCAAGGCCGAGGTGTACTTCTTCGACGACGACCAGGGCATCGACATGCCCGCGTCGTGGAAGCTGCAGTACTGGAACGGCAGCGCCTACGTGGACGTGCCCGGCGCGGGCGCGTACACGCTGAACAAGGACCAGTACAACAGCGTCGCCTTCACTCCCACCGGCACCACCAGGCTGCGGGTGCTGCTCACCGGCAACGGGAGCAGTTCGGTCGGCCTGCTGGAGGTCAAGGCCTACGGCCCGTCATCCGTCACGGCGAAGGCCACGAAGCACGCGTAGCGGCGCCGTGAACCGGGTTGCGGGACGTACGGCCTCGCCGCACACCGTCCCGCAACCCGGTAGCGGTCAGAAACGCCCGGGGGAGAAGGGGGTGACGTCGAGGGGCGGGGTTCCGCCCGTCACCAGGCAGGCGGCGAGGTGGCCGGCGTACGGGCCGGCGGTCAGGCCGTAGGCGCTCAGGCCCGTCGCCACCACGACGCCGTCCCCGAGCCGGCCGAGCAGGGGACGGCCGTCGGCGGTGGCCGGGCGCAGGCCCACGCGGGTCTCGACGACGGTCGCGGCGCCGAGGCCCGGCGCGAGCCGCACGGCCCCGGACAGCACCTCGGCGAGGCCCGCCGTGGTCACCCGGGGATCGAACCCGGCCTCCTCCCGGGTCGCGCCGAAGACGACGCGCGAGCCGGGGAAGCCCAGCAGGTACGGGCCGCGCCGGGGCAGCACGAGCGGCCAGCCGGCGGTCTCCACCCCCGGGAGCACGGCGTGGGCGATCTGCCCGCGCAGCGGCCGCACGGGCAGGTCGGCGCCGAGCGGCCGGCACACCTCGCCGGTCCAGGCGCCGGCGGCCACCACCACGGCGTCCGCCTCCAGAGGAGAGCCGTCCAGCAGGGCCGTGCCGGAGGAGGTGAGGGCGGCCGTGCCGGTGAGCAGGCGCGCGCCGCGACGGACGGCGGCCCGTAGCAGCACGTCGCGGACGACCTGCCCGTCGACGCGGGCCGCGCCGGCGAGGTACAGCGCGGCGAGGTCCGGGGCGAGCGGCGGGAACAGCCCGGCCGGCCGGTCGGCCACGCTGATCTCGCCCATCTCGGGGGCCTCCGGCCGCCTGCCGCGCAGCAGGGCCTCGTCGGGCACCAGTTCGGCCGGGCTGTCGCCCACCAGCAGCGCTCCCACCCGGGCGTGGCTGGTCTCCGGCTCGCCGTCCTCCGCCAGCAGCTCGGCGAGGTGGTCGTAGTAGAGGGCGCCCTCGCGGGCCAGGGCGTACCAGGCGTCGTCGCCTTCGTGGTCGACCCAGGGGCAGACGATGCCGGCGCCCGCGTCGGTCGCCTGTCCCGCGTCGTGCCGGTCGACAACGGTCACCGCGACCCCCTGCCGGCTCAGGTGATACGCCGTACTTGCCCCGACTATCCCGTTTCCGATGACTACAACCCGATTTGCCTGATTCGCCATGTCTGAATGATCGCAAAAAGCCCGGCGAAACCCCAGGCCGGCTCTCATCCGGAGGTGACCCGGACGGCGGGGCGGACGCCGCCGGGGCCGCCCCGCCGTCCATGGGCTCAGTGGCGGGGCCGCGAGGGGCTCGTCTCCGCCGGAGGACCCGTGACCGGCGTTCTGCTCGCGGACGGCGGCCGGACGGCCGGGGACGTCACGCTCAGCCGTTGACCTCCAGGGCCGCGCGGACGGCGGACTCCAGCGAGCCCTCGATCCAGGCGTGCTTCAGCGAGGTGTGCTCCCCGGCGAAGTGCAGCGGACCCTCGGGAACCGCGATGGCGGGGTGGATCTCGGTCATCTGCCCGGGGGTGAAGACGGCCGCCTCCCCGAACGCGTAGCGGTTGCGCAGCCAGCTCTGCGTCTGGCCGTGACCGGTGTAGAACTCGGCGATCCGGTCGCCGTGCACCTCCTGCAGGCCGCGCAGCGCGTACCCGTACCGCTCCCGGTCGTCCATGGAGTCCCAGCGGGAGGCGTCGTCGGCCCACACGTAGCTGGCCAGCACCACCCCGCCCTCGCTTCCCGGCACCCGGTGGGAGGGGTAGTACATGAACCGGTTGGCGTTGTCGGCCACCGAGCCGCCGCCGGTGACGTGGGTCGGCGTGCCCGGACGGTAGCGCCCGCCGAGCTCGCGCCTCCAGTCGTCCTCGTCGAACTCCCACCAGCGACGGCGGAACTCCAGCAGGACCTTGGTCGCCGAGTCGTAGTGCAGCTCCATGATCGCCCGCCGCTTGCGGTAGGACAGGGCCGGAGTGATCTCCACGTGCCGCAGCGCCGGGAACGGGATCGTGATGATCGCGACGTCGCCCTCGAAGGTCTCGGCGGGCCGCTGCGGGGCGGAGGAGGAGTCGTCGCTGCCCTTCTCGCTCACCGTCTCGATGCGGACGTGCCCTCGCGAGGTGTCGATGCGAAGGGCTCGGCGGTCCATGCGGATCTCCTCGCGCAGGCCCGCCTCCAGCTTGTACGGAAGCTGCCTGCTGCCCCCGGTCATCTCCCAGTAGGTGGCGGCCGGGTTCACCAGGCTCCGGGTGAGGAAGGTGTGCATGAACGCCAGCGGCAGCCGCGAGGTGAGGTTCTCCAGGGTGCCGATGGCGTCGATCGCCGCGTCGCTCAGCTTGGCGTGCTCGGTCAGGAAGCGGTTCATGGAGTAGCCGTCGAACTCGTACAGCACCCGCGCCCAGCCCTTGATCAGCTCGGGCAGCGGCTTGTCCACCCGGGTGGAGCCGTGGCGCACGGAGATCAGGTCACGCACCGGGTCGAGCGCCTCGTCGAGGATCCGCGCGGCAGTTCGGCGGTCGTGCAGCCCGAACGAGGCGTTGATCCTCCGCGGGTCGGCGGCGTACTCGTCGCGGCGCTGGGAGATCCCGTTGACGTGGATCCAGGTGTGGTCGAGCCGCGCCGGGGCCTCGTACTTCCCCCGGGGCGGGGCGGAGCGCCACACCTTGCCGTGCCGGGAGGTGTAGACGACCGGGGGGATCGGCCCGCTCGGCTCCGCGCCCGGCCGCACGTCGACGTTGTAGAACGGGCGGCGCGGGATGCCGAGCCTGTCGACCAGCGCCAGCGTGAGCGGGTGGAAGTCGGGCAGGCGCATCGCGCCCGCCTCGGCGTACTGCAGGGGGTCGGCGAAGCCGGTCTGGAAGGTCTTGATCCGGCCGCCGACGCGGTTGCCGTTGGCCTCGATCACCGTGACCTTGTGGCCCGCCCGCTTCAGCAGCGTGGCCGCCGCCAGCCCCGCGATGCCCGCGCCGACGATCAGCACCCGCTTGGGGGAGCGGGCCTTCGGCAGGCCGTTGTCGATGAGCACCCGGAGGTACTCCAGCTTGAGATCGGCGTCGTCCTCGCCGACGAGCAGCAGGTCGCGGGCCACCCGCACGCAGGTGTTCCAGCGGCCCGCGTCGTGCGGCGCGCCGGCGGGCCGCGCCGGGGCCGCGGTGGCCGGGACGGCGGGGGCCGCCGCCAC
>NZ_JAHDTF010000052.1 GCF_018531465.1 Sphaerisporangium fuscum
GACTTGCATGTGTTAAGCACGCCGCCAGCGTTCGTCCTGAGCCAGGATCAAACTCTCCAAACAATGTCTGAAGAAAATCCCGACAGACACCACACACCGTGGTGCCAATCAAAGGAACCATCCCCACGCAAAGCGTGGAAGACGGAGGTAATGCATATTCATGCACTGGCTTTTAACACACTGTTGAGTTCTCAAGAAACGGACGCGTACACTGTCAGAGTCCCGGGCCGTCAGGCTCCGAACCCCTCTAGGGCTCACATCTCGCTATCCCAACCGTACCAGACCGGTCAACCGCGGTCAATTCTCTCGAACTTCCCACGGTCGCCCAGATCGGCACGAACCGGGCTGCCCTGTCGCCAGAGCAACCCTTCTAACTTACCCTGTCGCTCGCCCGTTGTCCAGCCGAACTTCAGAAGAAGTTCAATCGACCTTGCGCGGGCGACACATCAGAGCCGGATCCTGCGTCATGGACACCGGATCCGAGGGTGTGTCAGTCGGGATGCCCGGGAGCCAGGCGCCTGATCGGCGCCCCGCCGTTCCCTTGGGGCGAGACAAAACACTAAGCCGGGTTCCCGGGTCCGTCAAATCACTCCGCGGGCAAACCGCCCAGGTCATCGCGCCGCCCTGCCAAGTCTGGCCGGTTCGCTATGAGACTGTTACCGAAGACGTCGCCGGCCCCCCGGCGACAGAACGCGCCAGGGGGCCGGAGAACGCAGATGGGGGCTACCCCGCGACGACCTCGACGCCACCCACCGACCGCTTGCCGCGGCGGAGCACCAGGAAGCGCCCGTGCAGCAGGTCGTCGCTGGTCGGGACGTACGCCTCGTCCGTCACCTTCACGTTGTTGAGGTACGCGCCGCCTTCCTTCACGGCACGCCTCGCCGCCGACTTGCTCTCGACGAGACCGCTCTCGGCGAGCAGATCGACGTACGACGCCCCGGGCGCCGGAACGACGGCCTTCGGCACCTCCGCGAGCGCGGCGGCGAGGGTGCGTTCGGGCAGCTCCTCCAGCGATCCCTGCCCGAACAGCGCCGCCGACGCCGCGATCACCGCGGCGCACTCCTCGGGGCCGTGCAGCAGCGTGGTGAACTCCTCGGCGAGAGCGCGCTGCGCCTCGCGCGCCGCCGGACGTTCCGAGGCGCTCTTCTCCAGGGCCTCGATCTCGTCCCTGGACCTGAAACTGAAGATCTTCAGGAACTTCACGACGTCGCGGTCATCGGCGTTGAGCCAGAACTGGTAGAAGGCGTACGGCGAGGTGAGCTCCTGATCGAGCCACACCGCGCCTCCCGCCGTCTTGCCGAACTTCGTGCCGTCGGCCTTGGTGATGAGCGGCACGGTGAGCGCGTGCACATGCCCGCCCTCCACCCGCCGGATGAGGTCGCAGCCGGCCGTGATGTTGCCCCACTGGTCGCTGCCCCCGATCTGCAGCGTGCAGCCGTGCCGGCGGTACAGCTCGAGGTAGTCGTTGGCCTGGAGGATCTGGTAGCTGAACTCGGTGTAGCTGAGCCCCTCCCCTGCCAGCCGGGCGGAGACGGATTCGCGCGCGAGCATGCGGTTCACCGGGAAGTGCTTGCCGACGTCACGCAGGAAGTCGATCGCCGAGAGACCCTCCGTCCAGTCGAGGTTGCTGACCAGGACGGCGCCGGAGTCACCTGAGAAGTCGAGGAACTTCTCGACCTGGACCCGGATGCGGCGCACCCACTCGGCGACCACCTCGGTGGAGTTGAGCGAGCGCTCCTCGCTCTTGCCGCTGGGGTCGCCGATCAGCCCGGTGGCCCCGCCGACCAGGCCGATCGCGCGGTGACCCGCCCGCTGGATGCGCGCCAGGGTGAGGAGCGGCACGAGGTTGCCGACGTGCAGCGACGGTGCGGTGGGGTCGAAGCCGCAATAGACCGTGATCGGACCCTCGGCCATCGCCGCCCTGAGGGCGTCGATGTCGGTGGACTGCGCGATCAGGCCGCGCCACGCAAGGTCATCGAGGATGTCGGTCACGATCCTGGCCTTCATTGTTCGATCGGTGGATGGACAACGTGGGCTTTCGCCTCTGTGCCTACAGCCTGCCCGATCACTGAGCCACTTCGCCACTCGAAAGCCATCCGAAAGACCACCGAAAGCCACTCGGAACACCCCGAAGGCACTCGGTCGCCCATCGAGCACCACTCGACGTCCCGCTAGGTCGGGCGCTTCCTGGGGACGTGTTCACGGTACGGGGAGACCGTGGGGTCGCCGTCGATCCAGAAGCGCCACGGGGTGTCGGCGGCGGAGGACACGCCGGTGCGGGGACCGGAGCGGATCAGGGCCGGGTCGCTCGGCTCCCCCTCCAGCACCAGGAACATCTCACCCGCCCGCTCCGTCCCCGCACCTGGGGACGGGTCAGGTGAGGCGAGGTCGTGGCAGCAGTCGGCGCCGTTGTGTTCCCTGCCGATGCCGAGGGCCACGGCGAGGCGGGCGGGGCCGCGAGCCAGATCACGGTAAGGGACGACGCGGCCCGGACCCGTGAGGGGGGCCGAGGTGCTGGGCCGGTGGCGGCGGGTGCGGGCGAGGTCCACGCCCTCGATCACCTCGCCGCCCCGCAGCAGCACCCCCGATCCCATGCCCTCGGGCAGGCAGACGAGGTTGGCGCAGAAGTGCATGCCGTAGGTGAAGTAGACGTACAGGTGCCCCGGCGGCCCGAACATCACCGAGTTGCGCGGAGTGCGCCCCCGGTAGGTGTGGGACGCCGGGTCCTCCCCCGGCGGGCCGTAGGCCTCGACCTCGGTGAGGCGTACCGCGACCGGCCCGTGCACGAGGACGCGCCCGAGCAGGTCGGGGGCCACCTCGTGGGAGGGCCGGTCGAAGAACTTCCGTTCTAGGGCTGTTTTCCGCACGAACCCGAATCTCCCTGGTCTCCGGTACCGTCAGTGATCATCCAGGGTGCGGAAACCGTGTCTAGGATCCGCTCGCCCACGCCGCCTGGCCGTCGACGATCTCGCGGAGGGCGGTGAGCTGGTCGCGGACGCGGTCGGGGGCGGTGCCGCCGTACGCCTTGCGAGCGGCGAGCGCGCCCTGGACGTTCAGTACGTCGAGCGCGGCGTCGGAAGCGCCCGTGGCCGCCGCGAAGTGGGGCGAGATCTTGGCGAGGTCGTCCTCGGTGAGCTGCTCGAGCGTGGTGTCGTTGACCTGGCACCACACCACCAGGTGGCCGACCGCCTCGTGGGCGTCGCGGAACGGCACGCCCTTGCGGACCAGCAGCTCGGCGAGGTCGGTCGCCAGGGCGAAGCCGTCGGGCGCGGACGACTCGAGGCGGGCGGTGTTGACCCGCATGGTGGCCACCAGCCCGGACACCGCGGGCAGGACCAGCAGCAGGGTGTCGACGGCGTCGAACACCGGCTCCTTGTCCTCCTGCAGGTCGCGGTTGTAGGTGAGCGGCAGGCCCTTCAGCGTGGTCAGCAGCGACATGAGGTTGCCGATGAGCCGGCCGGACTTGCCCCGGGCCAGCTCGGCGACGTCGGGGTTCTTCTTCTGCGGCATGATCGACGAGCCGGTGGAGTAGGCGTCGTCCATCTCGATCCAGCGGAACTCCTGCGAGGCCCACAGGACGATCTCCTCGCCCAGGCGCGACAGGTGGACGCCGATCATGGCCGCGCAGAACAGGAACTCGGCCGCGAAGTCGCGGTCGGCGACGGCGTCCATCGAGTTGGGCGCCGCCGCGTCGAAGCCGAGCTCCTGGGCGACCGCCTGCGGGTCGAGCGGCAGTGACGAGCCGGCGAGCGCGCCCGCGCCGAGCGGGGAGATCGCGGCGCGGCGGTCCCAGTCGCGCAGCCGGTCGACGTCGCGGGCGATCGGGTGGACGTGGGCGAGGAGCTGGTGGCCGAACGACACCGGCTGGGCGTGCTGCAGGTGGGTCATGCCGGGGGCCGCGGTGGCGGCGTGCTCCTCGGCCTGGCTCATCAGCGCGGTCTCCAGCTCGACCAGGCGCGAGACGATGTGACGCACGTGATCGCGCAGGTAGAGGCGCAGGTCGGTGGCCACCTGGTCGTTGCGGCTGCGTCCGGCGCGCAGCTTGCCGCCGAGGGAGCCGAGCCGCTCCAGCAGGCCGCGCTCCAGCGCCGTGTGGACGTCCTCGTCGGCCACCGTGGGCCGGAAGTCCCCCGACTTGCAGGCCGCCTCCAGGTCGTCCAGCGCTGCGAGCATGCGCTGGAGTTCCTCCTCGCTCAGCAGCCCGGCGCGGTGGAGCACCCGGGCGTGCGCCCGTGACGCCAGCAGGTCGTACGGCGCGAGCCGCCAGTCGAACTGCACGCTGACCGAAAGCCGTGTCAGCGCGTCGGCCGGCCCGCCCTCGAACCTGCCACCCCATAGCCGCATGGGCTTGCCACCCTCAGCCACCGTTCTCCTCTTCCCCAGTTCCAACTCGGTCAATCCGCGACCCTAGTGCAAACAAGCGCCATCAGCCGTCGGACGTGCTCGTCAGCCCGCCTCCCGCGGGCGCGCTACGTCGGTCGGTGAGCTTGAGCAGGGACTCGGCGAGCTGGGCTCCGCCCGCCGGGTCGCGGCTGATCACGAGAATGGTGTCGTCGCCGGCCACCGTGCCGAGGATCGACTGCCAGTCGGCGTGGTCGAGCGCCGAGGCGAGGAACTGCGCGGCGCCGGGAGGCGTGCGCACGATCACGAGGTTCGCCGAGGCCTCGGCCGAGACGAGCAGTTCCTCGGCCACCCGCCGCAGCCGCGCCGCCGGGGTCTCGCCGGAGCCGAGGCGTGCCAGCGGGATCCGCGCGCCCCCTTCGCCGGGCAGGGCGTACACCAGCGAGCCGTCGTCGGCGCGCAGCTTCAGCGCGCCCAGCTCGTCGAGGTCGCGCGACAGGGTGGCCTGGGTGACCTCGACGCCGCTCTCGGCGAGCAGCTTGGCCAGCTCCAGCTGCGACTTCACCTTGTGGCGGTTGACCAGCTCGGCGATCTTGGCGAGCCTTCCGGCCTTGGTGAGCGGGATGGTCATCTCGTCACCAGCCAGTGGAGCAGGGCCTTCTGGGCGTGCAGGCGGTTCTCCGCCTGGTCCCACACCACGCTGCGGGGGCCGTCGAGCACGTCGGCCGTGATCTCCAGGCCACGGTAGGCGGGCAGGCAGTGCAGCACGATCGCGTCGGGCGCGGCGGCGGCGAGCAGTTCGGCGTTCACCTGGTACGGCATGAGCGCGGCGACGCGCTCGTCCTTGCCGTCCTGGCCCATGGACACCCAGGTGTCGGTGGCCAGGACGTGGGCGCCGGCGGCGGCCGCCCGCGCGTCGGACACCGCGGTGACCGATCCTCCGGTGCCGGCGGCGATCTCGGCCGCGCGGTTGAGGATGAGCTGGTCGGGCTGGTAGCCGGCGGGGGCGGCGACGCGGACGTGCATGCCCGCGACGGCGCCGCCGAGCAGGTAGGAGTGGGCCATGTTGTTGGCGCCGTCGCCGAAGTAGGCGAGGGTCCGCCCGGCCAGGGTGCCGCGGTGCTCGCGGATGGTGAGCAGGTCGGCGAGGATCTGGCAGGGGTGGAACTGGTCGGTGAGGGCGTTGACCACCGGCACCGAGGACGTCGAGGCCATGGCCTCGACGCGCTCCTGGCCGAAGGTGCGCCAGACGATCGCGGCGACCAGCCGGTCGAGGACGCGCGCGGTGTCCTCGACGGGCTCGCCGCGGCCCATCTGGGAGTTGCCGGCGTCGATGATGAGCGGCTGGCCGCCCATCTCGGCGATGCCGACGGCGAAGGACACGCGGGTGCGGGTGGAGTGCTTGTCGAAGAGCACCGCGACGGTCTTGGGGCCTTCGAAGGCGCGGTGACCGTAGCGGTCCTTCTTCATGGCCTCGGCGAGGTCGAGCACTTCGGCCTGCTCGGCGGGGCTCAGGTCGTCGTCTCGCAGGAAGTGCCGGACGGCCGCCGGGGCGGCGTGAGGCGAGATCACGGGGACGTCCTGGTCGTAGGAGCTCACGCCGCCGCCTCCTGGAGGATCGCCGGGAGGGCCGCGAGGAACGACTCGGCCTGCTCGGAGGTGATGATCAACGGCGGGGCGATGCGCACCGCGTCGGGCTGCACGGCGTTGACCAGGAATCCGGCGCGCCGGGCGGCGTCCTGGACCTCCACCGAGCGGGGCTCGGTGAGGACGGCGGCCAGCCACAGGCCGCGTCCGCGCACGCCCGACAGCAGCGGGTGCCGGATGGCGGCGATGCCCTCGGCGAGCCGGACGCCGACGGCGCGGACGTGGGCGAGCAGCCCTTCGCTCTCGATGGTGCCGAGGACCGCGAGGGCCGCCGCGGCGGAGACCGGGTTGCCGCCGAAGGTGGATCCGTGGTCGCCCTTGGCGAAGATCGTGGCCGCGTCGCCGAAGCCGACGCAGGCGCCGATCGGCATGCCCCCGCCGAGCCCCTTGGCCAGGGTGAGCACGTCGGGCAGGATGCCGTCGTGCTGGTGGGCGAACCAGTGCCCGGTGCGGCCGATCGCCGACTGGATCTCGTCGAGCACCAGCAGCGCTCCGGTGGCGTCGCAGATCTCGCGGGCGGCGGTGAAGTAGCCCGCGGGCGGGGGCACCACGCCGGCCTCGCCCTGGGTGGGCTCGAGGAAGACGGCGGCGCAGTCGTCGGTGACGGCCTGCTTGAGCGCGTCGGCGTCGCCGTAGGGGACGAAGCGGACGTCGATCGGGAACGGCCCGAACTGGTCGCGGATGGAGGCCTTGCCGGTCAGGGAGAGCGCGCCGAGGGTGCGTCCGTGGAAGCCGTTCTCGGCGGCGACGAAGTAGGTGCGGCCGTTCGCCTTGCCGTACTTGAGGGCGATCTTGAGCGCGCACTCGTTGGCCTCGGTGCCGGAGTTGGCCATGAAGACCCGGCCGGGGGCGGAGAGCAGGCCGAGGAGGCGTTCGGCGAGCAGCACCTCGGGCTCGTTGACGAAGAGGTTGGAGGTGTGGGCGAGCGTGGCGGCCTGCTTGGACACGGCCTCGGCCAGCGCGGGGTGGGCGTGTCCGAGCGAGCTGACCGCGATGCCCGCGATCAGGTCGAGGTAGCGGTTGCCGTCCTCGTCCCAGACGTGGCAGCCCTCGCCTCGGGCCAGGGCCACGGGCGGCACGCCGTAGTTCGGCATGAACGCGGCCTCGAAGCGTTCCCTCAGCGGGGCCGTCATGACTTCGCCTCCGGTAGCACCATGGTTCCGATTCCCTCGTCTGTGAAGATCTCGAGCAGCACCGAGTGGGGCACTCTGCCGTCGAGCACGTGCGCCTGGGGCACGCCGCCGTTGACGGCGGTCAGGCAGGCCTCCATCTTCGGCACCATGCCGCTGGACAGGCCGGGCAGCAGGTCGGCCAGCTCGCCGGCGGTGAGGCGGCTGATCACCTCGGAGGAGGCCGGCCAGTCGGCGTACAGGCCCTCGACGTCGGTGAGCACGACGAGCTTGCCGGCGCCCAGCGCGACCGCCAGGGCCGCGGCCGCGGTGTCGGCGTTGACGTTGTAGACCTCGCCGTCCTCGCCGCGCGCGACCGAGGAGACCACCGGGATACGGCCGTCGTCGAGGAGGGCCCGGACGGCACCCGCCTCCACCTTGACGATCTCTCCGACCTGTCCGATGTCGACCTTCTCGCCGTCGACCTCGGCGTGCTTGCGCTCGGCGGTGAACAGGTGGGCGTCCTCGCCGGACATGCCGACCGCGAACGGCCCGTGGCGGTTGATCAGGCCGACGACGTCGCGGTTGACCTGGCCGACCAGCACCATGCGCACGACCTGCATGGCCTCGGGGGTCGTGACGCGGAGCCCGGCGGTGAAGCTGCTCTCGATGCCGAGCCTGTCGAGGTGGGCGTTGATCTGCGGGCCGCCGCCGTGGACGACGACGGGGCGCAGGCCCGCGTGCAGCAGGAACACCATGTCATCGGCGAAGCTCTGGCGCAGCGCCTCGTCGGACATCGCGTGGCCGCCGTACTTGACGACGACGGTCCGGCCGCGGAAGCGCTCCAGCCAGGGCAGGGCCTCGATGAGCACGGCCGCCTTGGCGTGCGCCTGCAGGCCCGCCGCGCGGATCATGTCGTGGCTCATGTGGAGTAGGCCGAGTTCTCGTGGACGTACTCGGCGGTGAGGTCGGTGGTGTGGACGGTCGCCGAGTGCGGGCCGGCCGACAGGTCGATGGTGATCGTGACGTCGCGGGGGCGCAGGTCGACCTTGGCGCGGTCGTCCCCGGCGGCGCCGCCGCGGCAGATCCAGATGCCGTTGATGGCGACGTTGACGCGGTCGGGCTCGAAGGGCGCGTCGGTGGTGCCGACGGCCGACAGCACACGGCCCCAGTTGGGGTCCTCGCCGTGGATGGCGCACTTGAGCAGGTTGGACCGGGCGACGGCGCGGCCGACGGCGACGGCGTCGTCCTCGCTCGCGGCGCCGACGACCTCGATGGCGATGGCCTTGGTGGCGCCCTCGGCGTCGACGAGGAGCTGGCGGGCCAGGTCGGCGCAGACCTCGGTGATCTTCTTCTCGAACTCCGCCGGGTCGGGGGTGACGCCGGAGGCGCCGCTGGCCAGCAGCAGCACGGTGTCGTTGGTGGACATGCAGCCGTCGGTGTCGAGCCGGTCGAAGGTCACGCGGGTCGCCTTGCGCAGCACCCGGTCGAGCTCCTCGGCCGGCACGTCGGCGTCGGTGGTGATGACGCAGAGCATGGTCGCCAGGGCGGGGGCCAGCATGCCGGCGCCCTTGGCCATGCCGCCGACCATGTAGCCCTCTCCCCTGCGGAAGGAGATCTTGCTGACGGTGTCGGTGGTGCGGATGGCGTCGGCGGCGGCGAGGCCGCCGTCCCTGGACAGCTGGGAGGCCGCGGCGTCGACGCCGGGGAGCAGCAGGTCCATGGGCAGCCGCTCGCCGATGAGGCCGGTGGAGCAGACGGCGATCTCGCCGGCCGAGTCGCCGAGGACCTCGGCGACCTTCTCCGCGGTGGCGTGGGTGTCCTGGAAGCCGGCGGGGCCGGTGCAGGCGTTGGCGCCGCCGGAGTTGAGGACGACGGCCCTGACCCGGGCGCCGGTGAGCACCTGCTGGGTCCACAGGACGGGGGCGGCCTTGACGCGGTTGCGGGTGAAGACGCCGGCGGCGGCCCGGGAGGGGCCGTCGTTGACGACCAGGGCCAGGTCGCGGGCGTCGCGGGTCTTCAGGCCCGCGGCCACACCGGCCGCGCGGAAGCCGAGGGGGGCGGTGACGCTCATGCCCGCTCACCCCCGGACGGTGTGGCGATCTTCTCGCTGCGTGCGCTCACGGGGCGACTCCATTGAGGGGAAGGCCGAGTTCTTCTGCCAGGCCGAGGGCGAGGTTGGCGCTCTGGATGGCCCCGCCCGCGGTGCCCTTGGTCAGGTTGTCGATGGCGATGACCGCGACGACGCGGCCGGACCGCTCGTCGAGGGTCACCTGCAGCACGGCGGTGTTGGCGCCGAGCGTCATGGCGGTCGCCGGCCAGGCGCCCTCGGGGAGCAGCCGCAGGAACGGCTCGTCCTTGACGGCCGCCTCGTACGCCTCCCGCAGCCCGGCGGCGGTGACGCCGGGGGCGGCGGGGGCGGTGCAGGTGGCGAGGATGCCGCGGCTCATCGGGGCGAGCACGGGGGTGAAGGAGACCTTCACCGGCGTGCCGGCGACCTTGGAGAGGTTCTGCTCCATCTCGGGGGTGTGGCGGTGGGTGCCTCCGACGCTGTAGGCGGAGGCGGAGCCCATCACCTCGCTGCCGAGGAGGTTCGGCTTGGGGGACCTGCCGGCGCCGGAGGTGCCGCTGGCCGCCACCACCACGACGTCGGGCTCGGCGAGCCCGGCCGCGAAGGCGGGGAACAGGGCGAGGGTCGCGGCGGTCGGATAGCAGCCGGGGACGGCCACGCGCCGGGCGGCGCGCAGCGCGTCGCGCTGTCCGGGCAGTTCGGGCAGGCCGTAGGGCCAGGTGCCGGCGTGGGCACCGCCGTAGAAGCGGGTCCACTCGGCGGCGTCCTCGAGGCGGAAGTCGGCGCCGCAGTCGACGACGAGCGTGTCGTCGCCCAGCCGCTCGGCGATGGCGGCCGACTGGCCGTGGGGCAGGGCGAGGAAGACGACGTCGTGGCCGGCGAGGGTCTCGGGCGTGGTCTCCAGCAGGACGCGGCCGGCCAGGGCGGGCAGGTGGGGCTGGTGGACCCCGAGGACGTCACCGGCGCTGGCGCCGGCGGTGAGGGCGCCGATCTCGACGGCCGGGTGGGCGAGGAGCAGGCGCAGCAGCTCGCCTCCGGCGTACCCGCTGGCTCCGGCGACCGCCGCTCTCATCGACCCCTCCGTATGTTTATGCACTCGTCCTCATGGTTTCTCTGTCCAGCAAGAGTATGCATGTCTAAGCATCTTCATGCAAGCCGCCGGGCGCCGCCCCGTCAAGGGGAAACGCGTGCGAGGCGACCTCTGTTGTCCGTACCTACTGGTCGGTATCGTCACCTTTCAAGGCAAGGGCATAGGCAAGGGCACCTACTCACCCCCGGGAGTCACCGCGCATGACTGTCACTCACGACCAGGTCCTGGCACAGCTCACCGGACCGGGCCAGCTTTTCGAGATGGACGAGGTCGAGGTCCGCGGGGCGAAGATCCGGACCTGGAAGCACGCCCCCACGACCTTCCGCACCCTCCTGGAGAACAGCCGCTGGCACGGCGAGGCCGTCTTCGTCGTATACGAGGACGAGCGCGTCACCTACGAGGAGCACTTCCGCCGGGCCGCCACGCTCGCCAACCGGCTCGTCGAGGACTACGGCGTGACCAAGGGCGACCGGGTCGCCATCGCCATGCGCAACTACCCCGAGTGGATCGTCTCGTTCTCCGCCGCCCTCGCCGCCGGGGCCGTCGCCGTACCGCTGAACGCCTGGTGGACCACCTCCGAGCTGGAGTACGGCCTGTCGGACTCCGGCGCCAAGGTCGTGATCGTGGACGGCGAGCGGGCCGAGCGGCTGCGGGGGACCGAGGTGCCGATGATCGTCACCCGCGCCACCGGGGGGCTGCCGCCGGGCGCGCGCGAGTTCGGCGAGGTCCTCGGCGAGGTGCGGGCCGACGTGCCCCTCCCTTCCGTCGAGCTCGACCCCGAGGACCCGGCGACGATCTTCTACACCTCCGGCACCACCGGCCGTCCCAAGGGCGCCCTCGGCAGCCACCGCAACCTCGGCCAGTCGCCCATGACCGTCGCCTACGCGCTGCTGCGCAGCGTCGCGCTCGCCGGCAAGGACCCCGCCTCGGCGGCCGGCACCCGGCGGATCACCCTGCTCACGGTGCCGCTGTTCCACGTCACCGGCTGCTTCGCGGTCATGACGGCCACCATGTTCAGCGGCGGCGGGCTCGTGCTGATGTTCAAGTGGGACCCCGGGCAGGCGCTGCGGCTGATCGAGCGCGAGAAGGTCACCATCATGACGGGCGTCCCCACCAACGCCTGGCAGCTGCTCTCCCACCCCGACCTCGGCAAGCACGACATCTCCAGCCTCGGCGGGATCAGCTACGGCGGCGCCCCCGCCCCGCCCAAGCTGCTGGAGCGCATCGGCGACCAGCTGCCGCAGCGCCAGGCGTCCAACGGGTACGGGATGACCGAGACCACCGCCCTGGCGATCTACAACAGCGGCCCGGCCTACCTCGCCAAGCCCGACAGCATCGGCCTGCCGCTCGCCGTGTGCGACGTGCGCATCACCGACCCCCTCGGGCAGGAGGTGCCGGTGGGCGAGGTCGGCGAGCTGTGCATGCGCGGCCCGAACGTGATCACGGGGTACTGGAACCGCCCCGACGCCACCGCCGAGACCTTCGTCGACGGATGGCTGCACACCGGGGACCTGGCCAAGGTCGACGAGGAGGGGTACGTCTACATCGTCGACCGGGCCAAGGACATGGTCATCCGGGGCGGGGAGAACGTCTACTGCGCCGAGGTGGAGGCCGCGCTGTTCGAGCACCCGGACGTCGACGACGCCGCCGTGATCGGCGTCCCGGACGACGAGCTGGGCGAGCAGGTCGGCGCGGTGGTACGGCTGAGGGCCGGCGCCGCTGCGACGGCCGAGGAGCTACAGGAGTTCCTGAGCGGGTCGCTCGCGACGTTCAAGATCCCGGTCAGGTTCTGGTTCCGCGAGACGGAGCTCCCGCGCAACCCTGGCGGCAAGATCCTCAAGACCCACCTCCGCAGGGAGACCCTGGGCCTGTGAGACCGGCGGCCCGTGCCCTCCGCGGGAGGGCGCGGGCCGTACGTCGTCTCCGGGGCGCCGGAAAGACGACCAGAAATCGGCTCGCCGTCCGCAACAATCCCCGCGGCCGAAGACTCTATACATCCGGAACGCATCGACACCCCCGCCCTCAGGGGGTGCGGCAGGAGGGATGTGATCTGTCGATGAGGGGAGAAGGACGATCCGGCCCGGCCTTACTGACGCGGCGGGGTGCGTTGGTGGCCGGGCTGGGGGGACTGCTGGCGGTCGGCGGCTGTACGACGCCGGCGCGGCCCACTTTCGGGTCCACCGATGAACGAGGTTCGGACGAGCCCGGCACGCAGGAGTTACAGGCGATCCTCGACCGGCGGGCCAAGGCGGTCAGGGACAAGAACGAGCAGGCGTTCCTGGCCGACCTGGACGCCTCCAACACCAGGCTGGTCCGGCAGGAGAAGCTGCTGTTCGCCAACCTCACCCAGTTCGAGCTGCGCGACTTCCACTTCATCACCGAGCGGATCATCGGCGCCGCCGGCGGCGGGAACACCTACACGTTCACGCCGGTGATCGCGGTGACCCAGCTCACGGCGGACGTCGGGCCGGGCGGGGTGGGGTGGCGCCGGCGGAGGCGTTCGAGTACCGGGTGGCCAAGAAGGGCGACGGGCTGGTGGTCACTGACATCAGGCGGACCACGCGGGCCGGCGCCGAGAAGGACCAGGTGAGGGACCAGAGCCTGCTGGCCGACGCCCCCTGGCATCTGAGCGCCCTGAAGGTGATCCAGGCGGGCAACGTCTGCGTGGCCGGGGACGAGAGCGTCCCGGACCTGAAGAAGTACGCCGCCGCGGCCGAGGCGCAGGCCGGGAAGGTCGAGGCGCTGTGGGGCGACCGGATCAGGTTCCCTGGTCACGTCCTGTTCCTCACCCGGAAGACGGCCAACATGCGGGCCTGGTACGAGACCGGGAAGCAGGCGCAGAACGAGGGAATCATGAGGCCGCTGAAGGGAGTGCGGCAGAACGGGGAGGTCTACACCGAGCAGTACGCCGGCTCGCGGGTCCTGGTGAACCTCGCCGGCATCGAGAAGTGGAACGACGACCCCGCGCTGGTCATGCGGCACGAGCTGGCCCACGCCGTCACCGCCCGGGCGACCGTCGTCACCCCCGGGCTCTCGTTCCTGGACACGCCACGGTGGGCGCAGGAAGGGTTCGCCAGCTGGGTGGAGAACCTGGAGGTGCCCTCCCGGCAGGACCAGCAGCGCGCCGTCGTCGCCCAGGGGGTGCGCGCGGGCAGGTTCACCGGCCTGCCCCCCTCGAGCAAGACCTTCTACAGGGACGACCTCATCCAGTTCAACTACTCCCTGAGCAGCACCATCTTCGGCTTCGCCGAGCGGCTCAAGGGCCGTGACGCCGCCATCGAGCTCTACGCCTCGGCGATCAGGTACGTGGACGTGGAGGGCGCCCCCCTGGCCAAGGCGCCCGCCTTCGACGGCATCTGCCGGAGGGTGCTCGGCATGGGGAACGACGCCTTCCTCGCCCGCTGGGCCGGCTTCGTCCGGAAGGAGGCCTGACGTGGCGGCACGCACGTGGCTGATCGCCTCCGCCGCGGGGCTGATCGCGCTCGCCGGCGCCGGCGCCGCCGGGTACACGGTGACGGCCCGCGCCCAGGCCGCGGTGACCGGTCCGGTGCCGTGCGCGCCGGACACCTACAAGCGCTGTATCCCCTCCCTGAAGTTCGATCAGGTCCTGGACGCGCTGAAGGCCCAGGGACACCAGTGCGGCATGCGGAGCGGATACGCCGAGTCCTGGAAGTGTGAGCTGTACGTCGGCAACGCGGGCTTCGAGATGGGGCTGGAGGCGCCCGCCGGCGGGATCTCCGAGGTGTCGGTCGAGGTCAGATGCGGCACCGACGGTGAGATCACGCGCGGCGCGAGGTCCTACATATCGTGGCTGGCCACCCTGCCCTTCGCCGACGACCCGCAGACGGTGGCGTACGTCGGCAAGTGGCTGACCCGGCAGATCGACGGCCGCAAGGACGTCCGCAGTGAGATCGCCGGCTACAAGTACGAGGTGTACGCCTCCGGAGGCAAGGGCCAGGTCAGCGTGAGGTTCAGGGCGGTGGAGACATGACAGAGCAGCCCCCCGGCGGCACGGCCTGGCAGCAGGGCCCTCAAGCTTTCAACGGTCCTCCCCTACCGGCGTTCCCGCCCGCGCGCCCACGCCGCGGCGTGCCCGCGGTGCTGCTGGTCGCCGTGACGATGCTGGTGGGCCTGGTCGTGGGCGGCGCGGGCGGGGCGGCCATCGCCCGTTCGGCGACGCCACCGCACGGCCCCGGCGCCCCCGGCAAGATCCCTGAGGGCTTCCCCAACGGCCGCCAGATCTACCTGCCCGGCGTCACGGTGGACTTCATCTCCGAGGAGTGGCTCAAGAAGGTCAACCACTGGACCTGCGCGCCGTGGACGGAGAACAAGCCGCACACCGGCGCCAAGTCCTGGCTGAACTGCACCCCCAAGGGCGACCTGAGGTACGAGATCGACGTCAACATCGAGTACGACGACGACACGCACGTCCGGATGGTGAGCGCCGACTGCTACCACCTGGGGCCCGGCACCCGCACCTGCACGTCACTGTTCGCCAACCTCGGATGGGAAGTGCTCCATACCCAGCCCGCCCTGCGGAAGAAGGCCCAGGACTGGGGGGCGAAGCACGCCGACTCCGACGCGCAGCTCACGATCGGCGGCATCACGCTGGTCAACCGGCTGGACCCCCACGACATCGAGGCCGTCCCCGCCACACCGTGACCCGAAGAAGGGCCGGCGGCACGGTGCCGCCGGCCGGCCGGGAGGGCCGCCGCGGGGCGAAATTCGGTTGCCCACCGCCTGCTCCGGCGACCACACTTGCCGCCTGTGTCGACCAGCCCCGCGCGATCCCTGAAGACCCTGCTGCGCCGCCTGCGCATGGACGTCAGCCCGCTACGCGACTCCCGGGATTTCCGGCTGCTGCTCGGGTCCGAGGTGGTCAGCATGCTGGGCAGCGTCTTCACCATGGTGGCCGTGCCGTACCAGATGAAGCAGCTCACCGGTTCGTACGTCGCGGTCGGCCTGGTGGCGCTGGCCGAGTTCGCGCCGATGGTCGTGTGCGGGCTGTGGGGCGGCGCGATCGCCGACGCGATGGACCGCCGCAAGATCGTCGTGGTGTCCGAGGTGGGCCTGTGCCTCACCTCCGTGCTGCTGATGGTGAACGCCCTGGTGCTCCCGGCGCACGTGCAGATCCCGGTGCTGTACGTCGTGGCGGCGCTCGCCGCGGGCCTTTCCAGCCTGCGCGGGCCGAGCGAGCAGGCGATCGTCAACCGGGTGCTGAAGCTCGACCAGATGGCCCCGGCCTTCGCGCTGCAAGGCCTGGCGCGCAACGCCGGCATGATCATCGGTCCCGCGGTGGGCGGCGTGGTCGTGGTGACCTTCGGCCCGGCCGTCTCCTACGGCGTCGACGTGCTCTCCTTCCTGCTCTCGCTCCTGCTGCTGGTCCGGGTCGCGCCGGTGCCGCCGTCCGGCGAGGTCGCCCCGGCGTCGCTGAGGTCGCTGGTGGAGGGGGTCAGGTACGCCGCCGGGCGGCCCGACCTGGTGGGCACCTACCTGGTCGACATCGCCGCGATGGTGTTCGCGTTCTCCAACGCGCTGTTCCCCTTCCTCGCCGACGACCTGCACGCGACCAAGGCCCTCGGCCTGCTGTACGCGGCGGGCGGCATCGGCTCGGTGATCGCCTCGGCCACCTCGGGATGGACGGCGCACGTCCACCGGCACGGCCTCGCCGTCATCGTCTCGGCCGCCCTGTGGGGCGCGGGGGTCGTGGCCGCCTCGTTCATGCCGAACATCTGGCTCATGGCCGTCTTCCTGGCCGTGGCCGGAGGCGCCGACATGATCAGCGGCGTGTTCCGGAGCACGATCTGGAACCAGACCATCCCCGACGAGTACCGCGGCAGGCTCGCCGGGATCGAGCTGCTGTCGTACTCCACCGGGCCGATGCTCGGCGACGCCCGCGCCGGGTTCCTGGCCCAGGTCGGAGGCCCCCGCTTCTCGCTCAGGGCCGGCGGCCTGATGTGCGTCGGCGCGGTCGCCCTCACGGCCGCGGTCCTGCCGAGGTTCCGCGCCTACGACGTCCGCACCGACGAGCACGCCCTGGCCGAACGCACCCGCCGCGAAGCCGCCACCCCCGCGTAACGCCCAATTGGCGTAGAAGAGATCTTGACGGGATCCTTCGGCGGACGGGGTTGGGGCGGATGCGGCGGTGGCTGGAGGGCGGACGGCCTCAGGTCGTCCGGGCGGAGACGCTGAGACGGCTGTGCCTTCGGCGCCGGGAGGCCATGGACCCGTCCGGTGTGACCCTCCGGCATGTCACCGTCGAGGGGCGGCTCGACCTCAGCGGGATGGAGATCCCCTTCCCGCTCCGTTTCCTCGACTGCGTCTTCGACGCCCCCGTCACGCTCGATGGCGCCGCGCTGTACCGGCTGACCCTCGACGGCTGCCGGCTCCCCGGCCTCCTCGCCAACGGGCTGCACGTGCGCCGCGACCTCGACCTGTCGCGGTCACGGATCAGCGGCGCGCACCGGACCGCCGCGAGCACGTCGCGTGCCGCCGCCGTCTGGCTCTGCGAGTCCGAGATCGGCGGACGCCTCCTGTGCGTCGACACGGTGATCGACTCCGGCGGCGACCGCGCCGTGCAGGCCGACAGGATGCGCGTCGGCGGCACCGTCAGGCTGCTGCACGACTTCGAGGCCCACGGCGAGCTGCGGCTGCTCGGCGTGCACATCCAGGGCTCCCTCGATCTCACCGGCGCCCGGCTGCGCCGTCCCGACCACGGGCTCGCGCTGAACCTCGCCGACGCGACGATCGGCGGAAGCCTGTTCCTGGTCGACACCCAGGAGGGACGGCGCGCCTCGATCGACGGGTGCCTCAACCTGGGGAGCGCCCGCATCGCCGGGCAGATCCTGGTGCGCAACGCGACGCTGGCCCCCGGCGACCCGCTGGAACCGGGGCGGGGGTACTCCAGCCGCCGCATCGGGACGGCGGCGATCAGCGCGTCCGGGCTGTTCGTCGGCGGGGACATCAACATCGAGGGGGCGTGCCGGATCACCGGCGGCGTCGACCTCTCGCTCGGCGACCTCGGCAAGCTGTCCGTGGCCAAGGACTGCGTCCTGGACGCGCCGGGCGGCCGCGCCCTCGACCTGACGAACGCCCAGTTGCGGTCCACCCTGCTGCTGGAGGAGGGCACGCGGGTGCGGGGCACGCTGAGGCTGAGCGGCGCCACCGTCCGCGGCAGCCTCGTCCTGCGGGACACCGAGTGGCGTGAACCGGCGGATCGGTCGATCATCGAGGCCCAGGCGGCCGTGATCACGGGCGACGTCGATCTCCGGGGGTTGACGGCGACGGGCGGGCAGCTGCAGTTCCGGTCGGCGTCCTTGGGCAGCGGCCTGAACGCCGCCGGCGCACGGCTGGAGAATCCCGGCGGCCGCACGCTGAATCTCCAGCAGGCCTACGTGAAGAGCTCTGTGTTGATCTGCGAGGGGTTCGTATCGAGTGGCGCCGTTCGGCTGAACCGCTGCACGATCGAGGGAAGGCTGGACGGCGAGGACGCCGTTCTGACTTGTTTCGGCGGCCACGCCCTCGAAGCGATCTCCGCCACGGTCCGGGGCGGCTTGTATCTCGGGTGGCGCGAGGTCTCGCCCAGCGTCGACCTGACCGGTGTCTCCACCTCGTTACTGGTCGACCGGCCGGAGAACTGGCCCGCCCGTTTCGTCATCTCCGGCCTGACCTACGAGCGGTTCGACACCGCCGGGAGCAGACGCCCGGGAGCCCCGTGGGACTGGCGGGCCCGATGCGAGTGGCTCGGCAGGCAGGCGGCCTTCGACCCCGGGCCGTACGAGCAGGCCGCGCGGGTGTTCCGGCAGCACGGCTACACCACCGAGGCCGAGAACATCCTGATCAGGCAGCGCCGCGACGCCCGGCGCGCGACCACCCGGACCCCGCCGGGCGCCTCCGTCCGGGCCAGGACGCGTTCGCGTGCCCGTTCCTGGCTGGACGGCCTCTACGGGCTCACCGTCGGCTACGGCTACCGGCCCGGACGCGCGCTGTGGCTGGTGCTGGTGCTCCTCGCCGTCACCGGGGCGGCGCTCTCGACCCCGCCGGTACAGGCGACCATGCGCGCCACCGACGCCCGCGGCAACGTGTACTCGCCGCAGGGGCGGCTGGTCACGGTCGACGCCGCGGCCTCCGGGACCGCCGCCGGCGCCCGGGAGGCGGGGCCGACCGGCGACTACGCCACACCCGCGGGCGACCGTCCCCGGATGGATCCGTGCGGCGAGGGGCAGGTCCGCTGCTTCAGCCCGGTCTTCTACGCCGTCGACACGGTGGTCCCGCTGGTGTCGCTGGAGCAGAGATCGACCTGGTACCCGGACGAGCACCGTCCGCTGGGTGCCCTCGTCTCGGTGTTCCTGCACCTGGCGACGCTGCTCGGCTGGCTGCTGTCGACCGTCGTGGCGCTGTCGTTCGCCCGCCTGGCCCGCACGCCCCAGCCGTGATCGTCACACGGGCGGTTCGGGATGGTGCCAGGGCAGGACGACGGGCTCCTCGGGGATCCGGCCGCCGAGCAGGCGTTCCAGGAGCGGGGCCAGGCCGAGCGGGATGACGTGCTCCGACGTCGCCTCCAGCTCGGGCAGCGACCACCAGCGGTGCGCGTCGATCAGGGAGCTTTCGAGATCCTCCATGCCGCCGTCGTCCACCTCGAAGGCGGGAACGCGGAGGAAGAACCAGGAGTCCTCTGAGCGGAAGAGCCGGTCGTCGGCGCTGGTCCAGTGTCCCGAGCTGACGGCCACGACCGGTCCGAACGCCTCGGGCGCCGCGCGGTATCCGGTCTCCTCGAGCAGTTCGCGGGCGGCGGCGACGGTCAGCTCCTCCCCGGGGCGCACTCCCCCGCCCGGGGTGAACCAGGCGTGATCGGGGGTCTTGAGCAGGCCGAGGCCGCGGTACAGCAGGATCCGGTCGTGATCGTCGATGAGGAGGATCCGGGCGGACGGGCGGAGGATGGCGTCGGGCATGGCAGCGAGCCTAGGCGTCGCGGCACCGGTATGGCCGTACGAGCCCGGGATGACCGCGGTTGTCACGAACGGTCAAGATCCGGCGCGGCGATTATCACTTCCGGCATTGATCCGGCGTGGGCGCGGACGTATGTTCCTCGCAAGTTTCGAGTACGCCTCATGTTTTGGGGGTCCTCACCCATGCATCCACGCCTCCGGCGCACGATCACCGCCGCCTCCGCGCTCGTGGTCCTCGCGCTGGCATCCCCCGCCGTGCCCGCGTCCGCCGCCGTCTACACCCCCGACGACTACTGCCTCGGCCAGTGCGCCGACATCCTGCCGCCGGGCCAGAACGGCAACGCCACCCTGGTCGAGATCCTCGGCAACCAGGCGTTCGGCACGATGCCGAAGCACAGCGACGACCAGCTCGGCAAGTACGCGGGCCTGGTGTCGGCCTACACCGGGCTCACCGACGACCAGATCACCTCGTTCTTCAACGACAGCTCCTTCGGCGTGCCGGCGGGGCAGGTGGAGAGCACCACGAGCCCCCGCACGGACGTGACGATCGTCCGGGACAAGGCCACCGGCGTGCCGCACATCACCGGCACCACCCGGGAGGGCACGATGTTCGGCGCCGGGTACGCGGGCGCGCAGGACCGGCTGTGGCTGATGGACCTGATGCGGCACGTCGGCCGCGGCGAGCTCACGCCGTTCGCCGGCGGCGCCCCGGGCAACCGCGCCCTGGAGCAGAGCGTGTGGCGCAACTCCCCCTACACCGAGGCCGACCTGCAGGCGCAGATCACCCGGCTGAAGAACTCCGGCCCCGGCGGCGCCCAGCTGTACAGCGACGTACAGAACTACGTGAACGGCATCAACGCCTACATCGACCACTGCATGGCCAACCGCGACTGCCCCGGCGAATACGTCCTCACCGGGCACCTGGACGCGATCACCAACGCCGGCGGGCCCGTGGACTTCACCATGACCGACCTGATCGCGGTCTCCGGCGTGATCGGCGGCCTCTTCGGCGGCGGTGGCGGGGCCGAGATGCAGTCCGCTCTCGCCCGGGTGGCGGCCCGCGCCGAGTACGGCACCGCCGCCGGGGATCAGGTGTGGTCGGCGTTCCGGTCCCAGAACGACCCGGAGACCACCCTGACCCTGCACAACGGCCAGAGCTTCCCCTTCGGGAACGTCTCCGGGGCGACCGGGGTCGTACTGCCCGACGCGGCGACGACCGCCCCCGTCGACATCACCCAGAACGAGACGGGCTCGGCCACCACGTCCGCCTCCCCCGCCAAGGGCGTGCTCGACGGGCTGGTGGTCGACAACTCCAAGCCGCACATGTCGAACGCGGTGGTGGTGTCGGCCGCCAAGTCGGCCACGGGACACCCCATCGCGGTGTTCGGCCCGCAGACCGGGTACTTCGCGCCGCAGCTGCTCATGCTGGAGGAGATCTCGGGGCCGGGCATCAGGGCGCGCGGCGTGGCGTTCTCGGGGCTCAACCTGTACGTGCTGATCGGGCGCGGCACGGACTACGCCTGGAGCGCCACCTCCAGCACCCAGGACATCACCGACACCTACGCGCTGCGCCTGTGCGACCCCGACGGCGGCCCGGTGACCACGGCGTCCGACCACTACCTCTACCACGGCGTCTGCACGGCGATGGAGACGCTGAAGAAGACCAACTCCTGGAAACCGAACACCGCCGACTCCACCGCCGCCGGCTCCTACGACCTGGTGATCCAACGCACCAAGTACGGCCTGGTCACCTGGCGCGGCACCGTCGACGGGCAGCCGACCGCGTTCGCCACGCTCAGGTCGACCTACCAGCACGAGGCCGACTCGGCGGTGGGGTTCCAGATGTTCAACGACCCGGCCCAGATGGGCGACGCGGCGGCGTTCACCAGGTCCGCCTCGAACATCGCCTTCGCGTTCAACTGGTTCTACGTGAACTCCACCGACGCGGCGTACTTCATGTCCGGCGCCGCTCCGGTCCGCTCGGCGGTTTCGGACCCGAACCTGCCGATGACCGCCGACGCGGCGCACGAATGGGCGGGCTTCGACCCCTCGACCAACACCGCGACCTACGCCCCCGCCTCCAGCCATCCGCAGACGACCGGCCAGGACTACCTCGTGAGCTGGAACAACAAGCAGGCCAAGGACTACGGGGCGGCCGACGGCAACTTCAGCTTCGGGGCCGTGCACCGGGCCGACCTGCTGGACGCCCCCGTCAAGGCCGCGCTGTCCGGGGGCGGCAAGCTCGACCGGGCAGGCACGGTGAAGATCATGGCTGAGGCGGCCGTGACCGACCTGCGGGGCAAGGAGGTCCTGCCGAACCTGCTGCGGGTCATCAACAGCGCCTCCGTCTCCGACCCGTCCCTCTCCTCGGCGGTGTCCAAGCTGGCGGCGTGGACGGCCGCGGGCGCGAAGCGGGTCGAGAGCTCGCCGGGGAGCAAGGCCTACGCGAACGCCGACGCCATCCGGGTGTTCGACGCGTGGTGGCCGAAGCTGGTGCAGGCGGAGTTCAGGCCCGGCCTGGGCGACGGGCTCTACCAGTCGCTGGTCAACGCCCTGCAGATCAACGAGTCACCCTCGGGCCACCAGCAGGGCGACGTGTCCAGCCTGCCGTCCTCGGCCAACGAGGCCCAGTCGCACAAGGGGTCGTCGTTCCAGTACGGCTGGTGGGGCTACGTCAGCAAGGACATCCGCGCCGTGCTCGGCGACACGGTCGCGGGCCCGCTGCCCAGGAAGTACTGCGGGGACGGCACGGTGGCGGGCTGCCGTACCGTGCTGCTGAACAGCCTGTCCGCCGCGCTGGCCGAGCCCGCGGCGACGACCTACCCGGCCGACGACGTCTGCTCCGCCGGGAACCAGTGGTGCGCCGACGCGATCAGGCAGTCGCCGCTCGGCGGCATCAAGCAGGCGCTGATCTCCTGGCAGAACCGGCCCACCTACCAGCAGGCGGTGTCCTTCCCCGCCCACCGGGGCGACCCGGTCGCCAACCTGGCGAGCGGCGGCACGGCCACCGCGTCCAGCACCCAGAGCTCCGCCTACCCGGCGGGCAAGGCCGTGGACGGCGACCCGACGACCCGCTGGTCGAGCGCGTCCAGCGACGCCCAGTACCTGCAGGTCGACCTCGGCTCTGCCAGGACGGTGGCCAGGGTGGTGCTGCGCTGGGAGGCGGCCTACGGCTCGGCGTACTCCCTGCAGACCTCCACCGACGGCTCCACCTGGACCACGGTCCACTCCACCACCACCGGCAACGGCGGAGTGGACAACGTGCCCCTCACCCCTACGACCGCCCGCTACATCCGGATGCAGGGCGTCAAGCGGGGGACCTCCTACGGCTACTCGCTGTACGAACTGGAGGCCTACTCCCGCTGACCCTTCGCGACGATCCACCGGCACCAGGCCCAGCCGGTCACCCGAGACAGGCATCGGCCGCTCCGCGAAGCGTGTCCGCCTCGCGGAGCGGCCGGCGCGGTGTCAGGGCAGCACGGAGCCAGGCTCCCGTGCGGCGTCACATGCCGCGGAGCCCGGCCCCCGCGGCGCGTCACGCGCCGGGGGACCGGGCTCCCGTGTGGTGTCAGGCGCTGCGGAGCTGGGCGCCGGTGCGGTCGCCGGCGAGGGCGACCGCGGCGTCGCGGGCCGCGGTGGTCTCCTCGACGGTCAGGGTGCGGTCGCCGGCCCGGAAACGCAAGGTGTAGGCCAGGGACTTGTTGCCCTCGCCCACCTGGGCCCCGGTGTAGACGTCGAACAGCCGGATCGACTCCAGCAGCTCGCCCGCGCCCTCGCGCAGGGCCGCCTCCACCTCGGCCACCGGCACCCCGGCCGGCACGACGAGCGCGACGTCCTGCGTGGCGACGGGGTAGGCCGAGACCGGCCGGGCCTGCACCGGGCCGGGCAGGCCGGCCTCCAGCACGCTGAGCTCCAGCTCCATCGCGCAGGTGCGGGGCGGCAGCCCGTACGCCTCGACGACGCGCGGGTGCAGCTCGCCGGCGTGGCCGAGGAGGGTCTCCCCGGCGTACAGCGCGGCGCACCGGCCGGGGTGCCAGGGCGCGTGCCGGTCGGCGCGGACGGTGATCTCGACCCCCGCCTCGCGGGCCACGGTGCGCGCGGCCTCGATGGCGTCGGACCAGGTCGCCGCGCGACCCTGCCCCCACCAGCCGGACCGCTCGAACTCGCCCGCCAGCACGACGGCGACGCGCAGCGGCTGCCGGGGCAGGGCCGCGGCGATCGTCTCCAGCTCCTCGTCGGTGGGCCTGCGCTCGACCCCCAGCACGGGCGCCTTCACCGGGGTGCCCTGCTCGGGCCGGTAGACCAGCCCGGACTCGAACAGCGCCAGATCGCCGAACCCGCGCCCGACGTTGCGCACCAGGGTCTTGAGCAGCCCCGGCAGCAGCGTGGTGCGCAGCAGCGGCTCGTCCTCGCTGAGCGGGTTGAACAGGGGCACCGCCCGGCGCCGCGCGTCGTCGGCCGGCAGCTGCAGGTGGTCGAAGTCACGCGGGCTGACGAACGGGTAGGCCAGCGTCTCGACGTATCCGGCGGCGGCCAGCGCGCGGCCGGCACGCCGCCGCAGCCGCTGGGCCTCCGTCAGCCCGCCGCCCGCCGGGGCGGCCGGCAGCACCGAGGGGATGCGGTCGTACCCCTCGAGCCGGATGACCTCTTCGGCCAGGTCGTTCGGGTCGGTGAGGTCGGGACGCCACGTCGGCGGCGTCACCGTGAGCACCTCGGCCGCGTCGGCCGCGTCGGGACCCTCGAGCACGTCGGCCGGGATGCCGGACGCCGTCTCGCCGCGGGCCGGCGCCGCGGCCCCGCCCTGCCCGGCCACGGTGCATCCGACCTGCTCCAGGCATCGCACCACGGCGTCTCGGCCGTATGCGACACCCGCGACCCGGTCGGGGTGGTCGGCCCGCATGGTGATCGTGATCGGCTCGACCTCGACCGAGACGTCGGTCACGCCGTGGTCGGCGGTGCCGCCGCCGAGCGCGACCAGCAGTTGCACCGCGCGCCAGGAGGCGTACAGCGGCAGCTCGCGGTCGACACCCCGCTCGAACCGGCGCGACGCCTCGCTGACGAGGTTGTGCCGGCGGGACATGCGGGCCACACCGCTCGGCGAGAAGTGGGCCGCCTCGATGACGATGTCGGCCGACTCGGCGGAGATCTCGGTGGCGAGACCGCCCATCGTGCCGGCCATGGAGATGGGGCCGGAGGAGTCGGTGATCAGGACGTCTTCGGGGTGCAGCTCGCGCGTGACGTGGTCGAGCGTCTCCAGCGTCTCGCCCGGCTCGGCCCTGCGGACCACGATGGGGCCGGTCAGCCGGGAGCGGTCGAAGGTGTGCAGCGGCTGGCCCAGCTCGAGCATGACGTAGTTGGCGACGTCGACGGCCAGGGAGACCGGCCGCATGCCGGCCCTGATCAGCCGCACCTGCATCCACATCGGCGTCTCGGCGGACGGGTCGAACCCGGTCACCGACCGCAGCACGAACCTGTCGCACGCGGAGGGGTCGGCGATGGACGCCGGGTGGGCCTCCTCGGTGAAGGGCGGCGGCTCGATGTCGGCCGGGTCGCGCCAGGGCACGCCGAAGGCGGTGGCCGCCTCACGGGCGACGCCGCGGATCGACAGGGCGTACCCCCGGTCGGGGGTGATCTCCAGCTCGATGACGTCGTCGCGCAGGCCGAGCAGCTCGACGACGTCGGCGCCGAGGTGGGTGTCGGGCGGCAGGATCAGGATGCCGCTGTGGTCGTCGCCGATGCCGAGCTCTCGCGCCGAGCAGATCATGCCGTCGGAGACGCGGCCGTAGGTCTTGCGGGACCCGACCTCGAACCCGCCGGGCAGCACCGCGCCGGGCAGCGCGACGGCCACGCGGTCGCCGACCGAGAAGTTGGTGGCGCCGCAGATGACCCAGCGCGGCGCGGCCTCGCCCACCTCGAGGGAGCAGTAGCGGATGGGCTTCTTGAAGCCGGTGAGCTCCTCGATCGACAGCACCTCGCCCACCACGACGTTCTTGACGTCGTTGCCGACCGACTCGATGGACTCGAGCTTGAGCCCGGCCGCGGTGAGCTTCTCGGCGACCTCGTGGGCGGTGGCGGCGGGCAGGTCGACGTACTCCCGCAGCCAGGAGAGCGGGAACTTCATCAGACCTCCATACCGAACGGGAGCGTGAAGCGCACGTCTCCCTCGACCATGTCTCGCATGTCCTCGGCGTTGTGGCGGAACATCAGCGTGCGCTCGACGCCCATGCCGAAGGCGAATCCGCTGTAGCGCTCAGGATCGACACCGCAGGCCACCAGCACCCGCGGGTTGACCATGCCGCAGCCGCCCCACTCGATCCAGCCCTCGGACTTGCAGGTGCGGCACGGCGGGTTGCCCGGCACCGCGGAGGAGCCGCGGCACACGAAGCAGCGAAGGTCCATCTCGGCGGACGGCTCGGTGAAGGGGAAGTAGTTGGGCCGGAACCGGGTGCCGATGCCCTCGCCGAACATGACCTCGGCGAAGCGGTCGAGCGTGCCCTTCAGGTGGGCCATCGTCAGCCCCTCGTCGATCGCCAGGCCCTCGACCTGGTGGAAGACGGGGGTGTGGGTGGCGTCGAGCTCGTCGGTGCGGAAGACCTTGCCGGGCGAGACGACGTACACCGGCAGCTCACGGGACAGCAGCGCCCGGATCTGCACCGGGGAGGTCTGCGTGCGCAGCACCTTGCCGGAGTCGACCGACTCGACGAAGAAGGTGTCGTGCTCGGAGCGGGCCGGGTGGTCGGGCGAGATGTTGAGGGCGTCGAAGTTGAACCACTCGCCCTCCAGCTCGGGCCCCTCGGCCACTTCGTAGCCCATCGCGACGAAGGCGTCGGCGATGCGCTCCTGCAGAGTGGTGAGCGGATGCCTGGCCCCCTGGGGCGCGCGGCCCCACGGGAGGGTGACATCGACGGTCTCCTCGACCAGGACGCGCTCGTCGCGCTCGGCGGTCAGCACGGCCTGCCGGGCCGCCAGCGCCTCGTTGATGGCCTTGCGCGCGCCACCGATGCGCTTGCCGGCCTCGGCTCGGGCCTGGGGAGGCAGCGCGCCGATCTCGCGGTTGGCGAGCGCGATCGGCGAGCGGTCGCCGGAGTGCGCCAGGCGCACCTGCTTGAGTTCGTCGAGGTCGGCGGCCGCGTCGATGGCGGCGATGGCTTCCGCCTCCATGCGCGCCACCTCGTCGGCGTGCAACGGCGTCACCTCGACCGGGTCATAGGTGTTCGACAAGAGAGAGCTCCGTATCCAGGGCTTGAGCGGGCACGAGTCTAGTCCGTCCAGAGTGGGCGCCCGGCCGCGAGCCGGGGCCCTGTGGAAAACTTCCGGCGATCAGGTGAGACGGCGTGGGCGAGGACTCCGGGACGTCTCGATCACGCGGCGGACGCCATCAGGAGCCTGCCCCGCGACCTTGTGCTCGGCACCCGTGCGGCACGAGCGCGAACGATGCCGGCCTGGTGTGGCCCACCGGCCGTCCCGTGCGACGCCTCAGGCGAAGTCGGGGGTGCCGGCGGGCATGGTAAATCGGAACTCGGCGCCGCCGCCGGGCGCCCGCTGCACCGTGATCGTGCCACCGTGGGCCTCGACGAGGCCCTTGACGATGAAGAGGCCGAGCCCCGTGCCGCCGCGGCGGCGGCTGTTGCCGCGCCAGAACTGGCGGAAGACGCGTGAGGCCAGCTCGGGTGCGACACCCTCTCCCTGGTCACGCACGGACACGGCCACTCCCCACTCGACGGGCTCCACGACTATGGTGACGGTGCCTCGCCCATGGCGCACCGCATTTTCCAACAAGTTTCCGAGGATCTGGTCGACCTTGTCCTGATCGAGCCACATCTCGGGCAGCTCGCCGTGCACCTCGAGCCGGAAGCGGCCCTCGGGCTCCCCTGCGGCGACCCGACCTGCGATGATCTTACTGGCTCGGGCAGGGATGTCGACGACCTGCCGGTGGATCTGCAGGCGCCCCGACTCGATGCGCGAGACGTCGAGCAGCTCGGTGATCAGGCGGGTGACGCGGTCGGCGTCGGCGTTGACGGTCTCGAGCATCACGCGCTTCTGGTCGTCGGTGAAGCGCTCCCACTTGGCCAGAAGGGTGGCGGTGAAACCCTTCACGCTGGTGAGCGGGGACCGCAGCTCGTGGGCGACGGTGGAGACCAGGTCGGCGCGGCTGCGCTCCAGCCGGGCCCGGGCCGCGGCGTCGCGCAGCGTGACCACGACCCGGACGACGTCGCCGCCGCGCGGCGGGGTGCGGACGAAACGGGCGGCCACCAGCAGCTCGTGGCCGCCGGGCAGATAGAGCGAGCATTCGGGCTGGCGGGTGCGGATGCGCAGGCCGCCGTAGGCGTCGAGCCACTTCCACCAGTCGCGGCCGTCGTTGTCGCGGAAGGGCAGGACGTCGGGGAAGAGCTTGCCGATCACGGCGTCGTGCTCGATGCCCGTCAGGCGGCCCGCCGCCCGGTTGAACGCGATCACGCGGCCCCGGTCGTCGGCGACGACGACCCCGTCGGGGAGATCGTCGACCTCGATCGAGCATGCGGCATCCGCGCCATGTTGGTGGGATTGTCCGCCCCGCACTATCGCCTCCTCGACCTACAGGCCCGACAATAGCGGGTTTCCCGTCGCCCGCGGCAGCCCCACGGCGGGTCTGAGACGACGGGGCCACCGCGATGTGTCGCCCACGCGGGGGCGGGGTGGCCGATACGGCTAGGGGGTGCGCTGGGCGCGAGCGGAGGCGTACAGGCAGACGGCGGCCGCCGTGGCGAGGTTGAGGCTCTCGGCGCGTCCGTAGATCGGCACGCGGACGACCTCGTCGGCGAGCTCGAGGATTTCCTCGGGCAGGCCCCAGGCCTCGTTGCCGAAGATCCAGGCGGTGGGGCCGGTGAGGTCGACGTCGTCGAGGGTCTTGGTGCCCGCCCCGTCGGCGGCCAGCACGCGCAGCCCCTTGTCCTTCAGGTGGCGCACGGCCTCGGCCACGGGGGCCGCGGTGACCACGGGAAGGTGGAAAAGGCTTCCCGCGCTGGCCCTGACGCACTTGCCGTTGTAGGGGTCGACCGAGGCGTCGGTGAAGACCACGGCGTCGGCTCCCGCCGCGTCGGCCGTGCGGAGCACCGTGCCGGCGTTGCCGGGGTCGCGCACGTGCGCGAGCACCGCGACCAGGCCGGCCTCGCCGGTGACGGCCTCGGCCAGCGGGACGTGCACGAACCGGCAGACCGCGAGCAACCCCTGCGGGGTCACGGTCTGGGCGAGCTCGGCCATCACCTCGCCGCTGGTGCCGAACACCGGCACTCCCGCCTCGCGCGCCGCGGCGACGATGTCGGCGTGCCGCGTCTCGGCGTCGGCGGTGGTGAACAGCTCGACGGTCACCCCGGGGAGCGCCAGCGCCTCCCTGACCGCCTGCGGCCCCTCGGCGAGGAAGGCGCGGTCGCGGTCCCTGAAGGCGCGCTTGGTCAGGCGCTTGGCCGCCTTGACCCGCGGAGACTTGGTGTTGGTCAGCTCGGCCCCGGCCATGTGCCCCCCTCTTGACCCGTCGTCCGCACACAGCGCCTGGGCGGAAACAGGTTCAACCTCGAACCGTTTACGGCACCCGTGCGGTTCGGCCACGGGACGACCTCCGGGTGCTGCCCGGAAAGCAGTGAACGACCCGCTCCGCGAGAGAACGAGTCGTTCACGGGGTGGTGCGTCGGGTCAGCTGGCGACCGGCGCGTTCACGTCGGCCGGAAGCGCCTTGCGGGCCGCCTCGGCCAGGGCGGCGAAGGCCTGGCTGTCGTTGACCGCGAGGTCGGCGAGGATCTTGCGGTCGACCTCGATACCGGCGGCCTTGAGGCCCTGGATGAACCGGTTGTAGGTGATGCCGTTGGCGCGGGCCGCGGCGTTGATCCGCTGGATCCACAGGCGCCGGAAGGTGCCCTTCTTGTCCTTGCGGTCCCGGTACGCATAGGTCAGAGAGTGGAGCATCTGCTCCTTGGCCTTGCGGTACAACCGCGACCGCTGACCCCGGTAACCACTCGCCCGCTCGAGGACGACGCGGCGCTTCTTCTTGGCGTTGAGCGCCCGCTTTACGCGTGCCATTGTTCTTTCTCCCCGGGGGTTCGGTTACTTGCCGAGCAGCTTCTTGATCTTCTTGGTGTCGGCATCGGACATGACGACCTCATCCTTGAGACGACGCGTCAGCTTCGACGACTTCCACTCGTTGTAGTGGGCACGGTTCGCACGCCGGCGAATGATCTTGCCGCTTCCGCTGAGGCGGAACCGCTTCTTCGCACCACTGTGCGTCTTCATCTTCGGCATGTCAGCCGTGTCTCCCTCGTTCGTCCGTGCCGATGTCCCGGGTCAAGGTACCCCAGTCAGGGCTCGCCCTGACCGCGGACCTGACCCGGTCTCGGTGTCTTTCGCTTCCCGCCGAGCCGTCAGGCGGGGCGCGTCACTCCCGCGGTGCGCGTGCCCGCGCAGCGCCGCGGTCGGCTCAGGCTTCGGTCTCCGCCGGCTCGTCGGCGGAGGTCCTGGAACGGGCCGCGGCCTTCTCGGCCTTGGCTTCGGCCTTCTTCTTGTGCGGCCCGATCACCATGATCATGTTTCGGCCGTCCTGCTTGGGCTGGGACTCGACGAAGCCGAGCTCCGTCACGTCCTCCGCCAGCCGCTGCAGGAGCCGGAAGCCGAGTTCCGGACGGGACTGCTCACGTCCGCGGAACATGATCGTGACCTTGACCTTGTCCCCCGCTTTGAGGAACCGCACGACGTGACCCTTCTTGGTCTCGTAGTCATGCGGGTCGATCTTCGGCCGGAGCTTGATCTCCTTGATGATCGTGTGCGCCTGGTTGCGGCGCGCCTCGCGTGCCTTCATGGCGGACTCGTACTTGAACTTGCCGTAGTCCATGAGCTTGCACACGGGCGGACGAGCCGTCGCCGCGACCTCGACGAGGTCGAGATCGGACTCCTGGGCCAGCTTCAGAGCGTCACCGATGGAGACGATGCCGACCTGCTCGCCGTTCGGTCCCACGAGGCGGACCTCGGGCACACGAATGCGCTCGTTGATGCGGGGCTCAGTGCTGATGGGACCTCCTAGGTACCTGGCATATATCCGCGTCGGTGCTCGACCGTGTCCGGGACTTTCCGCATATATGCGAAAAGCCCCACACGTCGCGCATGCGGGGCCACTGAGCTCTTCGGTCACCCGAATGGTGAGCTCCCCGGAGGAGTCCGGAGTGATCCTTGACCCGTCGACCTCTCGGCCGAGCAGGTGGGAGGAAGACCTCCGCTTGCGCGTCCAGCAGTCATGCCGGACCGATCAAGCAGTTACATTACCACAACACCGAGTGCCCATCGAATCATCCCCCTAACCCTGCGGGGTGTGATCCGGGTGTCACCCGGCCGCGCGCCTGGCGATCTCGGCCTCGCCCGCCGCGCGCATGGCCTCGACCGGCGCGCCGGGCAGGCCCGTGTGCAGCTCCACCTGGCGGGCGGCCTGGTGGAGCAGCATGGCGAACCCGCTGACCACCGTGCCCCCGGCCTCCCCCACGGCGCGGGCCAGCGGCGTCGGCCAGGGCGCGTAGACGACGTCGAACACGGCCGGCACCGCGGCGAGGGCCGCGGCGTAGGGGTCGGCGGCCCCCGAGGGCAGGGTGGAGACGACCAGGTCGACGTCGAGGACCGCCTCCAGCTTGTCGAACGTCCGCACGGCCAGGGCCATGCCGAGCCGCTCGGCGACCTCGGCGGTCTCCCTGGCCCGCGACGGCTCGCGTACGACCAGGGTGGCCGCGGGCAGGCCGAGCTCGCGCAGGGCGGCGAGCGTGGAGCCGGCCGTGGCGCCGCCGCCGAGGACGGTGGCCGAGCGGGGGGCGCCCGCCCCGGCCTCGGCGAGGGCCTGGACGATGCCGTACACGTCGGTGTTCTCGCCGTGCCGCGCGCCGTCGCGGAAGACCACGGTGTTCACCCCGCCGACCTCGACGGCGAGGTCGGCGACGGTGTCGAGCAGCGGCAGCACGGCGCGCTTGAGCGGCATGGTGAGCGACAGGCCCGCCCATTCGGGGCCCATCTCCGCCAGCAGCCCCGGCAGCCCGGCCTCGTCGCACTCGATGGCGTCGTAACGCCACCCGTGCAGGCCGAGCGCCTCGTACGCGGCCCGGTGCAGGAACGGCGACAACGAGTGCGCGATCGGCGAACCGAGGACGGCCGCCCGGCGCTCAGCGGGCATCAGCCGGTGCTCCCGCTGTTGCGGTTGAGCTCCTGCACGAGCTTGTTGAACTCCGCGAAGGAGTCGGTGAACTTGGTGATGCCGCGCTTGGGGTCGGTGGCGACGAAGTACAGCCAGTTGCCGTTGGCGGGCTTGAGGGCGGCCTCGATGGCGTGCTCGCCGGGGTTGCCGATCGGCCCGGGGGGCAGGCCGAGGTGCGCGTAGGTGTTGTACGGCGAGGGGTTGCTGGTCTCCTCGTGGGTGGCCCGGGTGCCGAACTTGTTCAGCGCGTACATCGTCGTGCTGTCCATCTGCAGCTTCATCGGCAGATTGAGCCGGTTGTAGATGACCCGCGCGATCTTGGGCATGTCGCGGGTGTTACCGGTCTCGGCCTGCACGATGCTGGCGATCGTCAGGATCTCCAGCGGGGTGCGGTTGAGCCGCCTGGCGCCCGCGACGAGGCCGACGTCGTCGGCCGCGCTCTTGTAGCGCTCGACCATGCTCCCGAGGATGTCCTCGGGCGTGGACTTCGGCGAGAGCTCGTAGGTCGCGGGGAAGGCGAACCCTTCGAGCCTGCCCTTGGCGTACGACGGCAGGTCGAGCGCCTTGCGGTCCTTGGAGGCCTTCTTGAAGTCCTCGACGGGCTTGCCGGTGGCGGTCGACAACTGGTCGAGGATCTGCGTGAGCCGCAGCCCCTCCCGGATCGTGAGCGTGGTCCTCAGCCGGAGCTTGGGGTCGAGCAGGGGGACGGCCTGCTTGGCCGCCATGCCCTTGCGCAGCTTGTACTGCCCCGGCTGGAGAGAGGCGGTCTTGCCGGCGTCGCCGAGGGCGTTGACGAACGCGCGCTCGCTGGCGACGACGCCCTGGGCGACGAGGGTCTGGGCCACGTCGCTGGCGCTCTGCCCGTCCTTGATCTCCACCAGGACCTCGCCCGAGCCCGGGCCGGAGAAGTCCTTGGCGACGGCGACGCCGCGGACCCAGTTGTAGCCGTAGTACCCGCCGACGCCGAGGATGCCGACGATGACCACGATCGCCACGACGAAGGCGACGAATCCCTTGCGGCGCTGCCGCCGCTGCCGTCTCCTGCTGCGGGAGCGGGCGACTCTGGAGCCGCGTGACCTGCGCCGGGGACCTTCGTCGTCCTCGGCACCCAGCAGACTATCGAGGTCCAGATCGTTCATAGGTGCGCTCGCCAATCTCGCGCTAGGACGGGCCTGTCGTCAAGCGAGTGCCCCGAATTGGTGCGACGGACCCGGCGGGTCGCCGTCTCCGCCTGCGGGGCCGCGCCGGGCCGGAGGACCGAGCGCGTACGCGAGGCAGTGGCTGCGACGCCGGGCATCAGTGCTGCCCGAGACGTTTGTTCAGCTCTTCCCGCAACTTCACGAACTCACTCTCTTTGTCGGTGAATTTCGTGATTCTATGCTCTGGGTCAATCGTGACAAACCAGTACCAATCACCCTTAGCTGGTTGGAGCGCCGCTCGGAGTGCCGCCTCCCCGGGGTTGCTGATCGGCCCGGGCGGCAGGCCTCGATGCATGTAGGTGTTGTAGGGGGTGTCGCGCTTGATCTCGGCGTTCGACGCCACGATGCCGTGCTTGCCCAGGCCGTACATCACCGTGCTGTCCATCTCCAGCTTGGCTCCGGACGCCAGGCGATTGTAGATCACCCTGGCGATCTTCGGATAGTCGTCGACCCGGCCCCCCTCCGCCTGGGCGATGCTGGCGACGATGACCACCTCACGGGGGTGGAGGTGGATCTTCTTGGCCCCCTCCTCCAGGTCGAGGTGCGCGGCGGCGTGCCTGAACCTGCGGATCATCGCCCGCACCAGATCGCGCGGCGTCGTGGCACGTTCCACGTCGTAGGTGGCGGGGAACAGGAACCCCTCGGCGGCCCCCTTGGCGTACGCCGGCAGTCCGAGGCCGTCCGGCTTGGCGATGATCGCGGTGAACTGGTCGGCGGGCAGGCCCGTGCCCTGGGCCAGGCGGGCGGCCGTCTCGACCCCGCGCAGGCCCTCGGGGATCAGAACGCGCCTGCGGATCCGGGATCCCGGCGCCAGAAGCAGGTCGAGGGCCGAGGCCGCCGCCATGCGCCTGCGCAGCCGGTAGCGTCCGGGTCTGAGATTGCCTTCCTCGCCGCGCTGCTCGACGGCCCCGACGAACGCCCTGGCGCTCGCCACCACCCCCGCGCGGGCGAGGACCTCGGCGATCTGACCGGCGCTCGCGCCCGGGGGGATCTCGACGACGACGGAGCCCGCCCCCTGGCCCTGGAAGTCGTCGGGGCCCATGAGGGGGTGCACGAGCGCGAGCGCCCCGGCGAGCCCGGCGGCGACCAGCACGGCGGTGCCGCCTCCCGCCAGCAGCAGGAGCGTACGGCGGCTGCGCGCCCGCCGCGCGTCGTCGTCCTCGGGCTCCTCGTCGTCGGTGAAGGCGATGAGCTCGCCGGCGTCGCTCCCCTCCTCTGGCGAACCACCGTCGCCCGCCTCGCCCTCCACGCCGGGCGAACCACCCTCGCTGGGCGAACCGTGGTCGTCGGAGGAACCACCCGGACCGGAGGAACCACCGGCGTTGGGCGAATCGCCCGGATCGGAGGAACCACCCTCGCTGGGCGAATCGCCTGAACCGGACGGAGCGCCCTCGCTGGGCGATCCACCCGGACTCGATGAACCGGCCTCGCCGGGCGCACCACCTGCACCGTGCGGACCGGCCTCGCCGTGCTCAGCTGACGGGCCGGGCGTGCCCGCCGACGGGACGGGCTTCCCGCTGTGGTCCTCCGGCTCCGCCTCGGCGACACGGTCGTCCGGTGCGGCCTTCGCGGTGCCGGAGACGTCCTCGGGGCTCACGTCCTCGCCCTCGGCGGGGACGCCGGGGCGGGTCACCTCGCCGGCCCGGCACTCGATTCCCCGCCGGGGCGCTGCCCCGGCGGCTCGACGGGTCTGCCCGGTGGGGCGCCGCTCGCCCGCTCGGCGTCCAGGGCGGCCTGCAACAGCACCACCGCCGCCGCCTGGTCGACCATCGCCCGCTGGTTCCTGGCCTTGACGCCGCTCGCCCGCAGGCCCTGCTGGGCGGTGACGGTGGTCAGCCGCTCGTCGTAGAGCCGGACGGGCGTCGGGGCCAGGCGCGCGGCCAGGCGGCGGGCGTAGTCGCGGGCGAGGCCCGCGGCGTGGCTCTCGCGGCCGGACAGCGAGGTGGGCAGGCCGACGACCACCTCGATCGCCTCGTGCTCGCCGGCGATCTCGGCGATGCGGTCGAGATCATCCCGGCCGCGCCGCACGGTCTCCACGGGCGTGGCCAGCAGCCCCGAAGGATCGCTGCGGGCCACGCCGACGCGGACCGACCCCACGTCGACGCCGAGGCGCACTCCGCGCCTCATGCCGGTCTCCGTGAGAAGTGCCCGATCAGGAGACGGCCTCCCGGATCGCGTGCTCGACGGCGCCGAGCGCCTCGCCGATCGCCTCAGGACGGGCTCCGCCTCCCTGAGCGACGTCATCCTTACCGCCACCGCCACCCCCAAGTGCCTTGGCGGCGACGCCGACCAGTCGTCCGGCCGCAAGGCCCCGGCCGCGCCCCGCATCGTTCACGGCGGCGACCACGACCGGCCGGTCGGTGGGGACACCGGCGACAACGATCACCGCAGCGCGGTCCCCGGGGAATCGACCACGCACATCGAGAGCGAGTTTACGCAGGTCATCGGGCGAAGTGCCGTCAGGCGCGCGGTGGGTGACGACCGATACGCCCTCGACGTCGCGGGCCGCGGCGGCGAGCTCGCCCGCCACGGCGAGCACCTGGGCGGAGCGGAGCTTCTCGAGCTCGCGCTCGGCGGTGCGCAGGCGGCCGACGATGCCCTCGATGCGCTCGGGAAGCTCCTCGCGCCGGGCCTTGAGCTGCTCGCTGAGCTGGGCGACCAGCACGCTCTCGCGGGCGAGGAAGCGGAAGGCGTCCAGGCCGACCAGCGCCTCCACGCGGCGCACGCCGGCGCCGATGGACGACTCGCCGAGCACCTTGACCAGGCCGAGCTGCCCCGAGCTGGCCACGTGGGTGCCGCCGCACAGCTCGCGGGAGTAGTCGCCGACCTCGACGATGCGGACCTCGTCGCCGTACTTCTCACCGAACAGCGCCAGCGCGCCCATCGCGCGGGCCTCGCTGAGCGAGGTGTGGTAGGCGTGGACCTTGAGGTCGTTGATCAGGATGGCGTTGACCTCGTCCTCGACGTCGCGCAGCACGGTCGGCGAGACCGCCCCGGCCGCGGTGAAGTCGAAGCGGAAGCGGCCCGGGGAGTTCTCGGAGCCGGCCTGCGCGGCGCTCTCGCCAAGGGCGTTGCGGAACCCGCGATGCACCAGGTGGGTCGCGGTGTGGCTGCGGGAGATCGCGCGGCGGCGCTCGACGTCGATCTCGGACTGCGCCGGGTCGCCCACGCGGATCTCGCCGGAGCTGACCTTGCCGCGGTGGACCACCAGGCCGGCGAACGGCGACTGGACGTCGACGATCTCGACCTGGGCGCCGCTCGTGCGGATCACGCCCTGGTCGGACAGCTGGCCGCCGCCCTCGGCGTAGAACGGGGTGCGGTCGAGGACGATCTCGACGGTGCTGCCCGCGCCCGCCGCGGCGACGGACGCGCCGTCGACCAGCACGCCGACGACGGTGCCCTCGGCGGTGGTGTGGTCGTAGCCGAGGAAGTCGACCTTGCCGGAGCGGTCGAGGATCTCGCCGAGCACCGAGACGTCGAGGTTGCCGGTCTTCTTGGCCGCCGAGTCGGCCTTGGCGCGGTCGCGCTGCTCCTTCATCAGGCGGCGGAAGCCCTCTTCGTCGACCTGCAGGCCCTGCTCGGCCGCCATCTCCAGGGTGAGGTCGATCGGGAAGCCGTAGGTGTCGTGGAGCTGGAACGCCTGGCTGCCCGCGAGCGTGGCCGCGCCCTTGCGCTTGGTCTCCTCGACGGCCGCGTCGAAGATCGCGGTGCCGGTGCGCAGGGTGCCGAGGAAGGAGGTCTCCTCGGCGTCGATCACCGTGTGGATGTGGGCCGCGTCGGCCTTCAGCTCGGGGTACAGCGCGCCCATCGCCTCGATGGTGGTGGCGGTGAGCTCGTGCATGTAGCGCTCGTCGCCCGCGCCGAGCAGGCGGAGGTTGCGGATGGCGCGGCGCAGCATGCGGCGCAGGACGTATCCGCGGCCCTCGTTGGAGGGCAGCACGCCGTCGCCGACGAGCATGACGCCCGCGCGCATGTGGTCGGCGACCACGCGCAGCGAGACGTCGGAGCGGCCGCTGCGGCCGTAGCGCGACTTGGTCAGCTCGGCCGCGCGGTCGAGGATCTTGTAGGTGGTGTCGATCTCGTAGATGTTGTCGACGCCCTGCAGGATCGCCGCCATGCGCTCCAGGCCCATGCCGGTGTCGACGCTCTTGGCGGGCAGCTCGCCCTGGATGTCGAAGTCGATCTTGCTACGGACCGTGCTGAGCTGGAACTGCATGAAGACGTTGTTCCAGACCTCGAGGTAGCGGTTCTCGTCGGCCTCGGGGCCGCCGTCCTGACCGTACTCGGGGCCGCGGTCGTAGTAGATCTCGGAGCAGGGGCCGCCGGGGCCGGGCACGCCCATGTGCCAGTAGTTGTCGGCCAGGCCGCGGCGCTGGATGCGCTCGGCCGGCACGCCCACCTTGCGCCAGATCTCGTAGGCCTCGTCGTCGTCGTGGTAGACGGTGGCCCACATGCGCTCCTCGGGGAAGCCGAAGCCGCCCTCGGACTCCGGCTTGGTGAGCAGCTCCCAGGCGTACGGGATCGCCTGCTCCTTGAAGTAGTCGCCGAAGGAGAAGTTGCCGAGCATCTGGAAGAAACTGGCGTGCCGGGTGGTCTTGCCGACCTCGTCGATGTCGAGGGTGCGCACGCACTTCTGGACGCTGGTGGCCCTGGGGTACGGCGGCTTCTTCTGGCCCAGGAAGTAGGGCTTGAAGGGCACCATGCCCGCGTTGACCAGCAGCAGAGTCGGGTCCTCGGCGACAAGGCTGGCCGAGGGCACGACAGTGTGTCCGCGCTCCTCGAAGAAGCGCAGGAAGCGGCGGGCGATCTCTGCCGACTCCATTTCAGCGGCCATCCTTTTCGTCGTTACGGTGGGTTTCTTTAACACTGTCGATGCCGAAGCGCTCTCGCAACTCGGTTTCCCTGCCGGCCGCCAGGCGCCGGACCTCGCCGGCGAACAGGCGCGCGTCACCGAGGAGACCGGTGGCCCGGTCGGCGGCGCGGCGCGCGACGTGGTCGGGCTTCAACGTTTGCAGCTTACGCAGCACCCAGAGCGCGATGTACGCCCCGATGGCCATGTAGAACAGCCGCCGGATCACGGGTGCCGCCTCTCGGACGAGGGCAGCGCCGCCTGCCGCCTGCGGGCGGCGGCCACGCGCAGGCCGTGCACGAGCGCCGCGGCCTTGATCAGCGGCGTGGCGAACACCGTGGAGACGACCCCGGTGACCTTCGCCATGTCGCCGCTGACCTCCTTCATGTTCCCGGCGATGGCCTCCACGGTGACCAGCTGCCGGTTGGTCTCGTTGACCGTGACGCTGACGTCGTCGAGGAGCGGGACCACCCTGTCGCTCAGGTCGGCGACCATCTTGGTGGTCTGGGTGATCAGCCGGGCCAGCCTCACGAGCACGACGGCAAGGAAGCAGACGAGTATCGCCCAGAACATTGCGACGATGAGGCCGGCGACCTCTCCCGCGGTAAGCATGACGGTGCGTCCCCTCGTAGGTGACCTACGGATTGTGCGGCCCGGCTGGGTCGGTGGAATGGGGAGACCCTATCGCGCCTTGACCACCGGCCCGTGCCCAGCACGCCATGGCGGGAACGTCCGGGGCGCCGCGGGGACGGTCAGGACCGGCCGCGCAGGAACTCGCGGATCTTCACCCAGCGGTCGGCGAAGTAGGCCTCGCCGCCGTGCCTCGTGGGCTCGTAGTAGCGGCGGCCGCGCACCTCCTCGGGGGCGTAGTCCTGCTTGACCAGGCCGTGCTCGAAGTCGTGGGGGTACTGGTAGCCCTTGCCGTGGCCGAGCTTGGCGGCGCCGGGGTAGTGCCCGTCGCGCAGATGGTTGGGCACCTGGCCGATCAGGCCGCGCCGCACGTCGTCGGCGGCGGCCCCGATGGCCTTGATGACGGCGTTCGACTTGGGGGCGAGCGCGCAGTGGATGACCGCCTGGGCGAGGTTGAGCCGGCCTTCGGGGAGGCCGACCATCTGCACGGCCTGGGCCGCGGCCACCGCGACCTGCAGGCACGTCGGGTCGGCCATGCCGACGTCCTCGGAGGCGAAGATCATGATGCGCCGGGCGAGGAAGCGGGGGTCCTCCCCCGCCTCGATCATGCGGGCGAGGTAGTGCAGCGCGGCGTCGACGTCGGAGCCGCGCATGCTCTTGATGAACGCGCTGATCACGTCGTAGTGCTGGTCGCCCTGCCTGTCGTAGCGGACGGCCGCCTTGTCGACCGCCTTCTCGACGGTCTCGACCGTGATCTCGCCCTCGGGGACGAGCAGCGCCGCCGCCTCCAGGTAGGTCAGCGAGCGGCGCGCGTCGCCCCCGGCCAGGCGTACGAGATGGCCGGCGGCCTCGGGCGCGAGCCGCACCTTGCCGCCGAGGCCCCGGGGATCGGTCACGGCGCGCTCGAGGACGGCCCGGATGTCGTCCTCCGACAGCGACTCCAGCGTCAGCAGCAGCGAGCGGGAGAGCAGGGGCGAGATCACCGAGAAGAAGGGGTTCTCGGTGGTGGCGCCGATGAAGGTGACCCAGCGGTTCTCGACGGCGGGCAGCAGGGCGTCCTGCTGGGCCTTGTTGAAGCGGTGCACCTCGTCGACGAACAGCACCGTCTGGCGGCCGGTCATGCCGAGGTCGCGTTTGGCCTGGTCGATCGCCGCGCGGACCTCCTTGACCCCGGCGGAGACGGCCGAGACCTCGATGAACCTCCGCTTGGTCACCCCGGCGACGACGTAGGCGAGGGTGGTCTTGCCCGTGCCGGGCGGGCCCCACAGGAACAGCGACATGGGGGCGTCGCTCTCGACCAGCCGTCGCAGGGGGGTGCCCTGCCCGAGAAGGTGGCGCTGGCCGATCACCTCGTCGAGGCTGCGGGGCCGCATGCGCACGGCCAGCGGCTCCTGCCCCTTGTGGGCCTCCTCCGCCGCGGAATCGAACAAACTGTCCACGCGCCCGACACTACCGCCGGCGGCGGCTACTGGGCCCAGGCCGCGGTGGCTCCCGTGTGACCGGCCCTGATGACGAAGAAGCCGGCGGCGAGGGCGAGGACGACGGTCGTGACGGTGAGGATCGCGGTGGTGGTCTTCCCGAGCCTGCGCGAGGCGTACACGAGCAGCAGGGACGACACGGCGAGTCCGAGGGTGCTCAGGACCAGGGGGTTGGCGTAGGAGGAGTGCTCCTCGATGCGCTCGTGCAGCGCGCCGCCGGCGCCCGCGAACCGCCCGTGCTCGAGCGCCTCCCCGCTCTCCTTGGCGACGAAGGCGGTGATGGGGGCGGCGATGCCGAGCAGCACCACCGCCCAGGCGATCGAGGGGCGTACGCGCGGCACGAGGCCGTAGACGACCGAGCCGGCGGCGAGCAACGGGATGAACATCACCGCGGCGTGGATGATCAGGGGGTGGGCCGGTAGGCCGAAGATCTGGTCGAACATGTGCGCTCCTGGTCGTTGTGGCTCGTCCCCTGTGCGGACCGGCTCCACGCGGTTCCCGGGACGGCCTGGCCGCGCGGCCGCCCCCTCCGGCCACACGCGAATCAGATCATCCCCAAGCCGTCGTCAAGCCATCATAAGGAATTCCTCTCAACAACTTTCCGCACGTCAAGGATGGTAGGGCCGGTGCTGATCCATGATCTACCACTTGGCCCCAACTGGGCGTTTTATACGGGCTCAACGTAAAGGCCCGGTACGATTCCCGAGCACCTAAAGTCATCTATCGGCAAATGGAAGGCATACCGTGACCGACGTGGATCGCCAGACCCAGCTGGCACGGGAGCACCGCGAGCGTCAGGAACAGCGCGCCAACAACACCGGCACGTCCAAGCGGAACACCGTGATCGGCGCCGGTGTGGGGGTCGTGGTCGTCGTCGGCGGCGTCATCGCCGCCACCACGCTCATGGGGGGCAAGTCGGACCCCAAGCCGAGCGCCGCCGCCAGCACGTCCGCAGCGCCCTCGGCCTCTGCCAGCGCTTCGGCGCCCGTCGCGCTGCCCAGCTCCACGGCCAAGCCGGCCGCTGTGACGTGCCAATACCGGAAGGACGACAGTGGCTCGCCGGCCAAGAAGGTCGGCATGCCGCCGTCGAAGCCGGACATGAAGGCCAAGACGATGACGCTCGACACCAGCCAGGGTCAGATCGTCATCCAGCTCGCCACCGCACAGGCGCCGTGCACGGTCAACTCCTTCGAGTTCCTCGCCAAGAAGAACTACTTCGACAACACCCGCTGCCACCGCCTGGCGACCCCGGAGACCACCGGGCTCGGCATGCTGCAGTGCGGCGACCCGCTGGCCAAGGGCGACGGCAAGAGCAAGGAGGACGGCACCGGCGGACCGGGCTACCTGTTCGGCGACGAGAACCTCAACGGCATCCCCTACACCCGGGGCACCGTCGCCATGGCCCAGGGCGGCGAGGACGCCAACTCCAACGGCAGCCAGTTCTGGATCTCGTTCTCCGACGAGAACACCCAGCTCGCCGCCCAGGGCGAGCCGTACACACCGTTCGGCGTCGTGGTGAAGGGCATGGACGTCGTCGACAAGATCGCCAAGGGCGGCATCATCCCCTTCAACGGCGACCCGCTGAACGACGTCAGGGGCGAGGGCTCCAACGCGCCCAAGCTGCCCGTCATCATCAAGAACGTGACCGTCTCCCACTAGTCGCCCACGCGACGCACGAAGGCCCCGGCGCCGAGCGCCGGGGCCTTCGTCGTGGAGCGGTGGCGTCAGGCCTCGGTGGCCTTGCCCGCCGCGGCCCCCTTGGCCGCGTCGACGCCCGCCTCCTTGCGCTGCTCGGCCGTGATCGGCGTGGGAGCGCCGGTCAGCGGGTCGAAGCCCGAGGCGGTCTTCGGGAAGGCGATGACGTCACGGATCGACTCGCCGCCCGCCAGCAGCATGCAGATGCGGTCCCAGCCGTAGGCGATGCCGCCGTGCGGCGGCGGGCCGTACTTGAAGGCCTCCAGCAGGAAGCCGAACTTGCTCTCGGCCTCCTCCTTGGAGATGCCGAGCACCTCGAACACGCGCTGCTGCATCTCGGCCCGGTGGATACGGATCGAGCCGCCACCGATCTCCATGCCGTTGCAGACCATGTCGTAGGCGTACGCCAGGGCCTCGCCGGGCTGCTCGTGGAAGGTGTCGGCCCATTCGGGCTTGGGGCCGGTGAACGGGTGGTGCACGGCCGTCCAGCCGGTCTGGCGGCCCACCTCGTCGAGCACCGGCTCGAACATGGGGGCGTCGACCACCCACAGGAAGCTCCACTGCGACTCATCGATCAGGCCGCAGCGCCGCCCGATCTCGAGACGCGCGGCGCCCAGCAGGTCGCGCGAGTGCGACGGCACACCGGCGGCGAAGAAGACCGCGTCGCCCGGTGAGGCGCCCGCGGCGGCGGCCAGCCCGGCGCGCTCCTCCTCAGAGAGGTTCTTGGCGACCGGGCCGCCCAGCTCGCCGTCCTGGCCCACCAGGACGTACGCCAGGCCGCGGGCGCCGCGGGACTTGGCCCAGTCCTGCCAGGCGTCGAGCTCCTTGCGGGTCTGGGAGGCGCCGCCCGGCATCACCACGGCCCCGACGTACGGCGCCTGGAACACCCGGAACGGCGTGTTCGCGAAGTAGTCGGTCAGCTCGACCAGCTCGCAACCGAACCGCAGGTCGGGCTTGTCGGAGCCGAAGCGGGACATCGCCTCGCGGTAGGTGAGCCGGGGAAGCGGCGAGGGCAGCTCGTACCCCACCGTCTCCTTCCACACACGGCCGATCAGCGCCTCGCCGAGGGCCATAACGTCTTCCTGGTCGACGAACGACATCTCGACGTCGATCTGGGTGAACTCCGGCTGCCGGTCGGCCCGCAGGTCCTCGTCGCGGAAGCAGCGGGCCAGCTGGTAGTAGCGCTCCAGGCCGCCGACCATGAGCAGCTGCTTGAACAGCTGCGGCGACTGCGGCAGGGCGTACCAGTTGCCGGGCTGCAGGCGCACGGGCACCAGGAAGTCGCGGGCGCCCTCGGGGGTCGAGCGGGTGAGGTCGGGCGTCTCGACGTACACGAAGCCGTGCTCGCGCATGACCTCGTGGGCGAGGTAGGTCGCGGTGGAGCGGACGCGCAGGGCGCCTGCGACCTGCTGGCGGCGGATGTCGAGGTAGCGGTACTTCAGCCGCGCCTCCTCCGACACCCCGGTGTGCCCCTCGATCGGGAACGGCAGCGGCGCCGACTCGCTCAGCACCTCGACCTCGGAGGCGACGACCTCGATCTCGCCGGTGGGCAGGTCGGGGTTCTCGTTGCCCTCGGGGCGGCTGCGGACCTCTCCGACGATCCTGACGCAGTACTCCGAGCGGAGGTCGTGCGCGTGGTCCTCCTCGCGGAAGACCACCTGCGCCGTGCCGGAGGCGTCGCGCAGGTCGATGAAGACCACGCCGCCGTGGTCGCGGCGGCGTGCCACCCACCCGGCCAGCGTCACCTGCTGGCCGGTGTGCTCCCTGCGCAGCGATCCGGCGGTGTGCGTGCGGATCATGTGGTCAGCTTCTCCTTAAGGGTCGTGACGATCTCGGCGAGTGGCACGGCGGTCTGCTCGCCACTCGCCAGGTCCTTCACCTGGGCGGACCCGGCGGCGATGTCGCGCTCGCCGAGGATCACCGCGTAGGTGGCGCCCGAGCGGTCGGCGCCCTTCATGGCCCCCTTGAGCCCCTTGCCGTCGAAGGCCATGTCGGCGGCGACCCCGGCCCGGCGCAGCTCGTGGACGAGCGTGAACATGCGCCTGGCGGCATCCTCGCCCAGCGGCACGCCGTACACCTCGACGCGGGCGGGGGTCTCACGGGCGAGGCCCTCGGCCTCCACGGCGAGGATGATGCGGTCGACGCCGACGGCGAAGCCGATGCCGGGCAGCGCGGGGCCGCCGATGTCCTCCGACAGCCCGTCGTAGCGGCCGCCGCCCCCGATGCCCGACTGCGCGCCGAGCAGCGGGTGGTCGAACTCGTAGGTGGTGCGAGTGTAGTAGTCGAGGCCGCGCACCAGCCGCGGGGTGTCCTCCCAGGGCACGCCGAGGTCCTCCAGCAGCGAGCGCACCTTGTCGTGGTGGGCCTTGCAGGACGCGCAGAGGTGGTCGGTGATCAGCGGGGCGTTCTCGACCTGGGCCTTCACCTCGGGACGCTTGTCGTCCAGGACCCTCAGGGGGTTGACCTCGATGCGCGCCCGGGTGGCCTCGTCGAGGTCGAGCCCGCGCAGGAAGTCCTGCAGGGCGGCGCGGTAGGCCGGGCGGCACTGCTTGCACCCGAGGGTGTTGAGCAGCAGCCGCACCTGGGTGAGCCCGAGCGTCCGGTAGCCGGCCCACGCGATGGCGATGGTCTCGGCGTCGACGGCGGGGTCCTCGGTGCCGATGGCCTCCAGGTCGAACTGCTGCAGCTGGCGGTAACGGCCCGCCTGCGGGCGCTCGTAGCGGAACGCGGGGCCGGTGGTCCACAGCTTGACCGGCAGCTGGCCGGTGTGCAGGCCGTGCTCCAGCGTCGAGCGCAGCACTCCGGCGGTGAACTCGGGCCGCAGCGTGACCGAGCGTCCGCCCCGGTCGGCGAAGGTGTACATCTCCTTGGTGACGACGTCGGTCGACTCGCCGACGCCGCGCGCGAACAGCTCGGTGTCCTCGAAGACGGGCACCTCGATGTAGGAATAACCGGCCCTGGTCGCCGCGGTGGCGAACGCCTCGCGGACCGCGAGGAAGGTCGCCGAGCGCGGCGGGAAGTATTCTGGTACGCCCTTGGGCGCCTGAAAGCTCATCACAGTCCCCTGGTTGGGCCCGCGAACGGCACCGCCTCGGCGAGGTACGGGTTGGTGGCGCGTTCGCGGCCGATCGTCGTCTCTGGTCCGTGACCGGGCAGCACCGTCGTGTCGTCCGGCAGCGTCAGGCACTTGGCTCCGAGACTGCGGAGGATCGTCGGGTAGTCGCCGCCCGGCAGATCGCTGCGTCCGATGGAGCCGGCGAACAACAGGTCTCCTGAGAACATCACACGCTCCTCGGGAAGCCTGAACGTCACCGACCCCCTGGTATGGCCGGGGGCGTGGTCGACGGTGATGGCCATGCCGGCGATCTCGAGCACCGCGCCGTCGGACAGCTCGCGCACGTCGTCGGGCTCGGTGAACGTCAGCCCGCCGAAGAGCTGCTGCCGGGCCATGAGCGAGAAACCCTTGCCGGGGTCGGTCAGCAGCTCGCGATCCTCGGGGTGGATCCAGGCGGGCACGTCCCGTGCTCCGCAGACCGGCGCGACGGACCACACGTGGTCGAGGTGACCGTGGGTGCACAGCACGGCGACCGGCTTGAGGCGGTGCTTCCGCAGCATGTCGTCCAGGCCCGCGACGGCGTCCTGACCTGGGTCGACGATCACGCACTCCTCGCCCGCGGCGGGAGCGACGACGTAGCAGTTGGCCTGGAAGGAGCCTGCGGGAAAGCCGTCGATGAGCACGGAAACGGTCCTCGGTGTGATCGTTGTCGTCAAGGAAAGCGGATGGGAATGTAACCGAAGGGTACCGGTGCGGGTCGCCGGGCTGCGAACCATCGCCCGTAGGCCGATACGATTCGCCCACTCCATAAAGGTGGCGGTCACCCTGCGAGGCCGCCAAACGCGATCAATCCGGACAGTCGGGAGGGCACAGCGTGGCGACCGGCAAGGACCGTCAAAAGCAGCTGGCACGAGAGCATTACGAACGGCAGATGGCGCGGCGCGCCGAGCGTCAGGCCAAGCAGAAGCGCCTAGCGATCATCGGCACGAGCGCGGGTGTGCTGGTCGTCGTGGGCGGTATCTTCGCGGCCGTCGCGCTCGTCGGCGGCGGCGACTCCAAGACCGAGGCCGCCACGGCCACGCCCTCGGCGCAGTCGAGCGCGGCGCCGTCCGCGGGCCCCACGCCCAAGCCGTACGACGCGGCCACCGGCACCTGTGACTACGTCGCCGACAGCTCGGGCGGCCAGGTGAAGAACGTCGGCATGCCGCCGGCGAAGGCCGACAAGTCCGCGCAGACCATGACGCTCACCACCAACCACGGCGACATCGTGGTGCAGCTGGCCACCGACAAGGCCCCCTGCACGGTGAACTCCTTCGCCTTCCTGGCCAAGAAGAAGTACTTCGACGGGTCGAAGTGCCACCGGATGGGCCCGGCGGCGTTCCCGATGCTGCAGTGCGGCGACCCGCTGGCCAAGGCCGACGGCAAGAGCCAGACCGACGGCACCGGCGGCCCGGGCTACAAGTTCGCCGACGAGAACCTCAGCGGGGCGAAGTACACGCGCGGGGTGGTCGCGATGGCCAACAGCGGCCCCAACACCAACGGCAGCCAGTTCTTCGTCATCTTCGGGGACCTCCAGCTGCCCCCCAGCTACACCCCGTTCGGTACCGTCACAAAGGGGCTGAAAATCCTCGACGATGTAAGTAAGAAGGGCGTCCTGCCGGGGGGTACGGGCGACGGCACGGGTGCTCCCAAGGACCCGGTCGAAATCAAACGCGTGACAATCTCTGGCAAGAGCTGACGTAATACAACCAAGGGCGCGTAGCGTCCTGGAGGCTGATTCGAGTGCGGGAGGACACGGTGAGCACCGACCCGTGGGGCCGGGTAGACGACGACGGCACCGTCTACGTTCGTACGGCTGAGGGAGAACGGGCCGTCGGGTCCTGGCAGGCCGGTGAACCCGAGGAGGCCCTCGCCTACTTCCATCGCAAGTACGACGAGCTGGCGACCCAGGTGGAACTGCTGGAGCAGCGCGTCCGGGGCACCGACCTGCCGCCCGCGCAGGCCGAGGCGTCGATCGCCAAGCTGCGCGAGTCCGTCACCGGCGCGCACGCCATCGGGGACCTGGCGGCCCTCGAGGGACGCCTCGGGGCGCTCACCGAGCTCGTCGGCAAGCGCCGCGAAGAGGTGAAGGCCGCCCGCGACCAGGCGCGGGCGCAGTCCCGGGAGATCAAGGAGCGCATCGTCACCGAGGCGGAGCGGATCGCCGAGGAGACGACCCACTGGAAGTCCGGCGGCGAGCGGCTGCGGCAGCTCGTCGAGGAGTGGAAGGGCGCCGAGCGCATCGACCGGGTCACCGAGGCCGCGCTGTGGAAGCGGCTGTCGGCGGCCCGCACCGCGTTCGCCAAGCGGCGCAAGTCCTACTTCGCCGGGCTCGACGAGCAGCGCGAGTCGGTGCGCAACATCAAGGAGCGCATCGTCAGCGAGGCCGAGGCGCTCGCCACCTCCACCGACTGGGGTGAGACGGCCTCGGCCTACCGCGAGCTCATGCGGCGCTGGAAGAGCGCCGGGCGGGCTTCCAGGGAGGCCGAGGACGACCTGTGGGCGAGGTTCAAGGCCGCGCAGGACCAGTTCTTCCAGGCCCGCTCGGCGGTCTTCGCCGAGCGTGACGCCTCGCTGCGCGAGAACGCCGAGGCCAAGGAAGCCATCCTCGCCGACGCCGAGCGCATCCTGCCCGTCACCGACGCCCGCGCCGCCCGGAACGCCCTGCGGGCGATCCTGGAGCGCTGGGAGGCCGTCGGGCCGGTGCCGCGCGAGTCCAGGGACCGGCTCGAAGGCGGGCTGCGCCGCGTCGACGAGGCCGTCCGCAAGGCCGAGGAGGCCGAGTGGAAGCGGTCCAACCCCGAGGCCCGCGCCCGGGCGCAGAACACCGTCGACCAGCTGCGCAAGTCGATCGAGCAGCTTGAGGGCCGCCTGGCCAAGGCCCGGGCCGCCGGCAAGGACAAGGACGCCAAGGAGGCCGAGGAGGCCATCGCGGCCCGCCGCTCCTGGCTGGAGGAGGCCGAGCGCACCCTCGCCGAGTTCTCCTGACGGCTCACCGGGGGCGTCCCGAGACGGGCGCTCCCGGCCGTACGGCTTCTCCCTGCGGCGCCCCGATCGCACGGCCCGGCTCGGCCGGGTGATCGGGGCGCCGTCGCGTGTGCGGGCCGGCCTCTGAGGCGGAGCTGTACGAGGCTCAGAGCCCGGCAGCGGCCCGTGCCCCGCTCCCCCCCGCGGAAGTGATGGCATGAGCGGCCTGAGCCGCTCACAGCGCCGCCACGGCCTGACCGGGACGGCCCGGTGCTCCGCCCTCCGGCGTGTCGCGCCGAACGGGCCCGACACCATCGCGGTGCTCCGCTGCGGCGTTCAGCGCACCGGGGCGAGGCTCTCGGCCCATGTGGCGAGCAGCCGCAGCGCGGTCTCGGACGGCGAGCCCTCCCCGACCGTGTGGGCGATCAGCGCCTGGTCGGGGTCGTCGGGCAGGCGCAGCGTCTCGAAACCCAGGTCGAGCCGGCCGACCACCGGGTGCAGGTACACGTACCGGCCGTGCGTCTTGTCCTTGAGCTTGTGCTCCGCCCAGGCCTCCTGGAAGTCCGGGCTCGCGGCCGACAGCTCGTCGATCAGCTCCGAGGTGCGCGGATCGCCCGGGTGACGCCCGGCGTCGAGCCGGAGGTAGGCGGCCACGTCGCTCGCCTTGCCGCGCCAGTCGGCGTACAGGCTCCGCATCCCCTCGTCGAGGAACACCAGGCGCGCGAGGTTCCGCTCACGCGGCGGCAGCGCGCCGAAGTCGATGATCAGCGCGGCCGCCAGACGGTTCCAGGCCAGCACGTCGGTGTTCCGGCCGACGATGTACGCCGGCACGTCGGCCGCGGAGTCGAGCAACCGGCGCAGCCCGGGCCGTACCCGCTGCGGCTCCGGCGCGGCCTGCGCCCGGTCGGACTCCGACCAGGGGCGCGCCAGCCGGTGGAGGTGCTCGCGCTCGACCGGGTCGAGCCGCAGCGCGCGGGCCACGGCGTCGAGCACCTCCTCGGAGAAGTGCAGTGTGCGTCCCTGCTCCAGCCGGACGTAGTGGTCGACGCTCACCCCGGCCAGCTGGGCGAGCTCCTCCCTGCGCAGCCCGGGGACGCGCCGCCGGCCGCCGAAGGAGGGCAGCCCCAGCTCCTCGGGGCGAAGCCGCGCCCTGCGCGATCGCAGGAACTCGCCCAGCTCGGCACGCCTGTCCAGTGTCATGCGCTCTAGTATCCCCGGCCGCCGCCCTCCGAGCGCCGCCGGTGCCTGGTCACGTGGCGCCCACCTTCCCCAGGGACGGCTCAGCCTGGTCACGCCGTGCCCAGGCACCGGCTGCCACTGGGTCGGCCGGCGCGGGGCCGCCAGAGTGGTTCTCGCCGGAACGGTTCCGGCACCGGGACCCCGATCGGGCGGGACGGCCACGGCCTCCTCGCCTGCGGGACCGTCCCGGACGTCTGTGGAAAGAGCATCACTGACATGAGCAACGACCGGCTGCCCACTCGCCCCTTCGGCACCACCGGCATGGAGATCACCCGCCTCGGCTTCGGCTCCTGGGCGGTCTCCGGGTCCGGCTGGCGTTTCAGCTGGGGCGCCACTGACGACGCCGAGTCGATCGCCGCGATCCGCCACGCCATCGCCTCCGGCGTCAACTGGATCGACACCGCCGCCGTCTACGGACTCGGCCACTCCGAAGAGCTGGTCGGCAAGGCGATCGCCGGCCTGC